>CAVREM010000055.1:0-171387 GCA_963720005.1 uncultured Acidobacteriota bacterium | reverse complement strand
CGGTCTCCTGGAGACTCGCCAGCTTGACGAGATTGCGGGACGCCGCACACCGGCGATCGCCGATCGGCTCACCACGCCCATCTCTTTTACTCGTTCGGCACGCGCCACCCCCGCGCCATTACGTTGCACAACTACCCCCGGCATCTGCAGAATCTCACGCGAGATTACGGCGGAACGTCTCGATTGGCGGCGGTGGACATCCTGCGCGATTTCGCGAACGTGGCGTGCCGCGCAACAACCAGTTCAGGCGGGTTCCGCTCGAGGAGCCGGCTATGTTGTTCGGACGAACTGGCACCACGAATCCCTGAGTGGCGGCAACCATCAATCGCGTGTTTTTCTGCGAGGGAGAAGGTCGACCTGATGACGGGACTCCTGGCAGAGCCGCTGCCCGAGGGTTTCGGCTTCAGCGAAACGGCCTTCCGGATTTTTATTCCTCATGGCGTTGTAACTGCTCAAGAGCGATTGATTCTTCACCTTATGACTATCGCAGGGAGGTGTACACAGAGTTCGGACTCGACTATCTGACAAATAAATCGATGCGCCACGTGCTGAAGCGGCATTACCTGCAGTTGGCGCCCGCGCTGACTGGCGTGGACAACGCGTTTCACCCGTGGAAAAGGGTCAGCGCTCCAGTGTAGTTCAACGACAAGCGGCTGTGCGCCGATTGGTACCTGCTGCCCGCGTTTCCCTTCCCCGCTTTGCCGCTCGGGTTCTTCGGAAGCGTCTCGCAGAAGAACACGTGCTTCGGGACCTCAGAAGCCGGACACGCGGTGCCTGGACGTGAGTGATGGGGCCGATGCGTCGCTCTCCGCGCGATGTCCAGTGCTTCGTCAGTGTGGAGCCGGCACGACGCGCGGTGTGACTTGTCCTCGCCCTCGACAGCGATAAGACCGGGAGAATCTTCAGCGCGACATCGCGACTGGAGCCTCCGTGTCGGCTGCGGCGCACACCACGCCCATTCCGCCTTCGCCAAGTTTGGCGATGACTTCATAGGCCCCGCATCCTCGGTGCTTATCTGCATCGCAGCTCCTCGGCTACGGCGAGAGCTCGCCCTCTCAGGCTGCAGTTTGCCGCCGATGACTTGGTGATCGATCGCCTGGTATTTGATTCGGCGCGGCGCGGTGTGACTGCTCTAACACAATCGCCTCCGCTGCATCATGAAACGGACGACGCGCACGACGAGTCTGGTCAGCTGCAGCGGCAGTCCGTAGAACCGGAGCCCGGTCCGCCACGGGCGCGGACGAGAGCGGCGTGGTGCTGGGCGCCACGTCGTCGAGCACGCAGCGTCCACGCGACTTCTGGCGCGCCGTCTGGCGCCAGCCAGCCGTAGCGTCAACATCCTGTTGCTCTCCATTTCCGCGAGAACCGTGGAACCCCCAGGAGCGCCGGGTCTCGCTCCGACAGCTGGAGACGCCGCAGCTCCGACACGATGCGCGTAGCACTCGGCTGCCGGCCGTTGTCGAGCCAGTCGTAGCTGTACCGGCGGGGCGCGGCCCGCCAGCGCCCATCCGCACGAGCCAGGGCCATCCGGTCGCGCGGTGGGCGCTGAGCTCGTGACGCCGTGCGTGAGCGAGTCGATGGCCTGCGGCATCCGCTCGTCTCCCCTGGAATAACGCGCACCCTCCCTCGCGCGCTTGCGGATACCGATCGCAGCTGCGTGCAAGCTCGCGAGAGTCGTCCGACTGATGCCACATCACCACGAAGATGGCCGCGGCCATCACGAGAGTGCTCGTCACGGCCGCGGCACGAAGCCGCCGGCATTGGGGGGTCGGACGCGGTCACGAAATTGAACGACGCGTGCCACAGGATGGCGGCAAGGATGCTACCGCCGCTGCCGAAGCTTGTACAGCCAGGTCAGGAACTCATTGTCGCGAGGAACCCCCAGGAATCGCAGGCAGGCATCCGGAGAGGCCGATGGCGGTGTAGCTGGGCACGTAGAGAAACGCGGGCAGATGCCAGCCCGCCCAGCCGATTGCGAGGAGCAGGCTGCTGTCATGGCCGAGCGTGCTCTGTTGCAGGCGTGGCAGGGCAAAGCCCCGCCAGCCCACTTCCTCGCCGAGACCGCTCGTGAGGAACCAGAGTCCCCAGGCCATCAAAACTCAGATCGGGAAGGAAGTTGGCTTGCCCAAGCGACGTCCACGTGGGCCCTGCACTGCCGGCCAGCCGCTGCTGCGACTTGCGCGACGACGCAACAGAAACAAGGGCGAACCCATTGAACCGCCCACCAGAAGAGCCGATCAGCAACGGATGTCGGTCGGGTGTGCTCGGCGCCTCCGCTGTTCTCGGAGCCCGAAGCAGCTGCGCGATGACTAGCGCCGCGGCTGCCTGGAGCGCAACGCCGTCAGATAAGTGGAGCGACCAGGAGTAGCCGGGCTGGAGGATGCCTTGCGCCGCAAAATGCGGTAGCGGGACCCGGATGCTCCACGACACGGCGTACCGCGACCAGGAAGTATGAGGTCAATGGGATGTCGTGCCACCCAGTTCTTCATGCCGACACTACCTTTTTCTTGATTTGGCCATCACTCGAGAGACGCATGAATCCTGCCGGCGCTGTCGGCTGCGGAATGAACACGGCTCTCGATGTGTGGATTTCCAGCACGTCAGGTGCTCCTTGCCCGTCAGCGGCTCGTTCCGACACCCAAGTCAAGTTGTGTAGTGCTATCTGGCCAGTGGATTTGAGGGCCTGCACGTTGGTTATTGATTGCTGGATTTCCTCAGCGCCGAGGAGGAGCCATGGGCACCTTGGAGGTGAGCGCGCACCTGACAGTGCGGCCGGGCTGCCTTGAGGGCTTTAGGAAGCAGGCGGCCGAGTGCATCCGGATCACGAAGGAGAAGGATACCCGAACACCTTCGCTACGATTGGTTCCTCACGCCGCGATGGCACCGAGTGCGAGGTGCGTGAGGCATATACCTGCCCCGAAGGGCTGGTCGAGCATAACAGCCACATTCTCGATGCCCGCACCAAGCTGTTCAAGGACTACGCTGACGGGCACTTCATGACCTTCTATGGAGAGCCATCGCAGCTGCTGCTCGACTTGTTGAAGGCGCACGCCGTTGATTCAAGTGGTTCTGCTTTATGCAGGGTTTGGAACCTGTCCCGTCGCGGATTCCAGGCGCTGAGCGCGAGGCCGTGCAGCCGCTGTGGCATCCGAGGTTGGAGGGACCCCATGATTCTCGACAACGCTGACGCCAAGGTGAGACGATTTCCTCGCGCAGAAGCGCATCGCTGTTGTCGGTGTGTCCCGCAACAAGAGTCACCACCCGGTCGGTCATTTGGTCTGCAGCCGGTTGAAGAGCACGGGACACGATGTATTCCCGGTGAATCCCGCACCTGCAGACCTTCGAGGGCGATCGCTGTTATCCCGATCTCCGATTGATCCCCGGCGGGGTCGACGGTGTGATGATCATCACGCGGCCTGAGACCACGGAGCGGATCGTGCGCGACTGCAGCGTCGCGGGGGTGCGCCGCGTTTGGATGCACGGATCCATGGCGAAAGGATCGAGCGTTTCGCCGGCAGCGGTCGAGTATTGCCTTCAGCACGATATCAGCGTGATCGCCGGCGCCTGTCCGATGATGTACGGCCGCGGCGTCGATTTCGGGCACACCTGCATGCGGGGTTCCTCATGAAGCTTACCGGCATCCGGCTACCAACATGAAACGCGCCCGCGATCGCCTGGATTCTCATCCTCATCGTCGACGTCGGCTACATCGCGTGGGGCGCGGCGGCCGCGGTATCGCCGGATCACCTGCTCGGCCCCGGTGGCAAGGCGATCCTGCCGGCCGGGTACGAGGGCTACTCCGGCGGCTCCTGGTCGGAGCTCGCGGCCGCGTCCCCGCTGGTCGCGGGATACATGACGGTGCTCTACCGGATGTACGGCATCTACAGCGTCCTGTTCGGAGTCATGGGCAGCGTCATCGCGGCCACGGCCTTCCGCCGCGGTGAGCGCTGGGCATGGTGGGCGCTGCTGGTCGGCAACACGGTCGCGTTGGTATCGGCCATGACGTACGACAGGATCGTGCACGCCATCGGCCCGTTCGAGCTGACGGAATACCTCGGCCTCGCGCTGGTCTGGGGAGCGCTCGCCGTCACGGCTCCGGACCGCGCCGCGGCCCGGCGGTTCCAGCTCCGGGCTGACATCCAGGGCGAGATGCCAGTGGAACCGCTTCACCTGGCCCATTTGATCGTGCTCGGCAATGTGGCTGGGCGTGGCGATCATGGGGCCGACGAACAGGGACACACCACCATCTTCGACGGCATCCGCACGCCCCTGCCGGAAATGGTGCACCCAGGCCAGGCAGACGTCAACATCACCATCACGGTTGTCGCCCCGCCGGGACGCGGGCCGCCATCAACTGCTCTTCGATCTCGTGCACGAGCAGACCACGGGGTTCAGCGCAACACGGCTGTGCGATCGCGCCGGTCAGCGTAGACGTGGCCTAGCGCTCGGCAGCACCACCAGCACTACCGGGGTCTGCCTGTACAACAGCCTCAGTCGCCCTGGCCGTGTCAGGCCGGCGAAGCCCGAGAGCGGCAGATAGAACGCATCCAGTTGGTCGTAGAGCCGACCGCCGCCTTCACCTGCTCCGGTGCTGAAACGCCGTGTCAGCTCGTAGTGATCGCGAAGCGTAGCCTCGAGGCCCGGCGACACAGCGCTGTAGTGTCGCAGCGGTGAACGCTGCACCAGCACCCACTCCGGCGCGCCAGGTCGAACCAACCGTGTCCGCCATGTTGTAGCCAACTCGCCGAACCGAGAGCGCGCGCCCGTCGATGTCGAACGGCACGTGGCCGTACGTTTCACCCGTCTGGTAGAAGGTCGAGCCCGGCGGCACGATATCGGGGCAGGGCGCGCCCCGCGACCACGCGGTTGTCTGTCGTGGCCAGCAGCCGATCGAGCATCACGCTCTTCCACGCCGGCTAGCGTCTGCGGCACGTCCGGCCGTGCTGCCCTGGGCGATCACCGGATGCGCGCTGCTCGTGGCGGCGGAGCCGGCGTGGAAGAGCGTGATGCTCGATCGGCTGCTGGCCACGACAGACAACCGCGTGGTCGCGGGGCGCGCCCTGCCCGATATCGTGCCGCCGGGCTCGACCTTCTACCAGACGGGTGAAACGTACGGCCACGTGCCGTTCGACATCGACGGGCGCGCGCTCTCGGTTCGGCGAGTTCGGCCACAACATCGCGAACGAGTCGTTCGAGCCTGGCGCGCCGGAGTGGGTGCTGGTGCAGCGTTCACCGCTGCGACACTACAGCGCTGTGTCGCCGGGCCTCGAGGCTACGCTTCGCGATCACTACGAGCTGACACGGCGTTTCAGCACCGGAGCAGGTGAAGGCAGCGGTCGGCTCTACGACCAACTGGATGCGTTCTATCTGCCGCTCTCTCGGGCTTCGCCGGCCTGACACGGCCAGGGCCGGAGTTCGAGCTGTACCGTGGCGGACCCCCGGTAGTGCTGGTGGTGCTGCCGAGCGCTAGGCCACGTCTACGCTGACCGGCGCGATCGCACAGCCGTGTTGCGCTGAACCCCGTGGTCTGCTCTGTGCACGAGATCGAAGAGCAGCTTTATGGCGGCCCGCGTCCGGCGGGGCGACAACCGTGATGGTAATGTCGGCGTCCTGGCCTGGGTGCACCATTTCCGCAGGGGCGTGCGGATGCCGTCGAAGATGGTGGTGTGTCCCTGTTCGTCGGCCCAGTGATCACCACGCCCAGCCACATGCCGAGCACGATCAAAGGGGCCAGGCGAAGCGGTTCCACTGGCATCTCGCCTGGATGTCAGCCCGGGAGCTGGAACCGCCGGGCCGCTGCGCGAAATGGAGCTGTGACGGCGAGAGCCGCGTAGACCATGGCGAGGCCGAGGTATTCCGACAGCTCGAACGGCCCGATGGCGTTCACGGTCCAGTCGTACGTCATCGCCGACACGAATGCGATCGTGTTGCCGACGAGCAACGCCCACCATGCCCAGCGTTCACCACGGCGGAAGGCCGTGACAGTGATGGCGATCGCCATCAGCCCGAACACCACGTTGTAGACGCCGTACATTCGGAAGAGCACGTCATGTACTCGGCCGTCATCGGAGACGTGCCCGCGAGCTCCGACCAGGAGCCCCGGAGAAGCCCTCGTAACCGGCGGTCAGGATCGGCTGCCACCTGGTCCGAGCAGGTGATCCGGCATTGCAGCCGCCATCGCGCCCCACGCGACGTATCCCAGCGTCGACGATGAGGATGAGAATCCAGGCGACGCGGCGCCGTCGGTTTCATCGGCACTCTCCTCCGTTACGTCGGCAGATCCGCCAGTGAGTTCTGAGGATCCATCGCATGCACGTGTGTCCGAAGTCGACGCCGGCGCCGTACATCATCGGGCAGGCACCAGCGATCACGCTGATATCGTGTTGACGGCAGTACTCGACTGCCTCCGGCGAGACACTCGATCCCTTCCCCATGGATTGGTGCATCCAGACGCGGCGGACCCCGGCATCGCTGCAGTCGCGCACGATCCGCTCCGTGATCTCAGGTCGCGTGATGATCACCACTCCGTCGACCCCACCCGGGATTGATTGCAGGTCGGGATAACAGCGATCGCCCTCGAAGGTCTGCATGTGCGGATTCACCGGGAATACGTCGTGCCCGGTCCTCTTCAACCGGCTGATAGATCAGATTGCCGACCGGGTGGTGGCTGTTGTCGCGCGACACGCCCGCAACGGCGATGCGCTTCTGAGCGAGGAAGTCGTGCACTTTCGTTTCGAGGGTTGTTGGAGTCACAGGTTCCTCCTATAGAACCTCCGTGACTCACACAGGCTGCGCGGCCTCGCGCGCCGACTCGGGAATCCGCGACGGGTTCACGGGGATGGATCCAACCCCTGAAGGAAGGAGAACCACTTGAATCCGACTCCAGTGTGCCTTCAGCAGATCGAGCAGCGGTGCGATACGTTCTCCGTACACGGTCATGAAGTGGTTGTCGGCGTAGTCCTTGAACAGCTTGGTTCGAGCTTCGAGGATGTGGCTGTTGTGCTCGATCAGCCCTTCCGGGCCTGTGTATGCCTCACGAACCTCGCACTCCGTGCCATCGCTGCTGAGGAACCAGTCGTAGCGCAGCGTTCGTGTGTCCTTCTCCTTCGTGATCCGGATGCACTCAGCCGCCTGCTTCTTGAACCCCTCGAGCAGCCCGGGCGCACCGTCATGTGCGCGCTCAATTCCAGGTGCCCCATAGCTCCTCCTCGGCGCTGCCGGAAATCCGGCGAATCAATGACCGACGTGCAGGCCGAATGCCACTGGCCGATCACGCTGCGCGACGATTTGGGCTGTCAAACGAGCCGCTGACGGGCAAGGAGCACCTGACGGGCTCCGGAAATCCGGCACGTCGAGCGGTGTTCATTCCGCGGCCGAGCAGGTACGCGCCGGCAGGTTCAGTACTCTCGAGTGATGGCCGAATCGAGAGGACGTGTCGCATGAAGAACTGGGTGGCACGACATCCATTGACCTCATACTTCCTGGTCGTGTACGCCGGTGTCGTGGAGCATTGCCGTACCGCTCGCATTGCAGGCGCAAGGCATCCTCCAGGCCCGTCTTCCCTGGTCGCTCCACTATCTGACGGCGTTCGGTCCGGCAGCCGCGGCGCTAGTCATCGCGCGGCTGCTTCGCGACCCGACGGCGACAGCCGAGCACACCCGACCGACATCCGTTGCTGATCGGCTCTTCTGGTGGGCGGTTGGAATCGGTTCGCCCTTGCTTCTGTTCTATCGGCAAATCGCGGCACGGCTCGCCGGCCATGCAGGGCCCACGTGGACGTCGCTTGGGCAAGCCAACTTCCTTCCCGATCTGGGTTTGATGGCCTGGGGACTCTGGTTCCTCACGAGCGGTCTCGGCGAGGAAGTGGGCTGGCGGGGCTTTGCCCTGCCACGCCTGCAACGGACGCACTCGGCCATGACGAGCAGCCTGCTCCTCGCAATCGGCTGGGCGGGCTGGCATCTGCCCGCGTTCTTCTACGTGCCCAGCTACACCGCCATCGGCCTCCGGATCCTGCCTGGATTCTTCCTCGGGGTCCTTGCTGGAGCGATCGTCCTGACCTGGCTGTACAACAGCAGCGGCGGTAGCGTGCTTGCCGCCATCCTGTGGCACGCGTCGTTCAATTTCGTGACCGCGTCGCCCAATGCCGGCGGCTTCGTCGCGGCCGTGACGAGCACTCTCGTGATGGCCTGGGCCGTCTTCGTGATGTGGCGGTACGAGTGGACGACTCTCGCGAGCTTGCACGCAGCTGCGAGATCGGTATGCGCAACACACGAGGAGAAGGTGCGCGTACTTCCGGGAGACGAGCGGATCCACAGGCCATCGACTCGCTCACGCACGGCGTCACGATTCAGCGCCCGCCGCGCGACCTGTGGCCCTGGCTCGTGCGGATGGGCGCTGGCGGCCGCGCCGGCTGGTACAGCTACGACTGGCTCGACAACGGCCGGCAGCCGAGTGCTACGCGCATCGTGTCGGAGCTGCAGCGTCCGGCTGTCGGAACGATCTTCCCGGCGCTGCCTGGCGTGACGGAGGGATTCACGGTTCTGGCGATCGAACACGAGCGGATGTTGACGCTCGGCTGGCTGGCGCCAGACGGCGCGCCAGAAGTCACGTGGACGTTCGTGCTCGACGACGTGGCGCCCGGCGCCACACGGCTCCTCGTCCGCGCCCGTGGCGGACCGGGCTACCGGTTCTACGGACTGCCGCTGCCACTGACCAGACTCGTCGTGCGCGTCGTCCATTTCATGAAGCAGCGGAGGCAATTGCTTGGCATCACGCGCCGCGCCGAATCGATGCCGGCGATCGATCACCAGTCGTCGGCGGCAAAGGATGCGGCCTGAAGGGCGAGCTCTCGCCGTAGCCAAGGAGCTGCGATGCAGATAGGCGCCAAGATCGGGGCCTATGAAGTCATCGCCAAACTTGGCGAAGGCGGAATGGGCGTGGTGTACCGCGCCGCCGACACGAAGCTCGGTCGCGATGTCGCGCTGAAGATTCTCCCGGTATCGCTGTCGAGGGCGAGGACCTGGCGCAACGGATCGCGCGTGGTCCGCTGCCGCCTGACGAAGCACTGGACATCGCGCGGAGAGCGACGCATCGGCCCCGTCGCTCACTGCCAGGCACATCTTGCCGGCTTCAAGGTGCCGAAGCACGTGTTCTTCTGCGAGACGCTTCCGAAGAACCCGAGCGGCAAGATCCTGAAGCGGGAACGTCGGCAGCAATACCAATCGGCGCACAGCCGCTTGTCGTTGAACTACACCGGAGCGCTGACCTTTTTCCACGGGTGAAACGCGTTGTCCACGCCAGCCAGCGCGGGCGCCAGCTGCGGGTAGTGCCGCTTCAGCACGTGGAGCATCGAGTTCTTCCTCAGATAGTCGAGTCCGAACTCGGTATACACCTCCCTGCGATAGTCGTCGGTGAAGAATCGATCGCTCTTGAGGCGGCGCGACGCCATCAGGACGAAAATCCGGAAGGCCGTTTCGCTGAAGCCGAAGCCCTCGGGCAGCGGCTCTGCGAAGAGTCCCGTCATCAGGTCGACCTTCTCGAGGTCGCCGCCGTAGACGCGCTTGATCTGGGTCCGCCACTCGGGATTCGTCGTCAGTTCGTCGAACGACTTCACCGGTTCCTTGCGCAGAAGCCGCCTGAACTCGTTGTACCGCGGCACGCCGCGTTCGCGATCGCGCAGGATGTCCACGGCCGCCAGATCGAGACGTTCGCCGTCATCCCGCGTGAGATTCTGCAGATGCCGGGGGTAGTTGTGCAGCGTGATCGCGCCGGGATGGCACGTGCCGAATGAGTAGAAGAGATCGGGCATGGTGAGCCGATCGGCGATCGCCGGTGTGCGGCGTCCCGCAATCTCGTCAAGCTGGCGAGTCTCCAGGAGACCGCCGGTGTGCACCGAATGGAACGCGAATTCGTCCGGCATCAGCGGGTGCATGCGATACACCGCCACGAATTCTTCGGTCAGCGAGTACGGCGCGGCATGGTGGTCTGCCTCGGAGCCGACAATCCCGCCGAGCAGTTCGCTCCTGTCGATGAACGTGAGGAGCTCCTGAGCCTCATCCGACTTGAGGCCGTACCAGTTCACGTTCATCGCGGCCTTCACGACGGGATTCGGCACGATGGCCGGCGTCCATTCCACCGTGTGAATCTTCGCGATCAACGCCGAGTTGATGAGTCTGGCCTGCTGGAAGATCTGTTCGTCGTTCCACCCCGGGTGCTGATGCGCCAGGAGGTCGCACAGGTAGTTGTGCTCGAGCGTGAACAGGGTGTGCAGCATTGCCAGCCCGATCCACCAGTTGTCGGTGAAGCCGCTGAAATGGATGCCTTTTTCTTCATCCACCGGAAGCAGCCCGGTCGGCTCGATTCGCAGCTTCCCGCCAATGTGGGCCCGGACTTTCGAGGCCGTGGCCGCATCGCAGCCGTAGAGGTGCGACGAATCCCACCAGTGGCTGTTCTCGTTCGCATAGGCCGGTGGTCGCGTCGAGCCCGGAGGCGCCGGGTCGGGCTCGGTCCGCGGCACGGTCATTTCGGGCGAACCCCAGGCATCGCCGGGCTGGATCGGAATCCCGATCGTCTGCGTCTTGGACCGTTTGTGCACGAACCAGTCGTGCACCATGAACTGAATCCAGGCGGCAGCCAGCAGGTTGAGAACGGTGACGGGCTGAAACTGGTCCCGCGTCATCAATTCGAGGCTCACGACGCGCGGGTTCGGGACGAGCAGGTTCGCCGTGTCGGGAAACACATGTTGCAGCGCGAAGTTTCGACCAAACCTTCGTCCGGCCGCACCCATCGCCGGGACGTGGAGATCGTTGAATGTGCCGTCGATCGACCGCCCTGTGCGCACCGCTGGATTCAGATCGGCGGGGATTTCCTGGCGCTTCAGCGGCGGCTCTTCAGTGTCGTGGAGATTCTGTTCGCGCAGGTCGTTGCGGATGTCGATCAGTTCCGCCATCGCGAGCAATCGCGGACGTTCGTACCATGGGCGCCGCAGCAGGTCCGTCAACCGTCCTAATAGTTTGGACATCGGCACACTCTCCCGAAACAGGTCGTTGGGGTCTCAGATCAGGTCGCTCAGCGGTTCTCCGAGGGACAACGGGGCGCCGGAGCGGCTCCGCGTTTCAGATTATGGGTAGCGGGGCTAGATGGTAGCCGCACCGCGGTGGCCGGATTCACGGAATTTTCTTGCGCTCTGCCCGCAGAGCCTGCACGCTACGCGCGCACGTTCCGATCGCGCAGGCGATTTGCCAACCTCATCCCTGGCGCTCGAAGCGACGCTCTTCTCGGCTACGGCGATGGGCGGCAAGATGACCCGGACGCTGATCGTCATGCCCGCGACTTATTCCAGCGTCGAACCCAGGTGGAGTCCGCGCGGTGACGAGCTGTTTTACGTGGATCGCAACGCCGGGACGTTGATGACTGTTCCAGTCCAGACGCGTGAGCGGTTTTTGCATCGTCCGCCGCGGCCGCTGTTCGGCGTCGCCGAATACGATCTGCCGCTCGCGAACAGCCCGAACTACGACGTGGCCCCGGACGGCCGATTCATTTTCAAACGATCGGCGGCCCGGGCGACGCGAGCAGCCCGCAGCAGTTCGTCGCAGTGCTCAACTGGCTGGAAAGCTGAACCGGGTCCCGCCGACAAACTGAGAGCGCATGCTCGCCGCCGGCCACGTCTCGACTCTCGAGGGCCGGCACGAACGTATCCAAATGAGTTCATCGCGGCCATCAAGGAAGGATAGTATCCGGTCTGCTGGCTGGGCGGCTGGGCCGTGGCTGGTCACACCCCGGACGCGTGGCCTTTATCGTGGACGTCGCCTATGTCGGCACGATCGTCGCGCGGCGGCTCGCGAGGGGCGCCCGCGTCACGGCCATCGCCCTGAACGAGCGGCGAGGTCGGCCGGCTGCTGAAGATCGTGCTGCATGCGCCAACGTCCACCCACGAGGTGCCTGATGACGAGCGAGGAAATCCGCGCGTTCCTGGATCGTCACATGCGGGCCTGGGAAAGACTGGACGCCGCCGCCCTCGTCGCCGACTATGCCGACGACGCCGAGATCACCAGTCCGCTGTTTCACACAATCCGCGGCCGCCAGCAGGTCGAGAGCTCGTGGCGCGAATTGTTTCAATCGCTTGGCGACTTCAGGTTCGAGATCAACGACATCGTCGTCGATCGCGACGCCGATAAAGCCGCGCTGCTCTTTACCGGCAACAGTACGCAACGCGGGGAGTTCATGGGCGTGCCGCCCACCGGGCGCCGCTCTCAGAACCGCGGGGCGTTCCTCTTCACGTTCCGCGACGGCCGGATCGCGAGCGAGACGCGCCTGTACGACTTCACCGGCATGCTCCTTCAACTCGGAGTGCTCAAGGCCAAGGCGATGTGATGATCAAAGGCGGTCAACCCCGCGGTCCGAGTCACGGCATTTCTTGGCCCTCCGCCAGAAGGGCCGTTCAGCCGACGGCGGGCACGCGCAAAACGATAGGAAGGATAAGCGGCTCGAGGTTGACGGAAGCCCCGTTTCTCAGACCTTGGGGACCCTTCTCCTCCCGCCTCCGACAGCGCGGATGAGACCGGGGGAGGCTGTAGCGGCGGATCAACCGTCGCGCCCGTGCCGTACAGACGAGCGCTGGCCACACCTCCATCTGGTCCTGGCGAACGGCGACCCCTTCGGGTGGGGTCTACGAATCGAATCCCAGGGCGTCTGGTGTGGACTGATCGTCGGCGTCGTACGCCAAGGGCGGTGCGCGCGGCGGCCGTGCCGCGGGCACCTCGGCCGGCAGGCCTAGGTGCCGCAGCATGCGCTCACAGACGGCGCCCGGCGCGATCAGCGCAATCAGTCGCAGCCGGCCACCGCAGTACGCGCACTACGTCGCCCGTCAGGTCGCCGCCGCACGGACAGCTGTCGGCTTCATAACGAACGCCTCTAGTGCATTCGCGGGTGCATTTCTGACAGCACGCTGATCGTTCCACGCCGTCGAGTGTTGACGGCGTCTGTCTGTCCCGGGGCCAACTGTGACGACCGTCGCGCCGTTGTGCGTGGTCCGCACACACCACAGCTTCAAGATTCACACCTCAGAGTTCGACGCTGCTATAGTGCTCGCCGCAGATGCAGTAGGGGAGGACCGAGATGATCATGCGACGGCGCATTCTCCTCGCCGCCGGCGCCGCGTGCGCGGCGATGCTCGCCTGGACGACCGGCATACAGTCGCAGACCGGCACCGGCCGGACCGGCGAGTGGCGCGACTACGCGGGCGACAAAGGGTTTACCAAGTATTCGCCCCTGGATCAAATCAACGCCTCGAACGTCGCCAACCTCCGGATCGCGTGGCGCCGATCGGCGGTCGCCGACGAGCTGCGCGCCGAACAGCCCGACCTGCGCTTCGGCAACTCGTTCCGCCCGACGCCGCTGATGATCGACGGCGTCCTCTACGCGCAGAACGGCATCGGCCTGGTCGAGGCGTTCGATCCGGAAACGGGAAAGACCATCTGGGTGCAGGAGCGGTTCGAGGGCGATCAGCTGCGCGGTCAGCCGTCGCGCGGCATCGCCTACTGGGGCGCGGGCGGCGAAGCGCGTCTGCTCACCGTGCGCGGGCAGTACCTGATCGGCACTCGAACCGAAGACCGGCAAGATCATCCGCGGCTTCGGCAGCAACGGCCGCGTCGACCTCCTGCCGGCGCTCGGCCCGAAGGCCACCAACTTCACCGCGACCAGCTCGCCGCAGGTCTGCAACGACGTCGTCATCATCGGCAACGCGATGTCCGACTCGCCGAACCGGAAGGACTCGCTGGCGCCCGGCATCGTGCAGGCAATCGACGTTCGGACCGGCCGCCTGCGCTGGACGTTCAACCCGATCCCGCGGCCAGGCCAAATCGGCAGCGAGACCTGGGAAGAGGATTCGTGGTCGTACAGCGGCGCCGCCAACGTGTGGTCGCTGATCAGTTCGGACGAGCAGCTCGGTCTCGCGTATCTGCCGACCGGCGCGCCGACCAACGACATGTACGGCGGCCACCGCCCGGGGAACAACCTGTTCTCGAACAGCCTGGTGTGCGTCCGCTGCGCAACCGGCGAGCGCGTCTGGCACTACCAGCTGGTGCACCACGACTTGTGGGACTACGACACCAACGTCGCGCCGATCCTCGTGGATATCCCCTTGAACGGCAAGGTCGTCAGGGCGGTCGTGCAGCTCTCCAAGCAGGCGATGGCCTACGTCTTCGACCGCGCCACGGGCCGGCCGATCTGGCCGATCGAAGAGCGGCCTGTCCCGAAGTCGAATACGCCGGGTGAAAAAACCGCGCCGACGCAGCCGTTCCCGACCAAGCCGGCGCCGTTCGATCGCCATGGCTTGACGACGGACGACTCTGATCGATTTCACGCCGGAGCTGCGCGCCGAGGCGCTCGAGATCGCGAAGCGCTACGTCCTCGGCCCGATCTACACGCCGCCGTCGGTTCGCGGGCCGGGCCCGACCGATACGAAAGGCACGCTGCAGATGCCGGGCGCGACCGGCGGAGCGGAATGGGGCGGCGCCGGGTTCGACCCGGAAACCGGCATCATCTACATCCCGTCGATCACCGGCACCTTCGCCGCGGACCTGTTGCCCGGCGATCCGAAGACGACCGATCTGCGCTACACGCGCGGCGACCGCGAGCTGGTCATCGGCCCTCGCGGCCTGCCCATCAGCAAGCCGCCCTACGGGCGGATCGTGGCGATCGACCTGAAGTCCGGCGATCACCTGTGGAGCGTGGCCAACGGCGACGGTCCGCGTGATCACGAAGCGATTCGCCATTTGAACCTGCCGCCGCTCGGCCAGCCGTCACGCGACATGCCGCTCTTGACGCGAACGCTGCTGTTCGTCGCGCAGGGCGACCCGATCATGATCCGGACGCCGCCCGGCGGCGGGAACAACGGCAACCGGATTCGCGCCTACGACAAGAAGAGCGGCGCGGTGGTGTGGGACTTCAAGCTGCCGGCCGGCACGACCGGCGCGATCATGACCTACCTGCACAAGGGCAAGCAGTACATCGTCGCGCCGATCGGAGCGACCAATCACCCGGCAGAATTCGTGGCGCTCAGCCTGCCGTAAAAGTCACGAACAAAGGGCTGAAATGCAACCACGAAGTCGCGAAGACTCGAAGCAAATCAAGAAGGCGTTCTTCGTGTCTTCGAGTCTTCGTGGTTGCATTTTGTTCGCGTTGGTCCTCACGACGACGGTTGTCGCCTCCCAGGAGCCGTCGACCCGATCGGTCTGGCAGGGTGTCTACACGGCTGCGCAGAGCGAGCGCGGGCGCTGCGATCTATCAGGCGTCCTGCGGCCACGTGCCACGGCGAAACGCTCGGCGGCGACATCGGGCCGACGCTGATCGGGCCCTTCTGGAGCATCTGGGACGGCCGCACCGCCGCGGACCTGTTGAAGACCATCCGCACGACGATGCCCGCTGACGCGCCTGAGAGCTTGAAGCCGCAGGAGTACGCGGACCTGGTGGCCTATCTGTTCAGCGTGAACAAGTTTCCAGCGGGAGAGACAGAGCTGCCCGTGCGATCAGGCAGCGCTGGAGAGCATCAAGATCTCGAAGCAGTCGAACCGTGAGCGATCTCAGGATCTGAAGTCCGGACTTGAATCCTCACGTCCTGAGGATCCTGACGACCTCAGATCTCGAGAACCCCTCCAACTTCCCGCTGCTGTCGCCGACCTTGTCCATCTGCACGCCGACCTTGTCGAGCATGCTGACGAGCAGATTGGTCATCGGCGTCTCGTCGGGATACTTGATGTGGCGGCCGCTCTTCAGCGTCCCGGTGCCGCCGCCGGCGAGGATCACGCGGCAGGTTGCTGTGCTCGTGCAGGTTCGGATTGCCCAGCCCGCCGCCGTACAGAATCATCGAGTGATCGAGCAGCGAGCCGTCGCCGTCCGGCGTCGCCTCGAGCTTCTGCAGGAAGTACGGTCAGCAGCTGCACGTGATACGCGTCGATCTTCGCCTTCTTGGCGATCAGTTCGGGATCGTCGCGATGGTGCGAGATCGAGTGGTGCGGCTCGGCGATGCCGATGTTCGGGAACGAGCGGCCGCTCTGCTCGCGGCCGACGAGCAGCGAGCGTCACGCGCGTGATGTCGGCCTGGTAGGCGAGCACCTGCAGGTCGAACATCAGCTTCGCGTGCTCCTCGAAGCTTTCGGGGATATCGGTCGGACGGCCCGGCAGGTCGATGCGTCAGCTCGCCGGTCTGCTGCTCGGCGCGCTGGATCCGCTGCTCCACCTCGCGCACCGCTTCCATGTACTCGTTCACCTTGGTGCGGTCGGACGCGCCGAGCGACTGCTGCAGCCGCGCCGCTTCCTCCTGCACCGAGTCGAGGATGCTGTGCGTGCCGGCGCACCTGCGCGAGCCGTTCGGCGGCGTTGCCGCCGTCGCCGAACAGCCGATCGAACACGATGCGCGGATGAATCTCCATCGGCACGGGCGTGGTCGGCGTGCGCCACGAGATCGTGTTGATGTAGACGCACGCGTAGCCGTTGTCGCAGCTGCCGAGGCTGCGCTCCTGCGCCTCGAGCGCCAGTTCCAGCGACGGCAGCCGCGTCTCGCGACCCAGGTGCGCGGCCGCAATCTGATCGATCGTCGTGCCGGCCTGGATGCCCGGCGCCTTCGGTCCGCTTCGGATGAATGCCGTTCAGCCACGAGGCGGTACCGCGCGCGTGATCGCCGTTGCCGTCGCCGAACGACTCGGCCTGCTTCTGCGCGAGGTTGGTGAGCACCAGGATCTTCTTGCGCACCGGATCGAGCGGCCGCAGCGTCGGCGACAGCTCGAATCCCGCGCCGGTGGCCGCCGGCACCCACTCGTCCTGGATGACGCCGTTCGGGACGTAGACGAACCCGAGGCGGCGCGCCGGCTTCGCGGCCGTCTGCGCCAGCGCCGAGAGCGCCGGCACCATGGCGTCGAGCAGCGGCAGGGCGAGCGTCGCGCCCAGCCCGCGAAGGAACGTCCGCCGAGGCAGCGACATCCTGCTGATGAACATGATCAGTGACTCCTCCATTGCGACGTGTAGGCCGGGCCTCTCAGGTCCGGCGTCAGCGCCCGGCGTGTGCCCGGCCTGAGAGGCCGGGCCTACGAGCGCGCATCTGGAACGGCACGCTCTTGACGATGCCCAGGACGATGGCCGAGAAGCGATAGTCGTGGGCGGCGGCGTCGCGGCGGATCGCACGAATCGCCGGCGCGTCGAAGTACTCCACGCCGCGGCCGATCGCGTAGGTCAGCAGCCGCTCGGTGACGGTCGTGGCGAACGCATCGGGACGCCGGAGGATCGCTTCGATCAGGCCGCGCGCGCCCTCGAATGCGGTGCCATCGGGCAGCGCGCCCGACGCGTCGATGGCGGCGTTTGCCGACTGCGTCCGCCAGCGGCCGACCGCGTCGTAGTTCTCCAGCGCGAAGCCCAGCGGATCCATCCGCGCATGACAGCTGGCGCACGATGGATTGGCGCGATGCTGCTCCATCGCCTCGCGCATCGTCAGCGCCTTGCCCGTCTTGGCGTTGGTCTCCTGCAGCGCCGGGATGTCCGGCGGCGGCGGCGGCGGCGGCGCGCCGAGCAGATTGTCGAGCATCCACTTGCCGCGCAACACCGGCGAGGTGCGGTGCGCGTAAGAGGTGACGGTCAACAGGCTGGCGTGGCCGAGCAGGCCGCGCCGCGGCGTGTCGGCAATCGAGACGCGCCGGAACTGATCGCCGTAGACGCCGGCGATGCCGTAGTGCCTGGCGAGCCGCTCGTTGACGAACGTGTAATCCGCCGTCAGGAGCTCCAGCACGCTGCGATCGTTCGCCAGCACGTCGTGCACGAACAGCTCGGTTTCGCGGCGCATCGCGCGGCGCAGCGCCTCGTCGAAGTCGGGAAACACCCGCGGGTCGGGCGCGGCGGCGTCGACGTTGCGCAGGAACAGCCACTGCGCGGCGAAGTTGTCGACGAGCGCGCTGGCCCGCGGATCGGCCAGCATCCGCTTGACCTGGCGCTCGAGCTCCGGCGGCGCGCTCAACGCGTTGCGCGCCGCGACGTCGATGAGCTCGTCGTCGGGAATGCTGCTCCACAGGAAGAACGACAGGCGCGACGCGAGCTCCAGGTCGCTGATGCGGCCGGGCGCCCGAGCCGGGGCGCGCTCCGCACGGAACAGGAAATACGGACTGACGAGGATCCGTTCGAGCGCGCGCTGGATGCCGGCCTCGAAGCCGCCCTCGGCGCGTCCGGTCTCATAGAACGGCAACAGCGTCCGCAGATCCTGGTCGGTGACCGGCCGCCGGTACGCCCGCTTCGCCAGCGCCGCCACGATCTCCTTCGCGCACGCCGCCTCCTCGGTCGCCGCGCGCTGGGACGGCAGCGTGAAGATCCGCCGCCGGCTGGCCGTTTCGCCCGGTCCCGACGCGGCCAGCGGGCCGGTGATGGTGACGCTCGCCAGCGACGGCTGCGCCGGCGCGTTCGCCTGCCCGGATCGGCTGAACGGACGCAGCACGTCCTCGACCGCCGCCGAGGTCTTCTTCACGAACGTCGCGATCACCGTGTGGTGTCCGGCGGGCACGAATCGCTTCACCTGGTAGTCCGGCGCCGCCTGCTCGATCAGGGCGAGGGTCGCCGACGCCGGGGCGGGCCCGGCATTGCCGCGGCCACGGCCGCGGCCGCGCGCCGTCGACCGTGAACACCTGGACGCGCTCGCCGTCGATCAGCAGCTCGAGGTCGTGGCGGTCGGGCGAGCGGCGCGCCGCCGAGCACCATGCGGAACGTGTACTCGCCATCGAGCGGAAAGAAGCGCTCGATCCTGATGCCGCCGCGCGTGCCGTACGGCAGGCCCGTCGAAGCGATCCTCCTGCGGCAGCTGCGGCGGAATCTTGTAGGTGTCGACGATCATCGGCGTCGACGCATCGCCGATGGCCAGCCGGCTGATCTTCTGCGCGGCCGACAGGTAGCGCTCGATGAGCGTCGGCGACGTGCCCGAGCGCGTCGGCGATGTTGTCGAACCCATAGCTCGCGTCGTCGGCCGGCAGGAGGACGTCGATCTCCATCTCGCGCGGCAGATCGTCGAGCGCCAGCAGATCGCGGGCCGCGTTCTTGTATTCCGTGCGATTCAACCGGTGAAGCGGCGGACGGACGCCCGGGTTCGGGCGTGCCGCCGCGACGCGATCGAGCTCCGTTTCGAGCCAGCTCGCCACCGCGATCGTAGGTCGCCGCGTCAGGCCGCGGCCGCCCGGCCGGTGGCATCGCTGCGGTACGCAGCTTGGCGACGACCTTCTCCCAGAGTCTGTTGGTGGGCGCCGATGTCCTGCAGGTCGACGCCGTCGAGCGCCAGCGACCCGGTCCTCAATCGCTGCGTTGTGACAGCTGATGCAGTAGCGCTGCAGCACCTGCTGGACAGTCCTGTTGCCGCTCGCCGGCGCAGGCGCCGGCGAGGGTGCCTGCGCGGGCGTCTGGGCCTGCAGATACATCGACGCGGTGAACACCGCAGCGGCGGCGACGAGCGCCAGCACGGCAGGTGAGCGCGACATCTATTGAGGCGTCCGCGTTGGTCCGGCCCTGGGCTTCGAGGTCCTGCAGCAGCGCCACCGTCGACGGCCAGCGTTTTTCGGTGTTCGCGACGAACACGCCGTTGGCGACCGTCAGCGGCGTCCATCCGAGCTTGTTCGGCGCATCGACGCGGGCGCCCTTCTCGACCAGGAACCTGACGATCGAATCGGCGCCGCGCAGCGCGGCGCCGTGCAGCGCGGTGCTACCACCCCAGCGCATGTCGCCCAGGCCCTTGTCCGCGTACTCGGCGAGGTTCAACGGATGACGATGGAGCAGCACCTGCGGCTCGCCGGCGATCGACCGTGTCGCCGTAGTCGGTGACCGCGTTGACGTCGTTCCCGAGCTCGAGGCACAGCTTCACCGCCTCGAGCGCCTGGCTCTCGGGGATGCCGCTCTCGGGCCCCGGGACTCTCGCCGTCCCAGAAGCCGAGCCCGGCGGCCACCATGAGCGGCGTGACGTTCTGCACGGTCGGGAGTCTTCGGATCGGCGCCGTGCTCGATGAGCAGCCGCATCAGCGCGAGGTCGGCGCCTTTCGCCGCGATGAAGAACGGCGTCGCGCCGACGAAGCTCATCCAGTTGCGGCCGATCGAGATGCCCGCCGGCGATCGCACCATCCCGAGATCGCGATCGAACGGAACCTCTTTCCAGCTGACGCGGAGCGTTCGGCTTCGCGCCGCGCGTCGAGGAGCGCGCGCGCCAGCTCCAGGCTGTCGAGCGTGCCGGTGGACGTGCGCGGCGGCGCCGCGGCGTAGCCCGGATTTCGCATCCAGGCTCAGCGCATGCAGCGCCGAACCGCGCGGATCCGTGCGCGTTCGGATCGGCGCCCGTGCTCGAGCAGCAGCGCCGGCCAGCTCGTAGTGCGCGTTGACGATCGCCATCGTCAGCACGCGCGTGCCGTCGGGAGAGGCGTCGTTGACGTCTGGCGCCGGCGGCGAGCAGCCGCCGTGCCGCTTCGACGTGTCCGCCGCGCACCGCGAACATGAGCGCCGTGAAATCGCCGATCGAGCGCGCCTTGACGTCCGCGCCGGCACGAACCAGCGCCGAGATCGCGTCAGCATGACCTTCGACCGCCGCCCACATCAGCGCCGTCTGGTTGCGCCAGGTTTCGTGCGCGTTGACCTGCGGCGCCGCGCTCCAGCAGCGCCTTGATGGCATCCACGCGGCCGGTTCGCGCCGCCGTCATCAGCGCGGTTTCACCCTCGGCGGCGGCGGTGTTCGGATCGGCGCCGGCGTCGAGCAGGAGCCGTCGACGACAGCCGCATTGCCGGTGGCCGCGGCCACCGACAGCGGCATCACGCCGTACCGGTTCGCGGCGCTTGACGTTGGCGCCGCGCTGGATCAGCGGCTCGCACGACGTCCACGTCCTCGCGCTCGGCGGCCAGATGGAGCGGCGTCGTGCCGTCGGCTTCGGTCGCATTCACGTCTGCGCCCTGGGAGATCAGCCGCAAGGACGCGGCTCGATCGCCTGCGCGTGAGGCGATCGAAAAGGGCGGACGCGGGCGTCTGCGCCGCCGCAACCGGGCCATACAGCAGCAGCAGACACACGGCAGCGATGCGAAGACGGACAGAGTCCGGCATGGTCCTTTTGTAGAGTGTCGCCGAGGTCCTCACAATACCCAACATCCGGTTAATCGGCCGCCTGAATCAGATTCTATGACACTCAGCGCTAACTATAGCCGGGAGAAGCGCCACCGATGAGCGCCCGGGGCTGCTTTTTGGCGAAAATTTGCGTATTGCGAGGCCAGCCGTACCGGAGAAGCCGGCGAGCCTGGATGTCGACCGAGGCAACCCCTGTCCCTGAGGACCGTGGCGGGGTTGACCAGCAAGCCGCTTTTCGCCGCGATCAACGACGCCGCGAGGCCGATCGCGGCCGTCACCGCCGCCACGCCCCCGATGACTCGCGGATCGCGCGCGCTCATCTCGAACAGCAGCGTGGCGACGACCGCGCTCAGCGCGACGGCAGCGCCGGCCCCCATGACGATCCCGGTCAGCAGCGGAATCGACGACTGACGCACGACGAGCGCGAGCACGGCCCGGCGGGTCGCGCCGAGCGCGACCCTGATGTTCATCTCGCGCCGCCGCCGCGAGACGCCGTAGGCGGTCGTCGCGTAGACGCCAATCATCGCAATCAGGAATCCCACGCCTGCGAACACGATGAACACGGTGACCTGGTAACGGCGCGAGGCCAGCGCACTGTCGACGAGCTGCTGCAGCGGCCGAACCCGCGCGATCGCGATCTCGGCATCAAACGCTCTCGTGACGCGGCGGACTTCTGCCGCCGCCGTCGCGGCGTCGATCGCGCCGCGCGCGACCAGCGAGGCGGTGAGCCGGCTGCGGAACCAGTACGGCACGTAGACCATCAGCGGTGACGACAGAGTCGATCTGCGTGTTGTAGCCGTCGGCGATGATCCCGACCACTTCGAACGGCTTCTCCTTCGGATCGCCCCGCAGGAACCGGCGTCCGATCGGATCGACGCCCGGCCATGCGACCGCCGCGGTCCGCTCCGTGATGATTGCCGGCAGCGTCGCGCCCCCCCGGTCGGCGTCCGTGAAGCTGCGGCCGCGCCTCAGGGGCATGCCCATCGTCTTGAAGTAATCGGGCGCGATGAATCGAAAGTTCGCGGTCGGCATTTGCGTGAACGGGCGCGAGTCGCCCGTCGCCTGGATGACGTCGACCCAGTTCTCGCCGGAGAGCGGCAGCACCGACACCCACGACGCCGACGAAATCCCCGGGATGGCCTGGATCCGCTCCAGCAACTGGGCGTATGCGACGGCGACCTTGTCGGGATCGCCGTATCGCCCGGCCGGCATCGAGACGTCGATCGCCACGACACCCTCTGGCGAAAACCCGCGATCGCTCCGCAGCAGCCTCGAAAAACTCATCGTCAACAGGGCGGTGACCGCGAGCAGCGTCACGGCGAGCGCGATTTGCACGGTCAGCAGCACGGACCTCGTGCGCAGGCCGGCGCCGCCTATCGTGGTGCCGCCTCCCGCACGAAGGATGTCCTGCACGTCGCGCCCCGCCATGCGCCACGCGGGGACGATGGCCACGGCCAGCCCAGCGAAGACCGCGACGAATGCGGAAAAGGCCAGCACGCGGAAGTCGAGTCGCGACGTCGCTGACGCGCGGCAGATCGATGGGCGCGGTCGTCACGAACACGCGCAGCGCGAGCGCCGCAACGGCGATGCCGAGCGCACCGCCGACGGCGGCAAGCACCAGCTGCTCCAGGACGACGCGCCCGACAAGCCTCCGTCCGCTTGCACCCAGCGCCGTGCGGATGGCTGCGTCGCGCAGCCGCGCGAGCGTCCGGGTCAGTGAGAGGTTGGCCAGGTTCGAGCAGGCGACCATCAGCACCGCCCCGATCGCGGCGAGCAGCAGCACCAGCCCGCGTCGCGCACCGCCGACGATCGACTCGGAGAGCGGCCGCACCAGCGCTCGCAGCCCCACGCTCTGTTTCGTTTCGTCGGCGGCCTCACGTGCGATGTCGGCCTGAAGGACGTCGAGCTCCGCCTGCGCCGAGCCGATCGTCGTCCCCGCCTTCAGCCGCCCGATGGCGGCGTAATTGAACTCGCCGACCGGCGAAATACTCTGGAGGTTCAGCCGCAGCGGCACGAACACGTCCGCGCGCGGCATTCAGCTGACCCGGCCCGATCAAGCTCGAGAAGGTTGGAACCTTCGCGTCCGCTGGGAGCACGCCGACAACCGTGTGAGCCGCGCCATTGACCACGATCGAGCGGCCGATCGCCGAAGGATCCCCGGACATGCGATCACGCCACATCGCGTGGCTGACGACGGCCACCCTGGGCGCCTCGTTCCCTTCGTCAACACGACTCAGCAGGCGGCCGAGCGCCGGCTGGACGTGCAGCACCTCGAACAACGTACCCGAGGTGCGCACCACCTGGACTTGAGCGGCTTCGCCCAGCCCGGTCACGTTCGCGGGCGCGACGTTGAATTCGGCCAGCGATTCGAACGTCGTCGATCGTTCGCGCCACCGCTCGAAGTGGCGCGGGTTGACTGGCAGCATCGGATACTGATCAGCCAACTCCCGCACGACCTCGTTAACGACCACAAGGCGGTGGGCTTCGTCGTAGGCGAGCGGTTTGAGCAGGATGCCGTTGACAATCGCGAAAACGGCTGTGGTGGCGCCGATCGTCAGCGCGAGCGTCAGGACGACGATCGTGGAATAGCCGCGATCCCGGCCCAGCCCGCGCAGGACGTCCCGCAGGTCGAAGATCACGTCGGCTTTGACGGAGAGTGCCGCGTAGTGGTTCGCAGCACCCTACAGGATCCGTCGTGCACCCTACAGGATCCACCGAGCACCCTACAGGATCCACCGCAGCACCCTACAGGATCCACCCAGCAGCGATTGGATTCCCCGTGTTGACAACCCGTGTCACATCGCCCGTCTTTTTTCGTCACCCGAGCGCGCTTACTGCGCGGCCGTGCGCAAACCTGCACGCCCGGATCAGGCATCGGCCTTGCGGATAGCGCCATCGCCTCATCCATGCGACGCGAACAGGGATTCACGCTGATCGAAGTGCTGATCGTGGCCGCGCTGATCGCCGTCCTCGTCGCGATTGCCGTGCCGCAGCTGCTGCGCGCGCGGCTGGCCGCGAATGAATCGAGCGGCATTGCCGCGCTCCGGGCCATCTCGAGCAGCGAGGCGAACTACGCGACGACCTGCGGCAACGGCGGGTACGCGACCGACCTCGCGGACCTGGTGAAGCCGTCGCCGTCGAGCGGTCATGGCTTCCTGAGCCCCGACCTGTCGGTCAACGGCGTCCGCAAGAGCGGATACATCCTCGCGGTCGCCAAAAACGCCGACCCGGGAACGGCCGACGTGGTCCTTCCGACGTGCAACGCGGCAGGCTCACCCCGCGCGACATCCTTCTATTCCAACGCCATCCCGGTTTCCCCTGGAACGACCGGCAACCGGTACTTCGCGACCGACACGCCCGGCACGATCTACGTCAGCGTCGGCGCAGCACTCCCGAACCCGATTCCGGGCGCGGCGCAAACTCTTCAGTAGTCTGAATTCTGAAATTTAAGATTTCAGATTGCGCTCAGATTTAAGATTGGCGCTACTCTTCTGACGAGGGGGCGCCATGAAGATGCTACGCGTGGCGGTGGTGGGCGCATTCGTGGTGGCGAGCGCGTCACTCGGGGCGCAGCCACTCACGGTCCGGGGCGAGATCGTCGAAGTGTCGTGCTACACGAAGCTCGGGATCGAGAAATCGACCGGCGCCGGTCACGTGGCGTGCGCGAAGGAGTGCGTGGCCAAGGGCCAGGCGCTCGCCATCCTCACCGACGGCGACGGGCTCCTCAAAATCACCGGTGATTACGCCGCCGACAAGTACGCGAAGCTGACGCCCTTCATCGGCCGCCAGGTCGAGGTGTCCGGCACCCCCGATCGATACCTCGATTACTCGCGCGCCATCAAAGTGACGAAGCTCGCGCCAGTGGCAAGGAAATAGATGCCCAAATCCTAAGATCCTAAGATCCAGAAACCGTCACCGTGAAATCGGTCGGCTCGAAGACGACGCCGTCGTCGGCGTAGGCGCGGATCGTGTACGTGCCTGGCTCGGCGAAGGTCACGCTCGTCGATGCCTTGCCGTCCTTGACGACCATCCGCGGCGGCGTGAACGAGAGCCGCCCCGGACCCCGCCACTGCGTCCACGTGACCGCCAGCCCTTCGCGGCTCGGCTGAATGATCTGCTGCTGCATCGGCGACGACTGCCGGACCGTGACGAGCGGCGGCGGCGCGCCGCCCCGTCCGGCACCCGCGCCGCGAGCCGGGTTCGGCTTCGGCGGCTCCGGGACGCCATCGTCGCTCGCGTTGACGGCGAGCGCCAGCGGCTTGCCGACGACCGCGGTCAGCTTCGCCGGACCGTCGACGCTGATCGTCGGCGGCTTGTTCGGCGGCGCCGTGACTGAGTCGTTGCGCCAGCCCGCGGCGATTCTGGCTGATGACGACCTGCGAGATCTCCCATTCGAGATCGAGCTTGCCGACAGCCTTTTCCGTTTTGCCGGCGCGGGTGAGCGTCCACACCAGCTGCTGCTTGCCGAACGTCGCCGGCACGCGGACCTTGAACATGAACTGCTGCCGCCGCGGATAGAAATGCGTCGGCTGTCCGCGGTCGGCTGGCTCGGGCGAGAAGGAGTTATTCGGACCGACCGGAATCTCGGGACGCTCGTCGTAGTTCCGGTTCATGTAGCCGAAGACCATGTTGAACGAGCCGTCCGGGTTCTTTTCCCATCCTTCGTAGACGGGCGCGACGTTCTGCCCGGTGCCGTAGGGAATCTGCGACTCGAGCTGCTGACCGGCGCCGAGCGGCGCCGCCGCGATCGTCGCGGCGACGACCGCGGCGCCCCATGTCAGACGTCCCTGCATTGGTCTACTGCTGCTGTTGCTGCTGGGTGTTCGTCGATTGCGTCTGCTTCGTGCGCTCGGCGACCTGCTTGGCGAACTCCTCGTCGTCCAGCCAGACATAGCTGACCCACGCGAACGACATGTCGTCGATCGAGCGCTGGCCGAACCCGGCCCAGTTCTGCGGGTCGGGATTGTAGATGTTGGTCGCGGTGTTGTTGTGCCAGCTCGTGACCTTGAGCATGGTGCCCTTCGGCAGGAGCGGCGCGGCATCGTCGGCGTAGTTGTAGACGATGTGCCAGCCGAACTTGTAGCGATCGACGCAGCTGAGCGTCTCCATCTTGCCGTCGGGATAGATCGCCTGCATGCACTGCGCCTTGCCGCGGTTGTGCAGGTGCGGCTGGAACGCCGTGACGCGCGCGTTCTGGTTCAGGCGCGAGTAGCCTTCGGTCCGGATGTTGTCGACGCCGGCCGGCAGGTCCATGTCGTCGTTGTCGCCGGTGTGCGACGACTGGTAGTAGTACTTCGGCGTGTAGCCCTTCGGGTAGAAGTACAGCGCGATCTGACTGGCATCCGTCTTCGCTTCGCCGATCGGGTGGTAGTGCATGTTGAAGCGGATCTTCGCGCCGGCCTTCACGAGCCGTCCGGTACCTTCAGGGAAGATGTCGGCGTTCTTGCCCACCGCGTACTCGACGAGGAACTGCTCGCCGCCCGCTCCGCCGGCCCGTCCGGCCAGCGACACGGTGTCGTCGTCGTCCTGCATCAGATAGCCGACGAGGTGATGCGTCACCTGCTTGTTGCCGACGCCGGGCTTGGCTTCGACGGCGCGCAGCCAGCGGTCTTCGGTGCAGCGTGGTCTCGATGACGTAGTCGCCCCACCAGTCGGAGCCGGCCGCGGGGACCTCATGCTTCCTGGAGGTGACCACCAGGTCGGGCGTTGCCGAGGCTCCAGGCGTTGTCGTCCTTGAACTCCACGGGCGCGCGGCATGTCGGCCGCGTTCCCCTGCGGCGCGCCCGCATCGACCCATTTCACGATCGTCGCGATCTCTTCATCGGTGAGCGACGGATCGTCCTTGAACTTCGTGATGCCGACGCCGCGCGCGACGTGCCACGGCGGCATGTTGCGCGCTTCGACTTCGCGTTTGATCGACCGCGCCCATGGCCGCGCGTCCTGGTAGGTCAGGAGCGACATCGGCGCGATGGAGCCCGGCCGGTGGCACCTCTGACACGAGCGCTGCAGGATCGGCGCGACGTCTTTGGTAAACGTGACCTGCGAGGTCGAGCGCTGGCTTAGAGGTCTGCGCGGCGGCGGCGGACGTGACAGCGATCACGCCGGCCATTCCGAGCAGAATCGGGCGCAACTCGGCGAATCTCATCACAACCTCCCGAGGTAACAGCCATTCTAAGGAAAGACGGGCCCCCCTTCAATCCCGAGTTGGCCGTTCGTCGTTCGGGCGGAATTCGTCGCCGTGCGTCGTTCGAACGCCGAACGGGCGGGAGCCACGCGAACGACGAACGGCAGCGTTAGATCCCTAGAACGAGACCCGCGCGCCGAGCTGCATCTGGCGGGCCGATGTGACCGTCGACCTGATCCGGCCAAAGCTCGCCAGCGGCGCCTCGCCGGCCGCGGCGCCGGCGAAAGCGATGAGCGTCGGGTTGCCGAAATTCGCCCGGTTGAAGAGGTTGAACACCTCGAGACGCAGGTCGAGCCGCGTGCTGCCCCGCAGCGCGACCCGCTTGACCGCCGCGACATCCACCGTGCGCAGAGTCCGGGCCGCGGAACTGGCCGCGCTGGCTGTTGCCGAGCGTCCCCTGCGGCTGCAGCGCGAACGCGGTCGGATCGAACCACTGATCCGGCCGGCCGAGCACCGCGCTGTCGGCGGTCCGGCCCGGCGCCAGGTCCGGGCGATCCAGGCCGGTCGACGGCGCGATCGACGGCGACCACTGCGATCGCGACCAGTTGTTCTGGACGAAGACCGTCAACGGCTGGCCGCTGCGCATCGTGCTGATCCCGCTCACCTGCCAGTCGTCGAGCAGCGCGCCGGCCACGCCGGTCTTGCCGCGCGCGTACGGAATATCCCAGACGACGTTCAGCACCCAGTTGTGGCGCGCGTCCCAGTCGGCCGGGCCCCGGTTGTAGTCGGGATCGAACTCGGGAAAGGCGACCGTCGTGCCGTTGGTCGCGTCCGAGAAGAACGTCGACGCCTGCGTCGTGTCCTCGGTGCTCGACAGCGTGTACGACGACTGCACCGAGAAGCCCTGCCGCCAGGTGCGCCGGAGCTCGACGACCAGCGCCTTGTACCAGCTGTCGCCGTCGCTGCTCTTCAGCTCGATCGTCCCGAAGTTGCGGTTCGGGCGCGGCAGGCCGGCGGCGAAGAACAGCGGCCGTCGGCCGTCGTCGTCGGCGTCGGGATGTTGACGTCGGTGTTGCGGAACAGGTGCTTGCCGCGCGAGCCGGCATAGCCGACCGTCGCGATCAGGCTGGCCGGCAGCGAGCGCTGCACGCTGACGTTCCACATGTGCAGCCGCGGCGCGTCCAGCTCCCACTCCACCGGACGGATCGTGTTGCCGACGCCGCGCTCGAACGGCGGACTCGGGAACGTCGGGTTGGCGATGACGAAGCGCGGCGTCGCCGGCGGATTGGTCACCGTGACGATCAGGTTCTGCTGGTTGTTGGTGTTGAAGTACAGCCCGTAGCCGCCGCGCACCGACGTCAGGCCGTCGCCGAACACGTCCCACGCCGCGCCGACGCGCGGCGACAGGTTGAACGGTCGACGGATTCTGGTAGAGGACGCCGACCGTCGGCGCCGGATCGGTCAGGTTGATCAAGCGCGGAGTCGCGGCCGCCCTGATCGATCGGCATCGTCGTCCCCTCGTAGCGCAGCCCGCCGTTGATCGAGAGCGTTCCGCGTCAGCTGCAGCTGGTCCTGGGCGTAGGCGGCGTAGAACGTCCACGGCCAGTCGCGGTTGATGTCGCCGGTCGGACCGAGCCCGACGAAGCGCGTCGCGCGGTTCTCGAGAAATGCCGCGCACGTTGGCGAACGTGTAGATGCCGAGGCTGAACGTCGGGTTCGTCATGAAGTCGTGGTAGTGCTCGGCGACGAAGCCCGCCTTGATCAGGTGCCGCGCCGCGCGTGTGCGTCAGGTCGTACTGGCCGCTGTAGACGTCCTGCGCCAGCCGCAGGTTGGCCGAGCTCTGCGGACCGAACCGCTGCATGCCGCCGACGTCGATGTCGCCGACCAGCTCGCGGCCGCTGACGAACGGCGGCAGCGCGGGCGTCAGGTTCGCCTCGACGTTCTGGCCGATCCGCGTCCGGCTGTAGCCGAAGCGCGCCGTCTGCAGCGTCCGCGACGAGAACACGTTGCGGTACTCGAAGGTCGCGAACTGATTCGTGGAGATGAACGAGCGCGGGAACTGCGGGTAGTCGGTCGGCAGCCACTGCTGCACGTCGTCGTAGGTGTAGCGGCGCGAAGAACTGGTGCGCGGTGCCCGAGCTGATGGTCCAGGCGCGCCAGGAAGAAGTCCTGATCGACGCGTCTGCTCGAAGTTGAAGGTGTGCGTCGCGAGCCCGGATCCGATCGACGGCACCGTTGGCGCGCGGAATCGCGTTCAGGTACGGCCGGACGGCGTCGGCGATCGTCACCGGGCCGTCCGGCAGCACGCCGAGCCGGGCGTTGTCGTCCGGCACGAAGCTCGAGATCGTCTTGCCGAGGTTTTCGCGCAGCGCCTCGTAGCCGACGAAGTAGAACAGCCGATCCTGCGCCAGCGGGCCGCCGACCGCGCCGCCGAACTGATTGCGGGTGAAGTCGGGCTTGCCGGCGACGTCGAAGTAGTTCGCGGCGTCGAGCGCGTCGTTGCGGATGGAACTCGTAGGCGCTGCCGCGCAGCGTGTTGGTGCCCGACTTGGTGATGACGTTGATCTGGCCGCCGAAGTTGCGGCCGAACTCCGCGGGGTAGGCGTTCGCCTCGACGCGGAACTCCTGGATCGATTCGATGCCGAGCGTCGTCCCCGCGGCGCTGCCGGCCGGCCCGTTGGTGAAGTCGTTGAGCAGCGTGCCGTCGAGCAGGTAGACGTTCGAGCGGTAGTCCTGCCCGTTGATGCTCATCCCGAGACCGTGTGCGACGACCGACCCGCCGTCGCGCGACGGATAGGCGATCACCCCGGGCTGCAGCAGCGTCAGGTCGGTGTAATTGCGGCCGTTCAGCGGCAGCGTGGCAACCGCCTGCTCGCTGACGAGGTAGCTCAACTCCGAGGTCTGCGTGTTGACGCGGCGACACCGAGCTCGTCACGGTCACGGCCTCCTGCACGCCTCCGAGTTCGAGCGGGATCGGACGGCAGCGTCAGCGCCTCGCCGACGGTCACGACGATGTCGGCGCGCGATGCCGGACGGAACCCCGACAGCTCGGCGCGAAGCTCGTACGGTCCGGCGGAAATGCCGGCGACGACGAAGCGGCCGTCCGCGGCGGTGATCGTGCTGCGGGTGAAGCCGGTCGTCCGCTGCCGCACGGTGATCTGCACGCCGGGCAGCAGCGGCTCCGGACGCATCGACGATCGAACCAGACAGTGTGGCGGTAGTTTGCGCGGCGGCGATCCGAGCGAGACCGAAGACGAACAATTGCGACGATGAAGGCGCGGCAGAAAGATATGGGTCATGGGCCTCATGAACATAGAGCTACTTGGGGAACACGGCAAACGCTTCGATTTCAATCAGCCAGTCGGCGTTGACCAGCGCGACCACGCCGACGGTGGACCGCGCCGGCTTGGTCGGATTGGCCGCCGTGCCGAACACTTCACCGTACGCGGCGCTCCATCCCTCCATGTCGATGCGGTTGCCTTTCGTCGAATCCGGCACCAGGTAGGCGCGCAGGTAGACGACGTCCTTCATCGTCAGCCCCTGTTTCTCGAGCTGTCCGGCGATGTTCTTCAGGATGCTGGTGGCCTGCGCGCGCGTGTCGCCGAACCGCTCGCGCGTGCCCGGCTTGGCGTTCGCGTCGGCCACGCCGGGCGTCGTGCCGCTCGTCCAGACGAACGCCTTGTTGGGCGGGATGACGACGCCGCTCGAGATCGCGGCGTTCGGAGCGCCGTAGAACGTGACCTGCGCCGGCGCCTGCTGCGCGAGCGCCAAGCCGGGGCGAGGACCAACAGAGCAACTGCAAGTGTTTTCATCGATCGTCTCCTTCGAGTCTTCGCGGGTTGCATTTAGACGCGGACGGGACCGTTCTGGGTTCGCATGCGAAGGCGGACTTAAAAGTGTCCGCCTTACAACGGGGTCCTGAAGGTCCGACAACCAAACGCGGCGTGACAACGATTGCACGGTTTTGGTTGACGATGCTACCGTCGTCCCCTAACAGGCACGGCGTTCGCAGGTCAGCGGTCGGTCTCAAGGATGCCCGAGCCGAACCTGACCGAACGCGTGGCCCTTCTGGAGCAAAACGTGCGGGATCTGGAGGCCCTCCCGGCGCGGATGGCAGGTGTCGAGTTGCAGATCGTGCAACTCCGCGAGGAGATGCGGGGTGGAATTTTCTGCAGTCCGACAGGACATCGCCGGTCTACGACAGGAAATCGCCGGTACGCGACAGGAAATCATCGGTGTGCGAGGTGAATTTCGCGGCGAGTTGCAGACGACGGCGGAGGCGCTGCGCAAGGAGATTCGCGAAGAGTTGCGGCATCGACGGAGAGTTGGACGGCATCCACGGAGAGTTGGACGGCATCCACGGAGAGTTGGCGAACGCGAGAGGCGGATACGGAGAGTCGAAGCCCTGCGACGGAGATGCGCGAGATGAACGACGAAACCCTCCGCACATGCGAGTCCTGCACGAGGAGGTCTTGTCGCGGATTGCGACCACGCACGAAGGCCGGCGGCCAACCAAACGCAAGCCGCGGACATAGCGTCCTCTGCGCTCTGCGTCCTCTGCTGCCTCTGCGTCCTCTGCTCCCTCTGCGTCCTCGTCGCTATTTCTTGGGCAGTTCGAACACGTAGATCGCGTGCCCGTAGTTCGGGTGCCGGATCTCCGGCGAGATCGCGCGCGGCACCTGCCGCGGGCTGCCGCCGCCGAGCCCGGTCGTCACCGCGATGTACTGCTTGCCGTTCACGGCGAACGACACCGGGAAGCCCTGCACCGACGTGCGCGAGCCGCGTGTCCCAGAGAATCTGCCCGGTCTTCGCGTCGAACGCGCGGAAGTGGCGATCGAGATCGCCGACAAACGCGACGCCGCCGGCCGTCGACAGCACCGCCGTGAGGAACGCCGCGCGCTGCTGGTAGCTCCACAGCTCCTTCATCGACACGACGTCGTACGCGGCGAGCTTGCCGACGTTGCCGTTCGAGCCCGGCATCTCGAAGAAGCGCCGGTCGGCGGCGGTGCCGCCGGCGCCGTCGCGGAACTCGATCTTCCGGCCGCACATCTCCATGCACGACTGGCTGAGCGGGATGATCAGCGCGTTGGTCGGCTGGTGGTAGCTCATCGCCTGCCAGTTGTGCCCGCCCTCGGTGCTCGGGCACGACTGGATCCACTGCTCGGCCTGCTGCTCGATGATGTCGGCGCGATAGGTCGGCACGCCGGTCTTCGGATCGATCCGATCGAAGACGTTCTGGAAGACCGTTTCCTTGTAGCCGAGGAACCGCCCGTTGCGTGCGATCCAGCTTCCACAGGATGCCGGCCTTGCCGATCGTGAACAGCATCTTCTGCCCGCCGCGTCGACGAGCACGCGCTCGTACACCTCGTCGAGGTCGAGCGACTCGCCGGGCGCATGCTGGTAGTGCCACGCCAGCTTGCCGTCGTCGACGTTCAGCGCGACGGTCGACGCCGCGTAGAGCGCCGCGTCGAAGACCGTGGTGCCGCGGCTCGCCGGCATCCACGGCTTCGCCTGCGCGATGCCCCAGTAGGTGAGGTTCAGATCGGGATCGTAGCTGCCGGCGATCCAGGTCTCGCCGCCCTTGCGGAAGTTGTCGGTGAGCTTGCCCCACGTATCGCCGCCCGGCTCGCCGGCGTGCGCGATGGTGTTGAACTTCCACGCGAGCTTGCCGGTCTCGGCGTCGTAGGCGCTGATGAAGCAGCGATCGGGGCCGAAGCGGCGTGCACCCCTGCAGGCCCTGGATCACCTTGCCGCGCGCGACGATCGGCCCGCTCGTGTTCGAGTAGCCGAGCGTGCGGTCCGCGATCACCGTCGTCCAGACGAGTTTGCCGTTGCGCGCGTCGAGCGCCACGAGCCGCGCATCGGTCGTCGCCAGGATGATCTTGTCCTGGTAGATCGCGAAGTTGCGCATCGAGCCCATGCCGATCTGGTTCATCGGCCCGACCTCGTGCTCCCAGATCAGATCGCCGGTCGCGGCGTCGAGCGCCTGGACGATGTTGCCGGGGTGCACGAGGTACATCGTGCCGTTGTGCACGATCGGCATGTTCTGGTTCGCGCCGGCGTCGTCGTTGATCGCCCACACCCAGGCGAGCCGCAGATCCTTCACGTTGTCGCGCGTGATCTCGTTGAGCGGGCTGTAGCTCCACGCCTGAGTAGTTCCGCCGCGCCATCAGCCAGTCGCCCGGCGGCGGATTGCGCAGCATCTCGTCGGTGACCGGCACGTAGTTCTTCACCTCGCCCTGCACGGTCAGCCCGCGCGGCGGTGGGCGCCGCGCCGCCGCGTCCGGCGGGGATCGGATTGCCATCGGCGTCGAGCCCGCCGCGGCCGCCCGCCCGCGCCGCGGCCAGCGGGTGCCTGGCCTTGGCCACCGGCGGGACCGCCCTGGCGGCGCCACGTCCAGCGCCGCGGCCTGCGTCGGCCGGCTGCGCGGCCTGCGCCTGCGCCTGCGCCGACGGACGCTGACCGGTCGCAATCGAGCCGATCGGCACGTTGGTCGACGCGGTCAGCGGCTGCGCGCCGGCAGCCGCGCCGTTGGACTGCAGGATGTAGGCGACGATCGGCGAGATACTGATCGTCGGAGAGCCGCGCGCCGCCGGGCGGCATCGTCGAGCGAATGAACCCGAAGAGCGCGTCGACGCCCTGCGTGCGCCAGACGTTCATGAAGTCGGCGCCGGCGAGCTGCGGCGCTTCGTTTCTGCCGCCCAGATCGGCGACGTGACAGCTGGCGCAGCTCGCCTCGTAGGCGGCGCGGCCCGGCGGCGGCTTGTGCCGCGGTGTAGACCGGCGCGCCCGACGGCTGTTGAGCCAGCTGCGAACACGACGCGAGGACGCGCGAGGGAGCCGAAGACGCAAAGACCGAATCCGGTCTTCATCGTTTGGTCTCCTGAACCAGCAGCCAGCCCCACAAATTCCCGTCAGGCGCCTTCTCGCTGTGCAGCTGGACGTAGAACCGCTCACGGCCGAGGTCCTCGACTTGCGCCGGCGTGAGATCGAATGATCCGCTGATCTTGCCGCTCGTGCCCGGCGTGACGGTGAGGTCGAACACCGCCGGTCCGCGAATCCCTTTCGGCGCGCGATGCAGCTTCGCGAACGTCGCCGGCGATGCCAGCCCCTCGAATGTGCCGGCGATGGTCAGCTTCGTGCCCGACAGCGTCGCCGTGACCGATCCGACGCCGGTGACAGTGGGCGACGCCGCGGCGACCGGCACCGGCGACAGCCGTCCTCTGATAGGTGGGCGCCGCCTGAGCAGAAGCCAGAGCCGGCAGCACCGCCAGCGCAGCCGCCGTCAGCAACGCGGCAAATCGGTTCATGAGGCGCGATTCTATCGCGGAACCTCGACGGCCGCCTCGCGCTCCGGGCGGAGGCTTCCCTGATACCATTGCGTGTGCCTTACTTCACTGACATCACACCGCTCGAGTCGGACCGGCCGCGCTCGTCGTGCTCCTCGCCTGCTCTCGCGGCCTGCGACAGCCGCAGCATCCCGCCGGCAGGGACGGCTCGGGGCCGGTCGGACGGCACCGACGATTCGGTCGTCGTCCAGCTGCTGCGCGACCCGATCGCCGTCGAACCGTTCACCCTCACCGACCTCGACGGCCGCACGCTCTCGTCCGCCGACTGGAAGGGCAAGGTCGTGCTCGTGAACTTCTGGGCGACGTGGTGCCCGCCCTGCCTCGCGGAAATTCCCGGACCTCATCGCGCTGCAGAACAAGTACCGCGACCGGCTCGTCGTGGTCGGGATCTCCGAGGACGAGATTTCGCCCGAGCTGGTCAAGCGGTTCGCGGCCGACGAAGAAGATCAACTACCCGATCGCGATGACCAGCCCCGAGCTGTACAAGCGGTTCACCGGCATCAACGCGCTGCCGACGACGTTCGTGCTCGATCCCGACGGACAGATCGCCTACAAGCGCGTCGGCCTCCTGCAACCGGAGCAGACCGAGGGCGTCACGCGCGCCCTGGCCGGCATGAGCCTGCGCGCGCGCGTCGAGCGCGTCGACGACCCCGCCCGCCTGAGCGCAGAAGGCGTCGCGCAGATCAAGGACGTCCCCGGCGTCGACCTGTCGCGCATCCCGCCCGAGCGCAAGGCCGAGGTGCTGCAGGCGCTCAACAGCGAGAACTGCACGTGCGGCTGCGGCCTGAGCGTCGCCAAGTGCCGCATCGACGATCCGCAGTGCGACGTGAGCCTGCCGGTCGCGAAGAAGATCGTCGCGAAGTACACATCCGCGCCGTGAACGGAGCTGCCTTCGCTGGCCAGCGGAGGCAGACGGTTCAACACGGAGCCGCGGAGCCACGGAGACGCACGGAGAAGACCGCGAGCGTGCGACCAGCGGCCGGCAACGCCAGCCGCATGCTGACGACAAAAGAGCCCGAGAAAAATACAAACCGATGGATTCCGTGGCTTGTGTTTTCTCGGGCTCTCTTGTCCTCAGCGCCCCGCTACGCGGGGCGGTCGCACGCGAATCTCCGTGTTCCCCGTGTCCCCGTGTCTCCGTGTTGAACCGTCTGCTCCGTGGATCTCCGTGCCAGTCAGTACGTGTTCAGCAGCCGCTTGACGCCATCCATCAGCCGCGCGACGTTGAAGTTGATCAGCAGTCCGGCGGGCTTGTTCGCCAGCCGCATGTACGTGAGCAGCTGCGCCTTGTGGACAGGTGCGAGCGTCTCGACGCACTTCACTTCGACGATCACCGTGTCCTCGACGATCAGATCCAGCTTGTAGACCGCGTCCAGCCGAAGGTCTTGTAGGTAAGCGCAATCGGCTGCTGCCGGACGTACGAAAGGCCGCGCTCCGTGAGCTCGTACTCGAGGCATGGCATGTACGGCGACTCGAGCAGCCCCGGTCCGATCACTCGGTGGACCTCGATAGCGCCGCCGAGGATGCTTCCCGTCACCTGATTGAGCCGGGCATCGTCCACCAGCATGCCGCACGCTCGCTGCAACCAGCAGACCGATGCGGAATCACGCCGTATTTCGTGTGCGGCCGTAAAGCCGTACGCAGATTCTGCCAGTTCGCCGCCGCCTCCGTGGCCTCAACTTCTGCACACCGACCCTGAAATCGATTCGCTTATGCTGATGGTCGACAAGGAGCCGCACGTGAAGAGACTGATCTTCGCCGTCATCGCTTCCGCCTCCCTGCTCTATGCCGACGGCGCGGCGGCCCAGGCGCAGTGCCTGCGCCCCCTCCCGCGCCCGCGTCCACCGAGAAAATCGATTACAGCGACGCCAAGACCTGGCTGTGCCGGCCAGGCCGGCAGGACGCCTGCGCGATCGATCTGACGACGACGGTCATCGCGCCGGATGGGACGTTCACGCGCGAGGCGTGGGCGGCGGATCCGAAAGCGCCGATTGACTGTTTCTACGTCTACCCGACCGTGTCGACCGACACCGGCGTCAACAGCGACATGACCGCCGATCCCGCGGAACTGAACGTCGTCGCGACGCAGTTCGCGCGCTTCGCGTCGAAGTGCCGGCCGTTCGCGCCGCTCTACCGGCAGGTCACGCTCGCCGGCCTGAGCGCGATGATGGCCAAGGGCGCGCCGGCGCTCGACCGCGGGGTCGCGTACGACGATGTGCTGAATGCCTGGAATTACTACCTGGAGCACGACAATCAGGGCCGCGGCGTGGTGCTGGTTGGCCATTCGCAGGGTTCATTCGTCCTTGCCGAGCTGATCCGCCAGGAGATCGACGGCAAGCCGGTCCAGTCCCGGATGGTGTCGGCGATCCTGATGGGCGCGACCTTCACGGTACCGAAGGGCCGCGACGTCGGTGGCACGTTCAAGAACATCCCGGTGTGCAAGAGCAACGCGCAGACCGGCTGCGTCATCTCGTTCGCGTCGTTCCGATCGACGATTCCGCCGCCGGCCAACACGCTGTTCGGCCGCGCGCCGTCGGCCGATCAGGTCGCCATCTGCACGAACCCCGCGGCGCTCGGCGGCGGCAGCGGTCAGCTGCACGCGTATCTCTCCGCAGGAGGCCGAACGATCGTCGGTTCGGCGCCGGCCAGACGCCGTGGGTCACGCCGGAAAAGAAAGTCGAAACGTCCGTACGTCAGCGTGCCTGGTCTGCTCACCGCGCAGTGCAGCACGAACGAGAACGCGACGTTCCTCGAGGTGACCGTCCACGGCAACCCGTCCGACCCGCGCGCCGACGACATCAGCGGCGATCTCGGCGTCGCCCCAAACATCCAGGCGAACTGGGGTCTCCACCTCATCGACGCCAATCTCGCGATCGGCAATCTGGTCGACATCGTCGGACAGGAGACGAAAACGTATCTTTCGAAGAAATAGGGGCTCGACGACTGACGCCGCAAGTGCTCGGTGTCTTACGCTGTAGGGTGCTTTGAGCTGACGCTGTAGAGTGCTTTGAGGCTTACGCCGTAGGGTGCTTTATGCTGACGTCGTAGGGTGCTGGCGGACCTGAAGGTCCGCCTTGCGCAGTAGGCGCAATGAAGCTGGCGCTCATCTCATTGCTGGTGGGGCTCGGATCATCGGAGCCCTGAGCGGTCAAGCCAATCAGGCCGATTCAGTGCTTGACCGCGTCGTCGCGCCACAACCGAACGGCGGACCTTTCGTATTTGCACCGCCGATCAAGGACTGGTCGGATCAGGCGGTCATCGGCGTCGGCCACGCTGCCGATGTCGTCGTGGGATTCGAAGCGGCGCCCGAGGTCGAACGTCTGCTGGTCCCGATGACCGAGCAACGGCGGGCGGAAATCGCGTCGCGCCGAAGAATCTCCCTCGCGGGAAAGACTGTCCGGGAGGCGCTGGATACGATCGTCGCGATCGACCCGCGCTATCGATGGATCGACGTCCACGGCGTGCCGGTCGTCCGGCCCTGGGGCGCTCTGGGTCGACGCCGAAACACCTGCTGAACCAGGTCGTCGGCGCGGTCGACTGGCCGGAAACCAACCTCAGTAAAGCGCTGTCGGATGTCGAGACCTTGATGACTGGAACCGTCGCTGGCGGGACCGATACGCTGGCGCCAGATCGCGCGCCGTTCTTCGAGGTCCAGACCGGTCCGATCGCCATCATGGAACTGCTGAACACCGTCGCCCTCGCGCACGGCCGCGCGTACTGGCAGGTGCGCCATCGATGCTCGCCCAACGATCCACGGGCGATCGAGCTTCAGTTGCTGTCCTATCGACCGCGGAGAACGTGCCAGCGGCATTCATCAGCCAGCTGCCGGAATCTCGCGCGCGAACAGTAGGGCGGACCTGAAGGGTCCGCACTACTTTGGGTCGTGTAGTGCAGGCCTTTCAGGCCCTGGCCAGCCCCCAGCCTCCAGTCCCCAGCCCCGAGTCGATATACTTACCGCCACTCATCCCTATGCCTCTTCCCCGTCTCACTCCCATTCAGTGGCTGATCTGCGCCATCGCGTCGCTCGGCTTCGCCTTCGACATCTACGAAGTCCTCATGGCGCCGCTCGTCGTCGGGCCGGCCATCGGCGAGCTGACGGGCGCGAAACCGGGCACGCCGGAGTTCAACTACTGGGTCGGCCTGTTCTTCTGGGTGCCGGCGCTGGTCGGCGGCGCGTTCGGGCTGCTGGGCGGCTATCTCACCGACCGCTTCGGACGGCGGCGCGTGCTGGTGTGGAGCATCCTGCTCTACGCGTTCTCGGCGCTGGCCGCGGGATTCTCGACCAGCGTCACGATGCTGCTCGTGCTGCGCTCGACGACCTACATCGGCGTGTTCGTCGAGTTCGTGGCGGCCGTGGCCTGGATCGCGGAGCTGTTCGAGAATCCGAAGCAGCGCGAGTCCGCGCTCGGTTATACGCAGGCGTTCTCGTCGATCGGCGGCATCATGGTCACCGCCGCGTACGCGGCGGCCGTGACCTACGGCGACAGCCTGCCGGCGATTCACGGGATCGCATTCGGCGTGGCGCTACACGCTGATGTCGGGCGTGATCCCGGCGCTGCCGCTGATCATCATCCGGCCGTTCCTGCCGGAGTCGCCGGCGTGGCGCGAGAAGAAGGCGGCGGGCACGCTCAAGCGTCCGAGCCTTGCCGCGATCTTCACGCCCGGAGCTGCGCCGGACGACGATCGTGACGACGATCCTGTTCGCGTGCGCGTACGGCGCGGCGTTCGGCGCCATCCAGCAGATGCCGCGCATCGTGCCGGGCCTTGCCGGAAGTGCGGACGCTGCCGGTGCCGCAGCAGCAGCAGACCGCGAGCGCGGTCCAGGCGTACCAGGAAGTCGGCGGCCTGGTCGGCCGCTTCGTGCTCGCGTTCCTCGCGATCCGCATCGTCTCGCGGCGGCGGCTGCTGCGCGTCTTCCAGATCCCCGGCTTGATCGTGCTGCCGCTGGTCTTCTAGTACGCGGGCACGCACAGCCTGCAGCTGACGCAGTGGGGCATGTTCCTCGCCGGCTTGTTCACCGTCGCGCAGTTCTCGTTCTGGGGGAATTACCTGCCGCGCGTCTATCCGACCCACCTGCGCGGCACCGGCGAGGGGTTCGCCGCCAACATCGGCGGCCGCATGATGGGCACCGGCTTCGCGTTCGTGACGACGCAGCTGACGAACGTGATGCCCGGCGCAACGCCGCCGACGCGCCTCGCCTATCCGCCGCGGCGCTGGTCGGCCTGTTCGTGTACCTGATGGGACTCATCGTCAGCCGCTGGCTGCCGGAGCCGAAGGGCGAGGCGTTGCCTGAGTAGAACCTGAACGCACTTCACGTTCACGGTTCTCGGTTCGGTGTTCAAGTTCGGTTCAGAGTTCCGGTTCGGAGTTCGGAGTTCGGAGTTCGCAGTCGTACGAACGCAATCCGCGAACTCAGAACCCCGAACGTCGAACCTCGAACCTCGAACCGAACCTGAACACGAACTGAGAAGCGAGAACCGAGAAGCGTGAACGACACCACTCAGAAGTACCGCGCCATCGTCGCGGCGCTCGGCTTGGCGTGCGCCGTCATCAGCGAGACCATCCACATCAGCAGCGCCGAGACGATCGTCATCGGCACGACCGGCAGGAAGCCGAGCACCAGCGCGCCCTGCGGGGCGCGGGTGATGATGTCGGCGCCGAACGCGGACCACACGGGCACGGCGCTGCCGGGCGGCGGCGCCGGGATCGACTGCTGGATGACGGCCACCGCCGACGACCGCGGCGGCCGTCCAGAGCGTGCTCGCCAGCGCGCCCCACTTCGTGCTGCCCTTCCAGAAGATCGCCGCGACCAGCAGCGGCGACAGCGCCGAGTAGCCGGCGAACGCGTACTGCGTCGCGATGTCGAAGATCGACTGCGGCATCCGCATGGCGATCGCGTAGGCGACGATCGTGATCAGCACGACGAAGATGCGGCCGGTCGTCACCTGGACGGCCTGGCCGAACCGCGCCTTGCCCCCGTAGAACGCGAACACGTCTTCGGTAAACATCGTGGACAGCGCCAGGATCTGCGAATCGCTCGCCATCACCGCCGCCATCACGCACGCGCCGAGGATCGCCGCCAGCCACACCGGCGCGTAGCCGTCCACCAGCCGCAGAATCACGTCGTCGCCGCCGGCGCTGGACCCGCAGCCGGTCGCGCTCGGCCGGCGCGAGCGTCGGCCCCGCCGGCCGCCAGCTCGGCGCGCGCCTCGAGCTTCGCCTCGATCGCCGGCACGTCGTGCGCGGCGTTCGCGGCGAGCCCGAGAAACACCGACGGCAGCCAGATCGCCAGCATGCACAGCGGATAGAGGATGACGGTCTTCCGGAAGTGGCCCGAGCCGGCGCGCGGTCAGGCAGAAGATGCCGATGTGCGGAAACGCGATCGAGGAGAGCGGGATGAACGTGTAGCTGAAGAAGTACAGCGGCGAAACGCGCTCGCGCGTCAGGAGCGGCGCCGTCGACGGCGACCCGGCGAGCGACTCCATCGCGGCGCTGAACCCGCCCATGCCCGGCGCCGATCACGACGACCGCGATGGTGCCGAACAGCAGGAACAGCACCGTCTGGAGGGTGTTCACCCAGGCCGTGCCGCGCATCCCGCCGAAGAAGACGTAGCCCATCACGACCAGCGAGACGATCGCGCCGCCCAGCCAGAACGGGATGGCGCCGCCGCTCACCGCGGCGAGCGTCGTGCCGCCGCCCATCACCGCGATGATGATGTACGGCACCAGCAGCACCGCCTGCACGGCGAAGATCACCGTGCCGATGTGGCCGCACTCCCACCGGTCGCGGAACATCTGCACCGGCGTCATGAACCCGTGGCGGCGGCCGAGCGCCCACAGGCGCGTGCCGATCACCAGCAGGCAGACCGGAATCACCAGCGCCGACGACGACGCCATCAGGCCGAAGGTGATGATGCCGTTGGCGAACGCGTGGCCCGACGCGCCGAGGATCGAGAACGCCGTCATGTTGGCGCCGAACAGCGACAGCAGGAACACGGCGGGACCGAGCGATCGGCCCGCGAGGAAGTAGTCCTCGGCGTCGGCGCGCCCGCGCGACGAGCGGAACGCGAAGATGCCGATGTACAGAGCAATCGCCAGATAGGCGAAGACGACGGCGGCCGGGATCATTCGTTCGGCTCGACGGATCCAGGTGGCCGGGCCAGGTCGTCCTGACCAGCAGCCAGAGCAGCAGGGCGCAACCGACCGTGTACGCGGCGTGATAGAACAGGCCGATCGGCAGGAACCCGAAGACGAGCGGCCGCGCCTCGCGCCAGAACCAGATGTCCTGGTGCAGCACGTAGAACACGGCCACGAGAGCGGCGGCGACGCATAGCGATGGTCATCAGACGCGTATACGGAACGTTAGCCGCGAGCAGCACGGCGGCGTCGGCGGCCGCGCAAGAGCGTCCGGATATACTGCCGCCCTCATGACCTCATGACGACAGGCGCACCCATTCTTTCCGATCCGGCCGCGGCGCGCACGGCGCTCGACGCGCACGTCCGCGACATCGTCAGCTGGCACTTCGATCCGGCGACCGGCTGCCCGTTCTGGCTCGAGTACGCGAAGAAGCTCGGATGGGATCCCCGGCGCGAGATCGGCGGCTTCAGCGACCTCGGCAAGCTCGGCGCGTTCGAGGACGAGTGGCTGCGCGGCGGCCCGGTCCAGCGCTGGATCCCGAAGGGCCTGGCCGGCAAGCCGGTCTTCGTCTTCGAGACCGGCGGCACGACCGGCATTCCGAAGACGCGCGTCGCGTTCGAGGATTTCCGCACCGACTACGAGCTGTTCAGCGACACGCTGCCCGACGAGTACTTTCCGCGCGGCTCGAACTGGCTGATGCTCGGGCCGTCGGGTCCGCGCCGGCTGCGGCTGGCGGTCGAGCACCTCGCGCAGTATCGCGGCGGCATCTGCTTCTGCGTCGACCTCGATCCGCGCTGGGTCATCAAGCTGATCAAGAAGGGCTGGAGCGAGCACCTCGAGGCCTACAAGGAGCACGTCATCGACCAGGCGGTCACCATCCTCCAGGCCGGCCACGACATCCGGTGCATGTTCACCACGCCGAAGCTGCTCGAGTCGCTCGCGCTGCGGCTGGAATCGATGGGCACGACGATCCGGCAAGATGGGCATCACGGGCATCTTCTCGGGCGGCACGGAGTTCACGCCGCAGTGGAACCGCTTCGCGCACGAGGAGCTGCTCGACGGCGCCTACATGACGCCGACCTACGGCAACACGCTGATGGGCCTGGCCGCCAGCTCGCCGATCCGGGCCGCACAACAACTACAAGATCACCTACTACGCGCCGCAGCCGCGCGCGGTGATCGAGGTCGTCGACTTCGACGATCCCGACCAAGGTCGTCGACTACGGCCAGACCGGCCGCGTCAAGCTGACGACGCTGACGAAGGAATTCTTCGTGCCCGGGTTCCTGGAGCGCGACGAAGGCGAGCGCGAGCCGCCGTACGAGCAGTACCCGTGGGACGGCATCAGCGGCGTGCGCCCGTTCCGGGGCTTCGCGTCGACGACGACGGTCGGCGTGTACTAGTCGAACGCGCGGAACGACGCAAGGCAACCACGAAAACGCGAAGACTCGAAGGAACACGACTACGCTAGGTCGACCTCGAACAGGCTGGCCAGATCTGCCGGGATGTCGGTCGCCTTGATCGGCTCGCCGGCGACGCGGCGGACGCAGATGATCGTCAGCGACCCTTCGGCGTGCACTTCGCCGTTGCGGCGCAGCGTCGCCGCGTAGCGGATGGTCTTGCCGGTCTTCTCGGCCATCCGGATGTGGACGTCGAACTCGTCCTCGAACCGGAGCGGCTTCCTGAACTCGAACGAGGCCGCGACGCGCGGCCAGCCGATGCCGCGATCGTGCTGGTTGATGCTGACGCCGGCCGCCCGCCACATCGCGTGCTCGGCCTCCTCGACGTACTTGAAGAAGTTGGTGAAGTGCACGATGCCCGACGCGTCGGTCTCGGGAAACTGCACGCGCCGGCGGTAGGTGAACTCGGAGATCATGAAATTGAGATTTAAGATTTCAGATTTAAGATTTCAGATTGGTGAGCCGATAGTTGGCTGTTCCCAATCAAGAATTGCCAATCTTAAATCTGAAATCTTAAATCTTGAATTTCACGCTACGTATATCTGACCGTCGCGTGTTCGGGCTTGAAGAAGCGCGGCAGCAGGCTGTCGACGCGCAGCAGCCCTTCGCGGGTCAGCGTCACGCGATCGGGGCCGGTGCGTGAGCAAATCCTTCCGCCGCCAGCTCGGCGAGCTGTTCGCGATAGCGCGACAGCGACGTCCTCGCCGTACTTCGCCGCGAAGTACGACGGCCGAATCGATCCGAGCTTCAGCTGCAGCACGAACTCGCGGATCATCCGCTCTTCCGGCGTCGGCCGCAGCGCGCGCGCCAGCGGGGATCGTCCCGGCTTCGATGGCGCTGCAGTACGCCTCGAAGGTGTCGAGGTTCTGCATGTGCACGCCGTTGACGTGGCCGAACGAGGCGACGCCCAGGCCGACCATGTCGGCGCCCTGCCAGAGCCGGTCGCGGTAGACGAACTTCGTCGCCGGGCTCTTCACGGCGGTGTACGCCGATCCGATCGTGTAGCCGGCGCGCTTCCAGCGCCTCGAACGCCTCCTCCACCCAGCGGCGCTTGGTGGCCCAGTCCGCCACCTGGCTCGGACACGGCGTCCGCGCCGGTCAGCAGGTTCTTGCTGATCGTCGTGTTGAACGGCAGCTCCATCTGGTAGATGGTCACGCTGTCGGGCGCCATGTCGATCGTCTGCTGCACGCAGGCGGTCCAGTTCTCGTCGGTCTCGCCGAGCATGCCGGCGATGAGGTCGATGTTGATCTGCGGAAAGCCGAGCGACCGCGCGTACTCGTAGGCGCGCCCGATTTCGCCGGACCGGTGCGCCCGCCCGTTCGCCTCGAGGATCGCATCGTCGAAGTTCTCGACGCCGAGGCTGAGCCGGGTGACGCCGACGTTGCGGATGGCCGCGCAGCTTGCTCTTCGGTGAGCGTTCCCGGCTCGCACTCGAAGGTGATCTCCTCGGCCGAGCGCCACGAGCTGACCGCGTCCATCCGCCGGACGAGCCCCTCGAGCTGGCGCGGTCGAGATGTAGGACGGCGTGCCGCCGCCGAAGTAGACGAAGTTGAGCGGCCGGCCGGCGATGGCCGGCTGCGTCGTTGTACAGCTCCCACTCGCGGGCGAGCACGTCGAGGTAGCCCTGGACCTCCGACGCGTTCTTGTCGGTGTAGACCCGGAAGTAGCAGAAATGACACCGCTTCCGGCAGAACGGGATGTGCAGGTAGAGGCCGAGCGGGACGTCGCCCGGCGGCGCCGCCAAGGCCGGCCGGGCGTCGTGTCTCGACCGCCTCCTCGCCACACGGAGAACGGCGGGTAGTTGGCAATGAAGTAGTTGCCAACTTCAGTGCGATCCGAAGCTGCTGACGTCGTCATGGATGGATGAGCAGGCCTGCCGGCACTATATAGGAATTTACGATCCGAGCTATTAGAATGCTTACCACTTCATTATGTTGCAGTTATCGGTTCTTCGCTGGGGCCAGCCGTATCAGAGCCTCGACATCGACCAGGTCGTCCACTTCCAGACCGGCGAGCCGATCGCCAAGGTCAGCCGCGCCAACGGCGGCCTGATCCAGCGCGACATGCGCAAGGCGTCGCGGGCGCGCGACGTGCTGCGCGAGATCCCGATCGCAGGAGCTGATCGCGCGGGTCGGCAAGGCCGGCGAGCTCTACGCGAACGCGGAGCTGCCGCTCGGCGACGGCAGCCAGACGCCCGGACGAGTTCGTCCGCGCGCAGTCGGGATCGACCGGCATCCCCGAGCGGCTGTGCCGCGCGAACATGAAGAAGAACACCTTCGTGCTCGCCGAGATGCGGCGGATCCTCGAGTCGCTCACCCGCGGCCTCGACCTCGACGTGCTGACGCGCGGCTACGGCGAGGAGCGCGGCGTGCCGATCAGCTTTCAGGCGGAGAGCCCGGTGCTCGGGCTGGTGCTGCCGTCGAATTCGCCCGGCGTGCACACGCTGTGGCTGCCGGTCATCCCGATGCAGATCGGCCTCGTCCTCAAGCCCGGACCGCAGGAACCGTGGACGCCGTTCCGCATGGCCGAGGCGTTCTTCGCCGGCGGGCATCCCGCGCGAGGCGATCTCGATCTACCCCGGCGAAGGCGACGTCGGCGCCGCGGTCCTCGAGGGCTGCGGCCGCAGCCTGATCTTCGGCGGCACGCCGACGGTCGAGCGCTATCGCGGCAACCCGCGCGTGCAGGCGCACGGCCCCGGGTTCTCGAAGATCCTCATCGGCGACGACCAGGTGGACAACTGGGAGAAGTACCTCGACGTGATGGTCGACAGCGTGTTCGCCAACAGCGGCCGCGGCTGCATCAACTGCTCCGGCATCTGGGCGAGCCGGCACGGCCGGAAGATCGCCGAGGCCCTCGCCGAACGGATGGCGCGCCGTCCGCCCGCTGCCGCCCGAGGATCCCGAGGCGAGCCTGGCCGCGTTCACGGTGCCCGGCAGCGCCGAATCGATCTCGAACGCGATCGACGCCGACCTGAAGGCGCCAGGCGTCGCCGACGTGACCGCAAGGCACCGCGACGTGCCGCGCGTGTCCAAGACAGGGACGCGCCGAGTATCTCCTGCCGACCGTCGTGCACTGCGAGTCGCCGGACGCGGCGATCGCGAAGAAGGAGTACATGTTCCCCTTCGTCACGGTGGTCGATTGCCCGCAGGCGCAGATGCTCGAGAAGATCGGGCCGACGCTGGTCTGCAGCGCGATCACCTGCGACCCGGCGTTCCGCCGGTCGCTGGTCGACGCGGTCCACATCGACCGGCTGAACCTCGGCCCGGTGCCGACGATTCAGCTCAACTGGCTGCAGCCGCACGAAGGGCAACATCGTCGAGTTCCTGTTCCGCGCGCGGGCGTTCCAGACCGCGGCCCTGTAGACGACGCAGAGCACGCAGAGGTCGCAGAGGCGCAGACGGCCGAGCACACTCCGATCGCGTTTGAGACTGAGCCTCTGCGTACTCAGCGGTCTCTGCGTCGCAGACATGAGAATCCTCTCGGTGACCGCCGGCGCCGCCTCGATGTACTGCGGCAGCTGCCTGCGCGACAACGCGCTCGCCGCGCAGCTGATCGCGCGCGGGCACGACGTGACGCTGATCCCGCTCTACACGCCGCTGCTGTACCGACGAAGCCGAACGTCACACGCCCCGAAGTCCTGTTCGGCGGCATCAGCATCTACCTGCAGCACCACTCGGCGCTTGTTTCGCCGGCTGCCGCGCTTCGTCGATCGGCTGCTCGATGCGCCGTGGCTGATCAGGGCGTTCGCCGATCGATCGGTGTCGACCGACCCGAAGCTCCTGGGCGGCCTGACGATCTCGATGCTCGAAGGCCGCGGCGGCGTGCTGCGCAAGGAATTCGACAAGCTGCTCGAGTGGGTGAGGCAGCGAGCCGCGGCCCGACGTCGTCAACCATCACCAACTCGATGCTGATCGGCCTGGCGCGGCCGCTCGCCGACGCGCTGAAGGCGCCGATCTGCTGCACGCTGCAGGGCGAAGAGCTGTTCCTCGAGGGACTGACCGAGCCGTACCGCACCCGCGCGCTCGAGCTCATCCGCGACGCAGGTGCCGCGACGTCGATCGCTTCATCGCGGTCAGCGAATTCGAGGCGCGCGTACATGCGCGATACCTGGCAGATTCCGGCCGAGCGGATGGCCGTCGTGCCGCTCGGGATCGACATCAGGACTTCGAGGACGCAGCGGAGCAGAGCGCCGAGCGCAGAGCGCAGAGCGCGACAGGCGTTCACGATTGGCTTCCTGGGACGGATCGCGCCCGAGAAGGGGCTTCACCTCCTGGCCGACGCGTTCGTCCGATTACGGCGCAAGACGGGTCGGGCACAGATGCGGCTGGAAGCGGCGGGCTACCTGGCGGCGGCCCACAAGCCGTATCTCGCCGACGTGCAGCGGATTCTCGAGCGGGCGGGGCTGCAGGGCGATTTCGTCTATCACGGCGCGGTCGACCGGGCCGGCAAGGTGGCGTTTCCTGCGCGGCATCGACGTCATGTCGATGCCGGCGACCTACGACGAGCCGAAAGGTTTTACGCTGCTCGAAGCGATGGCGAGCGGGGTGCCGGTCGTCGAACCGCGGCGCGGTGCGCTCGCCGAGATCGTGGAGCGGACCGGTGGCGGACTGCTCGTCGCTCCTGACGATCCCGATCTGCTCGCCGACGGGCTGTGCCGCCTGTGGACCGACCGTTCGCTGCGCGACGGAGCTCGGACGCCGCGGGCGGGAGGGCGTGCGGCAGCACTACACTATCGAAAGGTCCGACTCGAGAAGCTGTCCGCGTATCGAACAGGTGACTCGGCAGACGAATCGGCTCGAGTCACGGCCGAATCTCCGAGCTCACCGACGCCTCGAGCACCGCAGTCTGATGCTCCAAGTTCAGAGACTATCCAAGCAGTATCCGACGCCCGCCGGTCCGCTTTCCGTGCTGTCGAACGTCGACCTCTCGCTGAAGCCCGGCGATGCGGCGGCCATCATGGGACCGTCGGGCAGCGGCAAGAGCACGCTGCTCTATATCCTCGGAGCGCTCGAACCGCCGACGTCCGGCACGGTCGCCCTGGACGGCCGCAATCCGTTCGGGCTCGAGCCGGCGGCGCTCGCCGCCTTCCGCAACGAGCAGATCGGGTTTGTCTTCCAGGATCACTGCCTGCTGCCGCAGTGCACCGTCGTCGAGAACGTGCTGATTCCGACGCTGGTGGCAACGAACACCGACGGCAGCGTCGCACGGGCGCGCGAGCTCGTCGCGCAGGTCGGCCTGGCGCCGCGCGCCGATCATCGCCCCGCGGCCCTGTCGGGCGGAGAGCGCCAGCGGGTGGCGATTGCGCGGGCACTGATCCGCACACCGCGCCTGCTGCTCTGCGACGAGCCCACCGGTAACCTCGATCGCGCCGCGGCCGACAACGTCGCGTCCGTGCTGCTCGATCTGCATCAGCGCCAGCAGACGATCCTGGTGATCGTGACGCACAGCCCGCAGCTCGCCGAGCGCTGCCCGATCCGCTTCGAGCTGACGGATCGGACGCTGAAACGGATCTCGTAGGGCGATGTCATTCACGACACTCCTGACCCGCAGCCTCCGCCACTACTGGCGCACGAACCTCGCCGTCGTGCTGGGCGTGGCAACGGCCGTCACCGTGCTCGGCGGCGCGCTGCTCGTCGGCGACTCGGTTCGCGGCAGCCTGCGCGACCTGGTGCTGCAACGGCTGGGAAACACCGACTTCGCCGTCTCGTCGACGCAGTTCTTCACGAGTGGTCTCGCGGCGATCGGGACCGACCCGGAGTTCGACAACGCCTTCGCCGGGCTGGTCCAGCTGATCGCACTGCCGGCCGTCGCAACCGGCCAGGAAACGGGACGACGGGCCGGACGCGTCACGGTGTACGGCGTGGAGCCGGACTTCTGGACATTCCACGGGCGCTCCGCCGCGATGCCACCGCTGGAGCTGGGTGCCCGCGAAGCGTTTCTGAGCGAATCGCTCGCCCGCGAGATTGGTGTGGCTGCGGGGGGCACCGTACTCCTGCGCGTCCAGCGTCCGTCCGACATCCCGTTGGAGTCGCTGCACGGGCGGAAGGACGACGTCGGCCGCACCATCCGCGTGACGGTCCGCGCGGTGCTGCCGCCGTCGGAGCTGGGTGACTTCTCGCTTCAACCGCAGCAGGGTGACGTCCGTGCGGCGTTCGTGCCGCTCGATCGCCTGAGGCAGGAGATCGACGCGACGATCGCTGTAAGCGTCGAACAACCGTCTGAACAGGTCAACACGCTGCTGGTGTCGAGCCGCGGCGCTGCCGGCGACGATCGCCGCAGCCGCCTCGAGGACACTGGTCCGCCGGCACGCGAGCGTCGCCGACGTCGGGTTGATCGCCAGGAATCTTGGTCCAGTGCTGTCGATCGAGGCCGACGGCACGCTCATCGACGAGCCGCGCGAGCAGGCGATCCTCGCGGCGGCCCGCGAAACTGGAAGCGGCGACCCTAAGAGGGTCGCCCTACCGGCAACCCCGGTCCTGACGTATCTCGTCAACGGCATCCGCGCCGGCGATCGGACGATTCCCTACTCGCTCGCCACTGCAATCGAGCTGACCACCATCGTCCCGGACCTGGTCAGCAACGACAGCGGGTTGCCGCCGATCCTGCTCAACGAGTGGGCGGCGCGCGATCTCGGCGTCAAGCCGGGGGCCCGCGTCACGCTCGACTACTTCGTCTGGGAAGATCCCGGCCGTCTCGTGACGCGCTCGTCGACGTTCGAGCTCGCGAGGGTGCTGCCGATGACCGGCCCCGCGGTCGACCGGGACTTCGCACCTTACTACCCGGGTATCAGCAACACCGAAAACCTGCGCGACTGGGATCCGCCCTTCCCGATCGATCTTCGACGCATTCGCGACGTCGACGAAGCGTACTGGCGCCAGTACCGCACCGCGCCCAAGGCGTTCGTTCCCGAATCGTTCGGACGGGCGTTCTGGGGATCGCGCTACGGCGCGGCGACGTCAATCCGTATCGATCCGGGCCCGGGACTGCCGGATTTCGTGAAGACGCTGCAGGGCAAGATCGATCCGATCGCCCTGGGCATCGCCGTCCGCGACGTCCGCACCGACGCGCTCGGGGCGTCGAGGGGCGCCACTGATTTCGGCGAGTACTTCACCTACTTCAGCTTCTTCCTCGTCGTCTCGGCGCTGATCCTCACGGCGCTCTTCTTCAAGCTGGGCGTCGAGCAGCGCATCCGCGAGGTCGGCCTGCTGCGCGCCGTCGGGTTCTCGACGCCAGCCGTCCGCCGCCTGTTCGGCGTCCGAAGGCCTGGTGCTCGCGGTGGTCGGCAGCGTCATCGGCACGATCGGCGCGGTCGCCTACGCGCAGCTGCTGATGACCGGCCTGCGCACCTGGTGGGTGGACGCCGTCGGCACCACGGCGCTGACGCTGCACGTGACTCCCCTGTCGCTCGCCGCCGGCGCGCTCGGCGGGATTGTCGCGGCGGTCGCGTGCATCTGGTGGACGCTCCGCGCGCTCTCCGCGAGTCTCGGAGCGAGCGCTGCTCGCAGGAGAGATCGGAGACGACGCGCAATTTGGAATTAGGAATTCGGAATTGGGAATGCGTGCCGAACCTGCGACGCGGCATTCTAAATTCCAAATTCCTAATTCTTAATTGCGCTGCTGCGGCGGTGCTGCTTCTGATTCTCGGTTCGGCCGGAGATGATTGGCAGCGCCGCCGCGTTCTTCGGCGCCGGCGCGCTGCTTCTCGCCGCCGCGCTCGCGGCCGTCGGATGGTGGTTGAGGCGTCCGCCCCGCACGATCCTGTCGGGTCACGGCTGGTGGTCGATGTCCCGGCTCGGCATGCGCAACGCGTCCTACCGGCCGGCGCGGAGCGTGCTCGCGATCTCGGTGATGGCGGCGGCGACGTTCATCCTGATCTCGGTCGGCGCCTTCCGCCGCGACGGCACGATCGACTGGTCGAACCGCCACTCGGGGACCGGCGGTTATCCGCTGCTGGTCGAAACGATGCTGCCGCTCGCCAACGATCCCAACAGCGCGGATGGCCGCGCGCAGCTCGGCCTCGACGAGAGCAGCGACATCGTCGATCGAGCCCTTCCGCCTGCTGCCCGGCGACGATGCGAGCTGCTTGAACCTGTACGAGCCGCAGGCAGCCGAAGATCCTCGGCGTCAGGCGCGATTTCGTCCGGCAGGGCCGCTTCTCGTTCGCGGGAACGCTCGACGGCGCCGAGCGCGAGAATCCCTGGGTTCTACTCGAGCGCGAACAGGACGATGGCGCCGTTCCGGTGATTGGCGACGCGAACTCGATGACCTACGTCCTCCACAAGTCGATCGGCGACGAGATCGTCGTCGACCGCGGCGGCCGGCCGATCCGGCTGCGCCTGGTCGCCGCGCTGTCCGACAGCATCTTCCAGAGCGAGCTGCTGATGTCCGAGGCCAACTTCCTCGCGGCTGTTTCCGGAGCAGGAAGGCTATGGGCTGCTGCTCGTCGACGCGCCGGCCGCGCGCGGTCGCGGCGGTGACCGAGGCGATCGAGCGCGGACTGACCGATTACGGCGCCGACGCCGTGGGGACTGCCGATCGGCTCGCCGAGTTCCATCGCGTCGAGAACACCTACCTGTCGACGTTTCAGACGCTCGGCGGCCTCGGCCTCCTGCTCGGCACCGTCGGCCTCGCGGCGGTGCTGCTCCGCAACGTTCTCGAACGCCGGCGGGAGCTGGCGCTGCTCGGCGCGGTCGGCTACGGCCGCAGCCGTCTCTTCGTCATCGTCGTCGCCGAGAGCGCGCTGCTGCTCGTCTGCGGTCTCGCCGCCGGCGCGATGTGCGCGATCATCGCCACCATTCCCGCCGCCGCCGAGCACGGCGGACGCCCGCCGATCGGCGCCAGCGGCTGGCTGATGCTGTTCGCAGTCTTCGCGACCGGCCTCATCTCCTCGATCGTCGCGACGCGCGCGGCGATCGCATCACGGCTGCTGGATGCGCTGAGAGCGGAATAGCGACATCACGCCACGAAGGCACGAAAAAGGCAAAACCACGAAAACGCAGCACGAAAGAGATCGCGAAAGACACGAAAACCCAAATCTGGAATTTCGTGTCTTTCGTGTCTTCGTGGCTTTGATCGGTTCCGTGCTTTCGTGGCGGGCTGTTGAATTGCTTATGCAGGGCCGCCCGCCGGAGTGCCCTCCTTTGGGCGGCCCCACGCCGAGTCGCGCAAAGACCCGGCCTACCCAAATAGTCGGTAGTCGGTAGTCAGAGTCGGTAGTCAAAGACCGACTCCACGCCACTACTGACTCCCGACTACTGACTACCGACTAGAAGCGCATCTGCACCGCCAGCCGCAGCGTGCGCGGCTGGAGCGTCGAGGTGACGTTCCCGTACGACGCGCCGTAGGTCGTCACCTGCGACTTGACGAAGCTCGAGTTCAGGAAGTTGAACAGATCCATCTGCGCCGAGTACTGATAGCGGCCGAACCTGAACACCTTGCGCAAGCCGAAGTCAAACTGGTTGAGCCGCTCGTAGTACGAGCTGCCCGGTTCCAGCAACGAGACGCTGATCGACGCCGGCGTCATGTTCGGCACGACGCGCGCACCCGGGGTGCACGGGGCGATGCAGTCCGGAGCGTAGACGGTGTTGCGGCCGATGCTCCACGTGGCGCCCAGCACCGGTCCAGCGTAGCTTTGCAGCGCCGCGTTCACCTGGACGTCGTAGGGCAGCATGTAGCTGCCGCCGAACTTGAACTCGTGCAGCCACGGCATGTCGTAGTTGCCCTGATCGCAGAACCGGAACGTGTTGGGGTTGTCGACGCTGTCGCAATCGGCGGTCAGCGACTTATCCATCGTCCAGTCGCCAAAAAACGACCCGCGGGCGCCGAGCCGCATGTGATACCCGAGCTCGAAGCCGTTGTAGTTCCGGTAGCGCAGGTTATCGTCGGTCGAGTTGTAGTCCCAGCGCTCGACCTGCCCCTGCTTGCTGGCGAACAGGTTGTAGACCGGGAACACCTCGCCGTTCAGCGGGTTGACGACGTCCACCTTGGTGTAGTCGGTGAGCCCCACGAGGACGTTGTCAGTCCGCCGCAGGTTGTGCGTGTCGCGGTGGAACCACGAGAACGACACCGACATGCCGCGCGTCAGCTCGTGCTGGATGCCGGCGCTGTACTCGATGTCGTATTCGCGCGCGGATGTCCGGGATCGGGCCTGAAGTTGAACACCGGCAGCCCGAAGGCGTTGTTGTTGCTCGGGCCGATCTCGATGTCCTGCGCGACGTCGTCATTGTTCAGCGTCGTTCCACGTCCGCGTGTCGTTCTGCGACTGGAACGGGTTGTAGCGCTGCGCGAAGCCGAGCGTCTGGCCGGCCATGTACTTGTTGACGCTCGCCTTGAGCGCGGTGCGGGCGTTGCCGAACAGATCGTAGGCGACGCCGAAGCGCGGCGTGATGTCGGACCAGCACGGCATGCAGCCGACCTTCTCGAAGTGCCGGACCGGCGCGAAGCGTCCGGGCGGCGAGTCCTGCTCGGAGATCTCGCCGTTGAAGTACTCGATAGCGGATGCCGTAATTGAGCGTCGCGCGGTGGATGCGCCACGAGTCCTGCGCGAAGATCCCGAGGTCGGCGTTGAGGTATTCCTGCGCCTGGCGCGGGGTGTTGTAGACGCGCACGGAGTCGGGCCGTCCGTTCCGGTAGAGCTGAATCAGATCGCCGTTCAGGTCGCCGCGCGTGGTGTACGGCCCGAAGCCCCACTGCACGCCGGTCTTGATGGCGTGGGTGCCGGTGACGTACGACGCCGACGCCGACAGCACGTGCTTGCGCGGATCGGTGCCGTTGGCGGGCGTGTTGATGCCGTTCCAGTAGCGGTACGGCGTCACGGTGCCGTAGCCGACGAGCTCTTCGTGGCCAGTCTGCGTAAACCAGGCGTCGGTGCCGCGGATTTCTCGATGCCCGGCTGATACCGGCCGGTGTAGTACTCGACGTTGGTTGAATATCCGCCCTCGAGCAGCAGACGGCTGGTCATCGTCGACGTCGCCTTGATTTGCGTCGTGTAGTAGAGCGCGTGTTTGCCACTCACGCCGCCGCGCGGCGGTGTCCGGATCGGTCAGCGCGCCCATCTCGTGATTCTTCTGCTTGGGATAGCGATCCAGGTACGACGTGATCTTGGTCTTCTGATTCACCTGGTAGGTCAGCCGGAACAGGATGTTGTAGATCCACTGATCTTCCATCCCCGGCCGGCCATCCGTGTAGAAGTTCTCGCCGACGATCTCGTTGGTGGCGATGCGGCGGGCGGTCGTGAAGTACCACAGCCGGTCCTTCCGGATCGGACCGCCGATCGAGAAGGTGTAGTCGGAGATGTGGTCGACGCGGTCGCCGCTCTCGAGCCCGCGGTCGATCAGCTCCTGCGTGACGTTGTTGCTCTGCCACTTGCCGTTGGTGCCGCCGGCGAAGACCGACCCGCTGACGCGGTTGCCGCCTTCCTTCGGGATCATGTTGATCCGGACGCCGCCGCCCGAGACGTCGGCGCCGACGCCGCTCGTCTGGTAGCTGACCTCGGCGTTCGCCGCATCGCTGTAGTAGGCCTGCACCTGGCCGTCACTCATCAGGCTGTTCAGCTGCATGCCGTCCACCTGCACCGTGGTGTCGGTCTGCCGCGAGCCGTGGACGGTCATGTAGATCTGTTCCATCTGCTGGTTGCCGCCGACGTCGGTGTTCGACATCCGCACGCCCGGCATCAGCGCGGCGAGGCCCGAGTAGTTGCGCGCCGTCGGCAGGGCGTCGAGCAGGTCGCGGTTGAGGACCGTGGTCCGCTGCGTGCTCTGCACGTCGACGACCGGCGCGTCGCCGGTGACCGTGATCGACTCCTCGAGCGCGCCGACCCTCAGGTCGGCGTTGATCGTCATCGTGAAGTTGGTGGGCAGGTCGATCGCTTCGCGGCGGAACGTGTTGAAGCCGGTCAGCGTGAAGACAACCAGATAAGTCCCGGGCCGCAGATCGACGATCGTGTAGCGGCCGTCGCCATCGGTGACGACCGTGCGCGTCTTTTCGATGAGCACGTCGCTGCTCGCTTCGACGGTGACACCGGGCAGCACGGCGCCGCTCGTATCACGCACAAGTCCGCTGATGGCGCTCTGGGCGCTGGCGACCGCCGGCGTCAGCAGGAGGAGGAACGCGCCGACGACTAGGGCTCTGATCCGCGCGGCACCGTGCATGGGCTCTCTCCTTTTTCAGAACGGATAAGGCCTGACGGTATGATGTGCGCCGGAATGAGGGTCTACCCTAGCACTGTCGTGGCGGGGATGCTACGTGAATTCGGGGCAGGAGGGGCAGGAAGGCAGGAGAGGACACGAAGGACTCGACCGTGCCTCCCCTTCCGCCCTACCTGCCCTCCCTGCCGCCCTTCAGCCCCCGGAACAGGACGATGTCGCTGCTTTGCGTCGCGCGCGACATCGCCAGCTGCCGGCCGTCGCGCGACCACGCGTAGTGGCCGATCGTCTTGCCGTCGCTGAAGTGCGTGAGCTGGCGAGGAGCCGACCCGTCGAGCCGCTGCACCCACAGATTGTTCGACGGATCGAAGCTATCGAGGTAGGTGAAGCTGCGGCCGTCGGCCGCCCAGCGAGGTTTCCCTCCGACAGCGCCGGGCTTGAGTCCGCTCAGCGGTCCGACGGCCTTTTGATCTGTGCAGGCAGGCAGCTCGCACATCATCCACTGGTCGCGGCCGGCGGCGAAGATCACCGATTTGCCATCGGGCGCGATGTCCGAGAACGAGTTGATGCCGACGACACGGTCTAACACCTGCGTCGGCGGCCCCGCCGTCGGTCGGCACCTGCCATACCGTCTGCGGGCCGCCGAGCCGGGAACTGAACACGACGCGCCGGCCGTCAGCGGAGATGAAGGGATAGCTCACCGATCCTTTGGCCAGCTCGATCGGCCGCCCTCCCTCGCGTCCCACTTTCCAGAGGCCGTCCTGATCGCCGACTGCACGAAACACGATCGTCCCGTCGTTCGAGACCGAAGACTCGCGCCCGGCGACGATCGGCTGAGGCACGCTGCCGGCATCCTCGGGATCGACGCGGAAGATCTCGTAGCGGCCGTTCAGCGTGTGCGTGAACAACAGCCTCGGACCATCCCAGTCGACAGTGGCGTAGTAGAACGCACTAGACAGGAACGGCGCGGCTCGAACCACCTCGCGTCCGGCTCCGTTGACGCCGCCGACCCAGATGTCGACGCGCGTTTCTGGTCGCGACGTCACAAGCGTGTTCGCGTCGGCGCTCAGGCTCAACTCGGAGTAGCGGCTGACGTCGTTGCTCAACTTCGTGCGTTCGCCGCCGGGCACCGAGATGCGCCACAACTGGCTCGGGGTGCCCGTTTCGAGCGCCTGCGCGATGAGCAGTGTCTGGTCATCGAACCACGCGAGACCGAGCGGCACGTCGCCGCGCGTGCTGATCACTTGCGACTGGCCGCTCGCCACTTCGAACACGCGGACGCCGATGTCGCGGACGTCCTCGCCGCTCCGCTCGAACATCGCGATGCGGCGGCCGTCGGGCGACCACGCCGGCGAGAACATGGTCCCGCCGGGCATCCCGGTCGCGAACACCACGCCGGACGCGATCGTCTGCACGTCGCCGCCGTCCCGATCGGTCGTCACAAGATCTTGCCCGCGCCCCGAGACGCTCGGCCGCACGAACGTCATCCGCTGACCATCCGGCGACCAACCGACCGGCGTGTTCGCCCGCTCGACGATCTGCTTCGGCGTGCCGCCGAGAAACGGCACGCGCCACAGGCCGCCCGCCGCGACGAAATCGACGAAGGTTCCATCGGGTCCGATGCGTCGCGGCCACCGGCGAGCGCGCCCCGTCGGGCGCGACGAGCCTCACGCTGCTTGTTGCGGCAATCTGCCGCAGCCAGAGGCTCGCACCTTCAGGCCCGCCCTGCAGATAGACGACGTACTTGCCATCAGGGCTGACCACCGGACGAAACGCATTGCCGGTCGAGGTGAGCTGCGTCACCTGCAGCGAGGCGAACGACGGCGTCGATGACGCGGGCGCCGTGCCACCGGAAGGCCGCCAGAAATAGAGTGCGCCAGCAATCAGGGCGATGACCGCGACGACGCCCGCTGCGATCCACGGCCGCCGGGCGCTGGCGGCCGCCGGCGCGCCCGCCGCGGTCGACGCAGGCAGCGCGGCAGATGACGCCGAGGGACTGGTGAACAGATCGCGACGCAGCCGCTTCAGGTCCGCGCCGATGTCTGCGGCGCTGCGGTAGCGCAGTTCTCGATCTTTCTCGAGCGCCTTGGCGACGATCTGCGCGAGCTCGCCCGGCGCCTGCGGGATTGACGGCCGCGAGCGGCTCGGGATGCTTGTTCAGGATCTGATCGAACAAGGTCGCCATCGTCTTACCGCCGAACGCCTGCTTGCCGGTGGCCATCTCGTAGAGGACGGCGCCGAACGAGAACAGGTCGGTCTGCGCGTCGACCGGTTCGCCGCGCGCCTGCTCGGGGCTCATGTAGGCGGCGGTGCCGAGCACGGTGCCGAGGCTTGTCGCCCCGCGCGGGCCCGCCATCGTCGCCAGGTCGGCCGCCGTCAGCGCCTGCGTCGCGTTCGGCTCGCTGCTGTCCGGCGAATCCGCGACCTTGGCGAGGCCGAAATCGAGCAGCTTCGCCTCGCCGCGCTTCGTGACGAAGATGTTCGCCGGCTTCAAATCACGATGGACGACGCCCGCTTTGTGCGCCGCGTCGAGCGCATCGGCGATCTGCACGGCCAGGTCGAGCAGCAGCGGCATCGCTAACGGGCGCGATGCCAGCCGGCGGTCGAGCGGCTCGCCTTCCAGCCGCTCGAGCACCAGATAGCGATGGCCGTCGTGCTCGCCGATGTCGTGAATCGTGCAGATGAACGGGTGATTCAGCGACGCGATCGCGCGCGCCTCGCGCTCGAAGCGCCAGACCCGATCGGGATCCGCCGAAAAGGCCGCGGGAAGAATCTTGATGGCGACGTGACGCCCCAGCCGCGGGTCGTGCGCGAGGTACAGCTCGCCCATTCCGCCCGCGCCGAGCAACGACAGGACTTCGTACGGACCAAGCCTGGAGCCAGCGGCTAACGACATGGTCGCAGCGTATTTTAGCGGGTCGGTCGTGGGGCGGGGCCGGGTAAGGCGGGAGGCAGGTGAGGCGGGTCGGGCAGGTGAGGAGCGGCAGGTAGGAGCCGCCTGCCCTACCTGCCCTACCTGCCCTACCTGCCTTTCCTGCCCTAGAACCGCATCTGCATCGCGAGCCGCATCGTGCGGGGCTGCAGCGTCGCCGTCACCGTACCGAACTCCGGACCGATCGTGCGAACCGCGTCGACGTTCGCGGGGTTCGAGAAGTCGTAGTTCACCACCTGCGACTTCACGTAGCCCGCGTTGAGGAAGTTGAAGAAATCCGCCTGACCGGAGAACTGATACCGGCCGACGCGGAAGATCTTCCGGAAGCCGAGATCGAGCTGGTTGAGGCGATCGTAGTACTGCGTTCCGGGAGCGACCAGGTCCAGAATGTAATTCGCTGGCGTCATGTTCGGGATGACCAGCGCGCCCGGCACGCACGGCGCGAGGCAGTTCGACGAGTACCGCGTTGTCCGGCCGATGTTCCAGCGCGTCGCCAGTTGCGGGCCGGAGTAGCTCTGCAACGCCGCGTTGACCTGGATCTCCCACGGCAGCTGGTACGAGCCCGACAGCTTGAACTCGTGCAGGAACGGAAGCCCCTGCTGAGACTGATTGCAGAACGCGTAGTCGGACTTCGGCTGCAGCGAGTTGTTGCCGGAGGCGTCGTAGTAGACCGCCGACAGGTTGCCCCAGTTCTCGAGCTCGTCGCAGTGGTTCATGGTGGTGCGGTCGATCGTCCACCCGCCGAACAGCGTCGCCCGTCCCATTCGCGCGGCCGCACCGAACTCGAACCCGGTGTAAGTGAAGCTGCGGAGATTCTTGTCGGTGGCATTGACGTCGACGCGGTCGACCTGCCCCTGCTTCGCCGAGTTCAGGTTGTACGCCGGGATCAGGGAGCCATCGATCGGGCTCACCACATTCACCACGGTGTAGTCGGCGGGCGTGAACGGCCCGTTGATGCTCTGGGTCATGTTGTAGGTGTCGCGGTGATACCAGGCCGCGGTCACCGACACGCCGCGCATCAGCTCGTGCTGGATGCCGGCGCTGTACTCCCAGTCGTACTCGCGCCTGAAGTCGTCTCCCGGGCGCCGGGTCAGTACCGGCTGGCCGAAGCGGAGGTTGTTGCCGACCGCGGCGATCTCGTTGTCCTGCGCGACGTCGTCGCCGTTCAGGTCGGCCCAGCTGCGCACGTCGCTCTGCGTCGAGAACGGGTTGTAGCGCTGCGCGAAGCCGAGCGTCTGGCCGGCCATGTACTTGTTGACGCTCGCCTTGAGTGCCGTCCGGGCGTTGCCGAACAGGTCGTAGGCGACGCCGAAGCGCGGCGTCCAGTCGGTCCAGCACGGCATGCAGGAGATCTGGCTCGAAGCTGCGCGCCCCGATGAACCGGCCGGCGGGCGCCGCCTGGTCGGAGATCTCCCCGTTGAAGTACTCGAGGCGGATCGCCGTAGTTGACCGTCAGCCGCTCGATGCGCCACGAATCCTGCGCGAAGATGCCGAGGTCGGCGTTGAGGTACTCCTTCGCCTCGCGCGGCGTGTTGTAGACGCGCACGCTATCCGGCCGCCCGTTGCGATACAGCTGAATCAGGTCGCCGTTCAGATCGCCGCGCGTGATGTACGGCCCGAACCCCCACTGCACGCCGGTCTTCACCGAGTGCGTGCCGGTGACGTACGACATCGGTGCCGGACAGCACGTGCTTGCGCGGGTCGGTGCCGTTGGCCGGCGTGTTCAGGCCATTCCAGTACCGGTAGTCGGTCGGGTGCGGTGCCATACGTCGTCGAGCTCTTCATGCCCCGTCTGCGTGAACCATTCCGGCGACCCGCGCCCTTTCTCGACGCCCGGCTGATACTTGCCGGTGAAGTACTCGACGTTGCTCGAGTAGCCGCCCTCGAGGAGCAGCCGGCTCGAGAGCGTCGACGTCGCCTTCACCTGCGTCGGTGTAGTAGAGCGCGTTCTTCCACTCACGACGGCGGGCGGCCGTGTCGGGATCGGTGAAGCGCGCCCATCTCGTGCCCCTTGAACTTGGGGTAGCGGTCGAAATAGCCCGTGACCTTGGTGTTGCTGGTCGCCTGGTACGTCAACCGGCCGAGGATGTTGTAGATCCACTGATCCTCGATGCCCTGCCGGCCGTCGCGGTAGAAGTTCTGCGCGACGACTTCGTTGGTGGCGATGCGGCGAACCGTCGTGAAGTACCACAGCTTGTCCTGCCGGATCGGACCGCCGATCGCGAAGTTGTAGTCCGACGTGTGGTCGACGGTGTCGCCGCTGGTCGACGCCGCGGCTGCGCAGATCCTCGGTGTTGTCGGCCTGCCAGCTCCGGTGCGTGCCGCCGGCGAACAGTGCGCCGCTGGTGCGGTTGCCGCCTTCCTTCGGGATCATGTTGATGCGCAGCCCGCCGCCCGAGACCTCGGCGCCGACGCCGCTCGTCTGGTAGGTGACCTCCGCGTTGGCGGCGTCGCTGTAGTAGGCCTGCACCTGGCCGTCGTTCATCAGGCTGTTCAACTGCATGCCGTCCACCTGCACGGTCGTGTCGGTCTGACGCGACCCGTGGACGCGCATGTAGATCTGTTCCATCTGCTGGTTGCCGCCGACGTCGGTGTTCGACATCTTCACGCCGGGCATCAGCGCCGCCAGGCCGGAGTAGTTGCGCGCCGTCGGCAGCGCGTCGAGCAGATCGCGGTTCAGCACGTGCGTCCGCTGCGTGCTCTGCACGTCGACGACCGGCGCGTCGCCGGTCACCGTGATCGACTCCTCCAGCGCGCCGACGCGCAGGTCGGCGTTGATGGTCATCGTGAAGTTCGCCGGCAGATCGATGCCGTCGCGGCGGAACGTATTGAAGCCGGTCAGCGTGAAGACGATCGAGGTAGGTCCCGGGCCGCAGATCGACGATGCTGTAGCGGCCCTCCCCGTCGGTGACGACGGAGCGGGTTTTCTCGATCAGCACGGGACTGCTGGCTTCCACCGTGACGCCGGGCAGCACCGCGCCGCTCGTATCCCGGACGATTCCGCTGATGGCGCTCTGGGCGCTGGCGACCACCGGCGCCAGCAGGAGGACAGCGAGTAGCGCTCCGAAAACGCGCATTCGAACCCTCGCGACACCGTGCATGGCACTCTCCTTTATCGAGATGAGGCCTTGCCGCGAATGAAACGACGCGCCGGTATGAGGCTACGACGCTAGCACCGGGTCAATCCGGGAACAAGGACAGAGGCGACGAGGTTCGTAAAGAAACCGTGTGATTCGGGTTTATGGAGCGGATTCGGGGCTGAGGCTCGGGGCTCGGGGCTCGGAACTCGCCGGATCGGAAGCTCGAGCACATAAAAAGGGCGACAGGTCTTACCCGTCGCCCCTCGAGTGAGCCGCGAGAGCCCGAGGCCCGAGCCACCGAGTCCCGAGATTAGAACCTCATCTGCACCGCCAGACGCAGCGTGCGCGGCTGGAGGTTCGACGTCGGCGGCCGAGCGAGGCCGCCGACGGTTCGTGTCTCGGTCTTCACGTAACTCGTTGTTCGTGAAGTTGAAGATGTCGGCCTGACCGGAGTACTGGTACCGGCCGACGCGGAACAGCTTGCGGAACCCGAGGTCGAGCTGGTTCATCCGGCCGTAGAAGTCGGATCCCGGCTCGGCCAGGGCCACGATCGAGTGTCGTCAGCCACCCGGCGCGGTAGCAGGTTCGGAATGACGAGCGCGCCGGGCGTGCACGGCGCCGAGGCAATCCGCAGCGTAGCGTCGTCGTCGTGGCGATGCTCCAGGTCGTTCCACGTACCGGGCCCGCATAGCTCTGGAGAGCCGCGTTCACTTGGATGTCGCACGGGAGCGTGTACGAACCCGACAGCTTGAACTCGTGCCGGCAGGGGCATGTCGTAGTTGCGCTGGTCGACAGCGAGTAGGCCTCGCCGAGTAGTTGTTCGGATTGTCGACCGTGTCGCAGTCGCACATTGATCAAGTTGATCGACGGTCCAGCCGCCGAAGAACGACGCGCCATGGAGGCGACCGGTCATCCCGAACTCGAACCCGTTGTAGATCGCTGGAACGCTTTTCGCCGTCTGTGGAGTTGGTGTCGATCTGGAGAAGCTGGGCACGCTTGTCCTGATTCAAGTTGTAAACCGTTATCTCCTCACCATCGATCGGGCTGTACACTTCGACCGGGAAGTAGTCGGCGAAGCTGATCAACTGGTTGTCGGTGCGCAGCTCGTTGAGCCTCGAGCGCCGGAACCATGAACCAGATACTGAGAGGCCACGCATCAGCTCGTGCTGAATAGCGAGGCTGGTCTCGATGTCGTATTCGCGATCCAGTCCGTCAGGATCAGGCCGGCGCGACAGGAACGGCAGCCCGAATGCCGCGTTGTTGCTCGGCCCGATCTCGGTTTCCTGCGCGATGTTGTCTCTGTTGGTGTCCGTCCAGGTCCTATCGTCCGACTGGATCCGCAGCGGGTTGTAGCGCTGCGCGTAACTGAGCGTCTGGCCGGCCATATACCTGTTGATCGTGCCTTTCAACGCGGTGCGCGCGTTGCCGAACAGGTCATACGAGGCACCGAAGCGCGGCGCCCAGTCCATCCAGCACGGCATGCACTCGACTTTGTCGAAATGCCGTGCGGCCACGAATCGGCCCGCGGCGACATCCTGATCGGAAATCTGCCCTTTGAACCGCTCGCCGCGCAGGCCCGCGTTCAATGTCAGGCGGTTTCTCGTCCACGAATCCTGCACGTAGAAGCCGAAGTCGCCGTTCAGGAACTCTTCGGAACGGACCGGCGTGTTGTAGATGCGGACCTGGTCGGCCACGCCGTTGCGGTACCGCTGCACCAGATCGCCATTGATGTCGAATTCGTTCACATAGCTGCCGAAGCCCCACTGGAATCCCGCCTTGATGTTGTGCGACCCGGTCACGTACGACGCCGAGGTCGAGGCGACGTACTTCTTGGGATCGATGGCGTTGGGCGGCGTCGTCCGGCCGTCCCACGCCGCGTATGTGTAACCAGTGACGGGGTTCACCGCGGTGCCGGGGTTCAGCGTCTCCGTCTTCCCGATTGTCGTGTACCAGTCGGGAGCTCCACGCGCCTTCTGCACGCCGGGCTGATAGCCGATATAGAGGTACTCGATGTTCGTGGAGTAGCCCGCCTCGAGGAGCAGGCGGCTGGTCACGGTCGACGTGTACTTCACCTGGCCTGTGTAGTAGATGGCGTGCCGCCAGTCGCGACGTGCCGCCGCCGTTTCCGGATCGGTGTTCGCACCCATCTCGTGGCCCTTGAACTTCGGATAGCGATCGTAGTACGCGGTCAACTTGTTCTTCTGCGTCATCTGCCACGTCGTGCGGAAGCAGCATGTTGTAGATCCACTGATCTTCCATGCCCTGCTCGCCGCTCTTGAAGAAGTTGTTCGCGACGAGCTCGTTGGTGGCGATGCGGCGGACGGTCGTGAAGTACCACAGCTTGTCCTGCTTGATCGGACCGCCGATGGCGAAGTTGTAGTCGGAGATGTGATCGACCTTCTCGCCGACCGTCAGGCCGCGCGCGACCAGGTCGGGTCGACGTTGTTGGCCTGCCAGCTGCCGTTGGTGCCGCCCGCGAACACCGACCCGCTGATGCGGTTGCCGCCCTCTTTCGGAATCATGTTGATGCGGACGCCGCCGCCCGACGTGTCAGCGCCGATGCCGCTCGTCTGGTACGAACCTCGGCGTTAGCCGCGTCGCTGTAGTACGCCTGCACCTGGCCGTCGTTCATCAGGCTGTTCAGCTGCAAGCCGTCGACCTGCACGGTCGTGTCGGTCTGACGCGACCCGTGGACGGTCATGTAGATCTGCTCCATCTGCTGGTTGCCGCCCACGTCGGTGTTCGACATGCGCACGCCCGGCATCAGCGCCGCGAGACCGGAGTAGTTGCGGGCGCTCGGCAGCGCGTCGAGCAGCTCGCGGTTCAGGACCTGCGTCCGCTGTGTGCTCTGCACGTCGACGACCGGCGCGTCGCCGGTGACGGTGATCGACTCTTCGAGGGAGCCGACGCGCAGATCGGCGTTGATCTGCATGGTGAAGTTGGTCGGCAGCTCCAGGCCGTCGCGCCTGAAGGTGTTGAAGCCGGTCAGCGTGAACACCACTGCGTAGGTCCCTGGCCGGAGATCCGTGATGGTGTACCGACCTTCGCCGTCGGTGACGGCGGCGCGGGTCTTCTCGATGAGCACCGGGCTGCTGGCCTCGACCGTGACGCCCGGCAGCACCGCGCCGCTGGTGTCACGTACGATGCCGCTGAACGCGCTTTGCGCGCTGGCGGCTGCCGGGACCAGAAGGAGCACGAAAACGGTGAATCCAAGAAAAGTCCAGACTTTCGCGAAACCAGGCATAGCGCTCTCCCTTCCACACGAGGCCGCGCCGGAACAAAAACGCCGCGAAGACAGCGCCGACAACGGCGATACCCTAACACCAGCCCCGCTGGAACGGTCAAGAATTCGTAAAGAAAGCGCGAGTTTGAAGGCCTGGATCCAGGTTTCTGGACGTCGGTAGGAGGCCAAAGAGAAAAAGGGCTCAGAGCCTTTCAGCCCTGAGCCCTTCGCCTTCGGCCCTGTTGGGAGTCTGGCGCTAGAACCTCATCTGCACCGCCAGCCGCAGCGTGCGCGGCTGGAGGTTCGACGTCGGGTTGCCGAGGCTGGTGCCGATCAGGCCGTGTCTCGGTCTTCACGTAGCCGTTGTTCGTGAAGTTGAAGAGGTCCGCCTGGGCCGAATACTGGTAACGGCCAAAACGGAACAGCTTGCGGAACCCGAGATCGAGCTGGTTCTGCCGGCCGTAGTAATCAGTGCCCGGCGCCTGGAGCGCCAATCTCAGCGTCCCCGCGGTGTTCGGCGCGGTCAGGAGATTGGGAATGACGAGCTGACCCGGTTTGCAGGGGCCGATGCAGTTCGCCGCGTAGGTCGTTGTCGCCCCGATGTCCCAGTAGGTGCCGCGGATGGGCCCATCGTAGCTCTGCAACGCGGCGTTGACCTGGATGTCCCACGGAATCGTGTACGAGCCTGACAGCTTGACGCCATGTCGATACGGGATGTCCAACTTGCTCTGGTCGCACCAGCCGAGATAAGCGGTCCCGCCGACTAGACCTGTCGGATTCAGGGCGCCACCCAGGTAGTTGTTCGGATTGTCGACCGAGTCGCACTGCACGCTGACCAGTTGCTCGAACCCCCAGCCGCCGAAGAACGAGGCACCGTGCAGCCGGCCGGACACCCCGAGCTCGTAGCCGTTGTAGACGCGCGACCGCTTGTCGCTATCCGTCGAGTTGAAGTCGATCGCATTGTACTGGCCGCGCTTGCTGGGGTCCAACGTGTAGACCGTGAACACCTGTCCGTCGAGCGGGCTGACCACGTCGACGGGGAAGTAGTTTGCATTCGAGACGAGCTGGTTATCCGTCCGGCGTTCGTTGTGCGTCGAGCGCCGGAACCACGAACCGGACACCGACAGGCCGCGGAACAGCTCGTGCTGAATGGCGATACTCGTTTCGAGATCGTACTCCCGCGCAAGCCCGTCCGGATCGGGCTGGAGCGACAGCACCGGCAGACCGAACGCCAGATTGTTGCTCGGCCCGATCTCGTTCTCCTGGGCGACGTTGTCGCCATTGGTCGAGAGTGCTCGTCGCCCGAATGAGTCGGTGTCGCGCCAGGCCCGGTCGTCCGACTGGATACGCAACGGGTTGTAGCGCTGGGCGTAGCCGAGCGTCTGGCCAGCCATGTACTTGTTGAAGCTCGCCTTCAACGCCGTCCTGGCGTTCCCGAACAGATCGTAGGCGACGCCGAAGCGCGGCGCGAAGTCGGTCCAGCACGGCATGCACTCGGTCTTGTCCCAGTGACGGGTGCCAACGAACCGGCCGGGACCGATGTCCTGATTCGAAATCTGGCCACGGAAGATTTCGGTGCGGAGACCGGCGTTGATCGTCAAGCGGTCTTATCGTCCACTGATCCTGGATGTAGAGACCGAAGTCGCCGTTCAGGAACTCCTCGGAGCGCTGAGGCGTGTTGTAGATGCGAACGATATCCGGCGCCCCGTTGCGATAGCGCTGCACGAGGTCGCCGTTGATGTCGAACTCGTTCACATAGCTGCCGAAGCCCCACTGGAACCCGGCCTTGAGGTTGTGCGATCCGGTGACGTACGACAACGACGGTCGAGACCACGTACTTCTTGGGATCGATGCCGTTGGCCGGCGTCGTGCGACCGTCCCACGCCGCGTACTTGTAGCCGGTGACCGGGTTCGTCGCCGTGCCAGGGCTGATGGCCTCGACCTTCCCGATCGTCGTTGTACCAGTCCGGCTGCTCCGCGCGTCCTTCTGCACGCCGGGCTGATAGCCGATGAAGAGGTATTCGATGTTCGTGGAGTAGCCCGCCTCGAGGAGCAGGCGGCTGGTGACGGTCGACGTGTACTTCACCTGGCCGGTGAAGTAGATCGCGTGCCGCCAGTCGCGCCGCGCCGCCGCCGTTTCCGGATCGGTGAGGGCGCCCATCTCGTGCCCTTTGAACTTCGGATAGCGATCGTAGTACGCGGTCAGCTTGTTCTTCTGCGAGATCTGCCACGTCGTGCGGAACAGCAGGTTGTAGATCCACTGATCTTCCATGCCCTGCTCGCCGCTCTTGAAGAAGTTATTGGCGACGAGCTCGTTGGTGGCGATGCGGCGGAAGGTCGCGAAGTACCACAGCTTGTCCTGCTTGATCGGACCGCCGATGGCGAAGTTGTAGTCGGAGATGTGATCGACCCGCTCGCCGGCCAAAAAATTCTTATCCTTCATCTCCTCGCTGACGTTGTCGGCCTGCCAGCTGCCGTTGGTGCCGCCGACGAACGCGGATCCGCTGATCCGGTTGCCGCCTTCATTCGGAATCATGTTGATGCGCACGCCGCCGCCAGAAACGTCAGCGCCGATGCCGGCTGTCTGATAGGTCACTTCGGCGTTGGCCGCGTCGCTGTAGTAGGCCTGCACCTGGCCGTCGTTCATCAGGCTGTTCAGCTGGAGGCCGTCGACCTGCACGGTGGTGTCGGTCTGACGCGACCCGTGCACGGTCATGTAGATCTGCTCCATCTGCTGGTTGCCGCCGACGTCGGTGTTCGACATCCGCACGCCCGGCATCAACGCCGCCAGGCCCGAGTAGTTGCGCGCGCTCGGAATCGCGTCGAGCAGTTCACGGTCCAGCACCTGCGTGCGCTGCGTGCTCTGCACGTCGACGACCGGCGCGTCACCGGTGACGGTGATCGACTCTTCGAGCGAGCCGACGCGCATATCAGCATTGATCTGCATGTGAAGTTGGAGGGCAGCTCCAGGCCGTCACGCCGGAACGTGTTGAAGCCGGTCAACGTGAACACGACGACGTAGGTCCCGGGCCGCAGGTCGGTGATCGTGTACCGACCTTCGCCATCGGTCACGGCCGCGCGCGTCTTCTCGATGAGCACGGGGCTGCTCGCTTCGACCGTCACGCCCGGCAGCACCGCGCCGCTCGTGTCACGAACGATGCCGCTGAACGCGCTCTGCGCGCTGACAACGGCCGGAACCAGAAGAATTGCTGCGACGAAACTACTGACCAGAACTGCTCTGACTTTCGCGACACCGTGCATGAACTCTCTCCTTCGAACTGTCGAGATAAGACCGTCGAACGGTTGCCTCCGCGTAAAGCACACGTAAATCCGAGCCACGCTAACACCGGGCCTATCGGGTCAACAATTCGGCTCACTTTTTCCGTGGGTGATCGGGCGATCCATCGCCGCGATCCATTTGTTTGGTGGCGCGGGCGACCAGGAACACGGCTGTAATCAGCAGGAAGGCACCGACCGGGACCAGCAGGATGCCCGGGCCAGGGTCGCCGGCATAATAAATGGCGCCGCCGGCAAAGAATCCCCCCGGCAGCAGCACGCTCGCGGCGATGAGGCTGCGGGACGCCAGCCGGTCCCTGCCCGGGTGGGCCGGCAGGGCTGGCAGGCTGAGGGCAAACAGGACATGAATCAGCGCGAGGCCGACCCCGTGGGCGTGCGCCAGGGTCCACATGAGCCGGCGGGTGTCGTTCGACACGTCCACGTAGAGCGGCAGCCTTGAACCCCTGCAGTGTCTCGAGAATGAACCCCAGCCCTGCAAAGACGAGCAGCGACCACCAGCCAAATTGCAAGTGCAATCGCGTGTAACTGGAAGTGGGTATAGGCGCCTTCACACGCGTCGATTCTAATATTGACAAGCGCCCCAGCAAGGCTACACTGACCCGAGCGGGGATGGGTCTGGCTCGGGGACGCCCGAGCCACTACCTCGAGATCCACCCCGAAAAGAGAGGTCCATGATGCTGTCCGTTCGATCCGTCATGTCATTTGCCGTAGCAGCGGTGGTGACACTGCCGACCGCGGCTGCCGCCCAGCAGGTCACATTCACCAAGGACATCGCGCCGATCCTTTACCGCTCCTGCGTTACGTGTCATCGCACGGGCGAAATCGCCCCGATGCCGTTGACGACCTACGAACAGGTGCGGCCGTGGGCGCGGGCGATCAAGACGCGGACGACCAACCGCGAGATGCCGCCGTGGCACGTCGACAAGACGATTGGCATCCAGGAGTTCAAGGACGATCCGTCGCTCACCGACGAGCAGATCGCCAAGATCGCGGCCTGGGTCGACGCCGGCGCGCCGCGCGGCAACCCCGCCGACATGCCGCCGATGCCGCAGTTCCAGAGCGCGCAGGGCTGGCAGATCGGCGAGCCCGATCTCATCATCAACTATCCCGAAGTACAAGGTTCCGGCGGCCGGTCCGGACCTCTTCGGCGATCTCCTGACCGACATCCCGATCGACGAAGACCGCTACATCAAGGCGATCCAGACCCGCTCGGCGACGCAGAAGTCGCACAAGGTCGTGCACCACGCGCTGTCGTACGCGGTGCCGGTCGGCCGAAGACGGCACCTTCACCGAGGACGGCGGGCAGTTCCTCGTCGAGTACGCGTCGGGCAAGAACGCCGAAGTGTACCCGGAGGGCTCGGGCGTGCTGCTGAAGTCGGGCCAGAAGGCGCGCGTCAGCTATCACCTGCACCCGGTCGGCGAGGAGATCGACGCGGAGATTCAGCTCGGCATCAAGCTGTATCCGAAGGGCTACGTGCCGAAGTACATCCGCTGGTCGCGGCAGCTCGCGCAGCCGACCACCCCGCTCGACATCCCGGCGGGCATGGTGTCGCGAAGCGACGGCTACACGATTCTCCACAAGCCGGCGCGGCTGATCGCGTTCCAGCCGCACATGCACAATCTCGGCTAGCGGCAGTGCCTCGAGTTGATCTACCCGACGTCGGGCACGCGCACGACGACCGAGCTGATCAACTGCGCGAACTTCAACAACAACTGGCACCTCACCTACAACTACACCGACGACGCGCAGCCGCTGCTGCCGGCCGGCACGATCCTTCATAACATCTCGTGGCACGACAACACCAAGGCGAACCCGCGCGCGACCGATCCCAAGAACTGGGTCGGCGACGGCCAGCGCACGATCGACGAGATGGGCTTCTTCTGGATCGGCTGGATCGAGCTCAGCGAAGACGAATACAAGACAGCAGCTGGCGGAGCGCAAAGAGAAGCAGCGCCAGACGACGACCAACGTCGGGCAGCAGCAGCAACAACAGCAGTAGCACTATGGCGCACCCCAGGGGTTCGCTTCGGACAACTCATCACGGCCCTCGCGCTCCTGTGCCTCGCCATCGCGGCGAGGCCGGGAGCGCAGTCGGTCGAGTACACCAACAACTTCCGCTACAACATCGGGCAGGACGTGCAGCCGATCTTCGAAGGCTGGTCGCACGCCCCCGACGGCAGCATCAACATGCATTTCGGGTATCTCAACCGGAATTACGTGGAGATGCCAACGATTCCCGTCGGACCGAACAACATCATCGAACCGGGCGCCCCCGATCGCGGACAGCCGACGTTCTTCTACCCGCGCACCAACCGCAACCTGTTCACGGTGAACGTGCCGAAGGACTGGCCGCTCAATCGTGACGTCATCTGGACGCTCACCGTCAACGGCAAGACGGAAAAGGCGTTCGGCTGGCTGAGGCCCGAATGGGAAATCGATCCGGCAGGCGGCGCGGGCGGCGGCGGCGGCAGCCAGAGCCCTGAGCGCAAGCAGAACCAGCCGCCCAGCCTGGCGCTGGATCCGGTCGCGAACGTCAAGGTTCCAGACAAGGCCACCCTCGTCGCGACGATCACCGACGACGGACTCCCGAAGCCGAGGCCGGCTGGCGCGCGCCGCGGATCGCCGGTCGGACAGGAAACGCCGCCGACGCTCCGGGGCGGTGTCGAAGCACCGGTCAACGTGCCGGCGCTGGCGCGCGGCGGGCGCGGCGACGATACGCCCGCGGGCGCAACCGCGTGCGGTGGCGGTGCCGCAGCAGGTGGCGCGGCAGCGGGTGGCGCGGCAGCAGGCGGCGGCGCAGCAGGCGGAGGCGGGCGTGGACAACAGGAACGGCCGCCGGGCCCCACCGTCTCGTGGATAGTGTGGCGCGGTCCGGCTGACGTCACGTTCGGCCGCGCGGACATTCCAGGGCGACAAACGGATCGTGACCGCCACGTTCACCAAGCCCGGCGAGTACACGCTTCGCGCGGTGGCCAACGACACGCTCGAGTCGAGCGCCCCGCAATTCATCAAGGTGGTCGTCCAGTAGACGAGGACGCAGAGGGAGCAAGGACGCAGAGCGCAGAGGCGCAGAGGGTTACACCCTTTGCGCCTTTTTGTTTTTGGGGATGATCGCTGACGAGATGAAAGTTCTGTTCCCGGGTCTGGTCGTCTTGTCGCTCGTGGCGGGTGCCGCGCCTTTCGTCCTGCTCGAGCCGCCGCCCGCGGAGCACGAGGTCACGAACCGGCCGAATCAGGTCGTCGAAGCCGAATACACCTCGTCGAACTCGTGCCGCGCGTGTCATCCGGCGCAGTACGCGTCGTGGCGCGCGTCGTACCACCGGACGATGACGCAGGTGGCGAGCCCCGACACGGTCGTCGCCGATTTCGACAACGTCACCGTCGTCCACGTCCACGGCCGGCCGATGACGCTCGAGCGCCGGGGCCTGGAGTTCTGGGCGACGTTCGACGATCCGGATGCGGTGGCACCGGCGGCGGCGACCCGCTCCGGGGCCGCCGGGTCGCGAGGCGCGGATGTAACCGTAGGCCCGATCGTCAGGCTCGGCGCGACGCCCGAGCTAAAGCTCGGGCCTACGGCTACGGCGACCGCATCACGCGTCAGGTCGTGATGATCACCGGCTCGCATCATCAGCAGATCTACTGGTACGCGACCGGCCGCAATCGGCTGCTCGGACAACTGCCCGCCGCGTATCTCATCGCCGAGAAGCGCTGGATTCCGCGGCGCTCGGCCGTGCTGCATCCGCCGGGCGAGACGCTCTTCTCGGAGACCGGTCACTGGAACAGCACGTGTATCGCCTGCCACACGACGAACGGCAAGCCCGAGTTCGACACGCCGTTCGGATCGCAGCCGATCGACACGCAGGTCGTCGATTCGCAGGGTGACCGAGTTCGGCATCGCCTGCGAGGCGTGCCACGGACCGAGCACGGGACACGCGGCCGCGAATCGCAGTCCGATCCGGCGCTACGTGTCTCACCTGACCGGCCGCGGCGATCCGACGACGGTGCTGCCGACGCGGCTCGATCCGCGGCGCTCGTCTGCAGGTGTGCGGCCAGTGCCACGGCGTGTGGGAGTTCTACGACGCAGCCGGCGAGCGGCAGGCCAACAGCGCCGGCCTGCCGTTCCGACCTGGCGACGAGCTGACGAAGACGCGCTTCCTTGCGCAGCCGACGCGGAACCTCGAGGCGCCGACCATGCAGGCGCTGCTCGAGCGTCGACCCCGGGTTCGTGAGCGACTCCTTCTGGCCGGACGGGATGATTCGCGTGTCGGGGCGTGAATACAACGGCCTGATCGAGTCGCCCTGCTTCAAGGACGCGCGCGATCAAAAGCGAACGCTCAGCTGCTTCTCGTGTCACGCGATGCACCAGCCGGCCGGCGACAGCCGCGCCGTCAAGGAATGGGCCGACGATCAGCTCGCGCCGGGCATGGCCGGCAACCAGGCGTGCCTCCAGTGCCATCAGGCGATCGCGTCGAGAGTCGCGGAACACACGAAGCACCAGCCGGCCTCGGAAGGCAGCTCCTGCTACAACTGCCACATGCCGTTCACGAGCTACGGGCTGCTGAAGACGATTCGCAGCCACCAGATCAGCAGTCCGTCGGTCGCATCGACGCGCGACACCGGGCGTCCCAACGCGTGCAATCTCTGTCATCTCGACAAGACGCTGGCGTGGACCGGCGACTACCTCGCGCAGTGGTACGGTCAGGAGCGCCAGCCCGCGCCCGCCGACGAGCGCGATCTCTCGGCGGCGCTGCTCTGGACGCTGACCGGCGACGCAGGACAGCGCGCGATTGCGGCCCAGGCGATGGGATGGAAACCGGCGCAGGCGGCGTCCGGCACCGACTGGATGCTGCCGCACCTGGCGCAGCTGCTCGACGATCCGTACGATGCCGGTACGGTTCATCGCCGGCCGCTCGCTCGGCACGCTGCCCGAGTTCGGCTCGTTCCAGTACGACTTCGCGGCGCCGCCCGATCGAGCGGCGCGACGCCCAGCGCCGCGTGATGACGGTCTTCTCGCGCGTCCGCGCCCGCCTGCCGCGCCCCGGCGATCCGCGGCTGCTGCTCACGCCTGACGCCGACGTCGACGTGCCTGCGACGCTGGCGCTGCTCAAACAGCGGAACAACCGGAACATGCTGCTTCGCGAGTAAGTCGCATTCGCGCGCTTCGGCGGCCGGAGTTGAAAAGGCAACCACGAAGGCGCGAAGACTCGAAAAAGATCACGCCACGAAAACACGAAAGCACGAAAACCGTGTAACCATCGACGCGACCGTGTTCGAGCTTTTCGTCGAGCAGCCACCACCAGGGTGTTACCATTTCCGGCTATGCGCCATCGATCATTCTTTATTGCGCTCGGTCTCATCATGGCGGCCGGGCTTGCGGTCCAGGCAGAGAACTGGCCGCAGTTCCGGGGCACTCGGGGTGGCGTCGCGCCTGACGATCCGGCGCTGCCCGACACGTGGAGCACGACGCAGAACGTCGCGTGGAAGGTCGACATCCCGGGCCGGTCGTGGAGCTCGCCGGTGGTGTGGGGCGACCACGTGTTCGTGACGACCGCTGTCGACACCGCGGGCGACAAGCCGCTGCGGCCGACCTCGGAGTACATCTCGCGCTCGGGCGGCGGCACGATGACCTTCCAGGATCTGGAAACCGCGAAGACGCCGATCAAATGGGTCGTCTACGACGTCGACCTCAAGACCGGCAAGGTGCGGTGGGAGCGTGAAGCCGCGACCGCCGTGCCGGCGCAAACCCGGCATCAGAAGAACAGCTACGCCGCGGAAACGCCGGTCACCGATGGCGAGCGCGTCTACGCGTACTTCGGCAACGTCGGCCTCTTCGCATACGACATGAACGGCAAGCTGGTCTGGTCGCAGAAGGCGACGCCGGTGAAGACGCGGACCGGCTTCGGCTCCGCCGGCTCGCCGATCCTCCACGACGACCGCGTCATCCTCGTCAACGACAACGACGAGCAGTCGTACATCGCGGCATACGACAAGGCGACCGGCAAGGAGCTGTGGCGCACGCCCCGCGACGAGGGCAGCAACTGGGCGACGCCGTTCGTCTGGCAAAACGATCGGCGCACCGAGATCGTCACCGCCGGCACCGGCAAGATCCGGTCGGTACGACCTGGACGGCAAGCTCCTGTGGGAGCTCAAGGGGATGTCGATCTACGCCATTCCGACGCCGTTCGCCGTCGACGGCCTGCTCTACATCACCTCGGGATATCCGGCCGACAAGATCCGGCCGGTCTACGCGATTCGCTCGGGGGCGATGGGCGACATCTCGCTCAAGCCCGAGCAGACGAGCAACGACTTCATCGTGTGGTCGGATCTCTTGATCGGACCGTACAACCCGTCGCCGCTCGTCTACCGTGGCTGCTATTACACGCTCCTCGATCGCGGGTTCCTCACCTGCCACGATCCGAAGACCGGGAAGGAGATTTACGGTCGGCAGCGGATCACGATGGACGCCACCAGCTTCACGGCGTCGCTTGTGGGCCTACAACGGCAAGGTGTTCGCGCTCAGCGAGGACGGCGACACCTACGTCATGGCAGCAGGTCCGGAGTTCAAAGCCCTCGGGAAGAACTCGCTCGGTGAAATGAGCATGGCGACGCCAGCGGTCGCCGGCAACAGCCTCATCATACGAACCGCGTCGAAGCTCTATCGCATAGGACAACCGAAATGATCCGTATCGTCTTGCTTACTGCTTGCGCTCGGGTCGGCCCCGGCGCACGCCGAGAACTGGCCGGCCTGGCGGGGACCATCAGCTAACGGCATCAGCCGCGAGACCAATCTCCCGGCGCGCTGGTCGAAGACCGAAAACATCACCTGGAAGCTCGTTCTGCCCGAATGGTCGGGATCGACCGCCATCATCTGGGGCGAGCACATCTTCCTCAACGTCGCGCAGGGCACGGATCTGCACCTCTGGGCGGTCGACCGCACCAAGGGCCAGCCGATCTGGAAGCGCCACTTGAGCGGCGGCAATCACCAGGAGCGGAAGCAGAACATGTCGTCGCCGTCGCCGGTCACCGACGGGCGGCACGTGTGGGTGATGACCGGCACCGGGATTCTCAAGGCGTTCGACTTCGGCGGCAAGGAAATCTGGGCGCGCGACATCCAGAAGGACCACGGCCGCTTCGGCCTCAACTGGGGCTACGCCTCGTCGCCGCTCCTGCACGAGGACGCGCTGTTCGTGCAGGTGCTGCACGGGATGAAGACCGACGATCCCTCGTACTTCCTGAGGATCGACAAGGCGACGGGCAAGACGCTGTGGCGCGTCGAGCGGCCGACGAAAGCGATTCGCGAGTCGCCCGATTCGTACACGACGCCGGCGCTCCTTCGCTACGGCAACACCACCGAGATCGTGTTGACCGGCGGCGACGTGGTGACCGGTCACGATCCGGCGACAGGCAAGGAATTGTGGCGCGCCGACGGACTGAACCCGACGAACAACCCGGCCTACCGGATCGTCGCGTCGCCGTTCGTGTTCGGCGAGATGATCTACGCGCCGACGCGGGAACGGCCGCTGCTCGCGCTGCGCGCGGGCGGCCGCGGCGACATCACGACTTCGCACCGCGTCTTCGTCGTTCGACAGCGGACCCGACGTGCCGACGCCGGTGACCGACGGCCAGTACCTGTACGTGGTGCGCGACAACGGCGTCATGTTCTGCCTGGACGCCAAGACCGGCAAGACGATTTATGGTCCGGAGCGCCTGCGTCCAGGCACCTACAGCGGCTCGCCGGTGCTGGCCGACGGCAAGATCTACGTCACCAACGAAGACGGCGTGACGGTGGTCGTCCGCGCCGGGCCGAAGTTCGAGGTGCTGGCCGAGAACGACTTCGCCGAGTACACGCTCAGCTCGCCGGCCGTCTCCGAGGGGCAGCTGTTCATCCGGACCGACAAGGCGCTGTACGCGATCGGCCGGCGCTCGACGGCGACGGACTAAGTCCCCGGATCGTAGCGTCCGCCTTTAGGCGGACGTTCGGACCGATCGGGTTAATTTCGCGCTTCCGGGTGATTTGCATATGCCTGTCAACTTTCTTTCACTGGCGCCGGGGCCTCCGCCTCGCTGGTCGACTCGACGAGCTACGCTGATGCACATCGCCTCGGACTCGTAGCGCGAAGTCGCTCGGCTCGGCATGGCCGCAGGCGCTCGCGTCACTGTCCTCGTCATCACGGCAGTCATGCTCGCGATGCCGAGTCTGGTCGGCCAGACCGAACCGGTCGATCTGCAGGCGGTCTACAAGATCAAGGACGAGGGGCTGCAGCGATCGAAGGTGATGGAGATCGCCAGCTACCTCACCGATGTCTACGGACCCCGCCTGACCGGATCGCCCGACATCCGGCGCGCCGGCGAGTGGGCGGTCAAGGAGCTGCAGTCGTGGGGGCTCGCGAACGTCAAGCTCGAGCCGTGGACGGGCTTCGGCCGCGGCTGGACCAACGAGCGGTTTTCGGCGCATATGACGGCGCCCGCCACCTCAACGCTGATTGGCTACCCCAAGGCGTGGACCCCGGGCACGAACGGCGTCGTCAAGGGTGAGGCCATGGTGGCCAGACTCGACAGCCCGAGCGACCTCGAGACCTGGCGCGGCAAGCTCAAAGGCAAGTTCGTGCTGACGGCGGCGCCACGACCAGTCACGCCGCACTTCTCGCCACAGGCGGAACGCTTTACCGACGCCGAGCTGGCCGACCTGGCGCGGCAGCCGGTCTCGAGCCGGTCGCGGCCGCGGCGGCGCGCCGGACGACGCCGCAGAGCTTCACCCGTGACCGGACCGCGTTCCTCGTCGCCGAGGGCGTGCTTGCCACCATCGAGCCGGGCCGCGGCGACGGCGGCACCGTGTTCGTGCAGAGCGGCGGATCGAGAAACGCGCAGGATCCACCGACCGTGCCGCAGGTCGTGCTGACGCCCGAGCACTACAACCGGATGATCCGCATCCTCGACAAGAAGATTCCGGTGATGCTCGAGATGGAGATCCGCAACAGCTTCAACGACGGCGACGCCGGCTCATTCAACGTGGTCGCCGAGCTGCGGGGGACCGGCAAGGCCGACGAGCTCGTCATGATCGGCGCGCACTTCGATTCGTGGCATACCGGGACCGGCGCCACCGACAATGCGGCCGGGTCGGCGGTGATGATGGAGGCGATGCGCATCCTCAAGGCCACCGGCCTTCCGCTGCGGCGGACGGTCCGCATGGGGCTGTGGACAGGCGAAGAACAGGGCTTCTTCGGGTCGCGCGCGCATGTCGCCGCGACATTTCGGCAGACCGCCAGACGCTGGTCACCAAGCCTGGTCACGCAAAGTTCTCCGTGTACTTCAACGTCGACAACGGCGGCGGCGCGATCCGCGGCGTCTACCTGCAGGGCAACGAAGCGGTCGCGCCGATCTTCCGGGCGTGGATGGAACCGTTCGCCAACCTCGGCATGACCACGCTGGCGATTCGCAACACGAGCGGGACCGACCACCTGTCGTTCGATCAGGTCGGCCTGCCGGGATTCCAGTTCATCCAGGACGAGCTCGAGTACGACGCGCGGACGCACCATTCGAACATGGACGTCTACGACCGGCTGCAGGCCGAGGACATGATGAAGAACGCGGTGATCGTCGCGTCGTTCGTCTACCATGCCGCGAACCGCGACCAGCTCATGCCGCGCAAGCCGATGCCCAAACCGGCCACACCCCCGCCGACCGGCACGACCAGGCAGTAGTTCGTTCGACGTCGCCGAGTCGCTTGTGAGTAGGCCAGACATGCAACCACGAAGGCTCGAAGCCGCGATGAACGCATCCGCGTCGATGTTCTGGTCGAAGTCTTCGCGTCTTCAGTGGTTGCCTTCGTGAAGGCCGACACGATTTTCGACAACCGCTTTAGAACGTCACCCCCGCCCTGACCCCGAACGTCCGCGGCGCGCCCATCTCGCCCAGGTACCCTGACGGCGCGAGGCCGGGATAGGCGAACGCGGTCGGGATGTAGGTGGTGTCGAACGCGTTGCGGAGCCAGGCCTCGGCAAACAGCCGCTTGCCGCGCGCGCCGAACCGGAAGTTGGTCAGCGAGAAGGAGTCCTGCCCCTCGGTGTTGCTGTCGTCGTAGAAGTAGTCGCCGCGGAACACGATCTCCGCGCGCACGTAGCCGCTGACCGCGTCGCTGAACGCCTGCGTATACTGCCCGCCGACGTTCGCCGTGTAATCCGGCGTGTTCGGCAGCTTGTGATCGGTCACGTCCAGTCCGCCCGAGATGCTGCCTTCGCTGAATCGAGCGTTCGTGTAGCCCAAGCCGGCGAAGAAGTCGCAGCCCTGCAGCACGCGCGCGTTCAGCTCGAGCTCGACGCCCTTGCTGCTGGCGGCGCCGGCGTTGTCGACGAAGAATTGCGCGGGCACGGCGGGGTTCGGCAGGTAGACCTGCAGGTCGTCCCAGTCGATGAAGAACAGCGAGCCGTTCAGCGACACGCGGCTCGAACCCAGCAGCGTCTTGATCCCCACCTCGTAGTTCCAGCTGTGCTCGGGGTCATAGCCTTCGCTGCCCGCCGGGGACGCCGCGTTGAACCCGCCCGCCTTGAAGCCGCGCGCCGCGGTCGCATAGATCATCTGCGCCGGCGACACGTGATACGCCCCGGTGAACTGCGGCGAGACGTCGGTGAAGCTCTCCTCCTGGTCGACGACGACCGGCGGTGCAATCATCGGTTCGTACGAAGTCTCGAGCAGCGCGCTCTTGTTCTCGTGATCGGCGCGCAGGCCAATCGTGCCCTCGAAGCGGCTGCCGAAGAGAAACGTCCCGCGGCCGTAGACACCGAAGCCGTTGTCGTCGAGTGCCGCGGTCGGCGAACGCTGCAGCGTCTGGAAGGGGATGAACTCCGACAGCACGAACGGCGAGAAGGTATTGGCCGCATCCTGGTCGTAGTCCTGGGTGAACAGGAAGAGGCCGGCCTGCCACTTCATCGTGACGTTGCCCGCCACAGCCAGCGCCGCGTCGCGGGCCGATGCCGCGCGGAACTCCTGGGTGAACTGCAGGCTCTGCTCGTCGTTGGCGCGGGTGATGAGCGGCAGCGGCGTGTAGTCGAGATCGGTGCGGTCGCTCGTGTCCCACGACACGAAGCCGGTCGTCGAGGTGAAGTCGATCCGTGGGCCGGTGCGGCGGACGATGACCGTCGGCGCCAGGATGTCGCGGTGGGTGAACCCCTCGAAGTCGCGCGCCACCACGAACGGCTGGGCGCGCAGCGAGCCGAGATCCTGCAGCGCCGTAGTCGCCGTCTCGAGCGCGTTCGTGGCTCAGGATGAAGCGCGTCTCCCAGCTGGAGGACGGCGTCCAGAACACCTGTGCCTTCGCGAACGAGGCGCCGCGCGAGTCGATGTCGTTGCCGGTGATCGAGTTCTCCGTGTAGCCGTCGCGGCGGGCGTAGCCGCCAGAGAGGCCGATGGCGACGCGGTTGGCGGCGACCGGCCCGGACACGGACGCCCGGACGTCGGCCGTGCCGAAGCTGCCGAATGGGGCGAGGGCGCTGCCCGTCCAGCCGCCGAAGGAGGGCCGCGTGCTCACGATGTTGACCACGCCGCCGAGCGAATTGCGGCCGTAGAGCGCGCTCTGCGGACCGCGCACGAACTCAATCTGCTGGACGTCGGACAGCTCGAAGCTCGAGGTGTTCGCGGTCAGCTGCGGTACGCCGTCGACATAGGTGGTCACGCCGGGATTGAGCGGTCCGGCCCCGACGCCGCGGAACCGCGGGTTGCTCAGCTTTCTCGCCCCGAACTCGTGGAAGTAGGTGTTGGGGGCGTAATCGGCGGCGTCGCTGACCGTGCGCGCACCGCTCGCCTCGAGCGTCTCCTTGGTGACGGCCGTGACGCTGACCGGCGCCTGCTGCAGGTCCTCGGGCTCCTTCTCAGCCGTCACGGTGATGGGCGGCACGCGAAGCCGGACCGTGCCCTGATCGTCCTGGGCCGGCTGTTGTGCGCCGACGGCGATGGGAACGCTGAACGCAATCATGAACACTAGCAGCAAACGACGCATGGCGTGACTCCTAAGGTCGAGAGCGGGAAGTCACGAAGTCTGATCGACGAGTCTCAACTTCGAAGTTCCGACTGCGGATCGAGTTATGCGGCTGGCCGGAAGTACAACACCATGCCCGCGCCGATCGAGGCCAGGAGGAACCCGAGATACAGCATCGGGTTCGGCGCGCTCTTGGGCGGGTGGATGACCATCGAGTACAGGACGTTGATGATCGGCGCGCCGCCGAACACGAGCGGCATCACGTAGAGCGGAATGCCGCCGTTGCGGAACGACCAGATGATGCAGGCGGCGCCGGCCGCGCCGAGGATGCCGGCGATCGTCGCGGTGGTCGTGCCGCCGCCGTTCCAGCCGCCGAGCGATCCCTGCGACGACAGTGCGACCACCGGCACGACGACGCCGACCAGGAAGTACGCCACGCCGACGCAGAGCAGCGCCTTCAACGGGTTGCCGAGCTGCTGCTGCCCCTGGTGCAGCATCGCGCCGTAGACACCCCAGGACAGTACGGCCCCGGCCACGAAAATCACCCAAGTCATACGTTTCCTCGCAGTCATCTGCGATGGAATTTACAATTTGCAATTCGAAATTGAAGGTTAGGAATTCCGGCATTTCAAATTGTAAATTCGCAAATTGTAAATTACCCGAAACAGTAGAGCGCGCCGTCCGTCGACCCAATCACAATCCGCCCGCCGGCGATGGCGGGCGAGGCGGTGATCGCCGCGCCGGCGTCGAACTCCCATTCCTTCTGGCCGCTCGCGCGTTCGAGCACGTAGAGGCGGCCGTCGCTCGACCCGACGTACACCCGGTCGCCGGCCACCGCCGGCGACGAATCGACGCGCGCCTGGGTGGTGAACGTCCAGGCCTGCTTGCCGGTCGCGGCGTCGATGGCGTGCACCAGCTTGTCGCGGCTGCCGACGATGACGCGGCCGCCGACCAGCGCCGCCGAGGAGTAGAACGGAAACTGCCGCTCCGGTGTTCTCGTAGCGCCAGACGATCTTCTTCGCCCGCAGATCGAATGCCAGCACCTCGTTGTTGAACGTGCCGACGTAGGCGCGGTCGCCGTCGATGACCGGCGACGCGGCGGTATTGGCGCCGGCGACGATCCGATAGAGCTCCTTGCCGTCGGCGACGCTGAACGCGCGCAGGCTCTCGTCGCAGCCGGCGACGATGACGACGCCGTTGTGGACGGCCGGCGTCGCGTGCACCGGGCCGTCGGTCTCGAACTTCCACTTCAGCGCTTCCGGTCGCGGCGTCGAGCGCGTAGAGGAAGCCGTCGTACGATCCGATCAGCACGACCGCGCCGACGACGACCGGCGACGACTTGATCTCGCTCTGCGTCTTGAACGTCCACAGCTTGCTGCCGTCGCGTCGTCCGCACGGCGTGGAAGATGCCGCTGCTGTCGCCGACGAAGACCGTCCCGCCGCTGACCGCCGGCGACGACTCGCCGATCGGACTGCCCGCCGTGGTACTTCCACCGCAGCTTCCCGGTCGCGAAGTCGACCGCCACCAGATCGCCGTTGAACGCCCCGACGTAGACCACGCCGTCGGCGATCGCCGCCGACGAATCGATCGACTCGCCGACCTCGTACTTCCACAGGAGCTTCGAGCGCCGCCGGCGGCACGCTCTCGGCGACGCCGGTCAAGCGAGGGTTGCCGCGGAACTGGGGCCACGAGCGCGCCGGCGGCTGCGCGACGCGTGCGCCGACAACGAGCAGCGCAGCAGCGCCAGCGAGCAGCCGTCGTCGTTCGACGTTCGGCGTTCGCGTTCGTCGAACGTCGAACGAACGACGAAGCCGAGCGAACGACGAACGGCAGGGTTCTTCGTCATTTCGCCGCGATCGCGAACAGCTGATTCCGGTTCATGATGAACAGCGTGCTGTTTGCCGGCACGACCGAGCCGTAGACCGCGCTGCCCATGTTGATCGTGTCGATGCACCTTCTTCTCCTTGCCGTGCTGCAGGATCACGACGTCGCCGTCCTCGTTGCCGATGTAGACCTTGCCGTCGAGCGACCATCGCCGAGCCCCACACCGCCGACGTCAGGTCGTGGACCCAGTATTCCTGGCCGGTGTTGGCGTCGAGGCAGTGGAAGAAGCCGCTGAAGTCGGGGATGTAGATCAGGCCGTCGGCAATCGCCGCGGTCGAGATCGACCGGCGGATCTTGTCGAAGTGGAAGATCCGGCCGCTCTCGGTGATGTCGCCGCGCTTGGTGGCGTCGATGGCGTAGAAATGGCCGACGCCTTCGCCGTGCTCCGGATCCTGGCCGTTGGCGATGTACACGCGGTTGTTGAAGATGACCGGCGTCGAGATCAGCTCGTTGCGGGTCCGCGGCCACACCGAGTCCTTCGGGTTCGTGTCGAACTCCCACAGCTTCTTGCCGCTCTGCGCTTCGTAGCCGCGGACCCAGCCGTCGCCCTGCGCCGAGACGACCTGGACGACGCCGCCGATCTCGCCGACCGACGGCGTCGACCACTGGCCGTGCAGGATCCGGTCTTCGACCGAGTTGTCCTCCCACACCAGCTTGCCGGTGTTCTTGTTGACCGCGATGATCGACGGCGCCCGCGGCGACGGGATGTTCACGTGGCTCTCGTCCTGGCCGTTGGACGTGCTGACGAAGATCAGGTTGCCCCACATCACCGGCGACGAGTTGGCGAGGTTGTGCGGGTAGGTGCCGACCTCCTCCATCATGTCGAACGCCCAGATGGTGTCGGCGTCCTGCTTGCCGGTCAGCTTCTCGTCGGTCAGCGGGCCGTCGTTCTCGCCGTCGTGGAACCCCTTGGTGTCGACGCACCACAGCACGCCGCGATTGCTGACGTAGTAGAGCCGTTCGCCCTCGACGAGCGGCGAGCTGGCGACGCCCTGGAACGGCCAGTCGTTCGCGCGGCCCGACTCGAGCTTGGCGTGCGTGTGCTGCCACATGAACTCGCCGTCGGCTCGCGGAGAACGCCATCAGCACGCCGCGGTCGCCGCCCTGCTTCGGATCGCGCAGCCCTTCGTTGTTGGTGCCGACGAACACCATGCCGTCGGCGACCACCGGGTTGCCGTAGCTCTGCGAGCCGAGCTCGGCCACCCACTTGATGTTCTTCTTCGTCTTGACGTCCCACTCGGTCGGCAGCGCCCTTCATCGACGACACCATGTTCCGGTCGGGCGTGCCGCCCCACATCGGCCAGTTGCCGGTGCCGGGATCGGAGGCGAGGAGCGGCGCGCCGGCGACGATGACGAGGGCCGCGACGGCGTAACGGATGTGTGAATGCATCGGTTCCTGATCTCTAGTAGGCCGGAGCCTTCAGGCCCGACGTCTCGAGTCACGGCGGACCTAAGAGGTCCGACCCTCCAACCTGCACTCGCCCTACTTGTTCGGATACACGCTGATGTTGTCGATATGCGCGCCGAACTCGGCGTCGATGAACATGCCGGGCGCGCCCTGCCGGTTGCCGATCGGATCGGTCTTGTCGATCTGCCACTCGGCCGGCTCGGTGTCGCCGGTCGGCCAGGCCTTGCCGCGCGCGCGCACCGCCGCCGTTCGGCAGGTTCTCGACGCGCAGTTTCAGGTGATACCACGTGTCCGGCTTCCAGGCGAACGGCACGGTGACCGTCCGCGTCGTCTCCGGCTCCCACGGCTCGAGCTTCAGACGCTGCGAGGTGCCGTACAGGATCAGCGAGTAGCGCTGCGCGGTGATGCCGATGTCGCCCTGCTGCCGGCGCCGGGTCGGCGTCTGCACGTCGGCCTCGATCGTGTAGTTCGACCACGTCGGTCGAGCCCATGAACGCACGAATCCGCTTGAACAGCGTGTTGTCCGGCGGCTTGTGAAGCGCCTTCTGGCCGCCGATCGCCGCCACCGCGAACTTGCCGGTCACCATGCTGATCCAGCCGGCCGGCGCCGAGCCTTCGGCGAACCCCTCGAAGTTCTCGGTCCACGGCAGCGGCCGCACGATCCGCGCGCGCGCCTGGCCGGTCACGCCGCCGACGGTCGCCTTGATGAGGCCGGCCTGATCGACCGGTTCGGGCGCGGCGGTGAACGCGCCGTCGGTCACCGTGCCCTTCAGGCCTTCGAGCGACCAGGTCGCCTTGTCCTCGCGCAGGAAGCGGCCCTTGTCGTCGAACAGCCGCACGCGCAGCTTGGCGGTCTGGCCCGGCGTCAGCGTCAGCTCGGTCGGCGACACCTGCACGTGCGCCGGCGCGCCCTCGCCCTTGAGCGCCGGCTCGTCGGCGGCGAAGCCGGTCAGCGTCTTGGCGGCCTTCGGCCCGAACGCGTACACCGCGTCGCTCGACATGAAGAACACGCGGCCGCGCGAGATCGGCGACGCCCGACACGATCTGCTCCGCCGTGCCCTTCCGATCCGCCGACGCTGTTCGTGCTGATCGGCATCGTCACCTGGCTGAGGACCTCGGCGCGATCGGCCACCGGCCGGACGATGAAGAACGTGCCGGTTTCGGTGCCGACGTAGATCTTGCCGTCGGCGAGCACCGGCGACGCCTTCTGCAGCGTCCCGAGCTGCTGGCTCCACAGCTCCTTGCCGCTCTCGAGGTCGTAGGTGTGCAGCTTCGAGCTGCCGTCGATCTGGTAGACGCGCTGCCCCTGGACGACGGGCGAAGAGAAGCCGAACTCGGTGCCGGTGAACCGCCACTTCGCGGCCTTGATGTCGCCGCGTCTGCGACCCGTCGATCGCGGCCATCATCCCCATCACCGAGCGTGTCGAGGTTCTCGTCGCCGTGCGACACGAAGACGTTCGTTCCGCTGACGACCACGCCGGTGTTGATCGCGCGCTTGGTCGCGACGTAGCTCCAGATCTTTTCGCCGGTCTGCGGCTTGATCGAGTGCACGGCGCCGTCGCCGCCGCCGACGATCAGCTGGCGCATGCCGTTGATCGTGGCGATGATGCCGGGCGAAAACGACGTGTCGTACGGACGCCCGCCCGGCTGGGCGACGTAGATGATTTCTCCGGTCCGCTTGTCGAGCGCGACGAAGCGGTGGCCGCGCGCGCCCATCGACCCCCAGTTGGAGAGCGCCGCGTTGACGATCACCAGGTCGCCGTCGATGATCGGCGCCGCCGTGCGGCCGCCGTGGGTCGTGAACGCCGCGAACTCCTCGCCGATCGACCGGTCCCACAGCAGCTTGCCGTCGCGGCTGAGCGCGACGACCGTGGCGCCGGCGCCGAGGGCGTAGACGTTGCCGGTTTCAGGGTCGGCCGCCGGGCGTCGCCCAGCCGACGCGGTGCGGCGGCACGTCGCTCTGGAAGATATTGAACCGGTACTCCCATACCAGTTTTCCGGTATCCGCATCGAGCGCCATGATGCGTTCCTGGAGCTCGGCGCCGCGTCCCACGGGGTTCTGCACGAAGACGCGATTGCCCATCACGATGGGCGTCGACCGGCCGCCGTAGGGGGCGCGCCACAGGAAGTTCTCGCCGTTCAGCGCCCATTTATCGGGCAGCCCGGTTTCGGCTGAGATGCCGTCGCGGTTCGGCCCCCGCATTTCGGGCCAGTCGCCGAGCGCCACGCGGCGCGGGCCCTGCGCGTCGACCGCGGCCCCGACGGCGATGGCGAACACAGCGGCGGACAGCATGGCGAATCGTTTCAACATAGGCAGTCCACAGGCTAAAGGGACGAACGGAGAATGATAGCGGATCACCCAAGCTCGGCCACGCGAATCGGCTCCGGCTCCCCCTTACTAGATTACGTTCGCCGCGGCTCGAATATTTCCGCACAAATCGGCGGCGGCCGTGCATCGAGCCCGACGCGGCGCTGATACAATCCGGCCCGGTCTCGGAGGTCCCATGAGCACGGCCCGCAAGGTCGCTGGTCTCGTCGCCGGCCTGTTGCTGCTGCTGGTCGTCTTCTTCGGCGGCTATCTCGCCGGCCGGACTGGCGCCGGTTCGGTCGTCGATCCAGCGTCTCTTCCCGACGCTGAGCGGCAGTTCGTGGAGCGGATGGCCGGGGCGTCGCTCGTCGGGCGCTTCACCATCGCCGGGCGGGAGGATCGCCCGGCTCGTCCCGAGCGCTACGACATCTCCAGCGTCGAGAAGGTCGGCGAGGACCTGTGGCGGTTCAACGCGCGGCTCCGGTACGGCGATGTCGACACCACCCTGCCGATCGTCGTGCCGATGCGCTTCGCCGGCGACACGCCGATGATCAGCATCACCGACCTGACGATTCCGACGCTCGGGACGTTCACGGCGCGCGTGTTTTTCCATGGCGACCGCTACTCGGGCACGTGGCAGCACGGCGAGTACGGCGGCCACATGTTCGGACAGATCGAGAAAACGACTGAGTGAGGCACGACGAAATTTGGAATTAGGAATTAGGAATTAGGAATTCGTACTCGTCGTCGAACACGTGACGCATTCCAAATTCCAAATTCCAAATTCCTAATTACGTAGTCAGGAGACCTCAATGCGCAGGATTCGTGACCACGGTGGCGCTGACACTCCTGGCGCTGACGACGATGTCTCGGCGGCCGACCAGTGGCCGCAGTTCCGCGGCCCGAATGCCGGCGTCGTCGCCGACGATCCCGGGTCTGCCCGACACCTGGAGCGAGACGCAGAACGTGGTCTGGAAGGTCGACGTGCCCGGCCTCGGCTGGAGCTCGCCGATCGTCTGGGACGATCACGTCTTCCTGACGTCGGCGATCAGCGCCGGCAAGGAGCCGCCGCCGGTTCGCCGGCCTCTACGACGAGCACGACCACGTCAAGGCGGCGGCCCCCCAGCGCTGGATGGTCTACGACTTCGACTTCAAGACCGGCAAGCTGCGCTGGGAGCGCGAGATGCACCAGGGCGCGCCGCCGCTGCTCCGCCACATCAAGAACAGCTACGCGTCAGAGACGCCGGTGACCGACGGCGAACGTCTTTATGTCTACTTCGGCAACATCGGGCTGGTCGCCGCGCTCGATTTCAAGGGCAACGTCGTCTGGTCGAAGAACGTCGGCGCGTACAACACGCAGGTGGAGCTCGGCACGGGCGCGTCGCCCGGTGCTCTACAAGGATCGGCTCTTCATCGTCAACGACAACACGACGCAGTCGTTCCTGATGGCGTTCGACAGCCAAGACCGGGAAGGAACTGTGGCGGGTGAACCGCGAAGAGCGCGGGAACTGGTCGACGCCGGTCATCTGGGAGAACGAGCTGCGGACCGAGATCGTCACCACCGGGACGATCAAGAACCGATCGTACGACCTGAATGGCAAGCTCCTGTGGGAGCTGAGCGGCATGTCGACGCTCACCATTCCGTCGCCGTTCATCAAGCACGGCATGGTGTTCATCAGCTCCGGGTATCCGGGCGGGGCGCTTCGTCCGGTTTACGCGATCCGGCACGGCGCGCACGGCGACATCTCGCTCAAGCCCGACCAGACGTCGAACGATTACATCGTCTGGCACCAGCCGCTGCTCGGAACCTATAACACCTCGGCGCTCGTTTACGGCGACATCTACTACACGCTGCTGGATCGCGGCTTCCTGCTGGCCCATGACGCGCGCACGGGCAAGCAGCTCTACGGCCGGCAGCGCATCTCGGTCGACTCGAGCGGCTTCACGACGTCGCCATGGGCCTACAACGGCAAGATCTTCCTGATGAGCGAGGACGGCGACACGTTCGTCGTCCAGGCGGGTCCGGAGTACAAGCTGCTCGGCAAGAACTCACTGAACGAGATGCCGCTCGCCACACCGGCGGTGGTGCGCGGCAGCCTGCTCGTGCAGGACGTATTCGAAGCTGTATCGCATTGCGAAAGAGGTGAGGCCGTGACTTGCGCCACCGAAGCGCGACGCGCGAAGGTGGGCGCGCGGCAAGGTGATCGCGCTCGCGGCGGCCGTTGTTCTCGCCGGCGCCGTCGGCCGGGCGCAGAGCGAGCAGTTCACGCTCGTCGCGTCGATTCCTGGTCCCGTCGATCTCGTCCAGGTACACGGCAACCGCGCCTACGTCGTCGGCCACGGCACGCTGCGGATCTTCGACGTCACCAGCCTTGCCGCGCCGCGCGAGCTCGGCACCTACACCTTCCCCGAGAAAATCTGGGGCATCGAGGTGATGGAGCCGCTGATCTACGTCGCGGCGGACTTCTTCGGACTCGGCATTCTCGACATCTCCAATCCCGCCGCGCCGAAGCTGCGCGGGGCAATCAAGACGCCAGGCCAAGCCAAGAGCGTCGCGGTGGTCGGCAGCAAAGCCGCGGTCGCCGATCACATGTCCGGCGTCGACTTCGTCGACACCTCGAACGCCGACAAGCCGGCGATGCTGGGATCGTTCTACCTCGAGGGTTATGCGCGCGAAGTGGCGGCGTTCGGTTCGATGACGTATGCGGTCGACGCGCCGACGGGTGTCTACACCTTCGACATGACCCAACCCGGGCGCGCCGGAGCCGGTGCACTCGCAGCAGACGGCGACCGCGCCCGGCATGATCGTCGTGTCGGATCCCAAGGCAAGCACGCCAAAGCTGGCGTTGCTCGTCGGCGCCGGAACCCTCCAGGTCTACGACCTGACCAAGCCGGCAGCGCCGGCGCGGCTTGGTGCCTTGAAGATGCCGAGCGGCCGCGCCACGCGCGCGGCGCTGCACGGCTCGCACGCCTTTGTCGCCGATTCGAGAGAAGGGCTGCAGGTGGTCGACCTCTCGAACCCCAAGGCGCTCCGGGTCGTGGCGTCGTACAAGACCACCGCTCCCGCGAGGGACGTCGCGGTCGCCGGCTCGCACGTGTTCCTCGTGATTGGCGCGCCGTCGGAAACCCCGAGGGAATTCAAAGACCAAGAAGTGCTGATTCTGAAGCATCCGTTCTGAAACGTGTAATTAGGAATTTGGAATTTGGAATTTGGAATGCGTGTTCTCGGGATTAGTTCCCGCATTCCAAATTCCAAATTCCTAATTCCTAATTCCGTCGGTCGTCCACGAAGGAGCGAGGCCATGAGACATTCGGTCGCCCTCGTCGTCGGAGCACTGGCCCTCATCGGATTTGCGAGCACGGCACACGCTCAATCGATTGCCGGAACGGTACGGGATGAAAGCGGAGCGGTTCTACCGGGCGTGACGGTCGAAGCGGCCAGCCCGGCGCTCATCGAGAAGACACGAACCGCGGTGACGGACAGCTCGGGGCAGTATCGGATCGTCAGCCTCAGCCCCGGCATCTACACGGTGACGTTTTCGCTGCCCGGGTTCAGCACCGTACGAGCGCGACGGCATCGAGCTCACCGGCAATTTCACCGCCACCATCAACGGCGACCTGAAGGTCGGCGCGCTCGAGGAGACGATCACGGTGTCGGGCGCGTCGCCGCTCGTCGACGTGCAGAGCCTGACCAGGCAGACGGTGTTCACGCGCGAGGTCCTCGACGCCCTGCCGGCCTCGCACAACATCCAGTCGGCCGCGGTGATGATTCCCGGCGTCACGGTCTCGGGCCTCGTCGGCCAGACCGGACGCGACGTCGGCGGCACGAGCAAGCTGCAGCAGCCTTCGCTCGTGTTCCGCGGCACCGAATTGAGCATCACGCGATGGGACGGCTTCCACCTGAGCAACCTCACGGTCTCGGGCGCGGGCGGCGGCACGAGCTTCTACGTCAACGACGCCGCGGCGCAGGAGGTGGCGTACTCGTCGGGCGCCGATTCGGCGGACATGAGCCATCCCGGCCTCTACGTGGACCTCGTCCCGAAGGACGGCGGCAACCGCTTCAGCGGATACGTGTTCGGCGACTTCACCTACGACGGATGGTCGGCGAGCAACCTTTCACGCGATCTGCAGGACCGCGGCATCACGAACGTCTCGATCGTCCACCGCAACTACGACTTCAATCCGGGCGTCGGCGGCCCGATCCGCCGCGATTCGCTGTGGTTCTATGGCGCCTTCCGCTACGAGGGGCATGACGCGACCGTCGTCGACAGCTACTACGACAAGAACCCGGCGCCGTATCTGTACGAGCCAGACCTCGACCGTCCGGCTCACGACAGCGGCACGATCCCGAACGAGTCGTTCCGCCTCACCTGGCAGGCGACGCCGAAGGACAAGGCGCAGTTCTGGCTGACGAACCAGAACAAGTCGCGCGAGCTTTACGGCGTCAACGCCGAACATCACGCCGGACGCCGCCGGCCTCCAGCGCACCCGCTATGCGATGCCGGTCACGCTGCGGTGGACGCGGACGCAGACCAATCGGCTGCTCCTCGAGGGCGGGTTCGCGGTCGCGGCCGGCGCACTTCGACAACGGCTACCAGGCGAGCGTCACCACTTCCTACGACCGCGAGACCATTCAGAACACGCCGATCTATCGCATCACCGATCAGGCGAACAACAAGAGCTTCGGCGCGGCGGCCGGCTACAGCGCGGTCATCTGGAACCAGAAGGTCGGCCGGGCCAGCGGCACCTACGTGACCGGCGCCCACGCCTTCAAGGTCGGCTTCGACTTCGGCAGCGGCGAGACGCCGCGCCCGAGCTGGAGCACCGGCGACCTGCGGATGACGTTCACCAACGGCTCGCCGCAGTCGGTCACGCTGGTCCTGCCGCGCGATACCACGGGCGACGGCTACTTCCCTGATCTCGGGATCTACGTCCAGGAGCGCTGGAGCCTCAAGCGCGCCACCTTCACCGGCGGCCTGCGCTACGACTACTACGAGGGCCACGTCGGCGCCGGCTGTCTCCCGCCGAGCCGCTGGAGCGCGCCGCAGTGCTTCGACGGCTTCGAGCTGATGGCCTGGAAGGACCTGTCGCCGCGCGTCGGGGTCGCCTACGATCTGTTCGGCACCGGCAAGACCGCGCTCAAGGCGAGCTTCGCGCGCTACGTCGCTCCGCTGGCCACCGAAACCCAGGTCGCCAACAACCCGCAGAACACGATCGGCGCGACCGACACGCGGAACTGGAGCGATTTGAACCGCGACTACACGATCTACAACCCGGACGGCTCGGTCCAGTGGGACGAGCTCGGGCCGACGAGCAACGTCAACTTCGGCAAGCTGATCCCGACGACCGCGACGCGCGATCCGACAGACGCTCAACGGCTGGAACTCGCGCGGCGCCACCTCGGAGTGGCAGGTCGTCGTGCAGCACGAGCTGCTGCCGACGATGGGCATCCACGGCGGCTATTACCACCGCTACATCCACAATCAGACGGCCGTCGACAACACGCTCGTGACCAACGCCGACTACGACGGACCGTTCTGCATCACCGCGCCCGACCACGCCGACCTGCCCGGCGGCGGCGGCTATCCGGTGTGCGGGCTCTACGACCTCAAGCCGACCGCGCGCGGCCTCGTGCAGAACCACACCACGCTCGCGCGGAACTTCGGCGGCGTGACCGACGAGTTCCAGGGGATCGATCTCGGCGCCAACGCGCGCTTCGCCGGCGATACCTACCTGAACGTCGGCATCAACATGCAGAAGCGCCTGCTCGACACCTGCAACACCGACGGGATCGACAGCCCGGAGGCCCAGTTCTGCCGGACGACGACGCCCTACCGGCCCGATTTCAAGTTCTCGGGCAGCCGCTCGCTGTTCTGGGATCTGCAGGTCAGCGCCACGTATCAGCTCAGTCCCGGGCCGCGCGTGACGGCGACGTGGAACGTGCCGGGCGCGATCATCGCGGCCAACCTGGGTCGACCGCTGTCCGCGGGCGCCACCGCGACCAAGAGCGTGCAGTTGATCGAGCCGGAAACCATCTACACCGACTACCTGAAACAGCTGGACCTGCGCCTGTCGCGGCGCTTCTCGGTCGGACGCATGCGCATGCGCGCCAACGCCAGCCTCTACAACGTGTTCAACAACGATTTCGTCAACTCGGTCAACACGACGTTCTCGACGACGGCGAGCAATGCCTTCATGCGGCCCACCGCGGTGCTGCAGGGACGGCTGTTCAAGGTGGGTGCGCAGCTGGATTTCTAAGACGCGTTGCAGGACAGGGCTGAGGGCAAAGGGCTGAGGGCTTTTCCGAGCGTTTGCCCTGAGCACTCAGCCCTTAGCCCTATTTCCGAAACAGGCTGTAAGTCATTTCCGAAACTATTCCGGAGGCGGGCATGAGACACCGGGTCATCATCGCGGCGGTGGTTCTTCTCGGTCTTGCGAGCGCGGCGCACGCCCAGTCGATTGCTGGCGTGGTACGGGACGAGAGCGGCGCCGTCCTTCCCGGCGTCACGGTCGAAGTGAGCAGCCCGGCGCTGATCGAAAAGGCCCGCTCGGCGGTCACCGACGCGACCGGCCAGTACCGCGTCGTGAGCCTCAGTCCGGGGATCTACACCGTGTCGTTCGCGCTCCCCGGGTTCAACGCCGTCAAGCACGAAGGCATTGAGCTCGCCGGGACGTTCACCGCGACGGTCAACGCGGACATGAAGGTGGGCGCGCTCGAGGAGACGATCACCGTGGCCGGCACCACGCCGCTCGTCGACGTGCAGAGCGTGACCAAGCAAACCGTGATCACTCGTGAGGTCATCGACGCGCTCCCGGCAGCGCGGAACATCCAGGCGGCAGCGGTGATGATCCCGGGCGTGACCACCTCAGGGGTCGTCGGTCAATCCGGGCGCGACGTCGGCGGGTCGACCAAGCTGCAGCAACCGTCGATCGTGTTCCGCGGCAACCCGAACAACATCCAGCGGTGGGACGGCTTTCACCTCGGCAACCTCGCCGGCGCGAACACCGGCGCGGGCACCAGCTTCTACATCAACGACGCGATCGCGCAGGAGTTGTCCTACTCCTCCGGCGCCGACTCGGCGGAGATGGGCAATCCCGGTCTCTACATCGATCTCGTGCCCAAGGACGGCGGCAATCGCTTCAGCGGCACAGTGTTCTTCGATTACACGCACGAGCCGTGGGCGTGGAGCAACTACAGCGACCGACTTGAAGGCGCGCGGCATCAACGACGTCACGCGCGTCTATGAGATTTCGGATCTCAACGGCGGATTCGGCGGCCCGATCATGCGGGACAAGCTGTGGTTCTACGGCGCCGCCCGATTCGAGACGCTCGATGTCAGCGTCGTCGACAACTACTACGACAAGAACCCCGCGCCCTACCTCTACGAGCCGGACCTGGACCGCCCGGCCCACGACAGCGGCGACATCCCGAACGAGTCGTTCCGGCTGACCTGGCAGGGCACGTCGAAGGACAAGGTGCAGTTCTGGTTCACCAACCAGAACAAGGCGCGCGCAGTTCTACAACATCAGCGCCACCGTCACGCCCGACGGCGCCGGGCGGCAGGTGACGAAGTACGCGCAGCCGATCACGTTGAAGTGGACGCGGACGCAGACGAGCCGCCTGCTGCTCGAGGGCGGCATGGCGGTCGGGCGTACGCTGTTCCACAACGGCTACCGTGAAACCGTGACGCCTGCCTTCGACATCGAGACGATCCAGAACACGCCGATTTACGCGATCACCGACATCTCGAACAACCGGAGCTTCGGGGCATCGATCGTCGGCTACATGGCCTTCGGCGGCACGATGAAGGTCGGCCGGTTCGCCACCACCTACGTCACCGGCTCGCACGCCTTCAAGACCGGCGTCGAGTACGGCGTCGGCCACGGGCCGAACGGCGCGCGCAACTGGTACACCGGCGACGTGACGATGAATTTCAACGACGGCACGCCGCAGCAGGTCACGCTGCGCATCCCGCGCGACCAGGACGACGGCTACAGCGACTTGCAGATGTTCGTGCAGGACCGCTGGACGCTCGGGCGCGCGACCATCACCGGCGGCCTGCGCTACGACTACTTCGTCGGCTACGTGAACGATTCGACGCTGCCGGCCAGCCGCTGGAATGCCGCGCAGTTCTTCCCGGGCTTCGAGGTCCAGCACTGGAAGGACATCTCGCCGCGCGGCGGCATCTCCTACGATCTGTTCGGCAACGGCAAGACCGCGCTCAAGATGAGCGTCGCGCGCTATGTCGCGCCCGAGAGCAACGGCACCGCGCAGGCCAACAACCCGCAGACGACGATCGGGCGCACCGACACGCGGACGTGGAGCGATCGAACGGCGACTACACGATCTACAACCCGGACGGCTCGGTGCAGTGGAACGAGCTCGGGCCGACGAGCAACGTCAACTTCGGCAAGAGCATCCCGAGCACGGCGACGCGGGATCCGCAGACGCTCGACGGCTGGGACGCGCGCGGCTCGACGATCGAATGGCAGCTGCTCATGCAGCACGAGCTGACGCCGCGTGTCGGCCTGGCGGCCGGCTACTACCGGAGGGACGACGGCAACCAGATCGCGGTCGACAACACGCTGGTCACCAACGCCGACTACACGGGCCCGTTCTGCATCACCGCACCGGCCAATGCCGACCTGCCGGGGGGCGGCGGCTATCCGGTCTGCGGGCTGTACGACATCACGCCGACGGCGCGCGGGCTCCAGCAGAACCACACGACGTTCGCCAGCAATTTCGGCGAGTCCATCAACCGGTATCACGGCGTCGACGTCAGCGCGAACTTCCGGCTGGCCGGCGGCACGTTCATCAACACCGGCTTCAACATGCAGCAGCGGCTGCTCGACAACTGCGCGGCCAACACGAATCGACAGCCCCGAAGCGCAGTTCTGCCGCCAGCTGACGCCGTTCCGCCCGGACTTCAAGATCTCCGCGTCGCACACCCTGCCATGGACGCTGCAGGTGAGCGGCCTCTTCCAGCTCTCGCCGGGACCGCAGATCATCGCGACCTGGAATGCGCCGAACAGCGTGATTGCCCCGGCGCTCGGCCGCAACCTCGCCGCCGGCGCCACGTCGACGAAGAGTATCGAGCTCATCGAGCCGGGCACGCTGTTCGGCGAGAACCACACGCAGCTCGACCTCCGGATGTCGCGCCGGTTCACGGTCGGCCGGTTCCGCATCCGCGGCGATGCCGCGCTCTACAACGTGTTCAACACCGACTGGGTCAGCTCGGTCAACACGACGTTCTCGACCGCGGCCAGCAACGCCTTCATGCGGCCGACCGGCGTGCTGCAGGGACGGCTGTTCAAGATTGGGCTGCAGCTGGAGTACTGACGCGCGGCTGTAGTCGGCAATTTACAATTTGGCAATTTACAATTGTACAGTCGCTTGTAACATTCGTTCAATTTTGAATTCGTAAATTGCCTCCTGCCTCACTGCCCGTTTTCGACTTCCACCTCCGCACCCGCATCGTCTTCGGCGACGGTGCGCTCGAGCGTCTCGGGACGCTCGCCGGCGAGCTCGGCTGCCGGCACGCACTCCTCGTCGCCGATCCCGGCATCGCGGCGGCCGGCTACGTGGACGAGGCGGCCGCCTCGCTGCGGGCGGCCGGCATCGCCGAGACCCGCTTTCACGACTTCGACGCCAATCCCGACAGCCGGATGGTCGAAGCGGGCCGCCAGTCGCCGCAGGCAGCGGGCGTCGACTCGCTCGTCGCGCTCGGCGGCGGCAGCTCGCTCGACTGCGCGAAGGGCATCAACTTCGTCCTGGCCGGCGGCGGCACGATGCGCGACTACCGCGGCTACGGCAAGGCGCGCGGCACGCTTCTGCCGTCGATCGGGATTCCGACGACGGCGGGAACCGGCAGCGAGGCGCAGAGCTACGCCATCATCTCCGACGCCGAGACGCACGCGAAGATGGCCTGCGGCGATCCGGGCGCCGCTTCCGGGTCGCGATCCTCGATCCGGCGCTGACCGTCTCGCAGCCGCGCAGCGGTCACCGCCATCGCCGGCTACGATGCGCTGTCGCACGCGGTCGAGTCGTACGTGACGCTGAAACGGACGCCGATCTCCGATCTGTTCGCGCGCGAGGCGTGGCGCCTGCTGTCGGCGCACTACGCAGCGGGTGCTCGAGGCGCCGGCCGACCTGCCGGCCAGGGGCGCCATGCTGCTCGGCGCGCACTACGCCGGCATCGCCATCGAACAGTCGATGCTCGGCGCGACGCACGCCTGCGCGAATCCCGCTCACCGCCCGCTACGGCACGACGCACGGCGTCGCGATCGGCGTCATGCTGCCGCACGTCGTGCGCTGGAACGAGGAAGTGGTCGGCGATCGCTACGCGCGAGCTGCGGCCCGAGCTGGCCGGGTTTCTGGATGCGCTCGCACGCGCCGGCGGACTGCCGGCCACGCTTCGCGACCTCGGCGCCGTCGGCCGCCGATCTGCCAGCCCTCGCCGCCGACGCCGCCACCCAGTGGACGGGCACATTCAACCCCCGGCCGTTCGACGAGCGCTCGGCGCTCGCGCTCTACGAGAGCGCCTACTGAGGCAAAGGGCGGCTTTCGGTAATTATGAATTTAGAATTAGGAATTAGGAATGCGGACCAGACCCCGGGTATGACGCCCGACCCGAATTCCACACGAATTCCAAATTCCTAATTCCTAATTCCAAATTACATGGACACTGATACATTCCTTCTGACACTGACGTCGTCGTCATCGGCGGCGGCCCGCCGGTTCGACCTGCTCGACCCTGCTCGCGCAGCAAGGCGTCCGCGTGCAGCTCTTCGAACGCGAGCACTTTCCGCGGTTCCATATCGGCGAATCGCTGATCCCCGAGACCTACTGGGTGCTGAAGCGGCTCAACATGCTGCCGAAGATGCAGAAGAGCCACTTCGTCAAGAAATACAGCGTGCAGTTCGTGAACGCCGCCGGCAAGCTGTCGGCGCCGTTCTACTTCTGGGACAACAAGCCGCACGAGTGCTCGCAGACCTGGCAGGTCGTCCGCAGCGAGTTCGACCGGATGATGCTCGAGAACGCGCGCGAGCACGGCGTCGCGGCGCACGAAGGGATCCGCGTCGTCGACGTGCTGTTCGAGGACGAGCCGGGCCGTCGGCGTGACGATTCAGTTCGACGGCGGAGCACGGCGCGACGTGCGGGCGAAGGTGGTCGTCGACGCGAGCGGCCAGAACGGACTGTTGCAGAACCGCTTCAGGCTCCGCGTCTGGGATCCGATCCTGAACAAGGGCGCCGTCTGGACCTACTGGAAAGGCGCCTATCGCGACACCGGGCGCGACGAGGGCGCGACGATGGTCCTGCAGACGGCCAACCGGAAGGGCTGGTTCTGGTACATCCCGCTGCATGACGACCTCGTGAGCGTGGGCGTCGTGGCGCCCTTCGACTACCTGTTCAAGAATCGCGGCGACCGCGAGCAGACCTACCACGAAGAGGTCGACCGCTGCCCCGCCGTCAAGGAGCGCGTCTCGAACGCCACTCGCGCGACCGGCTACTTCGCGACAAAGGACTATTCGTATCGATCAAAGCAGGTCGCCGGCGACGGCTGGGTGCTCATCGGCGATGCCTTCGGATTCCTCGATCCGCTCTATTCGTCCGGCGTGCTCCTCGCCCTGAGGTCGGGCGAGATGGCGGCCGACGCCATCGTCGAGGGTCTGGCGAGGAGCGACGTGTCGGCGGCACAGATCGGCAAATGGGGCCCCGGCTTCAACGAAGGGGTCGATCGGATGCGCCGGCTGGTCTGCGAGTACTACGACGGCTTCAGCTTCGGGAACTTCGTCCGCCACTACCCGGACCTGAAGAACACGGTCACGGACCTGCTGATCGGCGACCTGTTCACCGATCGCGTGGACAAGGTCTGGGCCCCGATGGAATCGCTTCACCAGAACGGCAAACAGCCGTTCCCCCAGTGGAACGATGGGACGCCCCAGGACGACGCCCAGAACAAGACGAACGAGCTGTTCCTGCCTGAAGGCCGGCGGCCTTAAGGGTTTCCGTAGCCGCCCGAATTGATGCTGGCATCAAATGTGCTCTCGTTGCGCGAAGGCGCTTAACGCCAGTGGTCCGTATTCGAATCGTTCAAACGCCGCCCATCGCTGAAGTAGACGGCATCGCGCTGGACAACTTCGAGGTCGGCGGCGAATACGAAGTCGGGAACAGCCTAGCGGGCGCTGTTGCTTGCGGAAGGCTGGGGCTGAGCCGGTCGCGCTGGACGAGCCGAGGCCTCCGGAGCCGTTCAGCGCGGACGACCCCTTCGGCACGACCAACGCTCGACCGGAACAGCCCGCCCAACCTCGTCAAGGAACAGCATCCGCCGTTCCTCGACCGCGACCTTGCCCGCGAGGTCGCGCCCAACTGGCGCTGGCGCCGCCGGCGGCGGCGCGTCCCTAACCAAGCTGGCGGACCGGGCGTACCTGAAGGTCCGCACGACGACGACTACGATGACGGCGGCCGGAGCGCGAGCAGCGTCCGCAGGAACCGGTCGATCTGCCGCTGATCCTTGAGCCGGTAGGTGGCACGCGACCGCCGGACGTTGCCAATGCGGACCGACAGCAGGCGATCGGATCGGCGCGGCCGCGAAGGCGTCTTCGTCGGTCTCGTCGTCGCCCACGTAAATCGCCTTGTCGCAGGCGAGCAGCCGCCGCGCGCGCTCGAGCGCCTGCCCCTTGTGCGGCGCACCGCGCGGCACCACGTTGAATGCCTCGGTTCCGCCAATCACCCTCGCCCCGCGCAGCGTGCGGACCGCGGCGTGCGACTGCCCGTTTCGGGCGGTCCTTCTGCTTCGCGCCGCCGGTAGTGGATGGTGAGCGAGTAGCGTCTTGTCCTCGATCATTGACACCGTCCAGTCGCTGCAAGCCGCCGGCGCAGCTTCCGCACCCAGTCGCGGACGCGCGCCGCGTAGGTCGCCTGCTCTCCCCAGGGCTCGAGGCCATGATTGCCGGCCACATGCCACACGGGCGCGCTGCTGACCCGGGCTGTCACGTCGTCACGCGTCCGCCCGGAGATCACGACGCACGGATAGCGCCTCGCGACCGCGGCGAGCAGCTGCCGGGTTCGCGGCCGCATCCGCGCCCGGCGTGGCGTCGAAACGATGGGCGCTAGCGTGCCGTCGTAATCGAGGGCAACCAGGACGTCCGAAGCAGCGAACTGGGCGAGAACGTGGGCGTGTCGCTTGGACAGTATCTGTGGAGCCATTCAGGAGTGAACTGGCCGGGCCCTTCCCCGCCGACGAGGCGCAAAACGCCCCAGGAAACGTTCGCGTCGGCGCAGGCGCGTCGCATCGACGAGCATGCGCCCGGCCCAGCGGTAGACATTGCGATCGGCGACGCAGCGCGCGCATCGCGCGCATCCGCTCGCGCTGTTCGACGAGCGGCATCGCCAGCGCGGCGTTCAGCGCGTCGGCGACGCCTTCGATGTCGTACGGGTTCACGACCAGCGCCTCCCGCAGTTCGCGCGAGGCGCCCGTGAAGCGGCTGAGCAGCAGCACGCCGGCCTCGTCGTCGCGCGCGGCGACGAATTCCTTGGCGACCAGGTTCATGCCGTCGTGAAGGCTGCTGACGTAGCAGACGTCCGCTGCGCGGTAGAGCTCGAAGACTTCCGGCGGCTCGCAGTGGCGATCGATGAGCGTCACCGGCTGGTAGCCGTCCCGCGCCGAAGCGCTGCGTTGAGCCGATCGACCTGCGCGCGGATCCGGTCGCCGAACTCGCGGTAGCGCGGCGATGCGCGTGCGGCTCGGCGCACCCACCTGGACGAACGCAATCGGTCCGCCAGCGGCGCCGCGTTCGAGCGTGCGCTCGATCGTCAGCATCCGCTCGTCGAGCCCCTTCGTGTAATCGAGACGATCGACCGACACCACGAGCCGCGTCTGCGGCGGCAGCGAGAACCGCTCGCGGACCGCGCGCCGGCACATCTCGGCAGGCCGGCGCGGCCGCAGCCCACGGGTTCGGCCACTCGATGGAGATCGGGTAGGCGCGCACGAGCGTGCGCTGTCCCTGGTGCACGACCGCCAGTTCCTGCGCGTTCGACGACGGCTTCGATGTTTCGATCGACGCAGTCGAGGAAGTTGTGGCAGTGCTGCGGCGTCTGGAACGCGACCATGCTGCTGCCGAGCAGCCCGTCGAGCAGCGCGCTCTGGTAGGGACAGATGCTGAAGCGCTCGGCATTCGGCCACGGGATGTGCCAGAAGGTCAGAATCGTCGCGCGCGGAAGACGCCGCCGCAGCATCTTCGGCACGAGCGCGAAGTGATAGTCCTGGACGAGCACGATCGGATCGTCGCAGTCGACTTCGGCCAACACGGCGTCGGCGAACCGCTGGTTGATTTTCTGATACTGCAGCCAGTCGCCGCGGCGGAAGACCGGGTGCGCGTGCGCCAGGTGGCAGAGCGGCCACAACGCTTCGTTCGAGAATCCGTAGTAGTAGCCCTGCTCCTCCTCCTCGGTGAGCCACACGCGGCGAAGCAGATACGACGATTCCGCCGACGAGATCGTGACGCGCCCGTGCCGATCCGACGATGCGCGATCGGCCGATCCGCTGCCGTGCGCGACCCAGACGCCGGAGCAGGCTCGCATCACCGGTTCGAGGGCCGTCACCAGCCCGCTCGCCGGGTGGCGCACCATGACCGTTCTCGCCGGCGCACTCGTGGATGAGCGGCTCGCGATTCGCGACCACGACGACGCGCTCGCCCTGCAGCTGCGTCCGCAGCACGTCGCGGAGCCGTTCGGCCGTCCAGGGACCCGATATCAGGGACTGTTCGCTTTCGAGCGGCTCGAGAATCGGCGGCCGTTTCGCTCTGACCGCTCAAAGTGCCGGTTCGCAATGAGGAGACCGCGACGCCGACGGCCGTCATCGACGCCGTGGCGATCTGCTTGACCTCATCCGATCCAGCCCATACGGCTGAGATAATTTTTCCGAGTCCGGACGACATCCGGCTAGTTCTACCACACGCCTCTCCGCTCACCCAGTGCGAACACACAGATGAGGTTCGGAATCGCACGCGAATGCCTGCATTGACGACGACACGATCGCTTGGCGCGCACAGATCGACGGTCCATCGCCCGTCGTTCAAAGGCTGAGGCAGGGGCTGGTCAGGTTGCTTGGCGAGGACGGAAACCAGCTGACCCGCGTCGCGAGCGAGCGCGCTAGCGAGCCACCACGAGCGTTGACGCACCGCTGCTACGGTGGGCAGGCGCGAACGCCTGCCCAGCACGTAGCCTCGGCGAGGGCGGCGAGAGAGCGTGTGGGGAGTCCGAGGGGCGCAGCCCCTGCGCCGCGAGCGAGCCGCAGCGAGCCAGAGCGGACACGCGACGGCAGCGCGAACGGCCTGTCACCTTTAGCGGAAGCGCGAGCGAGCGCGCGGAGAGCGTGCAGTCCGAGGGGCGCAGCCCCTCGGTAAGATTAGTTGCAGCCGCGCAACACAAAGATCAAGAAGAGCAACGTCGCCGGCACACCCATCAGCCAGAGCAGGATGTAGCCGACGGCCCCCGTTTCGTCGCTGATGATCCGATCACTGAGTGTCTTCATTCTTCCTCCGCCATTCGCCAGAGCAATTGAGGTGCCGCAGGCTGGCCCGACGGATGGGCTCGGCGAGGAGGAACGGAATTACCGCTGACATAATAGGGACCGTGCGTCGCGCTGCGTTGATTCTGCTCGCAACAATCAGCCTCGCCAGCTGCACGCCGCGCGAGGATCCGGCGCGCACCGAGCTCCGCTCGCGACTGAAGCAGCAGGCGTCGCTCTCAGCAGACGAGATCGGGCGCGTGTTCGATGAAGTCAGCAGGACCCTGCAAGGCAAGACGGTCCGAATCGCTCGCGGATCCACGGCGACCGACCTGGGAGCGGCCGAGCGGGACGTCGTGCTGGGCATGCTGGCCGATCGCACGGGTGTGTTCGACGAGGGGCTCCGGTCGGGCGGCGGCAGGCAGGCACGGGTGTTCAACGCACCGGGCCAATCGAACAATCCCGAGATCGAAGCCTCGCGGCGCCTGTTCGTCGACACCGAGACGTTCCTGCCGCTCCGCTTCGAGTTCGCGTACGCGTTTCCGAGTCCCGACGACTACGCGTACGATCTCGAAGTGAATTAGGAGCTGTCGAGGGCCTGGACTCGCTTGTCACGGACTCGCCTGTCACGGAGGTCGCGGAGCGAGACGGTTCAACACGAAGACGCGAAGGCACGAAGTCACACGGAGGAGACAGCGTGCGACCAGCGGCGACAACGCCGGCCGCGTGTCTCCGGGGCTCCGTGTTGAACCGGCTCCTCCGTGCGCCTCCAGTCTCCAACGGCGGAACAAGAATCGCCGAATTCTGACTATGCGGTATAGGCGTGCAACGCGCCGCCGACCGGAGTGCGCCGTGGGAGCCCGGGACGGGCGGCGTCGCGAAGCAGCTGCTCCGCCCACCAGCTGGCTGTCGAACGTCGAGACGTTCGCGCGCATTCTGCCGCATCCGTCGCGACTGCTCCGCTTCGGGCATGCACAGCGCCTCGGCGAGCGCGACTCGCCGCGCCGTCGATCGCATATGGATTGACGATCAGCGCCTCAGCGAGCTGCTGCGCGGCGCCGGCGAAGCGGCTGAGGACCAGCACGCCGCGCTCGTCGCTGCGCGCGCAGACGAACTCCTTGGCGACGAGGTTCATGCCGTCGTGAAGGCTGCCGACGTAGCAGAGGTCGGCGGCGCGGTAGAGCCGGTAGACCTCCGCCGGCTCGTGGTGCGCTTTCGAGCAGGACAATCGGCCGGTAGCCGCCCGAGCCGAAGCGCGCGTTGATCCGCTCGCTCGTCGCGACGATCTTGGCGCGGGCACGCGCGATAGGCCGGCAGGCATTCCCGGCTCGGCTCCGCGACCTGCACGAACACGAACCGTCCGCGACAGGCCGGCGTCGTGCTCCAGCAGCCGCTCGACGGCCAGGAACTTCTCGTTGATGCCCTTCGTGTAATCGAGACGATCCATGCCGACGCCGAGGCGGACGCCCTCGGGCAGCCGTCAAGTCCCGCACAGACGCGGTCGCGGCACACGGCAGTCGGCGGGCACGTCGCAGACGGTCGGGGTTCGACCAGTCGACGCCGACCGGATAGGCGCGCACGCGCGTGGTGTGGCCGCCGAAGGTCACCTCGCCCTCGGCCCGATCGACCTCCGCATCGAGGCACGACCTCGACCGCGTCGAGGAAGTTGCGGCAGTCGTCGGGTGTCTGGAGCCCGACGATGTCGCTGGCGAGCAGCCCGTCGAGGAGGGCGGCCCGCCACGGGCAGCGCGCGAACACGCTCGGCCGGCGGCCACGGGATGTGCCAGAACGCGACGATCGTGCTCGCCGGCAAGCTGCCGCCGGAGCATCCGCGGGGCGAGCGCGAAGTGGTAGTCCTGGACGAGCACGAGCGGCGACGGCGCCGTCCGCTTCGTCGACGACGGCCGCGGCGAACCTGGCATTGGCGCGGTGGTACATGCGGAAGTCGCTCGGACCGGAACACCGGCGGCAACGCCGACGGCGTGGCACAGCGGCCACAGGCCCTCGTTCGCGAACCCGTAGTAGTACCCGCGATGCTCGTCGTCCGGCGAGCCGCACGTAGCGCAGCCGGTAACGGGGATTGGCGGGTGGCACATCGAGGCCGTCGCGACGGTCGACGCAGCCGTCGTCCGTCCGTTGCGGCCCCATGTGCCACCCATGTTCCCGAACAGCTCGACACGAGCGGCTCGAGTGCGGTCACGAGTCCGCTGGCCGATCGCTTGCGTGCTGATGCGGCCGTCGGCCGTCCGAGTCACCTGCGAACGGCGCGCGATTCGCGAGGACGATGATCCCCATGGTCCTTAGGGCCACGCCCTTTACGAACCGCAGTCGTAGGGCGACCCTTTAGGATCGCCGCAGTGCAGTAGACATCACGCCCTGGATCGCGACCATCCGGCAGACGCGGGAGACGCGACGGTTTTCGGGGGGAGGCCGCGACCGGCGAAGCTGAGCCGTGACGGCGACCCGCAGGTCTCCCCTCGTTGGCCGGATGTCGGACGGCCTCGGCAATGACGTACGCTTGACCCGTGGATGATCGGAGGGCGCATGCGGCTGAAGACGTGGCTCGTCGCGGCGCTCGGGCTCGGCAGCCTGGTGGTGCTGATCGCGTTCTCGATGGTGGCCTCGTCGCGCAAGGCCCAGGACATCTACGCGCAGCTCGATCAGCTCAACGTGCATCATCAGCAGCGTCGACGACCAACCTCAGGCGGCTCCGGTCGGACGTCAACCTCTCGGGCATCTTCGTGCGCGACTACCTGCTGGACGTCGCGCGCGAGCGCGCGCCCGAGTACCGCGAGCAGCTCGCCGAATTCCGGCGCACCAACATGGCCACGCTCGACGAGCTCGAGACGCTGATCGGCCGCGACGATCGGATCGCCAGCCTGCAGACCAAGCTGGACGACTACTGGGAGACGTTCGATCCCGCTGTTCGACTGGACGCCGGCCGAGAAGATTCGTCGCGGAGCGCCGCGTTCCTGCGGCGGGAAGTGGTGCCGCGGCGCGAAGCGGTGCTGACGATCGCGCAGGAGATCGAGGAGCTGAACAACGCGAACCTCGAGGCGCAGCGCGCGGAGGTCGACCGGCGCTACGCGGCGTTCCGCGACGACCTGCAGCGGCTGCTCTGGCAGACCGTGCTCCTCGGCCTCGTCGTGGCGCTGGTCGTCGTCGTCCGGCTGCGCGTCCTCGAACAGCGCTCGGAAGAAGCGGAACGTCAGATGCGCGAGCTGTCGCAGCAGCTCGTCAACACGCAGGAAGAAGAGCGCAGGAACCTGTCGCGCGAGCTGCACGATCACGTCGCCCAGGTGCTGACCGGCCTCCGGATGGAGCTCGGCCGCATCGAGCGGCTGAGCGCCGACGCCGCGTCAGCGCCGGGCTCACCGAGTGCAAGGCGCTCGTCGACGACATGTTCCGCACCGTCCGCGACCTCGCGCTCGGCCTGCGGCCCAGCATGCTCGACGACTTCGGCCTGCAGGCCGCGCTCGAATGGCACGTCCGCGACTTCACGCGCCGCTACGCGATCAACGTCGAGCTCAAGATCGACGGCGACTTCGACGCGCTGCCGGACAAGCACCGCACCTGCGTCTACCGCGTCGTCCAGGAGGCGATGACCAACTGCGTGCGGCACGCGCAGGCGCGGGCCATCCGCGTCGACGTCAGCGCCGGGGACGGTCAGCTGCGCGTGCTGGTCGTCGACGACGGCGTCGGGCTGGATCCGGCACTGCCGCCGCAAGGGTCTCGGCCTGCGCGGCATCGACGAGCGCGTCAAGGAGCTGCACGGCACGATGACGATCACCCGGCAGCCAGGACGCGGGACGACGCTCGCCGTCCAGCTGCCGCTCCCGTCGGCGATCGCGGAGATGCCTCTTGCGCGTGCTGCTGGCTGACGATCACAGCATCGTCAGGCGCGGGTTGCGGGGGCTGCTCGAAGCCGCGGGCCTGACGGTCGTCGGCGAGGCCGGCGACGGTCTCGAAGCGGTGCGGCTCTGCGAAGAGCAGCGGCCCGGACATCGTCATCCTCGACATCGGCATGCCGAAGCTGAGCGGCATCGAAGTCGCGGCGCGCGCCCAGAAGCTCGAACGCGCGCCGGGCGTGATCATCCTCAGCGTGCACGGCGACGAGTCGTACATCATGCGGGCGCTGGCGGCCGGCGCGCGCGCCTACCTGCTGAAGAGCGCGACCGACGAGGATCTGATCCCGGCGGTGCGCGCCGTCGCCGCCGGCAAGCCGTTCTTCAGCCCGGCGGTCACGGCGGTGCTCGTCGAGGACTACGTGCGGCGGCTGCAGCAGCGCGGGCTGACCGATTCCTACCACCTGCTGACCGACCGCGAGAAGGAAGTGCTGCAGCTGCTGGCGGAGGGACGATCGAACAAGGAGGTCGCCACGCTTGCTCGATCTCGGCCTGTCGACCGTGGAGACGCACCGCGCCAACCTGATGCAGAAGCTCAATCTCCACAACACCGCGGAGATCGTCCTCTACGCGGTTCGCAAAGGCCTCATCGTCTAGACGCACGCCCTGCATTCGCTGAAAAGTCAGCGCCTCCGATCCCTCTAAGCGCGTAACTACTCCGTCACGGCGACCGTTCATCGTCACATTCGAGTCTTTAGTCTGCGCAATCAGCTGACTAGTCGATCCTAAATCTGTCATTTCAGTTCTGTAAAGTCATATATTGACCTCTTAAGTACTTTCGTAAGCCTTGAAAAGTCGAGACTTTTCCGAACAATACCGGCGGTCCCAGAAATCCAGGCCAGCCAGACGTTCAAGCTGATCGGTGTGGCAGGGCTCTTGCCCCAACGCGTCTCCACCGGGCCGCAGTCACCGTTTCGTGGGCTGTCCGGATTGCTCAGGACTTCACATCACAGATGTCTACGTTCCGCGTCGCAACGAACGGGCAGCAGCCGCCGCCATCAATCATCGGCTCGAGCCCTGCGCTCCAGCGGGTCCTGGCTGCCGCCGCGCAGCTGGCCACTTCCTCCGTGCGGGTGCTGATTACGGGCGAGACCGGTGTCGGCAAAGACCTTCTCGCCCGGTCCATCCATTGCCAGTCAACTCGAGCGCACCGGCGCTTCGTGGCTCTGAACTGTGCCGGACTGTCCGAAACCCTTCTTGAATCGGAGTTGTTCGGCCACGTCAAGGGCAGTTTCACCGGGGCATACCGGGATCGCGTCGGCTGTCTCGAGCAGGCCCATCACGGAACGTTGTTCCTCGACGAGATCGGCGAGATGAGTCTGCGCATGCAGGCGCTGCTGTTGAGGACGTTGGAGACCGGTGAGATTCGACCGGTCGGCTCGGACGGCGCCCCGCTTCACGTCGACGTCCGCGTGATCTCCGCGACCAACCGCAATCTCGTGGAGATGATCGAACAGGGAACATTCCGCGAGGATCTCTACTACCGAATCAACGTCGCGCACCTCGAGGTGCCGCCGTTGCGCGAACGCGTCGAAGACATCGAGGCCATCGTGAAGCACCTGATCGCGGCCAACGGGAGTCCGCTGGTTCTCGACGACGCGGTCATGCGTCTGTTCGAGAAGCACCGGTGGCCCGGCAACATCCGCGAGCTGCAGAACGTGATCGGTTCGCTCGCGGGATCGGTGCGTGGGCGGCCGGTCATGCCCGAGGATCTGCCGCGCGCCATCCTCGGCCACTCGGGACGCGGGCCGTCGTTCCGCGAACGGCGGCGCACCGTCGCCGACGAGCTCTACGAAGGGCTCACGAGTGGGAAGCTTCGGTTCTGGGAGGACGTCTATCCGGCGTTCAATCGACGGGATCTGACGCGTGCCGACCTTCGGATGTTGATCAAGCGCGGTCTGGCCACGAGTGCCGGCAGCTATCGCCGGCTCCTGCCGGTGTTCAGAATCGATCGGCAGGACTACAAACGGCTCCTCAACTTCCTGGCCGCTCACGACTGCGTCGTCGATCACCGAACGTTCAGCGCAGGCGGTCGGCCGATAGACGTCACCGCACTTTCGGCGTCAGGCCAGGCGAGAGCGGCCGGGCAGTAACCGCGTCGGTTCGAGTCTTACTCCCAAACCAGCTTCGTCGCGAGCGAGCGCGCGAGCGAGCCACGCTCTCGCGCTTGAACGCCACTGCGCTATTGCGCGCTGCCGTTCGCGTAGCTCGCGATCGCGCGCTCGCTCGCGACAGCAGCGTGTCGGGGAGTCCGAGGGACGATAGCTTTTAGTCTGGTTGGAACCAGACGGCCGTCTGACTGCAGTCAGACACGCCGAGGTCGCGATTCACGATCTCGGACGCTTCGATCGGTGTTCAGGCCATTTCCAATTACGAATCCGAATGCGGCGGCGGCATCGCGGTTGCTCCTGCGATCGACTCGCTCGTGATCAATCGACGTCGTATGCCTCGTGCCGTCTGCGAACAACGCCGCCGGGATGCTCCGGGTCTTGGATGATGTCGAAATCGAGCATGTCACCGACGAAACGATCACAGTTCTGTCCGACACGCCGATCCCGAGAGGTGAACGCATGATCTTGTGGGCGCCGGCAGCGGACGGCGGCGAGGTGCCGCTTCGGGTTCGAGCCGTCCGGCGGCAGGCCGTGCTGGGGTCGACGCTCCTGCGTCACCGCGTCAGGTTCGACGTCGATGCGATCGCGGCGCCGTGCGGTCGGGGCTAGCCAACCGCCATCAGGTGCGTTGGACACGGGGCGGATTGGCGGCATCGTGCGTGAAGTGCCGATCAGGCTCCTCGACATCGGCGCGGGCGGCTGCTCGATCGAGAGCCCCGTCCGAATCGCGGAAGGCGCAGTGGGTTGGCTGTCGGTGAAGAGCCAAAACACCCAATATGACGAGGTCGTCCGGGTCTGCCGATCCGATTGGCGGACCGAGCGATTCTGGCAATGGATTTCCGGCGTCGAGTTCCTCACACTGGAGCCGCCGTCCGCAGCCTCGCTTCGGCGAAACGTCGCGCTGTTCACGAAATCAGGCGTGGAGGGCCAATGACCGCACGTAGACCTGAAGCGTCCACTTCGGAACCAACGCTCGTCGGCTGCAGCGCCACCAGCGAACGGCTCCGCGGCGCCGCCGCCCGCGTGGCCGTCGGCCACGCAAAGGTGCTCGTCACTGGCGAGAGCGGCGTCGGCAAGGATCTGGTCGCGCGGTTCATTCACGCCCGTTCGTCGCGCGCGGAGCGGCCGTTCGTGGCGATCAATTGCGCCGGGGTGTCCGAGACGCTCCTCGAATCCGAGCTGTTCGGCCATGTCAAGGGCAGCTTCACAGGCGCGTATCGCGACAAGACCGGCCTGTTTCAACTCGGCGACAAAGGCACGGTCTTCCTGGATGAAATCGGCGAAATGAGCCTGCGGATGCAGGCGATGCTTCTCCGGTTTCTCGAGAACGGGGAGATCAAACCGGTCGGCTCTGATGTCATTGCCTCGAAGGTGGATGTCCGCATCGTGGCGGCCACCAATCGCAATCTGCCGGACATGGTGGCGCGTGGGCTGTTTCGAGAGGACCTGCTCTATCGCATCATGGTCGTCCACCTCGAGGTCCCGCCGCTCCGGGATCGTCGGGAGGATATCCGGCCCCTGATCGCGCATATCAGCGCGCAGCACAACGGGCAACTGTCGATCGACGAGGAAGCGCTCGCCGTGATGGAGCGCTATCACTGGCCGGGCAACATCCGCGAGCTGCAGAACGTGGTGGAGCAGCTCGCGTGGCTCGGGTCGGGCACGACGGTCACCGTGAAGGATCTGCCGCCCACGCTGCTGGCAGCCGCGAACGGGACGATGCGGCCAGGCCGCGAGCGGCGCCGCCGGGTCTGCGATCAACTGTACGAAGCGTTGACGACAAAGTCGTGCTCGTTCTGGGAACACGTCTATCCGATGTTCATCAACCGCGACCTGACGCGTGCCGATCTGACCGCACTGGTGGCCAAGGCACTGGCCGCCACGGCCGGGAACTATCGGGCAGTCCTGCCGTTGCTCGGAATGGAGCCGGGCGATTACAAGCGCTTCCTGAACCTGCTGTCGACGCACGGATGCACGGTTGATTTCCGGGAGTTCCGCGGCAAACGGCCGGAACCTGACGGCAAGCCCGAAATGAAGGCGCCCGGGCCCAGGTATTCCAATACGTCGGCGGATGCGCGTGTCGCGTCCTGAGGTCGATCAGCGCTCCGGCGCCGCGTGAAGTTACGGCCGCACCCGGACAATCGTCTGGTCGGGGCTGGACGATCCGAGTCGTCACATGTCGCTGCGGTCGATTTGGCTCGGCAAAGGCCGCCCTGCGGGGCTGCCCAGTTGCACGGCATCAGGGTTGCTGCGTTACGGTCGCATGGTCGATCGACGGCGGTCACCGCGCTTAGCGTTCTCTCAGCGGCAGCACGCACGCATTCGCACCGTGCACGAGGCGGTCATCGAACGATTCGACGGTGATTCCGCCGAAGTCACCACGACCCAACCCGCCGCGCGCGGCGAGCGGCTCGTGCTCCAGTTCACGACCTGCACCGGCGAGGTGACCTCCAACGTCGCCCATGTGCGTGTCGTGCACGCCGATCGCCGTGCGATGACGGCATGCAGTGGCGGCTGACTCTCTCGCTCGCACCGGTCGATCTCGAGCCGGCAGCCCGCACGGTAGCCCGCATGGATTGCTCCCTCGCCATCGGTGCGGTGCTCGTGACGGAGACACCCGTGCATGTCCGCGACGTCAGCGCCACGGGCGCGCAGCTCGAAACCCCCGTCTATCTGCCACATCGGAACATTCGGGATGATCGACAGTGGAATTCGACGGCGCTCGCCGCGTCGAGTGGTTCCGTGTGTGCCGCATCCACACCACCCAGGGGTGCAGCGGCGCGCACACTGCCGCCGCCGAATTCCTGCCGATCGCCGCGGTGGATCAACGCTCGCTGCGCGGCGCAGTGCGCCGTTTCCTCGCGCGCGACGGCCACCTGCTGATTCCCTGATCCAACCGGACAACTGTCTGGGAAAACCGGGAACATCGCGCGTGCGTTCCGGTGCAACGACTCGCTCACCTCGCCACCGCCGCCAAGTATCGCCGCAATTCGTCGCATTTTTCTTCGCCGCCATCGGTCGCTGCCATTGGCAGCGCCGTTGCTCAAGAGGCGGACGCGGACCACACATTCCACGAGTCCGCGAAGGAGATTGCAGATGTCACGTTTCATCGCTCGGCTCGTGCAGGACGAACAGGGCCAGGACCTCATCGAGTACGTGCTGATCGGCTCGTTCGTGTCGATCGGCGCGCTCGCTGGCGCCACGCTGCTCGGCGGCAACCTCGATGACTGGTACACCGCGGTGGCGGGGTGGGTCGCGGGCGCGTCGGCGGCGGTTCCCTAACCTGGTGTGCGCACACAGGGCCCGGTGCCAACGCTGACGCGGCGGCACCGGCCCAACTCTAAATCATTTTATGTGGCTGGTGCTCAATCGCTGGTTCGCGGATCGACGAGGGCAGGATCTCGTGGAGTACGCCCTGCTCGGCGCCTCGCTCGCGTTGGCCGGCTTTCTTGTGATGAGCACCATGCGACGACGTCATCAACGCCGTCTACACCTCCTGGGACACGGCGACCCAGGCGATCTGGGAGCCAGAGGATCCTCAATGACGAGCAGCTTCGCGATTCCGTCGGCCGTCATCGCGATCAGCCTGATCGCGTGCGTCACCGACCTGCGGACCCGGCGCATCCCGAACGTGCTGACGTTCGGCGCCGCGATCGCCGGGCTCGTCGCGCACACGGCGCTCGAGGGCGCGACCGGCGCACTGACCGCCGGCGGCGGCTGGCTCACGGGCTCTGATCATTTTCCTGCCGTTCTTTGCGCTGGGCGGAATGGGCGGCGGCGACGTGAAGCTGCTGGCCGCGTTGGGCGCATGGCTCGGTCCCTACGAGACGCTCTATCTCGCCGCTCTACTCCGCGGCGTTGCCGGCGGCGCGCTGGCGCTGGTCGTCGCGTTCGCTCGCGGCTACCTGAGGACCGCGTTGGCCAACGTGCTCGAGATGCTGCGCTACTGGCGCGAGTCGGGCATCCGGCCGGTGCCGAACTTCACGTTGGATACGCCCGATGCCCCACGGCTCGCGTATGCACTGCCGATGTTCCTCGGCGTGATGGTGACGTTATGGCTGTGAACACGACACGCGCCCGCTGGCGCGACGCACGCGGCGCCGAGCTCATCGAGTTCGCGATGGTGCTGCCGATCTTCCTCCTGCTGACGGCCGGGATCTTCGACTTCGGCATGATGTTCCGGACCTACGAGGCGGTCACCAACGCCGCGCGTGAAGGCGCGCGAGTCGGCGTCCTGCCCGCCTACCAGCCGGCAGACGTCCAGGCGCGCGTCGACGCGTACATGGCAGCCGCTGGGCTGACCGGACCGTACACCGTCACCGTCACCAACGGACCGGTGGCGACGCCCGCCGGAACGTTCACCGCACGCTCGGTCGTCGTCAACTACACGTACCAATTCGCGTTTCTCGGCGTCATCGGCGCCGTCATTCGGCGGCAGCTACACCACCATTCCCCTGACCGCGACCTCCGTCATGCGGACGGAAACGCAGGCGGCGGCACCCTAAGGAGTCTTATGAAGAGGCAATATCGCACGCTGATCGTCATGGTGGTGGCGGTCGGCACCGCTGCGCTGGCGAGCTTCGCCGTCTATCGGGCGGTTCAGCGCATGCCGGTCCGCGAAGTCGAAGTGGCCAGCATGCAGGTGGTCGTCGCCGCCGAGGCGCTGCCGGTCGGCACCCGTCTCGACGACAAGCATCTCAAAGTCGTCGCCTGGCCGTCACGCAATCCCGTGGCCGGATCGTTCTCGGAAGTGGCGTCCGCTGGTCGATCGCGGCGTGATCACCGCGATCGCCGAGAACGAGCCGGTGACCGCCACCAAAGTGGCGTCGCCGGAGGAAGGCGCCGGCCTGCCCCCGATCATCCCCGCCGGCATGCGAGCCATCTCGGTGCGCGTCAACGATGTCATCGGCGTCGCCGGCTTCGCGGTTCCCGGCACGCGCGTCGACGTGGTCGTCACCGTCGACAACCGCGCAGGGACGAGCCGATGTCGCGCACGGTCGTGAGCCACGTGCAGGTGCTGACCGCCGGCACCAAGTTCGATCAAGAGAAAAGCAAGGACGGAAAGCCAATCCCGACGTCCGTCGTGACGCTGATGGTGCTTGCCAGAAGACGCCGAACGGATTGCCCTGGCCTCGAACGAAGGCAAGATCACGCTCGCGCTGCGGAACCCGCTTGACGTGGAGCCGACCGACACGAAAGGCATCCGTCTCGCCGCCCTGATGCGCGGCACCGGGCCCGAACCCGTCATCGATCAGACGCGTCGTCGCGTTGTCGCCACCAAGCCCGCACCGGCCGGCGGCGCCGGCGCCCCCCTGTCTACACAGTTGAAGCGATTCGCGCTGCCAAACGGAGCGCCGAGGTTGTCAATGAGCAGTAATAACCCCCGTTCCCTTCGTCACCGCGGCCTGCGTCGTGCTCACCGCCCTGCTGCTGTCGGCGGCCGGCATTGGGCGCCCAGCAGCCGACGACGACGCCCCAGGTCAAGGTCACCGCCGGGCGGTCGACCATCATCAACCCGCCACTTCGATGTCACCCGCATCGCGGTGACCAACCCGGCGGTTGCCGACGCGGTCGTCGTCCTGCCCCGCGAGATTCTCATCGACGGCAAGAGCCCGGGCACGATCAGTCTGATCGTCTGGGGCGGCGGCGAGCGCATGCAGTACGACCTGGTCGTCGAGCAGCCGATCAGCAGCCTCGAGCAGCAGCTGCACCAGCTGTTCCCCGGCGAAGAGTTCAGGTCACGACCAACGCCGAAGCGATCGTGCTGACCGGCCGCGCGTCGAGCACGCAGACGATGCTCCGCATCGGCGAGATCGTCCGCGCCACCGCGGCCAAGGCGAACGTCATCAACATGCTCCAGGTGCCGGGCGGCAGCGACGCGCAGCAGGTGATGCTGCAGGTGCGGATCGCGGAAGTCAATCGGCAGCGCCCTCACCGAGCTTGGCGTGTCGTTCTTCACGGGCCCCACCGGCGCCGGTGACTGGATCGGCCGCGGCACGACGCAGCAGTTCCCGTCGGTCGACTACAAGGATCTTGGGCGCAACGTGACACTATGGTCCAAACGGGGAGCGCACCTCGCTCGAGCTCACCGGCAAGATGGAGTTCAGCGACTTCCTGAACATCTTCCTGTTCAACACCGACTGGAACGTCGGGACGCTGATCCGCGCGCTGAAACAGACCGGCCACTTCCAGAGCCTCGCCGAGCCGAATCTGATCGCCTACAACAACCGCGAGGCGAGCTTCCTGGCCGGCGGCGAGTTCCCGGTGCCGATCGTGAACTCGCTCGGCCAGGTGACGGTCCAGTTCAAGGAATTCGGCGTCCGTCTGAACTTCACGCCGACCATCGCCGGCGATTTGATCCGGCTGAAGGTGCGGCCGGAAGTCTCCGAGCTGGACTTCAACAACGGCGTGACGCTCGAGGGCTTCCGCATCCCGGCGCTGCAGACCCGCCGCGCCGAAACCGAAGTGGAGCTTCGCGACGGCCAGTCGTTCGCCGTCGCGGGTCTCATCGACAACACGGCACAGACCGATCGCGCGGCTATCCCCATCCTGAGTCAGCTGCCGATCATCGGAGCGCTCTTCAAGAGCAAGGCGGAGCGGCAGGAGCGAACCGAGCTGCTGGTGCTGATCACGCCGCGGCTGGTGCGTCCGCTCAATCCTGACGAAGTGCCGCCGCTGCCGACCATGCCTGGACGCTTCCTGCCGCCCGGCGACGAGCTGAGCGGGCAGTTCGAAGGCGGCGGCGGAACGGTGGACGGTCCCGCGGTGGACGGATCCGCAGCGCCGCGTCAGCGCTGACTGAGGCCATGAACATGAGACCTTCGATCAAGTCCGACGAGCGCGGCGCGATGCTGATCATGGTGGCGATCGCGATCGCTCGCCCTGATCGCGTTCAACACCTTCGTGGTCGACTACGGGGTGATGTGGGTGGGACGGCGGCAGGCGCAGAACGCCGCCGATGCGGGCGCGCTCGCTGGCGCCGTCGCGATGGCGTTCGACGCAGGCGGCTGGACCGATCGCACCCCCGCCGGGCCGGCGCGCACGGCGGCGCAACAGATGGCGCTGACCAATCTGGTGTGGGGCCAGGCGCCGGACGTGGACATTGTCACGGACGTGTTCTTCACGGACACGCCCGCCGCGCTCTGCGCACCCGACCCCGACGGCAATACGCCGTGCATCCGGGTGGACGTCTACCGCAACCAGGCGCGCGGCAATGCGCTGCCGGCGCTGTTCGGCAGCAGCGTCGGAATCGCGTCGACCGGTGTCCGAGCCACGGCCACCGCGCGAGTGGCCGTGGCGAACGCCAGCGACTGCCTCAAGCCGTGGGCGATTCCCGACAAATGGCTCGACGTCTACGACGTGACGGCGCCCACCGCGCCCGCCAACACCTGGACGCCCGACGATAACTTCGAGACGCACACCCAGCCAGGGCAACACCTACACACCGCTGGCGAACCCTGATGTCTACACGCCGCCCTCGGCGAGCGGCCCCGGCACGGGCTTCACGGTGGAAGCCGATCTCGGTCTCGAAATGACGCTCAAGGCCGGCAGCCCGCAGGATGCGATCGCGCCGGGTGTGTTCTTTCCGGTTCGGCTGCCGCGCTACGACGGCCCCAGCGCCGGCGGCGACGATTACCGCGAGAACATCGCGAGCTGTAACGGACTGCCGGTCGAGATCGGCGACTCGCTCACCAGCGAGAACGGCAACATGATCGGACCGACGAAACAGGGTGTTCAGGATCTGATCGCGCTCGATCCCAACGCCGACTGGGATCCGGCGAACAACACGGTGACCGGCAGCTGCGCGCAGGCGGCGACACCCTGTGCCGCGCACAGTCCGCGCATCGTGGCCATCCCCGTGTTCAGCACCGGGGACTACTACGCCGGCAAGCTCACCGGTCAGGTCAATTTCACGATTGTGAATATTCTCGGGTTCTTCATCGATCGCATCCAGGGTAACGACGTGATTGGGTATCTGACAGAGGCGCCGGGGCTCTCGATCGGCAACGCGACGATCTCCCCTGAGTCTTCGTTCCTGGCCCAGATTCAGCTGGTGAGGTAAACGCATGTCACAGGTGCTCGTAATGAGCGACGATCCACGGCTCGAAGAAGGCGCTGCGCTCGGCAGGGATGAAGGTGGCGCGCGTTCGCCCCGCGGATCTTGGTCAGACACGCGAAGGATCGCTCGCCTGGCGCGCTGGTCCTCGACGCGCGAGGGCAGCACCAGCTGCCGGCCGGCCTCGGCGCATTTCGCAAGCAGCACCCGGGCAGCGGCGTGGTGCTCGTCACGTCGACGCTCGATCCGCGTCTGATGCTCGAGGCAATGCGCGCCGGCGTGACCGAGTGCGTCCACGAGCCAATCACGCCCGAGGCACTCCTCGACGCCGTCCGCCGCGTGCTGGTGAATGCACCACCGGATCAGCTCGGACAGCTGATGGCTTTCGTCGGCGTCAAGGGAGGCGTCGGCACCACGACGCTCGCGGTGAACACCGGCACCGCGCTCGCGCGGGCGTCGGGTGGCGAAGTGCTGCTGATCGATATGCACATCGGCCATGGCGACGCCGCGGTCCTGCTGGGCGTCGAGCCGCGCTTCTCGGTGCTGGACGCGCTCGAGAACGTGCACCGCGTCGACGAATCCTTCTTCAAGGGCCTGGTGGAGAAATCCAAGGCGGGCGTCGATGTGCTCGGATCCTCGGATCGGATCCTGCTAGGCCCGATCGAGCCGCGCCGATTCCACGCGCTGCTCGATTTCGCGACGCGCAAATACCGCTACACCGTGCTGGACGTCCCGCGCTCGGACGCCGCCATGCTCGACGTGCTCGAAGCGGCGTCGACGGTCGTGCTCGTCACCAACCAGGAGGTGCCGGCGCTGCGCACCGCCAGCCGCCTCGGGCAAACCCTGCGCACCCGATACGGTGCGACCCGCGTGAAGACGGTCGTGAACCGGTTCGATCGCAAGGCCGAAATCGGCCACGCCGACATCGAGCGGGTCACCGGCGACACGGTCAAGCACTGCATTCCCAGCGACTACCGCGTCGCGGTCGACGCGCTGAACGCCGGCCGCCCGGTAGTCCTCGACCAGAGCCGGCTGGCCGACGCGTTCCGGGCGATGGCCACCGATTTAGGCGGAATCCAGAAGCGGCAGCCAGCCTCGCAAACCGGCAGCGTACTCGGGCGGCTGGCCCTGCGGCGGGCGTGAGGAGCAGACGATGATGAATGCTGCGGTTTCGACGCCGACCCTCGAACGGTTTTCACAGAGCGACACCCAGGGCGCCCGCTACCAGGCGTTGAAGGGACGCGTTCACCAGGAGCTGCTGAACCGGCTCAACCTCGATCGGCTCACCAAGGTCTCGCGCACGGACGCCGAGCCGGAGATCCGCGGCGTCATTGCCGGCGATCCTCGACCGCGAGAGCGCCACGATGCCGCTCAGCCTGTTCGAGCGGGAGACCCTGACCTCGGACGTGCTCGACGAGCTCTTCGGTCTGGGCCCGCTCGAGCTGCTGCTCAGGGACCCGTCGATTTCCGACATCCTCGTCAATCGCGCCAATCTCGTCTACATCGAACGCGAAGGACGAATCGAAGAGACCGAAATCGTCTTCCGCGACGACAAGCACCTGATGCAGATCATCGAACGGATCGTCAGCGCCGTCGGGCGGCGCATCGACGAGTCGAGTCCGATGGTCGACGCCCGCCTCAAGGACGGCTCGCGCGTGAACGTGATCATCCCGCCGCTCGCGCTCGACGGACCGGCGATGTCGATTCGCCGCTTCCGCACCGACCGGCTCGGCGCCAACGACCTCGTCGACCGCGAGTCGCTGACGGCACCGATGCTCGACTTCCTGAAGGGTGCGGTCGGCGCGCGGCTGAACATCCTCGTATCGGGCGGCACCGGCGCCGGCAAAACGACGCTCCTCAACGTGCTCTCGAGCTTCATTGCCGGGCACGAGCGGGTGGTGACGATCGAGGACGCCGCGGAGCTCACGCTGCGCCAACGCCACGTCGTGCGCCTGGAGACGCGTCCGCCGAACATCGAAGGCAAGGGGGCGATCCGGCAGCGGCAGCTGGTGATCAACGCGCTGCGTATGCGGCCCGATCGCATCATCGTCGGCGAGGTGCGCGGCGAGGAAGCGCTCGACATGCTGCAGGCGATGAACACCGGCCACGACGGCAGTCTGACGACCATCCACTGCCAACAGCCCGCGCGACGCCCTCTATCGTCTGGACACGATGGTCGCGATGGCGAACCTGAACATTCCCGGAGAAGGCGATTCGCCAGCAGGTCGCGTCGGCCGTCGATCTGGTCATCCAGGTCAGCCGGCTGACCGACGGCACCCGCCGCGTCACCGCGATCTCGGAGATCACCGGGCATGGAGCAGGGCGTCATCACCATGCAGGACATCTTCGTGTTCCAACAGGACGGGATCAATCAATCCGGCCAGGTGGTCGGCCGGTTCAAGTCGACCGGCATCCGCCCGAAGTGCGCGGAGCGTCTCGCGACGGCCGGCGTGCCGCTGCCGATGGACATGTTCCAGCACACGCATCCGATCAACCAGCCGGGCCAGGACCGGAGGCTGCGATGACGATTGTCGTCGCGTCGTTCGTGTTGACGCTGAGCCTGATCCTCGGCGCCTACTGGGTGTTCGTCGTCCGGCCCGAGCGCCAGGCGCACGACGCCGTATGGAAGCGCCTGAAGCTGCCCGGCAGCAGCAGCCGCGTTCGGGCCCAGTTGCTCAAGCGCGCCCAGCAACTCAGTACCGTGCCGGCATTCGACACTCTTCTCAGCCGCGGCCAAGTAGGGCTCCGTCCGGTGGAGCTGCTGATCGAACAGTCCGGCACGCGGCTGACCGTTGGATCGTTCCTGATGATCTCGGGGCTGTGCGGCGTGGTCCCGATGTTCATCTTCCAGCAGGCGCTCGGCATCACGGCGATCTCGCTCGCGCGTCGGTGCGCTGTCGGCGCTCGGGCCGACTTCGGTGCTGCGGCTCAAGCGAACGAAACGACTCCTGAAGTTCGAGGAGCAGTTTCCCGAAGCGCTCGATCTGCTGTCGCGGGCGCTCAAGGCAGGGCACGCGTTCACGACCGGCCTGGGCATGATCGCCGAGGAGATGCCCGCGCCGATTGGCCCGGAGTTTCAGCTGCTGCACGACCAGCAGAACTTCGGCATGCCGCTGCCCGATGCGCTGAAGGAATTCGCGCGGCGCGTGCCGCTCCTCGACGCGCGCTTCTTCGTGACCGCCGTCCTCATTCAGCGTGAGGCCGGCGGCAACCTGTCCGAGATTCTCGACAACATCGCGACGGTCATCCGCGAACGGTTCCGGGTCAAGCGCCAGATTCGCGTGATTTCGGCGCACGGCCGCCTGACCGGCGGCGTGCTGATCGCGGTACCGCCGACGCTCGGCGCGGTGTTGTTCGTCATCAACCCCGAATCATTGGACAACGCTCATCGGCAATCCGACTGGGATTACAGCTGATCGGGCTGGCGATCTTCCTGCAGATCACCGGCACCTTGATCATTCGGAAACTCATTCGGATCGAGTACTGAGGACACATCAGTGGCCGATTTGATGCTCGCGCTCGTCGCTGTGTTCGCCTCGGTGGCGCTCTTGACTGGCGTCGCCGCCTCTGCCGTCCTGTCTCGCACCGCTGCCGGCCGGCGGCGGCTCTTCGCGCTGCAAATGCCGCAAGCGCAGCCCGCGGTGGCCGGAGGCGTGCTGGCCGATCTGCCAAATCCGCGCGACAGCAAGCTGTCCACCTACGTGCCGAAGTCGCCCAAGGAGATGACGCGGCTCCAGCGACGGCTGGCCGAGGCTGGCTTTCACGGGTTCACGCCGGTGCTGGTCTACGCGTTCTCCGAGATCGCGTTGGCGGTTACTGGATTCGTGACGGTGTCGTCGTTCCTGGGCCTGCGGCGAGGTGCGATCTTCGCCGTCGCCGCGGCGGTGCAGGGCTACATGGTGCCCGGCTTCATCGTCGCCCGGCGCATCCGACAGCGCAAGAAGCAGATCGAGAACGGGCTCCCTGACGCGCTCGACCTGCTGATCGTCAGTCTCGAAGCCGGTCTCGCCATCGATCAGGCGCTCTTGAAGTCTGCCGAGGAGCTCGAAATTGCCTACCCCGCGCTCTCGCAGGAGCTGCACCTCGTCAACATCGAGACTCGCGCCGGCAAGCCGCGCCTCGAGGCGCTGAAGAACTTCGCCAAGCGCACCAAGGTCGACGACGTGCGGGCGCTCGTTGCGATGCTGGTGCAGACGGATCGATTCGGCACCAGCGTCGCGCAGGCGCTCCGGACGCACGCCGAGGTGGCGCGCGTCAAGCGGCGGCAGCGAGCGGAGGAGAAGGCCGCCAAGCTCTCGGTCAAGCTGATCTTCCCGCTCGTGTTCTGTCTGCTGCCGGCGTTCTTCGTCATCAGTGTCGGGCCCGCGATCATCAAGTTCGTCGAGTTCTTCGGAAACATGGAGATGCCAGGAGGATTGTCATGATCACGATCGTTCTCGGTTCGATTTCAGCGGCGAGTTTCATCTTGTATCTCGTGCGCCGCAACGCCCGGATGCGCGCCGAAGAGGAGTAATTGCCAGGGGGCATGGGGTCCACGATGAGCTCGAGTCGAATTCGATCGCGTCGTCGTTTGCGCAGTCGCGGTGGCTGGCACCGCCTGCGCAGCGCGGCGGCCGGCACCGATGCCGGAGGCCGCGTCCTGCTCAGTCGCAGGCCGCGGCGGCGACAGGCCGACTCGCTTGAAACGTTCATCGGCAAGGTGCGGACGATCTCGTCGCAGCCGGCGCGGTCGTCCGCACTGACCCTCGAAGCGCAGGATCCCGTCCTGGCCAAGGCGCTGCTGCTCCTCGAAGCGGCGCCGTCCGCGGCCCGGCATCGCGCCGTGGCCGATGCCTACATGCGTCTCGGAATCTCCGACCAGGCCCACGAGCACCTGAGCGCGGCCGTCAAGCTGGAGCCGCGCGACGCCGCCTCGTGGGACCGGATGGCTCGGATCTGGCGTGACTGGGGGCTTCCGCATCTCGGCCTGACCGATGCGCATCGCGCCGTCTATTTCGCCCCCGCATCGCCGGTCGTGCACAACACGCTCGGGACGATCCTGCATGCGCTCGGCCGCCGCACGATGAGGCACGCGCCGAATTCGAACGCGCCTTGCAGCTCGACCCGATGGCCGCCTATGCCTTGAACAATCTCTGTTACACCTGGACGCTCGAAGGGCAGATGCGCGCGGCGGTGGCCGCGTGCCAACGCGCTCTCGCCATTCAGCCCGATCTGCAACCTACACGCAACAACCTCGGCCTGGCGTACGCGGTTGGCGGCAGCCTCGATGAGAGCGAGCGCGCGTTTGCGTCGGGCGGCGAGCAGGCCCGTGCGCACTACAACATGGGCATCGTCTACCTCGCCCGACGCCAGCATGCCGACGCCCTGAAAGCCTTCGAAGCCGCGCAGCGCGCGCGCCCCGAATTCGGCGCCGCGGCCGAAGATGGCGCGCCATGCCTGGCAGCAGGCGAACCGGAGCACTGAGCCATGAGCACGACTTTGCTAATGACCCCGCCGTCCGACGCCGTCGAGCGCGCCCGGGCGCTGGTCCCGCCGGCGCCGCGCACGCTCGAGGAAGCCGGCATCAACCTCGATCTCGCCGTCCAGCTGGCGCTCAAGCTCCTGCACTTCGCCGGCGAGCTGACCGGCGTCGAGATTTCCCGTCGTCTCGGACTCGACTTCCAGGTCGTCGAGCCGGCGATGACGTTTCTCAAGCGCCTTCACCAGGTCGAAATCGTCGGCGGGTCTGCGATCGGCGGACCGTCGTACCTGTATCGGATCACCGACGCGCGGCCGCGAGCGCGCGCTGCTGTTTCTCGAGAACAACCACTACGTCGGAGCAGCGCCGGTGCCGCTGGCGCAATACGTGGCCTATCTGAACGCCTATCGGCAGGCGATGCCGCGGTCGATCACGCGGGAGCGCGTGCGGCGCGCGTTCGGCCATCTCGTGCTGAGCGATCGGGTGCTCGACCAGGTGGGCCCGGCGATCTCGGCCGCCCACTCGATGTTCGTCTACGGCCCTCCCGGCAACGGCAAGACGGTGATCGCGCAGGCGATCCGAAACCTGCTGGAAGGGGAAATCGCGGTTCCCTATGCCATCGAGGTCGAAGGCAGCATCGTCAGGCTGTTCGATCCGGTCAACCATCAGCCAATCGCGCCGGCGGCGTCGTCGACCGGCCTCACCCGATCCGATGAGCACGACGCGCGGTGGGTCCGCTGCCGTCGGCCGATGGTGATGGTCGGCGGTGAGCTCACGCTCGAAGCGCTGGAGCTCGCCTATTCGCCGTCGACCGGCTTCTATTCGGCGCCGGTCCAGGCGGTCGCGAACGGCGGCGTCCTGGTCATCGACGATTTCGGCCGTCAGCGGTGCTCGGCGCGCGATCTGCTGAACCGCTGGATCGTGCCGCTCGAGAGCCGCGTCGACTTCCTGACGCTGAAAACCGGTCAGAAATTCGAGCTGCCGTTCATGGTGCTGGTGGTGTTCGCCACGAACATCCGACCGTCCGAGCTGGTCGACGAGGCGTTTCTCCGGCGCATCCATTACAAGGTGCTCGCCGAAAGCCCGACGATCGCCGACTTCAAGCGGATTTTCTCGAACGTCTGCCGGGAACGCGAAATCTCCTACGACGAGCAGATCGTCGACGGGCTGCTCGCCACGCAGTACGCGCCGAAACGCATCGCACCTCGCGGCTGCCACCCGCGCGATCTGATCGATCAGGCTCTGGCGCAGGCCGACTACCTCGGCGAGCCGCGCGAGCTGACACCCGACTTGCTGGAGGCCGCGTGCGCCAGTTATTTCGTAGACGATACCGAGACCGCGCCGGTCATCGTCTGATCGCCGGCGGTGGGCGACTGCGGCTGCCGCGCTGGTCGCCACGACTGCGGCGGTGCCCGCGGCGTCGCTCGCCGACCACGCAGCGCCGGAACTGCGCATTACGTCGCCGCTGGGCCGCACCGGCCTGCCCGGCACGATCCGCATCGTCGCGCGCCTGGAGAACCTCGACCCGCACAAGCCGGTCGCCGTGCAGTTCTTCGTCGACGGGCAGTTGCTGGCGAGCGACACCGATGGTCCGCCGTTCGACGCCCAGTGGACCGATGAGAACCCGTTCGAACGCCGGGAGCTGACGGCGCGCGCCGAGGTCGCGGGGGACGCACCGCTGACCGACACCGTGGTCCTCGAACCGCTGGAGCTGACCGATGTCGCCGAGATCACCAGCGTGCTGGTCGAAACGACGGTCGTGGACAAAGACGGCCGCTTCACTCAGGGACTGACGAAGTCTGATTTCGAGGTGCTGGAGGACGCACAGCCGCAGGTGCTCGACGTCATGTCGCAGCAGCGCGATCCGGCGTTGTTCGCGCTGCTCGTGGACAGCAGCCAGAGCATGGCGATGCGAATCGATGCCGTCCGCGGAACAGCGGCGCGGCTGCTCGACGCGCTGGACGCTGACGATCACATCGTGGTCGCGCCCTTTTCGCGGACGATCACCTCAGTCACCGGTCCGACCACCGATCGTGCGACCGTGCTCGATGCGCTGCGCGCGATCCGTCCGTCTGGCGGCACCGCCATTCTCGATGCCCTCGCCGAAGCCGCCGGCACGCTGGCGGTCGGCGACCGCCGCCGGGCGATCGTGCTGATCACCGACGGCTACGACGAGCACAGCCAGTCGGCCTTCGAAGCGGCGGTCGCCAGCCTCCGCAAGAGCCAGATCACGCTGTATGTCGTGGGACTGGGCGGCGTCGCGGGCATTTCGCTGAAAGGCGAGCATCTGCTGTCGCAGCTCGCGAGCGAGACCGGCGGACGGGCCTGGTTTCCGCGCGACGAGCGTCAGCTCGCGCTGGCCTACAGCACGATTGCCTCAGAGGTCCGCCACCGATATCTGCTCGCGTATACGCCGCAGAATCAGGTGCGCGATGGGCAATGGCGGACGATCACGGTAAACGTCCGTCAGCCGGAGCTCAAGGTCCGCGCACGCAAGGGCTACACGGCGCCGATGGCGCCGCCGGTCCGGCCGTCGCTCGAGTTCACGGCGGTCGGGAAGGGACAAGCGCCGGCCACGCTGACGCTCGCCGACCTGGTCGTGCAGGAAGACGGCGTCCTGCAGCGCGTCGACACATTCCACGAAGCCATCAACCCGGTGACGTTCATGCTGGCGCTCGACGGAAGCGGCAGCATGAAACGGAGTGCCGCTCAGGCGCAGGCCGCGGCGCGCGAGTTTCTGACGGCGATGCGGCCGGAGGACGAGTTGGGCCTGATGCTCTTCTCGGATACTGCGGACCTCGTCCACCCGCCCACGAAGAATCGCGACGAATCGTTGAAGGCGATCGACGCCTATACCACCACGGGCGGCACCGCGCTGTATGACGCCCTCTACGATTCGCTCGACCGGCTGGCGAAGATCGAAGGGCGACGGGTCGTCGTCGTGGTTACCGACGGGCGCGACGAGAATGCCGCGTCGAACGGCCCCGGCAGTCTGCGAACGTTCGACGAGGTGGTCGCCAGGCTGCAGCAGGTGGACGCGACGGTCTACGCCGTCGGCCTGGGGAGCCGCGTCAACCGTCAGCACCTGCAGCAGTTCGCCGACATGTCGGGCGGCGCGGCCTACTTTCCGGCGGACGTCACGATGCTGGTCGCCGAGTACCGCCGCATTCTGGACGAGCTCCGGCGCCGCTACGTGATCGCCTACGAGTCGTCGAACCGATCGCGCGATGGCAACTGGCGATCGGTCGAGATCCGCAGCGGACAGGACGGCGTGCAGATCCGCAGCCGCGGTGGCTATTACGCGCCGGTTCAATGAGAGGATACCGATGGCCCCTGGCGACCCGCTTGACGAATTCGACAGCGAGCTTGCATCGGCGGCGCGCGGCTGCGCCATTCGACACCACGTCTCAGCCTCCGCACAGATCCGGCGACCGCTCCAGCCTCCTGTCGCTCGAGGAGATTCTGCGACGGGAGGTGCACGATCAACTGGGACGAGGCGGTTGCGGTGGTCGAGGAGGTATGCGCGCTGCTGGCACCAGTCGAAACGGGAGTGCCGGACCCATCGGACCTCTTCATTGCCGACAGCACGGTCGTGCGGCGCGATGGCGCCCGCGCGGAATCGGACGTCAGCAGTGCCGGCCGTCTGCTCCACTCGCTGCTGTCCACCGCCGGCAACACGCCCGTCCCGCTTCGCCTGTTCGTCACGCAGGCCAGTGCGCAGGGACTTATGCGAGCATCGCTGCCTTCGCCAAGGCGCTCGCCTACTTCGGCAAACCGGGTCGGCCCGAGCTGATCCGGGCGCTCTACCTCCGGTGCGCCACCGCTGCGTCCTCTGCCCCGGCGCCCGTGCGCGCCAGCCGATCCGAAACGCGACGCCCCGACCCGCGGCGCCGCCGCAGCCTGCGCGGCCCCGGCGTTCGATTCCACGATGGGCGGTCGCCTCGTTTGCCGCGATCGCCCTGTCGGCGGCTGGCGTCTGGCTCTGGTCGATGAGATCGAGTTTCGCTGGCGACGCGATGTTGCCGTCGCTGGTTGCCCAGGCGCGTGAAGCCGTAGGCAGATTGGGAATCGGCAGTCCTGCTGAACAGCCCGCGTCGGCAACGCCCGCGGCCGCGCCGCCAGCACTCAGGCGGGATGCGGGCACGGGAAGCCGTGTGGGGTCTCTGGCGACGGACGCTCCACGTCTGGTCAGTCGCGCGATGGCATCGCCGAGACGAGGCCCGGCCACGGAGCCGACGGCGACCGCGCCCGCTCATGCCAATCCTGGTCCAATCCCCACCGAGCGGCGAGTTGTCCGCACGCAATGCCGACGAAACCGCGCGAGAGGCCATGACGCTGACGATCTATTCAGGCCGGGATGCGGACGTGGAGCCGCCGGTGCTCCTCTACCCACAGATCCCCACGAACCTGATGCTCGCCGGCGAGAACCGGTTGAACATCATGGAGCTGCTCATCTCCGAGACTGGCTCGGTCGAGCAGGTGCGCCTGGTCGCAGGACCGAGCCGCCTTCCCGATGTGATGCTGTTGAGCGGCGCCAAGGCCTGGCGCTTCAAGCCCGCCTCCCGCGACGGCGAGGCCGTCCGCTATCGCGCGCTCGTCAGCTGGGCAGGAACGCCATGAACATTGTCTGGACCGGAACCCATCGAACGTATTCGTTGACGGTAGGAATGACTTGAGGAGCGCCGCGTGACGATAATTCTTGCTCAAGCCCTCGCGGAGTACGGCGCTACGGCGGCACTGGCCGAAACTGTCAGCCACCTGAGCATCCGACTCGGGCACACGATCGGCGAGTGGAGAGCCGAGGCGATTGTGGCGCTGGTAGCCGCGGCATTCCTCTGGAAAGTGGTGACGGCGGCCAGGTAGCGAGCCGGCTGCCCCCGCGTTGTCCGGCCGGAGCCAGAAATCCGTACTCCTTTTGCCAGACAAACCAATTCCGCGATCGCATAGCCGGAGCCGACCTGTGTCGATGATGCGGGAACCGAACCGATCCTCCGCCTCGGCCGCACGGCACATCTGTTGCTCCCCGACGATCGGCGGAGGCTGACTTCGTCGGCCCACCATCCACAAGGCGAAGGACTTCAACGTGCTCGACGAAATGACAACGGCTGCTCGGTTTCTGCTCGACGTCGTTTGGCTGTTCGTCGAGCCGTTGTTCTGGTCGGCGTTGGCATTCGCTCTAATCGCGCTGGCGTTGAAGGGACGAGGAGCCCTCGAAGCCGCGCGACGCGCCGCCAGCGAAACACGAATCACCCTGTCTCTCTACGTACTCGACCTGCTGCTGGTGGGCCCACCACTTGCCCTGGCGGTTGGGATCATCGCTCGGACGGTCGATCGCTACTCCCTTGTTGGGACGCCTGATTGGGTCTGGGCGAGCCTTGGGCCAGGAATGACGCTGGCCCTCACCGTCTTCGTCGGTGATTTCACTTCCTACTGGCGGCATCGGCTCGAGCACACGCGATGGCTGTGGCCGACGCACGCCATTCATCACAGCGATACCGAGATGACCTGGCTCACCGGCAACCGGTTTCACCCGGTGAATCGGCTGGTGACGACCGTTGTTGACAACACAGTGCTGGCGCTGCTCGGAGCCCCGCCCTGGGCGATAGCCGCCAACGAACTCATTCGCCACTACTACGGCGAGTTCGTTCATGCCGACCTGCCGTGGACCTACGGTCCGCTCGGAGCGATCTTCGTCTCGCCGGCCATGCACCGCTGGCACCACGCGCGTGATGTGACTGGCTCGGGAAGCAACTTCGCCACCGTGTTCTCGATCTTCGATCGGCTGTTCGGGACGCTGCATGTACCAGGGCCGTGCCGTGTGCCGCTCGGAGTCACTGACGATATCGGCCGCGGTGCCATGGGCCAGCTTGTCTATCCCTTCAGGAGCTGGGCGAGGGACGCTTTCGATCGCAACGATCGGGCGAATCAGCGCGTCGAAGCCTCGCTGCGAGTCAACCCATGACACGAACCCTGGAGCGGCAGGAACTGGTGCACGAGGCGATGGGAGACGCCTTCGCAGAAGCGCTGTCGCTGTACGACACGCACCGCCGCGTTCAGGTCCTGGTTGATGAGTTTCTTCCCGATGCCATTCTCGCCGGCAAGAAGGTGCTAGACGTGGGATGTGGGCTCGGCTTCTTCAGTCGTCGCCTCGTCGAGCGGGGCGCACTAGTCACTGCGTGCGACATCGGCACCGGTCTGGTTGAACGGACGCAGCGTTACGCCGGCTGCGATGGCGTCGTCGCGGACGCGCTCGACCTCCGCGGCCAGTTCGGCGCCGAGTCTTTCGATGTCGTGGTTTCGTCCGAGTGTATCGAGCATACGCCGGACCCCGCTCGTGCGATCGCCGAGATGCTGTCAGTGCTGCGCTGCGGCGGATACCTCTCGTTGAGCACTCCCAACATCGTGTGGAACCCGATTGTGCGGCTGGCAAGCGCTGTTCGACTGAGGCCGTTCGACGGCTTTGAGAATTTCAGCAGCTGGTCGGGCATTCGGCAGCGTATCGCCTCGGGCGGCGGCACCATCGTCCAGGAGCGCGGTCTGCACTTGTTTCCGTTCCAGCTGCCGCTGCACACGCTGTCGTGGTGGTGTGACGAGCGTCTGCAGTCGTTGCGCTCCGTGATGATCAACATCTGCGTGCTGGCGCAAAAGGGAGTCGCCAAGGCATGACGGCCGCTGATTCGAGGCTGCGGGCTCCGTTGCTGCTAGTCGCGGGCCTGTTGAACGCCGCCCTGCTCTGGACCTACCACGACCGGCACTGGTATGTGGTGGACGAAGGCAACTACGCTCACATCGCCGAGCGGCTTCTCCGCGGTGAGGTGCTGCATCGCGACGTGCAGGATCTGCATCCCGGGTTCATCAACTTCATCAATACGGCTGCATTCGGCGTTTTCGGGACCGACCTCGTGAGCCTTCGCTACCCCCTCATGGCGGCGATGTTCGCGGTGTCATTGCTCGTCTGGTGGCTACTGGCCCGACGCAGCCTGCTTCTCGCGACAGTCGCAAGCGTCTCCGTCAACGCGCTCGGCGTCGTGCAATTCCTCAACCCGACCGCTCATTGGTACAGCTTGTTCGCGACCGTCGTCCTCGTGGGTTGGCTTCAGTTCGTGCGGGCGCATCCAGTGAGAACACTCGGCGCCGGCGTGCTGATCGGGATTGTGGCCCTTTTTCGCCAACTCACCGGTGTTTGGGTCGCAATGGCGGTGCTCGTCGTCCTGTTGCGTGAGCAGTCGGAGGCGACACGCGCGCGTGACCGACTCGTGGCACGCGGTCTCATCCTGGTGATGCTTGCGGTGCTGCTGGGCTACCTGATGTCTTCCGGCGGCCCGGAGACAAGTGGCATCCTGCTGCTCGCCACCTGGCCGGTGGCCGTACTCCTCCTCGAACTGCGCGACAGCGCAGCGTCGAATCGGACGTCGCTCGTGATCGTCGCGCAACTGACATTCGGAGCGGCTATCGCCGGCCTGCCGTTATTCCTGTATCACATGACCCACGGTTCGCTGTCGGCCTGGCTCGACGACACCGTGTTTGCGTCGATCAACCTGACCACGCTGCCATTCTTCGATGGGGCCAGGCTGATCCTGCTGCCTGTAGCGGGCCTGCTGAGTATCGCCCAAGCGACCGACGTCGTGGCCGTTGTGAACGGCACCTATTGGATGGTCCTGCCGATGCTCGCGGCCGTGAACGGTTGGCTGCTACTCCGAGCGCTGCGACGACGCTCGGAGCTGCCCATCCTGCCCATCGTCGCCGCGTTCTATTCACTCGTGACACTGCACCTCGCCGGCGCCGTCTACCTGTCCTACACGGTTGGGCTGACGATGACGGCCGTGTTGTGGTTCGCGGCGGCCGGCCCGCCGCGGCGTGTCAGGTTAGCGGCGGTTGGCGCCATCGCGTTGGCGGTCGTCGCAGTGGCCTTCCATGCCGGTCAGTCGTCGTCACGGACGCCCTTCGAGGCGGCGCGCGGCGTTCGGACGGTCGATGCCGCTCCGCCACGATGCGCACAGCTCGGTCGAGCCAGCCTTCGAGTCGAGCGGCACGAATGCGGGGCATACGGCCGGCTTGTCGCGGCGATTATTGCTGAAGCCCCGCCTGGCAGTCGGATCCTGGCGATCCCGAGCGACGCCGAGCTGTATTTCCTGGCGGATCGCGCCAATCCCTTTCGCTTCTACAACACGGCGCTCGGCGTTCGCTCGTCAGAGGACGTGGCGGCGGTGCTCGATGCGCTGAAGCGCCAACCGCCTGCGGTCGTCACCTATCGTCCAGCTGACAAGTACAACACCGATGCCTCAAGGCGAATCATGGCAGCCGTGCATTCCCACTACGAACGATTCAACACGATAGAAGGCGTGGAGTTGTACCGCCCTCTTCATCACGCGACGCGGGAAGCGGAATGATCACACGGCCGGTCGTCAGTGTCGTCATGCCCGCCCACAACGAGCGGCTGGCGCTCCGTCGAGTCGTTCGGGACGTGAGCCGCGCACTGGCCGGCTGGTCGCACGAGATCATCGTGGTCGACGACGGGAGCTCGGACGGCACGTGGACGGAGATTCTGGGAATTCGGCAGGAGATCCCGAATGTTCACGGGATCCGGCTCACGAGGAATTTCGGCCATCAGGCGGCGCTGGCCGCGGGGCTGCGTGCGGCCAGGGGGGCGGCGACCATCACGATGGACTCTGACGGGCAACATCCGCCCGATCTGCTGCCGACGCTGATCCGGCTGTGGGAACAGGGCAGAACGGTCGTCCAAACCGTGCGCCTCGCGTCTCATCAGGAACGCTGGTTGAAGGCCACGACCTCACGATTGTTCTATCGCGTCTGGTCCGGATTATCCGGCGTGAAAATGGTTCGCGGCGCCTCCGATTTTCGGCTCGTCGATCGGAAGGTGCTCGATGTCGTCCTCGGAATTGGTGGCTCGCATACCTTCTTGCGGGGTCTGGTCACATGGCTGGGATTCGAGGTGCACTATCTCCCCTTCCATGTGCGACCACGGCTCGAAGGGCAACCGGCGTACACCTGGCGCAAGATGTTGGCGTTATCGCTCGACGGGCTGACGGCTTTTTCGGTCGTCCCTCTCCGTTTTGCGATGGCACTCGGCGTGGCGGTTTCTGCCGCGTCCTTCGTGTATTTGTGTTACGTGGTGTTGACGTGGCTGGTACTTGAATCGAGTCGTTTCGGGATGGGCCTCGACGGCCGGACTCGTGGCGCTGGTTGGCGGCATCCAGCTCTTCACGATCGGGGTGCTGGGCGAATACGTCGGACGAATCTTCCTCCGTACGACGGACCGACCACAGTTCGTGGTGGGCGAATCGACCGTTCGGAAGGCTGACGTGCAAGACAGTCGGTTGGCCAGAGTGTCCGGATGAATCTATCGTTCCGTGCCCGTCTACGGGCCTGGCGCTTCAAGCCCGCCTCGCGCGACGGCGAGGCCGTGCGCTATCGCGCCCTGGTCAGCTGGGCAGGGACGCCATGAACCCAGACGCCATGAACATTGTCTGGAGCGGTCGCCAACTCGGGCCCGCGTAATTACGAGGAATTTGGAATTAGAAATGCTTGGAGAGGACGCGAATTTGACGCCACATTCCTAATTGCAAATTCCTAATTACGCAGTATGGCCACATTGTTCGTCGCTGACATGGGGTTTTGCTCTGACAGCGCTCTTTACCATTTCGCCTTTTGTCGGGGCGCAGCCGACGGTGCGCCGCGCACCGAATTTAGGCTGGCCGCTGCAAAAGCAAATCCGGCCAGATTAATCGAGTTCTCATTCTCGAGAGTCTCTGACTCGCCGCCTTCTGTTGGTTCGGTTACCCGAGGGAGATGCGGCGATACACGCGATGACCGATCACGCAGACGTGGCGATAGTCGTGACTGTTACGAAGAAGCGCTCGCAAATTACGCACAAAGGAAATTGGATAACTTCGACGGTGAGTGGTGATGTCGAGAGAATCCTCAAAACCCATGAACTCTTCAGAGTAACCGAAGGAGATAGTGTCGATTTCGAGGAGAGCGGAGGCATTGTCCAGATCGGCCCCACGGAGGTGAGGGCGGTTGTGCCGTGGAGCCCACCTCTGGAGATAAACAGGCGCTACTTACTCTTTGCAAGAATTGACGATGGACGCCTCATTGTGAGCGCGGCCAGCATTTACGAGTTTGCTGGTCGGCACCTGATGAGGTTGATGCCACATGAGTTCACTGAACGGAACGGTTTAGAAGAACCCGGCGTGGATGACGTGTTGAAGAGAATCGAAGAACGTGTCGTTCGGCGCCGCTGATGATATGCCCACGCCAGCGAAGGGGCGAGGAAGAGCAGGACGGCGACGAGGCGCAGCAACGATACGCCGTTGGCTCGATGATGTCACGCTCTATCGCCAGGAAAGCGTTCGCATCCTCTCACTGCTGACGCTCACATCGGGTGCGACCTCTGGGCATGCGCAATTAGATGGCCTTGTGTTCATCGCGCGGGCGGAACACTTTGGCGTCACCTACGTGAGCGAGCCCACGAAGCCTGCGCAGGACGTGTTTTTTGTGTCGGAGCCAATTCAGATCGCGTTAGAGTTGGAAACAGAAGTGCTATCGAGCAGCCATTAGCGACACAAGGCTTACCCTCAGCTCCGCTTTCCAGATCCGGTCCATCGAGTCGCCGAGTTCCTCACTGTCTCCGGGACTTACGATAGGACCGGACGCCAAAGCGATCGTGTTTGGATTCAAAGTACGCGTGCCGTGTGGACAACAACTGCAAGTGTCTCCGAAATCCACAATCGTCTGGACAGCGACACTCAATGCCCCTGGTCCAACAGGAGTCTATCAGTTCAACGTCGTCCCGACATTCACCGGTTCAACGAGTCCAATCCGCATCCACGGGTCGATTATTCGCTATGAGCTCCGACCTTTGAATTCGCTGGCCGATCGAGCCTAACTCGCGTATCGAAACATCTCGCGAGCGCATGCCAGTGGAGACGATGGAGAAGTAGAGGCCGCTACGCATCGGTTACTGGCTATCTATCCACTGACTCGCATGCTTATCAGATACTCGGACAGCTCCGTGAGAGCGCTGGCCGACGGACCGAAGCCGCAGCCGCGTTCAGCCCGCGCCAGTGCATTAGTCGAAAGCGGCGAGGACCGACTCTTTTGGCCAGAGCCGACGTGAGGACGTCGAGAAAGAGTCGCTCAGCTCAGGCGTCTGCTCCGCGCGTCCAATAGCCGATTCCAATCAATTGACGCGCCCCAATCTGCAGGAAGAGCCCGCGGGCGGAGACCGCCCGCGAGCGATTGGACGAGGAAAGCTCAGAACGTCACAACGACATTATTGGAACAGGTCACGCCATGCGCCTCGCAGACGGTGTAGACGAACGAGTTCCCTTTCGTCGGGGGGGCATCGAGATAGGCGCCAGTGTTGGGGATGGCAATCGCAATACGCACACCGCTTCGAAACACAGTCACCAGCGATGGTCCGCCCGTCCAACTCAGAGACGTCTGCTTCCTTCCCTTGACTTTGGAACCCTGCCCCGACAGCACCACTGAGGCTGGAGCAGGCGGAGGCGTCGCCAGCAAGTACGCATTCTTCGCCTGGACCAGGCCGAAACCATACGCCGCGTCGACGCCGGGCGCACCCAGATCCAGGGCCGTCTGCTGGAGCGCCGCGCGAATCTGACTGTTGGTCCAGGTCGGCCGGTGACTCCAGAGGAGCGCCGCCACTCCCGAGACGTGTGGCGTGGCCATGGATGTTCCATCCCAGGCTTCGTAACCGTCCGTATCGGGATCGGTCCAGCTCACGACGGTGCCTGGCGCGCCGAGCTTGTTGCCGATGAGCCACTGCCCCTCGTCCTGGCTGAGACTGATGGCGGGAATGACACTGCTGTTTCCGTCGCCAAGCGTCCCGATGAAGTTGCCAGGGATGTTGTTGAACACGACTGCCGCGACGCCGCCGCTCGCCTGGACGTTCGTCACCTTCTGGAAGAACGTGATGATCCCCCGCTCGCACAGAACGACCTTGCCCGCCCATGCGCCAGTGGGCAAGTCACACAGGTCGCCGTCCACCAGCTCACCGGTGACGCCCTCATGTCGACCAGCATTCTCAATCCAATTGCCGAAGGTCGTTGAGCCGTCGACCGTCACACTATTCTCATTTGTCCACGGAACGGTCGATAGGACGCCCACGCCAGGGGCCACGATCTCGACATCGGCGTTCTGCTGCGAGAACCCGGCAACGGTCCCGGTCGAATCCACGGCCCCGACCGACATGACGGACCCGTAGCCAGCGGGATAGGAAATGGCCGTGCTCCCACCGTTTCCGGCGGCGGCGATCGAAAGCACGCCGGCGCTGTGTGCGGCGTTGAAGGCGGCTTCTTCGATCGCGGTCGGAAGCGCGCCGCCGAGGCTCATGCTGACGACCTTTGCGTTGGCTGCGGTGCATTTGTCCAGAGCCGCCACAAGATCGGACGAGTAGGCCCAGCTGCACGAGTCGCCGAAAACCTTCACGATGTGAAGCGGCAGATTGCCGCCCGGAATGATCCCGACCACACCAGTGGCATTGCTGAGCGCGGCGATGGTCCCGGCGACATGAGTGCCATGACCACATCGATCGGTCGACCAATTGCCGGCGCCGGTGTCACTGTCACCGCTCGGCGGAATGCCTGTTACGCCCGGGAGATCGGGATGGTCCCAGTCGTAGCCCGAGTCGATGATGCACACCATGGCGTTGGTGGCGCCGTTGAACGCTACCGCGGGATCATTCGCCTGGACCATCGAGATCCCGTAAGGCGTCGTCTGTGCGAGCGGATACCGTTCTGCGTCTCGTTCGATTCGCAGGATCCCCGGTCGGTTCGCCAGCGCGAGCCGAGCCTCCTCTGGCAGCCACGCGGCGATTGTTCGATGCGCCGGGAACTCATGGACGGGCGAACCGCCCGCAGAGCGCACCAGGGCAACCGCGGCGGGCCCGAAATCACTAAACTCGATCAGATACCGCTGTGGGGTCGGCTGGGCGTGCGCGGTCAGCCCGAACCACAGCAGTGCGCCAAGCAGCGAAAGCCATCGCGTCGCCGAGGAGATCCCGTGTGAACGGTGCATGCGTTCTCCCCCGTGTGAAGTTGGAGTTGATTGGTCGATCAATTCTAAATAGCCAAGCTCATCCGCGCGTAAACGCTGGCTGAATTGCGTGCACGGACGCGTGGCCTCGCGCATCGTCGGGCGACGACGTGCAGTTCCGTGAATGGATGCGTCGGACGCGGCTGCGTTGTTGTGTTCGGAGGCGTGCTGGCAAGGGGTGCGCCCGCCAGCCTTCGCCTTACCGAGTGTGCGTCACCAGTTCGACCCGCACACCGTTCGGATCGTCGAAGAACGCGTAGCGGACCGGGCCGGCCTGCCCTGGACCTGACGCGGCCTTGCGGAACAGCCGGCGCCGGCTGCGGCCGCAGCGCCGGCCCCAAGGCGTGATGCGAATGCCGGTGACCGCGTCGACCGCCAGCCGGCGGAAACTCCTCGCCTGGCCAGCCGCACGATCGGGTCGCCGAGCGGCCCCCGGGCACGCACCCGAAGGCGGCCGAGCCCGACTATCCCGATCCTCATCCACCCCCCCGCGAGTGCCGAGTTGTCCGCCCGCAGCGCCGATGAAACCGCACAAGAGGCGGTGATGCAGACGATCTACTCAGGCAGGGATGCGGACGTGGAGCCGCCAATCCTCCTCTACCCACAGATTCCAGCCAACCTGATGCTCGCGGGCGAGAACCGGTTGAACATCATGGAGCTGGTCGTTTCGGAGACCGGTTCGGTCGAACGGGTGCGCCTGGTCGCAGGACCGAGCCGCCTTCCCGATGTGATGCTGTTGAGCGGCGCCAAGGCCTGGCGCTTCAAGCCCGCGGCGCGCGAGGGCGAGGCCGTCCGCTATCGCGCCCTCGTCAGCTGGGCAGGCACGCCATGAACATCGTCTGGGCCGGCCACCGCCGAACGTAACGCCGCGGCACTGCTACTCGGCCGTGTCGATGCGGATGTTCGAAGGCGCCGCCAGTCCCGGGGCCTGCGTGATGGTCACCGTCCGGCCGGCGATCGTGAGCGTGCCATCGCGCGACGTCGTCGTCGTATTAGCGGCAACCGAGTAGTTCACCGCTCCGTTCCCTGAACCGTTGCCGCCGCTGGTGATCGAAATCCAGGAGTCATTGCTCGTCGCGGTCCAGGCGCAACCGCCCGTGGTGGTCACTGTCGAGGAGAGCGTCGCAGCGGCGCCGGAGATCGAGTGCGTCGTTGGCGCGACCGTAAAGATACAGGCACCGGCCTGCGTGACCGTCAGCGTTTTTCCAGCGATCGTCAGCGTGCCGGTGCGTGGCGTAGTCAATGTGTTTGTCGCGGCCGAATAATTCACCGGACCGTTGCCGCTGCCGGAGCCGCCACTCGTGATGGAAAGCCACGTGGCGTTGGGCGCCGCAGTCCAGGGACAGCCGCTGGTGGTCGAAACAGTCGCGTTCGCTGCTCCACCGACCGCTGCGATGTTCTGTGTGGTTGGGGACAGCGTGTAACTGCACGCCACTTGAGTAACGTTGACTGTCTGTCCGGCAATTGTCAGCGTGCCCGTGCGCGATGAGGTTGTCGTGTTGGCAGTCGCCGCGTAACTCGCCGTTCCATTGCCGCTCCCGGCAGCGCCGCTCGTCACCGAGATCCAGGAGGCATTGCTCGTCGCGGTCCAGGCACAACCGCCCGTGGTGGTCACTGTCGAGGAGAGCGTCGCGTCGCCGCCGGAGATCGAGTGCGTCGTTGGCGAGACTGTAAAGATGCAGGCACCGGCCTGCGTGACCGTCAGCGTTTTTCCAGCGATCGTCAGCGTGCCGGTGCGTGGCGTAGTCAATGTGTTTGTCGCGGCCGAATAATTCACCGGACCGTTGCCGCTGCCGGAGCCGCCACTCGTGATGGAAAGCCACGTGGCGTTGGGCGCCGCAGTCCAGGGACAGCCGCTGGTGGTCGAAACAGTTGCGTTCGCTGCTCCACCGACCGCTGCGATGTTCTGTGTGGTTGGGGACAGTGTGTAACTGCACGCCACTTGAGTCACGGTGAGTGTCTGTCCGGCAATTGTCAGCGTGCCCGTGCGCGATGAGGTTGTCGTGTTGGCAGCCGCCGTGTAACTCACCGGTCCATTGCCGCTCCCGGCAGCGCCGCTCGTCACCGAGATCCAGGAAGCATTGCTGCCGGCCGTCCACGCACAACCGGTCGCGGTCGAGACCGTCGCATTCCCCGTGGCGCCGCCGGCCGCGAGTGCCTGACTCGTGGGAGCGATCGAATACGTGCATGGCGCCGTGAAGGTGAATGTGTTCGACGGCGCGCTGCGGCCGGTTCCGCCGGGCCCGACGGCGGTCACTCTCGATTCATAGACGATGCCCGGAGAGGGAAACGCGGTGAGCACACTCGAGAGGAGCACATGGATGAGGCCGTCGGCCGCTGGAGCCGGCTTGCCGAGCGACGCGACTTGAAACGGGCTCGCGGCGCCAACGTTGTAGAACTCCAGGTCGTACCGCGTCACGGCCGCCCCGCCAGTCGGCAGCGTCACATTGTGATCGGCCGACGGGGTGAACTCCGCCGTTGTCGGGTTGACGGTTTGGGCAGTCGCATCCCGCCCGGCAGTCACCGCGCACGTGACGACGGCTGCAAGAAGAAAGGCTGCGCCCCTGGGACGCCGATGGACCATGCCACAGGCAGTGCACGGCCCGCGCCCGCCGGACACTCAGGGATCGAGATCGAAAAACACGCAGAAATCACAGGTTTGCTCACGCGGGGGCGTAGACCACACATTGTGGCGATTGCAATTGCAGCCGCCCACATACAGATTTCGCCGGCCGCGCCGACGACTGAGCCCCGGTTGCAGTATTAAGTTCGTCTCTAAGCCAGCTCTTCCATTTGTTGGAACGGCGGCGAGAACGGCTGAGCTCCGACTTGCGATCGAGCGTTCACCGCGCGTGTGTGACCAGTTCGACCCGCACGCCGTTCGGATCGTCGAAGAACGCGTAGCGGACCGGACCTGCCTGCGCCGGACCTGACGCCGCCTTCAGGCCGCGGGCCTGGAGCGCCGACGCCGCCTGATCGACGTCGGGCACGTCGACGGCGAGGCTCATGATCGCGCGGCTCGCGCTCGGCGCCGGCGCCGCCGCGGCGCGCGACGCGAACACCCAGATCGGTCCGTAGCGGACGCCGTCGAGAATCCCGCGCAGCTTCGCCTGCTCGCCGCCGAGATTATCGTGGAGCCACTTGAGCGCCGCCGCCGGATCGGCCACCGACAAGTGCACGTGATGGAACCCGATCAGCTCGGAGTCCTGCATCACTTCGATCTTCACGCCCCACGGATCTTCGATGTATCCGTAGGCGAACATGCCTTTCGCCTCGGCGACGGGACGGAGGATTTTCACGCCGGCGGCCTCGAACTCCTTCATCTTCGCCCGCAGGTCCGGATACGAGATGCCGATGTGATCGATCGCGCTGCCCTCGCTCGGCTGCGGAGTCTCGGTCCGCACCAACGCGATCAGGGTGCGGCCGAACGCCACCGAAAAGGGCGCCGGCGCCTTGGTCGCGCCGAGGTTCTTGATGTACCACTCGGCGGCAGCGGCGGGATCGGCGACGCGCAGATGCACGTTGTGGAAGTTCGTCGACCGGACGGCCGGGCGCGGCCGACTGCGCCGCGGCGCCGGCGAAACGGGCTCAAGGCAGCAGCAAACACGACGATCGACATCGTGCGGCGCATAACGGTCATCTCCTGTTGGCGGCCCCTTCGACGGCCTGCTCCTCGGCGCGGGCACCCCTGAGGATGCCGCCCATCCCGTAATTACCCTCGTGGCAGGCGTACTCGAAGATCGGCCCGTCGATGCTGACCATGGGTACCGAAGCGGTCCACCCTCGCGTGTAGAAGGCCGGATCGTCGACGGTGAACTCGTACTCGATGCTGCCGGGTCCCGTCCGCCTGAACCGCTCGACCAGCCGGAGGTTTTCCCCCGACGAAAACGCGATGAGCGACTGCTCCCGCACCTTGTCGTTGAAGTTGGTCGTCTCGACGACCAGCGTGTCGCCCTCCCAGCGGCCGCGCGAGCTGCCCATCCAGTTCCGAATCGCGGCCGGCGGCGCGCTCCTGGTGCCGAGCGGGATGACACGGGCGTCGTGGATCATCTCGACGTTGATCACGACGTAGTCACGCGTCTGGATGATCTGGTAGTTGTGGTTGTAAAAACCCGGCAGCATTGCACCAGGCAGGCCTCGCGTGATGCAGCGCTCGAAGGCGCTCCGGTCTTCGGGTGAATCCGAGGGCCCGCGTCCCGGCGGCCGCGCCTCGGCGGCCCGCCGCTGCGCCGCATCTGTCAGCGGCGGCACACGGCCGTCCGGCGGATCGATGACCAGCGAGGTCCGGGGGTTCAACGCGCCGCGCTCGTACCAGAAATCGTTGTAGGTGCCGGGATTGCCCGGCCGCGGCTTCGCATCCTGGTTGGCCCGGTCGGCCACGAGCTTGTCGCGTTCCGCGAGCTCCGCGCCGCTCAGGACCGCCTTGTCCTTCAACTCCGCCGGCCGCTGCAGCGGCGTCGTCGTCGTGTTCGTCCAGTAGCCCTGGAGATCGGGATGGCCCCATGGTGTGCGAGGCGTTTTGTACGTCTGCGCGGCGAGCGCCTCATCGCCGACGGCAGCGAGGACAGCGCTCGATCGCGAGAGCGGCGGCGAATCGGTAATGCATGATGGCCTTTCATCGGCGGACCTAAAGGTCCGCCCTACGTACCTACCGCGATTCCTACGGCAAGCTGTACGCGACGAACTCCGCCGGATGATCGCGGCCGCCGATGGCGAGCACGACGTATTGCTTGCCGTCGTGCATATAGGTCATCGGCGCGCCGGTCGCGCCGGCCGGCATCTCCGTTTCCCAGATCGTGGCACCAGTCGCCTTGTCGAGCGCACGGAAATTCCGTCCGCCGCCGCCCGGCGGGGTTCGCACGTTGATCTGATCGCCATCGGGCGCGAACAGCAGCGTCCGGGTCACGACCAGCGCGCCGCGCGACGCATGGCCGAGCGGCGGCAGGTTCAGGTGCTTGATCGCCGGATGGTCGCGCGGACCGTCGCCGTTCGGCACCATCCACGCCTGCACGCCGCGATTCAGGTCGAGCGCCGTGATACGCCCGTACGGCGGCTTCAGCAGCGGCAGGCCCTGCGGCCCTGGCAGCAGCGCGCGCGTCGACGCCCGGAACCGCAGGTTCGTCTCCTCCGGATCGCCGGGCAGCAGGTTCGCCACGAACGGGTTCGTCATCGACGGGACGTAGAGCATGCCGGTTTCGGGATCGAAGGCCGCGCCGGTCCAGTCCGCGCCGCCGACCGAACCCGGCACCTGGATCGTTCCCTTCGTGCCGCCGGCTCCGTGCCGGCAATCGACGGCGGCGTGAACACCGGGCCGGTCACGTACTGCTTCATGATCTCGATCGCCTCCGCCCGCAGTTCCGGCGTGAAGTCGATCAGATCGTCGACCGTGACGCCCTGGCGATCGAAGGGCGGCGGCTTGGTCGGAAACGGCTGCGTCGCGCGCCGCTTTCTCGCCGGGAACCGTCGACGCCGGCACCGGCCGCTCCTCGATCGGCCACACGGGCTCGCCGGTCACGCGGTCGAGCACGTAGGCGAACGCCTGCTTCGTCACCTGGACGACCGCCCTGATCCGGCGGCCGTCGACGGTGATGTCGCCAAGAATCGGCGCCGCCGGGTTGTCGTAGTCGAACAGATCGTGATGCACCGTCTGGAAGTGCCAGACGCGCCTGCCGGTCGCCGCGTCCAGGCAGACGACGCTGCTCGTGAACAGGTTGTCGCCGAGCCGGTGGCCGCCGTACATGTCGTTGGTCGCGCTCGACGTCGGCAGGTAGACGTACCCGAGCTCTTCGTCGGCGGCTCATCGGCGCCCAGACGTTGCCGGCGCCGATATAGCGCCACGAGTCGCTCTCCCACGTCTTCGCCGCGGGATCGTCTTCGGTCGGGATCGAGCGGAAGCGCCAGCGCAGGCGGCCCGGTGCGGACGTCGAAGGCGCGCACCTCGCCGACGTCACCCTCCGCCTTGCTGGCGGAGTCCTGGTCCGGCATCGACTGGCCGACGAGCACCAGGTCGCGGACGACGAGCGGCGGCGCGTTCCACAGGAACTGATTGCTCGGACTGAGCGCGGCGAGATCGACGCGGCCGTCCGCGCCGAAGCTCGTGATGGGCACGCCGGTCTTCGGATTGAGCGCGTACAGATACTGGCGGTGGTAGCTGAAGATGCGGGCCTCGGCCCCCTCGCCCCAGTACGCCACCGCGCGCAGGGCTCCGCCAAGCCCCGGGTTGCCGCTCTCTTCTCCGGACGACTGCTGCGTCCAGATCGTCCGGCCGGTCGCCGGATCGAACGCCTCGACGAGACCGACGGCGTTGGTGGCATACAGCACGCCGCCGACCATGATCGGCGTCGATCGGTAGTTGTTCGAGAGACGCAGCTTGGGATTCGCCGCGAGGAATTCCGCAGACACCTGCGGCCGCCGCCACGCGATGCGCAGCCGCGACACGTTCGTCCGGTCGATCTGATCGAGCGGCGCATACTTCTTCGCGCCGTTGTCGCCCGAGTAGTGCCGCCACTCGCCCGGCCCGGGCTTTCCTTGTGCCCTCGACTCGATTCCAGACGCGACGGTGAGAACGAGAGCGACCGCCATAACGGCGGCTATCGGAAGTGCCAACGATGCCGGCTGACGCGCCATAGACCCTCGCGCGAGACTCTAGTCCCGGTGTCGGATGGCGTCAATTCCGGTTAATGAGCCTGGGCAAGGACTCTCCGAAGCGCTCTCAAACCCAAGCTGACCTGCGCCGCGAGCGACGCGCGAGCGAGCACGCGAGCCTTTTCACGATCGGACCGCTCCGCCTTGGCCGCCATAGACGCGCTAGCGCGCCGACGCGAAGGCGGCTCGCGCGCCCGCCGCGACGCAAGTGCGTGTCGGGGATTCCGAGAGACAGCCCCTCGGAAACTAACGACCGCGGCCGACCGCTGCGCCGACCGCCTCGAGCTCGGCCTTCTGCTCAGGATCGGCGTCGAGAATCTCCGACCAGCGTCCGGCTTCTCAAGTCGAACGACTGCCGGGTATGGAACGTCCACGCCGCGGCGCCATGTTGCCTCGCATGGCTTGCGGCGCGGCGCGCGTCCGCGGGCCGCGGCCACTCGCCGTGACCGCAATCGGGATGGAACTTCCTGAAGGGCATCGGTTCCTGAAGGTAGACGGGCTTGCCGGCCGGCACAGTCCGACGGATCTCGTCGAGCTGCCTCAGTACCGGCGCCGGCCTGGTGCCAGTCGTCCCCACGCCCATCGTGATACGCGACGACGTCCATCGCGGAATCGTCGAGGATGTCGCCGCCGCCTCCGGATGCTGTCACGATTCGCGCCGGATCGACGGCCTTGACGGCTGCCAGGATCCCGTGCACGTCCGCTGCGGTCAGTCCGTGGATGGGGTATTCGTTCTGGACGTCGAAGAGCACGTGACGCTGACCGCCGGCCGCGAGCAGGCGCGTGGCGACGCCGGCAATCGCCGTCCGGTACGGCGTCGACCGGTATCGCTGCGTCGTAGGTATCGCGGTTGAAGGTCACGTCGACCAGCAGCCCGTGAGACGCGGCTCGCTCCAGGACGCGGACGAACACCGGCCACATCGGCTCGTTGATGGTTCCGTCCGCGGCGAACAGCTTCTGGCCCTCGTCGGCCGGACCCGAGCCGCAGTCGTACTGCCAGTTCACCAACAACCGGATGCCGTCGAACCCGATGCGCTTCAAGTATGCGAAATCCGTATCGACGTCGCCTGTCCCGCTCTTCGCGTTCGCGCGGCGCAGACCGTCGAAGTAGGACACGAACAGAAGGAATCTCGGCCGGCCATCGACCGTGAAGCGGTTCCCGTCGATGCCGAGCGTCTGCGCTCCGGCACTCGATCCGAGTGCGAGCAGCGCGAGCGCGAGCGACGCGGCCTTCATGGCGCGATGTAACTCTTCTTGGCGCGCGGCTTCAGGCCTTTCGTCGAGACACGGACGTCGATCTCGTGTTCCTTGCCGTCGCGCTTCGGGAGCGCGTAGCCGAGCGGGTACTGGCTGTGGAGCTCGTCGGCCACTCGCGCGAAGGCGGCGCCGAGATCCTGTCCGAATCGAATCTCCACGTATCCGCCGCCGGTTTCCTCGGCCACCTTGGCCAACCCGGCATCAGGCATATCCTCGGTGAGCGCCGCCTGGAGCCCGGCGGGCCCGAGGGCGGGCATCCTGGGCTGGCCGCCCCGGCTCCTCATCCCGATCGCGTACACCATCACGCCTTCGCGGCGCGCACGCTCGATCACTTCCACCTGGCTGACGAAGCTCTGGCGGAAACTGGTCATTCCGCTGTCCTTGCCGTCGCTCAGCACGAGCACGACCGGCCGAGGCTCGGCGGTTTTCTCGAAGGCGTTAATCGCCGTGTCGATGCCGCGCCACAACGGCGTCGGCGAATCCGGCGGAATGGTGTCAGGCAGTGATTCGTGAAGCGCCCGCACGTCCCGGGTGAACGTCTCGCTGACCGTGACGTCCCTGCCGAACGTGCCGACCTTGGCGACGTCCTGGGGACCGAGCCGGTTGAAGAGCTGACCCGAGGCCGCACGGAGCAACTGCAGATTTCCCGTCATGCTGCCCGACACGTCGAGCATCACGACCAGGCGGATGGGCTGTGGCGTGTTGTCGAAGAGCGTGATGGGCTGCGGCTTGCCCTCGTCGCGCACTTCGAATTCGTTCTGCGCGAGTGTCGTCACGATCCGGCCGTCCCGATCCGTGACCGTGACGAACACCCGGACGAGATCGCTGGCGCCGCGGAAAACCGGCTGCTCCTGCGCGGCCGGCTGGGCAGCCGGGTGAGCAATGCCGAAACCCGCGGCCACGATGGCGCACACGAAAAGTCGGCGTACGTTCATGGTTCGACCGGCCCTTCCCTCGTACCAGTGATACCACGAAGACACCCTGTTGTGGTGCGCGACGCTGGATGCAGAGCTTGCAACGACGAACGATTCGGACGATAGTGCTGGTTTCACGAGTCGAGCTCCCTGACACACGTGTGTTACATCGCAAAGAGGAGGATCTGATGGCGAAAGCAGCCAAGGCAGTGCCCCAGGGCTATCACAGCATCACGCCGCAGCTGACGCTCGACAACGCGGCACAGACGATCGACTGGTACAAGCGGGCGCTGGGCGCCGAGGAAATCAGCAAGAGCCTCGGACCCGACGGCAAGGTCATGCACGCCGAGCTGAAGATCGGCGACTCGCGGTTCATGGTGAACGACGTCATGCAGGGGTCGAAGGGACCGAAGGAGTACGGCGGCTCGCCGGCGTCGCTGTGGTTGTACGTGGAGAACAGCGATCAGCTGTTCAACAGGGCGGTTGCGGAAGGCGCCAAGGTCCAGATGCCGATGGACGATCAGTTCTGGGGCGACCGCGGCGGCGCCGTCGCCGATCCGAACGGCTATACGTGGTGGATCGCGACGCGCAAGGAAGATTTCACGCCCGAAGAGATGAAACAGCGGGCCGACGACTTCTTCAAGCAGATGGCCGTCGGCGGGACGCTGACGATGCCAGGGCAGGTAAGGCGGGTGAGGCAGGTGAGAGTCCACCGTGCTTCTTGCCTGCCCTACCTGCCCTCTGCCACCTGCCCTACCTGCCCCACCAGCCCCTCGTGATCAGAAGGGCCACGGGAAATCGGAAGTGCGGCGCCGCGGATTCGACCCGCGATACGCATTGTCGTATCCAGCCCGGAACCCATCGCGGTAGATCTGGCGATAGTCGTCCTTGGACCCGTAACGCTTCTCGTAGCCGTGGTCCGCTGACCGGTAGCGGCTGTGGCGATCCAGATCGTACGAGTCGCGATCGCGCGAGTCTTCCCGGCCCTTGTCCAGGCCGTCGTTGTAGCCGTTATCGAACGCCACGTTGGCGTATCGATACGTTCCGCGCGAGTTCGGATACCTGGTCGACGGGTACCGGTCCGAATTCGGCGGGTAGGGACTCGGGCGCGGAATCGCGCGGCCGGTACTGCGCGGGTTTTCGTTCGGATCCCACCATCCATCGTTGCGACGATCTGTATTGGCGCCGTAGATCACGCGCGCGTTCCGATCGCGCGACGCGATGCGCTCCGCCTCGCGGCAGTTGGTGGCGCGCGGCTGGCGTCCGGGCGGCACGCCTTCGTACCACACCCGGCACTGGCCGGCCGGCGGCAGTTGCCCCGGAGGAATTCCCTGCGAATTTCGGCCCCGACCCTGAGCTCCCAGGGGTACGACGAACATTCCGATGAGCGCGACGGTTGCCGCGGTTTTATACATGGCCTGCCCTCTTGCCTCATGACAGAGCAAGCTGCGGACCAGTCGGATTCAGGCCTATTTTCGAGTGTTTAGTGCCGGGCGTGTCACCTGAAACGGACGGGGGACACAAGGACAGGTGAAATTTATGATTTCAGATTTCAGATTTAAGATTGCAGATTGCTGGATCGCGAATGGATGAGATTTATGACTGGCGCACGCCTGAAGCCGCTCAGAGCGTCGCCAATCTTAAATCTGAAATCTGAAATCTTCGCCGTCAGCGAATTTCGCCGTCAGCGAGCGCTTTCCTCGGCTCGCGTCCCCTTCAGGATCCCTTCCAACCCGAGATTGCCCTCGTGGCACGCGTACTCGTAGACCTCGCCGTCTAGCTTCTCGAGCGGCACGCGGCCCGTCCAAGGCGCCGTCCAGGTCGCCGGGTCGTTGACGGTGAATTCGTAGACGAGCGTGTCGGCGTCGACGCGCGTGAACTTCTCGACCAGCTTCAGGTTCGGCGTCGCGTTGCGATAGAGGTTCTTCTCGCTGAAGTTCGTGGTCTCGACGACGAGCGTGTCGCCTTCCCACCGGCCGCGCGAATCGCCCATCCACGGCCGCACCGACGACGGCAGATGCTTGCGGCCATCGAGCGGCACGATGCGCGCGTCGTGCACCATCTCGGTCATGACCACGACGAAGTCCTTGGTTTGAGTCACCCGGATGTTGTTGTTGTACGCGCTCGGGGCGAACGGCGGACCGGCGTTGAAGCCGAGAATACAGCGCTCGCCGAGCGATCGATCCTCGGGGCCGTCGGCCGGGCCGCGCTGCTTGCGCGCGGCCGCTCGCGCGCTCGCGCGCGCCTGCGCCTCGGGGGTCAGCGTCGGCACCCGGCCGTTGGGCGGATCCACGACGATCGACGACTGGCGTGTGCTCGCGGCGCGAGTGCCGCGGTCGTACCAGAAGTCGTTGTAAGCGCGGCTGACGTCGGCGGCGGTGCCTCGCTTCCGGCCCTCGTCCTGTTTGCTGCTGGCAGCCGCCTGTTCCTCGATCTGTTCGACCTCTTCATCGCTGAGCGTCGCCTTCTCGCCGAACGCGGCCGGACGCTCGAACGGCGTCACATTGGCGAAGCTCCACGAGCCCTGGAGATCCGGCTTTCCATCGGGCGTGCGCGGGATGGACGCCTTGGCGGTGCTGCGCGCCTGCGCGAGCAGCGTCTGGCTGATGGACGGCATGAGGACGAGCGCGACGATAAGGCCGAAGGATCCGGCCAGGCGATGACGCATGAAGGCCTCCAAATCAGGAGAATTCTAGCGCAGAACTCGCGAGGGGTCGGTTAAAGTCTTCCGCACACCAGCTCATGCTCATGCCTGTTATCGAGCGATTGCGCCCGAAACGACGCCTGGAGCGTTTCTCGTTGTCCGCCATTCTGATCTCGGGACTCGGGACTCGGGACTCGGGGCTCGGAAAAGCGCCTGTCAACGGTTCCTGTCGAGCCACGAGCCTCGAGTCCCGAGAGTTGCCACAATGGCAGGAACCATGGTGGTGCGGATTGCCATCCTCCTGGGCGTATCTCTGACGGTGCCCTGCCTGGCGGCCGCACAGACCGGAGATCGCCCGATTCGCCTCGGTGCCGTCGTCGCCGGCGTCGTGTCAGGCGAATTCGAGTCGAGCGAGGCAGGCCTCGGTGTCCAGTTTGCGTGGCAGCCGACGCCGCTCATCGGCGCCGAGGTGGAGGTCGTGATTCATCCGGCGGATCTCGGGGCCGATCCCGCGTTCTCGAGTGGCCACGTCGAGACGTTCTTCGGCGTGACGGTCGGACCGCGCATCGGCCGATGGCGACCGTTCGCGAAAGTGCGCCCGGGGATCATTCGTTACTGGCAGTCGCCGGAACCGATCGCGTGCATCGCCATCTTCCCCACACCCGTGCGGTGCACGCTCGCAAGCGGCCGTACGGTCGCGGCCTTCGACTTCGGAGGCGGGATCGAACGGGTCATGGGCGATCGGGCCTTCGTGCGTCTCGATGCCGGCGACCGGATGCTCACGTTTCCCGGACCTGTCCGTGACAGCAGCCGGCACCGCGCAAGAGGACGGATATTTCGCTCATGACCTCCGTTTCGCGCTGAGCATCGGCGTCATGTTCTGAGCTGGCGACAAGCCGCGTCAGGATTCGTGTTTTCGCGTTCTCGTGGCGCGTTGTCAGGCGTCTTCTACGCGAGTTTTCATGGTTGTCTTTTTGGCCTTCGAGTCTTCGAGACTTCGTGGTTGCATTTCCGGACGACCCGTTTCGCGGGAGCGTGGCGCGTCATGTTTTGAGCCGCGCCTCGGACCCTCCTCGCCGCGTGCGTATACTGTCGCCGGCATTGGATGAAGTCCGCGTGGTTCGTGCTCGTGGTGGCCTGGTCGATCGCGTGTGGGGCGCCGGACGGAGTCACGCGTCTGACGTTCTCCGGCAGCGCGCTCGGCCCGGAAGCAACCGTGGTGCGCCGCCAGCTCGACCGGTTCGCGGTGCAGCACCCCGGCGTCGAGGTCGAGCTGCGGGTCACGCCCGATGCCGCCGACCAGCGTCATCAGCTGTATGTCCAGTGGCTCAACGCCCGAGTGCCCGATCCGGACGTCCTGCAGCTCGATGTCATCTGGACGGCGGAGTTCGCTGGAGCAGGATGGATTCTTCCACTCGAAGCATCGGCCATCGACGTCGGCGATTTCCTGCCGGCCGCCATGGCGGCGTCGGAATGGCAGGGCCGGCTGTACGCGGTGCCGTGGTTTGTCGACGTCGGTCTGCTTTACTGGCGCACTGATCTTCTCGCGGCGCCGCCGCGGTCCCTGGCGGAGTTGCGCGACGCGGCGCGGCGTCTGCAGGACGCGAGGGCGACCCGGTTCGGATTGGTCTGGCAAGGCGCCCGCTACGAGGGGCTCGTCACGGTGTTTCTCGAGCACCTCGGTGCATTTGGCGGTGGCATCCTCGACTCCCAGGGACGCGTCATCGTCGACGAACCCGCTGCCATCCGGGCGCTGACGTACATGTGCGACGCGATCGGGCGCGATGACTTCGTGCCGCCATCGGTGCTGACGTGGCAGGAGGAGCAGGTCCGTTTCGCCTTCCAGAACGGCGATGCCGCGTTCATGCGGAACTGGCCGTACGCGTGGACACTCTTGCAGGACGGCGCCCGATCGAAGGTGGCCAACCAGTTTGCCGTGGCGCCGTTTCCGGCCGAGGCTGAGGGCCGACCAACCGCGGCGCTCGGCGGCGCCGAGCTCGCCGTCAACGCGTGGAGCGCGAACCCGACGCTGGCCTTGGCACTCGTCAGGTTTCTGACCGCGCCGGAACAGATGCTCGAACGCGCGCGGCTCGCGGGGCAATTCCCAGCACGACGTTCGCTGTACGACGGCGACGCACTCGCCGAAGCGCTGCCGATTCCAATCGAGCAGGTTCGGAGCGCGCTCGGCGCGGCCACCTCACGTCCCGTGACGCCCGTCTACTCAGAGCTCTCGGAGATTCTGCAGGTCCGCCTCCATCGCGCGCTCAGCAGGCAGCAGCCGCCGGCGGCCGCCCTTCGCGACGCGGCGCGCGAGATCCGCACGCTCCTCGCCCGCTCGGGGCTCGAGGCCGGGGAACGAACGCCATGATCGCGCGTCTGACCGCGATCGAGCGCGAGGAGCGACGCCTGGCGCGCTGGCTCATCGCACCAGCCCTGGTGTTCATCCTCGCCGGTTCGTTCATCCCCATCGCGGCGACGAGTTGGGAAGCGCTTCATGGGCACGACCTCCGCCTGCCGTGGCTGGGGCGGCCGTTCGTCGGGCTTGCGAATTTCGCGGAGGCATCGCAGGATCCGCGATTTACCGCCGCGCTGCGGCCGTACCGTCATGTTTGCCGTGGTCACGGTTCCGCTGGAGCTGGCGCTCGGGCTTGCAGTCGCGCTCCTGATGCACACCGCCGTCCGCGGCCGCGCCCTCGTCCGGCTCGCCGCTCTCCTCCCCTGGGCCATTCCGACGGTCGTGGCGGCGCTCGTGTGGCGTTTCATGTTCGATGCGCAGGGCGGCGTCATCACCGCCACGCTCCGGCGGCTCGCTATCGTCGGGGAATCATTCGATTGGTTCGTCCATCCGGTCGCCGCATGGATCCCGACTCGGCGCGGCGGACGTCTGGAAAACGACACCGTTCGCCGCAATTCTGCTGCTCGCGGGTCTGCAGAGCATCGACCCGGCGCTCCACGAAGCGGCCCGTGATGGACGGCGCCAGCCCGTGGCGGCGGTTCGTCACGATCACGGTGCCGCTGCTCAAGCCGGCGCTCGTCGTGGCCGCGGCCTTCCGCATGCTCGACGCGCTGCGGCTGTTCGATCTGGCCTACGTCCTGACCGGCGGAGGGCCCGGAACGGCGACCGAACCGCTGTCGTTGTATGCGTTCATCGCGCTGATGCAGCGCCTCCGATTCGGCTACGGCTCCGCGCTGTCGGTCACGGTGTTCCTCCTGACGTTCGCGTTCGCGCTGATCTGGGTCCGGGCGCTGGGCCGCTCGCTCATCGGGGAGCGGACATGACCTGGCGGACGGTTCTACGTGGCTGCCGCGGCGCTGGCGCTCCTGACGCTGCTGCTGTTCCCGATCTACTGGATGCTCGTGTCGTCCCTGACGCCGGAATCGCGACTGTTCCAGTCGCCGCCGCTCGTGCCGGCAGCCCTCTCGCTCGAGCATTACCGTGCGCTCTTCGACGAGCGCAATTTCCTGATCCCGATCCGCAACTCGCTGATCGTGGCCGTCGCTGACGACGGCTCGTGGCGCTGCCCATTGCCGCGCTGTGTGCGCTATGCGCTCGCACGGCTGCGGTTCCGCGGCCGCGGGCTGCTCCTCGCCCTGATTCTGGCCGTGTCGATGTTCCCGCAGATTTCGATCGTGCCGCCGCTGTACCTGCTGCTGCGCGAGCTGCGGCTGCTCGACACGTATCCCGGCCTCGTCCTGCCCGTACATCACGTTCTCGGCGCCGCTGGCGGTGTGGCTGCTCACCGGGTTCTTCCGGCAGCTTCCATCGGACCTCGAAGATGCGGCCATGCTCGACGGCGCGTCGCGGCTGCGGGCGCTGCGGGATGTGTGCTGCCGCTGGCGGCGCCCGGGGTGGCGACGGCCGCGATCCTGACGTTTCTCTACTGCTGGAACGAGTTCCTGTTCGCGCTCTCGTTCACGCTCGGCCCGGATCGCTACACCGTGCCCGTGGCGGTGACGCTCTTCCGCGGCCGCTACCAGGTGCCCTGGGGCCAGGTGCTCGCGGCCACAGTGGTGGCCACGTTGCCGGTTGCGCTGCTGGTGCTGGCCTTTCAGCGCCGGATCGTCGCGGGTCTGACGGCCGGCGGGAGCAAAGGCTGAAGGGATGGCCGCGATCCGGACTCGAAGACGTCGCGAAGACCTACCCGAACGGGCACATCGCGATCCGCCATGCTCGACCTCGACATCGGCGACGGAGAATTTCTGGTGCTCGTCGGACCATCGGGATGCGGCAAGAGCACGCTGCTGCGTCTCATCGCCGGCCTCGAGACGCCGTCGTCAGGTCGAATCTTCATCGGCGGCGACGATGTGACCGCGCGTGCCGCCGCAGGCGCGCGACCTGGCGATGGTCTTTCAGAGCTACGCGCTCTATCCGCACATGAGCGTGCGCGACAACCTCGCCTACGGCTTGAAGGTGCGCGGAACCGATCGAGCGGTCGTGGCGCAGCGCGTGGCGCAGCGTGGCGGCGGCGCTCGATCTGGAGGAGCTGCTCGATCGCCGGCCCGCGCAACTGTCGGGCGGCCAGCGGCAGCGTGTCGCGCTCGGCCGCGCGATGGTGCGCCAGCCGAGGGCGTTTCTGCTGGACGAGCCGCTGTCGAACCTCGATCCTGCGCTTCGCGCGCAGGCGCGCGCGGAGCTGCGCCGCCTGCACCGCAGGCTCGGTGCCACGGTCGTGTATGTCACCCACGATCAGGAAGAAGCGATGACGCTGGGCGGGCGCGTCGCCGTCATGCGCGATGGCGCGATCGAGCAGGTGGCGCCGCCGCTCGAGGTGTACGCGCGGCCCGTCAACACATTCGTCGCCCGGTTCATTGGCGCTCCCCCGATGAATCTGATCCCGGCGACGCTGGTCGGCGCCGCGGTGCCTTCAGGAGCCCTGGCCGGCATCCGCCCGCAGGATGTCACGCTAGGCGCCAGCGGCCGCCTGCAGGCGATCGTCGAGCTGGTCGAGCCGCGTGGCCACGATCACCTGCTCCACTTACGCCTGGATGCACCGGGCACCGATCCGTTCCTGGCGGTTGTCGCCGGGAGCGATCCCCCACCAGTCGGGGCGGCGGTCTTCGTCACGGTTCCGCCCGAGCGCCTCCATTTCTTCGAAGGACGAAATGGCGCCAGGATCTGACGCGAGCGTCCAGGCGATCGAGCCGGTCACACGTGATTCATCTTGTCATCGTGGGTTGGCTCACGAAGCTGGCGGTCGAGTGCACGGCTGACCGCGTCCCGCGCACCGAGGCCGACCGCGAGCGCCATCGCCAACACGACACCGCCAAACAGAATCCCGAACGCCAGCAACAGCACGGTACGTCCGATCCCCAGGTGATCGAGCGCCATCGCCACGGTCACGATCAGTACAAGCCACTTGACCGTCAGGCTGACGAGGCGGGCGTACTGCACGCCCATGTTGACGGCTCCGATAAGGGTCGCGCGTGCGAGGTAGCGCGCGACGATGCCGCCCACCACCAGAATCGCCAGCGCGGCGATCAGGTTCGGCACGTATTGGAGAACCGACACCGCGAACAGCGACGGCAGCGCGGCGTCGAGCGCCGTCAGGCCGAGCAGGAGTCCCAGGATCAGGACCGTCCAGTAGGCGATCGAGGCCACCAGTGCCGACGCACTTCGGGACGGCGTCCAGTCGGCCAGCGAGATCCCGAGCAGTTCGGCACGCCGGTCGAAATCCAGTCCTTGAAGAACCCGGCGGAGGGCGTAGCGCAGCAGCACAGCCACTCCCAGCGCCGCCACCACCAGCACGAGGAAGACGACTGTCCCAGGAAGAAAATTGACAATGCTCTCGATGATCCGCGTACCGGCCAGCCTGAGTGCTTGGTCGAACTGATCCACCACGGCTCTGCTCCTTCCATTTCACGCGTCCAACCCGCCGCCTCATCCGGTGCGCAGCCGTTCCGGCCACCGCCACCGGGAGATCAAGTACGGCTTCTGCGCTTCGAATGCCCCGGCCAGATCTTCGACGCGCTGGTCCGCTGCTTCGACGGTGAGCTCGCGAACCTGGAGGATGAACGACGCCAGCCACCCCGAGTACAGCGGCACGAGCGCACGCAGCAGATGCTCGCGGGGCAGGACGCGCAGACGATACCCCAGCGCGAAGTCGTAGACGATGCGCGCCCACAACTCGTCGTCCAGTCGGAACGCTGCCCCATCAGCGTCGGCGAGCCTGCGCAGATCCACGAGAGTCCGCGGCGGAAGCACCCACGTCCAGATGTCGCGGAGCGCCCGATCGCCAAGGCGGTACGATTCGAGCAGCCGCTGGACATCCATGTCGGGAGTGGGCGGCGGCGGCGCCGTCGGCGTACCGAAGCGCTGCACCGCGATCGAGCCACGGAACCGCTGCCACTGGCCGGCACGCCTTTCGAGATCGGCGAAGAGCGAGCCCACCACCTGGACGATCGTGGTGGCCAGATCCAACGCCTCCTCGCCGCGAGGCCGATGCGTTCGGACACCCAGCGCCGCCTCACCCAGGCGGAAATCATTCGACGCCGCCGCTGTTGTCAGCCAGAGATCGATGCCGACCTGTGCGCCCTCGCGATCCCAGACGTCTTGCTTCAGGAAGTGGTCGATGACTCGTGCCGAACAGGCGAATTCGGCCGCAGCCGGCTGGCGCAGGCGCACGCCGTAAAGCGCACGAACGAGCGGATAGACCAGCCCCTTGGTCAGGGCGCCTTCAAACGGGTGCCGAAGGTAATACGGCGAGACGAAGTCGAAGGCGTGCTCGACAACCGGCCGGGCCAGCCAACCGACCCACTCTGGCGTCACGGTGGGAACCGCGCCATCGAAGATCACGAGCGCCTGCGCGCCAAGGTCTCGAGCTCCTGCGAGGACCGCCTGCAGCGCACGGGCCTTTCCTGGAATGCCGTGGTAGGGCTGTTGCAACGCGTCGGCGGTCGTGCGGCCGGATGACAGCTCGATAAAATCGGCGCCAACGAGCGCCTGGCGTGCCCGAGCGACGGAGCCGTCGGTCGATTCACAGTCGACGAAGACCATCCGGCTGGGGAGCCCGTCGAAATGCCGAGCGAGCCCGGCACGCACGGCTGCGGCCACCGAGCCGATCGTCTCCGCGTCCCGGAAGCTGAGCAGGCCGGCAACGATCGCCGCCTGAGCAGGCGCCTCAGGCATCGGGCTGCCGGAGCTCAAACCAGTAGTAGCCATAGGGACCGAGCGTCAGAAAGTACGGCTGCGTGCCGAGGACGGGAAAATCGGTATACCCCAGCATCTCGACCGGCGTGACGCCCGCAAAGGCGCTCAGATCCAATTCCACCGGCTGCACCGATCGCGACAGATTCGCCACGCACAGAATGGCATCCGGACCATGGCGCCGGAGATAGGCCAGGACCTTCTGATTCTTCGGATGCAGAAACTCCAGGCTGCCCAACCCGAACGCCGGAAAGAGCTTGCGCAGGCCGATCAGGTTCTTCATCCACTGCAGCAGCGAGGAGCCGTCGCGTTCCTGCGCCTCGACGTTGACGGCCTGGTAGCCGTAGATCGGATCCATGATGACCGGACTGTACAAGCGCGCCGGATCGGCACGCGAGAAGCGCGCGTTGCGATCGCCGGTCCACTGCATCGGGGTGCGCACGCCGTTGCGGTCGCCCAGGTAGGTGTTGTCGCCCATGCCGATTTCGTCGCCGTAGTACACGATCGGCGTGCCGGGAAACGAGAAGAGCATGCTGTTCAGGAGCTCGATACGGCGGCGGTTGTTCCCCACGAGCGGCGCCAGCCGACGGCGGATCCCCAGATTGAGGCGTGCCTGCGGGTCGGCGCTGTAGGCCAGATACATGTAGTCGCGCTCCTCGTCGGTCACCATCTCGAGCGTCAGTTCGTCGTGGTTGCGCAGGAACAGCGCCCACTGGCAGACATCGGGAATCGCGGGCGTCTGCTGCATGATTTCGACGATCGGCTGGCGATCCTCGAGATGCAGTCCCATGAACATGCGGGGCATCAAGCGGAAAGTGATACGCCATGTGGCACTCGTCGCCGTCGCCGAAGTACGCCCGCACGTCGGTCGGCCACTGGTTGGCTTCCGCGAGCAACATGCAGTGCGGCCAGCGCGTCGTCGACGTGGCGCCGAATCGCCTTCAAGACGGCGTGCGTCTCCGGCAGGTTCTCGCAGCTGGTGCCCTCACGCTCGACGAGGTACGGCACGGCGTCGAGCCGAAAGCCGTCGACCCCCAACTCCAGCCAGAAGTCCAGGATCGTCAACAGCTCCTGCGAGCACCGCCGGATTGTCGTAATTGAGGTCCGGCTGGTGGTGGAAGAACCGGTGCCAGTAGTAGGCGTTGGCGACCGCATCCCACGTCCAGTTCGATCGCTCGCTGTCGACGAAGATGATCCGCGCGTCGCGGTACTTCTCGTCGCTGTCGCTCCAGACGTAGTAGTCGCGCTCGGGGGAGCCGGGCGCCGCAGCGCGTGCGCGATGAAACCACGCGTGCTGCCTCGGACGTGTGATTGAGGACGAACTCGATCACGACGTGGAGGCGCCGCGCATGCGCCGCGTCGAGAAACTGCTTGAAATCCTCGAGTGTCCCGTAGCTCGGGTGGATCCCGCAGTAGTCGGCGATGTCATACCCGTCGTCGCGGAGCGGCGAGGGAAAGAAGGGCAGCAGCCACAGGCAGGTCACGCCCAGCGATTCGATGTAGTCGAGCTTCTCGATCAGGCCGGGAAAGTCGCCGATGCCGTCGCCGTTGGAGTCATGGAACGACTTCACGGGCAGCTCGTAGATGATCGCCTGCTTGTACCAACCCGGGTCACGCATGTTGTCTGTCTGCCGCGTCGACTGCTCCACAATCGGAACCGTGTCGAGAGCCGCCCGCCGCCAACTGCAGCGTCTTTATGCAGGACACTATAGTCAATCGGACGCCGACAGCAGGAAACCGACAGGGCTGTGAAGAGTCGACTGCTGTTCTTGATCAGTGGATGACCCGCTGACCGGCGTCGTTCGCACCGTGCAGGGCGAAGCGGGCGTCCGGGGGCATGCTCGTCGAGATCAACCGAGCCAGGTACTCTCCGACGGCCGGACCGTGCTTGAAACCGTGGCCTGAGCCGCCGCCGGCAATCCACAGGTTGTCGTGGTCGGGATGGCGATCGATCACGAAGTCGCCGCTCGCGGTATTCTCGTACTGGCACACACGGCTTTCGACGATCGGAGCATCAGCGAGAGCCGGCAGCCGGAGTGCGAGCCAGTCGCGAGCCCGCGCGATGCTTTCGGGATCAACGGTCCGCTCGCCCGTGTCCGGGTCGAAGCGCGGGCCATGGGCATCGACCCCGACCTTGACGCCGCGGTTCTCGAGACTGGGGATCGCATACAGCCCAGAGGCAAAGTCGATAATCGCCGGCGTCCGGCTTGCGCCGAACCGATCGTCGCCGGCTGGGGAACCGAAGTACATCACGACCTGGCGCGTCGGCGTGATGCGCGGACCGAGCAGCTCGGGAAACACCGCCGGCAACCATGCGCCGCACGCAAACACGAAACGGTCGCCGCCCAGCTCAGTTCCATCGATCAAGCGGACCGCCGACACGCGCCGTGCCGCCGACGGCTTCAACGCTCGACCCGGCCGGACGGTGACGCCCTGCCGCGAGAGCTCGGCCGCGAGCGTCTGCACGGAGCGTCGAGCCATGATCACCCCGGCCTGGGGTTCGAGAAACAGCAGACCGCATTCGTCCGCGACCAGATGCGGGTAGCGGGATCGGATCGCGTCATGGTCGAGGACCTCGACGCCGTACTCACCACGCTGCAGCGTCAACAGCGTGTCGGTCGCGTAGGAATCACCGGCCGGCGCCAGCCAGAGAACGCCGCAGGGATGCCAAAGCGGCAGTGCGGACCTCTCCCTCTCATCGAGCTCGCACCACAGCTCGCGCGAACGCCTGGCGAATCGGGAATAGATCTCGGCGGACCCATACCCGCAGCGCAGGATCCGGGACTCGTCGCCGGAGCTCGAGCGAGAGTTGCCAGGCCCGTACGCGTCGACCAGTGTGACGATGGCCCCGGCGTTTGCGAGATGGTAGGCCGTCCACACTCCGAAGACGCCAGCCCCGATCACGACGACATCAGACACGGGGCAGAGATTGTAGACGACCTCGCAGCTGGCGCACGAAGGTGCAACCCGACTTGCGACCAGTGGAAGGAAATGAGATAGATCAGATTCGCGTCATGCCGATCGGTTTCTACATTTATCGCGAGTTTCGGCTGCTGTTCATCCGCGGTCACGGGGTCATCACGCAAGCGGAACGCGTGGAAACGATGCTCGCGTGGTTACGAGACCCCGGTTACCAGGATTGCACTGATGCCCTTTTCGACGTGACGGCTGCGCAATCGACACCCAAGCTTGCGGAGTTGCGGCAGATCATTGCGCTCCTTCGGCAACACATGCCGAGCAGCGGTCCTCGGAAACTCGCCATCGTCACATCTCGGCCGATTACGTACGCGGTGGCACGAGTGTTTCAGGAACTCATGCAGCCCAAAGACATACCGCTTCAGGTGAGAGTCTTCTTCGATCGCGAGTTGGCCTGGGCATGGCTCAGGCCAGACGAGCCGCTTCCGGAACCGAAGTAGCCACCTGCAAACCGCCGAAGGCACGCTGGGGTCACAGGGTGAAGAACGCCGTATACACCAGGCGCTCTTCCACAACCCGCCGCTGCTGCGGCCCGCCGCGCTGCTCGGGAATCGTTCGGTCGGTGTAGTAGCGCTCGAACTCCCGCACCGCCACACGCGCTGGCTTGCCAGCCGTATCCGGCAAAGTCACGGTTGTCTGCCACAGCGCCGGATCTAACATCGGTCCGACCACGACATCGTCCACCGCCACGGCTACCGCCGTCGGCTCGACGACACTCACGCTTGCGCTGGTCCCTGGGCCGCCAGCTGCGACAGCCGTGATCGGCCCCAGGTTCACCGACTCGCTGAACTGGAGACGCTGCCCAAGTCCATCGCGCACAGTCGCGGGTGCGGTACCTGGGACGCGCGGCCGGCAGCGGCGTGATCGCGCCCGGCGCCCGCCCGATACCGCTCGTCGCGGGGGGCGGCACGAGCGACGCCGCAAGAATCTTGAGATCGGTCCAGGCGAGATCGCTGTCGATGGCGGGATCGCGCGTTTGAATGACGAGCTCCACCTTGTTGCGGCCGCTCTCCAGCTGCTGCCCGGGCAGCGGCTGAAACGAGATGCCGATGTACGCGGAATCGACCGAGAACAGCATCGGACCAGCCTCGGGGACCACGCCGTGAATCCGGAACGTGAGCTGCGCGCCGCTGCGCTGGAACACGGCGCGCCGCCGCGGCAGCACCTGCGCGAAGTCTGTGAGGAACACCTTCGAGATCTTCGCATCCGGCAATCGAGTTGGGCTGGTAGCGGACCAGCGCCAGCCGGACGAACGGCATGTAGCTGGCGCCAGGATCGAGCTCGATGTCGCTGTACCACATCCTGCGCGACTCGTCCCAGTAGACGCGGTGCCCGATGACGTGCACCGACGTGTTGTCGCGCTCGCGCAGCGACACGACTTCGTCGGCGACGCGCGCCGGGAAGTCGGTGACCCGTGTGCGGTATTTCGGCAACGACGTATCCCACAGCGGATCGAGCCCCCACTGGGTGACGTAGCGGCATCATCGCCTGCGTGATCTCGGTGAACTTCTGTCTTGCCGAGGATCACGACTCCCAGCAGCTCGCCGTCGCCAGACGAGAACCACGGACGCTCGAGCCACACGCGCAGCCCGTTGCCGTAGCGCGTGGTGTCGAGCGTATTGTTGCCCGGCGCGTCGGACCAGCGGAACGTGGGGACGACATAGACGACGCGCGGCTCGTCGGGAGGCGCGGTCGACAGCACCACCGTGTTCTGCGCGACGGCGTTTCCCGCGCGCAGCACCGGCGCGCCAAAATCAGTCGTCGGCGCCCACCTGCATCGCCTGCCCCTCGGCGATCGGCCCCACGCGTGTCACCTCGTCACGCTGCGCGTAGAGCGCTGCCGGCAGATACTCGCGGAAGCGCGTCGTGGCGCGCATCGTGTACCTGATCAGGCGGAACTTCGTGTCGCCGAACTCATGACGGTTTCCAGGCGCGCGCTCCTGGCCGCTTCCCGGTATCTGTCCGGCTGGCTGGCGGCTGCTGCTGTGCCACCGCCTCGGCCAGGCTGAACAGGTTGTCGTGATTTTCGGTCAGCGTCAGCTCGCCGAGTTGCCCGCTCGACTCGATTCGCTCCGGCTCTTCCTTTTCCGGATCGTCCACCCATTCCTTCCACGCGGCCTCGATCTCGAACTTGCCTGTGCTCGGCCCGTGCATGCGCAGGCGGCTCGAGAGAATGGCATGCTGGTCGCCCAGGTTCCTCTCCGCTCTCAACGCGATGAACTCAGGCTGGCACACCGGCTGTTGCGTGGCGTGAACCAGACACGAGGGAGCGATAGGGCGTGGTGATCCAGCCGCACCCGACCTGCGCCATATCTCGTACGAACTGCTTCTCGCCGACCGTATTCGCCCAATCGGGAACGCCCGAGGGTCTGGACGAAGTTCTTGTCGGCGAAGCTCGCGTAGCGAAGCCGGACGATGCGCCCTTTGGCGACGAACAGCGTCAGCACCCGATTGGTCTCGTCCCATGCTGGCGCGCCGGTGTCTGTAAACGTCTCGCCGCACGGCAGGTCGACGATCGTCGCCGCGCGTTCCTGCAGCACGATCCGGAAGCCTTGCGAGTCGGGCCAGTCGTTCCCGTGTGCCACGACCAGCACCAGCTCCTGCGTCGGCGCCAGCACGACTGCGGCACTTGGCCCGAGCACGACCGGCCCGGTCACGCCCGGCAGCGAATGTCCCGCCGCCGCCCGCAGCGCCACGCCGCCTGATGCGCCATCGGGGAGATATGGCGTCTCGATGAGCGCCTCGCGGTGAACGACGTACTGACCCGGCGCCAGGCGATCGCCGGTCGGGTTCTCGGACGTCGGCAGCTCCGGCGGCACCGACGCCGTGGTCGCAACGTTCGCGAGCGAGCCCGGCGTCACCAGCTCGATCTGCGTGGACGGTCCCGTGTCGTACAGTGTGCCCGCTTCGCGCGCGGCAATCGCATACGCCGTCTTGATGTCAGCCGGATTCGAGAACAACGAGTCGAACAACCCATGCTGTTCGCATTGGAGCTGCGACGACTTGGGCGGGACCACATGCCGCTCGTTCACCGCTGTGTACTCGAAGTCCGCCGATGCGGGCAGCGCAATCGCCGCCGCAAACGCCGGCGTCGTCAGGTACGCGGCGGCTGTCGCGTTCCAATTGCTCCGCATCGACCATGCGCTCGAGCGATTCCCCTTCGCTCACATGCGCGCGTTGCACCAGCGCTGGCGGGTCGATCGGCTCGAACCGCCAGAACGTGACCACTTGGGTGACCTTGCGCATCGTTGTCGAGCGATGGATCCTCGATCGTCAGGCTGTTGCCGGCGAGGTCGGCGATGCGCGCCCGGAAACGATACGCCACACCGAAGCGCAGTTTCGGGAGCGTGCCCTTCGACGCCTCGAACGTCACGGCGAGTCCCGTTACCACCCGTCGTCGCCTCGTCGGTCACGTCTTCCGGCACCTCTCCTTGCACGCCGCTGGCGGGATCGGTTCGCGCCCGCAGCGTGCGTCCGGGCCGTGGCGCCACCAGGCTCCAGCCAGTCCACTTGAACAGCGACTCGTGCAGGAAGTGATCGTCAGGATCCGCAGCGTCGCTTGCCGAACTGGTCGTCGACGCGCCCTTGACGTACCCTTCGTCCTCGGGAAATTCCACCGTATCGGTCGTGCCGACGAACCTGTAGGTGCCGCGCCGCTGGCACAGCGATCGCCACCGATCGGGCGCGCCTCCAGGAATCGGCAGCACATCCACGCGGTAGCCGCGCAGGACGTCTTCGGTGAACAGCACGATGTTCTTCGAGGTGTTCGATCCGCCGTTGATCGCCGGCATTCTTCAGCGCCGCGGCCGCCGCGCTCTGAGCAATCACCTGCGCACGTCCGTGACGTGAAACGCCGAGACCGCCCGACCGGAGTGCCGCCACCGGCTGCTTGTCGCCGGTCGTGTAGGTCACCTGCGCCGGCGGATCCAGGAGCCAGGCTCTTCGCAACCAGGTTCTGCGCCGACAGGAGGAAGTTGACCGTCTTGAGCGCGCCGCCATCGGGGTCGACCTGATACACGTCGAACGGGCTGTCCTTGCCGATGTTCCAGCGATCGTGCGCGCCGGCGAGCCGCAGCATCCCGCGATGGTGATCGATCGTCCGCGCGCGGGTCGTGAATCGCTCTTTGCTGGCGAACCAGGCGGTGCGCGGACAGGAGTCGTCTGCTGTGTTGTGTGCGCCGCTCCACGTCAAGCTCGAGCCCCATCAGCCCCTGGGTCTCAGCGGCGCCGGCGAGCAGCTGATCGATCGCCGAGTTCTCCGGCAGTGCGCAATCGATCACCAGGCCGAGCGCCCGCAAGCACCATTGGGTAATCGGCAAATGAAGCGACGATGCTGTGGAAGTCGTGCTCCGGCGGCTTCGGAGAGGGCGGCACGTTGATGAGTTTCGGCCGGCGAAGCTGCTTGTCGGCCTTCAGCTGGGCGAACTGCGCCTCCGTCAGTGGTTCGCGGCGGTAGAAGCGATTCGCCTGATAAAGCGTGTATTCCGCGGCCGTCGAGAACTGCGACATCACCGGCGCGCTCGGGCCGCCTCCGGCCGGATCGATCCAGTCGGGCGGCAACGCACGAATCGCCACCTCGGGGCCCGGAATCGGATTGCCAGCCTCGTCCACATCGATGCCCGCTGACGTCGTCCTGGAACCGGCTGCGTGGACCAAATACCTGATCGCCGAGACGCTGCTCGAGCCCTTCGCGGTTCTTGTCGTCGAAGAAGCGGCTGAAGCCTGGCAGCGGCAGCTCCGATCTGGCGATCACCGAAATTGATCTTCTGCGTTCGGGTGCCGAGCTCCGTGAGCATTCCCTTCAGCCCCGGGTGCGCGTCCTTCCATGGCAGCAGCGTTGGGTGTGACGAGCGCCGACTGCACCGCGAGCAGCGCCGTAGTACGTGCGCAGCAGCCCCAGCACGTTTCGAACGGCAAACGAGCGCAGGTTCACCAGTGACATGTTCTTGAACTGGAAACCGGCCACCGGGGTCGTGCCGGGGAACAATCGCTCCCAGAGCGCCTGCGTCCACCTTGGCCAGGCGCTCCAGATCGACCGGCGGGGCGCTCCGATGCGCAGCCGGAACGTCACCTGGTCAGCGTGGACGGCCAGTCGAGCCACTCGGGGAACGCCGACAGCACCTGTTCCGCGGCCGACTGCGGGGTCAGGCGCGGTGACGCCGACGATCGACACGCGCAGCCGGCCCTTGAAGTCGCCCTCTTCCACGCGGCCGTGCGGCAGCACGGTCCAGACGATGCGTTGCTGGGCCATCGTGATCTCCTATGCGGCGAATGCTTCGCAGTAGTCGCGCCAGGCATAGTCGGTGTCGTCGTCGATCAGCGCCAGCTCGTCGGCGCAGCGCAAGGACGGGTTCACGCCCATCAGGTCGCGGAACGTCGGGTCGCCGTTGGAGCCGGCGAACTTCTTCTCGCACGTGATCGTCACGCTGCCGGAGAAGCACGAAGACCTCGACCTCGATCGTGAGCGAGGCCTGCCCGCGCACTTGCCGGTCTCGAACTCGTAGCGCAGCTCCAGGTACAGCTCCAGCGAGGCCGTGATCAGGCCCGAGCACGTCGACGTGCCCGCCGAGCCGGAAGTACCCCGTCAGCGAGCAGGCGTCGCTCTCCATGCGGAAGTAGATGCCCGCCATCACGTACACGCCGCCCGACGCGACGCCGAAATCGATCGAGATGCTCGCGCCGAACTCGAACGAGGCCTCGAGGATCTGAATCGCCGCTGCGGATCCAGCGTGATGCCGAAGAACCCGCCGCCGCCGAACAGCGTGACCGTGAGGTTGAACGGCTGCTCGCGCGTGCAGAACTTGAAGCGCACCGACAGCGGCTGGCCGATGAACGGCACCGTGAAGCCGGCGCCGAGCGCTCAGGTTGCTCAGGTTGAACACGCCGATCGCGACGTTCGGCAGCGCCAGCGTGAAGCCCGCGTCGATGCCCTGCGGCGTGATGTCGAGGAAGCGGCGGATCCGAGAAGCCGTCGAGCGGGATCAGGTCGCGCAAGCGTCTCGACGAAGCTCAGCGGCCCGACGAACTTGATGTCCGTGAGCTGCACGTCGACGTCCATCTTCGCGGCGCTGTCGACGCGTGAACTCGATCTTCTCGAAGTTCAGCTCGATGAAGCTGGCCGGCGCGATCAACACCAGGTCGAAGTCTTGCAGCCTGCAGACGCACGCTGATCTTCGGCGCGCTCTGCCCGTTCTTCTTGACCTTCGCCTCGACCGCCACGAGGAAGCCATGCTTGTCGTTGGCGCGGAACAGCGCATCGGTGCTCGCATCGGCGCCGGCAGCGCCCAGTTCGCGATCTCGGGTTCCAGTCGAAGCGGATCGTCAGCTCGTCTCCCGTGCAGCATTCTCCAGGAGATCGATCAGCAGCGCCCGGCGGCGTCGAGCACTTGCTTCACCGTGTCGATGCGTCGAGCGATGCGCCTTGCGCGGCGCGCCCGTCGAGCAGCCGGAAGCCGCGCGACGCTCGTGCGCAAGCGGCGCGAGGCGGTCTGCCACCGCCTGGAGGCGCGTGCCCAGCTCGGTCGGGTTCGTGAGCAGGCCGGTCGACTGGCCGCGCCGGGGTCCCGACGATCGCGTTCAGCGCGTTGAACAGCGCCTTGCCCTGGCGCATATCAGCGCGAACGCAGCGATGTTCCGAGGTCGTGAGGAACGTTCGACGCCGCGTTGGCCGCTGCGAGCAGCGACCGCCGGCAAGCCCGACGGCAGCGACACGCCGCCGACCTGGGCGTTGGCGGTGCGCGCGCAGGTTGGCCACCGCCGTTTGGGCCTGGCCGATCGCGCCGGTCAGTGCCGCCCAGCGGCGGTGCGACCTGAATCTGCTGTCGTAGCAGCGGCTGCACCTGCGCATGCACGCCTCCAGCGCCGCCTGTCAGCTGGTTGACGCAGCGTCTTGACGTCGGCGCACCAGCGTCGCGCCGAAGGCCGACTCGGCTGCTCGAGCCGATCCTCCAGGCGTGCCTTGGCGATGCGGCGATCGGCACGCCTCGGCCAGAGTTCGCCGGCTGGTGGCCAGCCGCGTGACGAAGCCGGTACAGCCGCACGAGGCCGTTGAAGAAGGACTCGACCTGCGTGCGCGCCTCGGAGCGAACTTCGGCACCTTCTCGGGGTTGCCGACCAGGTTCGCCACCGCTGATCACCTCGCCAAGCGGAATGCACCCGAACAGCAGCGGCAGCGGCAGGTCGCCATCGAGTCGGCGGGAAGACTGCTCGACGGCGTCCATGTTGCCGCCATGAAGTCGGCCACGTCGCCGGCCGACCGGCCCCGTCAGCGCGCGAGAAGGCGCTCGGCTTCAGGTTGGGCTGCACGAACCCGCCGCTCGATCGCCCTGCGACGAGAAATCGAGCTGCGCCATGTCGGACTTCGGGCTTGACGTCGACGAACACCTGACCCGGGTTGTTGCTGCGAAGCCGTACCGGCAGATAGTGCGTGTTCCAGCGACGAGGTTGTTCTTGTCGCTGCCAGTCAGCTGCGCCAGCGCGGCAATGCGGACGCGCGCTCCACGACGCAGGGATAGAACATCGGCCGCATCAGCCCGTTGCTGTAGGCCTGGAGCTGAGTGTTGCCCTCCTCGACGAAGGCGTCGAAGGTGATCGAATCCGCCTGGATCGACGTGTCGCCCGCCTTCACGCTCTGCGCCAGTGCCACCCGCTGCTGCTTGATCTCCGCGGTACGGCGTCCTGATCGACTCGGCTTGTTCCACGCCTCTTTCACGAGCAGGGCGTTCTCTTCAGCCGTGGTGTAGTCGGGAACCAGCTTGTCGCCTACGAGGTCGCGCGGGCTGGCCATCATGTTGTCGAGGAACAACATGGGCAGGCCGAAGCGGATCGCGCGCCCGTCGAGATCGGTGCCAACACACTGGAACTCGAACGGCGAGCCGCCGACGCACGGCCAGAACAGCGATTGATCCTCGTGGCCCGCGATGAGGCTCGAGCTGGCCGGACCGTCAGGCTGATCGAGATTCGGCGTCACCGCGGTGAGGATTCGGATGCTCGAGAACGGGAACTGCCGCGCCAGCGAGATGGTCCCGCTGATGTTCGTGAGCGTGGGATCCACGAATTTTCGCTCGCGTTCGCGGACCACGATGAAGAGGCGCTGCCGGAGGTAGGCGGGGTTCCCCGCGATCTGTGGCAGTCCGCCCGTGCCGTTATGGAACTTCCGTTCGCTGACCTTCACCAGCGCGACGCGATGACCGAACGGGTACAGGAACCCCTTGTAGACGATGCGGACGTAGTGGTCGCGTCCCATCGTGCCCGCGATGCACCCACTCCTCGACCGAAAGACCCGGCGGATCCCACGCCCCGCGCGTGTCGATCCAGCCGCCGAGCGTCGACAGCATCAGCAGGTTGGCGCCGACCGGGTTCGGCGTGTAGTTCGATACCGAGAAGTTCGACGACAGGTGGACGATTCTGGAAGCGATCGAAATCGTCCATCGGCATCCGGAACGGCTTGGTGCTCGGATCCGGCACCTCGTCCTCGTCGGTCGGAAACACGCTTTGCATCGGCTGCTGCGAGTTTTCGCCGGTGAGCGCCCAGACCGCGCGCACGCTGCGCTGCGTGTCGGGCCGCGGCGGCTCGATGAGGTCGCCATTGGCCTTGGGCGCCACCAGCCGCGTGTGCCACAGCTCGGTTCGTCCGGCCGGCGAGGTCACCGGCGTCTTCGCATGGCGCCAGCGCTCGGCGCTGTGCGGGCTCAGGATGAGGCGCCACGGAATTTCGAGTGCCGTCTGCCGCGCGGTCGGCAGCGCCGGGCTCGGGCCCGGCCGCGGCTGGGCCACCACGCCCGGAGTGATCCCGGCGTCGACCACCGACGTGAGAACGCCGTGCGCCAAGCGGCCGAACTCCTGGATCCCCATGCGCCTGCCGGAGCAGCACCGTCGTCTCGTCGCCCTGCACGGCTGCGATGCGCATGCTTCTGACCGCGAAGCTCGCGAGCGCGGCGCGCTGCACCGTGGTGAGGGTACTGAGGTCCTGGGCAAAGATGTCCGTGACTTGCACCGTCACCGGACTCGCGGGCGGCCGCGCGTTGGCGGGCACCGCAAGCTCCAGGTCTTCAATCGCGTCGAGGATGCCTTGCAGTGTGTAGTCGGCGACGAAGCCGTCCGGGACCTTGAATGCAATGCGCGATTCGCCCGAGATGCGTGCGTTGATCGGCGGAGGCTCTGGGTTTTCCGAGCCGCCAGGGTCCGGCTTGTCGGGTTTGCCATCCGGGCGCGGCGGATCCGTCGTGCCAGCCGGCTTTGCCTCGAAGAACGTTCTCTCCGTGATCGTCTGCGGCGGAAAGTGAACGATGATGTGCGCCGCACCGGTGGCGGTCTTGCGAACCTTGGGCGGCGTGCCTGCCTCGACCGCGAGGTTGTGCAGCTCGATGCGCAGCGCCAGCAGATCGCCAGGACGCACCACCGCCTTGCCCACACGCGTCGTGTCGAAGAAGTTGCCGATCGGATCGGGCAGCAGCGGGATGTTTGGTCCCGTGACGATCGGACCTGTCGAGAGACCCGAACCGCCGCCGCTGGTCGGGCTCACGATCGGGGAAGTTGGCGAAATAGGAACGACGGTTGGCCGAGATGTGGTGCCGGGCGACGTCGGCCGTGTCGGCGTCGTGGGCGAGAGCGTCTCTGTTGGCCTGACCCCCGTCACCGGTGGGCGAAGCGGTGCTTGTCCTCGTCGTCGCGGATGTCGGCCGTGTCTGCTTGGTCGGCTTCGTCGGCTTGACGGGTTTGGCTGGCTTGGAAGGCGTTCGTTTCGAGCCCTCGGGTTTTTTTCGATCTCGAGGTGACTTAGCCATGTGCCTTCCCTCCAGCGGGTGGCAGACGATTGAGTGGTCGGCTCCACCGCGGCCGCCGCGTCACAAGAGGGCGCGGGTCGCAGTCGTATCGCGTGGGGGTCGCGAGGCCGATGTTCCTGGCGCGCTGTGCAGGCGGGACAGGAACTACAGTCAGACCATGAACAACAGCACGGAGGGCGGGAGTCTACAAAACTCGCGCGCGGTGATCAACGACGTTCCTCAGCTGATGCATTCGCGCTGTCGCTATTGACGCATGGAGTCGCAGCTGAATGGCGCAGTCGAGCGTTCGCATCGCGAGGGCAGCCCCTACGCAGCGCCTTGTGGAGAAAATGAGAGCTGGACTGTTAGCGCGGTCGTAGGACTCTACATGTCAGGAATGGCGCGCGCCCTGCGGGATGCGAAAGAGGGTGGAATCTTCCCAGGTACGGGCGGAGCTTTGCTTCTGCCCCCTCCGACAGCGGCGCCGGCGGTAGTCGTGGGCGCCGCGCATCCTGCCTCTGCGAAGGTCGGCTTTTATTACTTCCTGCACACGTGCATGGTGTAATCGAGGCGATGAGCCGGACCCAGAACTGCGGGCTGGCATGGTTCCAGAGCACATGAGTCACTTCTTCGTCGCGGACGTTACGACACGGGAAGGACAGCGTGCGTCCAGTTCTTTGTTGGGCCGCACGATCTACCGCCGCCGTCCCTGGTTCGACTCGCCACGAACCTTGTTCGGATCGATGCACGCGGGATCTCTGCTCATTGGGTGAAGCATCACGGCGAGAGAAAGGATGGCTAAGTTGGCGCGTGGCCGTATCGTTAAAGTCCGGCTGAGCGCTACCATGCGCGGCGGAGGAAGCGCAGGATCGGTGTGAGAGCGACCGTTCGCAATCGCCAGTCTTGTGGCGTCCCGCAGGTCCCTGAAACGACCCCATCAATGGCGTCCTCCACAGAGTCGAACGTTTCGATGACTTGGAGCAGTCGCGTCATCGCAAGCAGGTCACGAATGCGCCTGTTGGCGCACGCAAGCCTGAATGCGCCTCCTGCATGTCGAATCGTCATGTGCGCATCCAGAAATGACCCGAGTCCGCCTAAATCCAGGCTGGGCACGCGGGCGAGGTCTGCAACGACGCAATGCGTGCCGGCACGCGCCTGTCGGTGCACGGCCGCGTCAAGCATGTCGGTCGCTTGGCGGCCGGCAACAGGCCCGATCAACTCCAGCACAACCGCATGATCCAATCGACGTTCGCTGAGCCTCATGATTCGTGCGCGGCACTCGACACGTGTGCAGCCTCTCTCCCTTGTCAACGCTGATCGGCAGACTGGCGAACAACGGGCGCGCAGCGATGCGCTCAACTCGCCGCAATAGTCCACCGCTCGAGCAACGGAACGAGAATCTCACGATGCGGTGAAGTCAGCGTGGTATCTAGGTATTCGAGCGCGGCCGCTTCGAATGCCGCACCGCGCGAACCCAGCGCCTCGAGAAGGTACCGCGGATAGTTGTCCGGAGACATCAGGAAGAGAAGTCTGGAAATGCGTTCGATGGATTCCCGGCACGCCTCCCGATGAGGCCCGACAGACGCTACCGGTCCCGATGCGGTCTCGACGAGCACCGCGAAGGCGACAATTTCGATAGCGAGCGCAGTTGCCAGACGCGTATGGAAGCGTCGACGTCGCGGCGAACCCGCTGGAGGGTGGGTAAGCACGCGGAGGGCCGCGAGCCGCTTCTCCGCGTCGGGTTCGGATATCGCGCGCCAATCAGACCGGCGGCGTCCCTTTTCAGAGCCATCGTGGACGTCCGCGATGAGCGGCCCGCCCGATGGACGAGCGATTTGGCCGAGAGAACTGAGCAGGCTCGCCCGGTAACCCGCCCGCGCCAGCGTCGTCGAAGCAAGCCAGATCGTGATTGCCACCAGGTTAACCACGCTGAGGATCGAAAAACTCGCCTGCAGCGCCACAACGACGGCGAAGGCCAGCAGCGCGCCGGCTGCGTCGCCGAACCGGCCGACAAGTGCGTCGATCATCATCTTCCGCTCGAACATCTCATCGGGCGGAAATGGACGATAGAGCATTTCGAGGGCTGCCCGATCGACTGAATAGCGCAGGATCTGATCGCTGCCCTTGAGAATCGTCGCAGCGGCGAGCGTTCCCGTAGAGTAAAACGCAGATCGAGCCGCCGGCAATCGCCACGGGAGCGATCGCCAGGGCGGTACCTGAGGCCGAGGCGGCTGAGGACTCGAGGAGTGACCAACGCCTGCATGACCAGCGCGACGAGTCCGGAGTACAGACTGAACGAGCCGAAGAACGCTGCGAGATGGTCCGCCGAATGGATCGACTGGCTCGCAATCGCCTTGAGCTGGAGCCCGGCAATGGTGGTGACCGCCGATGAGGCGAACGCGAGCCACGCGATGGCGCGGAGATGCCGCGACTTCCACAAGGCTGACGCGCTGCTCCACAGGCTGCCGGACGTGTTTGCCCAGCTAGTAAGACCCTCCGGCCAGACGAGTGCAACGATGACCGGACACAACGTCGTCAAAAGGCCGGTCGCAAGCAGAAGCGACGGCGCGCCGTAGCGCGACGCAAGGATCTCGGTCGCACACCCACCGGCGATCCAGCCCAAAATGGCGCTGCAGCCAATCGGGCCGCTCCACTGTTTGGTCTGTCTGATAGTGAACACGCGGTTCGTCATGACGAAGGCGTGCGGAACGCCGACGGCCGCCTGAACGCCAATCCACAGGTAAGCCGCGCACGCGACCGAGGCTTCCTGCGATGTCCTCAGGCCCAGCCAGAGAGCGAAATCTCCGAGCGCAAAACACAGCGGTGAGACGACGAGCACCCGCTTCGTCGAAAACCGTGCATTCAGCCGCAGTTGTGCTGCCACGACTGTCGCCGTCGCCAGCATCGTGACGAGATCGACGACGGTCATCTGTAGAGCTGTAAAACGGCTCAGAAAGATCGCGTCTCGAGCGGCTTTCCCCATCACTATGCTGGCCACCGTCACACACAGCAGAATGGCGAGGAGCGCCGTCGGCATCGCCTCTCCGCGTTTCATCGGAAAAGTCGGGCACATCGCCGGTCACCCGATGAATCACACCCGAATCGACGACCGAGTCAGTTCGCGAGATAACCTGAAACTGCATGACACCCTCCTCAACCTCGACGACGATGAAGGCCATGTCCTGATCGAAGGCAGCCGCCCTCTGCGGCGAGCGCGCACCGAGATCGCCGCGGCGAAGCTTGCCCGACGAGCCGCATACGAAGTAGGTGACGCCGCGTTGTGGCATGAAGCGCTCGTACACGTGATCGTGGCCGCTGAAGACGACCTGCACGCCGTGCTGGACGAAGAGCGGCTCGAGAACAGCCCGGAGATCCATCTCCGCCCCGTGGCGGCGCGCGGAGGAGTACAGCGGGTGATGGAAATACGCAATCTTCCAGGACGCGGTCGACGCAGCCAGCTCCCGCCGCAGCCACGAGAGCTGCGCTGGGTCCATGTAATTGCTGTCCAGCGCAAAAAACTGCACGTTCAATCGCGTGAAGCTGTAATAACGCTCGCCGTGCATGTTGAAGAGCGGGTAGTGGCGCTCCTCGAAGCCGTCGTGGTTGCCCAGGCTCGCAAAGAAAGAGACGCCACCGTCCAGCAGTCGGCGATAGGGTGTCTCAAAGCGGTCGACGACGGCGCGCCGGCTCCACCCACCATAGATGTTGTCGCCCGCCGTCAGGACCATGTCGTATGGCACCCGGTCGCGGACGACCGCCATCAGACTGGCGACGTCATACTGCTCCGGCGTCCCCGAGCCGAAGTCGCCGATGACCGCAAATCGCACGGCTTGCCGGCTTGCGCCGGCGCCTGGCTGCCCACCGACAGCGCACCACAGCAGGAGAAGGCGATCACGTAGCCGCGTAATGGGTTTCGACATAGGTCGAGCTCCGCTGGAACGCGTTCGGAATGAAATCGACGATCAAGGCCGTGTCGATGTCGAGCAGAATCAGTTCGGTCGCCAGGAAGCGGTACTGGAGCTCCGGTGGCAACGGCTCGAACAGCTGAAGGAGCGACGGCGGTACCGTCGCAAATGGCTGGCCCTCAGGATAGAAGTCATTCACGCGGACGCTTGCGACGGCGGGCACATCGGCCAAGATCTCGTCCTCGCCGCGAAGGGTCGTCCACACCAGTTGCCGCATTGGACCGGCCACATCCGTGCAGAAATCTCTCCGGGTTGCGCCGCGCGGCGCGCCTCCCGGATGGCGAGGCCCAGCTGGTTCCGGAACTCCACGCCATGGCCGGCGTTCGGATCAACGCCTCGCGCGAGCAGATGCGTGATGAGCTGCTGCCGCAGGCGCGAGTACCCAGCCACGCGCTCGCGGAACGGAGTGACGGAGCTGCCGGTAGAAACCGGCAGCTCCTGTCGAGAACCCGTCGTCCCGACCAGACCGACAACCACAAGGACGGAACAGACAACGATCAGACGCGTGATCCTGGTGCTCATGGGTCCTCCTTTTGATCGTCGAGCGGCCCCTGCGTGTTCAGGGGACGTAGGGAATTGCCTGGCGGCGCGGGCCGCCGAACGAGGTGGTGACACTCAGGGCGACGCGAGTGCCTTCGCGCCCCTTCGCGACGTCGAAGCGTGCAAACGACCGGCTCGCGGTGTGGAATCGAAGTCCCACGCCGTAGTCATGCTCTGGGCGCCCGCCCCAGGAATCGGCTACCGCCGGCGCGACCCGGCCAGCATCGGCGAACACGGCGGCGTCCACCATCGGAAATACCGGCCACCGGGACTCGACGCTGATGAACGCAGCGTGACGATCGCGGAACCTGAAGTCGCTGTAGCCGCGAAGCGTGCTCCGGCCGCCCAGGGTCGGCATGAGATAGAAGGGCACCTCGTTGCCGCCGCCGGTCTGCGACAGTGCCAGGCGTCCGCGCAGTGCAACGGTCCACTTTCCGCCGATGACCGGCAGGTAATGCGTGGCGTCAGCGTCGACGCGACGAAAACTCTGTCCCGAGCCGTCGACGTCGTGAAACATTGCCGAGCCGAGCCGATACAGACCACCGCGCGTCGGATAGCCCGGGGCGTCGCGCGTGTCGGCCTCGACGAAGAGATCGGCGCGTCCATAGCGCGGCTGCACCGTCAGTCCCGGAGCGCCCCTGTCGTCGAAGAAGTCATGAATCGGCGGGGCGCTCGCGCCAGACCGGGTGCGATGGCGAGCCCGTGAATATAGCCAAAACCGCCGCCGATCGACAGCCAGTCAGTCGGTCGCATCGTGCCGAATCCGGAGATCTCGATGCTCTTCAAGCGGTAATCGGTCCGGGCGTTGTTATCGGTGTCAGGCCCGATCCCGTAAAAGTTGATCCGAGTGAAGTCTTGGTACTTGGCTCCGGCGCTAACTGAGGGTGATCGGAGAGGAGAGCCGGCCACTCGATTCGCGATTGCATCATGGCGTAGCGTCGCCACGACATCGCGGCCGACATATCGAGCACTGCGGAACCGCCGAACAGCTGGTGACGATAGCCGGGGCCGACCGACAGCCATCCGGCACCCGGAATCATGCCGCCAAGCTCCGGATAGAAGCCCTGCCTCGCGGGTCCTGAGCCCTCGCCCATCACACCGCCGAGCCACGTGAACGTACACTGGGAGCATGCCTGGGTCGTCGATGGGCGGGAGAGCCTCCGACGGAGGGCGCTCCTGCGACACGTCGTTCGCGCTTGTGGTCTCGGGCGGCAGCTGGCCGGACGCCCAATGCGCCGACGAAAACGATGATGGCGAGATGAACAGGGTGAATCCGTTTCATGACACGCTCCTTGCGGCGCACGAGGCCGCTTTGTCCGGGTTGACGCCTGTTTCGAAAGCCCACGTCGGTCGACCGAATTGCCGGTCGCGTAAATAGACAAAAGGTCGCCAGAACCGAACAAAGGGCGGGACCGCCGTTGCCGGCGGTGCATGGATGGGTTTGTCGATGTGGGGGCCGGCGGGTAAGTCAAGAAGGTGTCAGAATATACTCAGGAAACGTCTGGCATCGGGGGACCGAACACGACGTTGAAGGGTCGCGGTCCAATTCGATCTGCGTGCGTCACGAGTCGAGCGTTAACGACTCGTAGGAGGAGCACCATGGCGATTTAGCCAACCGCTCACTGTTTTTCGCAGCCGTTTTCGTCGGCGCCATCGCGGCGGGCCTCGCGTCGTTCCCGACATCCGCCATTGCCCGGGATCATGACGAGGCCCGGGATCATGACGAGCGAGGAAAGGATCCCTCGACAAGTCCTTCCAGGATCTGGGAAGAGCGCGGACCAATCGAGCAGCTCGACCTCTTCTGGGGAAGTGGAGCCCCTCACCGGGCGCCCGCCGGACCGTTTACGTTCGTCGCCGAGGATCTCGGGGGAACCAATCCCAAGGCACATGTTCGCGACACGAACGGCGTGCTATGGGGCGTGAAGTGGGACGAGGAAGTGCATTGAGAGGTCGCGGCCTCGGGCTGGCATGGGCCATGGGG
>CAVREM010000054.1:0-51472 GCA_963720005.1 uncultured Acidobacteriota bacterium | reverse complement strand
GGCCACCCCAACATGTGGTATCGTCGTCGTCATGGCGCGAAATAAAAGCGAAACACTGACCGCCGTCGGACTCTTCGCAGGAATCGGCGGCATCGAGCTCGGCCTCTCTCGAGCCGGTCATCGTGCCCAGATGATTTGCGAGATCGATCCGGGTGCCGCTGAAGTACTCCGCCAACGATTTGGAATGTCGGTGGAGCCCGACATCAGGAAGCTGAGCGCGTTCCCCAAGGTCGATCTGATCGCGGCCGGATTCCCTTGCCAGGATCTCAGCCAGGCGGGTCGAACGGCCGGGATTGGCGGCCACCAGTCTGGGCTCATCGGCGAAGTTTTCAAACGCCTCCGCTCTCGCGCCAATGGACCCCGCTGGCTGCTTCTCGAGAACGTTCCTTTCATGCTGCAACTGCAGCGTGGCAAGGCAATGCGGTACCTGGTCGACGAGCTCGAGGCACTCGGGTTCACTTGGGCGTACCGCGTCGTCAACGCACGGGCGTTTGGCATTCCGCAACGTCGGCAACGTGTCTTGCTTCTTGCCTCCCGCTCTGAAGACCCTCGAAGCGCCTTATTTGGTTGCGACGCCGGGGAGGATTCGCCGGAGTTCTCGCAAACTCAGTTGTGCGGATTCTATTGGACAGAAGGTCTGCGCGGACTTGGCTGGGCTGTCGACGCCGTTCCGACCTTGAAGGGCGGATCCACGATTGGGATTCCGTCACCGCCGGCTATCTGGGACCCGCGGGACGGCTCGATCACCACGCCCGATCTGCGCGATGCAGAACGGCTACAGGGTTTCGACGAAGGTTGGACCGCGCCGGCGGCAGAAGTTCCAGGTGTTCGCCAGAGCCATCGGTGGAAGCTGGTTGGAAACGCAGTCAGTGTGCCTGTTGCGGAGTGGATCGGTCGACGACTGATTCATCCGACGGGTGATGGGCCGGAAGGCATTCAACTCCAGCGCGGTGTCGCGTGGCCGCGCGCCGCGTGGGGCCACAAAGGGCACGTGTATTCCGTTGATGTATCAAGCTTCCCGGAACGGAAGCAGGCCCCGAGTCTTCGCGAATTCCTGCGCTTTCCACGAACTCCTTTGTCGCACCGGGCGGCAAGCGGATTCCTGAGCCGCGCGCTGGTCAGCGGTTTGAGATTCGAGGACGGCTTCCTCGATGACGTCAGACGTCACGTGAAGCACATGGCCAGGTTCGCCGCTGCCTAAATGGCGAAGAAGGAGCACCAGGAACCATCATCGCAAGTTGATGCTGGTGTCACAGTCATCACCCAGGTGTTGGAGGCTTCCGAACCGCGGCCAAGCCGATCCGATCCCGTAGGAGCAAAGAACCAATACGCCGTCAGATTCGCCGATCACATGGCGACTCAGATCGCGTCCGATCTGTTCGAGCGGCTGGAAGACATCAGCGCCACCACGAAGCGAACGGCGGGATCGGCGCGCGGGAAGAAGCAACTCGACATCAACTTCAGCACACCGAGGCTAGGCTTGGCGTTGGGTATCTCGCTCAAGTCGGTACACCTCCGTGATGTGAAGGGCTCTGAACGCTACACCCACAACATGAAGCGCAACGAAGAGGAATTGCGCATCGAGGCGAGCGGCTACCACAAGCGACAACCGTACGCCGTGATGGTTGCCGTGTTGTTCCTGCCATTCGACGCTGCCGACGACGGAAAGAAGGACAATCCCTCCTCATTCGGCTCCTGGGTTCGTCATCTGCGTCCGTATTCGGGCCGCGAAGACCCCGAAGACGAGATCGACAGGTTCGAGAAGATCTACATCGGGCTGTACGAACCTGACGGAAGCAATCTTCGCTTCTTCGACGTGCAGAACGCGCCTCCAAAGAATGGCCGGCCTGCGCAGACGCTCAGTTATCGAGAGTTTCTCGGCGAGGTCTATCATGCGTACCTTCGCCGCAACGAAGCAGAGTTCAAGTGGGCAGAGGGTGACGAGGAACCGCTCGACATCGAAGAAGACATCGCCGAGGAAGTTCCCGAAGAAGACGACGAGACCTGAGGCGTCGTCGGCAGAGGTTCGGCGGCGAATGCAGGCCACTCGGCGCCGCGACACGCCCGGTGAGATCGCCTTGCGTACCGCCCTGCGCGCCCTTGGCCTGCGTTACCGGATCGACGTGACGTTGCCCGGCACGCGCCGCCGGGCGGACGTCGCATTCGTGCGAGCGAAGGTCGCGGTGTTCGTCGATGGGTGCTTCTGGCATGGCTGTCCCGAGCACGGAACGTGGCCAAAGGCCAACGCGAGTTGGTGGCGCGCGAAGATTGAGGCGAATCGGCTCCGCGACAGGGACACGGACCTCAAGCTGCGGACCGCCGGATGGACGGTGCTCAGATTCTGGGAGCACGCGGATGCTACCGTCGCGGCGATCCGCGTGGCGAAGGCTCTGAAGGGGCAGGCGCATGTCTGAAGGGACAGCGAGAATCGTGAACAAGGCACTGGTCGAGATGGTCACCGATGGACCGTGCCTCGCTGGCACGCTGGAACAACTCGAGGGCGGTGTGGGCGCGAAGCCGATGCCAGGAGCGGCACTCGCAAAGGTCAGAGCGGACGCCCTTGGGCTGCTTGGCAAGGTGCTGGAGGCTTACGCCACGAGAGTCGCGCCTGGCGAGGTCGGCGATCGGCGGTACCGCCGTGGCCAGCGACGCGGCACCGACAGACGGCCGGCCTCCAACAGGGCTCTTGTACGGGCGCGTGCAGAGTGGCAAGACGGTCGCGATGATTACGTTCTGCGCCGCTGCCATCGACAACGGCTTCCGAGTCATCGTGGTGTTGACGTCAGATTTCGTCAAGCTCGTCGAGCAAACGGCGGATCGCTTCGCCGCGCTCGATGGTCCGCTGATCAAGAACGCTCTCCAGTCGGACAACTGGAACGACGACCGTGAGCATGTGAAGAAGCACATCGGCAAGCATGGCGTCGTGTTCATCTGCACGAAGAACCAGCAACGACTGACTTCGCTAGTGGAGTTCCTCGACGCGATCGGGGCGGCAGGTTACCCAGCACTCGTGTTGGACGATGAAGCCGATCAGGCGACGCTCGACACGACGGTCCAGGCGCGCACTTCCGGTCGAAAGAACGCGCCGACGCAGCCGAGTGCCATTCATCGAAAGACAGTCCAGGACGACGAAGGGCAGTCGATTCGTCAGACACTGCGACATCACGTCTTCGTTCAAGTGACGGCGACGCCTTACGCGCTCCTCTTGCAGAATGTCGACAGCGATTTGCGCCCGACCTTCACCCATTTGCTGGAGCCGGGAAAGGGCTACACAGGCGGCGAGGCCTTCTTCGATGTCCAGCACGTCGAGGAGGCACTGCCTCCGCTCGTGTCCGTCGACGAAGACGAGTCCGCCAACATCGAAGGAGCTGCAGAAAGCAGTCCTCCCCTTGGTCTGCAACGCGCGTTGGCGTTCTTCTTGGTTGCAGCCGGCGCACAGAACGTTCTGGATCCGGTTTCGCGCAGCATGGGGCAGAACTTCCTGTGTCACACCAGCCAGAAGACCACCGAGCATGCGCGCGTGGCGATGCTCATTCGAAACTATTTGAATCGGCTCAGTGACGATCTGGAAGCGGGCAGTTCAGATACTGAGACGATGATGCGTCTGCATTGGGGTTACGACGAGTTGCGGCGGACCATGACAGAGCCTCCCGCTTTCGACGATGTACTGGAGCGAATCAAGAAGCGCCTGCCGAGGAGAGAGGTGCCGATCGTAAACTCCGCAAACAGTCCAGTCGATTTCGGCCGGCAGCTGAATTTCATCGTAGGCGGCAACATTCTCGGCCGCGGCTTGACGATCGACAACCTGCTGGTGACTTACTACCTTCGACGCGCGAAAGTGTCGCAGATGGACACCGTGCTGCAGCACGCCCGCATGTTTGGCTACCGACAGCCGCTGATGCCCTACACGCGAGTCTTCCTGCCGGACAGTCTCGGTGCGAGGTTTCATTTCATCCATGTTGCGGAGCAGAACCTTCGGCAACAACTGATCGCGAACGGGGGCTTGGCCAAGGTAACGGTCGAGACGATGTCCTCGCTTCGCGCAACGCGACTGAACGTATTGGACACCCGAAACCTGGCGGCCTACGAGCCAGGCGGGCACATATATCCTGGGGCTCCGGGGCTTGGACGCAAGGATCTGGAACGAAGTGGGATCATCGAGGCGGCCGTCAAGAAGACACTCGGCGGAACACTGCGCGAAGGCGAGTTCGTGCGCGTCGAACTTCCGGACTTGCTCTCTTTACTCCGAGAGCTGCCGTTTGACGAGGACTTGGCGAACATGTGGGACCCGCCGATGCTCGTCCGCGTTCTCGAGCGCATGGCGCCTCGGTATGGCAATCGGGGCTTCATTTATTACCGGCCCATGAAAAGGAGGAAGCCGACTCTACCGACTGGCGCGCTCTCTGGCGACGAATTGCGGGACGCCCGGAACCAGCCTGGACCAGTGCTCTGTGTGTTTCGGGACGACGGTCGAGGGCTGATCACGAAGACCAACGGGCGGGAGTACTGGTATCCCAGCTTGGTCTTCCCTCCGATATGGCGACCCAGGTATTCAACACCACATCGTGATGGAGAGCTCAGCGCAGGCCGCCTCATTGAGGGAGGCCATCGCGGCCGTCGGTGCGCCTTCGACGGACGAGGCCAATGACTATCGGATCGCGACGTCAGTCGGTCCGGCCTTCTTGGCTCGTGCTCGTTCAGGTGCGCCGACCTTGTTGATTCCACTCGATGTCGCGCCGGTCACGGTAGGCCGCCGCGGAGGTGGGTTCTCTCTCACTCCTGCAACCCGCGTCGCTTTCGAATACGGCGGTCGCCGTTGGGAACAGGCGGCAGCTGCGCTGGAATGCACCGAATCCCAGTTGGTCGATGCATTCTTGGTTCTCGTCATGGACATCTGCCGCCGACTAGCGTCGTCGGCCGGCGAAATTACTTGGCCGACGATTCTTGCTTTGGTCGAGGAATGGCAGACGCTCCTGGCTCGGCGTGCTGTGTTGACGGCCGAGCAACAATTGGGTTTGTGGGGCGAGCTCTGGGTAATCTCGAAGGCTGTCAATCCAGATCCGCTCGTAGCAGCATGGCGAGGACCCGAAGGTGAAGCCGCGGACTTCTTTTTCGACGGTATCGCCCTCGAGGTCAAGGTGTCGCGGCGTGCTCATGTGCATCACGTCTCTCAACGCCAGATCGACCTGCCGGTCGGAATGCACAAGGCCTACCTACTGTCAGTATGGGTTGGGGTCGAGCCTGTTCGTGGAATATCGCTGGCCGAGTTAGTGGACACAGCCTTGGCGCGCGTGTCCGACGCGCCGGCGCTATTGAAGCAGATCGCACTGCTGGGATACACGCCGCTGGACCGGGACCAATACGGGACGCGATTCATTCCGCTCGACACCCCGCGCTGGTTTCGCGCGGAAGACGTGCCGCGGGTGCGAGCGATCGATCCTGGGATCTCCCAAGTTCGATATGTCGTGACCCTCGATATCGATAGGTCCCTCGCCGGCGAACTCGCGAGCGGGCTTTGGTGTCACTTTTGCCAAGCCGAGCCGTCGGTCGTTGGCGATCCGATCGAATTGTCATGAAACTCGCTCCTCTGCTCGCCGCACAGTCGGATGAGGACCTCGAGCGCCTCGCGCTCGAGCATGTCCGCACCGACAAGAAGCTCGCGAGGCCGCAGCTCTGTAATTTCTTGGAAGGTGCGCTCCGCAGCTACCGCTTCGTGAACGACTTCATCACCAATCGGCAGCCTCCGACTTTTGCAGTCCTGACTTTGCTGCTCGATGCGCCCGGGTACGAGCTGCCCAGGGATGGCTTTCGCGATCGGGTCATGACGGAGACTCGTCGGCTTGCGGACCTGATCGACTCCGGAGACTTGGTGGCACGCGATGATCAATTGCGTCTGTATCGTCGTGCGCTGTACGAGGCGCGTCGCAACGATCTCGATCTGAACAGCTCAGAGGCCGCCCTCCTTGCTTTGTTGCGCCGCGAGAGCGGCATCGCGCAGGTGGAACACTTCCTGATCGAGCATCATCAGGATCTCCGCGAATTCTGGGACAAGGACGATTCCTTCGCACACGAGAAGAACGCGCTTCGTTCGGCGGGCCTATTGTTCGTTCATGACGACCGGGTCGTGATTCCTGAGGAGATCGCCCCTGCGATTTGGCAGACGTTGGGCATCGATATGCCGACGGACAGTGCGCGCAGACTCTTCGGCTACCTAAGCAACAGTGAGCTTGCGAGCGCTCTTGAAGGGGCGGGATCGCGCACGTCTGGAAGCAAGGAGGCTCGCCTCGAGAGAATGCTCCTCGAGAGAATTCAACCCCGCATAGTCTTGCGCTCGGTCGGTTTATCAACTCTCAAGGACATTTGCCGCGAAACCGATGCATCGGTTAGCGGAAACAAGGACGAACTCATTGAGCGGATCGTTGCGCATTTCGCGCAACGGAAGGACCAGCGGGAGGAGGAGCCAGTCGAGCCACCCAGGCGCGAGCCGCGGCGGCTTGACCAAGAGCACTTCGAGACCCTGTTCAGTGCGTTACTTCACCAAGAGCTCACGGACATCCTTCGCCGGTTTCCTGATCTGCGGCAGACGGGCACCAAGGAGACCCGGATACGAACGCTGTGGGAGGCACATCTCTCGGAGACGACTCTCCTCGGCGAGTTGATGAATCGCCAGCTCGAGGATGTTCTGCATCGGCTCGGCCTACGACTCGGCGGTTCGAAGAACGACCGAATCGAGCGAATCATCCATCATTTCGCCGGTGCTGTTCTTCCCCACACGGGCTCCTCAGAGGCCAACGCTGCCACCACGGATCGGCCCGTGGAAAGAACGCCGATCGACGCAGAAGTGCTCGCGAATCAGAGCCTGTTTCGGCAAAGAGCATCGAATCCGCAGGCGTCTCTTCAGCCGTGGCTGGAGCAGTTACTTGACGGGATCGGTCAAGTCCGTTGTTACGCGACCGAGGACGCGAATCCGACGAAGCAGTTGAAGAACAAGCTCTCGCAGGCCGCCGCCGCGAGCGGCGGATTGCTGGTGCTGATGCTGGCGGATGAAAGTTCGTTTTCGAAGGCGCGTGAAGCCTTGATTGAGCGCTGGATGGCGAACGTCGAATGGCCCAAGAGCGTTGCCTGTGTGGCTCTCGCGTATCCGCTCGCCGGTCCCACCATCGAGGCCATCATCGAGCGCACGGAGAGCCCTTGGGCGTCGAGGCTCCGCAGCAGACTCTTCCCATTGGCCGAAGTGATCAGCGTGCGGGGCGATGACCGCGACCAGCCGACCACGTCGGTCAGCGCACGATGCGGGCGATGCGGGCATGCGTTGCCGGCGGCCGCGAGATTCTGCCCCAATTGCGGCAAAGAAGTCGATGTCCCGGGACGAGCCAATCCCGATTAGCCGAAATGGCTGAGCACGACTGGTCGCGCGACGAAGTTGAGGCGACTGTGGCCGACTACTTTGACATGCTCGGCCACGAGTTGGCCGGCGCGCGGGTGAACAAGAGCGAGCACAACGAACGACTGCGCGCCGTGCTTGCAGAGACGCTCGAAGGGCTCGGTGGAGTTCAAGCACGCCAACATCAGCGCTGTCCTGACGCTGCACGGCTACCCTTACATCGACGGCTACAAGCCGCGATCCAACTTCCAAGCGTTGCTCGAGCAGGTCGTCCTGGAGTATCTGGATGTGCATCGAGACTTCTTCGATCCGCTGATCGCTGGGCCAGTGCTCAATCCAACGACATCCCCGGATCCGCGACGGCTCGATAGTCGGCCGCTTGGTCGAACCGCCGCCTGAGAACATGACGGATCCCGCAAACGGTGTGGTCTCCGACGGCCCGGCTCAGTCGGTTCGACTTCGTCGCGCGAGACGCGGCGAACCGCGACCTGGGACGACGAGGTGAGGAGTTCGTGCTGGAATTCGAGCGCAAGCGTCTGCACGATGGCGGACGCCGGGACCTCGTCCAGCGAATCGAATGGACGGCCCAGGTCAGAGGCGATGGCGCAGGTTACGACGTCCAGTCGTTCAATGCCGACGGAAGCTCGCGACTGATCGAGGTCAAGACCACCGGTCTCGGCAAGTACTTCCCGTTCAATGTCACCGTGAACGAGGTGCGGTGTTCAGCAGGCGCGTCCCGAGGAGTTCCACCTGTACCGCGTGTTCAACTTCGGACCTGATGCCCGCCTGTACATGCTTCCGGGCGAGCTCTCGAAGTCCTGCCACCTCGACGCGACCCAGTACCGCGCGTTCGTTCAGGGTTCTGGACAGCGGTTGAGCAATGGATGAAGAACTGCTCCTCGGTGTCGGCGTCGAGTGCTACGCAGGCCATCGCGGCGAGCAGACGCCACGCACACTGATTCTCGGAGACCGCCGCATCGGCGTCGTCGAGTTGTCGATGCGTGGCTGGCACCGGACCACCGGTATTCAAACTGAGAGGCGACGACGGCAATACGTATCTCGTTCGCCACGATGAGCGAGCCAGCACCTGGGAACTGACGATGTTCCGCGCGCAACACGTTAGCGAATAGTCACATAGCCCAGGGGCAGCGCTGGGCTTGACACGCGAAACCGACGCGCGTATTTTCAAATCATCTCTCGTGGCGATCGATCGCCACCCTCCACGATAGGCCACAGGCCACGTGGAATTCGCTTCCGCCCGGATCGCCCATAGGGCAGCGGGAAGAAGCGCCCGATAGCCGGGTCGGTGCAGAGAGTCGCAGCTAGGCAGCCCGAGGACACCCCAGGGGACCCGAGGCAACCAGAGACAGCGCGACTCGCCACGATCAGCGGTTCGGTCATCATGACCAGCCGCATCGATGCGCACCACCGAGGGCCGGCACACCCCTAAAACAAAAGGCGCTTCCGCGTACGACTGCTCCTCAGGACATGTCGTGTGATCGCGGAGCACCGCGGGGCCGGACGCGTCGCACCCTGGCGTGACGCGTCGATGGGCCTCGTCATGGCGCCAGTCAGAGTGCGAGCCATGCTCTGCTCTGAACCCGCCGCACCGAGCCGCCGCAGACGCGTGATCGGCCTCAGGTCCATCACGCGCTGCGGACCTACCGGCTCGAGACGTTCATCAACAGTCTGGCGCCGAACGCGACGTTCGGCGCCGCAAACGTGCGGAGGACGAGCATGCCCAGCATCACGTACCCGGAACCGGCGCATACTGCGAACGTGGTCCGCGAGGTGGCGGAGACGGCGCCCTTGTACGAAGGACTGCCGAATCGCCTGCTGACCGCATTCGAGGTAGCGGAATTCGTCGGCTGTCACGAAGAGACCGTTCGTCGCGCGTACTTGCGCGGCCTGCTGGTCTCGCAACGCTTCGGCGTCAGAGGAAGGAGGTTTCATCCCGCAGACGTCCTCGACTGGATTCGTCGAGGAATCCCAACGAAGGTCTCGTAACCGAAAGGAGGACCCGTATGGCTGTTCGAAAGCCCTGTCGCAGCAGAGGCTGCAAGTCGAGCCCGCGCTGCGAGCATCCGTGGTGGCTGGATGTCATGCACAACCGCGAACGGTACCGAATGCCGGTCGATGACTTCGCGCTGGCGCGAGGTGCGACGGCACCGGTCACGTCCAAGCAGGAGGCCGAGAAGGTCTGGGAGCCGAAGTTCATCGCCGAGATCGTCTCCGGCAAAGATCCCCGCGTGCCGATCGAACGCGAGACGACGTTCGAACGACCGACAACGGTGGCCGACCTGCTGAAGCTGTATCGAACTCGCTACGTCGAGGTCGAGCCGCTCAAGAGCCGCGCGGGGATGCTGAGCCAACTGAACGTCCTCAGTGCTCAACTCGGCACGCTGCCGGCGACGGCGCTCGAACGCCCTGACGCGATCGAGGACTTCAAGGCGCGATACGCGAACCGCGCGATCGCGACCACGAATCGATACCTCGCTCGGTTGCGTCACGTCTGCAACTGGGCGATCGGTCGCGATCTCCTCACCAAGACGGCGTTCCATCCTCGCGGCGTCCGAATCCCCGCGAAGAGCGAACGTCGTCGCGAACGGCGCGTGTCCGAGGCCGAAGAACAACGGCTGCTGGAGGCGTGCAAGCTCCTGAACGAACCCACGCGCAGCATGGCGAAGCTGACCTGGGACGATGTCCACGAGATCCGAGCACGAGCCCAGGCCGGCATCGAGCAAAGGGACATCGCGGCAGCGTTCAAGATCTCGCGACCGCTGTGCAGCGCGATCGTCCGCGGTCACATCTGGAATCCGGAGGTCAAGCTGACCACCGGTGACGAGATGCGCGACCGGATCATCGGCGCCCTCGACACGGGCTGCCGTCGTGGCGAGATGCTCAAGATCCAGAACAAGCAAGTCGATTGGCGACACCGCTGGATCCGAATCCTCAAGGAGCACTCGAAAACCGAAGTCGCACGTGTGATTCCGTTCGAGGCAGGCAGCCGGCTCGAGAAGCTCTTGCGCCGGCGTGCATTCCTCGGACCGGACGCGTACGTGTTCGGCGAGGCAACGACCGGCGCGTACGTGGCGAGCCTGAAGTCAGCCTGGGAGACGCTGCTCCTGCTGGCCAACGGCATCAAGCCGACGCGAGCCGGAAGTGGCAAGCGAGTGTCGAACCGGAAGGCGCTCGCGCAGATCGACCTCCACTGGCACGACCTCCGACACGAGGCGTTGTCACGGTTGGCCGACGATGGCGTTCCCGTTCACGAGCTGCAGTTGCTCGCCGGGCACTCCAGCATCACGACGACCCAGCGCTACATGAACGCGCGTGCGAGCTCGCTGGCCGAGTCGATGCGCCAGGCGCGCGAACGACGCGTCAATCGTGTCGAGCACGCTGATGAAGCGACCGCTCAGATTGGGTGAAGGAATGCGCGACGAGCAGGGTTGGCACGCTACCGATTGTCAGCCAATTGTCAGCCGACGCTCGATCCGCGTTCGCCAGATTCACAAACGTGTGAAAACGTTAAGAATTTTGGTCGGGGCGACTGGATTCGAACCAGCGACCCCCTGCGCCCAAGGCAGGTGCGCTACCAGGCTGCGCTACGCCCCGACTGCGTCGATCATCTACAGGCCTGCCCGGATTGGGGGGCGGGCGAAAGGCCCGGGCGGCGCTGTCCGAATCCTGGCGGTGTGACGTTTACCAACAGGAGAGAGGCGTCCATGCGGCCGCGCACTCGTCTGGCCAGGGAACCTTCCGATCGACCGCTCTCCTCACTATCGCAATTGCCTTCGGAGTCGCTGGTTGCGGGGCTGACCCGACCACCGCCCCAACGACAAACCAGCCCGACATCGATGGCAGCGGGACTGACGACGTCGTCGTGGACTTTGGCGCGGGCCTGGGAATCTGGGCGTATCGCGGCGCAGCCGCCGGCTGCTGGTCGCCACGCGTTGAGCCCCGATTCGATGGTGGTCGGGCGGTTCCACTGATCTCTCCACACGAGGGCTGCGCCGGACACCGGCGTCTTACGAAGTGCCGAACGATACCTTCTACCGGACCCTGTTGAATTTCTGGACCCGGCGCCCGCCCGCCGTTTCGGCCACGTAGACGCTGTCCTTCGAGTCCACGGCCAGCGTGTGCGCGAACCGGAACTCGCCGGCCATCGGTCCTGCGCGACCGAAGCTGCCAACCTCGCGACCGGTTTTCCGCTCGAGGATCCGCACCTTGCCGCTGCCAAGGTCCATCACGAACATGTGCGTCTGAGCCCGGTCCCGCGTGAAATCGACATCCGTCGCGCGCCAGATCGCCGACTTCTGATCCGGCGGATCGATGCGAATCGTCTCTTTCAGTTGACCCGTCTTGTCGGTGACGTGGATTCTCGCGTTCTCGCGGTCGCACGCGTAGACCAGGCCGTCGTTGCTGATCACGATGCAGTGGGGATGGCCGCCTCCGTACACGCTGAACTGGCCCGGCCCGGTTCCCGCCGTTCCCCACTGCCGGAGGTAGTTGCCTTTTGCGTCGAACACGACGATACGGTTGTTGCCGTAGCCATCCGCGATGTAGATCGATCCTCGCTGCGTGGTCACCGGATCCGGCTCCGGATCGACGAAGACGTCAGCCACCCCGTTCAGTCGCGTGCGGCTCGCGTTCAGCCCCGGTTCGGCGCACGTCGGGTAGACGCGATTCGGCCGGCCGAACCAGTTCTGACCGGTCGGCGGCGGCGGAGCTGGATCGACGCCGTCGCAGTTGCCCTTCTCGCCAAGCTGCATCAGCAGCTTTCCGTCGCGCGACCACTTCTGCAGCACGCCATCGCCGTTTCCGCCGATCCATACGTTGTTCTCGAAGTCGACGAAACAGCCGTGCGTGGCATTGGGCATGACCGCGTTGCCCCCCGACTCAGTCAGCGTCGGGTCGCCCCAGCTGTTCATCACGGCGCCGGAGGCGTCGAACTCGAGGACGGGCGGCGAGGCGATCGACTGGGTGCCGTCGGTCGTCGTGATGCCGCCGCGCTGGAAACCGCGCGTGACGACGAACAGGTGGTCGCGCGCGTCGATGCAGCTGCCGGAGACGTCGCCGGTCACCCATTGTTGCGTCTGGCCGGAGGCGTTTCGCGGCGCTGGCAGCGGCCTGGGCCAGGCGGGATCCACGACGTACCTCACTGCGACGACGGGCGCGTCATTACCGCGCTGCCAGGCGCTCGCGCCGATCGATGCGACGACGAGTAACAGGAGTACGTGGATCCGGCCAAGGCGTACGCCGCGGCGCTTGTCCGTCATGAGACCTCCCAAGCTGTGGAGCGGCAGTATACAGAACCGCCGGCGACGATCAGCCGAATCTGCCTACGAACTCCAGGATCGCGTTCCAATACGCGGATTCGTCCGGCGGCGTCGCGTCGTTGTGGTCGCCGCCGCCGATCGTGAAGAACTGCTTCGGTCCTTCAATCCGCTCGTAAAGCGCCCGGCCCTGCTCGTAGGGAATGACGCTGTCGGCGTCGCCGTGGATCACGAGCGCGGGGACCTTTACGGCCCGCAGGAACTCGGCGGCGGGGAAGCGATAGCTCGAGAACAGCGCCAGGAGCGCCATCGGCGACGGCGCCCGGAACAGCGACCGCGCGTCGGGGAAGCCGGACTCGAGGATCAGGCCGGCCGGCTGATGGTGGGGCGGACCTGAGAGGTCCGCCCTACTTCGGGTGGCGGCGTAGGCCGCCATCGAGACGCCCAGCGAGCGGCCCCAGTAGATGACGGGCCCTGCAGGCTTTAGCTGGGTCCAGACGTGGCCGACGATGGCGTCGACGTCGCGGTAGAGGCCCTTCTCGGTCGGATTCCCTGAACTGACGCCGTAGCCGCGATAGTCGAACGCCAGCACGGTGTAGCCCTGGCGGGCGATGGCGCACGACGATGGGCGCCCAGTTCGAGAGGTTGGCCCCGTTGCCGTGGAAGTAAACGACCAAGGGTGCACAGCGCGGGTGCCGGGTGCTGGGTGCCTGCCTCGCCAGCGGCGATTTGCCGCGAGAGCCTGCGTCGCCAAGCCGGTGCTGGGTGCTGCCGGTGCGACGAGCCTGCCTCGCCGAAGCCCGGCGCGATTCTGCCGGGCGAAGGCGGAGAGATGAGCCACGCGCGCAGGCGCTCGCCGTCGCGCGTCTCGATGGTCAGCGGTTCGTACTCGAAGCCGAGATCACGCGGGGTCGTCGTCTCGCCGCGGGAAGGGAAGAACGCCAGGCGCGGCTCGAGCAGGCGCACGAGCACGAAGAGGATCGCGGCAGTAGCGAAGAACAGGAGCCCTGCGCGCACGAGGGTCATCTGCTGTGCACCACAAAGGACACGAAGGACACAAAGGGTAGAACAGGAAGAGTTTTAAGACGGACGTTAGCGTGAAGGCTCGAGGATTCGCGCCACCGACTCAGCATTGCGAAGGTAGGTCTCGACCGAAGCCACGACGATGCGCGCGTCGAGAGTCACCAGGTTGATCCCGACCACCGACAGCGCGACCCACGCGTCGATCACGATCCCCTTGTCAAGGACCCGATCGAGGACGTCGACGATGTTGGCCGCGGTCGACTGCCGCTGGAGCATCAGGCATACAGGTCAAGCTGGGGGGAGAACATTTGATGGTAGAAGGTAAGCGGAGTCGCAACGACAGGCAAGAAAGAACTGCAGAAGAGGTTCTAACTCTGCGGTGAGATTTAAGATTTCAGATTTCAGATTTCAGATTGTGGCGAGTGGCGATTGTGCGATGTCAGGAGGAACGATTTCAGATTGCAGATTCTAAGAAATCTTAAATCTTAAATCTGCAATCTGAAATTTCAGCGCGAGCGAAGCGAGCTCACATTACTGTCGCTTGCGAGCGACCGAGCGGTAGTACTCCTGGACGGCATCGCGGAAGCCGGCGGGCACTTCCTCCGATCCCGACAGCGTGATCGGCAGGTCCTTGCCGTCGGCCTTTTTCTTCAGCCCGAACTCCATCGTCTTCAGCTTCTCGAGCGCGGCGGCCTGGAGCGCCTCCAGCGACCGCGGATCGACGTAGGCCTGATCGTTGTCGAACTGGCGCAGATCGCGCAGGACCTGATCGAACTCGCGCGGATCGACGCCGGCGTTCTGGAGATCGCGCCGGAGCCCCTGGGCATCGTTCATCCACTCGCGGAAGTCGCGGCGGAACTGGCGGACATCGTCGGGGTTGTAGTAGCCCCAGCGTCCGCCCGACCGGGCGTCGCCGTTCCAGGCCCCGCCGCGCGGTCCGCCGTTGTCGAAGCCGCCGCTGCGCGCGCCGCCAGCCTGGGCGTTCTGGCCGTCCTGACCACCCTGACCCTGCTGGCCTTGTTGACCCTGCTGGCCCTGCTGGCCCTGCTGGCCCTGCTGACCCTGCTGGCCTTGCTGGCCCTGTTGGCCTTGTTGACCCTGCTGGCCTTGTTGACCCTGCTGGCCTTGCTGACCCTGTTGGCCTTGCTGACCCTGCTGGCCCTGCTGGCCTTCTTGACCGCGCTGGCCCTGCTGGTTCTGCGCGTTCTGCTGCGCGCGATCGCGCATCCGCTGACCGAATGATTCGAGGCCGCGCACGAGTCGCGCATCTGATCCTGCGCGCGCCCGAGCGCATCCTCGCGCTCGCCCTGGCCGAACGCCGCCTGCGCATCGGCGACTCGCTGCCTCAGCCCGTCGAGGTCGTTCGAGAGCTGTTCCTCGATGCTCCGGACGTACTCGTTCTGACCGCCTGCGCCCGCCTGCAGGGCGTTCTGCGTATAACGGATCTTCTCGCGAATCCGCTTGTCGGTGACGGTGCCCGCGGCCTCGTCGAGCTTGCGCGCCGCCGCGCGATCGTCGCGCCGCGCGTCGTTCGCGATCTGCTCGAGCTGCTGCTGGAGGTTCTCGACCTTCCCGTCCATCTCCTTCTTGCGCTCGGTCAGCGCTTTCGCGCGCGACTGCCGCGATCCTTCAGGCTGACCGGAGAGGCCGGCCACCTCGGACTGCACCTGCTTCTGTTCGGCGGCGAGCTCCTCGGCTTTCCGCAGCGCGTCCTGGACGTCGCGTTCGCCGCGGCCCGTCTGGTTCTGCTGGAGCTTGCGCTGCGCTTCCTGGATCTTGTCGAGCGCGCTCCGCGCGAGCGCCTCTCCGTTCTGCCCGCTGGCCGCCGCCTGACGCATCTGGTTGGCCGCTTCCTGGAGCTGCCGCGACGCGTCGGCGAGGTTCTGGCGCTGCTGCTCTTCGCGGGTGAGCTGCTGCAGCCGACGCGCCAATTCCTCGGCCTCCTGCGCGAGCTGCCGCTGCAGGTCGCTCGAGCCGGCGCCGCCGCCGCTCTGCATCGCGCGGCGCTGACGCTCGATTTCCTGCTGCTGCCGGCGCGCGAGCTCCTTCAGCTTCTCGGCGGTGTCGTCGACCTGCCTGATCGGCACTCTGCATGTCGGCGCGCTGCTGCATCTCGTACTGGTTCGCCAGCTTGTCGAGCTCGAGCTCGAAGAGGTCGGCGAGATCCTGCGCCATCTGGTTCTGCTGCCCGCCGCCACCGCCGCCGCCACCGCCGCCGCGCTGCATCTGCACCTGCAGCTCGTACTGCTGTTCGGCGTCCTGCAGCAGCTTCAGCGCCTTCTGCTCCGGCGTGAGCGCTTCCTTCGCCTTGAGGCCTTTCAGCTCGCCCTCGGCGAGCTTCATCTCGGCCGCCGCCTTCGGCAGCGCATCGGCGATGGTCTTGAACGCCGGATCGACGACGTCCAGCCGGCTGCTCATCTTCTCGGCGAGCTCCTCGACCTGCTCGCGCAGCTTCGCCTGCTGCAGCGTGAGGAACACGTTGTTCTCGCGGTACTTGTCGTTGCCCATCTTGGCGCGGTCGCGTACCACGTTGAACGTCGCGGCGACGATCTGCCGCTGCTGCTGCGAGAGCTGGCCGACCTGCTGGCCGGCGCCGCCACCTCCGCCGCCGCCGCCCGCCATCGACGGCGCCGGCTTGAAGTCGGTCCGGAACGGACGGACCTGCACGAAGTAGATATCGCTGGTTGTCGTCTTGCCGCCGGCGACGCCGTCGTTGTCGGTCGCCTTCGCGTAATACGACACAAAGTCGCCCGGCTTCAAGCCGAGCTCTTCGAGGTACAGCGTGTGGCTCGCCGTGACTTCCTGGAGCGTCTTGCCGCCGCCGAACAGGTTGATCGTCTTCTCGGGCCCGCCGTTGATCGCGTAGAGCAGCTGCACGTTCTTTACGCCGAAGTCGTCGTCGGCCCGGACCTCCGCGAACACTTCCTCGACCGCGGTCGCCTGCGTGTCGCGCCCCGGCTTCGACACGGCGATCGACGGCGCGATGTCCGACAGCACGTCAATCGTGTAGCGCGGCGACGCGTTCACCTTCTCGCCCGCCGGGCCGTCGAGCTCGACGCGGTAGTAACCAGGCTCGTTGACCGCGAACTTGGTGACGAACGTGCCGTCGTCCTGCTTCGTCAGCGCGGCGGATGCCTCCGGTTCGAGCAGCACGCGGCCGGCCGGCGTCGTCATCGTCGGCGTCACCTTGACGTGAATTTCGGTGCCCTTGAGCACCGCGATGTCGCCGCCCGGCTCGACGATGCGCGGCTGCAGCCCGGTGTAAGCAGGGAAGTGATACTCGAGCACGAGCTTGTCGACGGTCGGCAGATCCGACACGACGACGCTGAAGGTGGCCGACTTCACACCGTTCGACTCGACGTAGTACTCGGTCTGCTTCTCGAGGTTGAAGAGGACGCCCTCGAACGCCGCCGGCCCTTCGCTGCCGGCATTGGGCGTGAGCGGCATGCGCTCGAACGGCTGCCCGGCATCCGACCGGAACATGACGGTCGCCTCGGGCGACATGAAGCCCACGAGCTTCGCCTTGACGGTCTGGTCGCCGCCGCGCGGGATCTTGGCGTTCCCCGGCTCAACGTCGATCCGATACGGGCTCGCGTCGTTCGCGCTCCTGGCGACGATGAGCAGCGCCGACATCCCGTGCCTGAGGTAGGCCGGCCCGAAGGCGAGGATGAGCGCCGCGATGACCACGACCGCGGCGAGCGTAGCGCCCTGGCGGCGCAGCTTCGGCCGCTCGATCGCCATGCCGTCCTCGATCGCGCGGCACCGATCGATCGCCTGTTCGACCAGGCGTTCGACGAGGCGCGGCGAGGGCCCGGTCTCGGTCGGGTTGTCGAGCGCCGACGAGGATTCGATTGCGCTGAGGATGGCGGCCTGCAGCGTCGGGTCGCATTCCTCGAGGTACATCGCCACCTGGCTGTCGGTGACGCGGCGTTGGAGCGGCCGGAACAGGCCGATATAGGCCAGGATCCCGAAGATCAGGAACGCAATGAGCCTGAACGTGATGATGGCGGCCGGACTGAAACGCAGCGCCTCGAGGCTCGACGCCGAGAGGAACAGGGCGGCGAGGGTCCCGCCGACGACAATCACGATGCCGCGGAGAGCCAGCTTCAGGCGCCAGCGGTTGCGGACGCGGCGAATAACGTTGAGAAGCTCGGTGCGAGGGGCAGACCCGCTGATTCCGTCAGGCATCTCGGCGTTCTCCTAAAGAGAGAATACACCCGTTCGCCGCAAAGGCCGCCAGCATTAACTTAAGGACGCCAGGCGCGCTCAGTTGGCCATTTTTCATCTTTTTTTCACTGGCGGCGGGGCCCCACCCCCGCCGCGAACTGACGCTGATGCCTCGCCTCGGATTCGTTGTCCTGGCTCGCATGGCCGCAGGCGCTGTCTTACTATGTGAATCTCTCGTTGCGGGACAGGCGATTCGCAATCGCCGTCTCGGCCGCGAGCAAGAGCATGCCGGCCAGCAGCAAATACCACCAGAGACCCTGCTGGCGCTCGGCGTCGGTGGGTGTAATCTCGGCCGCCGCCTGCTGACCTGAGGCGACCGCGCCCGCTCGACCGGTGACCGCCGCGACGAGCTCCTGCGGGTCGACGACCGACAGGTCCGACTCGGTCGGGTCGAGGTTCACGGCGATGCGGTCGGCGCGGCCCGCCGAGGCGGCCGCGGCCCGGACCTCGTAGACGCCCTGCTCGTTCAGTTCCACGATGCCCGGCTCGCTGGCGGACACGTTGACGCGTTCGCCGGCCGGGGTCATGACGATGCGGTCGGCTTTCGTTTTCAGCATGGCCGACAGATCGACCACCTGGCCGACCGTCGTCCACTCGGTGGTCTTCTCGTACTGGGCGAGATACTTCACGAGCTGGTGCACCAGCGGGAGGAACACGGGGGTCTGCGGCAAGTCGGACCACTCGCGGTCGAGGGTCGTCGTCCAGGCGATGACGCGCCCGGTCCCGACGCGCCGCTCCGCCGCCGCGACGGCGCCGTCGTCGTAGCGGGCGAGCACGCGATCGCCCGGCGCCGTTTCGAGCGCGCGGTAGCGATAGACGCGCGCCGCCGTGAAGTCGCCGCTGCGCGGCGCGCGGAAGATCTCGAACACCGGGTGGCTGTAATCGCGCCACCCGACGGTCGCGCCGCGGCCGCTGGCACGCTCGACGACCTGTCCGAGCTTGCCCGGCAGCAGGTTCGTCTCGGTGGTCGGCCAGACGCTCTGCTGGCCGAGCGCGACCAGCAGGCCGCCACCGCCTTCGACGTAGCGCCGCAGCACTTCGCCGGGGAGACCGAGCGGGACAACCGCGTCGTTGAGGATCACGACGTTGCGCTTGTCGAGCGTGCCCGAGCTGACGCGAGGCGCCGGCGAGATCTCCACGTTGAAGGCCGGCGCCTTCCCGATCGCCAGCGCGCGCGCGAGGTAGTAGCTGGCGTCGCTGGCGTCGGCGCTGTCGATGATCAGCACGGAAATCGGCTTGCTCGGCGACAGGACGAAATGGAAGGCGTTGTCGGCGGCCAGCGGATCCGAGCCGGCCTTGACCGTGCCGCGCACGGTGGGTTCGGCCAGCGTGAACGGCGCGAACGAGATGGACGCCGACGCGTTGGCGCCGATGCTCGCGTCGATCGTCTCGATCGTGCGTCCTTCGATCTCCAGCGTGACCGGCACGCGCGGCGCCGCCGCGGCGCTGCGGTTCATCACGCCGACGTTGACGGTGATGCGCTCCTGGCCGGAGAACTCGGCGCGGCCGAACGTGACGGACGGGATTGAGATGTTGGTGCTCTCGCCTTCGGCGACCGACACCGGCGTGAGCGTCATGCTCTCGCCGAACCGGATGTCCTCGGCGCCGGTCCAGCCCGACTTCTGGAAGTCGGAGATCAGGATCGCCTCGCGGCGCGGATGCGTCGACTGCGACAGGATGCTCTCGGCGAGCTTCAGCGCCGGGCCGTAGCGGGTCGCGCCGGACGTGACGTGCGCGGCGCCGATCGCCGCCTCGAGCCGGCCGCGGTCCGAGGTGGCGCGGATGTTCTCCTCGGCGTTGCGCCCGAACAGCACGAGCGTCGCCCGATCGCCGGTGGTCATCGAATCCGACCGCGCAGCGCGCGGCCGTCGACGGCGCGCTGCCAGCGATCGCCGTAGCCCATGCTCGCGGAGTTGTCGAGGAGGATGACCAGCTCGCGGTTGCCGCCGGCCGCGGCAATCGCCGCCGAGCCGCCCGGGAAGAACGGCCGCGCGAACGCGGCGACGAACAGCGCGATCGCCGCGGCGCGCATCAGCAGCAGGAACCAGTGCCGGATGCGGCGCCGGCGGACCGACTGGTACGGAATCTTCTGGATGAACATCAGCGACGGGAACTCGATGACGCGCTTCCGCTCGCGCTGAATCAGGTGCACGAGGATCGGCACGACGATGGTCGCCAGGCCGAGGAAGAAGAGGGGAGACAGAAAAGACATCTGAAACTGAATTTACGGAATTTGGAATTCGGAATTTGGAATGCCGAATCTCAGTTACGCACCCGCATCAGCTTCTCCCGGCTCGACAGATAGCTGAACAGCGCGCGGTCGAGGGGCTCCGCGGTGTTCACGAGCGCGTAGTCGATGCGCTGTTCCGAGAACTTGGTGGTCAGCGCGTTGATGTGCTCCTGGATCAGCGAGCGGTACTGCTCGCGGAACGACTGCGGCACGACCGGCACCTGGTCGCGCGTCTCCAGGTCCTCGAAGCTCGAGGCATCGTCGAACTCGAAGTTGATCTCCTGCGGATCGAGCACGTGGAAGACGATCAGGTCGTTGCCGAGGAAGCGGAGCGGCTTGATCGCTTCGAGGATCGCGTCGGGCTCGTCGTAGAAGTCCGAGATCAGCAGCAGGATGCCGCGGCGCTTGAAGTGCTCCGCCATCTTGGTCAGCGGCGCGCTCAGGTGGCCCGGGCGCTCGGCCTTGGCGCGGTCGAGCGTGTGCAGCACCTGGTCGAAGTGCTTGGCCGACGGCGGCACGTGCGTGACGATGTCGCTGTCGAAGGTCAGGATGCCGACGCGATCGCGCTGCCGGTGCGCCAGGTAGGCGAGGCACGCGCCGAGGAAGCAGCCGTATTCGAGCTTCGTCACGCCGCTGCTCGCGAAGCTCATCGACTTGGAGATGTCGAAGAGGATCGTGAAGTTGGTGTTGGTGTCGGCCTCGTACTGCTTGACGTAGTAGCGATCGGTGCGCGCGTACAGCCGCCAGTCGACGCGCCGGATGTCGTCGCCGGCGACGTAGCCGCGATGCTCGGCGAAGTCGATCGACGCGCCGAAGAACGGCGCGCGGTGCATGCCGTTGATGAAGCCGTCGACCACCGTGCGCGCCAGCAGCTCGAGGTTGCCGACCCGGGCGAGGATCTTCGGGTCGACGAACCGCGCGCCGGCCATGCCTTGATTGGGACTAACTGGCATAGTGTCTCTCGCGTTCGGTGCTGCGGATCGGAGCTCGAACGACCACTAAAGGGCATGCCGCTCCGCACGCCGCGCTACATCCCTGATGCAGGCACTGGGACCCGCTCGAGCAACTCGTCGATGATCGAGTCCGTGTTCACGCCTTCCGACTCCGCGCGGAAGTTCGTCAGCACGCGGTGGCGCATGACGGGGTGCGCGACCGACTTGATGTCGTCGAAGCTCACGTGGTACCGGCCGGCGCACAGCGCCTTCGCCTTGGCGCCGAGCACCAGGTACTGCGCGGCGCGCACGGACGCCCCGAACGCCACCCACTTGTTCACCGATTCCGGCGCGTTCGGCGCCTTGGGCCGGCTGGTGCGGACCAGCGACAGCGCGTACTTCAGGACGGCGTCGGCAATCGGCACGCGCCGGACCAGGCGCTGGAACCCCACGAGATCGGCGCCGGTGATCGGCCGCTGGTAATGCGGATCGATGATCGCCGTCGTGGCACGGACGACCTCGAGCTCCTCGTGTTCCGGCGGATGGTCGATGACGATGTGGAACATGAAGCGGTCGAGCTGCGCTTCGGGCAGCGGATACGTGCCTTCGAGCTCGATCGGGTTCTGCGTCGCGAACACGTAGAACGGCTCGTCGAGCGTGTAGGTCCGGCCCTGGATGGTGACGCGATGCTCCTGCATCGCCTCGAGCAGCGCCGACTGCGTCTTCGGCGGCGTGCGGTTGATTTCGTCGGCCAGCACGATGTTGCTGAAGATCGGCCCGGGCGCGAACACCATCTGCCGCCGGCCGGTGCTGGTGTCTTCCTGGATGATGTCGGTGCCGGTGATGTCGGACGGCATCAGGTCGGGCGTGAACTGGATGCGCGTGAACTTCAGGTCCAGCACCTGCGCGAGGGTCTGGACGAGCAGCGTTTTCGCCAGCCCGGGGACGCCGACAATCAGGCTGTTGCCGCCGACAAAGAGCGTCTGGAGCACGAGCTCGATGACGTCGCCCTGGCCGATGATCCGCTTGCCGAGCTCCGTGATGATCGCCTTGCGGCCGGCGTTCATCTTGTCGGCCAGGGCAATGTCGTCCGGTGAATCGAGATTGATGGGTTCCGCGTTTGCCACGATGTCCTCTTTTTTCAATGGCGGCGGGGCCCCACCCCCGCCGCGAACTTACGCTGATGCCTCACCTCGGACTTCGCATCGCTACCTCGGCTCGGCATGGCCGCAGGCGCTTTCCACTGGCGGCGGTGGCTCGGCCCGCCGCCGCGAACTTACCTGATGCCGTCGCCTCCACCTTCGCTCGCCAACTACCTCGCGAGCTACGGTGAGCATGCCGAGTCCCTTAGCCTGAACGGTTACCTCCGTCGCGAGTCTTCGCGATGCACCTTGGCTCACGATGCGCGGACCTGAGAGGTCCAGCCCTTCCGCGGCCTCAGCACTGCGCCTTCGCTCCTGGCTCGCGAGCTACGGCCGGCAGCCCAGCACTCGGCACCCGTTAATGCGTCAACCCATACATGACGTAATTCACGCCCAGCTTGTAGGCCTCGTTCGTGTCGAAGACCGGCATGAAGCCGGTCGGCGCAAACTCCCAGTACTCCGAGATGTCGTTGTTGAAGTTGGCGATCGCCATCAGCCGGCGCGCCGGATCGTTGCCCTTCGAACAACCCGTAGTAGATCGGCTTGTATTGTTGGTCATACGGCGGGATCAAGTCGAGCGGCCGGTCGATCTCGAAAAACGAATGAAAAATCGGGTGGCGGCCGTCGAGCTCGACCCAGCGGGCGCCGGGAATCACGCGCTGCATCGCGGAGGAGAACGCGTACCAGCCGCCGCGGTTCTCGGCGAAATCGTCGAAGATGACGAAGCCGCCTTTTTCCAGATACGCGCGGAACGTCGCCGCTTCCTCCTCGGTGAGCTGCAGGAACCCCGGCTCCGCCATGTAGGCAATCGGGTAGCGGAAGAGCGCCGGGTCGTCGAACCCGATGATGCTCGTCTCGGCGATCTTCGGCCGCACCAGCGTGAGCTCGTTCAGGATCTGCATGAAGTGCCGCTCGCCGTCCGGGTAGTCGTGCGACCAGGGCACGCTCTGCGAGATCACGCGGAGCTCGGGGCCCCACCGCAGCCTGGCGAAGGTGAACTGGCCGTCGTACTTCGGGTTCGGCATCACCGGGATGCCGCCGAACCGCCTGCCCTGAGCTCCGAATTGAGCTCTGTCGAAGGGCCTTTGCGCGAGAGCCGACGCGCTGGCCGCGAGCACCAGCACGACGACCACCCGTTTCATTTTTTCGCCTCGAGCTCCCGGATCGCCCGATCCTTCAACGCCAGGTCGGTCAGCAGCTTCTCGAGCTGCTGCTGGTACTCCGCTTCGTTCATCTGATCCTTGCGCAGGCGCAGCGCGTTGATCTCGCGATCGAGCGTGTCGCGCTCCTCGACCAGCGCCCGGAGCTTCGGGTCGGCCTTCGCCATCTCGGCCGAACGCGATCGCGGCGGGGCGAGGTACTGCGCCGACGCGAACTTCCCCTCGCTGCCATCGTCCAGCGTCGCGTGCTCGGTCAGCAGGTGGCCGCCCTTTTCGTAGGACGCGGCGACCCGATTCTTCGCAAAGTCGAACGCCTCGAGAATCGACACCCGGCCGTTGCGGTCGCGATCGGCCTCTTCGCCGGCGAGCGCTTCGACGAAGTACTCGGGGAACCGCGTCTCGTTGCGCTCGCCGCCGGTGCGCGTCGCGGCGACGATCGTCCGCGCCGGACCGGCGAGCACCGGGATGAACGCGCCGCTGGAGCTGCCGGTGTGGATGAACGCGATCCGCTGCGTCGGAAACTTCTCGAGGAGCTTGGCGTACTCGGCGGCCGCGAGGTCGGGGCCGGGCAGGTTGAACGCGGCCGTCTTGCCGTCGAACGTGCCATGCCCGATCAGCAGCACGATGACGTCGTCGTTCCCCTTCACGCGCGCGGCGAGGTCGGCGAACGCCTTCATGACGTTCTCGCGCGTCGACCGCAGCTTGATGCGCGCCGGGTCGAGCTCGGTGCGCTCCGCGAGATAGGTGACGCTCGCGTCGGGGAGCCCGTGCTTCTTCGCCGCGTCGATGACCGTCGACGCCCACTTGTGGAACTGCGCCGAGCGGGCCTCGTCGCCGCCGACGCCGGCGATGACCAGCAGGTGGACATCCTGGGCGGCGGCGGGTGCGGCGAGAAAGAGGAGCAGGGCGAGCAGTAGGGCGGACCTCGAAGGTCCGCCGCCGAAGGTCCTCACGCCAGCCCTCGCACTCGGCGATAGCCCCACTCGGCGGCGATGATGGCGAGGAGCAGCATGAGCAGGATCGGCATGTCCCAGAGGTCGCGCTCTTCGATGACCGTCACGCCGCGGCCGGTGTAGCTGATGGCTTCCGGCAGCGACGAGGCGTCGGCCGCGGTGAAAAAGCGCCCGCCGGTCTCCTCGGAGATCCGCGTCAGGAGCGACCGCCGCATCGCCGCGTCGAAGTACTCGCTGTCGCCGGCGGACGCGCGCGCATGGATGGTGCTCGACCCGAGTTCCTGGGGCGCGCCATCCTTGTAGCGGCTGGCCTTGGCCTTCACCTCATAGGTGCCGACCTCGTCGGGCACGAACGTGCCGCGATACTCGCCGTCGCGCGTCACCGTCCACTCGAGCTTGGCTCTCGCTGACTTTGCCCGACGGCGCGCGGATCTCGGCGATCACCTGCGCATCGTTCACCTCGGCGAACGCCGGATCGACCACCTCCGCGGTGAGCTTGATCGGCTCACCGGGATCCACGCGATCGACGGCGGTCGAGATCGCCGACATGCTCCGGGACGCCATCCACGAGCCAGCGCACCATCCGGCGCCAGAACGTCTCGTGGGTCATGTCGTCGACGGCGACCGGCGCATCCATCTGCCAGAGCCAGGAGTCCTGGATGGGGAAGGCCAGCGCCTTGCCGCGGCCGTAGCGCTGGAAGGCGAGGACGATCTGCTCGCGCCGATCCTCGGTCGGCGCCGGTCGAGCAGCACCGTCGCGCCGCGCTTCGCCGTCCGGACCGCGTTGACCGCGCTCACCGTCGGCATGTCGTTCCAGCGCGCGCTGGATTCCTGCTCGTTCGCGGCGAGCTGCGTCACGGGGAAGTTGGTGCCGGCGCGCGTCGGTCGAACATTGAGATGCGTGAAGTACTCGGGCGCGTTCCCGCGCGAGGCGGTCTCGGCGTCGAATTCGATCGGCAGCACTTCCGCCACCGGCGTCCCGGCCCATCCGCCCTCGGCAAACGATCGACGCCCGCCGAGCATCAGCAGGCCGCCGCCGCGCTTGCTGACGAAGTCGGCGAGCATCCGCAGCTGCTCGGGCGTGAACGACGCCGCTTCGACGCTGCCGAGGATGAGCGCGCGGTACTGGAACAGCTCATCGCGCGTCTTCGGGAAGCCGCCGACCAGCTCTTCGGCGCCGCCGACGTCCTGGCGGTAGGTACTTGTCCTGGGCCGTGCGCAGCAGGCGGACGACCTGCAGGTTCTTGTCGTCCTGCACGGCGCGGCCGATGAACTTGTACTCGGCCCGCGGCTCTCCCTCGATGTAGAGCGCCTTCTCGACGCGGTCGAGCACCTCGACGAGCGCGTCGCGATTGTTGTTCTGCGTCACCTGCTCGTCGCGCTGTGCCGCGATCTTGAAGCGGAAGGTCCGCGGACCGGCGTCGCCGGCCGTGAAGTTGACGCGGACCGTCGCCGCGTCGCCGTCCGCAGGCAGCTTCACGTCCTGCGAGCTGACGATCCGGCCATCGTCTTCCACCTGGAGCTGCACGGTATCGCCGGCGATACCCGGTCTGGCTGATGACGACGTCGACGGCGAGCGAGGTGCCCTTCAGCGTCGAGCGCGGTGTTTCCACGCGCGCGATCTGCACGTCGCGCTCGAACGATTCGCGGCCGAGGCCGACGGTGAAGACCGGGATGGACCGGGCCTTGAGCGCGGCAATCGATTCGTCGAGCGCCTCGTCCGAGGTGTCGGCGCCGTCGGTGACCAGCACCAGCCCGGCGAGCGGCAGGCCGGCGAGCTCGTCGCGGGCGCGCTCGAGGGCGGGGGCGAGCCGCGAGGAGGTGCCCGCGTACTTGAGGTCGGCCACGCCATTCAGCCGGTCGGCGGTCGTGGAGAAGCGGAAGTGGCGCAGGACGAAGCGGTCGGACAGCGCCTTGTGCAGCGCCCCCTCGTCGGCCAGCTCTTTCTGGACGAAGTCGGTCCGCGGCAGGCCGTCGCGGTCGGTGATCGTCATGCTGCGCGAGTCGTCGACGATGACGCCGAGGAAGTTCTGCTGCGGGACGGCCGCCCGCAGGACCAGCGTCGGCCGGAACAGGCAGAGGATGAGCACGCCCAGCGTCGCCAGGCGGAGCAGGACGAGCACGAGGCGCTCCCGCACCGGGCCTTCGTTCGTGATGCCCCGGTAGGTGATGAGGGCCGCGGCCGCGAGTGCCGCGAACCCCAACACCGTCAGGGTCATCGACCGCGAGGCCGCAAACGTGAAGTCGCCCTGATCAAAGACGACGCGCGGGTACTTGAAGAGAAACTCGAACAGCCAGCCCATGGGTGCGCCCGTCCCGTAAAACGTTCATTCTATATGGACGCTTCCTTGTTTGGACAGCGAGAAGGCTTCGCCGGTTGGCTGGCTTGCGCAGCGGACGGCGGACCTAGAGGTCCGCCCTACGAGTCCGCTCTCCGCCCTACGAGTCCGCCCTCCGCCCTACGAGTTCGTCCGCCCTACGAGGCCGCCCTCGCGCTTTCAACCGTTTTCGGACCTTTGCGACCGCGATGGCCGTGGCGGCGGTAATGGGAATGCCGCCCAGGATCCAGTCGCTGGCGCGCAGGCGGGCAGCTGGAGCCGGCGGGAGTGTGCGGTCGAGGTCGCAGTTGGCGCTGGCGAACGCCGGGCGCAAGGCGCCGCGGGCACGCCGGTCGTCCCAGTCGCGCTCGGCCAGCGCGCCGATCTTCTTCTTTTCGCCCGCCACCTTCTCGCCGGGCTCCTTGCCGTACGGCGACGCGTGCTCGATCTCGGCGTTCAGTTCCGCGCCGACCAGCACGGCCAGGCCGGACAAGTAGAACCACAGCATCACGACAATCACGCCGCCGATCGCGCCATACGTCTCGGTGTACGCCCCGAAACTGGCCACATACAATCGGAAGCCCAGCGAAATCAGCAGCCACAGGAGGGTCGCCAGCACCGAGCCGGGTGTGATCCAGATCCAGTCCTGCTCGGCGTCGGGCGCGTAGTAATAGATGATGGCCATCCCCAGCGACACGATGAGGATGACGAGCGGCCACTGCACCACCTTCCACGTCCACGCGAACGCGCTGCCCAGGTGAAACCAGGTCGCCACCTTGTCTGCCAGTGTCGGACCGGCCACCACGAGCACCGTCGACCCGACGATGAACACGGCGAGCGCGACGGTCAAGCCGACGGCCGTCAGCCGCACCTTCCACCACGGACGCCCTTCGTGGATGTCGTACGCCTGGTTGAGCGTGTCGATGATCGCCGTCATGCCCGACGAGGTGCTCCAGATCGTGCCCAGCATGCCCAGCGTGAGCAGGCCGCCGTCCTTGTCCTGCGCGATCTTCAGGATCTGCTCCTGGATGAGCGCCAGCACGTCGCTCGGCGCGACGCGCGCGAGCGTCGTGGTGATCGTCTCCATCAGGTTCTCGATCGGAACGAAGGAGACGATCGCCAGCAGGAACAGCAGGGCGGGGAAGAGCGCGAGGAAGAAGTAATAGGCCAGCTGCGCGGCGAGGCCGAGGCAGTTGTCCGCGATGACTTCGCTCCAGGTGCGCCGGGCGATCTCGCCCCACCCGATCGGGACGCGCAACGCTCGGAGCATCAGTGGTTTGCCGGGGAACGCCGCAGCCCGGTGCCGACGGTCGGCGTCCACGAGGGCGCGTCGCTCGCCGGGAACGACTCGGCGGAGGCGTCGCCGACAAGGTCTGCATTCCCCTCACCCGTCCAGCCGACCACTCGCCGGAACCACTCGCGCGCGTGGCTCAAGTCGCCTTCGCCGGTCAGGGCAAACCAGGCGACGCTTCCGCCGATCCCGGCAAGGGCGCGTCCCTTCCAGGTACCCAGGCGAATGCCCTGAACGCCAGCGCGGCGCCGCCGATGCCGAGCAGCAGACGCGTGATGGCAATTTCTTCACGGCTGCCGTCCCAGCCGCGGCGTTCCCACACGCTTGCGGGTGCGCGATGTGCCTGCAGGTTCAACTCGCGTGCGTTGTTCATTTCCGTCATGAACCGCTTAGGTGCAAGTTCCGGTGCACCAGGCGCTCGATCCGGGGCCTGATTGGATTCTTTACACCTGCCGTCACTCGAACGAACAGCCGAGTAACGTCGACGCAAACCAAATCGACCGTCCTGTCAGGTCGCGTCGAAGAAAACCCCAATGTTTCCGAAGCGGCCGTGGTCAGCTCGTCGGCCAGCTGTCCAAGCTGTCCCGTGGCATCCCCGTTGCTCAAACACCCGTATCACCAGGCGAACTCGATCGAACCAAAGGGGTGTAAATGGCGCCGGCGACAGAAGACGTGCTCCGGCGAGTGAAAGGCGAATTTCTCGAGATGCCGGGGCTTCGGCTCACGGAAGCCCCAGGCGCGGCGCCTCTGGGGTCTCGACGCGGCAGCGTGTTCGGCGCTGCTCGGCGCTCTGGTCGACGCAAAGTTTCTGTTCCGGACGCGAGACGGCTCGTTCATGCGCGTGGAATACGCCACGCCCGTGAAGGCCGGTCTGCGCGCCAGGATTCGGCAGCTGGCGTAGCAACAGCGACAGTTTCTTCTTTTCCCCCCGCCGGCTGGATTGCAAGTCTTGCCTTTGAGCCGTCAGCCAGCCGGCCGAAACACCCGCCCTCGACTACCCGGGCGGTCGACCTTAGGGTCACCGCCCGCGGCCGAATCCCAGAAGCAGTCGTAGTCAGTCCGTAGTCAGGTCGGACCGACGAAGTCCGACGCTGTACCACACTACCGACTACTCCGACTACCGACTTACCGATGACTGATCTGCTCCTCGCCACGACCAACCAGGATAAGGTGCGTGAGATTCGCGGGATTCTCGCCGGGCTCGACGTGACGCTGCTGACGCTCGCCGATGTCCCGGCGGTTCGCGCCGCCTGAGGAGACTGGACAGACGTTCGAGGACAACGCGCGGTTGAAGGCGCTGTATTACGCGGACGCCTCGGGCCTCCTGCGGTCGCGGAAGATTCAGGATTGGAGATCGACGCGCTCGGCGGACGGCCCGGTGTCGAGTCGGCGCGGTTCGGAGGGGAGCAGACGACCTACCCCGAGAAGTTCCGGCTGTTGTACGCCGGCGGCGCGGCCGGGAGCGCCGCGCGCTTCGTGTGCGCCCTCGCGCTCGCCCGCCGCGATCACGTCCTCTTCACCGCGCGCGGCGTCGTCGAAGGACGCATCGCTCCGTCGCCAGCCGGCGACGGCGGATTCGGATACGACCCGATCTTCTTCTACCCGCCGTTCGGCCGCACGCTCGCCGAGGCGGCCAGTCGGAAATCAGAAGTCAGTCACAGGGCTGAAGCGTTCCGGAAGCTGAGGAGGTTTCTCGATCGGTGACCGGTGGCGTCGGCTTTGGCTGCAACGAGTTCGTGTTCGAGCGGCGCCTGTCGCGCCCGCCCCGGCTCGGACCTGTAGCCGCCCTCTACTCGCTGCTCATCAGATGCACATTCTTGCGGCTGCTTCAGTCCTTGCTGCAGCAGGGCCCAATCGACACCGAGATCGGTTCCGTCGGTCGCCGCCCTCCGGTAGGTGCTGGTCGCCACTAGCGTGTAGTCGGGGTTGAACTGCGCCTGGTGCTGCTGCACCGTCGGCCGCCACGTCACGTCGGGATACGGCTGCGTCGCCGCACCGGCGAGCACGTTGTTCGTCCAGCGGTAGCTCCGTGTCTGTTCGTCAGCGCCGGCGTTCCCGATGCCCGCGTCCTCACCCATCAAACCGTACTCGCGGTGGTAAGCCAGGGTGTTGGTCATGGTCAAGTTCTCGACGGCGAAGGCTGCCGCGCGCGGCGCCGGCGATCCCGCCAGCCAGACCGTCACCGCTGTACAGCATCCCGAAGTTATAGCCCTGGTCGACGGTGTTGTGATCGATCGACGAGCGTTCCGACTTCGCCGCCTGCCTGGAGGAAGGTGCCCGCCGTGACGATCAGGTTGTGACGAATCGTGACGCGCGTCGTCCGCCCGCTCGGCTGGTAGCTGTCGTAGCCGAGCACGTTGATCCCGTTCTCGACGTCGCGGACGATGTTCCTCTCGAACAGTACGTCCTCCACCACCGACCACGGCGATCCGCCTTCGTCGTTGCGCACGGTGAAGAGGATGGCGTAGCCGTTCTGCGCGTCGGTCCAGTTGTGCTCGAAAACGTTGTTGCGGACCGTCACGCGCCGCGCTGACTTCAGCTCGAACAGGTTCTTGACCACGCGCGGCTGCGCCCTTCCAGGCCAGCGGCTTGGTGAAGAAATTCCCCTCGACGAGGATGTCGGAAGGAATCCGGTCCGCCGACTGGCTGTTGGCGCCGCCGAACATGACATTCTCGCTCGCCGCCTCGAGATAATTATCGGAGACCGTGTATGGCCCGGCGCCGTCCCAGGCGCAAAACGCCTGCGAATCCTGCCCGCTCTTCCAGATGTTGGCGATGTAGGACCGCGTCAGCGTCACGTTGCGGCCGTTGCCCATGATGCCGCGCTTCTGGCCGTTCGGTCCGCCGACGATGAGCAGGCGGTCCATCGTGACGTTGTTCACGTTCTGCAGCGAGATGATGTTGTATTCACCGTACGGGTTTGCTTCGAACCGGATCCCCTGGAGCCGCCAATTGGACGTGTTGGTGGCCGACAGCGCCGGTTCGACCGTCGGCGAGGCGATTGTCGGCATCAGCGACGCGTCGGCCGGTCCGACCCTGCGAAGCGGAACGGTCGCCGACGATCGGATGATGATGACGGGCCCGTCGGGTTTGGCCGGCAGGGCGAACGATCCCGTGAACCTGGCACCGGCCTGCAGGACGATCTCGTCGCCAGGCTGTGCCGCGTTCAACGCCGCCTGAAGGTCACCGCCGGCGTTGACGGTGCGCGTCGCCGCTGACGCGGTGGTCGCGGCCGTCAAGATACAGGCAATCCTGATCCCAGTCCGCGCGACTGCTGCCGCGCGGTGGGTTGAACGATTGGGGCCCACCAAGATGATTCCTCTTTCGGGGAGTTGGAAAGGAGCTCTGCTCCCTGCTGCACATATATATAGGCAAAAGGGATGCCCGCCTTCGTGACAGGGAACGTAATGATTCAGCCGGAAATGAACGGCTGATCGAGTCGGCCGGTGGAAGAGCGCAGTACAAACGTGAGGAGCAATTACGATTCTGAGGATCTATTACGACTCTGAAAGCGGACGCATCGCGCGCGCACCAGGCTCGCGAACCAGCTCCTTATAAATGTCGAGCAGTTCCTCGAGCGGCCGGCCATCAGCTGCCGCGGGCAGATGTGGATACTGCTGAGCTGACAGTCGACGCGCGATCTCCTCGCGCAGCGCCTCGCTGCTGCGGCACGGGATCAAATGGACGCCTGCGGGTCGCATGCCGTTGTCGCTGGCGATGACCGGCATGCCCAGCTGCAGCGCCTCCCGAACCGACACCGAATCCCCGTCGTACAGCGTCGTCCTGAGGAACAGATCACTTTCGGCGATTAGCCGAAGCGTCAGCGCATGCGGCACGTCGCCGCACAGCAGCACATGGCTGCCGACCGGGCTGCGTGCGAGCGATCGCGCGCAGGTCAGCCTCGAGGCTGCCTGACCCGACGATCACGAGGCCCGCGTGGGGAAAGCTGCGACGGACGTCTTCCAGCGTCTCGATCTGGAGGTGCAGATCGTACTCCGGTTCGAGCAGGCCGACGGTCGTGAGCAGCGGATGATGATCGGCACGGAAGGCCGCGAACGGCTCGGGAAGCGAGGCCCCGCTTTCGACGTGCACCGGCGCAAACGGACAGACAATCCTGATCCTCGCCGGATCGACGCTGAGCCGCGCGAACAGCGCGGCGATCTCGGCGTTGACCGCGATGATCATGTCGAGCCGCCGAAGCACGAATCCGCGAAGCGAGAACCGCCGCGCGCTGCCGCCCGCCCACGAGGGATAGCCGCCAGAGTGGAACGTGAGCACGACCCTGCGCCCGGGGATGAGGGTGGCGGCAAGACACAACCCGAGCAGACGGTTCGTGAGCTGTCCGCCGATGTGAATGTGAATGATGTCGGCGGGAATCCGCCACAGCAACCGCATCACCTCGAACGCGGAGCGTGGGTAGTGGACGTCGTCATGATCGGTGCGGCGGTGCCGCGTGATGTTGACGACCGGCGCGCCGATGTCCGTGACGGCGCAGGTGCTCGCGGATCGCGACGAGATTGGTCTGGACGCCGCCATGCGGCGGCGGGTACGGCCCGAGCTGCAGAACGACCATCAGCACTGCGAGCTGCAGCGCGCGTTCGAGGTCGATCGCGCGCGGTGCTAAGCGCGCGCGAGGCCTCGAGCATTTCGAGGCACCCGACCGTCGCACGCGTACCGTCACGAACGGTGACCGGCGGCACGGATCCCGAGCGAACCGCGTCCACGAATGAGGCGACGAGCTCCGCGTACCCTTTATCGGGCCACCAGCGCGACTGCGTGCGCCGGGCGCGCCCGCGAACGTCCAGGCGCGTGAAGTCCTCGGTCGCCACGCCGATGCCGTCGCCGAAGACCTCGACGCGCTCGCCGCCGGAGGTCGCGCTGCCGACGGTGCAGTAGGTCAGGTTGCCGATCGAACCATCCGCGAAGCGGAGGCTGGCGACGAGGTTGTTCTCGCCGATCGGATGGGCCTTGCCGGTCGGCAGCGTGAACGCGCTCACTTCGACCGGCTCCGAGTCGAGCAGCCAGTACATCAGATCGACGAAGTGGCAGGCTTCGCCGAGGATCGCGCCACCGATCGCCGGATCGGCCATCCAGTACGCCCCGGAGATCCCGGGCGAATTCATGCGGCAGTTGACGACCGCAGGCGTCGAACGCCCGCGAAGCGTGCTGCTTCATCGCCTTGTAGTAGGGAGCGAACCGCCGGTTGAAGCCCACCGTCAACTGTCTGCCGCTCGCGCGGACGATGTCCTCGAGCTGCCGGCATTCCTCGCGCGTCAATGCCATCGGCTTCTCGACGAAGACGTGCTTGCCGGCCTGCAGCGCGGCGACCGCCTGCGTCGCATGGTGCTGGTTGCGAGTCAGGATGAACACGGCGTCGACGTCGTCGTCGCGCAGGATCTCGTCGTAGTCCGAACAGCAGTAGGAGGCGCCGAATCGGCGCGCGTAGCCGAGGCCGCGGGCCCCGCTCGTCGAGCAGACGGCGCGCAGCTCCACCTGTTTGCAGCTTTCTGAAGGGTTGGCAGGTGGACCCAGCGCGCCAGGTTGCCGGCGCCGACCAGCGCCACGCGCACCGCCGATGCCCCGCGTGGCCGTGCGACGACTTCGACTCGCCGCCGCGGCACGAACGGCGCGGGGTTCTGAAGCGTCCCCGCCAGTGGATAGCGCAGCACGACGGCGAGACTTCCGCGGACGGATCGAGGATCGTCTGGTACGCGCGCGCGGCGTCATCGATCTCGAACTGATGCGTGACGAGCGATCCGAGCCGCACGCTGCCCGACGTGCACCAGGCGGAGGAACTCGGCCATGTTCCGGTTTTCGGTCCAGCGCACGTACGAGTCGGGATAATCCTGCCCGCCCTTCTCGTACGCCGGGTCGTAGCTCCCCGGACCGTAGGCACGTGACATGAAGAGCTTGATCTCCTTCATGTACATCGAGTGCCACGGAAATTCGATCGGCACAGCGCCGACGATCACCAGCCGTCCGCGATCGGCGCACATCTCGAGCGCCTGCTGCGCAAGGCGCTGCCGACTTTGCCGCTGCCGCGACGATCACGCAGTCGGCGCCGCGGCCGCCGGTCTGTGCGAGGATCTCGGCAGAGGCCTGCTCGGCGCGGAACGCGTGCGCCGCCCCGAGCTCGGTCGCCAGCTCGATGCGATCCGGCCGTAAGTCGACACCAATCACGTTCGCGCCCTGCAGGCGCGCGAGCTGGGCCACGAGCTGACCGACGAGCCCGAGCCCGATCACGGCGACCGTTTCGCCAAGTCCGATCGTCGCGGTACGCACCGCGTGCATGGCGATGCTGCCGAGCGTGGCGAACGCGGCGTGCTCGAGCGGAACGCCAGCCGGCACCGGCACCACCAGGTTGCGGCCGGCGACAACCGCCTCGGCATGGCCCGATCCCTCACCGCCGAATGCGACCAGCTGCCCGGGCTCCAAGTCGGTCACGGTGCGGATGCACCGCCGCGACGAGCCCTGCCCCGGAATAGCCGAGCACGGCGTACTCGCTGAACTTCGCCCGCACCTCCGCGAGCGTCCGCACCGGTCCTGCCGTTCTTGCCACGGAAGCAATCTTCTGCAGATGGGAAGGATTGTGCCGAAGTTCGGCCACGACTCCCTCCTGGTGCAGGCTGGCGGTCTCCGTTCCGCTGCTGATGAGCGAAAAGGCGGGCCGGATCAGCAGGTGGTGCGGCAGCAGCACGGGGTCGGGCACTTCTTCGACGACGATATCTTTCAAGCCTTTGCGGAGAACTTGCTTCAAGGCGGCCCCTCGACGGACGTCTGTGTATCCGGCTTCAGACCGGACCAAACATCTCGCCTCAGCAATTCATGTGCCTTGGCCGGCGTCTTAGCTCCGCCTGATGATCGCCCCTGACGGATCGCCCGGCGGGACTCCTCGGCGAAGCGCGTCCCATTCCGCCTCATCCATCGCCCATCGCCCATCGCCCATCGCCCGGTGGCCCATATGACGGCCGACGCGATACGAAACGCAGCCTGAGACATCGACGGTCTCCGGTTGCGTCGCGCAAAGTTTCAAGAATCTTTCAAGTGGTCAGCCTGCCCTTCGGCGCGGCTTGGCTCGCCGTGCGTCTTCCACGGCTGCCTGCGCGGCAAGACCGCCGAAGACGTCATTGCGTTCTATCGCGGTTTGCTTGCGCTCGTCTCTCCAGCCCACACATGACGCGTGACTCGCCGGTGAGAAACGAGACCATGTATTGAACCCGACACGTCGAAGGGCATAAACTACGCCGACCTCCGTGGTGGAGAATCGCAAGCCAGTAACCTCGGGCGACACGGTTTCACACTACCGCATCGTCGAAGAACTCGGCGGCGGCGGTATGGGGATCGTATACAAGGCCTCGGACCTGAGGCTCAATCGCTTCGTCGCGCTAAAGTTTCTTCCGACTGCCCTCACCGGCGATGACGCCGCCAACGCGCGATTCCGTCAGGAGGCACAGGCGGCATCGGCGCTCGACCATCCGAATATCTGCACGATTCACGAGATCGACGAGACTACCGATGGACGTTTGTTTCTTGCCCTTGCCTTCTACGACGGGCAGACGCTGAAGAAACGCATCGCGGGCGGCCCTTTGCCCGTGGCTGAAGCGCTCGAAATCGCGATTCAAACGGCACGCGGTTTAGCGAGCGCCCATCAGTCAGGAATCGTCCATCGGGACATCAAGCCGGCGAATCTGATGATCACGGCTGAAGGGCTAGTGAAGATCGTCGACTTCGGCATCGCGAAGCTTAGCGGTGACGCTGACTTAACCCGCACTGGTACGACACTCGGAACCGTCGCATACATGGCCCCCGAGCAGGTGCGTGGCGAAGAGATCGGCCCCCCCGTTGACACGTGGGCGCTTGGGGTCGTGCTGCACGAGATGATCGCGGGCGAGCGGCCGTTCGTGGGCCAGGACGATGTGGCCGTGCTCGCCGGTATTCTCGAAAGCCAACCGCCATCGCTCTCCAGTGATGGAGTGCCGCCGGAGCTGCAGCGGATAGTCGGCCGCGCCCTCGAGAAACCGCGCGGCGAGCGTTATCGCTCGGCAGCGGAGATGCTGAGCGACCTGATTTCGTGCCGAGACACACTAGCTGCGCGCGCAACGGGAGGGCGCGATCTGCTACGACAGCTGCGTCGACCAGCTCTGACGATCCCAGCCGTTGTCCTGTCGGCACTCGCGATCGGGATGGGCGCTTGGATGGTCACGCGTGTGACGCGCGCACGATGGGTGCGTGATGAAGCAGTGCCAGAGATCATGCGACTCACAGAGCGTGAGCAGTTCTCGGAGGCATTCGCGCTTGCACAACAGGTCAAAGATGCGGGCGATCCTGTACTGGCCGGACTATGGTCGCAATTTGCGTCTCCCGTAACGATCGTGACTGATCCCGACGGCGCCGATGTGTACGTCAAGGAGTATGCAGCAGGCGAGGACCGATGGGCGCACTTCGGGCGGACACCGATCACGGCGGCCAGTCTCCCCCGCGGTGTGTTCCAATTTCGAATCGAAAAGGCCGGTCACGATAGTCTGATGGTGGCTGCGAGAAACCCCGGCAGCCTCCTCGGAGCCAACCGTGGTTCGATGAAGCCCGTGACCCTACTGCTCATCCCTGCAGCGTCTCGTCCGGGGATGGTGCCGGTACCGGGCGGAGCCTTCCCCGTCTCGCTGAGCGGATTCACTGCCGACCAGCCTGCTACTCTCAATCCGTTTCTGATTGATCGTTACGAGGTCACGAACAAGCAGTACAAGTTGTTCGTCGACAACGGCGGGTATCAGAACGAGCGGCTATGGTCAGGATTGCCGTCGTGGGAAGTTGGCGTCTCGTGGCGCGAGCGCGTCGCGAGGTTCCGCGATACGACCGACCGGCCAGCTCCGGCTGCATGGGAGCTCGGCCGCTATCCAGTGGGGCATGATGAGTACCCGGTTGCTGGGGTCAGTTGGTATGAGGCTGCTGCGTACTGTCGCGATCAGGGCAAGGAGCTTCCAACGCTGTTCCACTTTGCGCGGGCAGCACTCGCCCCCGACGAGATCGGTTCGCCTCTTGCACCTGCGATTCTCCCTCTCAGTAACTTTGGCACCTCCGGACCGGTGCCAGTTGGAAAGTTCCGAGGGATGGGTCCCTTCGGCACGTTTGACATGGGCGGCAACGTCAAGGAGTGGATCTGGAACGAAGCGTCTGAGCATCGGCGATGGGTTCTCGGCGGCGCCTGGAGTGACCCCACGTGGATGCTACTGAATCGCGATTCCGCGCCTCCTCTCGATCGACTACCGACCATCGGCTTCCGGTGCGCGGTTTCTGCACATGGCCATTTTCCTGATCAAACGCTGGCGACGGTCGATACAGTCGGCCGAGATTTGCGCCGGCTTCGGCCGGTATCCGGCGAAGTGTTCGAGGTATTCCGCAGACAACTTGCGTATGCTCCGGTCCCATTGGATGAACGAGTCGAGTCGGTCAACACCGCTCGACCTGACTGGGTGATCGAGACCGTGTCGCTTGCTGCAGGCTACCAGAACGAACGCATCACGACCCGACTCTTCCTGCCGCGGACAGGTAAGCCGCCGTATCAAGCGATGGTGTATTTCCCAGGCTTGGGCCCGTTTGCCGGCCCAGAATCGAGCCAAAACCTGGAGCCGGCTCTCCTGGATTTCATTGTGAGAAGCGGCCGCGCGCTGGTCTGGCCCGTGTTCAAGGGATCGTACGAACGCTGGGATCCCTTCCTGAACTTGCAAGGCGAAGAGAACCTGCGGACGATGCGAACACGGATGGTCGAGTGGCGCCAGGACCTCGGGCGCGTGCTCGATCTCCTGTCAACACGGCAGGAGATCGACGCCAGTCGAGTAGGGTTTATCGGCGCCAGTTTCGGAGCATCGGTGCCGCTTCCGTTGCTGGCGGTCGAGAACCGCTTGAAAGTTGCGGTGCTACTCGCGCCGGGTCTCTCGTTCCGCGCGCTGCCGCCCGAGGCCGATGCTATAAACTACGCCCACCACATCACGATGCCTGTGTTGATGGTCGGCGGGCGTCACGACTACGTGCTGCCCTATGAAACGTCTCAGCGGCCGTTGTTCGAGCAACTTGGCACGCCTGCGGACCGGAAGCGACACGTTGTGTTCGATTCTGGGCATTTTAACTTTCCCAGAACCCAGCTCGTTCGCGAAGTGCTGGCGTGGCTCGATCAATACCTCGGTCCGTCGTGGGCGAATCGACGCAGTAGCAAGCTTCGTTTGCGAAAGACCTTGCGGGTCGCTGCTGTGCCTCCGCTCTTTCCACTGCGACTTTTCAACGCGGGAGAAATGGTTTTCGACGGGCCAATAGAGGCCGAAGTGCAGTCGTCGAGACGGGCACGACTTCCGGCAACATCGGTTAATGATCTCCGTTCTTTCTCCGTTGCTTCGTTGCTCCGTTGTTAATCCGCTACCTCCGAGATCTCCGTGAGCGAGAGAGCGCACTGTCCGCGTTCGTGGTCGAGCAACCACGCCTTGCGATCGAGGCCGCCGCCGTAGCCGGTGAGCGTACCGTTGGATCCGATGACGCGATGGCAGGGCACGATGATCGCGATCGGGTTCGCGCCATTCGCCATCCCGACGGCGCGCGAGGCGCCGGGTGATCCGATCTGCCGCGCGATGTCGCCGTAGGACATGGTCCGGCCCGGCGGAATGAGGCGCAGCGCGGCCCACACGCGCAGCTCGAACGGTGCGCCGCGCATGTCGAGGGGCGGATCCGGTGGGGGATGGCCCTTGAAGAATCCATCAAGCCATTCGCCGGTCTGCGCAATCACCGCGTTGCTGCCGTCATCGACTTCGAACGGCGAGAACCAGCGGCGCAGCCGCGCGTCGAGCCTCGTCATGCGTCCCGGCTTCCAGAACTCCAGCGCGCAGAGCGCGGCGTCGGTCGCCAGCGCCATCATCGGGCCAACCGGCGTGTCGAACTGCCGGCGAACGAGTTTCATGCGCCCGGGCTCTTGATCAAGTGGCCGACGATCGCGCGCTGCTTCTCGATCAGCTGGCGGATGCCGGCGTCGGCCAGGTCGAGCAGCATGTCGAGCGAGTCGCGGCCGAAGGGCAGCGCCTCGGCGGTCCCCTGGACCTCGATGAAGCGGCCGTCGCCGGTCTTCACGACGTTCATGTCCACTTCGGCGCGCGAGTCGTCGTCGTACGCCAGGTCCAGCAGCGCCTCGCCGTCGACGATCCCGACGCTGGTCGCCGCGACGTAATCGGAAATCGGGATCACCCGGAGCACGTCGCGCTCGCGGAGCTTCTCGCAGGCGAGCGCCAGCGCGACGAAGGCGCCGGTGATCGAGGCCGTGCGCGTGCCGCCGTCGGCCTGGATGACGTCGCAATCGATCCAGATCGTCCGCTCGCCGAGCGCCGTCAGCTTGGTGACGGAGCGGAGCGAGCGGCCGATGAGCCGCTGGATCTCCTGCGTGCGGCCGCCCACCTTGCCCTGCGCCGCCTCGCGCGTGGTGCGCGTCGACGTCGCCCGCGGCAACATGCCGTACTCGGCGGTCACCCATCCCTTGCCGGTGTTGCGAAGAAAGGGCGGCACCCTGTCCTCGACGCTTGCCGTGCAGATCACTTTTGTCTTGCCAGCTTCGATGAAGACCGATCCTTCGGCGTGCGGCAGATAGTTGGGGGTGAGCGTCGTGTCGCGCAGTTTGTTCGGGGGACGATTGTCAGAGTGCATAAAAAGGGTGCTGGGTGCTAGGTGCGGGTGCGTGCCGGGTGCAGGTGCCAGTGCTGGGTGCTACGGGTGCTCAGCACCAGGCACTGCACCCGGCACGACCGGCACCATTGCAGTTTATTGCACTTTGCGCGTGAAAGGACGCCGGAGGTCGACGTGGCCGGCGAGGGTGTCGAGCTCCTTGCCGTCGACGAGCAGCTGGACGGCGGTGATCGCCGGCAGGTTGGCGGTCAGCGCGTCGACGAGCGTGCGAATCGTCAGCAGCTCGTTGGTCGAACCTCCGGGATGGCCGGTGACGAGCTCGCGGCTCATGTCGACGTAGGCCTCGCCGCCGCGCGTGATGAACAAGGCGCGCAGCGTCGTGCCGGTCGGAATCGCCGAGACGAGCGGCTCCGTCGCCGGCGCGACCTGGGCGCCGACGATTGCTTTGGCCTGCTCGACGGTGTTCTCGCCGAACGGCACGTCGCGCTCCACGGCCTTCAGCGACACGCCATCGTCGGCGACGTAAAACAGCTGCGCCTTGATGTTGCGCCCCTGGGTCGCGGTCGCGGGCGCGGCCGGGGGCGCGGCGCTGGAGGGCGCCGGATCGGCCGAGTACCGGCCCGGCAGCCGGACGAAGAGCAGCCAGGCCAGCGCCACGGCGGCGAGTGCGACCAGCGCGGGTATGAGCCACTGCGTTGGCTTCATGGCTCACCCGCGGTCGCGGCGAGGTGGCCGCGGAACCGGATGACGGCGTCGAGGACGGCCTGGGCGAAGGCTGTCTGGAAGTTGGTGCCCGAGAGCGCCTTGCCCTGCGCCGGGTTGGTGAGGAATCCCATCTCGATGAGCACGGCCGGCATGTTCGCCGACTCGAGCACGCGGAACGGCGCGCGTTCGATCGGACGCACGTCGATGGCGCTGCGCTCGCGCAGCGACTCCTCGAGGATGCGCGACAGCTCGGAGGACTGGTCGATATGGCGGATCTGCGCGAAGTCCCAGAGCACGAGCTCGATGTCTCTCGAGCCGCCGCCGAACACCGGCAAGCGCTCCGGATTCAGCTTCGTCTGCGTCTGGCTCTGATCCTCGAACCCGGCGATATAGATCGTCGCGCCGGACGCCTTGGGCACGAGCGAGGCGTTCGCGTGGAGGCTGATGAAGACGTCGGCCTTGTTGTTGTTCGCGAGGGCGATGCGCTCGTTGAGCGGAATGCTGCGATCGTCTTCGCGCGTCAACAGGACGCGGATCCCGAGGCGCGCTTCGATCGCCGCCTTCACGCGGCGCGCGACAGCGAGGGTCAGGTCCTTTTCGACGGCTCCTCCTTCACCCCGCGCGCCAACATCGTCGCCCCCGTGTCCGGGATCAATGGCGACGGTCCGGAATGCGGACGCCGGCTGCCCGAACACCGGGAGCTCCGGCGAAGTCGGCGGCTCGGATGGAGCGGGAGCCGGACCAGGCGCGGGCGGATTCGACGTCTCGACCGGCGCGGCCAGGACGTCGAGCACGAGGCGCGTGGCGTTGCCGTTGGCCTGCGTCGACGAACGGAACGACGCGTAGCGGGGGCCGAGGTCGATGGCGATCGACGAAGGTTCGACCACTCGCACCGTCTGGACGAGACCCTGCGACGCCGCGGGCGGCAGGGAGACGTCGAGCGCATCGGCTTCGAAACGGATGACCAGCCGGCCGGTCTCTTGCGAGATGGTGCTCTGCGCTGCTGGATTGATGTCGAAGGTGAAGCGCGTGGCGTTGGCGGAGTTGTCGACGGCAGCGGTAATCCGGGGCACGCGCAGGTCGCCGATGACGACGAGGCGAGACGGCCGGCGAAGATCGAGGCGCGAGTCGTAGATCTGCGCGAGCGCCCTGATGAACTCGACGGGCACCAGCCAGCGATTGTTCGTGCGAGTCAATGGCGCCGGCAGCGAGACGAGCCGGCCGGAGACCGAGGCCAGCGCCTGGTTGGGCGTCATCGCGATCGTCCGCCCGCGGTAGGACACGGTGACGGCACCCGTCTCTTCCCGGACCGCAAGCTGGAAGGTGCTGGCCAGGTCGTCCAGGGCGACGAATTCCTGATCGCCAACGAGCGACACCGGGATGTTCCGCCGCGCTTCGCGCGACAACAGCGTGAGCTGAGAACCGCCGGGCTGCCCGGCCAGGCTCGCTACCAGCAGGCACGCAAGAGCGAGGGTGGCGGCGGCAGCGAGATGCGGGAAAAGGGAAGACGAACGGCGATTCAATGGAGGATTACTAGCCAATTGATTCAGCTAAAGACCCTCCATTGTAGCCACATGCCGCGGCTGAGGGTGCGAGTGCCGGGTGCGGGTGCCGGGTGCCGGGTGCCGGGTGCTGGGTGCCCAGAGCGAACCTAAAGGTCCGCACTACTGCTGAGGCATCCAGCACCGAGCACCCAGCACCCAGCCCCAGCCCCAGCACCCGGCACCCGGCACCCGGCACCCAGCACCCGGCACCTAGCACCCTTGTGGTGCATACTTCTCGCTCACACACCCCCGCTACCGACCTCAATGCGCGCCCTGGACGACGTCACGGTCCTCGATCTGTCTCATGCCCTCGCGGGGCCGTTCGCTTCCACGATGCTGGCCGACTATGGCGCGGACGTCATCAAGATCGAGACGCCCGGCGCTGGCGACATGGCGCGCGCGTGGGGGCCGCCGTTTTATGGTGACGAAGCCGCGTACTTCGTGAACCTGCACCGGAACAAGAAGAGCATCGCGATCGACCTGAAGCATCCAGAAGGGAAAGCGCTGTTCATGCGCCTGCTCGAGGGCGCCGACGTGGTGCTCGAGAACCTTCGGGTCGGCGCGGTGCAGCGGCTTGGGATCGACTATCCGAGCGCCGCGCGAGCGGAACCCGCGGATCATCTACTGTTCGATTTCCGGCTTCGGCCAGGACGGTCCGTACCGGGATCGTGCCGCGCTCGACCTGATCGTGCAGGCCGAGAGCGGGATGATCAGCGTCACCGGGCCGCCCGGCGGCCCTGGCGTCCGCGCCGGCGTGTCGATCGCCGACATCTCCGCGGGGATGTTCTCGGCGTTCGCGATCGTCACCGCGCTCCACGCGCGCGAGCGGACCGGGCGCGGGCAGTTCATCGACGTCTCGATGCTCGAAGGCCAGCTGAGCATTCTGCAGGGAGTCTTCGGGGCGTATCTGGCCGACGGCATCGTGCCCGGCCCATGGGGGACGGCATACGCGGCGCTGCTGCCGTATCAAACGTTCCGGACGAAAACACGCGACCTTGCGCTGGGCGTCGGCAACGAGAAGCTCTGGCGGACGTTCTGTCCGCTGATTGGCCGCGCCGATCTCGCCTCGGATCCGCGCTATGCGACCAACGCCGCGCGCGTCGTGAACCGCGAGACGCTGATCGAGACGCTCCAGGAAGTGTTCATGACCAGGCCTTACGAAGAATGGGAAGCGATCCTGATGAGCGGCGGCGTTCCCGTGGGCGCGATCAACACGATCGATCGTGTGGTCGAACATCCGCAGGTCGTTGCCCGCGGCGCTTTCGTCGATTGCGAGCATCCGGTTGCGGGGAAGGTGCGAGTCGTCGGTCCTCCGGCGAGACTCTCCGACACGCCCGCGGACGTACGCCTCCCCGCGCCGCTGCTCGGCGAGCACACCGACGAGGTGCTGCGCGCGCGGCTGGGGCTCGACGATCGGGAGATCGCGCGGTTGCGCAGTGTCGCGGCCATCGGGTAGGTTGTCACGGTTTATTCGCCACAAAGGACACGAAGGACACAAAGCAAGAAATTGATCAGGACCTTTGTGTCCTCTGTGTCCTTTGTGGTTATTTCTCTCGGGAGAGCAGATGGGAATTCTGGATGGCCGGATCGCGGTAGTCACCGGCGCGAGCAAAGGTATCGGCCGGGTGATCAGCCAGGTGTTCGCGAGTGAGGGCGCGCGCGTCATCTGCGCGGCGCGGTCGCGCGACCTGGTCGAGGAAACGGCCTCAGCGATCACGCAGGCCGGCGGCGACGCGATCGCGGTGACGGCCGATGTCTCGCGCGAAGACGATGCGAAGCAGTTGATGCAGCGCGCGGTGGACGCCTACGGCCGCCTCGACACGCTCGTCAACAACGCGGGCGACGGTGGTCCGACGAAACCGGTCCAGGACTACGCCGTCGAGGACTGGTTCTACACGCTGAACTCGTGCCTGACGAGCTCGTACCTCTGTGTGCGGTTCGCCGTCCCGCACATGATCCAGGCCGGACGCGGCGCCATCGTCAACATCTCGTCGATGGCCGGCCGCCGCGGGCTGGCGTACCGCGTTGGCTACTGCGCGTCGAAGGCGGGACAGGTCGGCATGACCTACGGCCTGGCGCTCGAGCTCGGCCGTCACAACATCACCGTGAACGCCGTGCTGCCCGGCGCTGTCGAGGGCGATCGCATCGACCGCGTCATTGCGGGGCAGGCGGAGATGCGCGGGATCAGCGTCGAGCAGCAGCGGAAGGCGTTCGTCGATCGCTCACCGCTGAAAAAGATGGCGACCGCCGAGGATATCGCCCGCGCCGCCGCTTTCCTGTGCAGCGAGCATGCGCGGAGCATCTCGGGACAGTGTTTGCCGGTGAACGCCGGCGAACCCGCGTCGTGATTTCCAATCCGCAATCTGAAGACGTCCGACCGGAAGGTCTGGCTACAAATCTGAAATTCCAAGGTCCATGAAAGCTGTTCTGTGCAAGGAATACGGGCCTCCTGAGACGTTGGTCGTCGAGGAGATTCCATCGCCCGTGCCGGGGCCTGGCGAAGTCGTCGTGTCGATGCACGCGGCGAGCGTGAACTTCCCGGACGTCCTCATCATTCAGAACAAGTATCAAGTGAAGCCGCCGCTGCCGTTCTCGCCCGGCAGCGAACTGGCGGGAGTGGTCAAGGCAGTCGGCGACGGTGTCACGCGCGTGAAGCCCGGCGATCGGGTGATGGCGTTCACCGGCTACGGCGCATTCGCGGAGGAAGTGAAGACGCACGAATCGCGGCTCCTGCCGATGCCCGCCGGGATGGATTTCCCGACGGCGGCCTCGTTCATCCTCACCTACGGCACCTCGGATCATGCGCTGAGCGATCGCGGTGCGCTGGCCGCAGGGGAAACGCTGCTCGTGCTCGGAGCCGCCGGGGGCGTCGGCCTCGCCGCGGTGGAAATCGGCAAGGTCCTCGGCGCGCGCGTGATTGCCTGCGCGTCCAGCGACGAGAAGCTGGCCGCGTGCCGTGCGCACGGCGCCGACGAGACGATCAACTACGCGACCGAAGATCTGCGCGAGCGGATCAAGGCGATCACCGGCGCCAGCGGCGTCGACGTCGTCTACGATGCCGTCGGCGGTCCGTACACCGAGCCGGCGCTGCGGTCGACCGCCTGGCGCGGCCGCCTGCTCGTCGTCGGGTTCGCCGCCGGCGACATCCCGCGGATTCCGCTCAACCTCACGCTGCTGAAGGGATGCTCGATCGTCGGCGTGTTCTGGGGCGACTTCGCGCGGCGCGAGCCGGAACGCTTCGCCCGGCGGGTGAAGCAGCTCGGCGAGTGGTTTCAGCAAGGCAAGCTGAAACCGCACGTCTCGGCCACGCTTCCGCTCGACCGCGCCGTGGAGGCGCTGCAGATGATGGCGTCACGCAAGGTGATCGGGAAGGTCGTCCTCACGCGGACCTAACCGACATCCAGCCGTTCGTCGTTCGCGCGTTCGACGTTCGTCGACGAACGCCCGAACGTCAACGAGCTCAGAAGGGCGACGGGACGACGGGGGGCTTTTGGAGGATGTCCCGGGTTTCGACGATCTCGATTTCTTCGAACAGCAGTGCGGGCGCAATCAGCGAAACAGGTCCGCCGCCGGTGCGATACGTGTAGAGCGTCAGCTCCGAGGAGGCTTCGAGGATGTCGCGGAAGGCGGAGGGAGCCACGTCGCCGACGGCCACGCCGCGGACCAGTTCCTCGCGCCCATCGCGCGTGACCTTGAAGATCTGCGGCGTCGACTGCGTGTCGATGCCGCGGACGATGTAGCCGAACTCCTTGTCCTGGATGCGAAGCAGCTCCAGGAGTTTCTTTTTCATCTCAGCCGCCGGAATCGCGCGGCTGCTCCGCACCTGCACGACGCCGGCCTGCGGGCCGTTGCCCCGGGCATGACCGTTCGACTTCGGCAGGTTGCGGTTCGGCGTCCGGTTGGTGAGCAGCATCAGCAGACGGCCGTTCTCGACGAGCGGCACATCCTGCGCCGGGACGCCTTCGTCGTCAACTTCATACGCGCCCGGCACGGGCCGCCCGGCGAACTGGCTGAGCGACGGCGTGTCGCTGACCGAGAAGCTCTCCGCCATCACGCGCAGGCCGATCCGCGTCAGGAACGGCGTCGAAGGTTGTCGGGCGAACCGCGGATTGTCCGAGTCGGGCCCACGCTCGGCAAGCAGCAGCGGCACGAACGATTGCGCCAGGATCTCGGCGCCCGCCCGACCTTCAAACAGCACCGGCCCGGTGTACTCCTCGCCGAGCGCCGCCGTTCGAGAGGCGGTGAGCCGATCGCCAACCATCCGCGCGTCGGCCATCAGGACGTCGAGCGGCGGCATCTGCTCGAGCCGGTTCTCCGAAAGACGGTGCGAGACGCGGAGCGTCATCCCGTCGTCGGCCTGGGCATCGGCGCTCACCACGAAGGTCGCATCTTCGATTGGCGTCACCACCGTGAAGCCTTCGCTGTTGAGGAAGTAGTGCGTGCCGTACTGCTCGGCGACCGAGACCGCCGAGGATTGAAGCTGCGAAGTGGATCGGAGCACCGCCGACAGATCGCGAACGCGCTGCACCCAGTCGATGGCTGTGGCAGGACGAGCCGGCGTCGGCCGGATCGTGGTGACCGGCGTTTCGCGCGAGAAGTCGGGCAGTGGGTCGGCGTTGGCGCGGTTCTGGAACGCCGCCTTCTTGCGCGCGAAGGTGCTGAGCGCGCGCTTGTACGCCGCGTCGGTCGCCAGCCACAGCTGATGGCGGATCGCGTCGTAGTTGTCATCGAGTGTCGTCACCGCGCTGCCTTCGCCCTGCGGCGAGAAGCCGCCGCGGCCCTGCGTCACGAACCGCGAGCTGTCGAACTGGTAGTCGCCGACCCGGACCTCGACGTCCAGCGTGCGAAGCCGGCTGCCCGGCTCGTGCACTTCGATCGCGCCCAGCCGCGCCGCCGTCCGCATGGTGACCGTCTCGTCGACGTGGTACTCGATGTAATAAGGAGGGGGTTCGTCCTTGATCCGAAGCCCGCTCATCGACCGCGCGAGCTCGTCCTTCATCGCCGCGACCAGGGGAGAGTCCTGCGCCTGCGGCGCCGGGAAGCGACCAGAACGACCGCCGCAACACACGCCAGCCACGACGCCCGACGAACGTTGAGCGCCCGACGAACGCCGAACGCCGAACGCCGAACGACAGTGTTATTCGTCACGACCTCCGCCTTGGCTCGGGTGCGGGCAGAATCGGCAGCGTTTCCTGCGATTGCGCTTTCTTCTGAACCTCGACTTCGCTGACGAGGAGCGCAGGTGACGAGGCAGACACCGGGACGCTGCCGCTTTCGGCGCCGCACAGGCCGTTGAAGACGTCGATGGCGTCGCTCGCGGCCAGGATCTTGCCGAACGCGGCGAGCGGCGTGCCGATGAGATCGACGCCCCGCACGAGCTCGAGCGGCCGTCCGTCGGCGTAGACGCGATACACGATGTTCGGCAGCACGTTGAATGCGTTCGGCGTCGAGCGCCCGGTGAACGTGAAGCCGCCCTCGATGTTGTCGAAGAGCAGGCCGAAGGGCTTGCCCTGGCGGCGCGCCTCCTCCTTCAGCATCTCGACGAGCCGTTCCTGCGAGACGCTCTTGTCGGCCTCGACCATCAGGTTCGACTGGCGCGACACCGGTACGAACCCGGCCTGTGCACGGCCGTGGCCGTTCGACTGCGGAAACCGCTGAAGCGGCGCGCGCCCGAGGAGGAACGTCTGCAGGATGCCCCGGTTGACGACGGTGACCGGCCTGGCCTTCACGCCTTCGTCGTCGAACTGGTAGTAGCCGTGCAGCTCGGTCGTGCCGCGCAGCCGCCGCGTCGGATCGAAGACGACGCTCAGGAACGACGGCAGCACCGACTGGCCGACCCGCTTCGCGAAGGTCTGCGCATCGTCGGCGCTTCTCTGGCGGTGGCCCTCCACGCGATGACCGAAGATCTCGTGGAAGAACACGCCGGCGGCGCGCCCGGACAGGATCGCCGGCCCCGAGAACGGATCGACGATGGGCGCCTGCCGCAGCCGCGCGAGCAGGTCGACCATCGACCGGACCTCGGCGAGCAGCGCCGATTCGGAGGGCAGGCCGTCGACGGTTCTCGAGAAGAAGCTGCTGTAGAGCGGCAGCTCCATGCCGTCGGCAGACTTGGTCGCCGCCTGGATCATGATGCGGCAGAACAGCTCGCCGGTGGCGATGCGCGACCCCTCGCTGTTGGTGTAGTAGCGGTTCGTCGCTTCGACCGAGAGCGAGACGTCGCTGCGGAAGATCAGCGGATCGTCGCTGAACGGCGCCGAGAGCCGGCGCAGCCGCTCCTCCCAGGCGCTGGTATCGATGGTGTACGTCGTCGGTGGCTCGGCGTGGACCTGAGGCGTTTCGCGCGAGAAGTCCGGTGCGGGATCGTCGGCCTTGATCTTCGCGGCGGCGTTGGTGCGCGCGCGTGTGAGCGCCTCGGCAGCCTGCCGGTACGCGCGATCGGTCCCGCGCCACAGCTCCAGGCGGATCGGTGCGTCCGCGTCGGTCAGCGGCAGGTTGACGCGCGTGATCCGGGGACCCAGGTTGCCGTCGCCGCGCAGCGGGTGCGTGTTGTCGAAGGAGTAGTCGCCGACCCGGACTTCGACCGACGCCGCACGGCTTTGCGCCTGGTCGCTCCTCAGCAGCGCGCCAAGCGATGCGGCGAGGCGGGTCGACCGGGTGTCGTGGACCGTGTAGCCGACGAAGTAGGCCGGAACGGGTGTCGCCTTGAGCGCCGTGAGGTTGCGCTGCAACTCGGCATGCATGATGGCGAGGAGCGGCGCCTCTGTCGGCGTGCTCTGCACGTGCGCCGACTCGGTCGCGCCGACCAGGACGATCAGGATGATTGCGAGTCGTGACAGTCGGCGCATCATTTTTCCACTGGCGCCGGGGCCCCACCCCCGGCGCCCGAACTTACGCTGATGCCTCGCCTCGGATAAAAGACGGGTCCTCGGCTCGGCATGGCCGCAGGCGCTCTGCCTTTATCCAATCATGACGATGCGTCGGCGCGTCACGCGCGCTCGAATAAGCGCCGCGCCTCCCTGTCCGCCGCCGACGCACATCGTGACGATGCCGTAGCGGGCTTTTCGGCGCTTCATCTCGGACGCGATCGTGCCGACGAGGCGCGAACCGGTCATGCCGAACGGGTGGCCGATCGCGATCGAGCCGCCATTGGGGTTCAGGCGATCCATCGGGATGCCGAGCTGATCGCGGCAGTACACCACCTGCGACGCGAAGGCCTCGTTCAGCTCCCAGACGTCCACATCGTCCATCCGGACACCCTGGCGCTTGAGCAGCTTCGGGACCGCGAAGACCGGGCCGATGCCCATCTCGTCGGGCTCGCAGCCGGCGATCGCGTAGCCGCGAAACACGAGCAGCGGTGCGATGCCGAGCGCCTTCGCGCGCTCGGCCGACATGACGACGGTTGCCGACGCGCCGTCGGACAGCTGCGACGAGTTGCCCGCGGTGACGCTGCCGGTGCCGCTCTTCGTATCGAACGCCGGCGGGAGCTTCAACAATCCTTCGAGCGTCGTATCGGGACGGTTGCATTCGTCGCGATCGACGCAGACTTCTTCCTCGCCGATCTTCTCGCCGCTCCTCTTGTCGAGGATCGCGCGCGTCACCTTCATCGGCGCGAGCTCGTCGCGGAAGAAGCCGTCCTGCTGCGCGCGGGCGGTCCGCTGCTGGCTGACCAGCGCGTACTCGTCCTGCGCCTGGCGGGTGACGTTGTAACGCTTCGCGACGACTTCCGCCGTGTCACCCATCGCCATGTAGACGCCAGGGACGTGCTCCTGAACCCACGGGTTGGGCGAGCTGTCGCGGACCATCATCGTGATCGACTCGACGCCGCCGCCGATCGCCACGTCGACGTGTTCGTTCAGCACGAGGTGCGCCGCCTGCACGACCGCCTGCAATCCCGAGTTGCAGAAGCGGTTCACGGTGACCGCCGCCGTCGTGACCGGGAGGCCCGCCCGCAGCGCGGCGACGCGTGCGATGTTGTGGCCGGCCGGCCCGTGCGGCTGCCCGCAGCCGAGCACGACTTCTTCCACTTCCGCCAGGTCGACCGCCGCGACCTTGCCCAGGGCGTGTCGAATCGCGTGCGCGGCCAGGTCGTCCGGCCGCGTAATGTTGAACGACCCGCGCTGCGACTTGGCCAGAGGCGTACGCGAACTGGCGACGATGACGGCTTCTCTCTGGTCGAAGGGATCGAGAGCAGTATTTCAGTTTCTGGGGATATCTGCTATCGATGAATTGTGCCGGGCACGGAGATACGGAGACACGGCTCAACATGTAGCCGCGAGACACGGAAACCACACGAGAAGACTTGGCAAAGCCTGCGAGCGGGCTGCCGACGGCGAGAGGGCTCGCAGAATCACGGTATAGCGAGCCCTCACCGTCGGCCAGCGCGTGCGGCGCTGACTTACACAGTGTTTTCTCCGTGCGTCCTTCGTGACTCCGCGGCTCCGTGTTGAACCGTGGCCTCCGCCTCCGTGCCCGTGCCCGCCCGCAATCAGCGGGCGTGTCGTACCCCATCACCTTCGGCTTCTGATCCGCGAGGCTGTCGACCACCGCCTGCGAGGCGACCACCGAGAAGAGCGGGCGGATGTTGAAGTGGCTGTACGAGGTGATCTGGATCAGCATGATCGGGATCAGCTCCTCGACCGGATCGATCCAGAAGACCGTTCCCCAGGCGCCGCCCCATGACCAGGTTCCGATCGACAGCGCGTCGGGCGCCTTCGCCGGGTCGGTCAGCACGGCGCCGCCGAGGCCGAAGCCGTAGCCGTCGCCGCGCACGCCGACGCGCTTCGCGGGGCCGGTGCCGATGTGGTTCGAGAACATCATGTCGACGGTCATCCGGCCGAGCAGGCGATGGCCGTTGTACTCGCCGCCATTCAGCAGCATCTGCGTGAACTTGAAGTAGTCGCCGGCGGTGCCATTGAGGCCGGCGATGCCGCGGCCAAACGTCGGCTCGCGGAACTCCGGCTTGCGGAAGAGCTCAATCTTGCCGTTCTCGAGCGGCCGGTAGACCGCGGAGGTCCTGTTCACTTTCTCCCGCGGCACGTTGTAGTGCGTGTCGCGCATCCCGAGCGGCTCGAAAATCCGCGTGCGGAGGAAGTCGTCGATCGACTGGCCGGAGATTTTCTCGACCAGGACGGCCACGTAGTCAGTCGAGTCGCCGTACTCCCAGCGGTCGCCGGGATGGAAATGCAGCGGTATGCGCCGCGCGTTCGACCATTTCGGCAAGGCTCGAGGGGCGTCGGCTGGCTGTGGCGGGGCCGAGGCCGCCGGCGTGCCTTCCGTTGCGGCCGCCGGCTTCAGCGGGTTTAAACCAAGCCCCGAGGTATGCGTGAGGATGTGGCGGACGGTGACCGGGCGCGCCGGCTTCACCAGTTGCCCGTTCTCGAGGACCATCTGGTCCTTGTACGACGGCAGGAACTTCGAGATCGGGTCGTCGAGCATGAACTTGCCGTCTTCCCAGAGCATCATCAGCGCCGTGGACACGATCGGCTTGGTCATCGACATCAGCGTGAAGATCGTGTCCTTCTGCATCGGCTGGTTCTCTTCCTTGTAGCGCCAGCCCTGCGCCTCGTGATGCACGACCTTGCCCTTGCGCGCGATGAGCGTCACCGCGCCGGCGATCTGGTTGGTGTCGATGT
>CAVREM010000053.1:0-106719 GCA_963720005.1 uncultured Acidobacteriota bacterium | reverse complement strand
GGCTGGCTACCGCGACGGAAGCCGCGGCACCGGTTCGGACATCGCCCACGAGCTAGATGGAACGGTCGCGCTCGGCGTGGCAGCGCAGCCGGAGGAGCATAGGCGAACCGCGGCAACAGCCGCGCTGGGAGCGCTGGGAGCGCCGCATGGTGGGCCAGGACGTCCGCCACCCGCCTGACGCCGACATCCTCCCGCAGCCGTAGTGGTGGGGGATCGATTTCGATGCCGGGGTCGGGGTATGGCGTCTCGGCCGGAGCGCGCGCCACCCGACCGGCCTCAGCCGCCAGCGGTCCGTGCCCACCCCGCGCGACGCAGGGCGGCAACGGCGGCGGTTCCGGCAATAACAGCGGTGGCGGCGGCGGCGGAAGCGCGGTCCCCGCAGCACCAGCCGCACCGGTGTTCAGCTGACCACACGCCGTCAGTCGGTGATCTGGTCGGCGGCGCTCCCGTCAGCCTCGACAACGGCGGCACCGGGACGATCTGGCGGTGGCGCCTTCGATCCAGGCGGGCTGGCGCACTCGCCCGAACCCGCGTCGTTGTTGCTGATGGCCACCGGCGTCGTCGGCGTGCTCGCAGCACCGACGGCGTCGTCGCAAATGAACAGGCGGCTGCGGCAAATCCTGATCCTGGCACCCGTCGGGATTGGGTTCGCGCTGGATTTATCGCTCGACGTCGACAGCCCTCGTCCAGGAGTGGATGTCGAGCGCGGAAGCTCGTACGGGCTGATCCTCGCGACCACGGCGATTGTCGTGGCCATCCGTCGCTGGCCGCTTTCGTCAAAGCATCAAGCGCGGAAGGCCGGGGCCTGGCGGGCCTCGGCCTTTTTGCGTTAGGCGCGTTGCTTTTCGTAGTCGGTCAACTCGGCTCGGACCTCTTCCTCACCCGCGTCTCCTTCGTGGTGCTCGTCGCAGGTGCTGTGTGGTCGCTGGCCGGAAGCCGCGCGACACGGGAGATGGCCGCGCCGCTCGCCTTTCTCCTGATGGCGATTCCGCTGCCCACACTGGTGGTGAACGAGGTCACGTTGCCCCTGCAGCTCGCGGCGTCGCGAGTCGCGGAAGTCGCGCTCGGCCTGATGGCGATTCCCGTCTATCGCGACGGCAATTTGCTGACGTTGCCGTCGGCGACACTCCAGGTCGCCGAGGCATGCAGCGGCCTGCGATCGGCCGTCTCGTTGGGGGCCGTAGGCGTGCTGCTGGCGTGGGCCACCGAGCCAACGCTCGCCAGGCGCACCCTGCTCGTGGTCATGACGCTGCCGATCGCCGTGTTCATGAATGGCCTGAGGGTGGCCGCGACAGGCGTTTTCGCTGAAGCGGTCGGTCGCGCGCCGGACGCCGAACTCCATTCCTTCATGGGCTGGGTCACGTTCCTCGCTGCCCTCGTCCTGTTGATGGCGCTCCAGCGCGCCGCTCTGCCGAGCGGGCGCACAAGCCGAGCTCGTTGGAGAACCGGCATGAGCGAGAGTCGAGGCCTGATCCTCGTCTTGATCCTCGCCGCCACGGCCGTGTTGGCAAGGCCGGCACAGTCGAGCTCGCCGGACGTGCCGCCCATTGCGCAACTGCCCTATGCGATAGGGACCTGGACGGGGTTCGACGACGGCGCGCTCGACGCGGCGACGGCCGCACAGCTCGGGGCCGACGCGTATCTCACGCGGACTTATTCAGCGCAAGCCGGGCCGGATGTCAGCTTGTACGTCGCCTACTACGGCGCACAACGGCCAGGGGCCAGCATCCATTCGCCGCTTCACTGCCTGCCCGGAACCGGCTGGGAGCCTGTCGACGTCACCACCGTGCCGTTGCGCGACGGCTCGGTCCGCCGCGTGACGATGCAGAAGAACCTCGATCGGGTGGTCGTCTTCTACTGGTACCAATTGCAGGGACGCGTCGTCGCCAGCGAAGTCCGGAGCAAGGTTTACGGCCTGTTCGAGCGCGTCCGCAGCGGACGGAGCGAGGCCGCGCTCGTGCGGATCGTGGTGCCGATCGCCGGCGACGCAAACGACGCGGCGGCGCAAGGGCTGTCGTTTGCGGGCGCGCTGCTGCCGCGGCTCACACCGTTGCTTGTAGGAGGTTCGATGTCGTCGCGTTTGTCGCGGTTGTCTTCTGTGTCGGAATCGCGTGCGCCGGCTGCAGCACGGGGCAGACCAAGGCCGACCGGTTCATCAAGGCCGGCGACGGGTTCGTCGCCGAGGGCCGCAACTACGCGGCGGCGATTCAATACCTCAACGCCATCAAGCAGACGCCAGATTCGTCGTCGGCTTACCGTAAGCTCGGGCTCGCCCATCTGGCCGCCGGAGATGCCGGTGCAGCCTACCGCTCGTTCACGAAGGCCGTCGATCTGGATCCTGCTGACGTCGAGCCGCGTCTCGATGCCGCGCGCCTGCTGCTCAAGGCAGGCATGGACGACCTCGCGCAGGTGCGCGCCGAGCAGGTGCTCGAGCGCGACCCCGGGAACCTCGACGCGCAGCTCATCGCCGCGCGCGCACTGGCGGAACTGCGGCAGACCGACGAAGCGATCGCACGCCTGTCGCTGCTCAGCGACACCCGGAAAGAAGCGCGCGTCCTGGTCGCCATCGCCGAAATCAAGGACCGGGCGAACGACACCGCCGGCGCGGACCGCGCGTTCATGGACGCGGTCGCTGCCGACCCCAATCTGGTCGAAGCTCGTACGACTTACGCCGCGTTCCTTCTCGATTCGGACCGAGTGGAGGAAGCGGAGGCACAGCTGAAACACGCGTACGACGCCGCCCCGGAAGACGAACTCACCAACCGGGCCCTTGCGGCGATCTATCTCGCTACCGACCGCCCCGACGCAGCGGAAGCGTTTTTCCGGCGAGCGGCCGATCGCGGCGCGCAGACGCTTCATTCGTCGCTTGCCCTGGCCGACTTCTACGGGTCGCAGGGTCGGTACGACGAGGCAAAGGCCGCCCTGTCCGGAATGGCACGGGCCGAGAACGCCGACGCCGCAGCCGCCCAGGTCCGCCTCGCAGCGCTCGAATACGTATCAGGATCCCGCGAGGAAGGCCGCCGCCTGCTCGCCCGGGTGATCAAGCGGAATCCCACCCCCGAAGCCCTTGCCCTGGAAGAGCGCTTCAATGAGGCCGAAGGGCGCTAAACGTAGAATTACCGGAATTGAGAATTAGGAATTCGGAATGGCCTCTGGAAAGCCACTCGAATTCCTAATTCCAAATTCCTAATTCCTAATTCCTCTACACATCAGGCCCGCATACCCTCCGCTAACCCCCTGAGCCGCAAGCCCGTCTAAGCTGTTCGGATGGACGCGAGCGACGCAGCAGCCGTCCTGGCCCGCGCTCAGCAGGGCGACGGCGAGGCTTTCCGCGCCCTCGTGGAGCGGCACAGCCGGCGTGCGTTTCAACTGGCCTTCCGGATGACGCGCAACGAGCAGGATGCCGAGGATGTCGTGCAGGAGAGTTTTCTGAGGGCCTACCGCCAGCTGGGCCGCTTCGAGGCGCGGGCCAACTTCGCCACCTGGCTCCACCGCATCGTCGCGAACTGCGCGGTGGACGTGATGCGGACGCGGCATGCCAGGCAGCAGCGGGTCAGCGATCCGCTCGACGAGGCGGCGCCGATTCAGGCCGGAACGCCCGATCCGCAGCGGCTGGCCGAAAGCCGCGAGGTGCAGGACCGGGTGGACGAAGCGCTCGGGGCGCTGACCCCGCTGGAGCGGGCGGCTTTCGCGCTCAGGCACCACGAGGGGCGTTCCATCGAGGAGATTGGCCGCACGCTCGGCCTCGGCACGAGCGCGTCGAAGCACGCGGTATTCCGAGCCGTGAAGAAGCTACGCCTCGCGCTGCACTCATATGGAAACGGTTGAACCGGTAGGCCGACCCTTTCAGGGTCGGCGTTGAATGGACATGCACTACACCGAAGACGACCTGATTCTTTACTACTACGGCGAGCATCGCCGCCGCGTGCAGGTCGACCAGCATCTTGCCGACTGCACGTCGTGCCGCGCGCTCTACGGCGACATCGCCACAAGCCTGGCGCTCGTCACCGAACCCGGACGTGCCCGAACGCGGGGATCAGTACGGCCTGGAAGTCTGGCAGCAGATCCGTCATCAGCTGCCCGAGCAGGAAGCGCCATGGTGGGCCGTCTGGACCCGCCCGCACCGCCTGGCCCTTGCAGGTGCGACGGCGGTGCTGGTGCTGGCCGCATTCGTCGCGGGGCGCCCGTGGCGGCCAGCGATCCTCAGGTCCAGCCGACGAGCGCCGCGACCGAACCGACGCCGACGCCGATGCAGGCGAGCGGGTCCGGCGCGCCGCCGTGGGCGATCACCTCGAGGAGTCGGAACGCGTGCTCCTCGACTTCGTGAACGCCTACGGCACCGCCGAGCAGCCGGCCAATGTCAGCACACAGCAGCAGGGGGCGGCCGACCTCATTTCGGCGAACCGCCTGTATCGGGATGCGTCGACAGCCGCGGGTGACGAAATGGTCGCCGCGGTGCTCGACGAGCTCGAACGGAATCTTCTCGAGCTCGTGCACGGCCCGGCGACGCTGACGCCGCAGGAGCTCGATCAAATTCGTCTGCGGCTCGACGCTGCCGCCCTGCTCTTCCGAGTGCGCGTGCTCTCGGATCGGCTGCGCGAGCGCGAGCCCGCCTCACCTGCACCCAGGAACACGATATGACCAGAATGTGTGCCGCTGTCTTTGGTCTGCTCACTCGTCCTCGCCGGCCACGTGGCGTCGGCCCAGCCGGTGCCGCCGCCCTGCTTCCAACCCCGACCTGCCACGCTTCCCGTCGCGCTCGCTGTGCCGCCGCGCCCGACCTCCCGATGGCCCTTGCCTCCGCTGCCGCCGCCGCTGCCTTCGCGCCGATCGCTTCGCCGCCGGACTTCGCCTACCAGCCGGCGCCGAGGCCGTAGCCCGGCGCCGCGGCCGCGCGGCGACGGATCGCGCAACGCGGACGGAGGTACGATGAGGCTCGTGAGCTGATCGATTCCGGCCGCTACGAACGCGCGCTCGAGTCGCTCGATCGCGTTGCCGCCGCGCCGAACAGCACGCGGGCCGACGCCGCGCTCTACTGGAAGGCGTACGCGCAGTGGAAGCTCGATCAGCGCGCCGACGCGCTCGCGACGCTCGCGGATATGCGGAAACGCTTTCCGCAGAGCCGCTGGGCCAAGGACGCGCAGGCGCTCGATGTCGAGATCCGCCAGGCTTCCGGCAGACCAGGTTTCGCCCGACGGCCAGGCGAGCGAGGAGCTGAAGCTGCTGGCGCTGCGCGGGCTGATGAACAGCGATCCCGACCGCGCCATCCCGATGGTCGAGCAGCTGCTCGCCGGCCCGAGCACCGTCCGCGTCAAGGAAAACGCGCTCTTCGTCCTGAGCCAGAGCCGCTCCTCGCGCGCCCGCGACATCATCGCGGGGGCCGCCAAGGGCAGCCTCAACCCGGACCTGCAGCTGCGCGCCATCCGCTATCTCGGGGCGATCGGCGGCCCGAGAACCGGCAGGTGCTCGACGATGCGTATCGCCGACGACCGACCTGGCGGTGAAGCGGGCCATCATCCGCAGCTTCGGCGCGGCCGGAGACCGGCAGCGGCTGCTCGGCTCTCGCGAAGTCCGAGACGCGCCCGAGCTGCGCGGCGAAGCGGTGCGGTCGCTCGGCGCGATGAACGCGACGGCGGAGCTCGACGAGCTCTATCAGAGCGAGACGTCGGCGGAGGTCAAGACCAGATCATTCGCGGGATGCTGGCGAGCGGCAACGTCGGCTCGCTGACCAAGCTCGCCACGTCGGAAAAGGATCCGGCGCTCGCGGCACGGCAATCCGCAACCTCGGCGCGATGGGATCGGCGAAGACGAGCGACACGCTGCGGTCCATCTACACCAGCGACACCAATCCCGAAGTCCGCTCGGAGGTCATCGACGCGCTGATCATTCAACAGAACGCCGGCGTGCTGGTCGCTCTGGCGCGCGCCGAAAAGGACCCGGCCATGAAACGGCACATCGTCGAGCGGCTCTCGGTGATGAAGTCGAAGGAAGCCACGGACTACATGCTGGAACTACTGAAGTGAGGGTGCTCGGTGGCATCTCGCAGGGTGCTCGGTGGCACCCGTAGAGTGCTCGGCGGCCCGTAGAGTGCTCGGTGGACTCCGTAGGGTGCTGGCCGCCATCACGATCGTGCTCGCCGCGGACGCGGCGGCGGCACAGACGCTGCAGCAGCGGGTCGACGCGGTCGCGGCGAAGGGCGGGGCGACCTGGATCGAGTATCGCGTGGCGACGGTTGGCGGGTCGAGGCACATGTGCTGTTTCGACGCGTCGCGCGGCGGTGATTGCTGCGGACGCTGCCGGCTGGAGGGCGGCGACGGGGTCTTTCTGACCAGTGACTCGCAACCGGCGCCGGCGCGGATCGTGATCGAGCCGCCGTCCGAGATGCGTGTCTTCGCGCGGATCGAGAACGGGTCGGTGACCCGTGTGCGGATCTTCTCGCTGGACTGCGACGTCGACGCGGACGGGGTCGCGGTGGCGCCGCTGACCGGCGTCGGCGTGGACGAGAGCGTGGCGTGGCTGGCGACGCTGGTTCGATCGCCGAGCGACGCGTCGGCGCGGCTCAACGCCGTCCACATGCCGGCGCTCTCGGCGCTGGCGCTGCACCCGGGCGACGCGGCCTCGAAGACGCTCATCACGCTCGCGCGCGCCGACCAGCGGACACGCATCCGCAGCCAGGCCCTGTTCTGGCTGTCGCAGCGCGCCGGCGACGAAGCGCTGCGGACCATCGGCAGCGCGGTGAGCGACGATCCGGAGCTGGAGGTGAAACGGCGCGCCGTGTTCGCCCTGAGCCAGCTGCCGCGCGGCGAAGGCGTCCCGCTGCTCATCGACCTCGCCCGCAACCACCGCCTCCCGGAAGTCCGACGGCAAGCCATGTTCTGGCTCGGCCAATCAAAGGATCCCCGCGCGGTGGACCTCTTCGAACAGATTCTCCGAGCTAAGTAAAAGCTCACAGACACGACGGACACGAACGGATCACGAACGGTTAAACGTGGTGCGACACGGGAAGCGCGCCGATGGAGAACCGCAGTTCAAAGCCGTGATTTCGATCGATTTCGTCCGCACGTGGTCGCGGCCAGTCGCACCCCTCGTGTCCGTGTTGAAGCTTTTCGTTCTTTTTCGTGTTTTCGCGCTTTCGTGGCTGGCTTTTACGAAGCGCCCGACTTCGCCTCGTCCAGAATCTTCTGAATCTGCTCGGGTGTGAGCGTGCGGTTCGAGGCCTTCGCGGCACTGAAGATCCGGTCGACGACGTCGTCGGTCGCAGGCAGGCCCCGGCTCTCGAGCCAGTAGACGACGTTCGACTTGCCCGACATCGGGCCGACCTCGATCTGCTGCGCGCGGCCGACGAGCGTCGCCGGCACGGCCGCAGTACACCGCGTCCATCAGCGAGCGATCGTCCTTCCGGAACGCCTTGATGACCGCCGCGGCGTGGACGCCGGTGGCGGTGCGGAACGCGTCGCGGCCGACCACCGGATAGTTGGCCGGGATCGGCACGCCGCTCGCCTCGCGAGACCGCCTCGCAGTAGCTCGGCAGCGTCGACAGATCGCGCTCGATCGCAGCCGCAGCAGCTCCAGGTTGACCAGCAGCAGGTCGATCGGCGTGTTGCCGCACGCGCTCGCCGATGCCGAGCGCCGTGCCGTGCAGCCGGGTCGCGCCCGCCTCCGACGCCGCGAGCGCGTTGACGACGCCGAAGCCGCGGTCGCGGTGGCCGTGCCAGTCGATGCCGACGCTCGCCGCCGGCTCGTCGACCACGCTCGCGCGACGAAGCGGACCAGGCCCGCGCGCCCTCCGGCGTCGCGTGCCCGACCGTGTCGGCGATGCACAGGCGCGACGCGCCGGCGCGGATCGCGGTCGTGTACGAGCGCGCGCAGCGACGCCGGGATCGGCGCGCGTCGTGTCCTCGGTGACGTACATCACCGGCAGGCCTTCGCTTCGACCGCGAAGCCGATCGCCTCCTCGGTGGCCGCTGCAGGAACGTCGATCGTCCAGCCCTCGGCGTACTGGCGGATCGGGCTCGAGCCGATGAACGCGCAGCACTCGATCGGCACGCCGGTCCGCTGCGAGATCGTCGACGATCGGCCGGATGTCGGCGATCGACGCGTCCGCGCCGCGCAGTTGGCGCGCGATCGTCAGCCGCCGCTCGGCGATCTCGCGCGCCAGGCGCTCGACGTCGCGCGACGACGTGCGGGCCGGCGCCGGGCAGGCCGATGTCGGCGGTGTCGATCCCGAGCTCGTCCATCAGGTGGCAGATGCGAGCTTCTCCTCGATCGCCGGCGTCGCGCACCGACGGCGACTGCAGTCCGTCGCGCAGCGTCTCGTCGTCCAGCATCACCGCCGGCGCGCCGGACGCCTCGCCGGCGTTCCAGTCGTGGATGAGAGGATGGATCAATGGCACAGCAGCTCAATTTACAATTGAAAATTTACAATTTTAAATTGTAAATTGTAAATTTCATCGTCGCGGCTGGCGGCCGCGTTCCCCTGGGACGAGGGCGGCCGCGATTCCCACCAAACCCACCATCAGCACTGCGCCGGCCGCGGCAGTCGCGGTCCACAGCGCGCGCGACTGCGCGGCGCCCATCCACGGGCCGGCGAGCACATACGGCGCGGACTTCGAGACGGCGACAGCGGCGGCGTGGACGTAGGCGCGTCCTTCGATGACGAGGATGCGATCGAAGACCACGTTCCAGACGACGAACGCGAAGAGCAGCCAGAGGACGGCCGCGAGACGAACGCGCCTTCGATCAACCGGCATTCGCCGCAGCGGCCCGTTCCGGCGTCAGCCGCATGCCGAGGCGCGCGAGCAGCTGCTCGTCGTGGGTCTGGCCCGGATTCGGCGTCGTCAACAGCCGATCGCCGAGGAAGACCGAGTTCGCGCCGGCGAGGAAGCACAACGCCTGGGCCTCGTCGGTGAGCGACAGGCGGCCCGCGCTCAGCCTGACGAATGACGCGGGCATCAGGATGCGGGCCGTCGCGATCGTCCGCACCAGCTCGAGCGGATCCTCGGGCGGACATCCGCCAGCGGCGTGCCGTCGACGCGGACCAGCAGGTTGATCGGCACGCTTTCCGGATGCGGATCGAGCGACGCCAGCTGGTGCAGCAGCCGGCAGCGGTCCGTCGATCCTCGCCCATCCCGATGATGCCGCCGCAGCAGACGGTGATCCCGGCGCGGCGCACGCGCGCCGAGCGTCTGCAGCCGATCGTCGTAGGTGCGCGTCGTGATGATGTTCCCGTAGAACTCCGGCGAGGTATCGAGGTTGTGGTTGTAGGCGGTGAGCCCCGCTGCGGCGAGCGCGTCGGCTTGCGGCTGCGTCAGCATGCCGAGCGTGCAGCACGCCTCCATGCCCGAGCCCCCGCACCACGCGGACCATCTCGAGCACCCGCTCGAACGGCGCGCCGTCGGGCACGTCGCGCCAGGCGGCGCCCATGCAGAACCGCGTCGCCCCCTGCTCGCGTGCGCTGGTCGCGGCCGCCGTCAGCTCGTCGAGGCTGACGAGCTCACGTGCGCGTCACGCCGGTCTGGTAATGCGCCGACTGCGGACAGTACGCGCAGTCCTCCGGACAGCCGCCGGTCTTGATGCTGAGGAGCATGCACCCCTGCACCTCGTCCGCGCGGTGATGCGCGCGATGCACGGTCTGGGCGCGGAAGATCGAGATCCGGCAGCGGCGCGGTGTAGATGGCTTCGATTTCGGGGACGGTCCAGTCGTGACGAAGCGCAGCATTCATACGTGGTTCAATTTACGATCAAATTGTCAGTGAATTTCTGAGTCCTTCTACAGCCTAGCACGCGTAGTAACAGCATGGCCGCCGCCAGCGCCGCCGCCGCGGTCAGCGCGGTGATGAGCCCCATCGGCATGCGGCGCGCCTTGATCGGCACCGGCTTGTACTTCGCTTCGGTGGTGGCCGTGCCGCAGCGATAGCAGATCAGCGCCTTGTCGGCGATCTCGATGCCGCAGTTACGACACTGCATGGACCTGCCGCAGGATCAGGGGCCGGAAGACCGCCATCAGGATGAGAACCACGCCGAACGTGCAGACGATCGTCGCGCCGGTCGGCAGGTCGAGCACGAGCGACAGATACACGCCGAGCGCCGAAACGAGCGTGCCCATCGACCAGCCGATCGCGAGCCGCGCGCCGATCCGGTCAGCGTACAGCATCGCGCGCCACCGACGGCACGATCAGGTAGCAGAACACCAGCAGCACGCCGGCAATCGACACCGACGAAGTGACGACGAAGCCGAACGACGCGTAGAAGAGGAAATCCCAGAGGCGGACCGACACCCCGCGCGCCTCGGCCGCTGTCGGGATTCATCGAGATCGCGAGGAACTGTCGCCGGAAGACGAAGTGAAACGCGCCGACCGCGCCGTAGAGCAGCGCGGTCTTGCCGACCTCGGCCCACGACACGGCGAGGATGTTCCCGACCAGCATGTCCTTCAGGTGCTCGCTCTCCGACGTCGCCTTGCTCATCGCCAGGATCGCGGCCGCCGACGCCACGGCGTAGCAGATCCCGATCATCGCCTCCTGCGGAATGCGCGCGCGGCGGATGCGGATCGTCGAGAAGATCACCGCCCCGATGAACGTGAACGCCAGGCTGATCCAGTAGACGACCGGCGCGTGCGCGTCGCCGCCGGAAATCGGCAGCAGCAGCGCGATCGCCGCGCCGAGCGCGGCAATCTGCGCCAGCGACAGGTCGACGAAAATCACGCCGCGCTCGACGACGTGCACGCCGAGGTAGGCGTGGATACCGGTCAGGATCAGGCTGGCCGCGAACGGCGGCGCCAGGAACTCGAGAATGCTCAGGTGTCCATGCGTCCTACTTCGCCCCGCCCTTGCGGGCGTCGGCGAAGAGCTTGACGTCGTTGTCGAACAGCTTGAAGTAATCGGGCACGTCCTTCGTGCCGCCAACCGACGGCGGCAGCACGACGACCTGTCCACCGGTCTGGCGGGCGATCGCATTGCGGCGTCTTCAGGTCGAAGTACGGCTCGACCAGGATCAGCTTCACGTTCTGCCGGTTCATTTCGTTGACCAGGTCGAGGGTGTGTTGCGGCGTCGGCGGGATTCCGGGCCGCGGCTCGACGTAGCCGATCGACCTCGAGGCCGAAGCGGTCGGCGAAGTTCGTATACGAGCGGTGATAGGTGACGACCTTCAGCCCCTTGAAGGGCGCCAGCGTCGCCAGCCACCCCTTCTCCGCTTCGTCGATGCGCCGCGAGAAGTCGGCCAGGCGCTGGTCGAAGTACGCCTTGTCGCCGGGCCGCAGCTCCGACAGCTTGCCGGCAACCGCACGCGCGATCACCTTGCCGTTCTCCGGATCGAGCCAGTAGTGCGGGTTGCCCTGCGGGTGCACGTCGCCCATCGCCCGCGTGACCTGGCCTTGCGGGATGTCGAGAATCCGCGCCTGCAGCGAGGCGTCCAGGTAGCCGGGCGCCCGGCTGGATCTTCGCGTTGCGGCTCTGCTGCACGAGCGGCGGCAGCCAGCCGATCTCCAGCTCGCGCCCGACCACGACGAGCAGGTCGGCGCGCTGCAGCCGCAGGATGAAGCTCGGCTTCGCCTCGACGAAGTGCGGATCCTGATAGCCGCGCGCGATCGACTCCACCTCCGACACGGTCGCCGCCGACTTCGCGCGCGATGGTGGCGAGGTCCTCGGTCGTCGCGACGACGTTGAGCTTGCCCTGCGCGCGGACGCGGGCCGCGTCCGCGACGCAGTGAGCAGCGACGCGAGCAACGACGCGATGATCTTTCTTCATGGAATCCCTCAGTTAAAACGGGTGAGCGCCGTGGGCGCCGATCGAGAACTGGAACTGGAACAGGAATTCGTTGGCGGCGGGCCGTCGGCATAGTTCGTCCGCCGGTACTGGCCGCGCAGCTGGCTGAACTCGCTCGGCCAGAACGTAATCAGCGCGGACTAGGACTTGTCGCGGAGCGCGTCTTCGTCGAGCCGATCCGATCGATCGAGCCGGCCGCCGGCGAACCACCGGCGCGCGAACTGGTAGTCGCCCGAGACATAGAACCCGGAGCTGTCGCTGCGGCCGGCCGAGCGCTCGCGCCGGCTCCAGACCACCTCCGAGCGGCCGATGAACGATCGATAGATCGACCGCTGCAGCGGCCGCCAGCGGACCGTCGCGTCGAATCCGTACAGCGTGGTCGTGTGTGTCGGACCGAAGTCGGCCTCGACGACGCCGGCGCGGTGTGCCCGAGCATCACCGACCCGCCGAGATCGACGTTGGTGGACTCGGTGATGTCGTGGTAGCCGCGGAGCCGGCCCGCGTAGCTCAAGATCGCCTCGGCGCGTCGCGGCGAAAATGCCGTCGGCGTCGCCGCGGTACACCTGGCCGGTCGCCTCGAGGAACAGCCATCGGTTGGGAATCAGCCCCGCCACCGAGAACCCGGCGTCCGCAATCCCCTCTTCGCCGCCGACGAGGTTCTCGGTGACGAGCGGCCGGTCGGGCCACGGCATCTGGTGCGTGTGGAACGTGTTCACCTTGCCGAACGCCGGCGCGCATCTTTCCGACCTTCAGCAGCAGTCCGCCGGCAGCGTCGGGAAGGTGACGAAGCCTTCTTCGAGATCCACGCCCTCCTCGGCCGAAGGCCATGAAGAAGTCGGCGCGGGCATACGGATCGACGACCGCCTGGAAGGACGCTTCCGCCTCGCGCATCTCGAGCGACCGCTCGGGACGGACCTCGTTTCTGCCGCCGACGCCGACGAAGTTGCCGATCACGGCGATGTCGGGGTTGAAGATCTTCGACGCGGCGCTGACGTTGCCGTAGACCGGCAGGGACCCGCTCGGCCCGCCGGCGCCCTCTGCGCCCGGCGGCACGGTCGACGGTTGGCTGTGCGCCCTGAGCCGCGGCCGGTGGCGGCGGCGGCAGCGCCGGAGGAGGCGTCTCGCCGCGTCATGGCGGCCAGCTTCGTCTCGAGCGCCGCGAGGCGCGCCGTAAAATCACTTCGCAGTTGGTCGATCTCGGCGCGCAGCGCCTGCGCCGCCGCCGCATCGGCCGGCGGCTGCTGCGCCCTCGCGCTCGCCGCCAGGCCCATGCACAAGCAGAAAGACGCGCCGGCACACGCCGCACGAGCTGTCCGCATAAACCCTCCAGACGGAAATCTGTTGTCGGACGGGAGCCGCGGCCACGGGCGCGCTTACGCCCCGAGCGTCTCCTCGTCTTTCTTGGATTTCAGGCGGAGGCGGGCGGCGAACGGCCGCTGTTGCGGACGGCGAGAAGAGCGCTCTCGGAGATGGGATCGGACGCGGCGGCGGAGCCCGCGTCGCGCAGCACCGCGGCGCCTGGCGTCGCATGCGTTTCGGCGCTCGATCCGACCGGGCTGGACGTGCAGGAGGTGCAGTGCTGGGGGGTCTTGAGATGGCAGATCAGGTCGTGGTGCTCGAACGGCGCTGCCGCGACGAGCAGCGCGTGCAGCACCACCCCGAAAAGAGCGAAACGCCGGATCCGGCGATTCAGGCCCATGGCCATCACTTCGATGATACACCCGGGGGTGAATGGCGTGATTTGAGGATCTCAGGATTTGCAGGATCTCAGGACTTGAAGACCTGACCGCAAATCCTCAGATCCTGAGATCCTCAGATCTGAGATCTCGCTGAGGTCATCAACTGTTCGCTGATCAGCGTGAGCGGCTCGGTGCCGTAGACGTCGCGCGGCAGCTGGCGGACGATCACTCGCGGCAACCGCTTGAAGCGGCGCTCGATCTCGTCCAGGTAGGTCCGCTCCTGCGCCTTGCGCGACAGGAAGAACTCGCCTTCGAGATCGTCCGGCAGCACGCGGTTGACGACCAGCCCGCCGAGGTCGATCGCCGGCGTCGGCCAGGAGTTCGGCGGCCCGCGCGGTCTCGTCGATGACCAGGCGCTCCGGCAGCATCACCAGCACGAACGACGTCCGCCGCCGATCCGTCATGATGCTGCGCAGCCGGCCGACGCGCTCGTGGCGCCGCTCCAGCGCCCCGAGCACCGGGTCGGCTTTCGCCGCCGCCTCGGCGGTCTGCTCGCTGCCCGCGATCGATCTCCACCATCGCGCGGCGGTGCCGGACCAGCGCCTGGATCCACGTCGTGATCGCTTCCGGCATCCGCAGCAGCTGCAGCGTGTGGCCGGTCGGCGCCGTGTCGAACACGACGAGATCGTAGTCGGCGGCGCGGCCGACGATGAGGTCGATCATCCGATCGAGCAGCGCGACTTCGGAGAGCCCGGGCGACGCCGCGGCCATGTCGATCTGCCGGTGGGCCTGCTTGATGACGCTCGGGCTGAACATCCGCTCGATGTCGCGCTTCACGTCGCCGATGTAGCGGCGCGCCTCCTGTTCGGCGTCGATCTCGACCGCGGTCAGGCCGCGGCAGGATCTCCCGCTCGCTCGGCCCGATCGGCTGCTCGAAGATGTCGGCGGTCGAGTGGGCCGGATCGGTCGAGACCAGCAGGACCCTGCGCCCGCGGCGGCTGGCCGCCAGGGCGAACGCCGCCGAGCAGGTGGTCTTCCCGACGCCGCCCTTCCCGCCGAAGAAGACGACCTGCTGGGCGAGCAGATCGTCGAGCGTGCTCAGCAGCACGGCAGGCTGCCGATCGGCGAATGCTCGATGCCCATGCGCTGGTGCCAGATGTGGAACTGCTCGAGGAGGTACGGGTAGACCTCGAGCAGATACAGCGTCGCCGGGTTGGGCAGCGCGGTCGCTTCCATGAAGCACAGCAGCAGGAAGAGATCGTTCAGCTCGCCCGTCTGCCGGCGAAGCTCGGACTCGTAGCGGCCGTATGCGGCGCCGTGCAGGAACTCGCCGAAGTGTTGGCGGAATTCGTCCCACTGACATAAGCCTTGCCCGAGTTGCTGCACCCTGAAAAGGTGCGCCGCTCCGTACCCGATAGGCGCGGCCTACCTCTGTAGGTCCGGCGCTTGCTCAGGCCGGGCACCGACCCCGACGACAACCCTGAACTGGAACGCCCAGCCGCCGAGGTCGTCCTCGCCGTCTCTGCCTTCTTCCAGCCCGCCTGACGTGTAGAGCTGCGACAGGCCGCCGTTGCCGAGAATGCCGGTCACCTGCGACAGTTCGCCGCCAACCGTGATGCCGACCCATCGGTGGACGCGGACTTCGACGCCGAACTGGTACAGCGGGCCCGTGCCGTCGCCGTCGAAGTTCTCCTCCGGCGTCGCGAAGTCGGACTCTTCCGCGTAGTGATACGACGTCGATGCCGGCGCCGGCATAGGGAATGATGCGCGGCGACACATGGAACCGGTAGCCGCCCGCCACCTTCCACGGCTCGATCGTCGAACGGAGTGGAATGCCCAGCTTGAAGATGCTGTTTCCGCTGACGAGCACTCGCTCGCCGACGAGCTGACTGTCCCGAGCGAGTCAGGCGCGACAGGCCCGCTTCACCGTAGATGCGGGCCTTCCAGAACGCCACCTGGACGCCCACGCCCCAGAACGGCGCCGACGTCTCGCCGAAGACATTCTCGAACGTGTTGTCGGCGGAGAACTTCTGGCGGCTCAGCTCGAAGTACGGGCGCAGCGCAACGGCCGGAGCGTCTTCGTCGCCGGCGAGCACGCCTTGCGCCGAAGCGGCAGCCGACCAGGAAAGCAGGACGAGCGCGAGCGTCGCGGTTCTCATTTGGCGGCTCCGATCCCGAACATCGCGTTGCGGACGTTGATCAGGCCGTAGCCGAAAAAGTTGTCCCGTCCCGGCGTCCCGAGGTCGACTGCCGTCCGTTTCAGCGCGTCCTCGATTGCCGCGGGGCTGGTGATGCCCTGCTGCATCAGGATCGCCGCGGCGCCCGGCGACGTGCGGCGTCGCCATCGACGTCCCCGCATAGCCGATGTACCCGATCACGTCGAACCGCGGCGCCCGGATACTGCGACGGCGGCAGCAGATACGTGTCCGTGAAATTGGAAGTCGTAGGTCTGCTGGACGATGAAGCTGTCGATGCCGGTGAAACCCGGCGTGCTGCCGTCGCCGCCCGGCGCGGAGATTTCGACGTACGGGCCGGCCGTCGAATACGAGGCGTGTCCCTCTGTTGCGATCGATGGCCGCGACCGACACCGCGCCGTTGATCCGCGAGCAGATTTCCGCGAGCACCGACAGCGGATTGCCGTCCTGGTCCTCGTTCCCGGCGGCGATCGCCACGAAGGCGCCGCGGCCGACGGCATAGCGGATGGCGTCCTCGACGACGAACGACGGCGGACCGGTCCGCCCGATGCTCATGTTCAGGACCTTCGCGCCGCGATCCACCGCGTACCGGATCGCCGCGCGCGACCAGGTCGTCGGTCGCGAAGTTCGGCGAGCCCAGCAGGAAATCCCACACGCCGTCGATCACCTTGATCGGCATCAGCTTGACGTTGAAGGCGACCCCGGCCGGCCCGATGTTGTCGTTCGTAATCTGGCCGATGGTGCCGGCGACGTGCGTGCCGTGGCCCTCGAAGTCGAGCGGCAGGTCGTCGTCCCAGATGAAGTCGTACGGCGCGACGATCCGGTTCGGCGGTCGAGGCGTTGACGAGCTGATCGGCCGCGGCAAACGGGATCGTCACGTTGTTCAGCGCCGGGTAGACCAGCGTGCCAACCGAGAAGGCCGGGATGTTCGTCGTGATCGTGGCGCTCCGGAACGCCATGCCGCTGTCGATCACCGCGACGGTGATGTCGGAGCCGGCCGTCGGTTGGATGTCCCAGGCGGGCTCGAGGTTCACGTACGGGAGGTTCCACTGCCTCGTGGCGTACAGCGGGTCGTTGGGCTTGAACATCGTTTGCCAGCGATACGCAGCCTGGGCGTTCTCGACCACGTCCGCATGCTGCGCCTTGAGCGCGGCCGCGACCGCCTCGGGATCGTCGGCTGAATCGATGCGGATGAGATCGAAATCGGCGTACGAAGGCCGCTGGGCGATCGTGCCGCTCCGCGTCACGGCGCGGACCGCCGCTGCGCGCGCCGCTGCCGCGGCGGTCGCACGGAAACGGACGATGACGCGGCCCGAACGGCCGACTGCGCCACACCGGCGTCGCGCGTCGTCGCGAATCGCGGCCCGGACGACGGCCTTCGCGCGGCTCGCCGGACTGCCCGGCGCCCGGCTCGTGTCGATCACCACGCCGACGTTCAACGGCGTCAAACCGACATCCTGCACGTCGAAGCGGCCGCGCTGCGCGTGCGTCGCGATCGCCGCCGCACCGATGAGAGCGACTACAATGGGAGTCCGTGGAAACATGGATGTATTCTAGCGGGACACGCGTACTTCGTGCGGGCCTCTGGGCCGCGCGGCCGCGAGCGGGAATGAACAGTGGCGAGCACTCTCTTTCATAAAGTCTGGAACGCGCACGCGGTTCGCGTGCTGCCGAGCGGGCAGACGCAGCTGTTCGTCGGCCTGCACCTCATTCACGAGGTCACGAGCCCGCAGGCGTTCGACATGCTGCGCCAGCACGGCTGGCGCGTCGCCTATCCCGAGCGGACGTTCGCGACGGTCGATCACATCGTGCCGACCAGCGCGCAGACGCGGCCGTTCATCGATCTCACCGCCGAGGAGATGACGACGGCGCTCGAGCGCAACTGCCGGCAGTTCGGCATCCAGCTGTGGGCGCCCGGCGGCGACGGCGCCGAGCACCAGGGCATCGTCCACGTCATCGGGCCCGAGCTCGGGCTGACGCAGCCGGGCATGACGATCGCCTGCGGCGACAGCCACACCTCGACGCACGGCGCGCTCGGCGCCATCGCGTTCGGCATCGGCACGTCGCAGGTCCGCGACGTGCTCGCCTCGCAGTGCCTGGCGCTGGATCCGCTGAAGGTGCGCCGCATCGACGTCAACGGCCAGCTGCCGCCGGGCGTCTACGCGAAGGACGTCATCCTGACGATCATCCGCCGGCTCGGCGTCCAGGGCGGCGTCGGCTTCGCCTACGAGTACGGCGGCTCGACGCATCGACCGGATGACGATCGACGAGCGCATGACGATCTGCAACATGTCGATCGAGGGCGGCGCGCGCGTCGGCTACGTCAACCCGGACGAGACGACGTTCGCGTACCTGAAGGGACGGCGGTTCGTGCCGTCGGGCGCGGCGTTCGATCGCGCCGTCGAGCTGGTGGCGGCAGATCGCCTCCGATCCGGACGGCCGAGTACGACGACCGCGTCACCCTCGACGCCGCGCTCGATCGAGCCGACCGTCACCTGGGGCATCAACCCCGGGCAGTCGGTCGGCATCAGCGAGCCGATCGCCGCGAACGCCGACGAGGAAGCGCTGGCGTTCATGGGGTTCGAGCGCGGGCAGCGCGGATCGAGGGCACGCGGATCGACGTCGCCTTCATCGGCTCGTGCACGAACGGACGCCTGTCGGATCTCGAGGAGGCGGCGCGGCTCGTCCGCGGCCGCCGCGTCGCGTCGCACGTCAAGGCGCTCGTCGTCCCGGGCTCGCAGGCGGTCAGCCGCGCCGCCGAAGCGAAGGGGCTGCACGAGATCTTCACGAAGGCCGGCTTCGAGTGGCGCGGCGCCGGCTGCTCGATGTGCCTGGCCATGAACCCCGACAAGCTCGAGGGCCGCCAGGTCTGCGCCTCGTCGTCGAACCGCAACTTCAAGGGCCGCCAGGGCAGCCCGACCGGCCGCACGCTGCTGATGAGCCCGGCGATGGTGGCCGCCGCGGCGCTGGCGGGCGAAGTGGTCGACGTGCGACACATGCTCGAAGAAGTCCACGGCCTGAAGCTCGATGTCTGCGCATTACCAATGGTGACCGGCCGCGGCCTTCCCCTCCGCGGCGACGACCTCGACACCGACCGCATCATGCCGGCGCGCTTCCTGCGCGCGGTGACGTTCGAAGGGCTCGAGCGGCACGTGTTCGAGGACGATCGCGCCGCCGATCCGAAGCATCCGTTCAACGATCCGGCGCTACGCCGGCGCGAGCATCCTCGTCGTCAACAGCAACTTCGGCTGCGGCTCGTCGCGCGAGCACGCGCCGCAGGGCCTCGCGCGGTTCGGCATCAAGGCGATCGTCGGCGAGTCGTTCTCGGAGATCTTCCTCGGCAACGCGGCGGTCCTGGGCATGCCGTGCTTCACGGCCGACCATGCGTCGGTCGACGCGCTGCAGTCGGCGATCGAGCGCGACGCCGGCGATCATCGATCGACGCGAACGTCGACAGCGGCATCGTCACGGCCGGCGACCTCCGGATTGGCGCCTCCCTGCCGGCCGCCCTGCGCGACGCGTTCCTCAGCGGCCAGTGGAACCCGACGCGCGATGCTGCTCGATCGCTTCGAGGACGTCCGGGCGGTAGCCGGGAAACTTGCCGTACATCGCGGGGTTCCAGTGGGCCGCAGTTCACGCTTCTCGGTTCTCCCTTCTCGGTTCGTGTTCAGGTTCGAGTTCTTGGTTCGGGGTTCGAGGTTCGGGGTTCGGCGCCGCGGCTGTCGCCGCGGTTGCCGTATCCATCGCATGTTCCAGTCCGCCTGAACCGGCTGCGAGCCCCGCGGAAGCCGCCGTTCAAGCAGGAGGCGGCCGACATCCACTCGTTCGCGCGGCCGGCCGAGGCGCGCGTCACGCATGTCGCGCTCGACCTGCGGGCCGACATGCAGGCGCACGAGCTCCGCGGCACGGCGACGCTGACGCTTCAGCGGCGTGCCGGCGCAACTGAGCTCGTGCTCGACACACGCGACCTCGACATCGAGAAAGTCGCGGATGGCGGCGGCGCCGCGCTCGAGCACGCGCTTGGCGACGCCGATCCCATCAAGGGGCGGCCGCTCACGGTGAAGCTGGCCGACCGCGACGGCCCGGTCGTCATCACCTACAAGACGCGGCCGACGGCGGCCGCGCTGCAGTGGCTCGCTCCCGAGCAGACGGCCGGCAAGCGGCAGCCGTACCTGTTCTCGCAGGGACAGGCGATCCTCACCAGGACGTGGATCCCCACGCAGGACAGCCCCGGCATCAGGCAGACCTACAGCGCGAAGATCACGGTTCCGGCGCCGCTTCGCGCGGTGATGAGCGCGGAGCACGTCAGCGAACCCGCCGCGGGGTCGAGCGGCGAGAGGACGTTCGAGTTCCGGATGACGAATCCCGTGCCGCCGTATCTCATCGCGCTGGCGATCGGCGACATCGCGGACAAGGCGATCGGTCCGCGCACCGCCGTCTACACCGAGCCATCGGGGCTGGATCGAGCCGCCTCGGAGTTCGTCGATCTCGAGCGGATGGTCGAAGCCGCGGAACGGCTGGCTGGGGCCCTATCGCTGGGGCCGCTACGACCTGCTCGTGCTTCCGCCGTCGTTTCCATTCGGCGGGATGGAGAATCCGCGCCTGACGTTCGCCACGCCGACCATCATCGCCGGCGATCGATCGCTCGTGTCGCTGGTCGCCCACGAGCTCGCGCATTCGTGGTCCGGCAACCTGGTGACGAACGCCACGTGGAGCGATTTCTGGCTGAACGAAGGCATCACCACCTACGTCGAAGCGCGGATCATGGAAGAGGTCTACGGCAAGGAGCGCGCCGACATGCTGCGCGTCCTCGGACGCCGCGATCTCGACGCCGACGTCGCCCGTCTCGGCGGCCCATCGGCGCGCGACACGATCCTGCACATCGACCTGGCCGGACGCGATCCGGACGAGGGGGCGACCGACATTCCGTACGAGAAAGGCTCGCTGTTCCTGCAAACGATCGAGGCAGCGGTCGGCCGGGAGCGGTTCGACGCCTTCCTGCGGTCGTATTTCGACCGGCACGCGTTCCAGTCGATCACGAGCGCGGTGTTTCTCGACGATGTGCGCAAGAACCTCGTGGCGGGCGACGCAGAGCTCGAACGGCGCCTCCAGCTCGACGAGTGGGTCTACAAGCCCGGCGTGCCGGCCAACGCCGTGGTCGTCACGTCACCCGCGCTGGATCGCGTCGAAGCGCAGGCCAAGGCTTTCGCCGGCGGCGCGACCGCGAAGTCGCTGGGCGCCGCCAGCTGGAGCACGCAGGAGTGGCAGCACTTTCTCGAAAACCTGCCGGAAAAGCTGACTGCCGCGCAGTTGCAGGATCTCGATCGCACCTATCGCCTGACCGACAGCGGCAACAGCGAAATCCTGTTCTCGTGGCTGCGCATCGCCATCCGCAACAACTATCGGCCGGCGATGCCGGCGCTCGAGCGGTTCCTCACGAGCCAGGGCCGGCGGAAGTTCCTGCGGCCGCTCTACGAGGATCTGATGAAACAGGACTGGGGCCAGGCCGAAGCGCGGCGGATCTACGCGAAGGCGCGGCCCACCTACCACACCGTTTCGACGTCGACGCTCGATCAGATCGTCAAGTAGTGTCACCCGAGGGGCTTCGCCCCTCGGACTCCCCCACACGCTCTGCTCGCGCAGCTCGGCGGTTTCGCCGGCGCGCTCGCGCTCGGCGTGGCTCGCTGCGCTCGCTCGCGGCTATCTCTTTGCCGCCGCTTTCGCTTCGTCCGCTCGCGCGCCGGCCAGGATGCCGATCATCGAGACTGTTGCCTTCGTGGCAGGCATATTCGTAAAGCTGGGCGTCGGTGCGCTTGAGGCGGATCATGAAGGTCCACGGCCTGGTCCAGGTGGCCGGATCCTCCACCGTGATCGCCCAATTGATGAAATCCGGGCTGACGCGCGTATAGCGCTCGATGAGCCGCACGTCCGGGGTCGAGCTGGCGAGCACCGGCCCGGCCCCGCCGCCGATCTGGAATCCATTGGCGTAGTTCGTCGTTTCGACGACGAGCGTGTCGCCCTCCCACCGTCCGCGAGACACGCCGTTCAACTGCCGCACGCCCTGCGGCGGCCGCGGACTGCCGGCCATCGGCACCATCCGCACGTCGTGAATCATCTCCTGAAGAATGGCGACGGTCTCGGGCGACTGCACGATCTGAATGTAGCTGTTGTAGGCGGGGCGGATGCGCGGCACGCCGTAGGTGATGCAGCGCTCCGAGAGCGGTCGATCTTCCGGCCCGTCGGCAGGGCCGCGCGGGCCGCTCTCCGACCCCTCCACCGGCGCACCCTGGCCGGCGCGGGCGACGCGCTCGCGGCCGGCGGCGGTCAGCGGCGGGAGCTGGCCGTCAGGCGGATCGACGATGAGCGACGTCCGGTTGTCCCATTCCCGCTCCGACATCCAGAACTGGTTGTAGTTGCCCGTGGTCGGGTCGTACGAGTGTCTGATCGAATTTCCCGGAAGCCTTGGCGGCGAGAGCCAGCTGGACGATGTCGCCGAAGATCGCGTCGCCGCCGTCGCTGGCCTGGCGCGCCACGATCGCCTGCAGCTCCGCCACCTCGGCGTCGGTCAGGAACTCCTTGTTCTTCCATTGAGCCGGGCGCGTCATCGGCGTGACGCTGTTGTTGCCCCAGACGCCCTGCAGATCCGGCTTGCCGTCGGCCGTCCGCGGCACCTTCCAGCCCGCCGCGGCGCCGTAGGTCGTGATTTGCGACAATCCCGACTGCGCGGCAAGAGAGGCGACCAGCATCGTCGCCGCGATCACGAGCGAGACCGTCTGCTTCATGTCATTGCCTCGACTGAAGGGTGGCGTCAGCTCGCCACGACAGCAGTGTAAACCAGTCTTTACCCGCGGGGCTCGGACCCTCGGGGCTCGGGGCTCGGGGCTCGGAACTTCGGGAGACCGGAACTCGGCTTGCCGCGCCGAAGCGCGAAGCGGACGGCGGCACTCGGGCTCAAGGCCGATTCGCCTTCGAGCGCGCCTCGTCGACCACAGCTTTAGAAGCACGTTGCGAAATTAACGGTCGCGGGTGGCCGTGAACGGGGCCGCCCCGCCCGGCGCGGAGGCGTCTCCCGTGATCAGGGCTTTTCGCCGAGCACCGGGTGGGGCTGTTCACGGCCAGGACCCGCCAGCGGTTAATTTCGCAAGGAGTAGTTGTTCCGGCGGGCCTCAACGACACAGCTGCAAGCTGTTTGACGACCTCGCTCGTGATATCGATTGACCGATCTGCCCAGAGAAGCATCTCGGCATCGGCGTTCAGGATCACGTCCAGCTTCTGATCCTTCGCCACCTGCTCGAGGATCGGCCTCACGCGGACGAGAAATGCGTCCTCGATCTCGCGGCGGACTGCCAGGAACTCGGCCTGTGCATCCTGGATGAACCGGTCGACGTCCAGCCGGAACTTTTCGATCTCCCGCGTCTGCTGGACTCGTCCATCAGCGCTCAACATCCCGAGGCTCGCCTTCAGCGCGTCCTCGCGTTTGCGCAACTCGGTCGTGCGCGCCTCGACCTCCCGCCCCCGTTTCTCATCGAGGGCCTTGAGCCGAGCCAGGCCGGCCTTGCCATCGTCGGAGTCGGAGAACGCACGCTGCGGGCTGAAAAACGCGATCCGCAGCCCGGACAGTCCAAACGGCTCGCTGGGCTGGGTCTGGGCGAAGGCGGTTTCAGCTGACAGCGAGAACACTGCGATTAGGAGACCGACCAGCGTCTTCATGACACCTCCGCTCTCTCGCGTGATCGCGAGGTGCCGGTTTAGACGCATGACGCCTCGGAAAAGCTTCAACACCGACACGACGATCGGGCGTTTTCTCAGCGGTTAAGCCACCCGGCTCTCTCTAACTTCAAATGTTCCGTCCTGGCAGAATGGCTGGATTGTGTGGCGCGGACGGCGTGTTCGGCGCCGGGGGCTCAGACGGTTCCGGTCTGGCAAACGGCCGCTCGGTCGACTCCGCCCACTCGCGGCATGTCCTGGCGGCCATTTCGTCGGTTTCATCATCTCCCTTGTACTCACCGTCCACCGTGCGCAGAAGCCGCTTCTGGGCGTCGTAGCAGCGAATCGTGACGCCGGTCGTCAAGGCGGTCTCGGCGTTTCGAAGGTAAACGATCACGACCGGCGTCCGACCGTTGGGATCGAACTCCTTTGATTTCAGGTAGCGATCGTTGCCGAAGTGATAGACGGTCTTGAGGCCGCCGGTCTCGGAAGTCGTCGTCTCGGTAATGCCGCGCGTGCCGACCTTGTAGGCGACATCAATCGCCCAGGTCCGCCCGTCGGGCCATCGAGTCAGCTGATGGACGCAGCGGCCGTCTTCGTCATACGAATTCTCGATATGCCAGCGCGGCTCATCGATCGTCAGCATCTCGCCGCGACTGTTGTAGGTGTACCTGCGAACGACACCGCTGGACTCGACAACCCGCGTCAGCCGTCCGCCGGGGTCATACTCGTAGCCAACTTCCTGCCCGTGGCTGCCCCGCGCCCGCGCGATCCGGCCCTGGTCGTCGTAGTGAAGCGCGATTTCAGCCTGTCCCGAGCGAATGGTTTGCAGCGCGTGCGTGCTCGGATCGCGAACATACTCGACCTTGAGGCCAGCAGGACTTCGCGCCTCGAGGATCGAACAGCGGTCGTTCCCCTTCGGTGAACAGGATCGGAAGATCGCCACGCTGCCGTCGAACCATCGCAGCGCCCACCGCGTGCCAGTCCAGCCGAGCCGCGACTTGTAGAACACCGTCGGCGAGTTGGTGTGTTCGAACATCGCGTTCCACACCGAAGTTCCCCACGTGGTTCGGGAATAGTCGATGACCGCGCGCGCGTCCAGGATCAGCGCCACCCACTGAAATCGCTGTCCGTCGCCGACGAGATACCAATCGCCGTTGTGGGTGGCTCCTACGCCAAACGCTTGCGATTCACTGTCCTCGGAGCGATACGCGCGCTGGAGCACGACCGGCAGGTCGCCGCCGCGGACGATCAGATCTTGATCAGTGCGAATGTAAAGGCCGCTCGCGAAATCAATACCGCCCTTGTGGTGTGGCTCGAGCCATGGAAGCGTCACCGGCGTCTGCTGCTTCATCACCGGAAACGTGAGGAAGGCGCCTCCCGACGAGAGCGGCCCCCCGATGACTACCCCGCCGAACAGGAAGACGCCTACGACAAGGACGAATCTGCGGCGGCCGTTCTTCGCCATTCGGGCGGCTGAAGCAAAAGCGCAGCCCGCCACACGACCGCGCAATTTCGGGAAAGAAAGGACAGGCGCGGTGCCGGGGCGTCACGATTATGAAATCGCGGCCACGTCGGCCACTCGTCAATCGAGCCGACTTCACGTGTCCCCCTTGCTGGCCGGCCGAAGTCGGACCTACTCGGTCCGCGGAAGGTGAAGCGACATCAGGACGAGCGCACCCTCGACCTGCGTGAACCAGTGTGGCGTTTTCTCGGGCACGAGGACCCAGTCGCCTTTCGCCAGCTTGCGCGAGGTCCCGCCTTCGATCGCCGAACCGGTCAGGTTGTCGGGATTGGTGCGGCGCTCGTCTTTCAACGTGCCGCCGGTGACCAGCGTCCCCGAGCCTTCGACGACGTAGAAGAGCTCGGCGTCCTTGTCGTGTGACGACGCCGGCGCGTTGATGCCGGCCGCGCGATACTCGAGATTTGCGTTGAACGGCCGCAGTCCGACGATCGGCTGGATGAAATTCGCCTGATCCGGCTTGCGCTCCTTACGGGCGCGCTCGATCATCGCCGTCACGTCCCCGGCCGCCGCGAACAGCCGTGGAGCGGCAGGCGCCGCCTGGCCGCCCGCCGGCGCCTGCGCCGACGATGAATACGGAACGAATACTCCAATCAGTGCGACAATCGGCAGCCACCTGCGCATGACACCTCCTCCACCCAACGTCGGTGGCAGATTCTACGCGATTTGATCCAAGGAGCTTCCGATGAAGAGGGCCGTGCGGATTGTTGCCGCGGTTTTTCTCCTCGCGCTCGCCGCTTCGCTGGATAGGCCGACCCTGAAAGGGTCGGCCTACGACGGGGGCTTCTTCGCGCCCGCGTTGGCGGCCCAACAGGCGGAGTTTGGCTTGTGGAGCGCCGCCGAGCTGACCAGGCGCGACACGGCGCTGTCGACGAAAGTCGGCGCCGATCACTCCGCTCGCGAGACGCTCGCCGACTACGGGCATCACCGGTTCCGGCTGCTGTATCGCGATGCCGACGGGGCGCCCGAGCAGCACGATGCGATCGTCGATGTCGTCTTCGTGAAGAGCGGCGAGGGAACGCTGCAGCTCGGGGGTGAAATGATCGGCCGCCGGGCGGGCAGCGGCGCCGGCGAATACGTCGGTACGCGGCTGGAGGGCGGAGCGCGCCATCCTCTTGGTGCGGGCGATGTCGTGCACATTCCCGCGGGCATCCCTCACAGCTTTCTGGTTCCGCAGGGCAAGCACATCACGTATGTGCTCGTGAAGTTCCCGGCCCGATGAAGCGCCTGCGGCCATGCCGAGCCGAGGACCAGCGAATCCGAGGCGAGGCATCAGCGTAAGTTCGCGGCGGGGGTGGGGCCCCGCCGCCAGTGAGAACAAGTCGATGCCGGACTGGATCCCTGACGGGTGGCACAGCGTCACATCGCGCCTCGTCGCGGACGACGCGGCCACGCTGATCAAGTTTCTGAAGACCGCGTTCGGCGCGACCGGTGAGGTGCCTGCCGACGGACCGGCGCAGCTCCGCATCGGCGACTCGCTCGTCATGGTGAGCGAATCCGGGCCGCGCGAGTCGACTGAAGCGTTCCTGTACTTGTATGTCGAAGACGCCGACGCGACCTACCAGCGTGCGATCGCTGCCGGCGGCGTGTCGCTCGAAGCGCCGGCCGACATGCCATACGGCGATCGGCGCGCCATGATCAGGGATCCGGGCGGCAACGTCTGGCAAATCGCAACATATCGAGCGAAGCGCTGAACGGGTTAAATGCAACCACGAAGACTCGAAGACGCGAAGAAAACTTGAAATTCCCTTCGAGTCTTCGCGTCCCGAGCCCCGAGCCTCGAGCCCCGTCAGACCGCAGCGGCTTCCTGCGCCACCGCCAGGAACGCGTTCGCCGCATGTGATCGATGCGACTTGCGGCACACCAGCATCAGCTGGCGCTTGCGTGAGACGCCCGCGACCGGCACGGCGACGAGGCGTCCGCTCGCGATCTCGGTGATTGCGCAGCGCCGCGGCAGCAGCGCGACGCCCAGCTTCAGCTCCACCGCGCGCTTGATCCCGTCGAGGCTGGGCAGCGCGATCACCATGTTCAGCTGGATGTGATGCTGCTCGAACAGCCGCAGCACCCGCTCGCGCGCCGGCGACGGATCGTTGTGCGCGACGATCGGCTCCTGCGCCACGTCCTCCATCGTCACCTGCTTGCGCTTCGCGAGCGCATGCGTCGGCGGCACCAGCAGCACGAGCTCGTCGCTGCCGACGACGACCTCCAGCAGCCCGCTCTCGGCGGGACGGAACGTCAGCGCGCCGAAGTCGAGGCTGCCCTGCTGCACCTCGACCGCAATCTGGCGCGCCGGCACGCGCCGGACGTCGAGGGCGATGTCGGGAACGCGCTGCCGGAAGCGCGCCATCAACGGCAGGAGCGTGTGCACGGCCGCCTCGTTGGCGCCGATCAGCACGCGGCCGCGCCGCAGGTCGCGCAGCTCGCGGATGGCCGATTCGCTTTCCTCGGCCAGCCGGATCAGCCGCTGGCCGTAGTTCTGCAGGACCTTGCCGGCGTCGGTCAGCGTGCCGCTCTTCGACGACCGGTCGAACAGCTGCTTCGCCGAGATCGACCTCGAGGCGGCGGACCGCCTGGCTGACGGCGGGCTGGGTGCGGTGGACCTTGGCCGCGGCGCGCGAGAAGCTGCGCTCTTCGGCAACCGCGAGAAAGATGCGCAGCGCGCTCAGGTCCATAAAATTGCCTTATTATAACGTAATGATTATCACTTTGACTTCTAGGTCGACCGGACCGCTACAACAGACTGTCATGAGCGAGAAACCCGACGCCCGTCATCGTGTTCGACACGACGCTCCGCGACGGCGAGCAGGCGCCCGGCTTCTCGATGGACGTGCCGTCGAAGCTGACGCTGGCGCGGGCGCTCGACGCGCTCGGCGTCGACATCATCGAGGCCGGCTTCCCGATTGCCTCGCCGGCCGATTCGGAAGCGACGCGGCAGGTCGCGCTCGAAGTGCGCCGGCCGGTGATCGCCGGCGCTGGCCCGCTGCCGCCGGGCCGACATCGAGGAAGCGGCGCGCGCGCTCGAAGCCGGCCGAGCGGCCGCCGGATCCACACGTTCCTGGCCACGTCCGATCTGCACCTCGAGCGCAAGCTGCGCATCTCGCGCGAGGCGTGCCTCGAGCAGATCGTCGACGGCGTCACGCTGGCGCGGACGCTTCACCGACGATGTGGAGTTTTCGGCGGAGGACGCGACGCGCAGCGACCGCGACTTCCTGTGCCGCGTCGTCGAGGCCGCGATCGACGCCGGCGCGACCACGATCAACCTGCCCGACACGGTCGGCTACGCGACGCCCGAAGACCTCCGCGAGTTCTTCGAGGACATCATGCCGCCGCGTGCCGAACGCCGGACCGGGCGATCTTCAGCACGCACTGCCACGACGACCTCGGGCTGGCCGTCGCCAACAGCCTCGCCGCCATCCAGGGCGGCGTCCGCCAGGTCGAGTGCACCGATCAACGGCATCGGCGAGCGCGCCGGCAATGCGTCGCTCGAGGAGATCGTGATGGCGCTGCGCGTCCGCCAGGATCGCCTGCCGTACGACACCGGCGATCGTGTCGGAGCGGCTGTTCGACACGAGCCAGCTGCTGTCGCGCGTCACCGACGAGCCGGTCCAGGCGAACAAGGCGATCGTCGGCCGCAACGCCTTCGCGCACGAAGCCGGCATCCACCAGGACGGCATGCTGAAGGACTCGCGGACCTACGAAATCATGCGCCCGCGGACGTCGGCCAGACGGCCGAGCAGCTCGTGCTCGGCCGGCACTCGGGCCGGCACGCCGTGCAGCGCCGCTGCGAGACGCTCGGCTTCGTGCTGACCACCGACGAGCTCGGCCTCGTCTACCACCAGGTCATCACGATGGGCGAGCACCGCAAGTCGGTCGGCGACAACGACCTGAAGCGGATGGTCGAGCGCGTCCGTGGCGGCGCCGCGGCAGCCGCAGCATCGGCGCGCTCCGCCACGATAGGCTGAAACCTCGAACGCTGCAGTTCACGCTTCTCAGTCTCAGTTCTCGGTTCGTGTTCAAGTTCGGTTCTGGGTTCTCGGTTCGATGTTCGAAGAGGCCGAACCCGAAGCTTGAAGCGTGAACCCCGAACGTCGAACCCGGAACTTCGAAGTTCGAACTTCGAACCGAACCTGAACACGAACTGAGAAGCGAGAACCGAGAAGCGTGAACTGCGGTTTTCACCAATGACGCCGCAGAGCATCGTCCTGGCCGCGATCGCCGCCGTGCTGTGGGGCCTTTCCTTCATCGCGTCGGCGGTCGCTCTCGAGGCTCTCTCGCCCCCGCAGCTGACCGCGCTCCGGTTCATCATTGCGGCGTTCCCCGCCCTCGTCGTCGCCCGGCCGCCTGTGGCCTGGACGGCGCTCGTGGCGATTGGCTTGACGTTGTTCGCCGGCCAGTTCCTGCTGTTGTTCGTGGCGCTGGCGACGGGCCTGCCGCCCGGACTTGCGTCCGTCACGCAGCAGACACAGGTGTTGTTCTCGGTGGTTCTGGCGGCGATTTGTCTGGGCGACAAGCCGCACCGTATTTCGGTGATCGGGATGCTGGTCGCATTCCTGGGACTTGGCCTGATCGCGCTCAGCGTCGGCCGAACCGGCCCGATTGCCGCGCTCGCGGTCGGCGTTGCGGCAGCATTCAGCTGGGCGATCGGCAATGTCCTGATAAAGCGTCTCGGGCCGGTGCGGATGCTGCCGCTGGTGGCGTGGCTCAGCCTGATCCCCCCGCTGCCGGCACTCGTCGTCTCGCACTTCTATCCAGGTCCCGGATTGTTCACGGCGATTGCCGGCGCGGGATGGGCGAGCCTCGGCGCGGTCCTCTACCTGGGCCTCGCAGCGACGCTGATTGCCTACGCGATATGGGGCCGGTTGCTGACAATGTATCCGACGTCGGTGGTCGCGCCCTTTACGCTGCTCGTACCAGTGATCGGCGTCACGGCGTCAGCCCTGCTCCTCGGCGAACGTTTCACCATGCTGCGCGCATCGGGAATGGGATTGATCCTCTGTGGAGTGGCAGTGGCTATCATCAGTCCGACGAAGATCACTCTGAAATCTGAAATCTGAAATCTGAAATCTTAAATTTCATGGACTCCGCTTCATGATTCCCCTGCGCGACGTCATCCCGTCGCGCTCCACGCCCTACATCACGGTCACGCTGATCGTGCTGAACGCGGTCGCGTGGCTGTACGAGCTGACGATTCCAGGCAACCTGCTGCCGGTGTTCCTGCAGCTGTACGGCGTCGTCCCCGCCGACTTCAGCACGCCGACGCTCGTCAGCTCGATGTTCCTCCACGGCAGCTGGATGCACTTCATCGGCAACATGTGGTACCTGTGGATCTTCGGCGACAACGTCGAGGACCGGATGGGCCATGGCCGCTTCATCGCGTTCTACCTGCTCTGCGGCATCGTGGCGGCGCTCGGGCACGTCGGCATGGATCCCGCGTCGACGCTGCCGACGATCGGCGCGAGCGGCGCAATTGCCGGCGTGATGGGCGGCGTACTTCGTGCTCTACCCGCAGTCGCGCGTGCTCACCCTGGTGCCGCTCTTCTTCTTCTATTTCGAAATCGTGGAACTGCCCGCGGTGCTGCTGCTCGGATTCTGGTTCGTGCTGCAGCTGTTCAGCGCCGGCGCCATCGCGGTGACGGCGAACAGCTCGAGCGGCGGCATTGCCTTCGTGGCCCACGTCGCCGGCTTCGTGACGGGCCTGGCGGGCGTCTTCGTCTTCCGCAAGCGACAGCGATCGAGCGAGTGGTGGCAGGAACAATGAACGAAATGCAACCACGAAGACTCGAAGACTCGAAGCGCACGACTATTCGGCCCGCAGGGTGATCGCCGGGTCGACGCGCGCCGCGCGAAAAGCGGGAATCGCGCAGGCGGTGATCGCGACGCCGACCAGCGCGATCGGCGCGGCGGCCAGCGCGACGACATCAAGCGGGCTGGTTTCGAAGAGCAGCGCGCGAATCAGCCGCCCACCGGCGAATGCCGCCAGGAGGCCGGCCCCGGCGCCGAACAACGCGATTCGGGCGCCGTCACCGAGGACCAGCGCGACGATCCGCCGCGGGCCCGCACCAAGCGCGAGCCGGACGCCGATCTCGCGCGAGCGTTCCACGACGGTCGACGCCAGCAGTGCATAGAGGCCCACCACCGCCAGCAGCACGGTGAGCCACGCGAAGATCCCGAAGAGCGCGAGGTTGGCTTTCCACGGCCTCTGATGGATCGCCACCAGGTCGGCCATTCGCGTGATCCCGATGACTCCCCGGGGGTTGATCGCGCGCAGCCGGTCGCGGATCTGAGGCACACTCGCGCCAGGCGCTGCCCTGACCATCACGTCGCCCGCAGCAAACGGCGACTGCCGGTAGGAAACGTAGACATCAAAGCGAGCCAATGCCAGCTCACGGTATCTGACGTCCGCGACCACCCCAACGACCGTCGACCATTCGTCCAGCGCTGCAACGCGCAATCGCTTGCCGACCGCCGACTGGCCCGGCCACGCCCACCGTGCCAGCTTCTCGTTGACGACGACGACCGGCTGCGTCGTGTCTCGATCGCGATCGTCGAGAACGCGTCCTTCGATGAGCGGCGTGCCCATCGTCCGGAAGTACCCTGGCGTGATCGTCTCGAGGTTGACCCACGAATTGCGCTCGGCCGCGTCCGTCGATTGACCTTCGATGAGCCACGACGAATCGAGACCGATCGGTCCTTTGAGCGGCCGCCCGCCAGCCGCCCCGACAGATTCGACGCCGGGAATGGTTTCGAGCGCCGAGATAGCGCGGTCGTAGAAGCGATCGACGGCCTCGTTCGTCGCGCCCTCGAGTTCAGCTGGCGGATCGAGGTCAACGGCGAGCAGGTTCTCAGCGCGAAACCCGAGATCGACCTGGCCAAGGCGCACGACGCTCTGGTAGAGCAGCCCGGTCAACGCCAGGACAACGACCGCGATCGCCATTTCCACGACGACGAGCAGACGCCTGGCCGGCCGGCTGAATCCGCCGGAGGCAAAGGTTCGCCCGGCCGTCCGCAACGCCGCATCGAGCCTGGCCGGGTCGAGGCTGAGCGCCGGCGCAATCCAGCACAGGACCGCCATGATCATGCCGACCAGCGTCGTGAATGCGGCGACGCGCACGCCGACCGCCGCCTCGTCGAGCCGCGGAATGTCCTGCGGCACCCACGCGACGACGAGTGGCAGGCCGGCCTTCGCAATCGTCGAGGGCGACGACAGACGCGATCGCCACGAGGATCGCGCTTTCACACAGCAGTTGGCGGCCGATCGCTCCCCGTGATGCGCCAAGCGCCATCCGCACCGCGAACTCGCGCCGGCGCTTCATGGTCTGCACGATCATCAGGCCGGCCACGTTGGCCGCGGCCACGAGCAGGAGCAGTGTCACCGCTCCAATCAGTGCCCAAACCGCCCTTCGTGTGGGCCCAAGCAGCTCGTCGACGAGGAATGTGACGCGAGGATAGAAGACCCCGCCACGTCCATACTCGCCGGCCAGTTCACGAACGACCCGATCGAGATCAGCGTGCGCCGCCGCCAGGGTCGCGCCCGGATTTAGTCGGCCGATCACGTGCAGCGCAGCGGCCTCCCGATTCGCGAGGAAGTCCGGTAGCTCCGGGCGGCGAATGCTCGCAAGCGCCGGAACGAGCGCGCTCCAGGCGTCGGTCCCGAACGGGTACGTGAAGCCGCGCGGCATCACGCCGACGATGGTGAAGGGGCCGTCAGCGAGGGTTACTGCCCGACCCACGATCGCCGGATCGCCGCCAAACTGCCGCTGCCACAGGCCGTGGCTGATAAGGAGCGCGCGCGGAGCGCCGCGTTGGTCGTCGCCCGTGGCGATCGTGCGCCCGACCGCCGCCTGAACGCCGAGCGTTGCGAAGAATTCGCCCGAGACCGCACGGTGTGCGACGCTCACGGGCTCGCCGTCAACCAACGTGACCGGCCAATCGGATGAGCCCATCGCCGCCAGGCCGTCGAACGCGCGCGAGCGCGTCTGCCAGTCCCTGAAATTCAAATAAGAGACCTCGGCGCGCACGTCGGTCTCACCGCTCGGGGACAAGGTCGACGTCTGCCAGAAACTCTCGCCCGCGATGACCAGCCGATCGGGTTGGCGGAGCGGAAGCGGGCGGAACATCACCGAGTCGGCGAGGGAAAACAGCGTGACGTTCGCGCCAATGCCGAGCGCGAGCGTCGCGACCGCAGCCAGCGCAAACGGCCAGGCGATCCTCAGATGGCGCGCGGCGAGCCTGCAATCCTGAATGAGTAGAATCCATCGCAGCGGCTCAGGACTTGGAGCGGATCTGCCGTTCGAGGCGGGCGAGCTCGACGAGCAGCGCTTCCAGCTCGCGCTCGTACTGATCAGGAGGCACGTTCGCCTTGTCGGCGCGCAGCAGCTCGATGCGCGACTGGATGTCGGCACGCTGCCGCAGCAACGCCGCGAGCTCGGCGTCGGCAGGAGCGGCCCCCGGATCATCGCGCTGCAGGAAGGTGACTCGAGCCAGCGCGCCGTCCGGGCCTTCGACTCGCTCGGCCGCCGTCCTCCGCTTCCCTGCCGATGCCGTCTCCGTTGTCATCGAGGATCGGCCGCTCCGTCGCGAGACGGCCCTGATCCTCGAACCAGCCCTTGACGCCGGCGCTGGCCGACTGGAACGCCTCCCAGATCGACACCTTGCCGTCACGATCGAGGTCGGCCTCTTCGGCAGCGAACGCCTCGATGAAGAACTGCGGAAAGATCGTCTCGTACTGCTGGGCGGCCGAGTCGGCGGCGGTGAGGACAATCCGGCCGCGGCCGGCGAGGGTCTCGAGGAACTCGAAGCTGCCGCTGCCGGCGTTCACGAAGACGACCCGCCCGGCGATCGGCTTGACGAGCGCGGCCCACTCGGCCGCCGTCAGATCGGGACCGACCAGGTTGAACCTCGCGCCCTCGTCGCCCGACGTCCCGTGCCCGATCAGCAGCACGAGCAGCACATCGCCGTTCGCCACGCGCATCGCGAGGTCCTGGAACGCCGCCCGCACTTCGTCGCGCGTGGCGCGGCGGACCGGCGGCGCCGCCTCTTCGGCGAGAACCACGATGTGATCCCGCGGATACCCGAACTTCGTCTCGAGCGTGGCAACGAAGGCGTTGCGCCACGCATCGTATTTCTTCGAGTACGGCGCTCCCCCGGACGCACCGGTCACGATGACCGCGTAGCGATCGGCAGCCGCGAGCGGCGACGCGATCAAGAGCAGGCAGGCGACGCCCGCACGAACCACTCTCATCGAAGCCCCCACCGGCGACGGAGGATCCACTCCGCGGACAGCAGCGCGACGACGAGGGCGAAGGTCCATGGCTCGTGCCAGAGGTCGCGCCGTTCCGGTTCGAGCGCGCGAGGCGCCGCCGAGCGCAGCAACGACGCCAGCCGGCCGGCGTCGCTGGCCGGGAGGTACTCGCCTCCCGATGCGTAGGCGAGGCGGCGGAGGAATGCCTCGTTCAACCGCGGATCCGCGAACTCGCGATCGGCGCCGCCGACGTGGAACCACGCGTCGATCTGGCCGAGCGATCGCGATCCGCGGCGCGCCTCTCCCTGCACGCGGTACAGGCCGGCCACATCTGGTGTCACCTGGCCGGCGAAGCGGCCCGCCACTTCCGGCGTCGCGGCGCAGCACGAGCGGCTGACTGCTGCCGCCCGGACCGGTCAAAGTGGCCGTCACACTGGCGTCGCTCACGGGCGACGAATGATGCGTCGCGCGCTTCAACCTCGATCTGCGCCGGACCGCCCGGTTCGGCCGCAGCCGGAACGACGATCGAGACGGGGTCGGGAGCCGGCGTCGCGAGCCATCGCGCCGCCTGACGCCAGAAGCGCTCGTAGGTGCGATCGTCGGCGCGGGCCAGCATGCGCCAGCGCCATGACGCCTCGCCCGCGAATACCATCGAGCGGCCCCGCCCGTAGCGCTGCACGGCGACGACCGGATACCGCGCACCGCTCGCGGCCATCGTCACCGCCAGGACCGTGGCGCCCGGCCGGGGGCCGCCAACCGCGGCGCTCGCGGCAAGGGGCGGCAGCGCAACCCAGAGCTTGCGCGTCTCTTCCACGGTCTGGCCGATTCGCATCGCCGGATGCGATTCGCCTTCCGGGGTCAGCATGACGGCGTTCGCGCTGGGCGCTCCCTCCGCGTCCGTCGGCCGCGCGCGCCAGGCCGCCGCGGCGATCGTTGAGCTCGACCGGAAGCGCCTCCTCGAGCGGCGTGCCGAGCAGGCCGCGCTGCGCGAACGATCGGCCTCCCAGCACGACCAGTCCGCCGCCTCGCACCGACACGAACTCCGCGGCCATGGTCAGCTGCGCCCGCGGGAAGAAGTCGCCTTCGACGTTGACGACGATCAGGGCGTCGTATCCATAGAGCGCCTCGCGGCTCGCGGGAAAGCCCGACGTGAGCGCCGCGGCGCGGCCCGCTGCCCGCCTGCACGAGGAAGGTGTGCTGCCCGCTCTCGTTCTGGCCCTTTCGCACGATCGAATCGAACTCGAGGCCTGGATCCCTGGCGAGGGCGCGCGACAGGAAGCTGAACTCGTAGCCGGGCGCTCCCGCGAACGCCAGCACCCGGCGCTTCCGGCCAATCGGGCTGACCAGCACCGATCGCGCTGTTGTTCTCGACGACGGCTTCGCCGTCGGCCGGCGCGATCTCGGCGGTGTAGACCGTCGCGACGGCCGCTTCGGGCGAGACCGTGATCACCTGCTCGACGGGCGATCCATTCGGCGGCGGGCGTCACGGTCCGCGACTCGAGCAGGCGGCCGTTTGCCAGGATCCGCAGCTGAAAGGGGGAACGGCCGTAGCCGCGGCTCACTGTCGACACCCGCAGGTCGATCGACGTCTGATCGATGCGAGGATCGCCTGCCGACAGCCCGACGACCTCGCGGTCGCTTGGTCCGTCCGCCGACCCGACGCCGATGGTGAACAGCGGCGCGCCTTCGGCGTGAGCCTCTGCGCTCCCGGTGGTCGCGCCGTCGGAAATCAGCACGATGCCAGGCACCCGGCGCCCGCGATAGCGTTCGCGGATCGCATCGACCGCTTCGGCCAGGTTGCTTCGCCTCCCGTCCGATCGGAAGTCGGCTGGCTGGGCGGCGGTCCACGAGTCGCCGACCGCATACACCTCGGGGGTGAACGCGCCCGCCAGCGACGGCGCGATGTCCTGCTCGAAGATGGCGGCGGCGCGCGCCAGCCGGGTCGCGCCGTCCGCGTCCGCGATGCGCATGCTGCGCGACACGTCGACGAGGACCGGGACGACGAGATCGCGATCGGCGACCGGCGGCAGCAGGATGACGGGGCGGCAGAGAAACAGCGCGACCAGGCCGAGCGCGAGCGCCCGCAGCGCGGTCAGCGTCCAGCGCTGCGCGCCCGACAACGGCGCCAGCGGCCGGCGGTAGGACCAGAACGCGACCGCGGCAATCGCGGCCGCCACCAGTCCGACTGCCCACCAGGGAATTGGAGCTGCGAAGTGCATCAGAAGGAATTTGGAATTTGGAATTTGGAATTAGGAATGCGTGCTATGGGTCACGAATTCCAAATTCCTAATTCCTAATTCCAAATTACTCATTCCGGCTTCTTCCGGCCGGCGAGCGACTTGAAGTAGCTGTCGACCTGCTGCTGGTACGCGGCGGGCGGTTCGTCGTCGACGCCCGCGGCCAGGCGGTCGCGGGTGTCGCGAGCCTGGAGCTTGCGGGACAGTTCCGACTCGGCGCGATCGAGCGCGAGCGTGACCTGCTTGCGAAGCTGCTCCCACTTCGCGAAGTCCTGCTTGAACGGCTCGGTGCCCGGCGCCGACATCACCATCCCCTGGCCTTCGAACGTGAAGCCGATGCCGCCGTTCCGCACCTCGGGGTTGTCGCGGCCATCTGGCTCAGCAGTTCGCGGGCTTCCTGCAGCCGGCGGTTGTATTCGTCGCGCAGCCGGGCGGCGTCGCCGGTGCTGCCGCGGCCGCTCTGCTCGGCGAGCTGTTCGACCTCGCGCGTCAGCTTGTCGATCTGATCGCGCAGGTCCTGGGCGCGCGTCAGCTGATCGGCCATCTTCCTCGACGCCTCGTCGCCGGGCGTGACGGCGTCGCCGATGCGGTCGGCGAGCCGGTCCAGCGCGCGCGCGATGTCTTCCTGGTCCCGCCGCGTCTGACCGCGGGCCTGTTGCATCGCCGCCGGCCGCGCGCCGCATCTCGGACGCCGACTGCTGCATCCGCTCCGGCAGGCGCTGGCGCTCGACCTCGCGCGAGGCGTCCCGGGCCGCGTTCCGCGTCTGCTCCGCCGCCGCGCGATCGTCGGCCCTCGACTCTGCTCGGGCCTGGGCCGGCCGCTGGCCGCGGCCTCCCTCAACCGGCGCGTTCGCCTGCTCCTGCAGGCCGTCCTGCAGCCGGCGCATGCGATCGGCGAGGCGCTCCTGCTCGCCCGCCAGCCGGCGGCGGGTATCCGCGCCCTTGCTCTCCGGCGGCCGGCTTTGCCCTGTTCTGCCGCGATGGCGCGCTGTTCGTCGGCCAGCTGCCTCGCCTCGAGCTGCATGTCGCCCATTGCGCGCCGTCGTTCGTCGGGCTGGGCCCGCTGCAGCTGCTGCTGCAGTTCCTGCAGCTCCTGCAGCGCGCGCCCACCGCTCGCGCTCGCCTGCCGAGGATCCTGCCGCCGCAGATCGCCGGCCGCCGCCTCCATCGCCCGCGACGCTTCGCGCATCCGCTCGGCAGCACTCTGCTGATTCTGCCCAGCACCCTGCTGGTTCTGCCCGGCACCCTGCTGGTTCTGCCCGGCACCCTGCTGGTTTTGCCCGGCACTCTGCTGGTTCGCCCAGCACCCGGCTGGTTCTGCGGCTGGGCACCTTGCTGGTTCTGGCGTCCCCCCTGCTGGTTCTGCCGCTCGAGCCGGCGCGCGCATCTCTTCCGCGCGCTGCCGCAGCTCGGTCTGCTCGCGCGTCAGCTGCTCGAGCTCGCGCTTCAGCGCCTCGGGCGTCATCTGATCGCGGCGCCGCGCCAGCTCCTGCTGGCGTCGCAGCGCTTCGTCCTGCCGCCGCGCGAGCTCCCGGATGCTGTCGAGATCGCTGTCGCCGTCTGTCGCGCTGCTCGGTCGTCGTCGGCGTCTCGTAGTTCGTCTGCTGCTGGCGCGCCAGCTCCTTGTCGAACAGGTTCGACAGATCTTCCGACGCACGGTTCTGGCCGCCGCCGCCGCCGGCCTGCTGGCGCATCACCTCGCGCCGCTTCACGTCGGCCTGCGCGCGGAGCAGATGGTTGAGCGCCTCCATTTCGGGCGGCAGCGCATCCGCGGTCTTCAGCCGGTCCAGCGACTCGACCGCTCGACCCATCGCGAGCGCCGCCGACGTCATCGCGTCCTCCTCGGGCGCGCCGGCCGCGCCCGGGCGCGACGGCTGTCCGCAGGGCGCGGCGGCTGGCTGCGGCGCGGATCGCGCATCGTCGAATCGCGGAACGAGCTGGACGTCTGCTCGACGCGCGTCTTGAGTTCGCTCTCGGCGCGCGCCACCGCCCGGATGTCCTTCTCCGACTGCGCGCCGCTGGCGGCCTGCGACCGGCGATCGAGCTTCCAGGTGGCGACGATGATCTCCTTCTGGGCGGCCACGAGATCGTCGATCGACCGGTTGCTGCCGCCGGCGCCGACGCCGCCGGCCTGGCTGCGGGCGAGCGCGAACTCCTGCTCGAACGGCTTCACCTCGAGGAAGAAGATGTCGCTGCGCACCTCGCTCGGCCGCTTGCCGCGCGCGACGTCGCGCGCGCGGACGTAGTACGACACGAAATCGCCGGGCCGGACGTCGAGATCCTCGAGGTACAGCGTGTGGCGGCCGTTGACCGCGGTCCGGCCGGCGTCGATCCGCAGCGGGATCGCGCGCTCGGCGCCGCCGCGGATGGCGTAGACGAGCTCCAGGCGATCGACGCCGTGATCGTCCTCGGCCTCCGCCTCGATTTCCACTTCTTCGAGACGCGTGACAGCCCGATCCCGCGCCGGGCGCACGACGTGCACGTCGGGCGGGCGATCCTCGAGCACGCGAATGAAATATTCGGTGTCGCCCGGGTTCTTCAGGCCTTCGCGGTCGGCGAGGGCGACGCGATAGGAACCGTCCTCGACGACTCTCAACGTCATCCGACACCAGCGTCGGCGGCTCGGGCGTCAATGCGACCGCGCGTCCGTTTGCGAGCGTCATGCTGCCGGTCGCCGCCTCGCCGTCGGTGCGCACGCGAATCCGCACGTCGGTGCCTGCGGGTGCGTAGATGTCGCCGGTATCCTCCTCGACGCGCGGGGCCATCCGCAGCGCGGCCGGATACGGGTCCTCGACGTCGATCCGCGCCACGCGCGGCGCGCGCGCCACCCGCACCTCGAAGATCTCCGACCGAACAGCGCCGGCGGCCACGCGGTACCTGAACGGCGCCTCGATGGAGTCGAACGCCAGCGAGAATGTTCCCGGCGCTCCCGAAGCCATCTCGGTGGGCGTCCAATCGGCCGGCTCCGCGCCGGCATTGACGTCGGCGCGCAACAGCTGCGCGACCACCGGCGCGGAGTTGCCCGCGAGCCGTGCCTCGATCGTCAGCGGCGAACCCGAGGGCAGGCGGACGCTGCCGGGCGTGACCTGGAGGGCGACGCGCGAGGGAAACAGCCGGAGCGCCAACGCGTCGCCCGCCTCGCGAATCGTGGCGCGGCCGACAAACACGATGGCCGCAACGAGCAGCAGCGAGAGCGTGGCCTGAAAACCAGCGCGCCGCAGCGTCTCCGGCGGCACGATTGCGTCGGGATCGACGCCGGCGGCGCGCCGTTCGACGTCGTCGCTGAACAGACGACTGATCGCCGTCGGCGGCCCTGCTGACGAGGCGAGCTCCGCCGCGCTGACGAGCCGGTCTTCGAGCGATTCCTGGCGTTCTTCGACGAAGCGCGCGACGCGGGTGTCGGACGGTACGTCGCGGGCCGGCCAGAACGCCCACACGACGGCGGCAGCCGCCGGCGAGCGCTGTCGCGGCGGCGACGGCGGCGAGCAGCAACGGCGCACGCGTCGTCCACGCGGCGGCGACGAGCGCCAACGCGAACACGCCTGCCAGCGCCAGGCTGGCGCGCGTCGCGGACTGCAGCAGCACCAGGCGGCGCCACCGCGCACGCACGCGGTCGATCAGTTGCCGGACGGGATCGAAACTAGACATTCGCTCATCTCAGGATCTGAGGATCTCAGGATCTTAGGAATTGAGGTCGGCCTGACATCTCAGATCCTCAAATCCTGAGATCCTAAGATCCTGAGTCCTCACGATTCAGCTCGTCCGTGAGCCCACGAAGCTCTCCACGACCAACATAGCAACCATCAGGCCCAACACGTACTGCCAAACGTGCTGGCGTTCCTCCTGCTGCTGCACGCCGCTGCCGGGTCGGTTGGCGGCGTCCTGCTTCACGCGCGTGACCGGCGCCTCGAACTCCGCCGGGGTCAGCCGTTCGGCCGCCGACTCGGCCGGATCGACGTTCACGGCAACGCGCGCCGTACCAGCATCCGCCACGGTAATGGACGCGAAGCCCGGCACGGCCGGAACACCCGCCGGGACGTCGGCAACCAGATAGTCGCCACGGCGCGGTCTTCGCGCCTCCAAGATACCGGACCACCTCGTGGATGAACGGCACGAACGACGCGTGCAACGGAAAATCGTTCCAGGCGTTGTCGAGATCCGATGCGATGGCGACCAGGCGTCCGCGGCCGTGGGCGCAATCGACGATGGCCGGCTCGCCGGTGGAAAACCGTGCGAGCAGGTGGCAAGCGGACGACGTCGATGCGGCCGATCCTCCGGAACGTCGCCAGGCCCAGCCCGCGCGCTGCGGCCCGCGAACGGCTCGATGACCGGGTGGCGGACGTCGCCAGGCGCCAGCGACCGGGTCGCGTCTGCGCGCGCCGGCCTCCGGCGGAGCGATGGACAACGTTCCGGCGAACGTGCCCGACGCCACCTCTGGATCGAGCTGCGGCCCGATCGCCACCAGCGCTCCTCCGCCGCTCTGCACGTACCCGGCGATCGCTTCACGGCCGCGGCTCTCGAGGCCGCGCGTCGACAGGAGCACGACTGCCGCATAACGGTCGAGGGCCGCTGCGATCCGACGCCGACAACCGCGACGTGGCCATACCTTCGACTTCGTACGAAGCGCCGCTCCGGCCGGCGGCCGCAATCGCGCGACGCAGGTAGAACGCGTCGCGATCGAGATCGCCCGTGGTGGTGACGACAAGGACGGCCGGACGGCTGGCCGCTTCGAGCACCATGTGCCAGGTGTTGTCCCCGCTCGCTCCCATCGGATCGTCGACCTGATGGTCGCGTCACGTCCCGGCACCGTGGGGAGCGCCGCTTCGGCGGTCTGACCGGCGTCGACGGTCACCAGCGCTTCGCCCGCGGCCCGGCCGTCCACCGTCAGTCGCACCCGGGCATCGCGCGCTTCAGCCGCGGCATTCCGCACCGCGGCAATCAGTCGATCGCCGGATGTCCGCGCGCCGACGACTGCAAAGTTCGGCGGCGGCGGACCGACGTCCGCGACCTCGAGCTCGACGCCCTGCCGGCAAGCGGACGTCGTCGCCGGTCTTCCAGCCGCTGGCCTGAACATCCGTTACGACGAGCAGCGCCCCGCTGCGGCCTTCGAACAGATCGGCGGACGCATTGAGCGCTCCCCGGTAACGGGTGCCGCCGAAACCCGGCCGCGGCGGTGTCGACGGCCGATTGCACCAGCCCGCGGTCCGCCGATGGCCGAGCGGCGACAACGGCGCTGTCGGCGAAGGTCACCAGCGCGACGAGATCGGTCGATCGGCGCCGGCGATCGCCTCCCTCGCCCGCTCGCGCGCCTTTTCGAACTGGCCCGGCGCCGACAGGCTCAACGACGTATCGAGCGCGACGACGGTCAGCGTGGCGGAGGCGACGCGGCGCCCGACGAAAAGAACGGACGCGCGAACGCGAGCGCGAGCAGCAGCAGCGCCGCGACGCGTAGCAGGAGCAGCAGCAGCTCGTTGAGGTGCCGGCGCCGCGTGTGCTCGACCGGCGCCCGGCGCAGCAACCTCACGGCCGAAAACCTGATGCGCGCCTCCGGCTCCCGCTTGAGCAGGTGCAGCACGATCGGCACCGCCGCCGCTGCGGCGCCGATCAAGAACAGCGGGGACAGGAATGACACCATCAGCACTCAGCCCCTAGCACCCGGCACGCAGCACCTTTGCACCTTTGCACCCGGCACCCGGTTACATTTTCCTCGCCCGCGTCGACAGATACGCCAGCAAGCCCATCTCGAGCGGCTGATCGGTCGACAGCTGGCAGTAGTCGATGCCGCATGCCCCGAGCTCGCGCTGGTACCGCTCGACCAGCGCGCCCATCGCCTCCAGATAATGCGCCCGCACGAGCGACCGGCACGGCCATCACTTCCTCGTCGGTCTCGAGATCTTCGAAGCGGGTCGCCCGCTGAAACGGAAACTGGATCTCGTCGGGATCGAGCACGTGGAAGACGATGACGTCGGTGCCGCGGAACTGGAAGTGCTTCAGGCCGCGCACGACACGCTCGGGCTCGTCGAGCAGATCGCTGATGAGCACCACCATCCCGCGCTTGGTCAGCGAGTCGGCGAGCTGATGAAGCGGCCTCGCGACGTCGGTCTCGCGCCCGGGCTGCAAGCGATCGAGCGTGATGAGGAACGCCCGCAGATGGCCGGGCCGCGCGCTGGCCGGGAGCATCGTCGTGATGCTGGTCGTCGAAGGCGGTGAGGCCGACGGCGTCGCGCTGCCGGTTCATCAGGTAGCCGAGCGACGCGGCCAGGCACTGCGCGTACTCGAACTTGGTGAGGCCATGGGAGCCGTAGGCCATCGAACCGCTCGCGTCCAGCACCACGTGGCAGTCGAGGTTGGTTTCCTCCTCGAACTTCTTCACGTAGTGCCGATCGCTGCGGGCGTAGACCTTCCAGTCGATGGTCGCGAGGTCGTCGCCGGGGATGTACTGCCGGTATTCGGCGAACTCGACGCTGAAGCCCTTGAACGGACTGCGGTGGAGTCCCGAGAGGAGCCCTTCGACGATCGTTCGCGCCTTGAGCTCGAGCGTGCCGAGCCGCGCCACGACCGCCGGGTCGAGGAACTGCCGCTCGCGTACGCCTGCGGCCATCGCTACATCCCGCTTTTCGGCAGGGGCACCGATTCGAGCAGCCGATCGACGATCGCGTCGGAATTGACGCGCTCCGACTCGGCGTAGAAGTTGGTGATGATCCGGTGGCGGAGAATCGGCTTGGCCAGCGCCTGGATGTCCTTGATCGACGCGTGATACCGACCGTGCATCAGCGCGCGCGCCTTGGCGCCGCGGACGAGGGCCTGCGACGCGCGCAGGCCGGCGCCCCACTTCACCCATTTCTCGACGAACTCGGGCGCGCCCGGCCGGCCGGGACGCGACGCATCGGCGAGCCGCACGGCATAGCGCGCGACTTCCTCGGCAATCACCACCTGCTGCGTGAGCTCCTGGAACTGCAGGATGTCCGGCCCCGACAGGACGCGCGCCGGCGTGGGCAGGCTCGCTGCCGGTCGTCTGCGTCACGACCCGCACCTCGTCGTCCTGCGAGAGGTAGGAGATGACGATGTTGAACATGAAGCGATCGAGCTGCGCCTCGGGGAGCGGATAAGTGCCCTCGAGCTCGATCGGATTCTGCGTCGCGAGCACGAAGAACGGCTGCTCGAGCGGATAGGTCCGGCCGGCGGCGGTGACGTGATACTCCTGCATCGCTTCGAGCAGCGCGGCCTGCGTCTTCGGCGGCGTGCGGTTGATCTCGTCGGCGAGGATGATCTGCGCGAAGATCGGCCCCTTCACGAACCGGAGGCGGCGGCCGCCCTCGCCCTCGTCGAGGATCTCGGTGCCGGTGATGTCCGACGGCATCAGGTCGGGCGTGAACTGGATGCGCTTGAAGTCGAGATCGAGGATGTCGGCGAGCGTCTTGATCAGGAGCGTCTTGGCGAGGCCGGGCACGCCGGTGATGAGGCAGTGGCCGCCGGTGAACAGCGCGAGCAGGACCTGCTCGACGACCTCGTCCTGTCCGACGATCACCTTCCGCAGTTCGCCGAGGATCCGATCGCGACCCTCGGCCACCCGTTCCGCGCTCGCGCTCACTGCGTCCATCGATTCTCCAGACGGCGGACCTGAAGGCCGGGCGCTACGTACAGGCCGGACCTGCAGGTCCGCGCTCGGTGCCGCGCCTTCTAGGCCGGCCTTCAGCCGCCGCGTCGTCAATGCGTCAGCGCGTAGACGATCTCGTTGATCATCATCCGGTACGCGAGCGACGTGTACTTGATGTAGCCCGGGTACTCCTCGGCGTTCGACCACTCGACGCCGTCGCCCATGTCGGTGTTCCAGTTGATGAACAGCATCGGCCGGCCGTCGTCGTCGAAGATCGTCCGGAGCTTGGCGACGTAGCCGCCCTTCTCCCACGTGCGGCCGGCCATGAAGATGCCGAGGCCGGGCACCTGCGGATAGCCGTCGAGGCTGTAGAAGCAGGAGAAGACCGGATGGTCGTTCGGGGAAGTCGACGATCTCGCGGTCGGGGAAGACGCGCTTCATCTCGGCAGCGAGGTTGTCGAACTCGATCGGACCGTGGAAGTCGTCGAACATCGCCGTGCCGCCGCGCAGCAGGAACTCGCGCAGGTTCGCGACGTCGGCGTCGGTCATCCTCAGGTTGCCGGGCTCGACGAAGTAAATCCACGGGTTCTCGAAGAGACGCGGATCGTCGAGCGAGAGGACGATCGGATCCTCGACCTGAATCGCCGTCGCGGTCTTCACGCGGCGCGACAGGTTCTGCTCGGCGGCCGGGCGCGTCGATGTACCACGGCTCGCCGTAGAAGTCCTGCGGCTCGTTGGTCCCTTCGGCGTGGTAGTGGTACTTGATCCGGACGAACCGCCACTGCAGCCCGGCGAACCGCTCGTCGCGCGCCGCCCGACAGCTGCGCGTCGGCGCTCGGCGACAGGCCGGGGATCAACACAGCGACGACAGCGAGGACGACGACGACAACGCGCGAAGTCCGGCTGAAGCCGGACACTACGTCGATCGTAGTGTCCGCCTTTAGGCGGACCGCCGAGCTCATTTTGCCTCCGCGATCGCCAGCAGCAAGTCCTGCGCGCGTTGGTAGCTGGGCGCGATCTCGAGCGCGGCGAGCACCTGCTTGCGCGCCTCGGCGCGGCGGCCGCTCTTCAGATAGCTCTCGGCGAGGTCGGTGTAGGCGCCGGCCTGATCGACCGGCTTCAGCGCGACGACGGCGGAGAACGCGCGGACCGCGGTGTCCCAGTCGCTTCGCTGCATCGCCAGGCGGCCGAGGGCCGCGTGCGCTTCGCCGTCGAACGGATCGACCGCCGTGATCCGCTCGTAGACGGGCTGCAGGCGGGCCGGATCGGCGACCTTCGCCTCCCTCATCAACTTGACGAGCTCGCGGGCCACCTCGACGTTGTCGAAGTCGTGCGTCATCACCGCTTCGAGCGACGCAATCGCCCGCGGCAGATCCTTGCGCTCGATGCGCAATCTGGGCGATCTGCAGGTGCGGATTGTCGTCGCCGGTCGCCATCGGCACCAGTTCGGCGGCGCGCTCGAACGCCTTGAGCGCCCCATCGAGGTCGTTATACCGGCGCAGCGACGTGCCGAGCACCATGTGCACGGGGAAGCTGTCGGGATTCTTCTCCGCCAACGCCTGCAGCGCCTCGATCGGCATCTTGAGCAGCTCGGCATCGCCGCTCGGCGGCTTGAGCGCCGCCCGCAGCGCGCCGAACCGCGCTTCCATCGCCTTGTCGAAGCTCGCCTGCAGGTCGTCGAAATCGACGTTCAAGCGCGGCCTTCAACCCCGCCTCGTCGTCCATGCCCTTGGCGTGAACGCTGACCAGCCGGCGCAGCCCTTCATGCGCCGAAGCGTTCGACGATGTGTTTGACCACCAGCGACGCCTGGTAGTACCCGACGCCAATGAGCTGCGGACTCTGGAACGCGGCGTTCAGCTCCTTCAGCTTGATCGTCTCGCCGCGGTTCATCAGGTTCGCGAACATCAGGTCGCCGGCGCGGCCCCACCGGCCCGGCCGCTCGACGGTTTCCTCGAACTCCGAGATGCCCTCGCTCAACCACCGCGGCAGGCGCTGGTTCGACATCTGCAGCGTGATGACGTGCGCCAGCTCGTGCCACAGCGTCGCTTCCCACTGGAACTCGCCCGGCCGCGCGCGCGGCGAATCGAGCGTCACCACCCGCCCGAAGCAGGCGCCGAGCGCGCCGATCATCCCCGGCAGCCCCGCCGTGCGGACGGCGAAGTGATCGTGCTTCGGGAACATCTCGATGAGAATCGGCCCCTTCGGCGTGAACTGGTACCGCTTGCTCAGCGTGTCGAGGGCGCGGCGCGCGAGCGCCAGCGCCGGCGCCTGGAGCACAGGGGCGTCGGCCTTGTCGATACGCAGCACGATGTCTCGCTGCTCGGTGGTGATGAACGTGTCGAGCGTGTCCATCATCTCGAGCAGGTTGTAGGTGACGACGTCGTACGGGTTCAGCTTGAAGGAGGTCTCGAGCGCGTTGCGGGCGCCACCCTCGTCGCCGGTGCGCAGCAGGTACATGCCGAGATCGGCGAGCGCCTGCTGGTGCCGCGGCGCGATGCCCAGCGCGCGGCGCACCAGCGCGACCGCCTCGTCGAACCGGTAGGCGTGAGCGGTGTACTCGGCGGCGACGCGGTAAACCTCGGCGTGTCCCGGCGACATCGCCAGGACCTTGGCCGACCTCCGCCTCGAACTCCGGCGTCTTGTCTTCGACGTAGGCAAGGGCGGCCAGCAGCGAGTGAGCATCGAGGCTCGACGGGTTCACCGACAGCGCCTTCTGGATCAACTGGCGCGCTTCGTCGCGCTTGCCGGCGTCGGCGGCCTGCCCGGCGAGGAAGAGGTGCGTCTCGACATGAGACGGGTTGACCTCGAGGATCTTGCGGGCCGTCGCGATCGCCGCGGGCGGGTTGTCGTTGGCGACGGCCCGTGTCAGGCCGAACATCGCCGGCACGTAGCGCGGATCCGCCTCCAGCGCCATCTGGAACGACTTCACTGCCTCGGTGTTGCACGTCTGGCACTGCCGCTCGAGGAAGAACTCGCCCCACGCGCGCGTTAATGGCCGCGTCGCGCGGCGCCGCGGTTGCGGCCGTCTCGAAATGCGGCCTGCGCGTCCTCGAAGAGATTCAGCGCCTGCAGCGCGCGGGCGCCGCGGGCCATCTCGGCGGCATCGGTCGTGGAGAGCGCACGCGACGCCACCCGGTTCAGCACGTCGCGCGCCTCGGGACGGCTGAGCATCTGCTGGAGCAATCCAAGCTCGAGCGCCGCATCGCTCGACGGCGCGCGAGCCGCCGCCGGCTGCAGCGCCGCCATCGCCTCGTCGTAGCGGCCGCGGGCGATCATCGCCCGCGCGCGCACGGCGACGACCGCCGGATCCTGCGCGTCGAGCTGCGCGGTCAGCGTCGCGACCTCGTCGTAGCGTCCCTCGTTGATGGCGACGTTGGCCGATGCGAGACCGGGCGGCAGCTTGCGCGACGACTGCGCGACGGCCGACGGGATCGTCAGCGCCAGCATCACGACGGCGATCGAAAGCGCCAGCGCGATCATCGGGCGTGACGGCCGCAGCAACCGGAAGAAGCGCATCATCCTGGCTCGTATTATATCTGCCGGGTTGGGTGTGGGCCGGGCGTCGATCCTGGCACGCAGCCCGAGGCCCGAACGCAGCCCGAGCTTAAGCTCGGCCTACGGCTTCGACTCCAACTGAATGGGTACTGCCTGGCTTCTCGACGAGTCCGGCTCGCACCGGATTCGCAAGCACATACGCCACCACAGCTCGCGTGTCGGCTTCCGACCGAATAACGCGATCGTGGTAGCCCGCCTGCCATACGGAATGACCGATCACACGTTTGCCGTGGTAACCCGAGCGCTGCTTTGCACGCTGCATGAATTCCGGCAATGAAGCCGCATCCGTCATTCCTTGTGCGACGAGATGCACGTGATCGGGCATGAAGCAGTAAGCAATAATTTCAAACCCGCAGGCCTTCGCAGCGATCAGAATTTGCGTACGCACCACATCGACAATGCCGCAGGCCGTGAAGATCGACCTCTTTTCGTACGTGCAGATCGTGAGCAAATATCGATGTGGACCGGTGTACGAGAAATTCTGCAGGCGCCGAAGGCGTCTCGGCACGCTTCCATACCGCCGCAACGGCCGTGCCCGACTGACAGACGCCCGACCTAAAGGTCGGGCCTACAGGTCGGGCCTACAGACGCGCGTCGAGCGCACGTGTTTCTATCTGGATCCGCTTCACAATAAGCGAGACGAATCCGGCCGTCGTGATCGGCCCCGCGATCCACGCGGCGGTCATCAACGCGACGCCGACCAGTTCTCCGATGACGCCGACATAGTTGGGGTGTCGCATGAACCGATAGGGCCCCGAGACGACGAGCGGCGCCTGCGGCACGACGATGACCCGGAACGTCCAGGCCTGGCCGAGCGCCAGGATCGCCCACCACTTCAGCGCCTTGGCGAACGCAAAGACGACCGCGCCGATCGCGAACGACGAATACCGGGCGCGCCGCCGCGCACGGCGCCTTCGGCGATCATCGCGAGAAAGGCGCCCGGATAGGCCACCTGCATGATCGGATAGACGTCGCCAGGGGGTTCGATGCCGCCGGACGCGCGTTGCGCGCGCTCGTTGCGGGCCGCGCGCCACGCTTCGATCGCCATGGGGACAAACACGACGGCGAGGAGCAGCGCGGACGTCACGCGCCGCCTGGATGTCTCCCGCCCGGACAATCATGCGGCGCACGATGCCGGGAGCGATGCGGGCGCCGGCCGCAGCGGCGCGCACGCCGGCCGGCGACGCCACCAGCGAACGCAGCGCCCGGTTGAAGCGCCACTTCGACGCGAACTCGCGGCGCCTCGCGGCAGCGAGCCGCGCGTGCACGCCGGTCCATCCATGCGCGAGCGCCTCGAGCGCCGCGGCCGCGGCGAGCTCCGCCGCCGCGGACGGCAAAGCGCAATCCGTCGCCGGTCATCGGATCGATGAATCCGGCGGCGTCGCCCGCGAGCAGCAGCCCCTCGATGTCGTCGCGCACGACGTCGACCGCGAGCGGACCGAGCATGATCGGGTGCCGGATCGGAGAGCGGCCGCCGAACCGGTGACGCAGGGCCGGCTCCGCGCCGATCGCGTTGCGAAGCAGCCCCGGCGGATCGCGGAAATCGCAGGCCCTCGACGTCGCTCGGGCCAGGTCGCCGCCCGACCACGGCAGCACCAGGCAGACGTTGCTGACGCCTCCCCCGATCGGCGCCACCCCGATGTAGCGGCCGCGGCGGATGTGCATCTCGCCGAACGTCGAGCCGATCGGATCGTCGAAGTAGGCGCCGATCGCCCAGCGCTTCGGCCGGGGCGGGTGCCGCGCGAGCCGCAGACCGAACGCGAGCGTGGATCGCCGGCCATCCGCGGCAATCACCGACCTTCGCGTGCAGCTGATGCCGGCCGCCGGCCGTCCCGATGACGCCGCGCACGATGGGCGCCGCCGCCGGACCGTCGACGATGGCTTCACGCACCGCGAAGCCGTCGAACGCGGCCCCCGCCGCGATCGCCTGCTCCAGCAGGATGGCGTCGAACTCGCGGCGGCTGATCGCGAGGCCGCGCTGGTCACCCGGATACCGTGCTTCGACCGAGACGCCACCTTCGCCGGTGACGATCATCCCGTCGATCGGCAGCCCCCGCGGCTCGATGCGGCCGGCGAGGCCGAGGCGGCGAAGGATCGCGAGCGTGCCCGGGTTGATCGTATCGCCGCACAACTTGTCACGCGGAAACGCCGCGCGGTCGAGGAGCCGCACACGCACGCCGGCGCGGGCGAGGACGGTCGCGGCCACGGCGCCAGCGGGGCCAGCGCCAACGATCAGGACGTCATCCATGAACATGAACCGTGAAATTTAAGATTTCAGATTTCAGATTTAAGATTGGTGGGCGCTGCGCGCGTGAGTTGGCTGATCGAAATTCCAACTCTGATTTCGCCAATCTGAAATCTTAAATCTGATCAATCTTAAATTTCACCGTCAGCTCACCCTGCCGATCACCATCGCCGAATTTTTCGATCCGAACCCCAGGCAGTTGCACAGCGCCGCTTCGATCGATGCAGGACGGCCGCTGTTCGGGATGTAGTCGAGATCGCATGCCGGGTCCGGATCGCTCTGGTTGATCGTCGGCGGGAGGAAATCGTGCTGCATGGCCAGCGCGGCGCTGACGATCCCCGCCGCGCCGCTGGCGCCCTGGGGATGGCCAATCATCGACTTGATCGACGATCCGGCGAGCCGGTCGGCGTGGCCGGCGAAGACCTCGCGCACCGACCGCGATTCCACGGCGTCGTTCAGCACCGTCGAGGTGCCGTGGTAGCTGACGTAGCCGATGCGCTCCTTGCCGCGGCCGGAGCGGTGAATCGCTTGCGAGATAGCGCGGACGATCTCCTCGCCGTCGGGCGCCATCTGGACGCGGTGATAGGCGTCGCAGGTCGCCGCGTAGCCGTCGATCGACGCGTAGGCCCGGGCGCCCCGGGCGCGAGCGCGGTCCTCGCGCTCCAGCACCACCATCCACGCACCTTCGCCGAGCACAAAGCCGTCGCGGCACCGATCGAACGGCCGCGAGGCCGCCGCCGGCTGATCGTTGAAGGCGGTCGAGAGCGCGCGCATCCGCGAGAAGCCGAACATCATGCCGGGCGTCACGCACGCGTCGGCGCCGCCCGACAGGAGCACGTCCGCTTCGCCCGACCGGATCAGCGCGGCCGCGTACCCGATGGCGTCGGTCGAGCTCGTGCAGCCGCACGAGAGCACATGACTGATGCCGCGCAGCCGAAGCGAGATCGAGATCTCGCTGGACAGCATGCCGACGATCGAGACCGGGATGGCGTAGGGCGTCACCTTGCGGCCGCGCTCGACGAAAAAGTCGAAGTATTGCCGCTCGCCGACGTCGATGCCGCCGCCGCCGCTGCCGATCACGACGCCGGCGTCCCGCTCGCCGAGCGGCAGGCCGGCGTCGATCCACGCTTCGCGAGCCGCGATCACGCCGACCAGCGCGGCGCGTGAGTAGCGCTTCGGGTCGGCCCGGTACGCCTCATCCCACATGTCGTCGCCGTCGATCGCCGGCACATCGTCGATCGAGACGCCCGTCACCGGCGCCGCGACGCGCGACGCGAGCTCCGACGCGTCGAACTCCGCGATCGCCCGCGTGCCGCTGCAGCCGCGGCTGATGTGCTCCCAGAAGCGGTCGCGGCCGATGCCGAACGGCGACACGACGCCAATCCCCGAGATGACGACCCGCGGCTCTCCCGAGTGACGCATATGTGCCCTATGCTATGCGGCAATTCTGCCGTGCCGCCGAACAATCAGACTGCCAGCTCGACCAAATTCCTGGAGCGGGCGTTCGTGTGGATCGGTGGCGCCCTGTTCGTGGGATCGCTTACGGCCACCGTCGTCGTTTACGCGTTTGGTTGGTCGTCGTCGCGCCTCGGCAGGCCCATCCTGTGGCCGGCGCTCGCGGCCAACACCGCGTGGTTCCTCGTCTTCGCGCTGCACCACAGCCTGTTTGCGCGCGAACCCGTCAAGGCGTGGGTTGCACGCTACGTGCCCGATCGACTGCTGCGCTCGTTTTACGTATGGATCGCCAGCGCCCTCTGGTTCACGGTGGTCGCGGCCTGGCAGCCGCTGGGCGGGCTCCTGTTCGAACAGACCAGTGGCGCCGCGCGCATCGTGCACGCGGCCATTCAGGTGGCGGGCCTCTGGCTGATCGCGGCGTCGGTCGGCGTCATCGACCCGCTCGAACTGGCCGGCATCCGCTCCAGCACGCGGCCCGCGGGGCTGCAGGTGCGAGGCCCGTACCGCCTCGTCCGCCATCCGCTGTACTTCGGCTGGGTGCTGATGGTGTTCGGCGCGGCCACGATGACCTTCGATCGGCTGGTCTTTGCGGTGATGACGACGATCTATCTGATCGTCGCGATTCCGTGGGAAGAACGGTCGCTCGATCGCGTGTTTGGCGACGAGTATCACCGTTACAAGGCACGCGTCCGCTGGCGATTGATTCCGTACATTTACTAGCTGTCCCACTCGACCAACGCTTGGAGCGTGCCGTGAGCTACGAATCCCGGACGGGCGCAGTGCTATTCGCGAGCAGGTTGGACCAGGTCGCCGCCTTCTATGCACACGTGCTCGGTCTCCGCGAAGCCAATCGCGATGACGATCACGATCCTGCTCGAGTCGCCGGGATTCCAATTGGTCGTGCATCGGATCCCTGGCTTCACTTCGACCACCACCATCGACGTTGCGTGAGCCACCGGTTCGCCTTGTGCTGGGGCGGCTTTCAAACCGCGTCTTCGCCTCTTCGTTCACAACCTCGCGAGTCGTTCGTACGCCTCGCGAGTGCACACGGTGGCACCTTGGAACCGCAAGAGATGGAGTGGTCATTCAACGGTGTCGTGGTTTGCGATGCGGTCGACCCAGAGGGGCAACGTGATTCAGTTCCGCGAGCGAATTGACGCAATCGACCAGTTGTAAGACGTAGAAATTTCAGATTTAAGACTAGGGCGCTCACCTATAACGTCTCGTCTCGCAATCTTAAATCTCCGTTGCTCCGTTGTTAATCCGTTCACTCCGTCGCCTCCGTTCTACGCGGCGTAGCGACGTCTCCACCTCCAGTATCCTGAAGGGACGTATGTCTGCCGACCAGCGCGCACTATCCGTCCGAGCTCCCCGCTCCTCGCTCTTCGCGACACCGTCGTCTTTCCGCTGACGCTGCAGCCGCTCGCGATCACGCGGCCGCTGTCGATCGAATCGGTCAATCGCGCGCTCGCGGGCGATCGCCTGTTGTTCCTGTCGCCTGCAGACGACCGAGGACGAAGAGCCGCAGCCCGACCAGCTGAAGCAAGATCGGCACGATCGCCGCGATCCGGCAGATGGCCAAGGTGCCCACCGGCGGCGTGCACGTCGTCGTCGAAGGCCTGGCCCGCGCGCGCGTCGGAGCTGGTGACGCGCACCGGTCAGATGCTGCGGGCCACGGTGACGCCGGCGCCGGAGCAGGCCGAGCGGACGCTCGAGGTCGACGCGTACGTGCGGCGCATCCACGAGCTGATCGACCGCGCGCTGTCGGTGACGAGCGGGCTGTCGCAGGAGCTGCGCGGCATGGTCGCCGGCATCGACGATCCCGCTGCGCCTCGCCTACCTGCTGTCGAGCCTGCTCGACATGAAAGCCGAGGAGAAGCAGCAGATCCTCGAGCACGACGACCTGGTTGCGAAGCTCCAGGCGGTCGGCGACGGCGCTCAACCGCGAGATCGCGCTGCTCGAGCTCAAGGGCAAGATCGAGACCGCCGCGCAGCAGGAGATGACCGACGCGCAGCGGCAGTACTTCCTGCGCCAGCAGCTGAAAGCGATCCAGGACGAGCTCGGCGAAGGCGAGAAGCCGGAGGCGCAGGAACTTCGCAGCCGGGTCGACGGCGGCGAAGCTGCCGGAGTCGGTCCACCAGCGTCGCCACGCGCGAGATCGATCGGCTCGAGCGGATGACGCCGGCCTCGCCCGAATACCAGATGATCCGCACCTACATCGACTGGGTGCTGGACGTGCCCTGGTCGACGACAACCGAGGATCGCCTCGACCCGATCGCGGCGCGGCAGGTGCTCGACGAGGATCACTACGACCTCGACAAGGTCAAGGAGCGGATCGTCGAGTACCTCGCGGTCCAGAAGCTGAAGGCACGGCAGAGCGGCACGCTCTCGATGAAGGGCCCGATCCTGTGCTTCGTCGGGCCGCCGGGCGTCGGCAAGACGTCGCTCGGCCAGTCGATTGCGCGGGCGATGAACCGCAAGTTCGTCCGGATCTCGCTCGGCGGCGTGCGCGACGAAGCCGAGATCCGCGGACATCGCCGCACCTACATCGGCGCCATTCCCGGACGCATCGTCCAGGCGCTCAAGCAGGCGGGCGCGATGAATCCGGTGTTCATGCTCGACGAGATCGACAAGATCAGCGCCGGATTCCAGGGCGATCCGGCGGCGGCGCTTCTCGAAGTGCTCGACCCGGCGCAGAACCATTCGTTCCGCGATCACTACCTCGAGATCAACATCGATCTGTCGAAGGTGCTGTTCATCGCCACGTCCAACCAGCTCGGCACGATCCACCCGGCGCTGCTCGATCGCATGGAGATCATCTCGCTCGCCGGCTACAGCGAGGAGGAGAAGCTGCACATCGCGCGGCGGTACCTGATCCCGCGGCAGCTCGAGGAGCACGGGCTCGGCACGGAGCGCGTCGTGTTCGACGACGGCGCGATCCGGCGCATCATCGCCGAGTACACGCGCGAGGCGGGCGTGAGAAGCCTCGAGCGGCAGATCGGCGCCGTCGCGCGGAAGATCGCCGCGCGGATCGCGACAGCGTCGGATCAGACGCAGGCGCGATGGCGACGTGCGCGTGCACGCCGCCGACCTGCCGGACTACCTCGGCTCGCCGCGCTTCAAGGACGACGTGGCGTTCCGCGTGTCGCGGCCGGGTGTCGCGACCGGCGTGGCGTGGACCGAGACGGGCGGCGACGTGCTGTTCGTCGAGGCCAGCCTGCTGCCGGGCGGTCACCACAATCTGATCCTCACGGGACAGCTCGGCAACGTGATGCAGGAGTCGGCGCGCGCCGCGGTCAGCCACATTCGCGCCTCGGCGGGCTCAGCTGGGCGTCGTCGCCGGAGTTCCTGGACACGCACGATCTGCACGTCCATGTGCCGGCCGGCGCGATTCCCAAGGACGGACCGTCGGCCGGCGTCACCATGGCGACCGCCATCGTCTCGGCGCTGCGCAATCAGCCGGTGCGCGAGGACGTCGCGATGACCGGCGAAATCACGCTGAGCGGCCTGGTGCTGCCAGTCGGCGGCATCCGCGAGAAGGCGCTGGCGGCGCGGCGGCACGGCATCTCCACGTTCATCCTGCCCGGCGCGAACGAGCCCGACCTCGCCGAGCTGCCGGCCGAAGTCAAGGACGGAATGCGGTTTGTCCCGGTCGAGACCCTCGAGGAGGTGCTGAAGGTTGCGCTGCCGCCGCCGATAAGCAAGTAGGGATTTTCCCCTACGGACGAATGCGCCTGCTCGCAGGGACCGTCACTGCGTTGCTCGCCGTTGCCGGTTCTGGCGGACAGGCCGCCGGAGGCGGGCACGATTGCCGGACGCGTCACGCTCACGACCGCGGTCCGCGGCGTGCCGCTGTCGTCCAACGTCTACCAGCCGCGTGCCGTCGGCCGCCACGAGCCGGGGCCGCACTCCCGAAATTCAGAACGTCGTCGTCTACCTGAAGGACGTCGTCGTTCAAGGGCGTCGCTGCCGGCGGCGCGCCACGTCGTCGAACAGCGCAGCGAGACCTTCGTGCCGCGCGTGCTCGCCGTCACGCGCGGATCGGCAGTGTCGTTCCCGAACGCGGACCCCTATTTCCACAACGTGTTCTCGCTCTCGCGCGCCGCGACCTTCGACCTGGGACGCTTCCGCCAGGGCCAGACGCGCGAACAGCAGTTCACGAAGCCGGGCCTGATCAAGGTCTACTGCCACATCCATTCGCACATGAGCGCCTCGATCCTGGTCCTCGACCATCCGTACTTCGCGGTCCCGCGCCTGGACGGCAGCTTCACGCTGGCCGACGTCCCGCCGGGCAGGTACACGATCGTCGGCTGGCACGAACGCGTCGGCGAGCGGAGCAGCACGATCGAGGTCGAGGCGCGCCGCACCGCGTCGATCGAACTGTCGCTCCCGGTCGAGGACGATCAATGACGGACGCGCGCAAGCCGCCGGCGCTCCTGGTCAAGACCCTCACCGTCACGTTCGGGATGGTCACCGCTCCTGCTGTTGATTGTCTTCACCGTGGTCTTTGCCGCCGTGCGCGCCCAGGTGCGCCAGTCGGTCGTCGACAGCCTGGCACCGACGCAGCGGATGTTCGCGGAGCTCGAGAAGCGCCGCCAGCGCGACCTGCACGTGCAGGCCGCGACGCTGGCCGAAAGCTCGACGCTCAAGGCGGCGCTCGACACCTACCTCGCCGAGGCGCGGTCGAGCGACGAGGCCGGACGCGAGCAGCTGCTCACGACCATCACACGCGAGCTCGAAAAGGTGGCGGCCCGCGTCGAAGACGTGACGCGATCGTCGCCGTCGACCTCCGGCAGAACACGCTCGCGGCCGCAGGGCCGTTCGCCGGATCGTTGGCCGCGCGGCCGGCGCGGTGCCGCTGGCGCCCGGCGACGGTCGCGTCCGAGGACCGGGATCGCGCGCGTCGGCGAGCGATGCGTTCCGCATCGTGACCGTCCCGCTGCTGGTCGACGACGAGCGAATCGGCTCGCTGTACCTGGCGACCAGTCTCGATGCGCACCTGGCGCAGGAGCTCGACAGCCTGTCGCGACGCGCGGATCGCGATCGTCAGCAGCGGCCGGCAGTGCTGGCGACGACGCTCTCGCAGCCGGCGCGGCCGAGTATGCAGGCGTCGACCGCGCATCACGACTGGCACGACGGCGAAGTGGACCTGGACGGCGAGTCGTTCGCGTTCCATGCGCGTCGTCCAGCTCGACGACGCTAGCTTCTACGCGCTCGGCTCGATCGACGAGCCGCTGAGCGCAGGCGATGTGGGACCTGCTCCTCGCGTGGTTCATCGCTGATCGGCATCGGCGCGGGCGCTGCTCGCTCTCGTGGGCAGCTTCTCGCTGGCGCGATCGCTGAGCATGCCGATCGGCCATCTGTCGGCCGCGCTGGCGCACATGGCCGCGACCCATCACGTCGAGGGACGCCTGGCGCTGACCGGATCGAGCCGCGAGCTCGATACGCTGACGCAGACCTTCAACGACCTGATGGCGTCGATTGCCGAGGCAGAAGCGCAGACGGAGGCGGCCTACACGGGCGCGATCCGGGCGCTCGCCGCGGCGCTCGACGCGCGCGATCCGTACACCGCCGGCCATTCCGAGCGCGTCAGCGTCCTGTCGGTGGCGATCGGACGCGAGCTCGGGCTCGCGGACTGAAGCGCTCGAAATCGTCCGGCTCGGCGCGCTGCTGCACGACATCGGCAAGATTGGCGTCCCCGACGAGGTGCTGCGCAAGCCGGGGCGCTCACGGCAGCCGAGTACGACGCGATCAAACAGCATCCGGTGCTGGGCGCGCGCATCCTGCGGTCGGTGCCCGTTTCTCGCGCGGCACCTGCCGATTGTCGAGCTGCATCACGAGCGGCCGGACGGCCGCGGCTACCCGTACGGCCTGCGCGGCGACGACATCCCGCTCGCCGCGCGGATCGTCCACGTCGCCGACGCCTACGACGCGATGACCAGCGCGCGCGCGTACCGGCGCGCCCGTCCGTCGGGCGACGCGCTGCGCGAGCTGTGGCGGTGCGCCGGCACCGAGTTCCACGCCGAGATCGTCGGGGCGCTGGCGACCGCCCTGCCCGAGCCTCATGTCGGACTCCCCCGCCGCGGCATTCGAAAGCGTCGGCGGGTGAAGACTGATGCGGCCGACTGGCTGCCTGCGTGCTGCTGCTGATCGGCGCGCCCGGCCGCTGGCGGCGCGCAGTCCCTCGCCCGATTCAGCCTCGACAGCGTCGTCGCCGTCGACCTGTTCCAGGGCGAGAACACCGTCGATCGGCCGAACATCGTCGTCGACATCACCGGCGTGCGTGCGGCTCGGCGACGGCTGGCGTGCTTTACATGCGGCCCTGGTTCCGGCAGCCGCGAACGACCGAGTGGGACAAGGAGATCTACCAGGCGGCGATCCAGTACGAGCGCAGCGGCACCGGTGTCGACGCGCGTCGACGCCGGCTACATCGTGTCGCCGATCGGCCTCGGCATGATGGACACGCGGCCGGGCGTCAACCCGACGATCGCGCCGCATCTGAGCTACGTCACGCCGATGCCGGTGTTCGATCCGACCGCGCCGCGGGCGCGGCCGATCGCCTCGACCTATCCGCTCGGCGGGCAGGTCACGGTCTCGACCGTGCGCTGGGACGTGCGCGGCGCCGTCGTCTCGTCGGCGCCGACGCGCTCGTACGTCATCAACGGCGACGCCAACCCGCGTGCGACGCCGGTGCTCGTCGCGGGCGGCGGCGTCACACCGACGCCCGGGCTGCGGCTCGGCCTGTCGATGGCGCACGGCGATGCACGCCACCAGCGAGGAATTGACCACCGAGCGCGTTCGGCGACTCGCGCGGCTCGACGCTGGTGGCGCTGGAGGGCGAATACGCGTTCGGCTACACCAAGATCGCCGGCGAGCTGCTGCGCAACCGCCTGCAGTCGCACAGCGGCGACGGAGACCGCCTACGCGTGGTTCATCCAGGGCATCCAGACGCTGACGCCGCGCGTGTTCGTCGCCGCACGCCAGGAAGGCACGTCAGCGCCGCCGCTGCGCACCAGGTCGCATCCGCGCCGTGGCACGGACCACTTTCAGACCACCGAAGCCACCTTCGGCTACCGGATTGTCCCCGACCTGACCGCGCGCGGCAGCTACATGGCGAGAAAAGCCTTCACCCGCACCACGTGGGATCATCAGGCTGGCGTCTCGCTGGTCTGGGCGCGGCGGTGGTGGTAACGGAGCTGACGGCAGAAATTTACAATTGCAAATTGAAAATTTACAGATCGCGGCTCTCGACTGGCGCCACGTGACGCTCCGTGTCCGCGATCTCAAATTGTAAATTCCCAAATCTGTAAATTTCATGGTCCATCGTCTTGTACGTCTCCTCCCACGGCTTCGGCCACGCCGCGCGCGACGTCGAGGTCATCAACGAGATCGGCCGCAGGCGGCCGGACGTGCGGATCGTGGTGCGGACGCTGCGTGCCCGCCTCGTTCGTCGAGCAGTCCGCCACGGTGCCGGTCGAACTGCAGCACGCGGAGACCGACACCGGCGTGGCCCAGATCGACAGCCTGCACATCGACGAAGCGCGCGACGGCGCGGCAAGCGGCGGTATTCCACGAGGATTTCAACGCGCGCGCGGACGCCGAGGCCGAGGTCCTGCGCCAGCTGCAGGCCACGCTGGTCGTCGCCGACATCCCTCCGCTGGCGTGCGCGGCCGCCGATCGCGCCGGCGTTCCGTCGGTGGTGCTTGGCAACTTCACGTGGGACTGGATTTATGCGGCCTACCCGCAGTTCGAGACGCATCGCGCCCGGCGTCGTCGAGACCATCGGCGCGTCGTATGCGCGGGCGACGCAGGCGCTGCGGCTGCCGCTGCACGGCGGATTCGAGACGATGCGAACGGTCGTCCGCGACATCCCGTTCATCGCGCGCAGGTCGCGCCGCGGCCGCGACGAGGCGCGCCGCGCCCTTGGGCTCAGCCTCACGGAGACCGTCGTGCTGGCGTCGTTCGGCGGACACAACCTCGGCCTGGATTACGGCGCAATCGCACGAGGCAACCCATTCCGTCTGCTCCTGACCGACTATGAGTACCCGCGCGATGCCGGCGCGGACAGCCTGGTGCGCATCACGAGGCGGCATACTGGCCGACCGTGGGTTGAAATACGAGGATCTGATTGCGGCGGCCGATGCGGTGGTCGGCAAGCCCGGTTACGGCATCGTGTCGGAGTGCGTTGCCAACGGCGCGGCGTTCCTCTATGCGCCGCGCAGTCGATTCGCCGAGCAGGACGTCTTCGAGCGTGAGATGCCAGGCCTCCTCCGCTGCCGCAGGATCGAGAAGGACGATCTGCTCGACGGCCGCTGGCGCGAACCGATCGAGGCGCTGCTCGCGCAGCCGCCCGCGCCGACCGTGCCGTCCGACCAACGGCGCCGAAGCAGCCGCGACGGCGATTCTCGAGTACTGTAGGGCGGAGGCGCTGTAGGGCGCGAGGGGCAGGAAGGGAGAGGTCGCGGAGGCGTTCCTGCCTGCCCTACCTGCCTCTAGGCCCGCACTACCTGATGAACCGGTACAACCGCGACTCGCTGCCTTCCCACGGCGCCTTCGTCACGAGCTCGACGTCGCGTCGGGCGTCAAGTGCCGCGATCACTTCCGCAAACTTCTTCGGATCGTAAAAGGCGCCGTGGACGCCGATGTACTCAACGCCACGCTGGCGCAGATACGCGATCGACTTTTCTGACGGAAAGTCCTTCTCCTCCTCGAGCAGGTCGAGGTAGCTGGGCGGCAGCCAGCCGCTCTGGCCGTTCACCAGCTTCTGCCAGTGGAATGTCGAGAAATAGAGGTAGGTGAACTCCGCGAATGGATCCTTCGAATGTTCAACCATCGGGAACTCGGCCAGGACCGACGGCGGGTTTGCCCGCGAACGACCCGTAGATTGGCGGCGGCTCGAGCCACGGTCGAACCAGCTCCATGCTCGGCAGCGCCTCGTAGGAGATCACCGCGAGCATCGCCGCGATCAGAGCACCGGCCGCGCGGCCGCGGCCACCGCGGCCAACAGCCGGGCGGCGCCGAATGCCGACAGCACCGCGAGCGACAGCCCTGCGAGCACGCTGTAGCGCGCGGGCACCCGGATGTTGCCGAACGGCGGCACGTTCTCGTACAGCAGCGGGAACAACGGACCGGTTGAAGCCGAACGAGACCTCCACCGAAAACGCCAGCGCGAGGGCGTAGGCGATGCGCGTGACCGAGAGCGGCGGCCAGAGCGCGATGCCGGCCAGCACAACCGGCGCAATCCGCGGAAACAACGATCGCTCCGGCTTGGCATCCCTCCGACATCCATCCGTAGGTGCCGCTTCGATAGTGGGCCTTGAGGTAATCAGGCCCCTCGGCGCTGTAGAAACCGACGACCGCAATCGGCCGGTCGCCCATCTAGCGGCCGCGTCTGCAGAAAGACGCCAAACACCGGCGCGAACATCACGGCCGCCACCACCGCGCCTGCGGCAAGCGCGCGAAGCGGTCGCAACGGGCGTCCGCGTGCCAGCCAGAGACAGTCGCCGACGACGAACGTGAACGGAATGAGGAACGTCCCGTAATACAGCGCCGACAGCAACTGTGCGCCGAAAGCAGCGCCGGTTGCGAGCCCGTCGCGCATCCGTCCCGAGGCCAGAGTGCGATGAAGCCCCCACAGCGCGACCGGCATCCACATCGTCATCTGCAGCTCGAGATGAGCGAAATGCTCGACTCGGTACGGGTACATCGCGAAGATCGCCGCGGCAATCCACGCCGCATCCCTCCGGCCGGTCAGTGCCCGGGCCAGGTAGTAGATGCTCACGCCTGAGAAGACGCCGCCCGACAGGAACACGATGTTGTAGGCGACCAGCCGGTGCAATCCGATCGCGTGGAGCGGCGCGAACAGGAGCGCGGGCGTCAAGACCGGGTCCGAGAAGGTCAGCGTGCGCGGCTCGGGGTAGAACTGGTTCCCGTTGAAGATATTGAACGGGTTGCGCACGAACTCGTGCGTCACCCACATCAGGCGCCAGACCGAGAACAGCGGGTCGCCGGGGTCGGAGACGGCGTAGGGCTGCGCCACCTGCGGCCAGGTGGCCAGCGCGATGAAGCCGCAGCATCCGGCCGTCACGAGCAGGAATTCGCCAATCCGCTTCCACCACGGAACGGGCGCCGGCTCGAACAGGCGATGCTCGTCCATCGGCAGCGGGGGCCGCGGCCGAAAGAGTCGTGTCAACAACGGCGACGGCTGGCGGACGAAATAGAACGCGGATCGCCGCGATGATGCAGCCGAAGAGAAATGGCCGGCCGGCGAAACGGACCGACAGCCGCATCTCCTCGCTGAACCAGATGACGAAGCCGCCGGTGATCGCGACGGTGAGCGCCAGCACGAACAGCGCCGTGGCGAGCGGCATCGGCGACGAGCGCCCAGCGAGGCAGCGCGCCGGCTGAAGCTACGCGAGGCACGGGGTATAGTATTCGCGCATCCGCCGGTTGCCGCGCCCTCCATGCCGCACAAACGAGGCGAGCTCACCAACCCGCTCTTGAGCGTCGTCATGCCGGTCTTCAACGAGCGCGAGACGATCAGCGAGATCGTCTCGCGGGTGCTCGCCGTTCCGCTGCGCGTCGAGCTGATCGTGGTCGACGACGGCTCGACGCGACGGGACCCCGGAGATCCTTCGGGACATCCAGCAGCGGCACGGCTTCAAGCTCGTCCTGCAGCCGAAAAACGAAGGCAAGGGCGCGGCGCTCCGCCGCGGCTTCACCGAAGCCTCCGGCGATATCATCGCCATCCAGGACGCCGACCTCGAGTACTCGCCGGAGGAATTCCCGTCGCTCATCGAACCGATCTGCCAGGGGTATGCCGACGTCGTCTACGGGTCGCGGTTCCTCGGCCGTCATCGCGCGTTCATGTTCTCCCACTACATGGGCAACCGCCTGCTGACGCTGGTCACCAACGTCCTCTATGACACGATGCTCTCGGACATGGAGACCTGCTACAAGGTGATGCGCGCCGAAGTGCTGCGCGGGATGGTGCTGCGCTCCCGGAAGTTCGAGATCGAGCCGGAGCTGACCGCGAAGATCTTCAAGCGCGGCTACCGCGTCTGCGAAATGCCGATTACCTACTACGGCCGTTCCTACCATGAGGGCAAGAAGATCACCTGGCGCGACGGGGTGAGCGCCCTTTGGACGCTGATCAAGTATCGGTTCACGGATTGACCCGGCCGTAGGCGCCGCCGAGCGCCCGCGACCTGATCGCGAGAATTTCGCGCAGCATCCGGACGCCGTCGCGGGCGACCGAGAGCCGCGACTCGCTCCGGTAGTGCCACTCGATCGGCACCTCGACGATCCGCAGCCCGTTGGCGCGCGCGATGGCGAGCATCTCGACGTCGAACGCCCAGCCGTCCACGGTCGCGTGCGGCAGGATGGCCTGCACGGCCTTCGCCGTGAACATCTTGAAGCCGCACTGCGAGTCTTCGATGCCCGGCAGCACCAGTCGCTGCACGAACAGGTTGAACAACCGGCCGACCAGGTGCCGCGATCGCGGTTCGCCGACGCGCCGTGCGGCGACGCCTTCGCGCGTGCCAATCGCCACGTCGTAGTCGTCCAGGAGCGGCGGCAGAAAGCTCTTCAGCTCCGAGATCGGCATCGACAGATCCGCGTCGCACATGAACCGGTACCAGCAATTCGACGCCTGGAGGCCTGCCTTGACGGCGCCGCCCTTGCCGCGGTGGGGTTCGCGCTGCACGACGAGGCGCGGCTCTTCGGAAGCGAACGTCTCGGCAATGCTGGCGGTCGCATCGGTCGACCCGTCGTCGACGACGCGGATCTCCCAGTCCCAGGACCGCTGCTGCAGATGCTCGCACAGGGTTTGGAGTGTCCCGGCAATCCGCGCCGCCTCGTTGTAGGCGGGAACGACGATTGAGACGCTGATCGGAACGGGTGACATCGGTCACCGCCTCCCGGACGCACTGGCGCACGCCGCGTACGTCGGCGGCAGGAGGACCACCATCCCTTCGCCGAGCGTCCACGGCGTTGGCGGATGCATCGGCCGCGGCAAGCGGACGAGGGCCGGGAGTTCCCGGCATCGGGCGCGTACCGCCACGGTTGAATGCGGTCGAAGTAATAGAAGACGGAGTGGCTGATCGTCTCCACCGGGTCGGTCGACCCGCAGCCCGCGCGGCGGCGCCGCTCCCGGCCTGTAGCGCGCTGATACACGAGCTGATCGATCGCCTGGGATGCGCGCCCGCGCCGAGGAGCGCGAGTGAGTCGCGATAGCCCTGCACTGGAAGCAGGCCGCCGACCAGCAACACCAGCAGCCAGTGCCGAAATCGTCGGGGCGGCATCAGGAGCACCCCGAACACGAACGCCCAGAGCGCCGGGCGCAGCACGCCGGCGCTCGCCAGCTCGGTCGTTCCGACCATGAACTCGATACGTCCGAACACGACGCCACCTGCGGCAGCGCGCGAAGGTGACGGCCAGCGCCAGCAAGAGCACAACACGCACGGCACGGCGCTGGACGAAGCGCGTCAGTCGAGGCGCTCCCGCTGCCGCGCGTGCGTACGCCCGATCCAGCGCACGGTCGAACGGACGCCCATCCGATGGCCGGCACGAGAGCGGCAAAGTACGCGCCCATCAAGGCAAGGGCCGGCAGGAACGGAAACGCATAGTGGTAGAGCTTGGAAGTGACCGCCGAGATTACTGCGAGCGGCAGCACCAGCCAGATGACCAGCACGAGGAACGATGGCGCATAGCGCCGTGCCGTCCATGCGGCCACAAGCGCGAACCCGGCCGTGATCAGCACCAGTGCACCGGATTCCCAGAAAGCGAACATCTGGCCGAGATAGTAGTGCCAGGGGTGCAGATGCCCGGGATCGAGCGACGACGTGAACCGCTGGTAGACGTGCATGCCCAGGATCGTCTGCCAGAAGGCGCCGCCGAAGCGGACCGTCGCGAACACGAACCACGGCGCGATCAGCACGATCGCAATGACGGCGGCAACCGCCCACGTCCGCCAGCCGCGCGCCAACGCCCTCCGATGCTGCGGGACCACCAACGCGGTGAGCCCGAGAATCATCGGCAGAAAGAGAGCGGCGACGAACTTCGTCATGAATCCCAGGACGAAGTACAGAGCGACAGCCCAGACGTGAATCTTGTCGTTCGTCGTTCGAACGTTCGAACGTTCGTCGTCGAGTCGTGCGAACGTCGAACGGCGCGATCCATCGAAGGTAGTGGTAGATTCCGCCGCAGTACGCGAGGACGAGCGCGCTGTCCATGGTGTTGCTGCGCAGGCCGTGGCTGAAAACGAGCGGGGCGTGGGCGAACAGCAGGAGGACGGCGATGAACCCGCAGACCGGGTTCAGGAGCCAGGTGCCGATCAGGAAGACGTAGACGAACGAGGCGGCGCCGAAGAGCGCATCCCAGAACCGCATGCCGAACTCGTCTGGCGGCAGCCAGCCAGCCCGGATCGGCGCGCGACGATCCAGAACTTGAGCGGCGGCTTTTCGAGGAAGGCCGCGTCCTCGTGCGGAATGCTCTTGGGCACCAGCCAGTCGCCGGTTTCGAGCATGCGGTCGACCGCGAACGAATAGATGGCCTCGTCGTTGTCGAGATCGGGCGTGCCCAGACCGACGAACAGCGGCAGGCAGAAGCAGACGAGAACGGCGGCAAGCCAGCCAGCCAGGCCGATGCGGGTTGCCGCGCTTATTCCTTGACGCAAGTGACGAGCGACCAGATCCTCGGGATGTTCACCTTTTCGATCGAGACCGGCTCGAGCTCGGCCTGCGCGAGGAACGCCGGGCAGGTCGAGATCGGACTTGAAGCCGATGTGCACGGTGAACGGCGAGATGGCGCGCTCGATCGAGGCCAGCAGCGCGATTGGGGCTGCGGAAATGGTTCAGGAAGATGATGCGGCCGCCCGGCCGGCAGACGCGGCGCATCTCGCGCGCGACGGCGACCGGATCGGGCACGACGCTGATGAGATACGGCGCGTAGACGATGTCGAAGGTGTCGTCGGCGAACTTCAGGTCGGCGGCGTCCATCTCGAGCAGCCGGACGTTGCGGATGCCCTTGCGCGCAGACGCGCTCGCGCGCCTTCTCGAGCATCGAGCTCGACAGATCGATGCCGGTGACCGAACAGTCGCGCGGATACAGGCTCGCGTTGATGCCGGTGCCGACGCCGACCTCGAGCACGCGATCGCCGGGCTGGATGCCCATTCGCTGAATCGCCTGCACGCGGCCGGGGTGGAGCGTCGGACCGAAGGTGAAGTCGTAGACCGAGGCGAGCTTCTCGTAGACGCCGCGCGACGAAATCGTTCTCGACCGCCGTGACCGACAGCGCCCGGGTGGCCGCGTCGGACCCGATGAACTCTTCGTCGTCGGGCGGGCGCGTCAGGTCGAATAACGCCATCAGTAGCCTCAGCAGATGTGTCGACAAGTCAACGGTTTACGGGCGTTCAATGCGGTCGTCCGGCCGAAAATCGGCCGCGTCGACTATACCCCCGAATCGTTAGCGAAGTCCATCGATGACGGCCAGTGCCGCCTCGATATTGCCCGAGGGCGTCGAGACCTGGACCCCCTGGACGGCCCCTCGCAGCGCGGCGGCAATCTCCCGCGCGATCGGCGATCCCCTCGGCCGCCGCCGCCGCCGGCCGTCCGCTCGCCGCATCCGCTCCATGAGCGCCTCCGGCACGCGCACGCCCGGCACCTCGTTGGCCATGAACTCGGCGTTGCGGGCGCTGTCGAACGGAAAGATGCCGGCGACGACCGGCAGCCGCGCGGCCTCGATCCGCTTGAGCGAAGCGCTCGAACGCCGCCACGTCGAAGATCGGCCGCGTCAGGACGAACTCGGCGCCCGCCTCGACCTTGTAGTCGAACCGCCGCAGCTCCTCGTCGAGGTTCGACGCGGCCGGATTGACCGACACGCCGATGATGAAACGCCGTCGGCGCGCCGATCGCCTGGCCGCCGACGTCGCAGCCGTGATTCAGGCGCGACACGACGTTGGTCAGGCCGATCGAGTCGACGTCGAAGACCGCCGTGGCGTCGGGATAGTCGCCGACGCGCCCGGGATCGCCGGTGATGAGCAGCAGGTTGCGCAGGCCCATGGCGTGCGCGCCGAGCAGATCGGACTGGATGCCGAGCAGGTTGCGATCGCGGCAGGAGTAGTGCAGCAGCGTCTCGATGCCGGCCTGCTGCTCGATCAGCACGGCGAGCGACAGCGCGCTCAGGCGCGCGCCGGCGCGCAGGCCGTCGGGAATGTTGACGACGTCGACGCCGTAGCGCTTGAGCTCGCGCGCGCGCTGGATCGCCGGCTCGGCCTCGAAGCCGCGCGGCGGCAGCAGCTCCACGCCGACGACGAACGCGCCGCGCGCCAGCTGCCCGGCCAGGCGCGACTTCTGCTCGCGCGGCACCGGCGGCGCCGCGACGGCGCGGCCGGCGCGACGCCGTGCGCCGTGCGCGACGCGCCGCCGGCTCGCGCCGGACGGCGCCTGGCCCGCGCACCGCCGCCTTGATCTGCCGGATGTGCTCGGGCGTCGTGCCGCAGCAGCCGCCGACGACGCGGACGTTGTGCAGGATGAAGCGGCGCGCGTACGACGCCATGTATTCGGGCGAGCACAGATAGATGTTGCGCCCTTCGACGTCGCGCGGCTTGCCGGCGTTGGGCTGCGCCGACAGCCGGCAGCCGCGTGACGGCCTCCATCCGCTCGATCGTCTCGAGCATCGGCGCCGGACCGACCGCGCAGTTGACGCCGATGACGGTCGCGCCGCGCCGCTCGAGCTCGGGCGCGAACCGCTCGGGCGGCGTGCCGTCGAGCGTGTTGCCGTCCTCCTCGGTCGTCATCTGCGCGACGATCGGCAGATCGGACAGCGACCGCACGGCGTCGATCGCCGCGCCGATCTCGTTCAGATCGCGGAACGTCTCGAGGATGAAGAGATCGACGCCGCCCTCGAGCAGCGCCCGCGCCTGCTCGCGGAAGTACTCGCGCGCCTCGTCGACGCCGGTCTTGCCCCACGGCTCGATGCGGATGCCGAGCGGGCCGATCGATCCGGCGACGTAGGCGCGCTCGCCGGCCGCGCGGCGCGCGATGCGCGCGCCCTTCGACGTTGATCGCGACGCAGCGAGTCGGCCAGGCCGAACGATCCGAGCTTGATCCGGTTGGCGCCGAACGTGTTGGTCTCGACGATGTCGGCGCCGGCGCGGACGTACTCCTGGTGCACGTCCTCGACCGAGCTCGGGCTGCGTCAGGTTCAGCGCGTCGAAGCTCTTGTTGATGAACACGCCCTTCGCGTACAGCATCGTCCCCATCGCGCCGTCGCAGACGAGGACGCGCTGTTCGAGGGCTTCGATGAATGGCTGCATCGAGTAATTGGTAATTTGGTAATCGAGTAATTGAGTTGGGATTGATCGATTGAGCATCAATTACCCGATTACCCAATTACCAGATTACTCGATTCATGTGTCCAGCCGCTCGCACTTGAACGTCTCCGCGTCGATGAGCAGGTACGACTTGGTGACGATGTCGAGGCCGATCGAGCGCACGCCCTGGCGGACCGAGTCGGTGAACTCGTGGTGGTGGCCGAACAGGTGCAGCCGCGGCCGCATCGCCGTGAGCACTTCGTTGATCACCGTCTTGCCGGCGTCGATGCGGCGGCCCGCGGGATAGAACGGCCGCGGCGCCTCGTGCGTCAGGAACACGTCGATCTGCCGGCAGCCCCTTGCACGCGAGCACTTCGTCGCGCACGAAGTGCCGGCGCTTGTCGTCGCGGCTCTTGCCCAGCTTGATCGACGTGCCGCCGCCGCGGCGGCCGCGCGACGGCGGCAGCGCGGCGGCGGGCGTGTGATACCAGCTCGGCGCGAACGTGCCGCCGAGCGCCGCGACGCGCCACGGCCCGACCTGGTGCGGGCCGCCGTTGGGCAGGTAGTGCAGCGTCGGCGCCGGCGGCCGGCCGGCGATCGCCGTCGGCGATCACGTCGAAGTCCTCGTTGTTGCCCTTGATCCAGTAGAGCGGGCGCGCGCGGCGTGAAGTACTCGCCGTCGTTGCTCGCGACGTCGCCGACCTGCACCCACAGCGGCACGTCGGGGTGCCGCGCCATGATCTCCTGAACGGTGTCGAAGGCGCCGTGGATGTCGCCGAGCGCGCCGATCTGCATCGTCGTGGGACTGGGGCTGGAGGCTGGAGACTCGGGCGGGTCGATCCAGGCCTGCGCATCCGCCTAGTCCCAGCCTCTAGCCTCTGGCCTCTGCCGCGAGCGGGCGGCGAAGCCGCCGGGACCAGCAGATCCTCCTTGTCCCAGACGAAGTCGTCTCTTGCTGTAGACCGCCAGCTCGTAGTCCTTGCCCATGAAGATCGCGCCGACCGGGCAGGCCTCTTCGCAGTAGCCGCAGAAGATGCAGCGCGTCTTGTGAATCTGGTAGACCGACGCGTAGCGCGGGCCGGCCTGGACGGTGCCGTCGTTCTCGGCCGCCTCGAGGTAGATCGCGTCGGCCGGGCACGCCACCGAGCACAGCCCGCACGCGACGCACTTCTCGAGCCCGTTCTCGTCGCGCATCAGCACCTGTTTGCCGCGGTACTTCGGGAACATCGGCATCTTCTGCTTCCGGGTAGTTGACCGTGATCGGCTTCTGGAACAGGTGCTTGAGCGTGGTCGCAAACCCGACGAGGAGGGGGCGAATCACAGCCATTGCCCTCAGTTTACCCGGCCGATAAGATCAAGTAAATCAATGGCGGATGCCCGGACGCCGAACAGCTCTCTCTCCGCCCGAGCAGGTGCTGCTGACGACGCTCGTCGTGAAGCTCGCCGTCATGGCCGCCCTGGCGACGATGCTCGTCCGCTACCGGCGCTTCCGCCACATCCTGATCTTCGAGCGGCGCGACTGGCCCGACCGGCTCATCTTCGTGCTTTCTTCGGCATCCCGCTCGCCGGCCGGCGTCGTCGCGCGGCTGCTGCTCAACTACAAGCGCCGCCGACCTGACCCTCGAAGGCGTCGTTCCTCGCCGGCCTGATCGCCGGTCCGTACGCCGGCGCGACGTCGGCGCTGATGGTCGGCCTCCCGCCGCTCTTCAACGGCGAGTTCATCGCGCTGCCGTTCGCCGTCGGCTGCGGCTTCGCCGGCGGCGGCCTGCGCGAGCTCTGCCCGAAGGAAGCGATCTGGCACTTCTCGCCGTTCGTCTTCACGCGCCTTCACCGCCGCGCTCTGGAAGATGCTCCGCGCGCTTCCAGGTCGACTGGCAGGTCGTGCTGCTGCTCGCGCCGGTCGGCCTCGAGCTGCTCCGCCAGGTCCTCGGCCTGCGCTGGAGCGAGCACAGCCGCCTGTTCTACCTGGGCCGCCCGCCGGAGGCGCCAGCTGGCTGTGGACGCTCGTCCTCGTGCTGCTCGCGACCGTCCTGTGCGTCGCGACGCCGATCAAGATCTGGAACAACGCCCGCATCGAGCACCGGCTCGAGGAGCAGGAGAAGCTGCTGCTCGCCGCGAAGATCGAGGCGCTCGCCAGCCAGATCAACCCGCACTTCCTGTTCAACACGCTCGCCTCGATCTCGTCGCTCATCCGCACGCAGCCCGACACCGCGCGGATGCTGATCACGAAGCTCTCGGGCCTGCTCCGCCGCCTGATGCGCAGCACCGATCATTTCGTGACGCTGCGCGAGGAGCTCGAGTCGATCGACGAGTACCTCGACATCGAGGTCGTCCGCTTCGGGCCGCAGCTGCAGGTCGACAAGCAGATCAGCCCGACACGCTCGACGTCATCGTGCCGAGCATGATTCTCCAGCCGCTGGTCGAGAACTCGATCAAGCACGGCCTGGCGCGCAAGGTCGGCGGCGGCCGGATTACGATCAGGACGATGCTGCGCGACGGCCACGCCGTCATCGAGGTGCACGACGACGGGCTCGGGATGACGCGAAGAGCGGCTCGAGCAGCGCGCTTCAGCGGCGGCATCGGGCTGAGCAACGTCAACGAGCGGCTGCGCACGATTTACGGCGCGCAGCTACCAGCTGAAGCTGACGAGCGAGCCCGGGCAGCGGCACCTGCGCCAGCGTCGAGATTCCCGGAGCTGGCCGTGCCGGAACGGGTCACCGCATGACGCCTGGACATGGATCTGCAGACCGATCGTCGTCGACGACGAGCAGCTGGCGCGCGACGAGCTGGGCTATCTGCTCGGCCAGGTCGGGGGCGTCGAGGTCATCGGCCAGGCGGGCAACGGCGTCGAGGCGCTGCGACACGATCGACCGGCTGCAGCCCGATCTGGTCTTCCTCGACGTCCAGATGCCGGGGCTGACCGGCTTCGAGGTGGCGCGGCGGCTGCTCGACAGCGGGCCCGCGTCGCACATCATCTTCGTGACGGCCTACGATCAGCACGCGATCGAGGCGTTCGAGGTGAACGCGGTCGACTACCTGCTGAAGCCGGTCGACCCGGCGCGGCTCGAACTGGCGCTGCAGCGCGCCCGGCGCCGGATCGCCGGTCGATCGGCGGCGACGCCGGCGACGCCGGCGGCCGGTGCGCGGCATCAGCAACCAGCAGCTCGAGAAGATCGTCCAGCTCGTCGCCGAGCGGCAGAGCCGGCGCGAGCGGCTGGCGCATCAAGGTCGGCGAGCGGTTCCTGCTCGTGCAGGCCGAGGAGATCATCTATGCGTCGCTGGCCGACGAGAGCATCACGGTCGTCACGAACCAGCACGTCGGCACGTCGAACTACCGGACGCTCGACGAGCTGCAGGCGCGGCTCGACCCGAGCGTCTTCTGGCGCGTGCATCGCTCGCATCTGGTGAACATCAACAAGATCAAGGAGATCGTCCCTTGGTTCAGCCGGAACTACATCCTGAGGATGAAAGACGAGAAGTCGACGGAAATCCCGGTGAGCCGCACGCAGACGCGGCGGCTCCGGGAGTACCTGAAGCTGTAGAGGCGTCGCCCGACAGGCCCGACCTGGTCGATCCGCAACGCCGAGCTGCTGTCGCCAGGCCGAGGCTGAAGCCGGCGGCGCTCCAGCTGCCGCCGGACGCCGCGGCCTGTCGGCCGATGGCGCCGGACGCCGCGCGTGGCCGCAGCGCCGGCCGCGTCCGGCGGCATCCGCCTCGCCCAGGTCCAGGAAGAGCTCGTCGCCTGGGTCAAGACGCTGCTCTCGGCGGCCGTCTACGCGGTGCTGATCGTGACGTTCGGCTTCCAGGTGGCGCGCGTCGAAGGCCAGAGCATGGCGCCGACGCTCGAGGATCAGGATCGGCTGATCGTCAACAAGCTGGTCTACCGCATCGGCGAGCCGCGCCGCGGCGACATCGTGATGCTCTACTACCCGCTCAATCCCGACAAGTCGTTCGTCAAGCGCGTCATCGCCGAAGAAGGCGACACGGTCCGGATCGTCGACGGCCGCGTCTACGTGAACGACGTGCCGCTGCAGGACGACTACGTGCCCGCCGAGTACCGCAGCCACGACGACTGGGGACCGCAGGTCATTCCGGACGGCTACTACTTCGTGATGGGCGACCACCGCAACAACAGCTCCGACAGCCGCCACTGGGGCATGGTGCCGAAGAAGTACATCATCGGCAAGGTGCAGCTGCGCTGGTGGCCGGTTCCGGCGGCGCGCGTGTTTTAGGAGCTTCGCGGTCAGGGCTCGAGGCTCAGGGCTCAGGGCTCGGACAAGACGTCGCGAATCGAGCCGCTCGAGCCCCGAGCCCCGAGCCCTCAGCCCCGAGCCCTGCTCGCTACGCCGCCGTCAGCCGCGTCCTTCTGCAGGTCCTCTTCCTCAACCTCGCCGTCGCGGTCGCGAAGATCGCGTTCGGCTACGCGAGCGGCGCGATCAGCATCCTGTCCGACGGCTTTCACTCGCTGACCGACGCCGCCTCGAACGTCGTCGGCCTGGTCGGCGTCCACGCGGCGCGGCGGCCGCCGGACGAGGATCATCCCTACGGCCATCGCAAGTACGAGACGGTCGCGGCGGCCGGCGTCACCGCTCGTCCTGCTGCTCGTCGTCCTCGAGGTCCTGCGCAACGCCTTCAACCACCTGACCGGCCGCACCGCGCCGCCCGAGATCTCCGAGCGCCGGCTTCGTCATCATGATCGTCACCGATCGCGATCAACCTGTTCGTCGTCCGCTACGAATCGCGCGAGGCGCGGCGGCTGGGCAGCGAAGTGCTGCTGGCCGACGCGATGCAGACGCGCGGCGACGTCTGGACGTCGCTGACCGTCATCGCGGCGCTGGCCGGCGCGCGCCTGGGCTGGCCGATCCTCGATCCGCTCGCGGCGCTCGTCGTCGCCGGCTTCATCGGCTACGCCGGCTATCAGATCGCCACCACGACGACGCGGATCCTGAGCGATCGGATCGTGATCGCCGAAGCCGATCTCGAAGCGGTCGTGATGAGCGTGCCCGGGCGTGCTCGGCTGCCATCACATCCGCACGCGCGGATCGGCCGATCACGTGTTCCTCGACCTCCACGTCTGGCTGCCGCCGGACATGCCGCTGATCGACGCGCACGCGCTGTCGCACGTCGTCAAGGATCGCCTGATGGCGCAGTACCCGCAGATCGCCGACGCGATCATCCACATCGAGCCGCCGCCGAGGCAGACGCGCCTGCGGCCATGCGAGCCGAGGAACCGGTTCAGTGCATCAGCGTAACCAGTTGACCGATCGAATTCACCGCACTTCAGTCGCCGGAAAGAGCGCGAAGCGCTCGAGGCGAGCCTGCCGCCGTACGTCACGGCTGTTCGATGCGCGGCCGGCCGGATGCGCTCGCGATCGGCAACGACTGGACGCGGCGCCTCTTCGACGGCGACTTCTACGTGTCGCCTCCGCCAGACTCGGCGCGGCCGGCGTGCAGCCTCGTCTTCGTGCAGTCGGCCGACGGCAACACCGGCGCGGCGAACCCCTCGCACCTCGGCGGCGGCGAGACCGACAAGCACCTGATCTACGAGGGGCTGTCGCGGGTCGCGGCCGACGCGGTGATGGCCGGCGCGGAAACGACGCGCGGCGGGACGCATCGATCTTCTCGGTGTGGCATCCCGAGCTCGTGCGGCTTCGCGCGTCGCTCGGACAGCCGCGGCACCCGATCCAGATCGTCGCCACGCTGCGCGGCATCGACGTCGAGCACGGGATGCTCTTCAACGTGCCGGAGATCCGCGTCGTCGTGCTCACCGTGCGAGCGTGCGAGACGTCGATCGGCAAGGCGCTCTCCGCGCGGCCGTGGATCACGCCAGTCGTCATGGACGAGCCGAGGGAGCTTCCCCACGCGTTTCGTTCGGCTTCGGGAGATGGGCATGGAACGCATCTCCTGCATCGGCGGCCGCACGCTGGCGACGCAGCTGCTCGATGCGAGGCTGGTACAGGACGTCTATCTGACGACGTCGGCACGGAGTGGAGGCGAGCCGAATACGCCGATGTACCCGAAGCCGCTGAACGCGGAGCTCGTCGTGAGAAAGATGGGGACGGGTGTCGAAACCGGCGTCGTGTTCGAACACCTGAGGATCACGTCCGGCTAAAGCCGGATACGGCGTACGAGCCGGACGCTACGTACCCAGCAGGAATTCCTTCATGAACATCGACCGTCGCGTAGAACTGGAAGTCGACGTTCGACTTCTTCGCGAAGCCGTGCCCTTCGTCGGTCGCCATCAGGTACCAGACGGGCGTGCCGTTCTTCTTCACCCGGGCAACCATCTGCTCGGACTCGGTCCGCGGCACCCGGGGATCGTTGCCTCCCTGGACAACGAACAGCGGCTTGGTGATCCGGTGCGCGTTGTTCAGCGGCGCCGTGCGATCGAAGAATTCGCGCCATCTCGGGCTGCCGCTCGTCGCCGTATTCGACGCGGCGGAGATCGCGCCGGTAGCTCTCGGTATTCTTCAGGAACGTGTTGTAGTTCGAGATGCCGACGACGTCGAGCGTGCAGCGGATGCGGTCGTTGTAGTTGGTCGCGACGGCGAGCGCCATGTAGCCGCCGTAGCTGCCGCCGGTCACCATCACGCGGCCGGCGTCGAGCTCGGGCTGCCGGGCGATCCAGTCGAGGAGCGCGCCGATGTCACGGACCGAATCCTCGCGCTTCATCCCGTTGTCGAGGCCGACGAACGTCTTGCCGTAGCCGGTGGATCCGCGGACGTTCGGATAGACGAGCGCCACGCCCAGCTCGTTGAGGAAGTAGTTGCTGCGCCCGATGAAGCCCGGGCGGGTCTGGCCTTCCGGGCCGCCGTGAATGTTGATGAGCACCGGCCGTTTCCCGGTGAAGCGCGCCGGCGGCCGATAGTAGAAGCCGCTGATCTCCCGATTGTCGAAGCTGGTCCACTTGGCAAGCTGGGGTTCGACCAGGTCCGACGCGACCAGCCCGCCAAGCTCGCTCTCGGTCCACCTGCTGACCTGATTATTCCGCGGCGTCACCGAGTACACGTCCGACGCGGATCGAGCCGACGCGACGGTGAACGCCAGCTCATTGCCCGCCGGGTGCCAGAGGAGGCCTCCGATCACGCCGGTCGGAACACCGGCGAGCAGCCGGGCCTCTCGCGTGCCGGTGTCGAGGAGCCGCAGGCGCGAAATGCCGGCCTCGTTGGTGACGAAGGCCAGCGTCCGCCCATCGGGCGACAGCTCGATGTTCTCGACGTCCCAGTTGATGTCAGGCGTCAGCGTCGTGAGCGCCTTCGTGGACAGGTCGAGGTACGCGAGGCGCAGGAACTCGCTCGACTTGTCGGTGGTCAGAAACACGCCGCGCCCATCCCGTGAGAAGACCGCGAGGCCGTACGAGACGCGCTCGCCGGACGGTGTCAGCGGCGTGCGCTGCCCGGTGGCAACATCGACCAGCCACAGGTGGGATTGCTCGACGGAGATCTCTTCGACTATCAGCAGCGTGCGATCGTCGGCGGACCAGTCCAGGACGTCCCACCCACCCCCTGTCACCTGAAGCACGCGGCGGTCGGTACCCGGATCGGCCGGATCCATGACGTGGACGTCCCGATCGGCTCCGTTCCGGCGGGTCGTCGTGTACGCAAGTCGACCGCCCTGATGGCTCCAGACGCCGATGCTGTTCTGCGATCGGCCGCCGTCGGTGATGAGCGTGATGCGGCCGTCGTGGATGTCGTAACGATAGAGCTGACCGAACTCGTCGCCACCGCTGTCGCGGCGGAAGACGAAATACCGGCCTTCGCCAGGCTGGTAGCGAGCGCTCGTGATCGGCTCGTCCGCGAACGTCAGCTGCGTCCGGGCGCCACCCGGCATCTTCACCACGTGCAGCTGCGGCGCGTTGCCGAATCGCGTGGAAATCAGCAGCTCGCGACGCGTGGGATGCCAGTCGACCAGGTTGGCCGCGCGATACTCGGTGTAGCGGCGCACGTCGGCGGCGATCGCGGCGGGAATCGCCGGGACGCCGTCCGCCACCAGGTTTGGCGTGGGCGTGATCACTGGCGCCTGCGCACGAAGCGGCGGCATGAGCAGCGCAAGCGCGAAGAGAATCAGGATTGATCGGCGCATATCGTTATCGGGACTTGGAAACCAGCTTGATCTCGAACAGCCGGGGCCACCACTTGCCAGTGACGAAGAGGCGATCGCCGGCAGCGTCGTAGGCGATGCCGTTCAGGACGTCGGCGTTCGCGCGGTCGCGCGCCGGCAGCAGTCCGCGAAGATCGATCCACCCGGTGACGCGGCCGGTCGCCGGATCGATGCGCGCGACGTAGTCGGTCATCCAGATGTTCGCGAAGATCTCGCCCTTCACCCACTCGAGCTCGTTCAGGTTCTTGACCGGCGTTCCCGCGGCAGTCACCGGCAGCCGCCTGACTTCCTTCAGCGTCGACGGATCGAGCAGCCGCAGCCGATCGCTGCCGTCGCTCATGACGAGGTGCGTGCCGTTGTCGGTCAGCCCCCATCCCTCGCCCTGATACTTGAACGTGCGCTTCGGCGCGAACGTCTGGCGGTCGTAGACGAAACCAATCTCGGTCTTGTAGGTGAGCTGAACGAGCTCGTCTTTCCGGACGACGATGCCCTCGCCGAAATACTGCTCCGGCAGATCGCGCTTCTGGAGCACTTCGCCGGTGTCCAGCCGCACCTTGCGAATCGACGAAGCGCCGTGATTCCCGGTGCCCTCATACAGGAATCCATCGACCCATTGGAGGCCCTGCGTGAACGCGGCGGGATCGTGCGGATAGGAACGAACCACCGTGTAGGTGAACACCGGCAGCGACGCGCCGGCGGGCTGAGAGGGCACGAAACCAGCCGCGCGATAAGGACCAATCATCGCCGCAAGCAGCGCGAGCCCCAGGCCGAACTTAAGCGGCACAATTCGATTATCGCAGGCTGACCGATTTTTGGGCTGCCTGCCAACTTTTTTCCACTGGCGCCGGGGCCCCACCCCCGGCGCGAACTTACGCTGATGCCTCGCCTCGGATCAAGCGACGTCCTCGGGCTCGGCATGGCCGCAGGCGCTGCTGTTTGGATATCCAGCAATGCACGTACGGCCCGCCGTCTCAATAGCCGGCCGCCTTGTCGACGACGTTGATGAGCGGCTGGCCCTGCTCGAAACGGCGCAGGTTTTCCGCGAAGAGCCCGACGAGCGGCGTCCAGTAGTCCTCCATCGCGCCCGACAGGTGGGGCGTGACGATCACGTTCGGCAGGTCCCAGTACGGGCTGTCGGGAGGAAGGGGCTCCCGCCTGAAGACGTCCAGCGCGGCGCCGCCCAGCCGTCCATCACGAAGCGCTTCGATCAGGGCATCGTCGTCCACGAGCTGGCCACGGCCGATGTTGATGAGCCACGCGCCCCGCTTGACGTGTGCGAGCGCGTCGCGGTCGATGAGCAGCCGCGTTTCAGCGGTCAGCGCGGCCGACAACACGACGACATCGCTCGACGACAGCAGCTCCGGCAGGCGCTCGGACGGAAGCACGGCGTCGATGCCGGCGGGCGGTGGCCCGCTGGCGTGCTTGCGGGTTGCGATCACACGCATGCCAAGGCCAGCCGCGAGACGCGCCACCTCGGTGCCAATCGACCCGAGGCCGACGATGCCAAGCTGCCTGCCGTGCAGCGTGCGGATCGTGCCAGCCGTCTCGATCTCGTCGAGCGCCCACGTGCGCTCGGACTGACGCTTGAGGACGAGCGGCAGCTGACGGGCGAGGGCGAGCGCCATCATGATCACGTGCTCGGCGATGGCGCGTGCCCGCACGCCGCGGGCGCTGGTCAGGATGATGGCGCTTGCCGCCAGCTCGCTCGAGAGCATGTGCGCGATGCCAGCCGCCGGCGCCTGCACCCACCGCAGGCGCGCCAGCGAGGGGATGAGGTCTTTGTCGAGGAAGGCCGCGAAGGCGGCGTCGGATTCGACGAGCACCCGCCGCAGCGTCTCGCGATCCCAGGCTTCGAGGAAGGTGTGCTGCGGAAAGTCGCGCCTGAGCGCCTCGACGTAGCGGCGCGGCAGGATCCACGCGGCCGACTGGACTGATAACGCCGAGGGCGATGTTCAATGAACCTGAAATTTCAGATTTAAGATTTCAGATTTAAGATTGCCAGCTGATGATCGCGCCAATCTGAAATCTGAAATCTGAAATCCTGAAATCCTGAAATCTGAAATCTTAAATCTCACCTTTTCTCGTAGTACTCGCCGCTCTTCCCGCCGGTCTTCTTCATCAGCCTGATGTCGCCGATCACCATCGCCTTGTCGACCGCCTTGATCATGTCGTAGATGGTCAGGGCGGCGACCGCCACGGCGGTCAGGGCTTCCATCTCGACGCCGGTTTGCGCGGTCGTGCGGACGCGAGCCTCGATGTCGTAGCCGCGCGGCGTCGGCATCAGGTCGACCTGCACGCCGGCAATCGGCAGCGGATGGCAGAGCGGGATCAGCGAGGACGTCTGCTTGGCGGCCATGATGCCGGCGAGCCGCGCGGCCTGAAGCGGATCGCCCTTCTTGACGGCGCCGCTCCGGATCTGTGCACGGCGCTTCCGCCGACATCGTGATCGATCCGCGCGCGATCGCCTCGCGAGCGGTGACCGGCTTGTCGCCGACATCCACCATCTTGACGCGCCCTTGGGCGTCCACGTGCGAAAGCTTGGCCATCTTTTTTCCAATGGCGGCGGGGCCCCACCCCCGCCGCGAACTTACGCTGATGCCTCGCCTCGGATTCGACTTGTCCTCGGCTCGGCATGGCCGCAGGCGCTGCGGCCACGTCCCGTCTTGCGTTTAGGGTTCGTCAGTTCTCGCCCCTCGCGAGATAGAACGACAGGCTCTCGAGCGACACCGTCAGGTCGACGCTCTTCAGCTTCACGTCGGGCGGCACCTGCAGCGTGCCGGGCGAGAAGTTCAACACGGCCTTGATGCCGGACGCAATCACCATATCGACGACGCGCTGCGCCGATGCGGCGGGCACGGCGATGACGGCGATGCTGATGCCGTCGCGGCGCGCGAGCTTCTTCAGGTCGTGGATGTCGTGAATCGGCACGCCGCTGCGCGACTGCTGGCCGACCTTGGCGCTCAGGTTGTCGAACAGCGCGCTGATTTCGAAGCCTTCCTGGCGGAACCCGGGGTAATCGGCGAGCGCGAGGCCGAGATTGCCGGCGCCGATGATTGCCACGCGCAGCTTCCGATCGAGGCCGAGGATCTGCCGCAGGTGCCGCTTGAGATCGCGGACGTAGTAGCCGACGCCGCGGACCCCGAACTCGCCGAAGTACGCGAGGTCCTTCCGAATCTGGGCGGCGTTGAGGTGGAACTGGTCGGCCAGCGCCTGCGAGGAGATCGTCCTGACGCCGGCGCCCTCGAGCAGGTTGAGACAGCGCAGGTACACCGACAGGCGGTTGGTGGTGAGCTCGGAGACCTGATCGAGGCTCTGCTTGGCCTTCGGCGGCTTCGCCGGCGCTTTGTTCGGACCTTTCACAAGCGAGAAGCAGATTGTAACAAATCCGCCCGGTCTGAACGGCTCCCTTGCGGGCGCCGACAGGGTCCATCGGCTGAGGCGCAAGTGCTAATATCCGGCCCATGTCGACACCGACGGTCGCCGCGAGGCCGGCGCCCGCGTCCACCTTCAAGCCGTACGTGCCGGCTACCCAGTCGCCCGCCGAGCTCACGCTGAAGGCCGTCGTCATCGGCGCGCTGTTCGGCCTGCTGTTCGGCGCATCGACCGTCTACCTCGGGCTCCGCGCGGGACTCACCGTCAGCGCCTCGATTCCCATCGCCGTGCTCGCGATTTCGGTGCTGAAGCGCCTCGGCGGCTCGACCATTCTCGAAAACAACATCGTGCAGACGATCGGGTCGGCCGGCGAATCGGTGGCGGGCGGCGTCGTGTTCACGATCCCCGCCCTGATCTTCCTGACGCCGAACGGTCCCGAATACTTCAACTACTTCCAGATCACGGTGCTGACCTTCGCCGGCGGCATCCTCGGCGTGTTGATGATGGTGCCGCTGCGGCGCGCGTTGATCGTGAAGGAGCACGGCGTCCTCCCCTACCCGGAAGGAACGGCCTGCGCCGAGGTGCTGGTCGCCGGCGAGCGCGGCGGGAAGCTGGCCACGCTCGTGTTCAGCGGCCTCTGGCGTCGGCGCGCTCTGGAAGGCGCTGTCGTGGGTGTTCAACCTCTTCCGGACCGAAGTCGGCTACACCGCGCCGCGCACCAGCCAGTTTCCCGAACGCGTCGCTGAACGTCGACATCTCGCCCGAATACCTCGGCGTCGGCTACGTGATCGGTCCGAGGATTGCCGGCACGATGTTCGCCGGCGGCGTGCTGTCGTGGCTCGTGCTGCTGCCGCTGCTGTCGATCCTCGGGCAGTACATCACGGAGCCGTTCCCGCCCATCCATCCGAACTTCGCCGTCAACCCGGCGACCGGCCGGCCGTTCCTCATCTCGGAGATGGCCCCGGGCAGATCTGGAGCGCCTACATCCGCTACATCGGCGCCGGCGCGGTGCTGGCGGCCGGCCTGATCACGCTCGCGCGCACGATTCCGACGATCGTGCGGTCGGCCAAGGACAGCCTCAAGGATCTCGGCGGCCGCGCGGCGGGAGCGTCAGCTGCGCACCGAGCGCGAGATCCCGATGAGCGTCGTGCTGATCGGTTCGCTGCTGGTCGCGCTGTTCCTCGCGATCGCGCCGCGCATGCCGCTGCAGGGAAACGTGCTCGCGGCGATGCTGATCGTGATCTTCGGGTTCTTCTTCGCGGTCGGTCTCGTCCCGCATCACCGGCCTGATCGGATCGTCGTCCAATCCGATTTCGGGCATGACGATCGCCACGCTGATCCTCACCTGCCTGCTGTTCGTCGCGCTCGGCTGGACGGGCGACGCCTACGGCCCGGTCGCCCTCTGCGTCGGCGCCGTCGTCTGCATCGCAGCGGCCAATGCCGGCAACACCTCCCAGGATCTCAAGACCGGCTACATCGTCGGCGCGACGCCGCTCTATCAGCAGATCGGGCTGATCGTCGGCGTCATCGTGTCGGCGTTCGCGATCGGCCTCACGACGCTGTACCTGCATCGGGTCTTCACCATCGGGTCGGCCGCGATCGCGGCGCCGCAGGCGACGCTGATGGCGACGATCATCAAGGGGCTCCTCAGCCAGAACCTGCCGTGGGGCCTGGTGCTCGTCGGCGTGTTCCTCGCCGTGACGCTGGAGCTGTGCGGCATCCACTCGCTGTCGTTCGCGGTCGGCGCCTATCTGCCGATTGCGACGACCGCGCCGATTTTCGCCGGCGGGCTGGTGCGCTGGTGGGTCGAGAGCAAGAGCGGCGTGCAAGGAGGAATCGGAGCTCGGCGCCGGCACGCTGTTCAGCTCCGGGTTGATCGCGGGCGGATCGATCTGCGGCATCCTGTTCGCGGTGCTGGTCGGCACCGAGACGATCGGTCCGTTCCAGGCGATCGGCAACCTCGTCCCGTGGCTTCACGACGAGGGCACCATCGCCCAGACTCGGGAGCGGCCTCCTGTTCTTCGCGCTTGCGGTCGTGACCGCCCGCGCGGCGAGAAAGCGTCTTTCGTAGGCCGGGGCCCATCGGTGTGATCATGGCCGAGCCTGGCGAACGGCGGACCTGATTGATGAAACGTCTGGTAGTCCTGGGCTCCTCCTGGCAACATCTGTCGCTGCGCAGGCGCCGCAGCGGCGGACGACGAACATCGCCGCGCTGCTGGCGCATCCGGGTTTCTATCACCTCCACCCGTCGTCCTCGTGGGCAAGCTCGAACTGCGCAACTCGGGCGAGATGCGGCTGGTCGACGATGCCGGTTCGGTTCGAGTGATGTTCAAGGGATCGGATCCCGGACGAGCCCGCCGAAGTCCGCGGAGAATTCTGGGACCTCGGCCGGATGAACGCGGACGACCCGCGCCTCGCCAGCTACGACCTCCGCACGACCTTCCAAATCGATCCCGAAGGCGGATGGCCGAAGCCCGGCCAGGTCGGGGTGATCGATGGCAGGCGCGGTGGCGCCCTGCTGCCGCCGCCGCTCGCGCCGTCGGTCCGCAACCTCGTTCTGTATCCGGACCGCTTCGTGAACCAGAAGGTCACGATCACCGGCCAGTTCGGCGGCCGGAACCTTCTCGGCGACCTGCCGGATGCGCCCGGCCGCAGCCGCTACGACTTCGTGGTGCGCTCGTCCGACGCCGCGACTCTGGGTGGTCAACCTCCGCCCGCGCGGCCGCGACTTCGAGCTGGCCTCGACGCCCGCATCGACACCGGCCGCTGGGTCGAGGTGAGCGGCATCGTCCAGCAGTGGCGAGGACTGACGCTGCTGGACGCGACCGCCGGCAGCATCAGGCTGACGAAGCCCCCGGCCGAGACGACCGCCGAGTCCACGATTCGCGTGCCCTCCGGCGCCGCCGCCCGAGGTCGTGTTCAGCGCGCCGATCGAGGGAGAAACGGACGTCTCGTCGCGGACGAACGTGCGCATCCAGTTCTCGCGCGACATCAACCCGGCGACGTTCAAGGGCCGGATTGCCGTCCGCTATGGCCCGACGCCCCCGGGGGTGACCGAGACCGCACCGCCGCCGCTCGAATTCACGACGCAGTACCTGCCCGGAACCCGCGTGCTCGAAATCCGGTTCGTCCAGCCCCTCGAGCTCTTCCGCGGCGTGCAAGTCGATCTCGTGGACGGCATCATCGGGACCGATCAGCAGACGCTCAGGCCCTGGACGCTGAAATTCGAAACGGGCAGATAACGCACTATCGCTGTAGGGTGCTCGGCACTATCGCTGTAGGGTGCTCGGCACTGCCGTCGTCAGGTGCAGAGAGGCCTGCGTTCGAAGCACTCTAGTCAGCGTCAGTTCGAAGCACCCTACCGCGTCAGTTCGAAGCACTCTACAGCGTCAGTTCGAAGCACCCTACGACATCAAGCCTATGGAACTATCCGGAACCCGACGAGTTTCCGTTCCGATCCCGTGATCATCTCGAGCATGTAGTCGCCAGGCGCAAGCGGCGCCAGCGACACGCGCGCCGTCTGCCACCGCGATCCGTCGGGATCGTCGCGGACGGCCGCCGTGACCGGCAACGGCAGCGGCTGGCCGTTGCGGCCGAGCAGGCGCGCCTGCGCCGGCTCGCCTTCCCGCCGACGGCATGTCCACGCCGAGTTGATCGGTACGCCGGAAGCGGACGTCCGCCGTGCGCACTTCCCGGTTGCCGGTCGTCGCGCCCCGGCGAACGAGTATCGCATCGCTCGCGAGCGGCGCGGCGCGGACAACACGACGAGCGACGCATTGGTCGGTCCCAGGTCGAGCCCGCGGCCGCGCGCGCGCACGTTGACCGTGTACTCGCCAGGCGCGAGCCCACCCGGTGGAGTGAACGCCGCTGAGAAATGTCGCGTCCCCGCCGCGACCTCGCACCTTTTGCGCCTCGATCGTTTCGCCGCCCTTCCCGACGAGCATGACGTCCACGTCAGCCCCGGCCTTCCAGACTGGCGCGACACTCACCTCGCCCACGGCCCACACCCCCGCGGTCCCGCCCGGCCGCCAGCCGGAGACCGCCTGCAGGTACAGCGAGCGCTCGCGCACCTGCGAGTTGAGCGGCGCGAGCGCGGCCTCGACGGCCTTCGATTCGAGAAACGCCGGATCGAGCGCCGACGCGGTATTCACCTTCGCGCGGGTCGCTGCCGCGGCGACCTCCGCGGCGCTCGGCGCCTGGTAGCCGCGCCGTGCACGCACCTGCACGCCCGGCCGCTTCACCCGGACGCGAATCGCATGGAAGCGGCCATCCATCTTTCGCGTCGAGTAGTACCCGAGGAGGTAGTACGACGACAGATCGGCGACGATGCGCTTGAACCCGCGCTCGAGATCGTTGGTCTGGACGATCGCCATCCCATCGGTGTCGGCCGCCAGCGCACGCAACGATTCGAGTCGTGCGACCAGACGCGCCCGATCGACGCTCGGCGGCATAGGGGGCGGCGGCGGTCCGCTCGGTGCCCAGCTTCATGATCGGCTCGTCGAACGCGGCGAGGCCGCGCGGATCGAGCGGATAGAATGTCGCGTTGGCGCGGTTCGCTTCCTCGCCGATGTCGCGCAACTGCTGGGCGTTGTCGATCCGGGCGAGGGCCATGCGATCGCGATCGCAGAGGGCGCGATCGGCCGTGCCCGGAGGCGATGTCTTGTCGTCAGTCGTGATCCGGCCGGTACGCGGGTCGATGCCGACGGGAGGCAAGCCATCCGGCGGACGGCGGCCCGGGAGAACGCGCTGCAGGCTATCGTTCGGCCGAAACAGCCGCCATCCGTTTGAGATGGTCAGGATCGCCTTGCGCTCTTCCCGCGCGCCACGCAGGGAGCGGACGACGTCCTGAAGAGCGTCGAGCACGAGCTTCTCGCGGCGGCGCTCGATCATCTCCTCGGCGATCGTCAGGTTCCTGAGCGCGGAAGCACATGCGGTATTGCTCGTCCTGCGGGATCGCGCGGAATCAGCTGATCGCGCTCGCCCCAGGTCCAGTACTTCTCCAGCATGCCGCGCGTCGTCGTCGTCTTGCGCGCGAACGAGAGATCGCGCGCCGACATCTCCGGCGTCATCACCGCGAAGAGGTCCTCCGGCCCGAGGAACCGATCGAGCGCGTTGACGAGCGTGTCGCGCATGTTGCGCGAGCCGGCCACGTCGACGTGGTAGTAGTCGAGGAAGATGACGAAGACGCGGGCCCGCGGATTCTCGAGCATCGCCCGCGATTCGGCGACGCTGGTCGGCTCGCGCCTGCGTCTCCTGCGGCACGTTCCCGGCCACCATCACGTGCTCGAATGCGTCGATGGTCTGCGGGGCGCCTTCCTCGAGAACCTCGAAATCGTCCTTCTGCAGGTCGGTGACGGGCGCGCCGTTCGATGTCGGGTAGACGTCGACGCGGACGTAATTGGCTTCGGTGCGGAAGGTTGGCTGTTGGGGTTCCTGGGCGCCGACCGTGTCCGGGTCCGCCCGACCCAGACACGGCGGATCACAAACCAGAAGCAAGGGACGAGCACGCATGGGAGTCCCCACCAGCAGGCGCTGTCCGCAGTCTACACCGGTCCCATCGCCAGGAGCGCCGCGATTTCGTGGCGCACGCGCGCGATGATCTCGTCACGACTGCCGGGCCGGCGCCGGCCGTCTCGACCGGACGGCCGACCCGGATCGTGACCGTCACCGGCCGGATAATCCAGCTGCCACGGCGCATCGCCGCGCGGCCGCCCTGCACGGCGACCGGGACGATCGGCGCCTGCGCCCTGATGGCCATCACGAAGCCGCCCTTCTTGAACGGCAGCAGCTCGTCTGTCCGGCTGCGCGTGCCTTCCGGGAAAGATCAGAAACGAATTGCCCGATCGGATCGAGGCCGCCCCCGCTTCGATCGAGCGCAACGGCGGCCTCCTTGTTCCGGCGATCGACCGGAATGAATCCGCCCATCCGGAAGGCGCGGGCGAGGATCGGAATCTGGTCGATCTCGTGCTTGTAGAGGATGTGCATCCGCGGATGCAGCGCATCGAAGAGGATCGGCGGATCGACGTTGCTCTGATGGTTGGCGCAGTAGACGGCCGCGCGATCGAGCGGCACATGCTCGCGGCCGACGACCTTGAACGATGCCGGTGAGCGCGAGGCCAAGGCGCACGCCGCCGTGACCGAAATATGTACAGCACGCTCTTCCACCGGAACGCGATGGCCAGCAGCATGCCGATCGGGCCGGTGATGAGCACGTAAAGCGAGACGAGCAAGATAGGTCGCTGCCGAACGGAACGCCGCGATCATCACGGACAGCGCATCATAAAGCAAAAGCCCGCTGGAGGCGTATTCACCGGCCAGCGGGCTTGAGGATCTCGAAGCGGACCTGAAGGTCCGCCCTACGAGTGCGGTGGACCTACGCTTACGACGCGCGAGCCGCGCGCGCGACGCGGGCGCCGGCGCCTGGGCGCGCGGCGCGGCCTTGGCCACCTTCGCCCGGGCCGCCGAGCGCGCCTTCGTCACGAAGCAGCGCTCCAGCGCGCGATCGACACGGCCCTCGATCGAGGCCGCGGTCTCGCGCATCACCTCGGAGACCTCCGAGATGATCAGGAACTTCGCGCGGTCGAGCATGCGCTTCTCGCGGAACGAGAGGCTCTTCGACTTGGCGAGGAACGTCAGGCTCTTGAGGACGTCGGCCACGTCGTAGATCGATCCGCTGCGCATCTTGTCGGAGTTGTCCTTGAAGCGCCCTTTCCAGTTCTGATGGTTGTCGATCTTGCCGTCGCCGAGCAGCCCGAACAACCGCTCGACCTCGTGGTCGCTGATCGCGCGGCGCAGGCCTACGCCGTCGACGTTGCTCACCGGAACGAGCACGGTCGTCTCGTTGGCCACGATCCGAAGATGGTAGAAGCCGCAGGTCGTGCCGAGGATCGTCTTCTCCTCGATCCGCTCGACGATGCCCAGACCATGGTTCGGGTAAATGACCTTGTCGCCGACTTCAAATGTCACGGTTCCCCCTAAAAGGCAGCGCGCAGTATGGAAGGCCGAAAACGTGCCAGCAGTCCTATAAGTATAGCCCACGGGAGAGGTCGGAACACAACGACAAACGGCCCGAAAACGGGGCTTTTCGGGCCATTTCGGGGGTTGCACGGGCGGCCGGCCGCGAGGCCGGTCCACGCCGCGCCGCGCCCGGGTTAACTCACTCTGTGCGCATGGGGTTCCGACCTAATCCGACGACCGGCTGGCCGCGTGCGCTTCAGGGTGACGAACCAGCTTTCACAGTCATCGCGGCCGCCCCCGCCCAGCGAGACCTCGAGCCTAAGCCCGGCTGTTTCCCAGGTCTGTCGGGCGCGGTTCGCCTCCACCTCGACATTAAACGGACTGCAGCAGGTTGTCCGGGGACGAATGGTCGCGGTGGGCGTCCTGGACGCCTCGGAAAAGCGCGAACTCGTGATACGGGCCCAGGTGCAACTCGAACGGCCCGATTCCGGGAAGGGTGTTGTCGTATATACGCTCGGAGTACTTACCGTCGAGCTCGCGGCACGACTGCCAGTTCCCCTCGAGCAGCGCCCGCATCCGATCACCTGTCGACACGAACTGCGCGAAAGCGGGCGGCTGCAGAGCGCGGTCACGCGCCCGACGATCGTCAGCGCACGATGGCATCGATCAACCTCCGCCTGTGCGGCTGCAAGCGGCCATCGCGCCATCGGATGAGAACGACTACCGCGCGTCTTGGGAGTTGCAAGCCAGCGGCCGACGAACTGATATATTCATGAGCCAATGTCTCTGACGGCCGAGCAAACATCCGCCCTCTCGAAGCTCGCGCTGGCCAACGCCCCGGTCGCGCTGGCGTTCGTTTCGACACTACCCGAAGGTGTGAACCGCATCGGAGACGCGCTGCCCGCCTCCTGCAGCTACTGGAAGGAGGCCGCCGCGGACGGACGTTTGCCACGGCCGCAGACGATCACACGCGCTGCCCCGTGGGTGCGTTCACGCATGGCGTGGCGCTGTCGCGAGACGCAGCCACGGAGCTCCAGTCGGTCATCGGCATGATGACCGAGCTGAAATACATCAAGAAGGAAGAGATTCCGCTGATTCCGCATCGCACCGAGCCGATGCGGTTCGCTGTCTACTCGCCGCTGGCGGGCGCCACGTTCGATCCGGATGCGATCATCTTCCGCGGCAACGCGCGGCAAATCATGCTGCTGTCCGAAGCGGCGCGGGCGGCAGGTGTGTTCGACGCGGCAGCGCTGATGGGTCGTCCCGCGTGCGCGATGGTGCCCCAGGCGATCAGCGCACAGGCGGGCGTCGCGAGTGTCGGCTGCATCGGCAATCGCGTGTACACGGGCCTCGGCGACGACGAGCTGTACATCACGGTGCCGGGAGCGGCTGTCGGCCGCGTGCTCGACTGTCTGGAGACGGTGCTGGCAGCGAACGCCGCCCTCGAGCAATTTCACCAGGACAGGAACAGAGAATAGTAATCGGGTAATCGATTGATCAATTACCCCATCACCCGACTGACCGATTACGAGCTTATTGAAGGGCCAGGTCCGGCCAGTCGCGCGGGCGCGCGCGATCATAGGCGGGCCTGATGGCAGGAGCACCGAGCTTTCGCAGAAGATCACCTGTCGAGGACTGCAGAATCTGATAGGTCCCGCCCCCGAAGAACTGCAGCGCCAGCTCTGACAACCACAGTGGCGTCTCGCCGAGCTTGTTCCTGACGTCCATCCGCGCACCGTTCTCGACGAGGAACTGGACCACCGAGTCGACCCGCAGGTACGCCGCGTAGTGCAGCGCGGTATTTCCCATCTCATCCGCCGCGTTGACGTCCGCGCCGGTCTTGAGGGCCAGCCTGGCCGCCTCCAGGAGCGGCGCCTGTTTCAGCGAGTTCTCACCGAGATTCCGGCCGGCGCCAGCGGCCGCCATGAGCGGAGTGGATCGGACCGCGGTCGTGAGCGTCGGATCGGCGCCGGCGTCGAGCAGCGCCTGCATGACCGCGGCATCTCCGGCCATTGCCGCCAGGAAGAACGGCGTCGCGCCCGGCGAGCTCCGGCAGCTGCGGGTTCTTGGTCGCGCCAGCCCGCGGCGGTGCCGTCTTCATCCGGAGGTTGGGATCCGCGCCGTGCTTCAGGAGGGCCTTGACGAGCTCGAGCTTCCCCTCGCGAAGTCCCGGGAGCACGTTCCACTCGTCGTTGCCGTCCCGCAGGATCGTGAAATCGGCCGTGGTGAGCGTCGTTTCCCAGGAGCCGGCGGCCCAGTGCAACGGCGAGTAACCGCCGTCGGCGGCGTTGGCGTTGGCGCCGCGCTCGAGCAGGAGCAGCGCCACCGGCACATGGCCCCTGACGGTCGCAAAGCCGAGCGCGCTCAACCCTTCGTCGGCCGTGTCGTCGACGTTGGCGCCGGCATCCAGCAGGAGACGAGTCGATTCGACGTCGCCGACGCGCGCCGCAAATACGAGCGCGGTCAATCCAGCCGCCGCCGCCCCGGATGCGCGCATGCCAGGCTTGCGATTCGGCGCGCGTTCACCGCCGTGCGGGCGTGTACCTCCGCGCCGTACTCGGTGAGCAGTCGGACGATGGCCGGGTGGCGTTCCGAAGCCGCCCACATCAGCGCGGTCTGCTGTCTCGAGGCTTCTTTCGCATTCACGTCCGCGCCCGCATCAAGCAGGCGTCGGACCACGTCTGCATTGCCCGTCCAGGACGCGACCATCAACGGGGTCTCGCGGCCCTGGGCGGTCGCGTTGGGGTCGGCGCCCCCGGCCAGCAGCGCCTCGACGACCGGCGTGCTGCCGTTCGTGCAGGCCAGCAGCAGTGGGGTGACGCCGAGCTCGTTGGCGGCCTGCACGTCGGCGCCGGCGCGCAGCAGCCGCTCGACCATGCGCGCGGTCGTTCTGGTGCGCCGCCCAGTGCAGCGCAGTCGCGCCGTCCCCCTGCCGGCCGTTGACGTCCACGCCCTGCGTCAGGAGTGATTCGACCGCCGCTTGATCGCCACGCCTGACCGCATCGATCAGCCGCTGATCGGGTGCGGCATACACGAGCGCCGGGAGATCCAGACGATTGCCGATACGAGAAGCGCCAGTCCTCGTCTCATCGCAATCACAGCGATAGAGGCTCGAGAGCAAGCGACCCGGTGCTGTCGCCGACAGCCTCGACTGGCACGCCGACCTTGTTCAACATCGTCACGTAGAGATTAGGAAGCTCGCTGCCCTTCTTGAACCGGATGTGGCGGCCCGACGGCAGCGTGCCCGCGGCGCCGCCGGCCAGGATGAGCGGCAGCTCGCGCGGATCGTGCTCGTTGCTGTTCCCCATGCCGCTGCCGAAGAACACCATCGAATGATCGAGCAGCGATCCGTCGCCGTCCTGCACGGCCTTCAGCTTCTCGAGGTAGTAGGCGACGAGCGTCGAATGGTAGACATTGATCTTGCCCAGCCCGGTGATTTTTTCCGGATTGTTGCCGTGGTGCGAGATGGCGTGGAACCCCTCGGAGACGCCGACCTCGCGATACGCGCGGCCGCTCAGCTCGCGGGCGAGCATGAAGGTCGAGACCCGCGTCAGGTCGGCCTGAAACGCCAGCACCTGCAGGTCGAAGAGCATCTTGACGTGCGCCTCGAACGTGTCGGGCACGCCGGCTGGCTGCTCGAGGAGCGGCAGCTCGCGCGCGCTCTGCTCCTCTGCCTTCTCGATGCCGCGCTCGACTTCGCGGATCGATTCGAGATACGCCTCGATCTTGCTGCGATCGGCGCTGCCCACGCTCCCGCTCAGGCTCCTGGCGCGTTCGGTAATCGCGTCCAGCACACTCGCCCGTTCGCGCAGCCGCGCAACGCGGGCCGCCGGATTGGTGCTGCCGCTGTCGCCGAACATCCGCTCGAACAGGATGCGCGGGTTGTTTTCCATGGGCAGCGGCTCGGTCGGGGTGCGCCACGAGATCGTGTTCGTGTATACGCAGCTGAACCCGGTATCACAGGTCCCGCCGAACTCCGGCGCGTCGACCGCGATCTCGAGCGACGCGAGCTGCGTGTCGCGGCCAAGGTGACGAGCCGCAATCTGGTCGATGGAAGTGCCCGCCTGGAAGTCGGCGCCAATCGTCGGCCGCGCGTGGACGCCCGTGAGGAACGCCGGCGCGACGCGGCCATGCCCGCCGCGCGGCTCGCCTTCGCGCGCCATCGCCACCGAGTTGTCGATGCCCGTCAGGACGAGCATCTGATCGCGGAACGGTGCGAGCGGCTGGAGGATGGGCGTGGGCTCGTACGAGGCGCCCTCGTCTTTCGGCGCGAAGTGCCCGAGGGCCGCGCCGTTGCCGGTGTAGATGATGCTGAGCCTGGACGTGGCGCGGGAGGCCGTTCTGGCGACGGCGGTGAACGCCGGCACCATGCTGTCGAGAAACGGCAGCGCAATCGCGGCGCCGAGGCCGCGCAGCACCGTCCGCCGCGGAATCGCGATCCGTTCGATGATCATCGTTACCTCATAGCGCGGGGCCCACCCCCGCGCCTGACGCGCTCGCGCCGCAGCGCTCGCGCGTATCAAGCACAGAACGTCAATTACCCGCAGGCATTCGCATCTGGAACGCGTCGCTCTTCGCGATCCCCAGAATGATGTGACGACCACCGGTAATCGGCGGCCGCCGCGTCCCGCACGATTCTGCGTATCGCCGGCTTGTCGTACGGCTCGACGCCCCGGCCGGTCGCGTAGGTCATGAGCTTTTCGGTCACGGTCCTGACGAACTCGCCCTGGCGCGGCCCCAGCATGAGATCGCGCAAGCCGCGCGGGCCGTCGATCGGCCGGCCGTCCGGCATCGCGCCTGTCGAGTCGACCGGCAGGCCGCCGTCCATCGTGCGCCACCGGCCGATCGCGTCGTACTGCTCGAGCGCAAACCCCAGCGGATCCATCACGGCGTGGCAGCTCGCGCAGGCGGGATTGCGGCGATGCTGCTCCATCCGCTCGCGCATCGAGCGCGGCTGCTCCCCGCGGGCCGTCTCGGGCAGATCGGGGACGTCGGGCGGCGGCGCCGGCGGCTCGAATCCGAGCAGGTTCTCCAACAGCCACTTGCCGCGGACGACCGGCGACGTCCGGTTGGGAAAGGACGTCACGGTCATGATGCTCGCCTGGCCCAACAGCCCGGTCCGGCGCTCCTCGGGAACCGCGACTCGCCGGAAGTGACTGCCGTACACATTCGGAATGCCGTAGTGGCGCGCCAGCCGCTCGTTGACGAACGTGTAGTCGGCCGACAGCAGCTCGGTCACGCTGCGGTCGTCTCGCAGCTGGCTGTCCAGGAACAGCTCGGTCTCGCGCGCCATCGCCTGACGCAGGTTGTCGTCCCAGTCCGGGAACTCGAAGAGGTCGGGCGCGACCATCCGCAGGTTCCGGAGGTACAGCCACTGCGCGCCGAAGCTGGCGACGAGCGCCCGCGCGCGCTCGTCACGGAGCATCCGGCGGACCTGCGCCTCGAACACCGGGGGATTCTTCAGCCGGCCTTCCTCGGCCAGCTTCAGCAGCTCGTCGTCGGGGATGCTGCTCCACAGGAAGAACGACAGCCGGGAAGCCAGCGCAATGTCGTTCAAGCGGTACGGTCCCGTGGCCAGATGGCGGATCGATCTCGCTGCGATACAGGAAGTCGAACTCGACGAGCAGCCGTTCAAGCGCGGCCCGGACACCACCGTCGAAATCGCGGCCGTCGCGGCGCGCACTGCGGTAGGTGGCGACGAGTGGCTCGACGTCGCGGCCGTCGACCGGCCGCCGGTACGCACGCCGTGCGAGCGTCCCGAGAATCCGCGACGCGCACGCCGCCTCGTCGTCCGCCTTCGCCGGGCGGCACGTGAAGATCGCGCGACGGCTCGGCGTGTCGCCAACCGACGTCGCGCCAAACGGCCCGTTGATCTCGACGTTGTCCACGCGCAGGTACTGCCGGGCGCCGAAGGTCGTGGCGAAGACGCCGCTGTTGCCCCAGGGGAAAAACGCCGGGAAGCGGCCCTCGGCGGCGAGCATCCGCTTGAGCAGCACCACACCGAGCGTGTGCGCGCCGGCCGGCGCTCGCACCCGAACCTCGACGCCTCCCGAGTCGGCGGTGTCGCCCGAGGCCCGTCCCCGCGGCGTGCCCTCGGCAGCCTTCACTCCATCCAGCCGTATCTCGAATCGGTCCGCCGCTGTCGAGGGACCGTCGAACCGCAGCTTCAACACGTACTCGCCGTCGAGCGGAAACGTGTGCCGGATGGCCGCACCGCCACGCGAGCCGAACGGCAGGTCCTCGCTCATGCGCTCTTCCTGGAGGAGCATCTTGCCGAAGGCGTACGTGACGACTTCAGGAGAAGCGGTCGGATCGCCAACCGCCAGCCTGCTGATCCGGCGCGCTGCCGACAAGTACGCGTCCAACCGTGCCGGCGAAATCGACAGCACGTCCGACACATTGTCGAACCCATACGCCGCATCGTCCGCCGGCAGCAACCGCGAGACGTCGAGCTCGAGCGCGAGCAGGTCGCGTATCGCGTTCTGGTACTCAGTGCGGTTCAGACGATGAAACGCCGCTGGCCGCCCGGGATTCGGCGACCCGGCGGCCGCACGATCGAGCTCGGTCTCGAGCCAGGTGACGAACGTCGTGCGCGCAGCCTCGTCCGGCTGCGGACGTCCGACCGGGGGCATGGCGCCAGCGCGCAGCTTCGCGACGACCTTCTCCCAGACCGCGACCTGTGCGCCGACGTCGGAGAGATTCAGTGTGTCGAGCGAGAGGCCGGCCGTCTTGAGCCGCTGGTTGTGACAGGACGTGCAGTGCCGCGCGAGGAAGCCCCGGTGGCTGGCCGTGTCAACGCCTGGGGCCTGAACAGACTGCGCCTGTGCGCCTGCCTGCGAAGAGGCACCGACCACCGCAAGCAAACTGGCCAGAACGACGACTCTGCCGTGCATCGGCCCCCTTCTGCGTCCGGTCATTGTCGCATAGGGGCATTGAGAATTGGGGTGATCGGGTCATCGGGTCATTGGGTATTGGAATCGGGTAATTGATGTGCGCAAACGCGATTACCCGATTACTCGATTACCCGATTACAGGTATGTGGTGGTGCCTGGGGAGGGAATCGAACCCACACGCCGGGTGCTCCCCTTGGTGTTAGCTATTGCAGCAAGCCCGTTTTGTCTTAAGATAGTCGCGGATTTGGCGATGGCGACGGTGATTGCCGTGCCGTCGCCGTAGCTCCGACCGTAACCCCCCTGTACGAGTCGGCCCGTTTCGGCCCTACTCGGCACGACTCGACCCGCTCCCCAATCCGCAGAATCCTTCGGAAAACGGTGGATTCGCTCGCGAACCGGGGCGCGGAAAATGGCGCTGGGGAAACTGCAAAACCTCCACCCCCGGTTCAAATCCGGGCGGCGCCTCCAAATTACTTCTCAGCAAAGGGGAAGACAGACCGATGGACCAGGTTCGAATCGAGAATCTCCTTGATCCCTCATCACACGAACATAGAAGGCGAAGTTCGGTGCCAAAAAACGCCCTGATCGGCGTCGGGATGACGTGCTACCTCTTGCTGAGCCAGGCAACAGCCCTGTATTCCCAGCCCGCCCCGCCCACGCAGCCGTCGGGCCTCCAGGTGCTTCTCGGCACGCCGCCGCCGGGCCCGTCGCCAGGGCGGAGCATCAACGTCCCGGCTGGCGGAGACCTCCAGACCGCATTGAACGATGCCAGGCCGGGCGACACGATCCTTCTCGAGGCTGGGGCCACTTTCACGGGGAACTTCGTCCTGCCCGTAAAGTCCGGGAATGGCTACGTCACGATCCGATCGTCGGTGCCGGACGCGGCACTCCCGCCGAGCAATGCTCGAATCACCCCGTCGTACGCCGCGCAGTTACCGAAATTGAGATCGGGGAACACGGCGCCGGCACTCGCGACCGCGGCCGGCGCACACCACTACCGGCTCCTCTTCATCGAGTTCCTGGGCAACACAAACGGGGAGGGCGACATCATCGCGCTCGGCGACGGCTCATGGGCGCAAAACACGCTCGCGTTGGTGCCGCACGATCTCATTGTGGACCGGTGCTATATCCACGGCGACGCCGTGGCTGGCCAGAAGCGTGGCATCGCTCTCAACAGCGCGGCAACGAGCGTCCTGAACTCCTACATCGTCGAGATCAAGAGGGCGGGCCAGGACTCGCAAGCCATTAGCGGGTACAACGGCCCAGGCCCCTATGCCATCGAGAACAACTACCTCGAAGCCACCGGTGAGAACATTCTGTTCGGCGGCGCCGACCCCCCGATCCCCAACCTCATCCCGTCCGACATCACTATCAGGCGCAACCATCTCGCGAAGCCGCTGGCGTGGCGGACAGAGAACTGGACGGTCAAGAATCTGTTCGAGCTGAAAAACGCCCAGCGCGTCGTCGTGGACGGCAACCTCATGGAATACAACTGGCTCTCGGGACAGACCGGCTACGCCGTGCTGTTCACTCCGCGCAACGAGGACGGCGGTTCACCCTGGAGCGTGGTTCAGCAGGTGCAGTTCACCAACAACGTGATCCGGCACGTCGCGGGTGGGATCAACATTCTGGGCAACGACGACATCCACCCCAGCCAGACGACGAACAACATCGTCGTCCGGAACAATCTGTTCGAAGATATCAGCAGCGCCAGCTACGGGGGTGATGGCCGATCGGGTACTCATCGAAGGCGGCCGGGACATCACTTTCGATCACAATACCGTGCTGCAGGATGGGTGGTCCGTGGTTATGGTGGGAAAAGTCGTGACCAACTTCGTCTTCACCAACAACATCGTGCCCGACTACAGCTGGGCGATCATTGGAGCGGATAGGGCTCCCGGCAACAGCACCATCGCCACGTACTTCCCGGGCTCGACGTTTCTCCGCAACGCATTCGCCGGCTCCAACCCCGCAAACTACCCGACTGGGGAACTACTATCCTTCGTCGATGAGCAGTGTGGGGTTCGTCAACCTTTCCGTGAGGCAACTATCGCCTGGCAGCGACCAGTCCGTATCGGTCGGCTGCAACCGATGGGACGGACGTCGGCGTGAACATCGACGGACTGAACGCGGCGACCGGATTGAAAGGTAATTAAAGAAAGTGGTGCCTGAGGAGGGAATCGAACCCACACGCCGGGTGACCGGCGGGAGATTTTGAGTCTCCTGCGTCTGCCAGTTCCGCCACTCAGGCAACCGAACGCCAGTATAGCCACAGGGTGCGCAGGGTTCACATGGTTCACGACGTACGCGAGGTGTACGCCCCGCGCAGCTCGCGCACCTCTAAGCCCAGACGTATCAATACGCTACGCACCAAACTTAGCTTGTTTAGTGTCGTGACAATCGGCTCGGACGCGCGCATACTGGCGGCGTTTCCCACAGTGCACAACAACAGCGACGCCACGGCGGGAGTTCTCGTCCGAACGTTCTGGACGTTGGGCGACTTCAGATGTGTCCTCGTACGCGAAGATGGCCGCTTGTCGCTGCAGGTGTTCATCAACGAGCGCCCGTTCCTCACTGAACCATCCAAGGATACGGCGGAAGCGATGGAGCAGGCCGACGCGCTGTTCGTCGTCTTCAGCGGCGCGCACAGCACCCTACAGCGAAGCCGAGAGCACCCTACAGCGTAAGTTCCGAGCACCCTACAGCGTAAGTTCCGAGCACCCTACAGCGTAAGTTCCGCGCACTCCACAGCGAGCAGAAGCTTTATCGATTGAAGTGCGGCCGCACGGCGCGGCGTGCGGCGTCGAGTTCCGGACAGAGCCGATCCACGATCTGCCGCCGGCGTTCGGCATCGAATTGAGCGGCATCCAGTGCCTCACCCAACTGTCGAATCCGATCCAGCCGCGCCGCCAGCTCGGGGAAATCGACGCGCGCCAGCTGCTGCACGGCATCGTTGATGTCGAACGAGAGCGTCGAACGAGTGATCTTTCCGTCCTGCACTTCCAGCAGTTCTCGAAGCTTCAACGACGTGCTCGCCTGGCTCGGCCTGAACAGGTACACGCCGAAATCCAGATCGCCCAGATGCGTGCCGTGGCTGACCAGGTCGACGTCGAACAGCGTCTCCGATCGCGATTGAACGCGTTCGACGTCGATGACGACGTCGGGAAATGCGTTCACCCACGCGTATGCGAAGTGAAGATAGCCCTCGCGTCCCTGACGCGACTGCCCCAACGGGATGTGCTCGAGCACGGCGTTCGCGGCGAACAGGTTCGCCGCGTCACGAAAGCGGCGTTGGTTGAAGCAGGCATAGTAGGCGTCGATCGTCGCGAGCGCTGTCGCGCCGGGCGGGTTGACTGCTGAGTCTCCTGGGAGCCGGGGGTCCTTCATGGGCCTAAGAATCCGAGCGAGGGAACGCGTCAGATCTATCGGTCGGAGCGTGCTGTTCCGATGTCAGACGAACGCCGACATCGTGCCGCGTGCACGATCGACTGACGGTATCACGTCAGCCGGACATCAGCCCTTGAACACGATCCAGACGAGCGCGATGTCCAGGACCGCAATGTACGGCGGAACGGCGAGTCCGCCATAGGCCCAAAGCCGCGGCAGGCCAAAGTACCCGGCGGCCCACAGGACCACGAACGTCACGATCGACCTTCGACTCAGCTCACCGTAAAACACGCCGAGCGCCAGAAGGACCCAGAACGCGAACTGTGCGATCCACGCGGCAACGGCGGGCGCACCAACCATCGGTCGGCATCATCATCTATGATTCCGCCTCGATGCCCAATGGCCTCTTTACCCCATTCCGCATCGGACAGCTGGAGCTCCGCAACCGCATCATCGTCTCGCCGATGTGCCAGTACTCGGCAGACGAGGGCCGCGCCACCGACTGGCACGTGATCCACCTCGGCCATCTCGCGCTCTCGGGCGCGGCGCTGCTGACGGTTGAAGCGACGGCGGTCGAGCCGGATGGACGGATTTCGGTGCGCGACCTCGGCCTGTGGTCGGACGACACCGAGGCGGCGCTCGCGCGAACGCTCGAGAGCGTCCGGCGCTGGTCGGACATCCCCATCGCGATTCAACTGGCGCACGCCGGACGCAAGGCTTCGACGCGTGTGCCGTGGGAAGGTTCGACGCAGGTTCCTCCGCATGCGCCCGGGCGGGTGGCAGACCGGTTGCACCGTCGCCCATCCCGTTCCTTCCAACCGACCATCCGCCGGCTGCGCTCGATCGCGACGGCCTTCGCCGCATCCGCGAAGCGTTTGCCGCGGCGGCATCGCGTGCCGGCCGGCTGGGCTTCGATGCCGTGCAGCTCCACAGCGCACATGGCTACCTCCTGCACGAATTCCTGTCGCCGCTGTCGAATCACCGCGACGACGAATACGGCGGCAGCCTCGAGAACCGGATGCGCTTCCCGCTCGAAGTGTTCGACGCGGTGCGCGCGCGCGTTCCCGGCCGAGCGGCCCGTGACCGTGCGCGTCTCGGCACCGACTGGGCGCCCGGCGGTTGGGACATCGAGCAGACGGTCGCGTTCGCGCAAGCGCTCGAGCGCCATGGCTGCAGCGCGATCGACGCATCGAGCGGCGGCCTGACGCCCGCGCAGCAGATTCCCATCGGGCCCAATTACCAGGTGCCGCTGGCCCGCTCGCTGAAGGCCGCGACCACGCTCGCGGTAGTCGCCGTCGGCCTCATCACCGAGTTCGAACAGGCCGAAGCCATCATCACCACGGGTGACGCCGATTTCATCGCCCTCGCGCGCGCGATGCTCTTCAACCCGCGCTGGCCGTGGCACGCGGCCGCCCATTTCGGCGCCAGCGTCAGCGCCCCCAATCAGTACCTGCGCGCCCAACCCTCCCGCCTGCGCAACCTGTTCAGCGCCGGCAGTCCGAAATAGCCGCTCGGTCGCTTGCACATGCCGGCGTAGGACCGACACCGACGTCGAAAATCTGAAGCCTTCAGGACTGCAAGGCCGTGCGCCGTTTGTGCACATGAAATCGGCTTTTTCCGCCGGAAACCGACGGCTGTCGAGACTATAACTCATTGCCTAATAAGCCATTAGGCGACTACTGGCAGCCGCGGCATACCCGTTGCCCTATATGGAACACCGGAGGGAATCGGGATGTTTGACGTCAAGCAGCTCTATATCGGCGGCGCGGTGATGGCGCTGGCCGAGATCGTCACCGTCGTCATCATGGTCGCCACTCGATAACAGAGGGGGATTGATGCCGTTCGCCACCAACGATCAGCAGGAGTCGCTCGATTATCGGCCGCGCGTCGACTGTGTCGTGTGCAACGGGACTGGCTGGGTGTGCGAAAAGCACCCGACCACGATCTGCCCGCGCGACTGTCGCGGTCCAGAAATGCCCTGTGAGGCTCCGGGCTGTCTGTCGGATTTCTTTCGAAGCCAGGGCCTCGAATAGCTAACCACCACCCCAAGACCGGCCGTCTCCGTTCGCACGCGCAATTCGGGCGTGAAACGGAGCGGCCGGCCCGCCTTCCCGCCTTCGCTCGCTGCTGCTCAGCTCGAGCTTCGGCGCGGCAGGCCCCTGCCTTCGCTCGCTGCATCCACGTCGAGCTTCGGCGAGGCAAGCTGCGTTCGCATCGAGGTTCAGCGAGCTAGCCCGGCGCGCTGCAGAGCCCGCCTCGAAGATTTCCCAGTCCGCTCCGTGGATGCCCGTGGTGTATCGTGGCTCAATACCCTCCAGGAGCCAGAGCCATGACCACGCACCACGGATTGGGCCTCTCTCATGACGACGCTGGGCCGCGAGTTCGCGAAGCGGTCGGCGGAGCACGACCAGGACGACTCGTTCGTCGCTGAAAACTACGCCGCGCTGCGCGAGCGCGGCGCGTTCGCGGCCGGCGTGCCCGCGGAGCTCGGTGGCGGCGGCGCGACGCATGGCGAGCTGTGCGGGATGATCCGCGAGCTGGCGCGGCACTGCGGCTCGACGGCGCTGGCCTTCTCGATGCACACGCACCTGGTCGGGACGCTCGCGTATCTCTGGCGGGCCGGCAACAAGGCGCCCGAGCCGATGCTGCGGCGCGTCGCCGCCGAAAACCTGATCCTGATTTCGAGCGGCGGCTCGGACTGGCTCAACGGATCGGGCCGGCTCGAAAAGGTTGACGGCGGCTACCGGCTGACCGGGCGGAAGATTTTCTCGAGCGGCGTGCCGTCCGGCGACATCCTGATGACGACCGGCGTTTACGACGACCCCGAGAGCGGACCGACCGTGTTCCACTTTCCGCTGCCGCTCAAGGCGGAAGGGGTGAAGATCCTCGACACCTGGCGGACGCTCGGCATGCGCGGCACCGGATCGCACGACGTCGAGATCACGAACGCCTTCCTGCCCGACGCGGTCATGCAGGGCGTGCGGCGGCCGGTCGGGAAATGGCATCCGTTCATGCACGCCGTGGCGCTGGCGGCCCTGCCGATCTTCAACGCGCGCCTATCTGGGCGTTGCCGAGAAGGCGCGGGAGATCGCGCTGGGCCTCGCCGCGCGCCGCAAAGACGATCCGCTCACCGCGGTGACCGCCGGCGAGCTCGAGAACCAGATCGTCACCGCGCAGATCGCGCACGAAGCGATGGTGTCGCTGACGGCGACCGCGAAGCCCGGACCGGAGACGACGAGCGCGATGATGTGCCGCCGGACGATCTTCGGCAACGCGATCCTCCGCGCCGCCGAGAAGGCGCTCGAGCTCGGCGGCGGCGCGGGCTTCTACCGATCGGCCGGACTCGAGCGGTGCTTCCGCGACCTGCAGGGCGTCCGCTACCATCCGCTGCCCGAGAAAGGACAGACGTACCTGACCGGACGAGCCCTGCTCGGCCTGCCGTTCGACGCGTGACGAACGCCGGCGGCCACTGAGAGAAGCGAGAAGGCGCCCATGCATCCCTGGCACGATTGCTACCTCGATGAACAGTCGGTGCAGCGTGGATTTCCCGTCGTCATCGAGGTCCCGAAAGGCAGCAAGAACAAGTACGAGCTCGACAAGGAGACCGGACTGCTCCGCCTCGATCGCGTGCTGTTCAGCGCGGTGCATTACCCGGCCAACTACGGCTTCATCCCCCGGACGTTCTGCGACGACGGCGACCCGCTCGATGCGCTGGTGCTCGGTCAGGAGCCGCTGCACCCGCTGACCGTCGTCGAGTCGCGCGCCATCGGCGTGATGCGGATGCGCGACGAGAAAGGCATCGACGACAAGATCGTGGCCGTCAGCGTCCGCGATCCGGCGTTCAGCGACTACACGTCGCACGAGCAGCTGCCGGCGCACCTGCTGCGCGAGATGCGGCGGTTCTTCGAGGACTACAAGGTGCTGGAGCGGAAGCAGGTCCTCGTCGAAGACCTGCTGGGGCCCGATGACGCGCTGCGGATCATCAGCGAGGCGCTGGAGCTGTATCGGAGGCTGCGGCGGGGCGAGCTGAAGACCGCGCACGCGGGCTGACGTCCCGGAAAGGCAACCGCGAAAGGCAACCACGAAGACGTCGAAGGCATCGAGCACCCGCATACGCCACGAGAGTCGACCCGGTCGTCGCCCTTCGATGCGAGTAAGATCGAGCGAATATCGTTTTTCGTGTTTTCGTGTTTTCGTGGCTGTCTTTCTTCGAGTCTTCGCGTCTTCGCGGTTGCATTTCTGTGTTTTGAGACGAAGCAATGATGAAGCTCCTCACCACTGCGATCGCCGCCACTGCACTCCTCGCCATCACCGCCGCCGCCCAACAGCGCGGGCCGGCGCGTGCGCCGCGGCCTGGAATCGACTGGCCCGCCTTCCGCGGCATCGACGCCAATGGTGTCGTCACGGAAGGACGGCCGGCGCCGACCACGTTCACACCCGCGTCCGCCGCGTGGCGGACGAAGATCCCGGGGCTCGGCAACTCGAGCCCGATTGTCTGGGGTGATCTCCTGTGCGTGACGACGGCGATCAGCGAGAAGGACAACTCGTTCAAGCCCGGACTCTACGGCAACATCGAACCCGTCAACGACAGCAGCCCGCACGAGTGGAAAGTCATCTGCCTGGACAAACGGACCGGCGCCACGCGCTGGGAGCAGACGGTGCACAAGGGCGTCCCCGCCGTGAAGCGGCACCCGAAGAGCACACAGGCGAACGCCACGCTGGCGACTGACGGCACCCACCTGGCAGCGTTCTTCGGGTCGGAAGGGCTGCATGTCTACGACCTCGCCGGCAAGCGGCTCTGGAGCAAGAACTTCGGCGTCCTCGACTCCGGATTCTTCGAGGCACCGGAAGCCCAGTGGGGATTCGCCGCCTCGCCGATCATCCACAACGGCGTCGTGATCGTTCTGGCCGACGTGCAGAAGAACTCGTTCCTCGCGGCATTCGACGTCGCCACCGGCAAGGAACTCTGGCGCGTGGCGCGCAGCGATGTGCCGACCTGGGGAACGCCGGCGATCGTCGACGCCGGCGGCCGCACGCAGGTCGTCGTCAACGGGTGGAAGCACACCGGCGGCTACGACTTCGAAACCGGCCGCGAGCTCTGGAAGCTGACCGGCGGCGGCGACATCCCGACACCGACACCGGTTGTCGGGCACGGCCTGATCTTCATCACGAGCGCGCACGGAAACGAATCGCCGGTGCACGCCATTCGCCCGACCGCGACGGGCGACATCTCACTCAAGGGCGACGAGACCAGCAACGCGGGCGTCGCGTGGAGCGTGCCGCGCGCCGGCTCGTACATGGCGACGCCGCTCCTCTACGGCGACTACCTCTACGTCATGCGATGGAACGGCATCCTGGGCGTGTACGAAGCGCGCACCGGCACGCGCGCCTATCAGCAGCGCCTCGGCCAGGGCGCGACGGCGTTCACGGCGTCGCCGGTCGCCAGCGGCGGACACATCTACTTCGCGACCGAGGACGGCGAGGTCTACGTGATCAAGGCGGGTCCGACCTTCGAGCTGGTCGCGACGAACAAGCTCGACGCGGCGATGCTGGCGACGCCGGCGATCTCGGACGGCCGGCTGTTCATCCGCACCAAGGACGAGATCCTCGCGTTCGGCCAGTAAACGCAAATGCAACCACGAAGACGCGAAGTCTCGAAGAAACACAAATGATCTTCGCGTCTTCGAGTCTTCGTGGTTGCATTCCTGATCTAGCCAGTGAACTGTGGCGGCCGCTTCGACAGGAAGGCCGCCACGCCCTCCTCGAAATCCCGCGACCGCACGCAGTCGAGGAAGGCCTGTTTTTCGGCGGCCAATTGACGCTCGAGCGCTGGAAGATCACGCCCGACCATCAGGCCCTTCGCATGGGCAACGGCGGGCATGGCGCCGCGGGCGATTGCTGCCGCCCACTGCGCCGTCTCGCGCTCCAGGTCGGCGGCCGGGACCACGCGGTTCACGAAGCCGAGACGAAGCGCGTCGGCCGCTGAGTACGTCCCGCCCGAGAGAAAAATCTCCAGCGCCTTGCTCGAGCCGACGAGCCTCGGCAGGAAGAACGTGCCTCCGCCGTCGGGCGAGGTGCCAAGCCGAAGGTACGCCGGCGTGAACGTGGCCGTGTCTGCCGCAATCCGGAAGTCGGCGCCAAGGGCCAGCGAGAACCCGCCTCCAGCCGCCGCCCCGTGCACGCTGGCGATCACCGGCGCCGGCAGCCGCTGCAGCCCAATCGTCGCGGCATGAAAGTGATCGATGAGCTCGCTGATCGTGGCGGCCGCCGCCTGGCGATCACCGCTGAATAGCTTGATGTCGCCGCCGGCGACGAAGGCGGCACCCGCCCCTCGCAGCACCACCGCCCGCACATCGTCGCGCGACGCCAGCCCCTCGATCACCTCGCGAAGGGCCCGCGCCATCGCCAGGTCGATCGCGTTCAATCGCTCGGGCCGGTTGAAAGTGACGAAGGCGACCCGCCCGTCAATCTGCAGCAGGATGGTGTCGGTCATGGCGGATATATGATGGCCCGAAGGTGGTCCCATGCGAGTGACTGTTCTGCTCGTCGCCATCCTGAGCCAGAGCCCAACCCCCAGCGGCAAGGTGTGGACCCAGGAAGAAATGTTCCGGCGCAACGTCGGCACGCGCGAGGAACAGATGACGCCGTTCACGCCTCACAAGGTGATTGGCAACATCTACTACGTCGGCACGCGCAGCCTCGCTTCGTATCTCTTCACGACGCCTGAAGGCCACATTCTGATCAACACCAACTACGAGGCCGGCGTGCCTGGCTTGAAGGACTCGGTCGAGAAGCTGGGCTTCAAATTCAGCGACATCAAGATCATCCTGGGCAGCCACGCGCACGGCGACCACATGGAGGGCGACGCCCTCGTCAAGGCGATGACCGGCGCCCAGGTGATGGCGATGGCCGAGGACGTCCCGGCCCTCGAGCGCATGCAGCCCGGAGGAAAGCCGCACCCCATCGATCGGATCCTTCACGACGGTGACCGCGTCCTATTGGGTGGCACGACGCTCGTCGCGCGGCTGACGCCCGGCCACACCAAGGGCTGCACGACCTGGACCGACGAGCGTTCAGGAAGACGGCCGCGAGCGAAGCGTCGTGATCATCGGCAGCATGGGGAGCAACCCGGGATTCCAGTTCGTCAACAACAAGGAAAACCCCACCATCGCGGACGAATACAAGCAGGGCTTCCGCGTCCTGCGATCGCTGAAGCCCGACGTGCCGCTCGCCTCACACCCGGCGATGTACGACATGGCGGCGAAGTTCGCCCGCCTCGGCAAGGGTCCGAACCCGTTCATCGACCCGGCCGGCTACACGGTGGAGCTGGACGCCGTCGAAGGGCTGTTCCTCCAGGTGCTCGCCGCTCAACAGAAGGCCGCGGAAGGGAACCGCTGAAGGAGAGGTCTATGTCAGTCCGCCCGGTGAAGAACGTCCGCGAGACCAAGGCCACCATCGAAGGCGCTGGCGTCAGGCTCCAACGCGCGTTCGGGTTCGGCGATACGACGGAATTCGATCCGTTCCTGCTCTTCGACGACTTCCGCAACGAGAACCCCGAGGACTTTCTCGCCGGGTTTCCGTGGCATCCGCACCGCGGCATCGAAACGATCACGTACGTGCTTGCCGGAAGCGTCGCGCACGGCGACAGCCTGGGGAATCGCGGCAGCCTCGGCGCCGGCGACGTCCAGTGGATGACGGCGGGCAGCGGCATCATGCACCAGGAGATGCCGCAGGGCGATCCGCAAGGCCGCATGCATGGGTTCCAGCTCTGGGCCAATCTTCCGGCGTCGCTGAAGATGACGCGGCCCCGCTACCAGGACATCGGCGCTGCCGACATCCCCGAGATCGTCGACGACGACGGGACGACCGTGCGGGTGGTGTGCGGCGAATTCTGGGGCAAACGGGGACCGGTCGAGGGCGTGGCCGCCGATCCGCGGTACCTCGACGTCTTCGTGCCGCCGGGGAAACGCAAACGGCTGGCAGTCGAGAGCTCACGCCATGCGTTCGCGTACGTCTTTGCAGGCTCGGGCACGTTCCGCGACGCGTCGGATCCCCGGCCGGTCAGGAACGAGATCGGGCCGTCCGACGTCGGCAATCGATCGCTGGTGCTCTTCGACAGCGGCGATGAAATCAGCGTCGAGGCCGGCGATCAGGGCATCCGCTTCCTGCTCATCTCGGGCAAGCCGATCGAGGAGCCGGTGGCGTGGTACGGACCCATCGTGATGAATACCAAGGCGGAGCTGCAGCAGGCGATCTCCGACCTGCGGGACGGAACCTTCATCAAGTGAGAAGAGCCCAGGCCCGATCGCGACCCGCCTGACGGGCGCCAAATCGTCACAACTCGCGCACATCATGTAATAGTCGTCCTCCTCGTGCGTCAAGGTAGGTGAGGCGGACGAGGTGCCCACAGCCAGCGCGCAAATCGACGAACTGCCGATCCCGATGACTTCCACGACCCCGCGGGCGGGGTTTGCCGGGCTGTACGAGCGCCACTACGAGACCGTCTTCCGAGCGGCCCTGCGCGTCACCGGGAATCCGGCCGACGCCGAGGACGTCCTGCAGACCGTCTTCCTGCGCGTTTTGGCCCGGGGGGGAGACGATGCCCTGCCGGCCGCCTACTTCAGGCGCGCAGCCGTCAACGCGGCCGTCGACGTGCTGCGCCGCCGGGAGCTTCATGCGGAATCGGTTTACGACGATCAGGCGCCGCAGGTTGCCGTCCAGCCGCCATTGCTCTTGAAGGAGCGGCTTCGGCGCGCCATAGCCGCCTTGGACAGCGAGGACGCAAGCCTGTTCCTGCTGCGTCACGTCGAGGGGCTGTCGATCGAAGAGCTGGCCGGGATGTTCAAGATGGAGAAGAACAACGTGGCCGTCAGGCTCCACCGGATCCGGCACAGGCTGCAAGCCGAAATGGAACGCTAGAAGCTGCGAGCGAAGCGGCGCGCGAGAGAGCGTAGAGTCCGAGGGGCAAGGCCCTCGGTAAAGGAGGTCGGGATGTCCGAAGACTTTCTGGAAAAAGCACTCCAGGAGATGAAAGACGAAGACGTGGACGCCGGCACGCTCGAGGCCGCGCGGGCGCGCGTCTGGAAGAAGGTGACGAACGCCGGCAGCGCCACCTGTGCGGAGTTCCGGCAGGACTTCCCCGCGTATCTGGTTAATGAGCTGCGCGGCAGCCGCCGAATCCTGGTGGAAGATCATCTCAGCCGCTGCCCCGGCTGTCGCGCCCGGATCGCCGAATTGAAGGGCGAGAGGCCGATCGTCGCCATGCCACAGCGGTCTTCCTCCCGCTGGGTGCAGTGGAGAGCCCTGGCCGCGGCGGCCGCACTCCTGTTCGCGGTCCTCTATCTCGGACGCGACGCCATCGACGGCATGATGGCTCCCGGCGGCCCGCGGGCCACGGTCGTTTCCGCCGACGGCGGCCTGTACCGCGTGCCCGTGGGCGCTCTCGAAACAGACGCCGCCATCGGCGAACACGAGTCGGTCCGCACGGGCCCGGGAGCCCACGCGGTGTTGCGGCTCGCCGACGGATCGATGGTGGATGTCAACGAGCGAACGGAGCTGTTCGTGACCGCCGCCTGGAGCGGCCAGTCCATTCACCTCCAGCGCGGCGACATCATCGTCAAGGCCGCCAAACAGCGCCGGGGCCGCCTTCGAGTCCTGACCCGCGATTCGATCGCCTCGGTGAAGGGAACCGTCTTCGCGGTGTCCGCCGGCATGGGCGGCTCGGTTGTTTCGGTGGTCGAGGGATCGGTGGCGGTGAACCAGCCTGGCCGGGAAGTGCTCCTCAGCCCGGGCCAGCAGGCCGCGTCCATGCCCGCACTGGCGACTACGGTCGCGCAAGCCGTCTCCTGGAGCCCTGAGGCGGAGTCCTACCTGGAGCTGCTCGGGTCGTTCGAGAAGATCGAACGCGAGCTGGCGACTTTCCCCGCCGAGTTGCGGACCACTTCGGCGCTGCTCTCGTATCTTCCGGCAGGCGCCGTTGTCTACGGCACGGTCCCGAATCCTGGCGTCACGATCGGCCGGGCCCTCTTCCTCGCCGAGGATCAGGCGACGCGGAACGCGACGTTCGGGAGCTGGTGGAACTCGGAGACCGGACAGCTGTTGAGACAGATGACGGATCGCGTCCAGACGGTGAGCCCGCTGCTCGGCGAGGAGATCGTCTCCTGCGCCAGCATCGTCGGGGCAGACGAGCCTGTGCCGATGGTGATAGCACGGGTGCAGTCCGGCAGCCGGGCGAAGCTCGCGAGCGCCCTGGAAGGACTCTTCGCCGCGGCAGGCGAGTCTCCGGCGTATTCGGTTTCCGAGGAGCTGATGGTGGTTTCAGACTCGCCGTCGCACCTGGCGTGGGCCCTCGCTCACCTGGGGCAAGGCGCCGGCTCCCCGTTTGCGGCAGCCATCGGCGAGCGGTACCGGCGCGGCGTCGGCTGGCTGATCGCGATGGATGCGCCTCCACTGGTCACGGTGATGTCCAAAGACGACGCGCCTCCGATTGAGCTCGCCGGC
>CAVREM010000052.1:0-11249 GCA_963720005.1 uncultured Acidobacteriota bacterium | reverse complement strand
ATGTATTGCTAAATCGGCCCGCTCTGATACAGGTTCAGCCCCATGCCGGCCAGGTACTGCAGGCGCAGGTTGCGATCGCGGTTGATCGCGGCGTCCTTCAGCCACGGCGCCAGGTCCTGCGCGGTGCCCGGCGTAGGTCGAGAACAGCTCGACGGCCGAGTTGAAGCCGATCTCGCGGAGCGACTGCGTCGACCTGCGCGTACTCCGGGCTCTGCAGCTTCGCCTCCATCTCGATCGAGGTTGATCTTGATCGGCTCGACCTGGCCCATCAGGACGAGGTCGTAGCCCTGGCCGTTGTTCGTGTTGCCCCAGACGACGCCGTTCGGGAACGCCTTGAAGAACGTGCCGATCTCGCTCTTCACCGCCGCCGTGTTGCTCTCGTAGAGCTGGACGAACAGCGTGACGACGCCGCCGGGATTCAGGTGCGCGCTTCACGAGCTCGAAGAACTCCTGCGTGTAGAGCGTTCGCCGCGCCCTTGACCCACGGATCGAGCGGGTCGGACGTGATCGCGTCGAACTTCTCGTTCGTCGTCAGCAGGTAGTGCCGCGCGTCGTCGATGTGGATCGTGACCTTCGGGTTGTTGACGACGTCGTAGTTGTGCTCGCCGAAGTACGTCGACGACCGACTTGCGGGCACGAGCGGCTCGATCTCCGCGATCGTCACGTGCTCGACGTCGGGACCGATGCTGACGGCGCCGGCCGTGACGCCCGCGCCGCAGCCGATGACGAGCGCCTTCTTCGGCGCCTTCGGGATCAGGTGCGTGAGGTGGCCGAGCATGCGCTGCAGGCGCATGTCCTGCGGCTCGCTCGACGCCTGCACCTTGCCGGCGTTGTGATAGTTGCGCACGCCGGTCGACAGCTGCGACACGGCGACGAACGCGTTCAGGCCCTCGCCGACGTAGATGATGTTGCTCTGGTTGATCCAGGTCGCCGCGTACCGGCCGTACGCGACGAGCAGCCCGGGCACCGGCGGCACCGACCGCGCCAGCAGGCCGGCCGCGGCGTCGCGGCGACCAGCACGACGGTTCCGGCCCACGCAAGCGCCGTGCCGGCTTGGTTCAGCCGGGCTGCCTTCGCCCGCGGCAATCGGCGCGAGCAGGATCAGCGCCGACATCGCGGAGACGACGATCAGCACCTGCTGCGCCGTCTGGCGTGCCCGATCCAGATCGACGAGCACGAGACCGGTGACGAGCGAGCCGACGATCGCGCCGACGGTGTTCGCGGCGTACACGCCGCCGACCAGCCGGCCCGGATCCTGCCCGGGCGCGGCGACCGCGGCGAGCGCCAGCGGGAAGCTCGCGCCCCAGAGAATCGCGCCGGGCAGCACCACCCAGAGGCACCGGACCATGTCGAGCTGGAAGTTGAACCACGGGCGTCCGGGCAGCACCTGGCTGATCGACGGGTTGATCGGCCAGTACGGCAGCGAGTCCGTCAGCATGTACGCCGGCCCAGGCGAGCGCGCCGCAGAGCACCATCTGACACCAGCCGAGCGCCACGCGCGGGTTGCGAGTGCTTCGCGCGATCGCCGAGCCGATGCTGCTGCCGATGCCGAGGCCGAACAGGAACACGGCGAGGATCAGCGAGAACGTGTAGACGGTCGCGCCGAACAGCAGCGACAGCAGGCGCGTCCACAGCACCTCCGCCGAGAGCGCCGTGAACCCCGAGAGCGCGATCGTGATGTAGACCGCGCGTCGCGCCCGGCGCGCGCGCTGACGGCCGCGCTGTCGTTCGGCGACCGGCTGCGTGATGTCGTCACTCTCGCGATGAGCAAGCCGAGGGCCGCGACGATGACGTTCAGCGCGACCGCCACGTACGTCGCGATCGCCATGTCGTGGACGCGCAGCAGATAGAAGCCGGCGAGCAGGCTGCCGATGACGGCGCCGGCGATGTTGCCGCCGTAGAAGAACCCGAGCCACGACACGCCCGCGGCGTCGTCTCCACCCAGCGCGCGACGGCCGGCAGCGTCGCGCCCATCATCAGCGTCGGCGGCAGCAGGCAGATCGCGGCGACGATCGCGCGCACGATGACGAGCCCGCCGGCCACGACGTGTAGGCCGACGCCGATGAGCGGCATGCCGAACAGCAGCAGCAGTCCCATCGCGCCGATGCCGAGCTCGAGGTACGCGTAGACCTTGAGCGGATGGTGCTTAGGGTCGATGTAGCGCGGCAGCAGGAAGCTGCCGAGACACATGCCGCCCATGAACGTGCCGAGCAGCACGCCCAGCGAGACGGCCGACGAGCCGATCACGAGCTGGAGCAGCTGAAACCAGACGACCTCATAGATCAGCGCCGCGCAGCCGCTGCCGACGAACAGCAGGATCAGGACTGGCAGATACTGCCTGGAGGTGTCGGGAGCGGGGGGGGAGGTCGTCATAAGGGGCGGATCGTATAACAACCAACGACCGCTTGCCGGTTCCGAGGTTCCGTTGGCCGCTTCGCTGATCGACGGCCCCCTCCGCCGTGTCGGTACGGCAGAGAACTGCCAGGTTTCGGCGGAACGTTCTCGACGCTCGCCAACTTCTTTGACCCCAAAGTTCCATGCGGGCAGGTTTTCCGATCACCCGCACTTCCCTCTATCATCGAGGTCCCCGGAGGCAACTCATGAAGCTACGACCCGCGGTTCTCGTTCTTGCGGTGACCTCCCTGTCCATCCAGGCGCAGAGCGCGGCGCCGCAGATCGACTCCATCCGCCAGGACGATCTGAAAGCCGACCTGTTCTTTCTCGGCTCGGACGCGATGCGCGGGCGGCTGACGAACACGCCCGAGAACCTGATCGCGTCCGAGTGGATCAAGTCGCGATTCGAGCGGCTGGGGCTCGCGCCGGCCGTGCCGGGCTACTTCCAGAACTACAACCTGATGACCGTCACGCTCGGACAGGGCGAACGCGCTCGAGATCGTCGAGGGCGGCGCGGCGTCGCCCGTCGCGCATGGCGAGGGTTTCACGACGCAACGGTTCAGCGCGACCGGCGAGGCGCGCGGACCGGTCGTGTTCGCCGGGTACGGCATCACGGCGCCGGACCTCGATCACGACGACTATCGCGCGGCGGACCTCGATCAAGGGCGCGATCGTCCTCGTCGTCGATCACGAGCCCGGCGAGCGCGATCCGAACAGCCCGTTCGACGGCGTCGTGACGTCGGACGCCGGCGGCGCGCTCCGGAAGGCGCAGGCCGCGCAGGCGAAAGGCGCGGCCGGCATCCTGTACGTGTCGGACGTGCACAATCATCCGGGCGCGGCCGGCAACGCGCGGCGGCAACTTCTGGCCGCAGCAGCCGTCGCGGCTCGGCACCTACTCGCTGGCCGGATGGATGGAGAGCATCCGCATTCCGGCGGCGCAGATCTCGGTGGACGCTGGCCGGCGCGGCTGGTCAAGGGCACCGGGCAAGACGCTCGAGGACCTGTCGAAGTCGGCGGATACGCCGCGCGGCGTCAGCCGCGGTCCGCGCTGCCGGGCGTCGAGGTGCGCTCTGACCACAGCGGTCAATCGACAGCCGACTGCCCGATCGCAACGTGCTCGCGAAGATCGAAGGCAGCGACCCGCGGCTCGAAGACGAGTGGGTCGTGATCTCGGCGCACTTCGATCACGACGGCGCGAACGGCACGCAGATCATGAACGGCGCCGACGACGACGGGTCGGGCACGGTGGGACTGCTCGAGATCGCGGAAGCGTACGCGCTGGCGGCGAAGGCGGGTCAGCGGCCGCGGCGCTCGATCCTGTTCGCGGCGTTCAACTCCGAGGAGCGCGGCCTGCTCGGCGCCTGGGCGTACACGCTGCAGCCGATCGCGCCGCTCGACAAGATCGTCGCCGTGCTGAACATGGACATGATCGGACGGAACGAGGAAGTGCCGCGCGCCCGATCCGGCCGCCGGCCGGCGGCGGCGCGGCGGCGGCGGCCGCTTCAACGGCCTCGATCCGCAGACCGCCGACTCCAACGACAACGCGCTGAACATCATCGGCTCGGTGCGCAGCCCCGATCTGAAGGCGCCAGGTCGAGGCGCGCCAACGAAGCCGCGCAGCGCGCTCGACATCCGGTATCGCTACGACAACAACGTCTCGCAGCTCATGCGGCGCAGCGATCAGTGGCCGTTCATCCAGAACGGCGTGCCCGGCATCTGGATCTTCACCGGCCTGCATCCCGACTACCACACGCGTCAACGACGATCCGGATCGGATCAACTACGTGAAGATGGAGAAGATCCTGCGGCTCGTCTATCAGATGAGCTGGAGATCGCGCAGCAGGAGGGCCGGCCGAAGCTGCTGCCAAGAGCAAAGCAACCATAATGAAGGAAGACATGAAGGTGCGTGAAGACCGTGAAGACAAGCACTTGTCCTTCATGGTCTTCACGATCTTCATGTCCTTCATGTGAGCTTTTTGAGGAGCTGGATTTGCCCCGCGTGATACACGTCGTGCGCGATGATGCCGGAGACGAGATCCGCATTCGTGAACTTGCTGCCCGGTGCGCGGCGGACGAGGTCGCGCGGCGTGAGTGCCGCGACGGCCGCGCGAAGCTGGCGGTGCGTGTCGTCGAGCAGCTTCAAGTCCCGCCGCCACGCCGCCTGATCTGATTGGCCGGCGGCCGGGCGCTCGAACCAGTTCGATCCGTCGAGCGGAAACGACCCTCGCCGGGCGCCCGTGAGCCGGCGCCAGACCGCATATTTCCAGTACGCCGTGTGAATCGCGAGTTCCCAGATGTTGTGGCGGCCCGGCGCCGGGCGCCTCGAAGCCCGCGCGGCGGAGACCCTCGCAGCGACCCTTTCAGGTTCGTGCCGTGCCAGGATTGCCGGTCGTAGGCCTGATCGAAGGCCGAAAGCAGGACGTGAAGATCGCCCTTCGCATCCTTCACGCGCCGCAGCTCACCTGACCTTGAACACCAGATCCCGCCGGACGGCCGAGCTCCCTGGTGTCGCGACCGTGATGCTGAGCAGGTGAGGACCGTGGGAGAGTTTCGCCAGCGGCAGGGGAACCTCGAACGGCGCGCCGCGGGTTGCGTCGAAGGCCTCGGGCGCGAGCGTGCTCGAGGTCTCGACGAGCGGTGTGTCGGCGATGTCGAACACCTTGGCCGTCACCGTGACCGGCGCGACCGGGTTCGTGCCGCCCTGGAACACGCGCAGAAATGCGATGACGTTCTCGTTCGGGGAGAAGTCGCGCCCGCTGACCGGCGCCACCGGCACCATCGACTGGAGCACGTCGGTTCGGGGCGACGGGGGATCGGTGCGGGTTCCCAGCATGATGTTCGACGCGGTCACGACCGGGCGGGTGAAGTCCGGCACCTCGATGTCCGCATAGACGGTGCCGCTCCGGTCGAGTGCCGTGCTCGTGGCGTTCAGCCGCACGGTGTACCGGCCGGGCGCCAGCGTGAGCCGCTGGTACACGTCATAGCGAAGCTCGTCGCCCGTCGTCGACTGCAGTGTGAGCTTGATTTTTTCCTGCGACGGCGGACCGGCGCGGCCCTCGGCGTCGTAGAGAGTCCGGACGACCGTCAACGTCTCGGGCAGCGCGCCGCGGATCGCCGGCAGCCGCACCGTCAGCACCACCGCGACGTCGGCGTTCTTCGTGCCGGTTGCGGCCGAACGCGCGATTGGCGTCGCGACGGCTCGGAGCGCCAGACCGGCTGGACTGAACATCCCGCTCAATCCGAGATCGTTCGTCGTCGGCGTCGCGCGCTGCTCGGGTGTGATGAGCGAGCCCTCACGCGGAGCGTGGTACCCGGACCGGGTGCGGACCGTGATGTCGGGCCGCTTCACCTTGACCTCGACCCTGTCGGAATCTCCCGTCGGGTTTTCCGTTCGAGGTCTGGTAGCCGACCAGGTAGTAGGAGCTCGCCTCCGCGAACACCTGATCGACTTCCGCCTCGAGCGCGTCGGTATTGACGATGGCGCGCGCGCCGGTGTACTCGGCCGTGATCTGATGGAACTCGCGCAGCGTGCGCGCGGCTCGCTGCGCGGCGCCGATGTTCATGGTCCGCGCGGCCGGCCGGCCGCCGCGCCTGATCGGGTTGGTCAGGTAGTTCTCGTAGCCGCGGTAGCCCGCGGGGTCGATGCCGTAGATATTGATGTTGGCGCGTTGGGACCGCCGGAAGACATCCAACATCAGCGCGTTCAGCTCGCCGGGACAGCCGCGCGTGTTGACGAAGTCGATCGGGACGCCGACGCTCACGAGAAAAATGGTCTTCCGGCGGTTCGGAACGGACGCGAGCCGGGACGCCAGGGTGTCGAGAACCGGAATGGTGGGCTGATTGCGCTGACACTGACTCCGCATCAGCGCCGGACTGAACCGCTGCGAGATGTCGCCGCCGCCCGGTCCGGGCCCCATCGGCGTCGGCTGCACCCACTTGAATTCCGGCGGATCGAACTTGTCGACGGCTTCGATGAGCTTGTTGCGATCGTCCGTGAAGTCCTGCGTCTTGCCAGCCTGCTGCGGGAAGATCACGGCCGCGACATCCGAGGGACCCAGTTGATCGATCACGTACCGCCCCACGGTTCGCGCACCGATGACGATGTCCAGATCGTCGAACGGGATGTTCCAGTCGTCCATCACGATGGCCACGATCCGGCCATCGCCCACCTGGTCCGAAAGATCGTTGGCGGCGACGTCGCGCGGGACATGACGCATCCAGGCACTCGGCGTCGGATCCTGTTCGGCCATGTCGACCTCGGAGACCGCGACGATCCGTTGCGGCTTGCCGTCTTCGATGACCGTGAAATCTTCGCCCGTCAGACCATGCACCGGCCGCCGGTTCTTGTCGAGCACCGAGACATCGAGCCGGATCACGTCCACTTCGCCGCGGAACACCGGCTGCTGCGGCGACGTCGGCGGCTGCGCGGGTGGCGGTGTCTGCGCAGGGGGAGGCGTCTGCGTGGGTGGAGGCGTCTGGGCAGGCGGATTCTGCTGCGCGCGACCGGCTAGGACGGCGCACACGACCACGGATACGACAAGCGTTGCATTACGTCGCACTCGAAAACCTCTTCGCGGGTGCTGGCTGCGACCAGTGTAGCGTAGGAAACTTCGAACTTCGAACGTCAGAACTCGAACCCGAGCAGAATCCCGAGTCACTTGTACCGCCCGGATCGACACGAATGTCATGGGTCCTGCGCTCGGCCTTCGGCAGAGCGAGACGCGTGCCGCGCGCGCGACCAGTGATTCGAGGAACTCGGCGGTCCGCCAGCCCGCCGGGTCGAGATGCGCCACGGCCGCAAGCAGATAGTCGCCGGGAGGAAGACCTTCGAACACGAACCGTCCGTCCGTTGCCGGACGGCGCTCGGTCACCCGCCGCTCATAGATCGATTGCAGTGAGCCCGTCGCCCAGAGCCCACGATCCGCCGGAAACACGACGACGTAACAGGCCGGGAGCGGCGCCCCGCTTCCGGTCGTCACGATGCCCGAAAGCGTCGTCTGCTGATCGGAGAACGTGAGCTCGACGTCGGTCAGACCGCCGGTCGCGATGTTGAACTCGACCGGCGTGTCGAGCAGATCGCGTCCATCCTTGACGGCCGAGCGCAATTGCCAACGGAGCGGCGCGCCGGAAACGAACGCGCCGATATCGTACGAGCCGGGCAGGACGCTCCGCGCAAACGTGCCGTCGGCGCGCACGTCCACCGGCGTCGGTTTCCAGCCGTCCTGCTGCAAATCAATCCGGACCGTGGTGAGGTCGGATGGCGGGCGCGTTTGTCCGACGAACCGGACCCGGCCCGAAAAGACGAGTGGTGGCTGGAGCCGCAGCGTGAGCGACGTCGCGGCGTCGAGCGGCACGTCAACGGTCTCGGCAGCCCAGAGCGTCGCGGGATCCGACGGCGGCGCGTCGGGCGCCGGCGTGAGGTAGGCACGCAGCGCATAGCGGCCGGGAAAGATCGCCTCGAACGTGAACTCGCCGCTCGGTCCGGTCGGCCGGACCAACCGGCCGCGGCCGCCTCCCCACCCGATCGGAATCGCTAACACCTGGATGTCAGGTGCAGGTAACCCGGCCAGGTCCAGGAGCACGCCGGTCAATGCGATGGGCTGTTCATCCACGAGAGAGATGTCGATGCGGTCCCGTTCCTCGCCGAGCTCGACGCGCACGGTTGCGCCCTGACCGGGCGACGTCGTGCCAGGATGGAAGACAGGAATGCCGGCGGCCTCGCTGCCAGGCATCGCCTGGACCTTGTATTCGCCGGCGTGGAGATCGCCGATGCGATAGAGGCCTCGATCGTCAGTGTGCCCCACGCCGGCGATCCCCCTGCCATCCTTCGGCGTCACCTGCACCGTGATACCCGCGGCGGCAGTCAAATCGTGCCGCCGGACCGTTCCGGTGATCGCGCCCAGCCGGAGCAGGGTGATGGTGAGACCGTCCACGTGCTGGCCAGCGGCAAGCGCGATCGGCGTGCCGTCGCCGCCTGGCCGAAGCGCGCCGTAATAGGTCTCGAGAAAGCCGGCCTTCTCTGCGCGAAGGTAATAAAGCTCGGCGGGAAGCGCCGTGAACGCAAATCGACCGCCGCGATCGCTGCCGACAGTCGCTTTCTGCCACGCGGAGCTCATGAGCGTCAGCGTGACGCCTTCGATGGGCACGCCGTCGGGGCCAGCGATGACGCCTGAGACGCGGCTCGTGCCACGAACGTCGCGCGGAGGCGACCCAACCGCTCCCTGCTGAAAGGGAACAGGTGCAGCAGCGGCCGCCACAATGGCCGCGACCACGATCACGCCTGGAATTCCGGGCATCGCGGGTACCTCTGTTAGGACGGCACCGCGACGCAGGCGGCCGAGTCGTCCCGGTGCATCATGACGGCCAGATACCAGCCGAGCATCATCAGCCATGGCAGTTCAGGCATGTCCTGAGCAGGTGGGAGAATCGCCATCCGCCCGGTCAGCGTCAGGCGCTGGAGGGTGCTGGTACGTGACCAATGTCTCGCCGTCTTTCGTGAATTCGTATTTCGAGTGCCAGAAGTTGGTGTTCGCCTGAATCGCTCGCCCGCCCGGAAGCTCGAGCGTGCCGCCGCCCGTCCACGTGTTGTTGTGGAAGACACCGATCTCTCGTTCGCTGTCGCAGGCTTTGACCGTGACGCGCGTCTTGATGAACCCCGTGCGCTTGAACGTCCAGCAGCCCAGGTCGACCGTCGCGGTGGCGAACGAGCCGAAGGCGCTCCGGAATTTGAGGGATCCGACGACGTCGCTGTTGTGGCAGAGCTCGTATTCAGGGGTCAGGATGTGCGGCCGAGTCCACTCGAGTTCCGCGCCGACGAGATGGTACAAGGACATTGGGGTAATTGGGTAATTGGGTAATTGGGTAATTGGGTAATTGGGTAATTGGGTAATTGAGTAATTGGTCGCCGTGCGAGATTACCAGAGGCACATCTCCCGATACAGACCGCTGGGGAAGGCCGGCCGCCTGTCGTTCGACGGCGAAAAGCTGTCGTTCGTCGCACGAGCTTTGTGAGCAGGAAAGATCCGAGGCCGGTTACAGTCGCGGACAGGTCGCTACATCCACTCGTCTGGACGCTCGGAGGAATGCCATGCGATGGACCACACTCGTTCCCGCCCTGCTCGCCGCTGCGAGCATTGTCAGCGCGCAGTCTCACCAACATCAGATGCCACTCGACGTCGGCCGTCGCGCTGCAGCAGGTTCGCGACGTCGAGAAAGCACGCAGCCGCGCTGGCCACACCAGAAGGCGCCCGGGCGGCAGGTTATGAACCGGCGCTCGGATGGATTCCGATGATGGGAACCCACTGGGTCCACGGCCCGAGAATGCTTCAGGGCCGGCCGGCGGTCACGCTGGCCGAACCGTCACAGCTGATGTTCAGCCCCATGAACGGCAAGGAAACGCTGGTTGGAGTGGCCTACGCGTATTACGCACCCCTGAAGGACGCGTCGACGCCGCCCGCGTCTGTTCGACGGCGCGCCCGCGTGGCACGACCATCCTGATTTGTCTCCGCCCGGGAACGAATCTCCTGATGCTGCACGCGTGGTTCGTGCCGTCTCCCGACGGCCCGTTCGCCGGCATGAATCCCTTTCTTCCGTATTGGGCTGCCGGCGTGACGCCGCCCGCCGTGGAGCGCATGCGCGATCCTGTCGTCGCCGTCCGCGTCCGGAAAGGCGCGCTCGCCCTGGCCGAAATCGTCGATCAGGCGGGTTTGTTCCCCGTGATCGCCCGCCGTCCGGCCGTCCGGCCGGTCCTCGAGGAGGGACGGACGGCGATTCGCCTGCTGGTCCCACAGATTGAGGCCGCACGCCAGGCCGGCGATCAAACCCGGTGGGATGCGCTCGTCGAGAAGCTGGGTGAACATTGGGAGACAATGCGCGAGGCGTACCTCAAGTCGGTGCTCGATCCGGGGATCAGAGCGCGAATCGCCAAGGCTATCGACGGCATGATCCAAGGCGGTCACGACCGAAACTTAGAACTTAGAACTAGCAGAACTAGAACTGGAAATACCGCGCGCACAATGGCCCCGATGTCCAGAAAACGGCGGCTCAATTGGCGGCTCGCCGGGGCGCTGCGGCCCTGCTGACGATGCTCTTCGGCATCCAGCAGTGGCTCGCCCAGCCTCCCACGCGTCAGGATCTGGACCTCGGGACCTCGCTGCTGCTGCAAGGCATCACGTGGGGCGTCTGGCTGCTTCTGCTGCCGCTCGTCTTCCGCGTCGCCAGTTCGCATCCGCTCGACGGACGACCGACGGCAGGCTGGGTGACCCGTACCGCGATCGAAGGCGCGGCATTCGTGGTCGCCCATGGCGTCATGGCGGGCGCGCTGCGCTGGGCATTCGGGATCTCGATCTCGTCCGACCTTGGCGTGGTGCTCGGCAACAGCCTGTCGTTCGGATTCGCGAGCAACTGCCTCCGCTACTGCGCCATCTTCGTGTGTTACCAGGCCGTGGTGTATCACGACGCCGTGCGCGAGCGGGACCTGCGCGCGGCGCGCCTCGAGATGGATCTCGCGCACGCGAAGCTCTCGAACGTCGAAGCCTGCCTGAGACCGCACTTTCTGTTCAATACGCTGAACGCGATTGCGGCGCTGGTCCGCGACGATCCACGCCTGGCGGAACGGATGATCGGACAGCTCAGCGATCTGCTGCGCGCCTCGCTCGCCGGCGAGCCGTCGAAGGAAGTCCGCCTCGACGAGGAGCTGGCGTTCACGCAGAAGTATCTCGACCTCGAAGGCGTTCGCTTTCAGGATCGCCTCCGGTTCACCATCGATGCGTCGCCCGAGGCGCGTCGCGCGCTCGTGCCCTACCTGCTGCTGCAGCCGCTCGTCGAAAACGCGGTCCGGCACGGCATCGCGCCGC
>CAVREM010000051.1:0-13333 GCA_963720005.1 uncultured Acidobacteriota bacterium | reverse complement strand
GACACTCAGAAAAGTCGGAGCCAGCAGTATTGTCGCAGCCCTGGTCGCCGTCACGTTCTTTGCAACTGCTCCCGCGCTCGCGGCACGCGGGCCCGTCATCCTGACCACGCCGGTCGAAACCCCTGGCCAGTTCTCTTATACCTTCGTCGTCCCCTTTGGGGATGCCTCCGATGGCGAGTGGGTCGCGTTGACTTTCACCGCGAGCCTGGTTGTGCCGAATTGGTCGGCTTCAATCTCCTCCTGTTCGTCGATCCCAACGCTTTCGGCTGCGCGTTGACCGTTGAGATGCGGGAGTGGTGGTACCGGGAAGACCTCGCGACGGCGGGCGGCCCCTGGGGCAGTCTTCCCTGGGAGCCTACCTTCCGCACACCCGTGCTGGCGGAATGGCGAGGACTGGGTGCGGTGCCGATCTACTTCGTGCTCGAAGCGGAGCTCGTGGACGCGATGGCCGACGATGTGCTGACGGTCGATGAATTGGAGAACCTTCCTTCACTGCAGATCGGACGCGCGACCAGGTATCAATTCATCCAGCACAACTCGGGTCGGCCCAACGCGAGCCGAACCCAGCGTCCAGGTCACACGCGCACCGTCGCGCATGGCGTGCTGCTGGACGGACGATCGTTTCAGTTCAACCTCACCACACTGGACAACGAGATCACGTCCATCAAGATTGAATTCAAATAAGTCGGTGGACGATCGACGAAAGGATGCGCGGCACGCGAGCCGCCTTGATGCCACACTGCGCGTCGCGCTACTTCACGCCGGACACGGCCACGAGATCCAAGATGTTCCGCGTGGCCGTAAACCAGTAGCTCTTGCCATCGGGCGTCAGCACGATTGGAAAGATTCGATCGATGCCGACCATGTCGCGGGGCCGAAGCGTCTTCCACGCCTCGCGACGCCCGGTGGCAATCTCTACGCGTTCGATCACAACGGGCCGGTTGGTGCGCTGCACGAACACATAGCGCCCGTCGGCGCTCCACTGAAGTGAGCGGACAGTACGCCTCAAGGCTGGTCGAGTGCGGCGTCCCGCTCGCCCAGGTGCGCGACCTGCTCGGGCACGCATCGTTCCTCACGACCGAGCGCTTCGACGACCAGAGGCACTTCAAGCAGCCGTTGAGCTGCTGGAAGGACGCAAGAGGTTCGACTCGAAGGCCGAAGCCTCGGACAAAGTTTCAAGAGTCTTTCAAGATCCCGCCGAACAAAGCTTTGCGGAGAGCGAAGACCCCGCCAAGGAATCCGCTACAAGTCACTGACAGCTTGCGAGATGGAGAATTGGTAACGGTACAGGGGATTTGCGAAAAGGTTGCATCGTGAAGTTCTCAGGGATTGCAGCCTGAGTCTCCGATGAAACGGCTATCCCGCTACGCAGGAGCGCAACTCACCTGTTTTTGGTCGACGACGAATTCGATGGTCAACGACGCAGACGAGGATCACCTGATGCAGCGGTAGGCAAACGCGGCGCCCACGAAACAGGCTAATCCGATGCCCTTTGAGACCAGATGGGACCATCGACCCAGCGGCCCGCGCCAAGGAAGGCGCCGCCGTCCTTGATGGGGTGCCACCCGATTGCGTCCGTCACGAGTAAAAACGCTCCGAAAAGCGTGAAGGTGAAGAGAGCATAAAACGGATTGCGGTTGTGCACGGAGGCAGCCTTGATGGTTGAAGGTCTTCCGTTCATTTTAACGCCGAGTCCACAACCGCCCGACAATCGCTTCTGGCCCTTGGTTTGAGTTCGCGAATGGTATCCTCGCGGTCGGCAACGCCGTTGCCCGAACTGGAGCGGAACGGAGCGAACTGCGGTTTACTGATCGCGGAGCGTGATCATCGGATCCACGCGCGCCGCCGCGATTGCCGGCAGGGCGCTCGCTACCAGCGCCGACACCAGCACGACAGCCGCCGTGCCCACCAACGTGACGGCGTCGAGCGGCGATACGCCGAAGATCAAACCGCGCAACGCCAGTCCGCCCAGCACGCCCGCTCCGAGGCCGCCGGCGAGACCGGTCACGATCAGACGGGCGGTGCTGCCGACCACCACGCCCACGATGTCTCTGGTCCGCGCCCCGAGCGCCTTGCGGACGCCAATCTCACGCGTCCGCTGGACCACCGCGAATGAGACCAGACCGTAGATCCCGAGGGCCGACAGTACCATGGCCAGTGCCCCGAGCCCCGTCGTCGCGGCCGCGCCAACCCGCGCCGGAAGCATTGCGACCGCCACCGCCTCCGACATCGGCTCGATCTCGACAGCGATCTCGGGAGCCAGCCGCTGCATCTCGCGGAGGATTGTGTTGCCGGTCGCCTTTGCGTCGGATGTGCGCACGTGCAGTGCGAGATCGGGCGAAGGCCGCTGCAGGAGCGGCAGATAGATGGTCGGGGCGATCGTCTCGCCGAGCGTGCTGTACTTGCTGTCGCGCACGACGCCGATCACCTGGACGGGCTGGCGGTTGTCGAGGATCTGCCTCCCGACGGCGTCGCCGTTCCAGAACTGACGCGCCAGCGTTTCATTCACGATGACCACGCGCTGCGTGCCAGGACGATCGGTCCAGGTGAAGTCGCGTCCGGCGACGAACGGGATGCGCACGGTCTCGAACCAGCCAGGCGACAGCGTGTTCACGGTGACGCGTCGCGGGGTGACCTCTCCGCTCGACTCGGCGATCGCGACGTAGAACTCTTCCCGGCCGCGCATCGACAGCGGGATGATCTTCGCCATCCCCGCGCTCCGGACGCCGGGCGATTCACGGACGCGCCGCTGGAGATCCGCCATGATGTCCGTGCCGCGCTCCTCGACACCCCGCTCGAGGACGACACCTGCCAGCAGGACGCCTGACGGGTCGAACCCCGGGTTCACGTCGGTGATGCGTGAAAGGCTGCGGACGAACAGGCCGCTCCAGATCAACAACGCGGCGGTTCCCGCCACCTGTCCTGCGACGAGCACTCTGCGCAGCCGTTGGCGGCCAGTGGCTGCGACAGAGGTCTCCTTCAGCGACGAGACGACCTCGAAGCGTGAGGCGCCCCGTGCCGGCGCCAGGCCGAACGCAACCGTCGTTACGAGGCACAGCGCCGCGGCGTACATCAGCACCCGGCCATCGGTCCGGAGATCGAGCGCGGCCCCGATAGGCAGCTGTGCGACCAGCGCGTTGACCGGCTCCGAGAGCCAGCTCGAAAGGATCACGCCGGTCACGCCGCCGGCGGCAGCCAGCACCAGGCTCTCGGTGAGCATCTGCCGGACCAGACGGCCGCGGCCGGCCCCGAGCGCCAGCCGCAGCGCGATCTCGTGCCTGCGGGACGCGGCGCGGCCGATGAGCAGCCCGGCGATGTTCGCGCAGCCGATGAGCAGGACGAGGCCGGACAGGATCGTCAGCACGCCGAGGAACGCGAAGACCGGCAGCAGGGTTCTGGCCATGCCTTCGAAGGCGCGAATGCCGTATGCCGGAATCGTGGCTACGCGCGCGAACGATTCGTGGATCTCCGGATGGGCAGCGCGCAGCTGCTGCGCGAACACGGTCAGCTCAGACGTCGCCTGCGCGTGCGTGACGCCCGGCCGCAGACGTCCCACGACCTCGAACTCCGACTCGGCGCGATCGCGCAGGATGGCATCGGGAGCGGTCGCGTTGACCGGAAGCCACAGGTCTGCTGACGACCCTGGCGGATCCACGCCGCGAAAGCTCGGCGGCATCACGCCGACGACTTCGTACCGCCTCCCGCCGAGCGTCAGCACGCCTCCGACGACGGACCGATCGCCGCCGAAGCGGTGACGCCACACGCGGTCCGAGAGCACCACGAGATCGCTGCGCGAGTCGCCCGGCGTATAGCTGCGTCCGATGGCCGGATTGACGCCCAGCACGCTGAAGAAATTGCTCGACGTCCGTTGCCCCAAGAGGCGGGCTGACCGATCTCCGCTGCTCAGGCCGAGCACCAGCCGGCGATACGCCGCCACGTCCGAGAAGACGGTGTTCGTGCGGCGGATGTCGTCGTAGTTCGCCCACGCCATCTGTGTTTCGCCGGCCTTGATGCGCGCCAGTTCGTCCGGCGCGGCGACGGGTAGCGGTTTGAGCACGAGCGCGTTGACGACCGCGAAGACCGCAGTGTTGGCCGCCATGGCTATCGCCAGGGTGCCGATGGCCACGACGGCCATGCCGGGATGGAGTGCGATCTGCCTCAGTCCGAACAGGACGTCCTGGCGCACCTCTTCGATGAGCTGCTACGAGCCGGCGCGTCCGCTCGATGCCGACGCCGATCCCGGCGCAGCTCTCCTCGCCGGTCCGACGATCGCCAAACTCGCGATGCGCCCGCGCGGACGCTTCGGCTCCATCCAGGCCCAGGCGCATGAGCTCCTCCGTTCGCATGGCGAGGTGGAACTCGAACTCCTCACGGACGTCGCTGCGCACGTCCTCGCGTCTGCGGAACGGGAACCGGAATACGCGCGTGAAACGTCGTCGTCCCATTGCTGCCTCACCCCGTTTCGATCGCCTTGAACATGGCTTCGGCATACCGCTTCCACGATGACACCTCGGCGCGAAGCTGCTTCCGTCCTTCCGGAGTCAGTCCGTAGAACTTTGCCCGCCGGTTGTTCTCCGAAAGTCCCCACTCCGACTCGACCCAGCCCTTGGCCTCCAGACGATGGAGGGCCTGGTATAAGGCGGCGTCCTCGAGTGTGAGCACCGCGTCGGTGCGCTCGTGCACCCAGCGAGAGACGTCGTAGCCGTGAGCCGGCCCCTGCTGAAGCGCGCGGAGAATCAGAAGATCGACCGTGCCGCGCATCATCAGTGCCAGCGAACTGTCGCTCATGGTCCTTCGGGCAATGGAGACGAACTGGGGTGCCGCGATGTTCCACTCACGATGTGAGTGGAATAATAGAACGGCAAAACGTCAACAAGGAAAGAAAAAGCGACGCTCGGTTGATTCCCGCGAGCGACGGTTGGGAACCTCCGCGTGAGCCATGAGCGAAAATTGGTACCGGTACGGGGTTACGCGAAAGGTTGGATCGTCGAATTTGGGGGAATAGCTGCCTGATCGGGGGAGGTCCCAGCCGCTGGTTTCGTTCGGCGCCGAAACGACGCGTCCCACCATCGGACATTCTGCTGTTTGGTTTGCGGCGGCGCGTTCGTTTTTCTGGGACTTCTGTCCGCGGTTTGATTGGCACGCCGCTTGACCTGCAAGACGGATCCCAGAGGACAGATGCTGCTGGATTACAAGCTCGGACTCCGGATGCTCGTGAAATATCCGGGCCTCACCATCGCCGGCGGGCTGGCGCTCGCCGTCGCGATCGGGATTGGCGCGGGCTGGTACGACCTGTGGGGCAAGATCCTGTCGCCGACGATCCCGCTGGCCGACGGCGACCGCATCGTCCTGATCGAAACGAAGAATATCCTGACAAACGAGTCCGAACCGCGCGTGGTTCGGGACTTCCTCGAGTGGCGACGGGAACTGCACACGATCGAGGACTTGGGGGCATACCGCACGGACACCCGAAATCTGATCGTCGGCAACACGGTTGCCACGCCGATCCAGGTAGCGGAGCTGACGGCCGCCGCGTTCCGCACAGCACGTGTACCTCCTCTGCTCGGCCGCGCCTTGCTCGATTCTGACGACAGCCTGGGAGCGCCCAGCGTTGTCGTGCTCGGGTACGACGTGTGGCAGCGATCCCTCGGCGGCCGGGCCGACGTTGTCGGATCGGTCGTGAAACTGGGGAACACAGCGGCAACCGTGATCGGTGTGATGCCAGAACGTTTCGCGTACCCAGTCAACCACGACGCCTGGACGCCGCTGCAGCTCCGCGCATCGTACGGGGCGTTCGAGGGCAGCGCGATCAGCGTCATCGGCAGGCTGCGTCGCGGCGTCACGCGGGAGCAGGCAGATGCCGAGTTGCGCGTGCTCGCAGAACGCGCGGCCGCGGCGCTTCCAGCGACACACAAAGACTTGCGGCCACGCGTGATGCGGCTGGGCGAAAACGGTGACTTCACAGACATCACGCAGCTCGCGATCACGAACCTACCTGTGCTGCTGGTTCTGATCATCGCGTGCATGAACGTCGGCACGCTCGTCTATGCGCGAACGGCGACACGCGACGGGGAGATCGCGCTGCGTACTGCGCTCGGCGCGAACCGCGCGCGAATCGTCGGTCAACTCTTTATCGAGGCGCTGGTGCTCGCGTTAGCGGCGGCCGCGGCCGGTCTCATCGCCGCCCAGCAGACGCTGGCGTGGGGGATCGACTTCGCGTCCGCCGGGCGGGGAGGCGCCCCTTTCTGGATGACTCCTGATCTGAAGCTCACGACGATCCTGTATGCCGGCGGCCTCGCGGCTGTCGCTGCTACGATGTTGTCAGTGCTGCCTGCATTGAGGGCCACCCGGGCGCACGTGCAGTCGCATCTCGTGAATCTGGGTATCGGTGGCGCGACGTTGCGCTTCGGCGCCATCTGGACGACCGCGATGATTGCGCAGGTGACGCTGACGACCATTGCCATTCCTATCGCCGGAGAGTCTGCAGACCAGGCGAGGCGCAAAGTGACGATGCGCGCGGAATTTCCCAGTCGACAGTATCTCGCCGCACGCCTCGATCTCGATCGATCCGCCGGCGAGGAAGCTTCGTCGGCCTTCGAGGATCGACGCGCCCGGAGGTACGCCGAGCTCGAGCGGCGCATCGCACAGGAACCAAACGTTGTCGCGGTGACGTTCGCCGACCGCGCTCCGGGAGCGGGACCGCGCACACGCGTCGCGGACGTCGAGGTCTCGCCCGGCGGACCGGCGTACGACGATCTGTTCTGGACTTCGGAGGTGGGTCCGGGATTCTTCGAGGCATTCGACCGTCCGATCATCGCCGGGCGTGGTTTCCACGGCGGCGATCAGAGTCCCGAGGCGCGGACAGTCATCGTCAACGAAGCATTCGCGCGCCGCTTTCAGCTGGCTGCGGGACGCCCATCTCCGATCGGCGCGCGGCTGCGGTATTCCGCCGCGGCTGCGCGAGGCGACGCGTCAGTGATGGAACCGTGGTTCGAGATCGTTGGCGTCGTACGCAACCTCGGTTTGGATCCTGAAGACCGTGGCCCCTGTTGCGAGGAGGCACCGTATGTGTATCACGCGGCCTCGGCAGGAACTGTTGCTCCGCTCGTGATGATGGTGCGCGTGCGAGGCAATCCGGCTCCGCTCGCCGCGCGCGTGCCGACGATGGCCGCCGGTGTCGATGCCGGACTGTACGTTCAGGACGCGCAGCCGCTCGACGCATGGGTCGGCCGGCGGAACACGGCGTTGATCGTGACTCTCGGCGCGCTGGCAGCGATTACGTTGCTGGCACTGTTTCTCTCGGCGCTCGGCATCTTCTCGCTCATGTCCGTCAGCGTCTCGCGGCGGACACGCGAGATCGGGCTGCGCGCGGCGCTCGGCGCCGACCCGCGCCATGTGCTCGCCGAAGTCCTGTCCCGCGCCCTCGTACTCGTCGGATGCGGGATCGCAGCGGGAGGTGCCCTCTTGCTGCCCTTCGTGGCGCAATGGGACGAAGGTATTGCGCTACTACGCCGGGTCGTTTGGCATAACGGCCGCGGTGATGCTCGCCGCGTGTCTGCTCGCCTGCATCGGGCCCGCCAGACGCGCGCTCAGGATCAATCCAATCGACGCGCTGAGGGAGGCCTGAACCGCAGGGCTCGCGGACGCGAGAACCGTGTCTTGTACTTCCGAGTTCCTACTTCTAACTTGGAAAACTGCATCGCTCAGCCGAGAGCGAGTCACTCCACCTTCATCGTTTCCATCGGATCAATCGTCGCCGCGCGACGCGCGGGCAGGTAGCTCGCCAGCGCCGCAGCCGCGAGAATGATGCCGATCGCGGCCATATAGGCTGCAGGGTCCAGGGCCTCGATACCGAACAAGAGCGAGGACATCGAACGTCCCAACACCGCGGCCACGACAAGCCCGACTACGACCCCCACTCCGCTGAGCGTGAGCCCGTGCAGCAGGAACATCTTCTTCAGGCGCTGCGGCTCGGCGCCGAGCGCCGACCGAATGCCAATTTCCCGCGTCCGCTGTGACACGACGTACGCGATGACACCGTAGATCCCGACGACGCCGAGCGCCAGGGCCATGCTGCCCGCGATCGCGAGCATCACGAGCGCGAACGACGTGCGTCCGAGCGATTCGGCGTACAGGTCCTGCATCGTGCCCTCGAGAGTCATCGGGATAGTCCCGTTCACCGACCTCACCGCCTGCCGAACCTCGTTGACGAGGTTGGCGGTGCCCGCGCGGTCGCTGCGGATGACGAACGCAACGTCCGGCCTTCCGAACCTGTTCGCGGTGAGCACGGGCCAGTACACGGTGCCGGGTGGTTCCTCGTACAAGCCGTCCTGGTGCACGTCCTGCACCACACCGATCACCTCGTGCCACTCGGACGCATCGTTCGACCTGATACGTAGCCCGAGTGCGGCTGCGGGCGCCGCCGCAATCTCGCGTGCGAGCTCCTCGGAAATCACGGCCACGCGGCCGCCCGTGTCGATATCGCGCCAGGTCACGTCGCGTCCTGCGATCATGGGCGTGCCCATGGCTGCGAAATAGCCGGGCGAGACGAAATTCCACCGGCGCGAGGGCGGCGCGTCACCAGCCGCGACCGTGACGCCGCCGACGAAGACGGGTGCGTTCCACGACCCCCCAGCCATCGGAAGGTCGCTCGCAAAGCCGGCTGACGCGACGCCCGGAAGCGCCGCGATTCTGTCCAGAATCTCGTGCTGCAGCGAGGTCATTTTCGCGACCCTGGTGACTTGATCGGGATCGGAAACCAGGGTGAACGGTATCGAAATCCCCGCTGTGTGAATCGTCGCCGGGTCCGAGAAACCGGGATCCACGTTGCGCAGGGCCTGAAACGTCCGGACCATCAGCGCCGCGCTCACGACCAGCACGAGCGCGAGCGCCACCTGCACGACGACCAGCGCGCTGCGCGTCGCGCTCCGCTCGCGGCTCGCGCTCGCGCCGCGCGGGGAACCGTTCATGGGCATATCGATGTGCAGCGCGTGCCTGAGTGCGGGGATCGCGCCGAACACGACGGTCGACGCAAGCGCGATCGCCACGGTGAACGCGAGCACGGGCGCATACACGGCGATCTCTTCAAGGCGCGGCAAGTTGCTCGGACCAATCGCCACGAGAACCTGTACTCCAACGTATGCGAGCCCCAAGCCGAGGACGCTGCCTGCTGCGCCCAGAACCAGGCTCTCGACGAACAGCTCTCTCGCGATTCGCGCCGGGACTGCGCCGAGCGCGGCGCGTACGGCGAACTCCTGTCGCCGCGCGTCCGCCCGCACGAGCATCAGATTCGCGATGTTGGCGCAGGCAATCAGCAGCACAGCACCGATGGCACCCATGAACACCCATAACGCGCTCGCGACGCCAGCGACCAGGTCGTCCTTCAAGGGGCGAACGACCGGGGTGATTCGCCAGTTGGCGATCGCTTTCTTCGTTTGCGCGCTGCCGGGCGCGAGCGGCCATGCGTCGAGCCATATCGGCAACATGCGCTCGAGGTCGGCGCGCGCCTCGGCAGCCGTCACGCCGGGCGCGAGTCGCGCGAGCAGATGCTCGCTGAAGGAGTTGATGGTCTCTTTTGCAGGGTCGAGCCGCATGGCGACGATCACGTCCGGCTGCGGTGCCATATCGAGGAATCTGAAGTTAGGCGGCATGATGCCGACCACCTGCCACAGCCCTACCAGAGGCAGACCGCGGCTGCCGCCCGGCGCCTCCATCGAGAGCTCGCTCCCCAGCGCCGCGTCGTCACCGCCGAATCGCCGTTGCCAGAACCCGTAAGAGAGAATGACCGGTTCCGGCCGCTCGGCCGCCGGTCCGTATTCCTGCTTGGTGAACCACCGACCTCGCACCGGCTGCACACCGAGCGCCTGCAGGATGCCGTCCGTGACACGAAGAGCGCGTACGCGCTCCGGCTCGCCCCGGTCGGTCAGCGTCGCGGAGCTCTCATCCCATAAGCCGATGCTGGCGAACGTCCGGTTCGCGTCCCGGTACGTGAGGTACATCGTCGACGAAGCCCACAGATCATCGTCGTTGATGCTTCTATGCCTGATCCTCACGAGCTCGTCGGCGTTCGGATACGGCAGCGGCTTGATCAGCACGGAATAGACGACGCTGAAGATTGCCGTCGTCGCGCCGATGCCGAGCGCGAGCGTGAGCACGGCGGCAAAGGCGAACGCTGGCCGGCGGTACAGCTGGCGGACGCGCGTACCGCAGGTCAGCGCCGACCGTATCGACGACGTTCTCCCATCCGTACGCGCGCACCTGCTCCTGAACGCGGCTGGCGTGGCCATACTCCAGCCGAACGGTGCGACGCGCCTCCTCAGGGGACAGTCCTGTCGACTGCAACGACGCGGCGGCCTCGTCGAGGTAATGCTCGACTTCATCCGCGATGTCCCGGTCGGCTGCTGATCGATTCAGGAGCGACCGAAGGCCGCGCGTCAGGTGTCGCCAGAGAGACATGTGGCTATGCCTCGGACTTGAGGATTCGTGCGACGGCCGCCGCGCGGCGCGTCCAGTCGGCAGTCTCGGCCTCGAGCTGTCGTTTGCCCGCTGCGCGTGAGCGTGTAATACTTCGCCCGCCGCGAATTGGCGGTCTCACGCCACTCGGAGTCGAGCCATCCGGCACGTTCGAGACGGGCAGGGCCGTCAATAGCGATCCGGGATTGACCTTGAAGACTCCTCGCGAGATCTGCTCGACTCTCCGGGCGATGCCGAATCCGTGCAGCGGCTCGAGGCTGAGCGTCTTGAGGATCAGCAGGTCCAAGGTGCCCTGGATGACATCGGTATTCGCATCCACGGCGCGGACGTTACATGCCAATCATCTTGATTGTCAAGATGTGATTGGCAACATGATGGCACATGCCGCAGGGCGGACGGCGGCGCAGATCGCGTACGTCAAAGTAGCGAGATGCAGGCCACGTCGACCCTTCTGATTGCCTCGAGCGGAGGCGTTCATCGCCAGAAGGCTTGAGGCCGGCCGCGTGCAGGACACGCCGAATGGCCTCCAATCCTCGGCGGCGCATGTCACGTCTTGTGTGCGCTTTGTCTCAGGTGACGATCGTCAGTTGGCCGCTGCGAAAGCTAGCGCCTCGAAGTCGTTGACATCAAGCGGCGCGTTCGACCTCAACGTCGCAGACGCGAAACGTCTAGCGGAATTTGGTTGATAGTTACACTGATGGCTGGTACCGGTACGGGGTTATGCGGAAAGTTGGTGCGTGAAGTTCGAGGGAATCGCCGTATGACTCACGCGGTCGGCTGAGCTTGTTCGGCTTTGTTAGCTGTGTGATCCTCGGCCCGGCCTTTCCCTGCCACCATCGCACCGCGCCGTGCGAGCATGATGGTGCCCTCGTCGAGGAGTAGTTTGCTATGAAGGCTGCTCGGGGTTTGCTCCGACTGGGACTTCTCGCCGCTGCTTTCTGCGGCGCTCCCGGCGCAAGCGCCGACTGTAGCACCTCGAATCTGGGATGACGCCGCACTGGTGGACTGGGCGACTCCTGTTGCGACACTGAACGTTCGTCCCTCCCACTATTCGTCGGCCGAGTACCTACAGCGTACCCGGGGAGAACCTGCGCACCTATCCCGTCTATCATCCTGACCCCGAGCCGCCTGGGTATTGGGAGGAACTAAACAAGAAGAAGCCCGAGCCGCTGGTGGACGTGTCGAAGATTCGAAGCACAGAGGATTGGATAGCAGCAGGTGAACGTGCGTTTCGGGACGTCGACAATTTCTGGAGCCGGACGGACGACCCGGCTCTGATCGCGCAAGCTCGAGATCCACGGACGTTCGAGGGCGTCTTCAGGCTTCCCGACGGAACCGCGTTCGGACCGCGCTGGGTCGTCACTGCAGAAGGCGTGAAGTTGTCCTCGCCTGCCTGCAGTGCCTGTCACTTCACGGTTCGGGCGGATGGCACCGTCGCCTTTGCGGGTCCAAGAGGGCCGCGCCCTCCCGGAAGTCCCCCGCTGATCCCTCGCGGCCTTGGAGTCATGGCAGCTGGCGCCCCGCTGGCCATGCAGCGTTTCTACGCGGGCGATCCACGCCCCACGGCCGCGTGGCGAATGTGGACTGTCCCCTGGGCGCCTGACGAACGTATCGAGAGTCGCCGGAACGCGTACGACCGGCGAACTCCAGGAACTTGCGGCGGGTGATCCGGGCGTTTTCAATCGCCCCCACGGCAGTCCGTTTTACGCAACGAAGATTCCGGACCTGCACATCCTGCGCTACAGCCGTTACCTGGATGCGACGGGCACGCATCGGCTCCGCGGACCTGAGGATGCTGCCCGGTACGCGGCATTTATCACAGGCGCCGATCCGATGGATTTCGGACCACACCGCATCTTGACGGACGCGCAGCGGCGTGTGCGGTTCCGGTACGCCGATGAAGTGCTCTATGCGATCGGGATGTATCTGATGTCGCTCGAGCCTGCCGAAGAATCCGAATCCGGCAGCGGCGGACGTGCTGGCGCGCGGTGAACAGGTCTTCCGCCGGGAGGGCTGCGTGAACTGTCACGTGCCACCGAATTACACAAGCGGGAGGCTCACGCTCGCCCAGGGCTGGGAGCCGCCGGCGAATCACCCCAATCGCGACGATATTGCCGCTGTCTCAGTGGGAACCGATCCGGGGCTCGCACTCAAGACGCGGAAGGGAACGGGTTTCTACAAGATTCCCTCGCTGCGCGGCGTCTGGTATCGGCCGCGTTTGCTGCATGATGCCTCGGTCACGAGTCTCGAAGAGATGTTCGATGCGGCACGTCTCAGTCCTGACTACGAGCCGAAAGGCTGGAATCCGCCCGGTGTGACGAGGCGCGCCGTGCCCGGGCATACCTTCGGTCTGTCGTTGAATGCCGAAGATCGAAGCGCACTGCTGGCGTTCCTGCGAAGCCTCTGAACTCCTCAGAGCGGGACACTCCTCACCGGGTCCGGCTGAAGCCGGACACTACGTACAGTTCGACGTACTTCAGGCGCACTTCGAACTTACTTTCTACTTTCCACTTTCTACTTTGAACTTGGGTTTGGTACCGGTACGGGGATTTGCGAAAGGTCGGAAAGTGAAATTCGTGGGAATTGCCGCCTGACTCTCCGGTGCACTGTTCTCCGCCCGGGGTCATGGTGACGACACAATCGGTCCGAGGCCAAGGACATCGCACGGTAGACTTGTCCCTTGGGGAGCTGGAGAGCGCTCGAGGTAGTCCTTCGCCGCTTCATCGGACGTTGTCTGCACCGGCACGCTGCACGGACCAGTATCAGTCTTTGACGGTTGGCTTGCTTCTTCAGTGAGCCATAATCTGCGCCGTGTGACGCGCCTCCGGTTCCCCACAGGGTCCACGTGCCATGAACCATG
>CAVREM010000050.1:0-87021 GCA_963720005.1 uncultured Acidobacteriota bacterium | reverse complement strand
GCCAAGTAGCCAGCCGGCGTCAACGGGGATACGGAGAGCGCCGTGAGGGTGCCTTCATCGCGCTCGAGCAGCATCAGGCCAGCCACGAAGAAGAATGTGGTGATCTGGAGGTTGACGGCGAGGATCGCGGGTACCCAGACCGCGTCGTTCGCTCGTGCCGCTTGAGGCACCGCGGCAGCAGACCCCCGACAATCAGAACAACAAAGGCGCTCGCCCAATAGAACCCGTTTCGCGCTTGCAGCACGACGTCCCAGCGGAGTGCGGCGACGAGTGCCCTCACACGAGCGTCCTTCCGGTGACTTGAACGAAGACGTCTTCCAGCGTCGTTTCCTGCGTGTGCATGGTCTCGACGTCGCCAGACCGAAGCGCCGCAAGGAACTCAGGATTGTCGGCCAGACCGTCAAGCGGAAACTCTCGTGCATCGCGCGTCCCGAACTGAGTCATCTCGAGTCGAACAACACGACGGCCGCGCGCGAGCCGGAGTGCACGCGGACTGTCGAGGGCCGTGATCGTACCGTCGACGAGAAATGCCACTCGGTCGCAGAGTTCATCGGCGGTGACCATGTCGTGGGTCGTGAGGAAGATCGTCGCGCCAGCCTCGCGGACTTCGCGAATGACGTGTCGAACCAGGCGCGCGGTGACCGGATCGAGGCCGGCGGTCGGCTCGTCGAGAAACAGGAGTTCGGGGCGATGCAACAGCGCTCGCGCAAGCGTGAGTCTGCCGCGCATGCCCTTCGAGAACTCGGCAACGCGTTTGTCACCATCGTCGTGCAGGCCCACACGGCGTAGCAGAGACTCCGGCGTCTCCGTCTGGCCGCCATGAAGGCCGGCGAACAGGCGGAGGTTCTCCACCGCGGAGAGCTTCAAGTAGTGGTTAGGAGCTTCGAACGCGACACCGATCCGGCGGTAGTAGCTTCGATCCCACGTGCGGAGGTCTCGTCCGAACACACGGATATCGCCCTGATAGCCGTCGAGGAGTCGGATGAGAACATTCTGGGTCGTGCTCTTGCCTGCGCCGCTTGGGCCAAGGAATCCAAAGATTTCGTGCGATTCGACGGCGAAGGACAGACCGCGAACGGCGGGGCGTTGGGCCCCCGGATATGTGAAGCCGAACGAATGAACGTCGATGACGGCCACGTCGCAGAGACTCTAACAGCTATGTTGCGCGGTGCCACGGCATGCCATAGCCGCAACCAGATCACGTTGCACGCGCCCTCAACAGTCGCGACGCCACGAGCGCAAGGGGCGCGGCACCGAAGCTGAGGAGCGCCCCCATCTTCGTTTCGGCCAGTGCCGCTCCCGCTGGGAATGCGGCCGTGGCGAAGAACAGGGACACCGTGAAGCCGATGGCCGCGGTGATGCCGACGACCACCAAGTCGGCGAGACGCAGGCCTTGCGGCAGGCTCGCTCCTGCCAACCGAGCGAGACCAGAGAACAGCAGGATCCCGATCGGCTTGCCGAACAGCAATCCGGCCAGCACGAAGTAGGTGCCCGGCCCAATCTGTTCGAACGGGACGCCGGCAGTCGCCAAGCCAAAGAGCAGCAGGACGAACTGCACGGGCACCGCCCACCAATGCTCGAATTGATTGAGCGTGTCGATTTGGCCCACTTCTCGCGGATCGAACAGCCCAAGGTCTCGGGCGCTGTGTGGCATGAAGGGAACGATCGGCACCAACGCGAGGGCCGGATGAAAGCCGCCAAAATAGAGCGCGGCCCACGACAGCACGCCCGGACCGATGATGTAGGGCCAGAAGCTGCGGACGCGGCGGCGCCGCAGCCAGAGCGCGGCCAACAAGGCCGCCGTCATCAGCGTCGCGAGTGCGATGACCGAAAGTGGCCCCGATGGATAGAACACGGCCAGGATCATCAAGCCCAGTGCATCATCAGCAATCGCGAGCAGCAACAGGAACGGGATGGCCGGATGCCCACGGCGGAAGATGACGCGGGCGATCATCGCGGAGAACGCGATATCGGTTGCGCAGGGAATCGCCCAGCCGCGACTCAACTCCGCGGGACCGACAGCTGAAGACAGCGCCAGGTAGATCACAGCGGGCGCGACCATGCCACCGACCGCTGCGCTGAGCGGCGACAGCGCGTGACGAGGCGATGCCAGCGCTCCGCCCGGTAAGGTCGCCTCGAAGACTTCCTTAGCCGCGAGCGCGAAAAAGAACACCATGCCCACCTCGTTGACCCAGAAACGCAACGAGTGTGCGACATGCTCGTAGCTGGCGACGTCGAGATTCGCCCATGTCACCGCCGCGATTGTTCCCGCGAGGAGCAACAGTGAGTTGTCGAAGACGAAGCTGGCGAGCTTGGAACGAGTGTGGGCCATCAGTCGTTGTTCCGGGACTCGGGGCGACGCATGGCAGCGTCCCGCGCGTTAAGCACGGCGAGCAACAGGACCATGAGTCCAACAAGCAACAAGACATGCCCGAGATCGCCCACGCGGTAGACGTCGAACATGCTGAGCAGCCAAACGATGAGCAGAGCGGTTGCGGTCTTGAAGAGCATCTCGCCTTCGACATGCAGCCGGTCGTGTGAAGAAACGACTGTCAGGCTGCAGATGAGTGTCGTGAGCGCGAGATATCCCAGCGATCAGGTTGCTGGTGGAGTGGAATCGAGGGCGGGCAATCAGCGGAACAGAATCCGCGCCAGTGACGGCGCAGGCTCTTGGCCGAGGCCTAGCGCGGTCAGATTGCAGCGTCGGGACGACGCACGAGCGGCGTGCGAGCGGTCCAGTGACCGGGCCTGCCAAATCGACTCCTCTTGGTCTCGCGACCACGAGGATGGCGGCCCGACCATCCAGTTGCCTGCAGCGGCTCCCGCTGCACCCTTCGATTCCCGAACGACGATCAGTATATACGCGCTTACAGCGCCGACAATCGAACTGGACCCGAGTTGTTCGATCCCGATCGCTGCCCGGTCGCGACACAGCGCCACGACCCGGAACAAGACCGCGCGCGTCGCACGTTGCGGCACTGAACCCGGTGCCTCTGATCACATCCACCCCAGCCGCCGAAAAGCACCGACCATCAAGTACATCCCGAGCACGACGACGAACACCCCGAACGCGAGGCGTAGGTATGGGCCAGAGACTCGATTCGCGATCACCGCCCCCAGCCAGCCCCCAACGAACACCGCCACGGCGATGATCATTGCCGCTCGCACGTTGACGTTGTCGTGACGGTAGTACTCCCACATGGCGGCCAACCCGATCGGCGGCAGCAGCACCGCCAAACTCGTGCCGGTCGCGCGGTGCTGGGTAAAGCCCGCCCAGTAGATCAGCGCCGGCACAATGACGACGCCACCCCCGATTCCGAAGACACCGGACAACAGACCGGCGGCCAGGCCGATGACCACAAAGAGAACAGCAGACCCTTCCGGCATGGTGACACCTCGAACCTAACCCTAGTGCGCGTTCCCGCGGCCAAACTGAAGAGGACGTGTGTTGCGATCGCGAATTCCAGCACCGATGAGGCCTTGGGGTTTAGACGCCGACACTGCGCCGGGACGACCGCACAATACAGACATCTCCTGCTCAGCGTACGCTCCATGGGCTGCAGCGGTTCAGGAGACCGCTGCACAATGGGACCTCCAACAACCGGCGGTTCGACTAATGAGGTAGGTTCCACGTTGCGTCTATAGCGGTCTCACATGGTCTTGCTCTTCTCGACGGCGCCAGTGTACCGCGACGGCTGGGCTGGCTTAAACGTCGGTGGCACTGTTCGGGCTGAAACGGTGATCTTCGAGCGCTCCTCCGCAACCCAGCTTGCCCTTCGACCCCTTGGGGCGTATAACGTCTGAAGCAGTTCTTGGTCGGCTGCGGTCTCGATGCGCGTCAGAGCGTCGCGGACCGAACCCACCGCTTGTTCGCACCAGTGGCCTCAAGCCGAGGTTCCCACACGACCACGCTCTGAACGCCGCGGCGCAACGCCCCGGCGCTTCAGCGCTTCCTTGAATCACCTCTCGCAGCGACTGCCAGGGCGTCTTCACGGACAACCCAAACAGCAGCACCCAAGCAAGGAGGGGGCGATGTCTGACGTTCGATGGGGTGATCCGCGCGAATACGGCGAGCGGGATCGCGACGACGGGCGGCCGCGCGTGTACGACGAGCGTGACCGGGACGACCACGATCCGCGCGACGGCCTGATGCACGACCTCGACTTGCCGCGCGGCGAGGAGCGCGAGCTGGTCGTTGATCGCGATCGCGTCTACGAGCTGAACGGCGAGGACAGCCGCACGCTGGCCGCCGTCGGCGCCTTCCGGGTCGTGCCCGAACACGACCTCGACATCGACCACGAGACGCTCGACCACCTGCGCGATGAGGGCCTCGTCGATGTCGTTGACCTTGGCGACGACGAGCGCGGCGCTGACCCTCACGAAGGACGGCCGGGACCTTCTCGATTCGCACTCGATGGATCGGGGCGATGAACCATCGCAGGCGTTCTACGCCGGCGTCAGCCGGTCCCGCGAAATCGACCACGACTCGAACCTCTACGCGACGTACCGCCAGGAGGAAGCCCGTCTCCGAGACGAGCACGGCGGCCTCGACATCCGGCGCGTCATCCTCGAGCAGGACCTGAAGCGCGAGTACCAGGAGTTCCTGCAGGAGCACAACCGCAACCGCTCCGACAGCGACGGCCGACCTGACCGCGACGAGGACGAGATCCGCGACTGGGCGCGCGAGCACGACCTGCCGTACTTCGACGGCCAGGTGCACTTCCCCGACTACCGCATCGAGTACGAGGTCGATGGGCGGGAACGCCACGAGGACGTCGAGCTGTTCACGCCGCACTACCGCGGCGCTCACGCCGCCAGCCGCGCCAAGACCGGCTTCCGGATCTACGTCGTCGGATCCCGCGGGGGCGGCGGTCGTTCCGCGCCGCATCCGCGCGTCATGGAGGAATTCCTGTGACGCACGAATACCCGCACAACCCGACGTTCGACAGCGTCAGCATCAGCCGGGTGACGAGCCTCGCGGACTTCGGCTTCACGCAACGGCAGCGTGAGTTCCTCGTGACCGTGATGGTCCACTCCGGGTGCTTCCTGGAACGGCAGTACTGCGCGTTCACCGGCACGGCGCGCGGCCAGAACAGCCGCGAATTCGTCGCCCGCCTGGTCGCTCGCGGATTCGCCCGAGCCATCGAGCCAGGACCTGTCCGGCGAGGGCGTCTCTACCACGTTCACCACAAGCCGCTCTACGAGGCGATCGGGCAGCCGGACAACCGCAATCGCCGTCTGCACTCGATCGGCCGCATGGTCGAGAGGGTGATGATTCTGGACGCCGTGCTGAGCGATCGACGCTGCTGGTGGTTGAGTCCCGAGGCGGACAAGCGAACGTTCTTCGACGTCACGCAGGAGACGGGTCTGCGCCCAGAGGAGTATCCGCACATCACGTTCAGGTCAGGTTCACGGAAGACCGTCCGCTGCTTTCCCGACAAGCTGCCCATCGGCATCGAGAAGGACGGACACCAGTCGGTTCGTGTTCCTCTACCTCGTGAACCGGCGAATCCCCGTGGACTTCCGCCAGTTCCTGATTCGTCACCACAACCTCCTTCTCAACCTGCACAGATGGACGATGCGTCTGCTCGTGCCGCGGCGCTTCAAGAAGTCGGTGGCGCTCTACAAAGCCGCGCTCCGAGAAGAGCTCTGGACCCCGCTGAATCCGAGCGTCAGCAAGGCTCTGGAGACGTACTTTCGCGAGCGGAAGGAGCAGGGCGGACACCTCGGAGACCCGACCGATCGCTACATCGCACAGGAGTTCCGCAAGCAGGGCATGGCGAAGATCACGGCCCTGTATCGAGCCTGGCGACGAGAGGGCGACGTGGTGCTGTGGAGGTCGTCATCGACCAGCCTTCGTGACGACCGCATGCATGGCTGCTCGGCCTGCGAAGTCCAGATCCTGAATGCGCCAGTATCTGCAGCTCACCGGCACGATGGACCGGGAGGCGTGGGCCAAGAGGGGGGCGAAGCGAAAATCGCGTCAGGTTGGCCCCCCGGTTTCGACGCCCTCTCCAGACATTCCCTCACCCCTGGTAGCCCCATGACCGCGAACCGTGTGCAAGCGTCTCTATCGCAGCAACTTGCCGCGAGCACGTCATCGAGGCGGCGCTCTGTGCCGCCGTCACTGCCGGAGCCGGTGTCGCAGTCGCTGAACCAACGATGGCGTGAACGACCCCGCTGTCCTGCCCCGCCAGTGACCCCAGGCCGTCGAGACGGGGTCGTTCACGCCATCGTTGGTCGTGCCGCATGTCGCTGTCTGCGCGCACAGTTCGTGCAGGACGAACGCGCCGCCCGCGTGCACGTCTTCGTGTCCAGATTCGCCGGAACAATGCGGCCGACGAATCGAACAGAAATCGGTTCGCGCGCGTCGCCATGTTTTCCCGGAAGGAACGTCGCGTTCTTGCGATCCAGATCTTGCCGTCGCACCATCGCGCCTTTCATGCTGGCGCCGTGCTCGGCGTCGTCAATGCTCTTCGCTTCGCTTCGACCCGGCCGGCGGCCGGGCCTTCGGGCATTGACGACGCCTCCGCGCGGCACGTCTCGGGCTCTTACGCGATGGTGGTCAGCATGATGACCGACTCGAACGAGGTTGACGCGCGAATCGCGCAGGCGTATGTTGGCGTTATCACGTCAGTGCCGCACGGCACTCCCTCCGTTCGCCGCAACGGCCAACGGAGCGCGCATCCGGTCGGCGCCCTCAGGGCACGGCATCGAGCGCAATCCTCACCGCATCGCAGTCCGTTGCACGACTACCGAGGACGGTTGGTCGGCACACCTATGAGCTGCGAACCTCGTGACCTCTCGCGGCGCATCGTCCTCAGGACCACGCGCCGCGAAGAGGATGCGTTCACCAGCGGCATAGCCGTGCGCTGGTCTGACTGAACGCAACAGACGGTCGAACCATTCGACGATCGTCACCGCTCGGAGCACAGCTCCCGTCGGGACGATGCCGGCTCCAGGCCCGCATCCGCGCTCACACGGACATCGGCGCGTCGACCGCCACATCGACGCGCCAGAGCGCGCCACCCATTCAACACGAATCGTTGCGACTCGCGTTCAAGGGGAGCGCCATGGACGTACCCGATCGTGCGGAACAAGAGCCGGAACCGATCTCCGTCGCGCGGTGCCGGGAACTGCTGGGCGATGAGGCAGACACGTTGTCGGACGAGGAAGTTCTCATCGTCGCGCGTCACGCGGAATCGCTGGCGCATCTTGTGATCGATCTCGCCTTGCAGGACGTTCGCATCCACTAACTGCCATGGCGAGACGACGCACCTTGCCGGCGTCCGGTGATGGGGCTAAGCTGCCAGATATGGTCGGCGCGGTGATCTACGTGCGCGTGAGCACGAAGGAGCAGACCGAGAATCTGAGCCTGCCCACGCAACTTCGCGCGTGCGAAGAGTACTGCCGCAGGGAGGGGTACGAGATTCTCGAGCGGTTCAGGGAAGAAGGCGAAAGCGCAAAGACGGCCGACCGTCCTCAGCTGCAGCGGCTCCTCAAGTACTGCCGGACGCACAAGGGCAAGGTTCACTTCGTTGTCGTCTTCAACCTCACGCGGTTCGCGCGCGAAAAGTACGACCACTTCGCGCTCCGGTCGCATCTGAAATCGCTCGGCATCTCCTTGCGATCGGCGACTGAACCTATCGACGACACATCGACGGGCAAGTTGATGGAGGGCGTACTCGCGTCCTTCGCACAGTTCGACAACGACGTGCGGTCGGATCGTACCCGCGCGGGGATGAAGGCCGCTCTTGAATTGGGACGATGGACGTTCCTCGCCCCCATCGGCTACATCAACGTCCCAAGGACGTACGGCAAGAGCCTCATACCGGACCCCGAGCGAGCTCCGGTTGTCCAGCAGATTTTCCGCGACTTCGCCACCGGACGATTTACGAAGCAAGAGCTGTTGGACGAAATGACCCGTCGAGGGCTGAAGACGCGGAAGGGCCTGCCGGTCAGTTCTCAGGCGTTCGCCACCATGCTGCAGAACAAGCTGTACGTCGGCATCGTGAACGCCCCTGGCTACGGCGTCGTCGGCAAGCGCGGAGACTTCGATCCTCTGATTCCCGACGACGTGTTCTATCGAGTTCAGGCGATCCTGACAGGACGAGTGCACACGACTGGCCCATACCAGCGCCGTCGGCCTGAGTTCCCGCTTCGGGCGTTCATCAAGTGTGCTGCGTGCGGACGCGGTGTCACGGCGAGTTGGTCGAAGGGACGCAGCGCTCGATACGCGTACTACCACTGCCTCCCACCCTGCCGGGCAGTGAATATCACGAAGGCGAGACTCGAAGGGCTGTTCGTGGACGAGTTGGAGCGATTCCAACCGACGCCGGGTTACATGCGGCTTCTCAAGGAATCCGTGCTGCGCGTCTGGCACGACCGCAAGGCTTCGGTCAAGAACGAGGTGGCGAGCGCTGAGCATCGAGCGAAAGCGATCCAGCAGAAACTCGATCGCCTCGATGACGCGTTCATCTACAAGGAGTCGATCGACCTCGGCACGTACGAACGCCAACGCGATCGGCTTCGCGAAGAACTGACGCTGGTCGAGATTGACCGGCACGGTTCCAAGGTCGAGGAGTTCGACGTCGAGGGCATCCTGAACTTTGCGGAGCGGGTGCTACCGCGTGCCTCGGATCTCTGGATACAGGCGTCGCTGGAGCAACGGCAGCGGCTTCAGCGACTGTTTTTTCCGGAAGGCGTGGCGTTCAGCGGAAAAGCATTCGATCGAACCGTCGTAACGTCTTCTCTCTTCGAGTACTTACGGCCGCTTGACGGGTCGAATGAAAATTTGGTGGACCAGACCGGGATCGAACCGGTGACCTCATGAATGCCATTCATGCGCGCTCCCAACTGCGCTACTGGCCCACTTCAGGTGGAACATGTCATTATACCGTGCGTCCTGAACAGACTGCCCTCGCCATGCCGGGGTTCGGGATAATCGCGGCCATGATGCTCGACGTCAACGGCATGCAGCTCCACTACGACCGCCACGGCGACGGGAAACCGCTCGTCTGGCTGCACGGCGGGATGGGCCACGGCCCCGACTGGCGGTTCATCTTCCCGACTGAGCCGGCGGGCTATCAACTGATCGCGCCGGACCTGCGCGGCCACGGCCGATCCACTGGCGCGGGCGCCACGTATTCGTTCCGGCAGTCGGCGCTCGACGTGATTGGCCTGCTCGACCACCTCGGCCTCGACCGCGTCAAGGTCATCGGGCTGAGTGGCGGCGGCATCACGGCGCTTCACCTCGCGACACTCGATCCCGGCCGCGTCGAGGCCATGGTCGTCATCAGCGCGCCGCCGCGGTTTCCCGAGCAGGCGCGCGCGATCCAGCGTCAGTACTCGTTCGACATGCTGTCCGAGGATGAGAAGGCGCGGATGCGTGAACGCCATCGCCGGCCAGGACAGATCGACATCCTCCTCGCCCAGGTTCGAGCGTTCGCCGACGGCGACGATCCGAACTTCACGAAAGACGACCTGGCGCGGATTACGGCCGACACGCTGATCGTGTTCGGCGATCGCGATCCGCTGTATCCGGTCTCGCTGGCCGTGGAGCTGCACGAAGCGATACGCCGATCCTGGCTGTGGGTCGTCCCGAACGGCGGCCATGGTCCGGTCTTCGGCGCGTCGGCGCCCGTGTTCGTCCAGACGACGCTGGCATTCCTCGGAGGGGCGTACCGCCAGAATCGTGAAATTTAAGATTTCAGATTTCAATTAAGATTTCGAAATGTCAGATCGTGCACGCCTGATTGGCCAGCCCCTCGCGGCAGCCGGCAATCTTAAATCTGAAATCTGAAATCTTAATGTGAACGATCGCTCAGGCCCGTGCCACTGCAGGAGTCGTCATCGGCGGCGCCATGAACACGCGCCGGCCGATCGTCAGGAAGGACGCGCCGGCCATGAGACAAAGCACTCCGGCGATCCAGAAAGCGCCCTGATAGTCGCCGAGCGACGTCCTGATCGCGCCCGCGCCGAACGCGGCGAGCGACGCGCCCAGCTGATGGCTCGCGCTGATCCAGCCATAGACGACGCCGGTGTTTTCCCGGCCGAACGCCTCGGTCGTCAGGCGGACAGTCGGTGGCACCGTGGCGATCCAGTCGAGGCCGTAGAACATGGCGAACCATCCCAGGCCGCTGCCGTGTTCGAGCGTGACCGGCAGCCACAGCAGCGACAGCCCGCGAAGCGAGTAATACCCGAAGAGGAGATACCGGCTCGAGAACCGGTCCGTCAGCCACCCCGAGGCGGTCGTCCCCAGGATGTCGAAGAGGCCCATCATGGCGAGCAGACCGGCGGCGCGCACCGGGGCGATGCCGTGGTCGTGGCAGGCCGCAATGAGATGCGTGCCGATCAACCCGTTGGTGCTCGCCCCGCAGATGAAGAACGTCCCCGCGAGCACCCAGAAGGCTCTGGATCGGGCCGCCACTGCCAGCGCACCCACCGGCGACAGCGCCGGTGGCGTCGGCGCCGCCGATTCGCGCGCGCCATACGGCCGCAATCCGAGATCCTCGGGCCGGTCGCGCATCAGCGCCAGGACGAGCACGAACACCATCGCCGCCGCCGCGGCGACGACGAGTGCGGCGGTTCGCCAGCCGCGCTGCTCCGCCAGCGAGGCGAGGAGCGGGAGGAAGACGAGCTGGCCCGTGGCGTTCGCGGCCGAAAGCGTGCCGAGCACGAGGCCGCGATGCGCATCGAACCACCGCGTCGCGACGATGGCCGCCAGGATCATCGACGTGGCGCCGGTCCCGCCGCCCACCAGGACGCCCCACAGCACCACCAGGTGCCATTCGGCCTGCATGAGCGTCGTGCTCGCGACGGCCGCCGTCATCAGCGCGAGCGCCGCCGCCAGCACACGCCGCACGCCGAAGCGGTTCATGACCGCCGCCGCAAAGGGTCCGATCAATCCGAACAGCGCGATGTTGACCGCGACGGCGAACGAAATCGCCGTGCGGTTCCACCCGAACTCCGTTTCGAGCGGCACCATCAGCACGCCGGGCGTGGCCCGGACGCCGGCCCCGACGAGCAGGATCACGAAGGTGACCGCTGCCACGACCCAGCCGTAATGAAGCTGCTTGAGGTGAGCGCTCATCCCAGCCCAGAAAGTCGGTGGTTAGTTCGTCTGAAGGCTCTGCTCGAGAAACGCCCAGACGCGGTTCCAGGAATCACGCTGCTCGGGCGTGTTCACTGGTTCCAACGTCTTCGAGTCGACGCGGCGATCGAAGACGTGCCCTCCTGGCGGCGATGCATAGACCTTGGTCGTCGAGAGGGACGGCTTCCGGGCGCGCAGCGCGTCGACGAGCTGCATGCCTTCCTCGATCGTCACGTCCTCGTCGTTGTCGGCGAGGTGCACCAGCACCGGCACCGTGAGCTTGTCGACCTGGAAGAGCGGCGATCGATCGCGGTAGACCTCGCGCCGTTCTGCCGGCGTGCCGCCGAACCGGTTTCGAGGGTCGATCAACTGCCGCTGCCGCTCGACGCCTTTCGACGCGAGCCGGTGGAAGAGGTTCGTCACCGGAACAAGCGCCGCGACCGCGCCGAACACCTCCGGATTCCGCGCCGTCGAGAGCAGGGCGATCATGCCGCCGTGGCTCCAGCCGATGACCCCGACCCGTCTGCGATCCACCGCCGGGTACTTCGACGCGAGCACATCGACCGCGGTCACCACGTCGTCGATCTCCGCGCCGCCGTAGTCGATGGCCTCGTACAGCTCACGCCCGTAGCCGATGCTGCCGCGGTATTCCGGGGCGATGACGACGTATCCGCGAGTCACCGCCTCGCGGACGAAGGGAATGTAGTGCTCGTAGAGGTGGCCGCGGATGTTCTCGTGGATCCAGACCAGAGCAGGGTGATTCCGGTCATACGTTTCGAGGGGCTGGAAGACGAACGCCGGCACGTCGAGATCGCCGCTGCGGCTGCGATAGGTAATCTTGTCCATCCGCATGAAGCCGACGCTGGCTTCGCGCCACCGGCGGTCGGTCGCCGCCTGGTCGCGCAGCATCTGGTCGAAGTCAGGGGTACGGACCGGCTGCGCCGCCGCCTGAAGAGCCGTGGCGAGCAGGACAGACGAGCGCGATCGCGCACCGTGCCCCGAGCGAGGCGAGACGTCGTGCCGAATCGCGGGGCCGCTGTCCCGAGCGAGACCGTGGCCGCCATGGCCACGATCCTACACTCTGCGGACGGTGCGGTTCGCGCGCTCGTGGGCGCGCGTCAGCCAGTCGCGGAGGAGCCCCGCGGCTTCGTCCGGCGTCGGCCCGTAGAACGGCATGAGGGCCGTCGGCAGGCCGGGGATGCGGACGATGTACGCGCGCCAGCGGTCCGCGGCGACCGGGGACACCTCGATGAGGTACGGCTGGCCGGCGATGGATTCCTGGAAACGATGAACGGCAGTATTCACAGGCAACGTTTGCTTTGAGTTTGCGGGGAAGCGCGACGGAATTTACGGCAGCGTCACATCGCGATCAAGCGAAGCGACCCGCGAAAGGACGTCCACAGCCGGCGGCGCGGGCGATTGGCGAGCGCGAAGGCGCAAAATAATTTTCTTCATGTCGGGAGGTGCACAGGAAATGCACCGATCGTCCACAGCTTTTCCACAGGCGGCTTTTCCTGTATTCGTTGTATCTTTGCCATCATGCGATTCCCCCGCATGCGGCCGTGCTTGGCCTGCTGATTGCGGTCGGCGCCGCTTCCGGTCGGCGCGGGCCGCCGGCGCTCGGCCGCCCGATGTGGACGTCCCGGTGGCGGCGGTGGACGGAGCCACGATTTTCCGTGTGTTTCTCACGGACGGAAGCTCGCTCGTCAGTTATGGCGAGCCCGCCCGGGTCGGCGATCGCATCGTCTTCTCAATGCCAACCGCCGGCAGCCTTCGAGAATCCGCCGCTCCATCTCGTCAACCTGGCCGCCGGGCAGGTCGACTGGCCGCGCACCGAGCGGTACGCGGAGGCCGCGCGCGCCGCGAAGTACTTCGCGGGCAACGCCGAAGCCGACTATTCGGCTCTGACCGGCCAAATAGCGGCCGCCCTCGCGGCCGTTGCCGGCACAGCCGACCCCGCTCAGCGGCTCGCCATCATCGAGAAGGCGCGGAAGACGCTGGCCGACTGGCCTCGGACCCACTTCAATTATCGAGAAGGCGAAATCGTGCCGATGCTCGGCATGCTCGACGAGATCGTCGCCGAACTTCGGGCGCTGGCCGGCTTGGGGCAGTTCGACCTCGCCTTCGTCGTGCGGTTCTGAGGCGCCCGTCACGCGGGAACCGCTCCTGCCTTTGCCGACGCCGAAAGAAACCCTCGAGCAGGTCCTGGCCGTCGCGCGCCTGTCGGAGACCGCCGCCGAGCGGCTCTCCCTGCTGTCCGTCGCGCTCGGCGCCATCGAGCGCGATGCCGAGCGGCTGCCGAGCGACTGGCGTGCCGAGACGCGAATGGTTCTCCGAACGACGTTGGCAGCCGAGCTCGAGACCGAGCGGCAGTATCAGCTGCTCACGACGCGGATCCTCGCGATCGCCGCGGCACGCTCGAACGCCGCAGACGTGCGCGGAGTCGAGCGGTTGAGGGGGGAGGTCGAGACCACCGACCGCCAGCTGGGTCAACAGCGGCCCGACGTGATCACTGGCCTCCTCGTGTCGCTCGAAGCACACCTGGATGCGGCACGGTCGCTGCGTTTGGCGCACGACCGGTGGGAGCTTCGGAAGGCCGACTTTCGAGCCTATGGCAACCAGATGACTGCGCCGCTCTCGCGGCTCGAGCGGCTCCAGACGCTGCTGGACGACATCAAGTCGCTCGTCGGCTCGTCTCCGTTCGCTCTGTCGGCGATCCAGCGCGGCGCCGACCAGGCGACGAAGGCCCTCTCGGCGATTGCCCCACCGGAGGAGTTCCGCTCCGTGCACGCGCTCTTCCTGAGCGCGGCGCATCTGGCCGACACGGCGGCGAAAATCAGGATGGAAGCGGCCCTGACCGGCGACCTGCGGCGGGCCTGGGATGCATCGTCGGCCGCTGCAGGCGCGTTGATGCTCGAGGCGCAAGCTCGCAACGACTTCAAAAATCTGTTCCAGAGGCCCCAGCTGACGAAGTGATCACCCCTCGCCGGACGCGGCTCATCCGCGTCGGAGACCTGCACGCCTTTCGCCGCGTCATCGGTGTCCTCTGCGAACGGCACGCGGCAGTCGTTGTCGTCCCGAACCGCGCGGCTGCCCGCCAGATCGAACGCACGGCTGCGCGACGGACGCCGGATGGCGCTCTTTTTCTCACCCGGGATGAGCTCTACGAAGAGCTGCATTCGCGACTCGAGGCGCCCAGGCGCCTGACGTCCTACGAACGTGATTCGATCGCACAAGCCGCCGCGCTCGACGCCGCGGCGGCTGTCCCGGATCTCCCGTTTCGGGTCCGGCCGGGCCTCGTCACCGAGATGCTCAAGTTCTACGACCAGTTGCGGCGCCAGTCGCAGACGGTCGAGCGCTTCGCCGAATTGATCGCGGAAACGATCGGTGGCGATGCCACCGGCGATCGCGGCGCCGAGCGCATGCTCCGGCAGACGCGGTTCATCGAGCGCGCGCTGTCCGGTTACGAGGAGCGTGTGAGGACCAGTGGTGGCTGGGACGAGCACGTGCTGCGCACACGGCTGATCGATGTCCCGGTGAATCCGCCGATACGGCACATCGTCGTGACGGTCGCGGACTGGATTGCCGACCCGGATGGACTGTTCGTCGCCGATTTCGACCTGCTCGCGAGGATGCCCGCCGTCGAGACCATCGACATCGTTTGCACCGAAGCCACGCTGGGCTCCGGGTTCCACCAGCGCCTGCACGAGTGGCTGCCGGGTCTCGAAGAGACGACTGAGATCGAGATCGCCGGCGCGAGCCCGCTGGAGCGGCCCGTTCTCAGCGTTCCCGTTGGCGCGCCGGCGGAACAGCCGTGGTTCGTGCGCCGGGACCGGGAAGAAGAATTGATCGCGGTTGCGCGGCGTTATGGCGGACCTAAAGGTCCGCCCTACACCAACACCGGGCAGGTCGGCCTTCCCTTTGACGAGGACCCTCGTGTCGCCGTCGTCTACAAGCGGCCGCTTCCGTATCTGTATCTCGCGCCGGCTACGCTTGGAGCCGCCGCCATCGATTACGAAACCGCCGACGCGCTTCCGCTGGCGGCCGAGCCGTCCGCCGCGGCAGTCGACCTCATCCTCGATGCCGTCGAGACGAGCTTTTCCCGGGAGTCGCTCGTCGCGATCCTCCGCTCGCCGCATTTCCGCGGCATTGAATCGCCGCTCCCTGCTGCGAGCGTAAGCGCCCTCGACCGCCGGCTGAGCGAGAAGCGATACCTGGGCGATCTCGGCCACCTGGCACAGCTTGTCGCCGAGTGGCCTGCTGACGAGGCTCGGGAGGCAGCGGCGGCAGCGCTGGAAATCGGACGACGCCTTTCACGACTTGCTGAACGCGCTCCGGCGTCCGCGTCGCTCCAACTGCTGGCGTCGCTGCTCGGCGAGCTCTGGAAGCCGATCGCGACGGCGATCCCTTTGCGTCACGCGAACGCCGTGCACGGGGCGCGGTCGCGGATGTCATCGAAGCCCTGCGAGCTGCGCATGCGGCGCACCACGATCCTGAATGGACCTTTCCCGACCTGGCCGGCGCCGTGCGCCGTGCGATCGAGGCGTCCACGTTCGCCCTTGATGAGGACGAGCCTGACCGTCAACCGATCGCTCGAAGGTGTCGCTCGTCGACGACCAGGCCGCTCGATATGGTTCCTTCGATCACCTCATCGTCGTGGGATTGATCGAGAACGAGTGGCCGGAAGCGGGCGTTCGGAACATCTTCTATCCGCCCCTGCTGTTGAAAGCGCTCGGGTGGCCATCCGAGAAGGAGCGACGCGCGGCGGCCGAGGCTCGCTTTCTCGACCTCCTGGGCTCTGCGTCGCGTTCCGTCGCGCTCTCGACGATTACGCTCGAGGACGAAGCCATCGTGTCGCGGTCGTCACTGCTGGACGAGATCGCGCGCGCACGGCTTTCGACGGTTGCGGAGGAAGGCATCGGCCGAACGATCTGGTCTTTGACGACGATGCGCTCGTGAAAGAACTGCCGGACCTGGAGCATCTCGGACAGCAGCCGCGTCAATGGGCGGCGCTGCGGATGAGTCGTCCTTCGGCGGATCGTCCCGAGTTCCACGGCGTAGCGGGCCCCCGGCCGGCGCGCGTCTGGTCGGTGAGCGGCGTCGAAACCTACCTCGAATGCCCGTTCAAGTTCTTCGCCCGCCACGTCCTGGCGCTCGAAGAGGAGCCCGAAGACGAGGAAGTGATGGACCCCCGCCGCCAGGGTCAGTTCGTCCATGCCGTGTTCGAGGACTTCTTCCGCGCCTGGCAGGAAACGCGGCCGCGGCGCGATCACCCCGGACAACCTGGACGACGCACGGCGCATGTTCGAGACGATTGTCGATCGGCAGCTCGAGGAGGCGACGTTCTCGGACGCCGAAGCGGGCCTCGAGAGAACCCGGCTGCTCGGCTCGCCGGCTGCTTCAGGGCTGGGCGAAGCGGTTTTCCGGATGGAAGCCGAGCGTCCGGTTGCCGTCGTGGAGCGATTGCTCGAGTACAGCGTCAACGGCGAGCTGTCTGTGAGCACGTCGACCGGTGCGCGGACGGTCTCCCTGCGTGGCAAGGCCGATCGGCTCGACCTTCTCGACGACGGCACGTTCCGCCTCATCGACTACAAGCTCGGCTGGCCCCCGGATCGTGCGCCGAGCGCTGCAGCTGCCGTTGTATGCGCTGTTTGCGGAACAGCGGCTGCAGAATCACCGCGGCCGCCGGTACGTGCTGGGCGAAGCGGCTTACCTGGCCTTCAAGGGACCGAAGCGAGTCGTGCCGCTGTTCACGTCGCCCGCGCAGCGCGCCGACGTGATGAGCAAGGCCCAGGAGCGCCTGTCGGCCGCTCTCGACGCGATCGGCCGCGGGGAGTTCCCGCCGACGCCCGACGACGTCTATCGCTGCGAGTCGTGCAGCTTCGCCGCGGTCTGCAGGAAGGACTATGTGGACAGCTGACGAGGCGGCCCGGCGCGACGCCGTCGATCCCTCGCGCAACGTCGTCCTCGAGGCCTCGGCAGGAACGGGCAAGACCCGCGTGCTCGTCGAGCGCTACGTCAACCTGCTGCGCGCGGGCGTCGAGCCGGAGCACATCCTCGCCATCACCTTCACGCGCAAGGCCGCCGCCGAGATGCGCGAGCGGATCATCGATCGCCTGCGCGAGGCGAGCCGCACGTCAGAAATGGATCGCGCACGGTGGCGGGAGATCAAGGAGCGCCTTGGCGACATCGCCATCTCCACGATCGACGCGTTCTGCCTGTCGCTTCTCCGTGAGTTTCCGCTCGAGGCGGACGTCGACCCCGGGTTCGATCTGGCTGCAGACACCGAGGTGCCGCGGTTGGTCGGCGAATCGTTGACCCAGGCGCTCCGGATCTGCCGCGGCCTCGCGAAGGAGGACGACGACGTCGCGCTCGTGTTCGCGCAACTTGGCGAACGCCGTCTCCGAACTGGCCTCGCGGCGTTGATCGATCGCCGTCTCGTCGCACCCGACGCGCTGCGCCGCTACCTTGCCCGCGGCCCCCGGCAGTTAACCGCCGAATCAGCCTGTCGCGCAGCTGTCGACCGTTTCCGCGACGTGCTGACCGGCGTCCGCGGAGGGCTGGAGGCCTTCCTCCGGGACGGCCCCGTTCACGATCCGCAGTTTGCGATGCTCGCGGGCGACATCCGCCGGCTGACCGATCCGTCCGGCATGCCGCTCGACACCAGGCAGGGGCGGGCGGCCCTGCGTGCGGTGATCGATCGCGTCCGCGGCTACTTTCTGACGCAGGAGGGCCGGCCACGCGGCGAGAAGTTTGGCGGCACCGGCTTCAGCGCGGACGACTGTACGAGCGAGGCGGCATGGAAGCGGCATCGGCAGGCGGCGGCGGAGTTGTCGCCCGCGATGGCGGACGCCATCCGCGGCTTCAGGCGCGACCTCAACGTGATCATGTCGCGCGGCGTCTGGCGGATCTTCGGCGTCGCGCTGTCGCAGTACCGTCAGACGCTCGACGCTCGCGCTTTGCTCGATTTTTCCGGCGTGCTCGAGCGGGCGGTCCGGCTGCTCAAGGACATGGACGAGTTTGCCCAGAGCCGCTACAAGCTCGAAGCACGCTACCGTCACGTGCTCGTCGACGAGTTCCAGGACACGAGCCGGGCGCAATGGGACCTGGTGGCGCAACTGGTCAGGAGCTGGGGTGAAGGCTTCGGTGCAGCCGCAGACGCGCTTCCTCCGTCCATCTTCATCGTCGGCGACCGAAAGCAATCGATTTACGGCTTCCGCGACGCGGATGTGGCGGTCCTCGACGAAGCCGCCGGGTTCGTCGACGCCCTTCGGCAGGAAGGCGATGCGCGCCGGGCCATTTCCGTCAGCTTCCGTGCGGTGCCGGAGCTGCTGGCCTTCGTCAACGACGTGTTTGAAGCGATCGACAAGGCACCCGAGCGCCACGACGCATTCAGGTACGGCGACACCGACCGGTTTCCGATCGAATCCCGCCGAAGACGAAGCGGCGACCTCACCGCTCGGCCTGATCGTGGCGGAGACGGTCAGCGCCGCGGCCGATCGCGTCGCGGCTGAGATCGCGGAACTGCTTCAAGGCGCGATTGTCCGCGATCGGACCACGGGCCTGAGGCGTCCGATCAAGCCGGCTGACATCGCGATCCTGTTCCGGTCGCGTGACAGTCATCGTGAATACGAGAAGGCGCTCGAGCGGCGAGGAGTGCCGACGTACGTGTACAAGGGCCTGGGCTTTTTCGACGCTGACGAGGTGCAGGACGCCGTCGCGCTCCTGCGCTACCTGGCCGATCCGCTGTCGAACATGCGCGCCGCCGCCCTCCTCCGATCGCGGATCGTCCGGCTCTCCGATGCCGGCGTCGCGGCGCTCGCGCCGTCGCTTGCGCGCGCGATCGTGGATCCCCCGCCTGGGCTGCTCGGCGACGACGACTTGCGTGTGCTGGCGCGCCTCTGTTCGGCGGTGCCTCGATGGCTGTCGCTGGTCGATCGCCTGTCGCCCTTGGAGCTCCTGAACGTCCTGCTCGCCGAGACCGCTTATGCCTTCGAAACGCGAGGGTCGGGCCGGCGGCAGGCGCGGGAGAACCTGAAGAAGCTGCGCGGAATGGTGGCGCGGTTTCAGAACCGCGGCTATGCGACGCTTGCGCGGGTGGCGGATCACCTGGACGAGCTGGCCGTCGGCGACGAGTCCAATGCGGCGATCGACGCCGTGGACGCCGTCAGCCTGATGACCGTTCACGCGGCGAAAGGGCTGGAATTCCCAGTCGTGTTCGTCGTCAACCTCGGCCGCGGGACCGGCGGGGCTCGGGCGCCGATCCGCGTGTCTGCCGGCAGCGGCGGCGAGCCGTCAGTGGCGATTGCCGATTATCAGTCCGAAGCCGACGAGGACGCGCTCGGGCGCGAACGCGAGGAGACGAAGCGGCTGCTGTACGTGGCGCTGACACGCGCGCGCGATCGGCTGTACTTGTCGGCCACAGTCCAGGACGGCACGTTCAGGCCGGGCCGTGGCAGCCTGGGCGAGGTGATGCCGGCGACGCTGAAGGCGTTGTTCGTTCAAGCCGCCGCGGCGGGGACGCTGAGACTTAAGATTTCAGAATTAAGGTTTACGATTGCAGATTTGAAAGTTGGCAGTGAGCCAATCTTAAATCTGAAATCTTAAATCTGAAATTTCATCTGAATTCTTAGTACTGTGTCTGTTCCGCCCAGCGGCGGGCGCGCTCCTCGGCCTCCCCTTGGCTGGCGGCCACGAGGACGATGGACCGGTCGGGTTTGGACTCGCCGCCCCGGGTTATCCAGGCGATCCAGTGTGGCCCGCGCGCTTCGGTGTGAATCTGGTAGGCACCGCTCGTCGTCGTCATTGGGCCCCAAAGGTAGCAGATTGGCGGCCAATTTCGTGCAGACGCGCGATTTTCGGCCGATTTCTCGTTGCGCCGGCAGCCGACCCGCACATAGAATCAGACTTTGTGCCGCCGCCTGGAGCGGCGGGAGGGGGAACGGGATTTGACGTTGACTTGTCCAAATTGCGGCAACGACCGGAACTTTCAGGTCAAGACGCTGCAAATGCACGTCGTGCACCTCGAAGACGGCCGCGTCGAGGTTTCAGAAGAGAGCCGGCCGGCGGTGCTCGAAGTGCTCTGCGATGAATGTGAGTCGGCGCTGAAGTTCGAGGAGTTCGAGGATACCCTCCGGAAGGAAGTCCTGCTCACGATCGGCGCGCGCTAGTCCCCCTCGGCTTCTTCGAAATAATCACAGTCGGGGCACACCCACTCGGCGGTTCTGCGCGTGGTGTCGTTCGGATTGCCGGGCACACGGACGACTTGCTTTCCGTGTTTGAGCCGCATCGTGCAGCCGCAGAGCGGGCATTCGCGTGCATCAGGCATGCTTTTTGTTGTGAACAAGCAAGTTAGCATCGTCGCCGCGCCTTGACAAGCATGGGAGCCACTCCTATCGTTAACAAGGTTTTGCTGTGAGCCGCGAGAAGCGCGAGAAGAACGACCCGACGCCCGTGCCGACGCTGTGGGACACGATTCGTTCCGCCGGCGCCGCCGACGAGTGCTTCGCCGACGAGATCGCGATCGATTTTCCGTCGGTCGACACGATGGTGGCGCGGGTTCGCGACTCGTTCCTCGGCGAGCCCGCCGACGCCGAGACGCTCACGACGGAAGTCTCGGTGTCGACGCGTGAGGCATCGTGCGGTGTCGTCCTGCCGCTCGAGGTGCCGCTCCGCAGCACGTGTCAGACGTGCGGCGGCCGGGGCGAGACCTGGACCGAGCCGTGCCGCGCGTGCTGCGGCACCGGGTCCCGGCTGGTCCATCAGCCGCTGCGGCTGTCAGTGCCCGCCGGCGTGGCGCACGGCGCCCGTTTCCGGTTTCGCATCAACTCCCCGCACGCCGCACCGGTGCGCGTCGAAGTTCGGGTCACGGTCAAGGAAACCGCCGCCTAGCTGATATCCTTGATCAATGCAGGTGGAGCAGTCGGCGGTGCTCGAGGCGCTGAAGGTCGTCCAGGATCCCGATCTTCATCGCGATATCGTCAGCCTCGGGTTCATTAAAGATCTGAAAATCAGCGGCGGCCAGGTGGCGTTCACGATCGAGCTGACGACGCCGGCCTGTCCGGTCAAGGACCAGATGCGCGACCAGGCGCGCGCCGCCGTCCTGCGTGTGCCGGGCGTCTCGGTGGTCGACGTGCAGATGAGCGCGCGCGTGCGCGAGGCGGTCGGCGGCGACGGCGCGCGCCAGCCGATTGCCGGCGTCAAGAACGTCATCGCGGTTGGAGCCGGCAAGGGCGGCGTCGGCAAGACGACGGTGGCGGTGAACCTCGCCATCTCGCTCGCGAAATGCGGCGGCAAGGTCGGCATCATCGACGCAGACATCTACGGCCCCAACGTGCCGATCATGCTGGGCGTGAAGACCCAGCTCACCACGGACGGCCAGAAGATCATTCCCGCGGAGAAGTACGGTCTGCAGGTGATCTCGATGGGCTTCCTCACGCAGGACGACGCGCCGATCATCTGGCGCGGACCGATGCTGCACGGTGCCCTCCAGCAGTTTTTCCGTGAAGTGCGGTGGGTCGATCTCGACTACCTTGTCGTCGATCTCCCGCCTGGCACCGGCGACGTCGCGCTCAGCCTGAGTCAGACCGTGCCGGTCGCGGGGGCGATCGTCGTGACGACCCCGCAGCTGGTGTCGCTCGCCGACAGCCGGCGCGCGGTGGCGATGTACAAGAAGCTCAATATCCCGCCGCTCGGCATCATCGAGAACATGAGCCACTTCGTCTGCCCGAACTGCAGCCACGAAGCCGACATCTTCGGGAGCGGAGGCGGGGAGCGCATGGCGCAGGAGCTCGGCGTGCCGTTCCTTGGACGCATTCCGATCTACCAGCCGATTCGGGAGGGCGGCGATGCCGGCGTGCCGCTGGCGATCAGCGAGCCCTCGTCGCCGGCCGCGCAAGCCTTCATGGCGGCCGCCGAACAGACGGCGGCGCAGGTGTCGATCGCGAGCTACAACCGTCCAAGCATCCCGCTGACGCTCGTCCGATGAACATTCCGTTCGTCAAGCACACGCTGTCGAACGGACTGGACGTGCTGCTCCACCAGGACCGCGCCTGCCCGATCGTCGCGGTCAACGTGTGGTACCACGTCGGGTCCAAGAACGAGCAGCCCGGTCGCACGGGGTTCGCGCACCTCTTCGAGCACTTGATGTTCGAGGGGTCGCAGCATCACGACTCCGGGTACTTCGCGCCGCTGCAAGGAGCGGGCGGCTCGCTCAACGGATCGACCAACGCCGATCGGACGAATTACTGGGAGGTCGTGCCGTCGAATGCGCTCGAGCTGGCGTTGTGGATGGAATCCGACCGCATGGGCTACCTCCTGCCCGCGCTGACCGAATCGAAGTTCGGGAACCAGCGGGACGTCGTGCTCAACGAGCGCCGTCAGAACTACGAGAACCGGCCATACGGCCTGGCGCCGATGGCGATGCTGGCCGCGTTGTTTCCACCCGGGCATCCCTATCACTGGACGACGATCGGCGAAACCGACGATCTCCACGCGGCGCGCCTCGACGACGTCCGGCGCTTCTTCACGACCTACTATCACCCGGCCAACGCGTCGCTCGCGCTCGCGGGCGACATCGACCTCGATGGCGCGCTGGCGCTCGCCGACACCTACTTCGGTGAGCTTCCCGCCGGGCCTTCAGTCGAACCGGTCCGTCCGGTGACGCCGCCGCTGGGTTCGGAGACGCGGCTCTTCCTCGAGGACCGGGTGGAGCTGCCGCGGCTCTATCTCGCGTGGCTGACGATGCCGATGTTCGAGACCGGCGATGCCGATCTCGATCTGGCCGCGGATATCCTCGCCAACGGCAAGACGTCGCGGTTGTACCGCCGGCTGGTGTTCGACGAGCGAATCGCCACGGACGTGTCGGCCACCCAGAACTCGCGCGAGATTGCCGGCTTTGTGCAGCTCGCCGCCACCGCCGCCCCGGGCCACTCGCTGCAGGAGATCGAAGCGGTGGCCGTCGACGAGATCCAGAAGCTGGCGATGGACGGCCCGACCGAGGACGAGGTCGAGCGCGGGCGTGTCCAATCGGAAGCCCAGTTCATCTTTCGTCTGCAGACGGTCGGCGGATTCGGCGGCAAATCCGATCAGTTGAACGCCTACAACACGTTCATGGGCGATCCGGGCTTTTTCGATCAGGATCTGGCGCGCTATCGACAGGTGACGACGTCGTCCTTGAGAGATGCGGCGGCTCGGCACTTGAATCACGCACGCCGCGTGGCCCTCAGCATCGTGCCGAAGGGCCGGGTGGAGCTCGCGCTTCCGGGGTCCAACCCTGTGGACGTCAGATGAAAGGCGAGGCGCAGACCCCCGTCCGATCGCGCCTGCCCGAGCCCGGCCCGGCACGGCCGTTCTTCTTCCCGCCGATCGAGAAGTCGACGCTCGCCAGCGGCTTGCGCGTGTGGACGGTCGCTCACACCGCGATTCCGGTGGTCACCGTCCTGCTGCTGCTGCGGCGCGGGTCGGCCGACGATCCGCCGGGGCTCGACGGCCTTGCGGCGCTGACCGTCGACATGCTGGATGAAGGCAGCGGCGGCCGATCAGCGATCGACTTTCACGAAGCGCTGGCGCGCATCGGCGCGCAGCTCGACTCGGACATCGGTCCGGATGCCGCGGTGGTCACGATCACCGCCTTGAGCCGCTTCTCCGGCGACGTGGTGCGGCTGCTCGCGGACATGACGGCGCGGCCGTCGTTGACCGACGGCGATTTCGAGCGCGTGCGTCAGCTGCGCCTGCACCGCATGACGCAGCTGCGCGACATGCCCGGGGCGGTGGCCGACCGCGCGTTCGTGAAGCTGCTGTACGGATCGCATCCCTACGGGCACACGCCGCTCGGCAGCGAACACACGCTGGCCGCGATCACGGTCGACGACGTCCGCGCGTTTCACCGCTCGGCGCTGCGGCCCTCGGACGCCACCCTGATCGTGGCCGGGGACTGCCGCCACGCCGACGTCGAACGAATCGCCGCGGCGGCTTTCGACGGCTGGGACGGGGCGCCGACGCCTCGCGCGGCGCCGCGCCGCGACGCTGCCGAGTCCGCCGCGCGTCAGCGTGGTGCCGCGGCCGAAGGCGCCGCAGTCGGAGCTGCGCATCGGGCACGTCGCGGTGCCGCGCGATACGCCCGACTACCACGCGCTGGTGGCGACGAACATGGTGCTCGGCGGACAGTTCGTCAGCCGCATCAACCTGAACTTGCGGCAGGACAAGGGCTTCACCTACGGCGCGCGGACCTCGTTCGATTTCCGCCGCATGCCGGGCCCGTTCGCGCTGCAGGTGAGCGTGCACACGGCCGCCACCGGCCGCGCGATCACCGAGTCGCTCGGCGAGATCGAAGGCATCCGCGGTGCACGGCCGGTGACGCCCGAGGAGCTCGCGCTGGGCGTGGCCGCGCTGACGCGCGGCTTCGCGCGCAACTTCGAGACCGCCGAGCAGATTGCGCGGGCGGTGTCGCAGATCGCGCTCTACGACCTCGCCGACGACTACTTCGATGCGTTCGTCCCGGCTATCGAGCGGGTAACTGCCGGCGACATCACCCGTGTTGCGGCCCATCACCTGCAGCCCGATCGCCTGACGACGCTCGTGGTGGGCGATCTCGACGCCATCGGCACCGACCTGGCCGCGCTGGGCTTCGGCGATCCGCTCGTCCTGTCGGCTGAAACCTTCTGAAGCGGGGCTCGGTCGCTCGGTGCTCGCTGGCTCGGAAGACGCCCGTCACCATCGTCCGAGTCCCGAGCCTCGAGGCCCGAGTCCCGACACGGCTTAGCCATGAAAGCAGTTCGATTTCATCAGCATGGCGGCCCCGAAGTACTTCGGCTCGAGGAAGTCGCCGACCCTTCGATCGGGTCGGGCGAAGCGCTCGTGCGGGTTCGCGCCTGCGCGCTCAACCATCTCGATCTCTGGCAGCGCCGCGGCCTGCGGCGGGTCGTGATCCCTCTGCCGCATATTTCAGGCAGCGATGTCGCGGGGATCGTTGTCGAGACGAACGGCGGCGACATTCCACCTGGATCCCGGGTCATGCTTCAGCCGGGGATCAGCTGCGGACGTTGCCTCGCGTGCCTGTCAGGCGCGGACAATGAGTGCCCGCACTACGAGGTGCTTGGATATCGCAATCATCCCGGGGGCTACGCCGAGCTGATCAAGGTGCCGCTCCAGAACCTGGTGCCGCTGCCCGATTCGGTGTCGTTCGTCGACGCGGCGGCGTTTCCCCTGACGTTCGTCACCGCCTGGCACATGCTGATCACCCGCGCGAAGGTGCAGCGGGGCGAGGACGTCCTCGTGCTGGCCGCCGGCAGCGGCGTCGGCCAGGCGGCCGTCCAGATCGCGCGCCTGCAGGGTGCGCGAGTCATCGCCACGGCCGGGAGCGACGCCAAGCTCGAACGGGCGCGCGCTCTGGGCGCGGCCGAGGTCATCAATCACCACACCCAGGACATCGCCGAGGAGATCAAGCGGCTCACCAGCCGGCGGGGCGTCGACGTGGTGGTCGAGCATGTCGGCGCCGCGACCTGGGCGAAAAGCATGCGCTCGCTGGCCCGCAACGGGCGGATCGTGACCTGCGGCGCCACGACCGGCGGGGACGCGGGCGTCGACCTGCTCGCGCTGTTCAGCAAGCGCCTGACAATCCTCGGGTCCTACATGGGCACGAAGGCCGAGCTGCTTCGGGCGGCCGAGCACCTGTTCGTCGGACGGCTGAAGCCGGTGATCGACCGCACGTTCCCGCTCGCCGATGCCGCCGCCGCGCAGCAACGGCTCGAGGAGTCGGGCCAGTTCGGTAAGATCGTGCTCGAAGTGTGATGCGCCTGCAGGGCTTCGGCATGGGGGTGTTCGGCGCAATTGCGATGATCGCGGTCGTGCTCGCGGTGGCGACCGTCTGGCTGTTCCTCACCAACCCGGTGACGGTGGCGAACTCGGTCAACGAGGGAACGATTTCGCCATTTGTCCGCGACCTCGCGGCGGTCCTGCTGGCGGCGCTCCAGGGGTTGTTGAAGTATTTATGAGCGAAGCGGCGTACGACATCCAGGTGCACCTGGAGCGGTGGCGCGACAACGCACAAGGGGCCGTCGACACCTTCGCGGCGCTGCGGCAGAAGACCGAGGAGAGCTCGCGGCGGCTGGAGAGCCCGCCCGGCGTTTTACAGTTCATCGACTTCTTCTCGATGTTCTTCGCCGACGCAGCCGCGGTGTTCGAGCGGGTGAGAGCCGAACTGGAGCAGGCGCCGCTCGGCGTTCATGCCGAGGCGCTGCGGCAGGTGGCCAGCAATGCGGCGCTCGAGCAGCGGCGTTGTCTGCAATTCCGGGACAAGTGGATCAACCGTCCGCTGCCTTACGAAGACGTCCGCCCGCTGCTCACCGACATCGTCAACACGGCGGCCAACGCGCCTGATCGAGTATCGCGACGTCAACCCGATCGCCGACGACCTCGACGCGCTCGCCAGGTTGATCCAGCCTGCTGCGAAGGAGGAGAGCGGACCGCTGGGTCGTCGGCAGCTGTTCACGAAGTGGTTCGGAAGGTGATGGTGGAATTTAAGATTTCAGATTGTAGATTTAAGATTGCCGTCGAAATCTTAAATCTGATCCCAGTACGCACTTGTGTTGACGCAGTTCCGTCGCGAATCCGTTTCCGGTGGCCGGGCTGCGCTGCGAGGACCGCCGCGGACCGCGTGACGCGAGCTCCGTAGCTCGCGGATCCCCATAGTCTTCTCGCGCAGCCGTGAATCCTAGAGACGGCCACCTCCAAACGGCTTCGCGCCAGAACCGCGTCAACACACGCGAGTACCTGGTGAGCACTCGGATCAGTTCAGTCGTCGCGTCTCACCCGGTGACGGCGGAACTCACCCCGGCGCGAATGGCGCGAGGGTGAATAATCGAGTCGCCGATCCCAGTACGCTCCAGTATCGCGCTACTCAGTCAACACAAGTGTTTACCGGGATTAAGTCTTAAATTTCAGCTCTCAGTAACAACGCTCGCCTGAGAAACCGCGTCAGAATCCATCCATCTACGAACTTGAACGGCGCTTTCCCCGTGCTGTAGTGGCCGCAGCGGAGCACCGCCACGTCGTGCGGCACGCCGCGGGCCTGGAAATCACGGACGAGATCCTCGGACAAGTCAGGCGGGAATGTCAGGTCGTACCGCGCGTAGACGAGCAGCGTCTGCCGGTTGCGCAGGCGATTGAGGTACCAGTGTGGGCTGATCGGCTTCCACAGGTGTCGCAGCCGCTCCAGGTCGATGCTCCCGTCGAGCCCTTCGCGCACGTGGCGCGTCGAGATGCCGCGCCAGACCACATCCGCGAAGAACGGCGAAATGTGATTGAGCGCTTGCGCGGCGATCAGCGGCTCGTGCGCGGTGGTCAGCAGCGACAGGCACGACCCGAGGCTCGTCCCGAGGATCCCGATGCGATCGAAGCCCTGCAGCGCCAGCCATCCGATCGCTCGCCGCGCGTCGAGCACCGCCTGGCGGCAGACCTGGACGGTCCGCGCGACGTTGGCGCTGACGATGTAGTCAGCACGTTGCAGTTCGGGCGGCATCCGGCGATCGTGATACGGCAGGCTGAGGCGCAGCGCCGTCATCCCGTTCATCGCGAGCAGCCGGCACAGGCCAACGTGGCCGCCCGGATCTGCGTTCCATTGCGGCAGCACCAGCACCGCGGCGCGCGTCCGCCGGTTCGATGACGCGGGAACCAGGCGGCAGTACACGGTGTTGTTCTCGGGATGCGGCGTCCGGAAGGCCGACGGGAACGACAGCGTGCGATGACCGTCTGGGCCCGGCGCGCTCAACGTGAAATCGTCGGTCGGTTCCGGTGTGAAAAAGCCGTCCGTATCCTCCATCACGTGGGTCACCCAGTCCTGGAGAATCCGTTCGGGCTCGGTGTCGCGCGGCAGGCCGTTCGAAGGGATCCAGTCGAGGCCCCAGTCGAACGGGCGAACGACGCGATCCTTCGAGACCGACGCCAGGTACCGTTCCCAGGAATGGAAGAAGGCTTGAAGCATTCCGCTCCCATGCTATACTCACCGGTCGATGTTCACCTCTGACACGCGAAAGCGGCTGAAGCGGGCCACAAGTGTCGGAGGGTGCATGCTCGACCGCTAGTCGTTTCGCATCAATCAAGCGTTCACCTGCCGACACGGTTCATCCGCGTCGGCTTTTTTTTTGGTCGTGCCCGGCCTAAAGGCCGGGCCTACAAGGTGTGGATCACGGTCATGGCTTCGATACCCGTCGGCATTCTCGGCGCGACCGGCATGGTCGGGCAGCAGTTCATCGCGCTTCTCGCGGACCATCCGTGGTTCAAGGTGGAGTGGCTCGGCGCGAGCCACCGCTCCGAAGGCAAGGCGTTCCGGGATGCCGCCGCCTGGCGGCTGCCCAATCGCTTGCCGGACGAGGTCGCGCGCCGCACCGTCGAGGCGGCAGCGCCCGGCAATGCGCCCAAACTGATGTTCTCCGGTCTCGATGCATCCGTCGCCGGCGAGATCGAAGCCGCCTTCGCGGCGGCCGGCCACATCGTCGTCAGCAATTCGCGGAACTATCGCATGATGGCCGACGTGCCGCTGCTGGTTCCCGAGGTGAACGCCGATCACCTCAAGCTGCTCGAGGCGCAGGCGGCGTTCCGCAAGTGGCCTGGTCGCATCATCACCAATCCGAATTGCTCGACAGTCGTCCTCGCCACGGCGCTCGCGCCGCTTCGCCAGTTCGGCCTCGAGACGACGATGATCACGACGCTGCAGGCCATATCCGGCGCAGGGTACCCGGGCGTCGCATCGTGGGACATCCTCGGCAACGTCATCCCGCACATCGGCGGCGAGGAAGAGAAGATCGAGACCGAGACGAAGAAGATTCTCGGCTGCCTCGTCGAACGGCGCCGTGCAGCCGCATGCCGTGCGCATCAGCGCGACGACGACGCGGGTGCCAGTGCAGAACGGGCACACGGAATCGATTTCCGTCGGGCTCGCCCAGCAGCCGACGCCCGAAGCGATCATCGATGCCTGGGAATCGTTCCGCGGCCGGCCGCAGGAGCTCGACCTGCCTTCGGCGCCGAAGCAGCCGATCGTCTATGCCACCGAGCCGAACCGCCCGCAGCCGATCCTGGACGTCAACCGCGATGGCGGCATGACGGTCACGATCGGGCGGCTTCGCGTGTGTCCCCTCTTCAGCTACAAGTTCGTGGCGCTCGGTCACAACACCATCCGGGGGGCCGCCGGCGCCGCGATCCTGAACGCGGAGCTGATGCATCGCGAGGGGCTGCTGTGAACGTGATCATGAAGTTCGGCGGCACCTCGGTCGCGGACGCCGACGCGATGAGCCGTGTGATCGCGATCGTGCGGGACCACCTCGCGAAGAGCGCGCCGGACACACCGCCGGTGGTCGTCGTCTCGGCGATGTCGAAAGTCACCGACCGTCTCATCGAATCGGCGCGGCTGGCCGCGGCCGGCGACGGCGAAGAGGCGGCGAGCATCCTGAACGACCTGCTCGAACGGCACTCGGGCGTCGCGAAATCGCTCGTCTCGGGAGAACGCCTGTCCGGCCTGATCGCGCAGTTGTCGTCCGAATTCTCGGCGCTGATGGAGACCGTGCGCACGCTGGCGCGCCACCACGAGGTGTCGCCGTCCGCGCACGACGCGATCGTCGCGATGGGCGAGCTCGCCAGCAGTCAGATCGTGGCCGCGGCGTTCGCATCGAAAGGCGTGCAGACGGCGTGGATCGACTCGCGCGCCGTGCTCGTCACCGACGACGAGCACATGGCGGCGATGCCGGACATGGAAGCGACCTGCAAGCGGACCCGTGAGCTGGTTGGCGCGCGCCGAGCCGCCGGCGAGGTGGCCGTGCTCGGCGGGTTCATCGGCGCGACCGCCGCCGGCGTGACGACCACCCTTGGCCGCGGCGGATCGGACTACTCGGCCGCCATCTTCGGCGCCTGTCTCGATGTCGACGAGATTCAGATCTGGACCGACGTCGACGGGATGTTGACGGCCGATCCCCGGGTGGTCGAGTCGCCGCGCCTGGTTCCCCAGCTCTCATTCGCCGAGGCGTCCGAGCTGGCGTACTTCGGCGCGAAAGTGCTCCATCCCAGCACGATCCTGCCGGCGGTCGCGAAGAACATTCCCGTCAGGATTTTGAACTCGCGGCGGCCGGAAGTCGCCGGTACGATGATCACCGCGGACGGACGCGCGCACGACGGCCTGACGGCGCTGGCCTGCAAGCGCGGCGTCACGGTCGTCGACATCACGTCGACGCGCATGCTGATGGCGCACGGGTTTCTCAGGCGGCTGTTCGAGGTGTTCGAGCGGTTCAAGACGCCAGTGGACGTGGTCACCACCTCCGAGGTATCGGTATCCGTCACCGTGGACAACCCGCGCCGGCTCGACGACATCCTCGGCAACCTGCGCACGTTCGCCGAGGTGGCGTGCGAGCCGCAGATGGCGATCGTCTGCGTCGTGGGCGAGAATCTGCGAACCGATCCGGCGCTGTTCGCGAAGGCCGTCACGTCACTCGATCGGATCCCGCTGCGCCTCGTGTCGCAGGCCGCATCGCGGCGCAATATTACGTTCGTGCTGCGCGACGGCGACGTGCCCGAAGCCATGAGCCGCCTGCACGCCGCGCTGTTCTGAAACCGGCCTGGCCATGCGCATCCTCCTTGTCGGCCACGGAAAGATGGGGCGCCTCGTCGAGTCGCTCGCGCCTGAGCACGGCTGCACGGTGGCCGGCGTCGTCGATCCCGAGTCGCCCGCCCACTCGGGTTCGATCGACGATCCGAGGTGGAGCGACGTCGACGTGGCGATCGATTTCACGGCGCCGGATGCCGTCGCCCACAACGTTCCCGCGCTCGCCCGGCGGCGGATCAACGTCGTCCTCGGCACAACCGGCTGGCAGGCTCACGAGGCGGCGCTCCGCAAGGCGGTCGCCGATGCCGGCAGTCGGCATCGTCGCCGCCCCGAACTTCTCGACCGGCGTCGTGCTGTTCGAGGCGGTGGTGGCCGAGGCGGCGCGGCTGTTCGCGGCGGCCGAGCCGTTTGGCGCCTTCCTGCACGAGGCGCATCACGCGATGAAAAAGGACGCGCCCTCGGGAACGGCCCTCCAGTTGAAGCGAGCGATGGAACAGGCCGGGTACACCCGGCCGATCGACGTGTCGTCGACGCGAGCCGGGTTCATCCCGGGAACGCATACGATCGGTTTCGACGGGCCGTCGGAATCGATTACGCTGTCTCACACAGCACGCGATCGCGGCGCGTTCGCCCGCGGCGCGCTGACGGCCGCCCGCTGGGTGAAGGGCCGTCAGGGCTGGTTCACGATGCACGACGTGCTGGGGATTAACGTAGGCCCGACCTTTTAGGTCGGGCGTCGAGCACTTCGTCGAGCTGAGCTCGGGCCTACGGCAGTCCGGCGGAGGCTTTATGGCCACGATGTTCACTGGCGTCGGCACCGCGCTCGTCACTCCGTTCACCAAGTCGGGAGACCTGGACGAGAAGAGCGTCCGCCGGCTCGGACGACGCCAGATCGACGCGGGCATCGACTTCCTCGTGCCCTGCGGCACCACCGGCGAGAGCCCCACGCTGACTGACGCGGAGCGCACACGGATCGTCGAGATCCTGGTCGACGAAGCGGGCGGCCGGGTTCCAGTGCTCGCCGGCGCCGGCGGCTACAACACGGCGGAGGTCATCCACCAGGTCGACGAGATGCGGCGCGCCGGCGCCTCTGGCCTGCTCTCGGTGACGCCGTACTACAACAAGCCGACCCAGGAAGGGCTCTATCAGCACTACCGGGCGATAGCCGAGAGCACGGCGCTCCCGATCGTCGTCTACAACGTTCCGGGGCGAACCGGGAGCAACGTCGAACCGGCAACGCTGGCGCGACTGGCGGCCATCCCGAACATCGTCGGCGTGAAAGAGGCCTCCGGCAACATGACGCAGATGAGCGAGGTGTGCCACGCCGTTCCGCAGGATTTCATCGTGCTCTCTGGCGACGATGTGTTGACCCTGCCGCTGATGGCCGTCGGCGGCCGCGGCGTGATCTCCGTCGCCTCGAACCAGATTCCGGCCGAGATGGCACAGATGGTCCAGGCAGCAGCACGCAACGACTTCGCTGCGGCCCGAGCGATTCACGCGCGGATCATGCCGCTGATGCAAGTCAACTTCGTCGAATCGAACCCGATCCCCGTGAAGGCGGCGATGGCCGCGATGGGGCTTCTCGAAGAGGTCTACCGGCTGCCGATGTGCGCACCGAAGCCGGAGTCGCGCGAGAAGATCGTGAAAGTGTTGAAGAGCCTGGATCTGTTGAGGACGGCTCTCGTTTAGTGAGACCTAAGGATCTCAGGCTCTTACTCCCAGTACGCGGTGTGTGTTGACGCAGTTCCGTCGCGAATCCGTCTTCCGGTGGCCGGGCCGCCCTGCGAGGACCGCCGCGGACCGCGTGACGCGAGCTCCGTGAGCTCGCGGATCCCCAGAGTCTTCTCGGGCGGCCGTGGATCGTGAGACGGCCACCTCCAACGGCTTCGCGCCAGAACCGCGTCAACCCCCCCGAGTCCGGGCGAGCACGAGGACTTGTTTCGCGTCTCACTCGGTGACGGCGGAACTCCACCCTCGGCGCGAATGGCGCGAGGGTGGATGACGCGTCGCCAATCCCAGTACGCTCGAGGACCGCACTACTCCGCGAACACAAGTACGTCCTGGTGCGTACTGGGATTAAGTATCCCCAAATCCCATTTTGGCCCTCATGCTCGAAACAGATATCAAGGCACTCGTGACTTCCGGGGCGTCCGCGGACAGGGACACGGCGCGCGCGGCGTTCGCGGAACTGCGCGCCGCGCTTTCGGCAGGAACCGTGCGCGCCGCCGAGCCGGATCCTGCCAGTCCGATCGGCTGGCGCGTGAACGCCTGGGTGAAGCAGGGGATTCTGCTCGGCTTCCGCTTCGGCGATCTCGCGGACGCGTCGATGGACCACGGCCGCCTGCCGTTCTACGACAAGGACACGCTGCCGCTGAAGCGGCCCGGGCTCGACGCGCGCGTTCGCATCGTGCCCGGCGGATCGGCGATTCGCGACGGTGCGTACCTGGCGCCCGGCGTCATCTGCATGCCGCCGATGTACGTGAACATCGGCGCGTGGGTGGGACCCGACACGCTGATTGATTCGCATGCGTTGATTGGTTCCTGCGCCCAGGTGGGCGCCCGCGTGCACGTCAGCGCCGGCGCGCAGATTGGCGGCGTGATCGAACCGGTCGGCGCGCTGCCGGTCATCGTGGAGGACGATGCGCTCATCGGTGGAAATACCGGCGTGTACGAAGGCGTTGTGATCAAGACGCGGGCGGTCATTGCCGCTGGCACGGTGCTGACCGGTTCGACGCCGGTGTACGACCTCGTGAAAGGCGACGTCATCAGGCCGACGGCCGATCGCCCGCTCGTCGTGCCCGAGGGCGCCGTCGTCGTCCCGGGCGCCCGGGCGGTGACGGCCGGGAAAGGGCCGGAGTGGGGCCTGTCGCTCGCCACGCCGGTCATCGTCAAGTACCGCGATTCGCGAACGGATACACGGACGGAGCTCGAAGCGTGGATCAGGTAGTCGACCTGGTCGCGCTCACGCGTGCGCTCGTCGACATCGACTCCACGACCGGCCGCGAGGCCGACGCCGGCCGCTGGCTCGTCCAGTACCTGCGGACCGCAGGCTTCGCCGTCACCGAACAGCCGGTGGACGACGGCCGCTTCAATGTCATCGCCTGCCCCAGGAACGCCGAGGTCGTCCTGACGACGCACTTCGATTGCGTCCCGCCGTTCTTTCCGAGCCGGCTCGAGGGCGGACGCATCGTCGGGCGCGGGTCGTGCGATGCGAAGGGCATCCTCGCGGCGCAGGTGGCAGCCGTGGACCGGTTGCGCCGCGCCGGCGAAGAGCGCGTCGGGCTCCTGTTCGTCGTGGGAGAGGAGCGCGGCAGCGACGGCGCCCGGACGGCGAACCAGGCGGCACAGGGGTCACGGTTTCTCGTCGATGGCGAGCCGACCGACAACCGGGTGGCGCTCGCGACCCGCGGCGCCCTCAGGCTGCGGCTGGCGGCGAGCGGCCGCGCCGCGCACTCGTCGTACCCGGAGCTGGGCGAGTCGGCGATCGACAAGCTGATCGACGCGCTCGTGGAACTTCGAGGCGTCCCGCTGCCGTCCGACCCGGACCTTGGCCGCACGCACTACACCATCGGCTTGATTTCCGGAGGCGTCGCGCCAAACGTCGTGTCGCCGATGGCCGAAGCCGAGGTGATGTTCCGCACGGTCAGCGACGCTCTCGCCGTCCGGCAGGCCCTCGTCCCGCTCGAACGGCGTGTCACAATCGAGCACATCCTCGAGGTGCCGCCCGTCCGCATGACCGCGGTGCCCGGCTTCGACAGCGCGGTGTTTCCCTACACCACCGACATCCCGTTCCTGCCCGCCTGGGGCCGGCCGCTGCTGTACGGACCGGGATCCATCCACGTGGCGCACACGGCCGAGGAGTTCGTCGAGATTGCCGATCTTGAAGCGGCCGTGGATGGCTACGTTGCGCTCGCGCGGCATCTGCTCTCGGTCCAGTCCTAATCCCAGTACACTAGTGCTCGCAGTACTCGCTTGTGTTGACGCGGTTCTGGCGCGAAGCCGTTGGAGGTGGCCGTCTCAGGATCCACGGCCGCGAGAAGACTGGGGATCCGCGAGCTCACGGAGCTCGCGTCACGCGGTCCGGCGGTCCTCGCAGCGCGACTCGGCCACCGGAAGACGGATTCGCGACGGAACTGCGTCAACACAAGGGCGCTTAGATCTCCTTTGTGTCCATGGTGGTGAACCAAGCTCCGCGTGACGAGTACGAGCGACGGATCGCGCGCTGGACCGACGTGGTCCGAAGCGGCGAGCGCGCTCATCTCCGTATCTCCAACCTGAGGCTGGCGGTCGCTGGCGCCGCGGCCGTCATCGCCTGGCTGGCGTTCGGGCGACAGCTCGTGTCGCCGCTCTGGCTCGTCGCGGCCGGGCTGGCGTTCATGGCACTCGTCGTCGCCCACGCCCGCGTGCTCGAACGGATCGAGCGCGGCCGGCGCGCTCGGCGGCTGTACGAACGCGGGCTCGAACGTATCGACGGGACGTGGGTCGGCAGCGGGCCTGACGGCTCGCGATTTCTCGCCGATCATCCGTACGCGAGGGACCTCGATCTGTTCGGGACGGGATCGCTGTTCCAGCTCCTCGACACGGCCCGTACCGAGGCCGGTGAGGAAACGCTGGCGGCCTGGCTGCGTTCGCCGGCGCCGATCGACGAGATTGCCTCGCGCCACCCGGCGGTTGCGGAGCTGGCGCGCGACGTCGATTTTCGCGAGACGCTGGCCGTGCTGGCGGCCGAAGCGCACGTCGGCCGCACGAGCGCGCTGAATCGATGGGCGGGATTCGCCCCGGAGGGCGCCTCGCTCGGCGCGCTGGTGGGGTTTGCGGCATGCGGTGCGACCATGGCGACGCTCCTCGTGGCGGCGTTCCTGGGGAGCGTTCCGGAACAGGTGCTGTTTGCCTGGCTGGTCGTGCAGATCGGCATCGCCCTCCGCGCCCGCGGCTGGGTGGATCGCGTCATCAATCGCGTCGAGGCAGCCGCGAGCGATCTCGGGCTGTTCAAGCAGCTCATCGAAATCATCGAGGAGCGGCCGTTCGCGGCGCCGCGCCTCCACGCGATCCACATGCGCCTGGCGTCGGATGGAGGGCGGCCGTCGGCGCATATCGCCAGGCTCCAACGGATCGTCTCGATCGTCGAGCAGTGCGATCACAATCCGTACGCGCGGCTGATCGCGATGCCGCTGATGGCGCGAAGCCAATGCGCCGTGCTGATCGATCGGTGGCACGCGCGCCACCGCGGCCAACTGTCCGCGTGGCTCGAAGCGGTCGGCGAGCTCGAAGCCTTCGCCGCGCTGGCGACGCATAAGTACGAGCACCCGGCGGACCCGTTTCCAGCGGTGAATGCCGAAGGCCCGGTGTTTCACGCGAGCGGCCTGGCGCATCCGCTGCTGCCGGAGAAGGACGCGGTGAGGAACGATGTCCGGATCGGTGGGGATCTGCCGCAGGTGCTCGTCGTCAGCGGCTCGAACATGTCGGGGAAGAGCACTCTGCTGCGGGCCGTCGGCGTCAACGCGGTGCTCGCCCAGATGGGGGCGCCGGTGAGGGCGGTCGACCTTCGGTTGTCGCCGCTGGCGCTCGGGGCGACTCTCCGGATCGAGGACTCTCTTCAGTCCGGCCACTCCAGGTTCTACACCGAGATCCTCCGCATCCGGTCGATCGTCGAGACGGCGCGCGGTCCGCGGCCGATGCTATTCCTGCTCGACGAGATCCTGCACGGCACCAACTCGCACGATCGCCGGATCGGGGCAAGCGCCATCGTACGGGCTCTCATCGAGGCGGGGGCGATCGGACTCGTCACGACGCACGATCTGGCCTTGACCGAGCTCGTGGCCGAGCTCGCCGGCCGTGCGGCGAATGTGCACTTCGCGGATCGGATCGAGGGCGGACGGATGGTGTTCGACTACCGCATGCGCGAAGGCGTCGTGGAACGTAGCAACGCGCTCGCGTTGATGCGTGCGGTCGGGCTGGACGTGTAGACCTGTCGTTCGACGTTCGTCGTTCGCGCGGCTCGCGCCCGTTCGTCGTTCGAACGACGCACGAGGACGAATAGCTCGAACAACGAACGGCCGCGAAGTGGCCCTGGCTTGAAGTGGACCTGATGTTGCACTGATGACGCCCATGATCGAACAACCATCGCGCCCAGATTTCCCGCGGCCGCCGGATCCGATCGATAAGCCGCCCCCGGACATCAAACCGATACCGCCGCCCGATATTCCGCCGCCGGCCGGCCCGCCAGACATCCCGCCCCCGTCGTCGCCGGAGCGCGGTACGCCGTTGCCGGCGTAGCGGTCCGTGGTTGCGGCGGAACCTACGTTGCAGGCGGACCTAAGAGGTCCGCCCTACAGTTTGTTCAACGGCTGAGGCGACAGACAGGAGCGCGTCGGTGGCGCCGTGGGCGCCGACGAGCTGCAGGCCGCACGGCAGACCTGCCGAGGTGGTCCCGCATGGCAGCGAGATCGCCGGATGGCCCGTGAGGTTGAACAGCTGGGTCAGGCGAAGCATCAGCGCGCGGACCGGGTGCTTCGCTCCTCCAATGTGAACTGACGCCTGGCCAATCGCGGGCGCCGGGATTGGCAGCGTCGGCAGCACCAGCGCACTCCGTCCTTCCAGAGCCGCATCGACCTCTCGCCGCAGCGCCTCGCGGATCTCCTGGGCACGGACGTAGTCCTCGGCAAGAACGTAGCGTGCCAGCTCGATTCGCAGGCGCACCGGCGGCGTGTAGAGGTGCGGGACCGCTTCGATCGTGCGCGCGTGATACGCGGCGGCCTCGCTGAAGCTGATGTGCATATAGGCGGGCGTCGTCAGGCCGGCGTGCTCGATCCGTGCCTCGTCGACCACCGCGCCATTCGCCCGAAGCCTGTCGAGCGACTCCTCGAAACGCGAACGGACCTCGTCGTCGAGCAGATCGCAGAAGTAGCCCCGGAGCACGCCCAACTTCAGCGTGGAAGCTTGTGTGGTGTCAGGCAGTGAATCGTGACGGCCCGCCAAAGCCCGATACAGAAGCCACGTGTCGCGGACCGTCGATGCCAGCGGTCCGGCGTGGTCGAGCGATCGTGAGAGTGGCACAGCGCCCGCGAGGCTGACCTCTCCGAATGTCGGTTTCAGGCCGACGATGCCGCAGGCGGCGGCGGGAATCCTGATCGAGCCGCCGGTATCCGATCCGATCGTCCCGAGCGCCATGCCGGCGGCGACGCTCGCCGCCGATCCGCCGCTCGATCCGCCGGGCGACCGCGTCGGATCGTGCGGGTTGCGTGCCGGACCGAACGCCGACTCGTCGTTCGTCGTGCCGAAGGCGAATTCGTGGAGGTTCGTCTTGCCGACGATGACCGCGCCGGCCTGGCGGGCGCGGACGATGACCTCCGCGTCGGCCGTGGCGACATGCCCTTCGCGGACCCGCGACGCGGCGGTCGTCGGCGTCCCGTCGATGTCGAAGAGGTCTTTGACCGAGATCGGGACGCCGTGGAGTGGTCCGCGGTCGCGGCCCGCCGCCAGCTCGCGGTCCAGTTCGGAGGACTGCCGGCGCGCTGCCTCGTCCATCACGAGGATGAACGCGTTCAAGCGCGGCGTTGCGCTCGTCGATCCGCCGGAGGATCTCGGCCGTGATTTCAGACGCGCTGAACTTCCGCTCGCGCAAGCCGCGCGCGAAGGCGTCAATGGTGAGTGGCGTGCTCATTGCGGCCGGGTGTCGCCAGGAACAGGCTCCTGGCGCGGGACGTCGGCGTCGCGGAGCGCGCGCGTGGCCTGGGCAAGGGCCTCGATGAGCGGTCGAAGTTCGGGCAGGCCGCGCCGCTCGGCATCGGCGATCGAGGCGGCGACCCACGCTTTTATTTCCATGACGTCCTTACGGACGTCATCATGTCCCAGGCAGGCGTCATATTGTCCTGACCGCGATCGCGAGACCGTCGCGCAACGGGACGGTCGCCGTCACCAGGCGCGGGTGCGAATTGAGCCGCTCGTTGTATGCGGCAATGGCTCGCGTGTCCTTCGGATCCCGCTGCGGTGTGGCGACGAATCCGGGCACCACTTCACCGTCCCAGAGCACGTTGTCGGTCACCAGGAGACCGCCGGGACGAAGCAGATCGACCAACCGATCGAGCATCGGCTCGTACTGCAGCTTGTCCCCGTCCTGAAAAATCAAGTCGAACGGGCCCGCCACCTTTGCGAGCATCCGCTGCGCGTCGCCGACGATGACCGAGGTGCGGTCGGCGACGCCGGCCCGCTCGAAGTTCGCCCTGGCCACGCGGGCACGTTCCGCGTTCATCTCCATCGTCAGAAGCATTCCGCCTGCCGGGAGGGCGCGCGCCAGCCAGGTGCCGGAATACCCGATCGCCGTGCCGATTTCGAGCACGCGTGTGGCGCCAACCGCCCGGGCGAGCACGTGCAGGAGCGCACCAACCTCCGCGTCGACGAGCGGCAAGTCCTGCGCCTGGCCCTCGCGCGCGATCTCTGCAAGGACCGCGTCGACCTGGCGATTCAATCCGCTCAGGTAGCGCTCGATCGCGTCGGGAACAATCACGCCCATCGGAGAATCGGGTAATTGGATAATTGGGTGATCGGGTAATTGATTAGGGGATTGTCTTCAATTCCGCAATCGATTACCAGATGACCCCATTACTCGATTACCCGATTGGACGATTGGACACATGCGTCACACGAAGATCCTCGCCACCATCGGTCCGAAAAGCGACAACGACGCCATGCTCGACGCGATCATCGCGGCGGGAGTCGACGGCATCCGGCTGAACTTCTCGCACGGGACGCACGAGACGCATGAGCGGACGTACCGGCGGGTTCGCGCGGCCGCCAGCCGTGCCGCTCGCATCGTGGCCGTTCTCCAGGATCTCGGCGGTCCCAAGATTCGCACTGGACGCCTGGAGGGCGGTCAGCCGATCGAGCTGCGAGACGGCGAACGATTGACGATTGCAACCGGCGCGGGCCTCGGCGGACCCGGCCGCGTCTACACGACATTCGATGGCCTGGCGCCGAGCGTACGCCGCGGGGATCGCCTGCTGCTCGCCGACGGGGTGATCGAGTTGCGCGTGGAAGGGGTCGATGGCGGGGACATCACGACGGTCGTGGTCGACGGCGGGATGCTCGGCGAGCACAAGGGCATCTCCGCGCCCGGCGTCGACCTGCCGGCGTCGGCCATTACCGCGAAGGATGCTGAGGACCTGCGCTTCGGCCTGTCGCTCGGCGTCGATCTCGTCGCCGTGAGCTTCGTCCAGTCGGCCGCCGACCTGCGGCGGGCGCGGGAAATCACGGTGGAGGCCGGCGTCCCGGACGTCCCGCTCGTGGCGAAGCTCGAGCGGCCGCGGGCGGTGGAGCGCCTGGACGAGATTCTCGAGGCCTGCCAGGCGGTGATGGTGGCGCGCGGAGATCTCGGCCTCGAGATGCCGCTCGAGCGCGTGCCGCGGGCGCAGAAGGAAATCACCGCGAGCGCGCGGCGGCGCGGGGTGCCGGTGATCCTGGCGACGCAGGTGCTGGAGTCGATGACGGTCGAGGCCAGGCCAACCCGCGCCGAAGTGAGCGACGCGGCCAACGCCGTCGCGGACGGCGTCGACGCGATCATGCTCTCGGGCGAGACGGCGGTCGGTGCCTTCCCGTCGCGCACCGTGCAGACGCTGGATGCGATCATCCGGGATGCCGAGGAAAGCGTCGGCGCCAGCGCTCGCGGCTTCGCCGGCATCGATGTGCCCCGGGCGACCGGCGAACGAGACCATGCGTCCGCGCTCTGCGAAGCGGCCGTGATGCTCGCCGAGCGGGCCGGCGCCCAGGCGATCGTGGCCGTCACGCACGGCGGCGGAACGGCGCGCCGGCTCGCCGCGCAGCGGCCCCATGCGCCGATTCTGGCCACGACCGACCGCGAGAACACGGCCCCGCGATTGTCTCTGCTTTGGGGGGTGATCCCCGTCTACACCGACATCCCCGCGGAGGGCGAAGCCGCGAGGCAGATCGGGCAGGAGCTGGTCGAACGTGGGCTGTTGCGAAAGGGGACGGACGCCGTGTTCGTGAGCATCAACCCCGATCTCTCGCGGCGCGACGCGAACTTCCTGAAGATTCATCGCGTATGAACGCTCGGGGCTCGCGCGCCTTAGCGCTCGGGGCTCGACGAACGTCGAACGACGATCGAAGGACCGCGAACGACGAACGACTACTTCTCGAGAAGCATCTTCATCGACTTGAGCGCGTGCTGCCATCCGACGCTGACGACCTCGTAGTAGCGCCGCCACCTCGCGCCTTCCTCGAACCCGTTCTGCACGATGCGCACCTCGGTGCCGGAGTCGATCGGCTTGCAGGTCACCTCGAGGGCCATTGGCCCGATCGGCTCGCCGTCGGGCGGCAGCCAGAAGGCGTCGGCGACGAAGAAGCCCCGCCCCGCTTCGAACTGCATGACCGTCCCGCGGAACACGCCCCCGAGCCGGCCGAGGACCTCGTCGCGATAGTCGGTCGGCCGCCATTCGACGGCATACGGCCCGAGCACGCGCGGCGTCGTCACCGAGCGCGAGGCGCTCCACCAGGCGCCGAGCGCGTCCGCGTCGAAGAACGCGCGCATCACGATCGTCGGTGGAGCGGCGATGCTGATGGAAAGGTCCAGGCCGGGCACGGGCGGCGTGTTCTTCGTCGCGATCAGGGCGCCGTCGTGCGGCTGGTCTCGCGCGCCTTCGCGACGGTCGTCGCGCACCTCGCGCAGCAGCGTCGGCACGTGGTAGGGAATGCCGTCCTTGATCGTCCACTCGATGCCGCCGCCGTGCACCACCTGGACGCGGTCGCCCGGCGCCGCGGCGGTGTAGTTCGATACCTGGCGGCCGTTCACGAGCACGACGTCGGTGCCGTATGGGTTGAGCAGCTTGAGATCGTCCAGCGGGTTGCCGTTGACGACGAGCAGGTCGGCGACGAATCCCTCGCGCACTTTGCCGATCCGATCGTCGAGCCCCACCATGCGGGCGCCGTTCCAGGTCGCGTGCTCGATGACTTCGAGCGGATCGAAGCCGGCCTCCTGGTGCAGCTCGAGCTCGCGCGCGATGCCGAACCCGTAGACCGAATAGATGTAGCCGGCATCGTCGCCGGTCGTGACCAGGCCGCCCTTCTTGCCGAATTCACGGACGACGCTCATCCAGATCCGGAACTGCTCCTTCCACGCCGCTTCCTGGGCGCTGGTCCATCCGAGGAAGTATGAGCCGTGGTTGTCGCGCGACGGCCGGAAGAACGCCTCGAGCGACGGATGCAGGTACTCCTTGAACCAGGGCAGGTGCTGGGCGCGCAGCACGTCGCGACTCGCCTCGTAGATGGAGAAGGTCGGGCTCCAGCCGACGCGGCGCTCGATCATCAGGTCGACGAACTCGCTCAGCTTCGCGCGATCGGCCTGCGCGAACAGCGTGCCGGCGCCGGCGAAGCGGTGGACCTCGTCGTTGTAGTTCATGTCGGGCCGGAAGCGCGGTGATCCCCCCATTGCCGCTTCGGCGACGCCGTAGAAGTGCTCGATCGAGCTGACGCCGAGCTCGACGTAATCGCGCGCCGTGGTTTCTTCGAGGCCAATATGAGCGGTGGTGCGCAGCGAGAGCCTGTGGGCTTCGTCGAGGATCGCCGCCAGCTGATCGCGATCGACGGCGATGATCTTCAGACCGTCGGCGCCGCGCGCGGCAGCGTCGCGGATCCACTCGCGGATCTCCGCCGGCGTGCCCATCCGTCCCTTGCTGACGACGGGGTAGACCAGGATGCGCGGCGAGATGATCGAGTGGGCGTTGCTCTCGCGCTGCCAGCGCTTCGACTTCTCGAAGTCGCCGCCAACCTCCCGCGCCGTCGTGACGCCGGCGGCCAGGTACAGGTTGCGCTCGTACTGGATCGGCTGGGGAATCCCGGGCTGGCGCTCCTCGTGCCAGTGCATGTGGGTGTTGACGATACCGGGCATGACGTACTTGCCCGTGGCGTCGATCACCGCATCCGCGCTCGGAATGGCGCGGCTCGTGGCGCCAATCGACGAGATCACCCCGTCCTCGAGGAGGATGTCGACGGGCCCGAAGGGGGGCCGCGCGCTGCCGTAGATCACCATCGCATTCCGAATCAGCAGCCGCCGAGCGGATCGCGCGTGCAGCGGCGAGGAGGCGGGCTGCTGGGCATCGAGCACCGGCGGCAGCGTCGACACGGCAAGCAGGCGCGGCCGCAATCATCAGCGACGAGCGAACGTCGGATGGTCATCGAGGCTGCTCCAATGGAAGAGCCGCGATCATAACTGATAAAGTGGCGGGATATGTCGCAGCAGCCGATGGCGTACCAGCATGCGGAGTTCCTGGAAAGCGCGGAGGCGCGCCCGATCCGGATCCTCGCCGAGTACCTCGAGCCCTTGCGCCGCTTCAAGGATCAGAAGATTCAGGACACCGTCGTCTTTTTCGGATCGGCCCGCGTCGACAGCCGGGAGCGCGCCGAGCGGGCGCTGCGGACGCTGCGGGCGCGAGGCGTGCACGGCGCGGACGAGCACTACCAGGCCGAGTTGACCAAGACGCGCAAGGCGGTCGAGTGGGCGCGGTACTACGAGGAAGCGCGCGAGCTGGCGCGGCTGCTGACGACCTGGAGCCGGACGCTGCCGTCGGAGAACCACCGCTTCGTGGTGACCTCGGGCGGCGGCCCCGGCATCATGGAGGCCGCGAACCGCGGCGCGCGCGAGGCCGGCGGCAAGACCATCGGCCTCAACATCCGCCTGCCGTTCGAGCAGGGCGCGAACCCGTACATCACCGAAGGGCTCCATTTCGAGTTTCACTATTTCTTCATGAGGAAGTTCTGGTTCGCGTATCTCGCGAAGGCCCTGGTCATCTTCCCCGGCGGATTCGGCACCTGCGACGAGCTCTTCGAGATCCTGACGCTCGTGCAGACCGACAAGCTGTCGAAGAAGATCGAAGTGGTCCTGTACGGCCGCGATTTCTGGACCCAGGTGTTCAACCTGAAGCCGATGGAAGAGTGGGGCGCCATTGCGGAGCAGGATCTCGACCTCGTGACCTACGCCGACACGCCGTCGGACGCTTTCAACCTGCTGCGCGACCACCTGATCGCTCATCACCTCGAGCCGGGGACCGCCCAGGAAGCCGCCGCGCCGGATCGCAAAGACGAGGGATAGGCAGAACGCAGGTCGTTCACGAGAGGCGTTCGCGAACAGTCGCAGGCATGGCGAAGATCGCAGTCAGAGCGACGACGAGCGCCTGCGGCCATACCGAGCCGAGCCAGCTCCGCGCTTGCGCTACGGCGTCCAAGGACGTGCTGTCCACCGAAGCTCATCGAGAGTTCGCGCCGGAGGTGGGGCCCCGGCGCCAGTGAAAAAAGTTGGCAGGTGCCATGGATCAGGAAACACGCAAGAAGCTCGTCGATCAGTACAAGGATGGCTATCGCGTCGTCGCCGAAGCGCTCCTCGGGGCCACCGACGAGGAGCTCGACGCGCGGCCGGCTCCGGGCAAGTGGAGCGCCCGCGAGATCGTCCACCACCTGGCCGACAGCGAGATGACCTCGGCCATCCGCCTGCGCACGCTGATCGCGGCCGACAATCCGCAAATCTACGGCTACGACCAGGACGAGTTCGCGCGGCGGCTGCACTACGATCGGCCCCTCGAAGCGTCGCTGGAAGCGTTCAAGGCCGCGCGTCGATCGACCGCCGAGCTCCTCGACTGCCTGACCGAAGCCGAATGGCAGCGCGGAGGCACGCACCCCGAGCACGGCCGCTACGACGTCGCACGCTGGCTCGAGATCTACGCCGCGCACGCACATCAGCACGCGGACCAGATCAAAGTCGCACGCGGGTACGCGAGGAAGTAGAGCAGGAAGGCGGTAGGGCAGGCAGGGCAGGTAGGGCGGGCAGGGCAGGTAGGGCGGGTGGCTTGTCTCGCCGAAGCTCGCTGGATCGATCACGCGAGCGAAGGCGGAGGCCCCGCCGCCAGTGAAAAAGCGCCTGCGGCCATGCCGAGCCGACCTCCGCGATTCGTGCTACGGTGGCCAAGGGACGTGCCTGTCCGCCGTAGCTCGATGCAGAATGCAGGCGAGCGGAGGCGGAGGCCCCGCCGCCAGTAAAAAAAGTAGACGAGCTGCTCAGGTACATCAAAAACCTGGACCGCAGTCGCGCGAACTCCTCCACCGCTGGTTCCCAGGATCTGGCAATCGCTTCCGGCTCTTCACCTGCCTCGATCTGCTCCCGCAGCTCCGACGATCCCGCGAGGATGTCGAACGGCATTTTCTCGTGCTCGTACTCGTACGGCGGCTGGCGCCATGCGTAGGCGGCATCCGCCTGGCGAAACGCCGCCACCAGCGCCACGCCGGTGAGGACCGGCCGGAAGGTGCGGCGATCGAGCACGTGGATCTGGCATCCGCCGCAGCCGCGCCGGGCGTGTTTGTGAAAGGTCGGCTCGAACAGCGCCGGCCGGAAGTGGACGCCCGGAAGCCGGCGGTGATTCAACTCGTCAGCGAATCGCTCGGCGACGACGTGGGGGGCGCCGACCAGCTCGAAGGGCCGTGTGGTGCCGCGGCCCTCCGAGACGCTGGTGCCCTCGAACAGGACGGTGCCCGGGTAGACGACTGCCGAATCGAGCGTCGGAATGTTGGGCGAGGGCATCACCCACGGCACGTCCGTCTCGTCGTGATACGCCTCGCGCCGCCAGCCCTCGATTGGCACGACTTCGAGATCGGCCCCGATGCCAAAGTGGTCGTTGAACAGGCGCGCCAGCTCCCCGATCGTCATCCCGTGCCGCATCGGAATCGGGTACTGCCCGACGAACGACTCGAAGCCGTGGACGAGCATCGGCCCTTCCACCGCCAGGCCGCCAATCGGATTCGGCCGGTCGCAGACGATCGCCTTGACGCCGTGCTTGCGGCACGCCGCCAGGCAATTCGCCATCGTGTAGATATAGGTGTAGATCCGCGTGCCGACGTCCTGCAGGTCGATGACCAGCACGTCGAGGCCGTCCAGCATCGCCGCGGTCGGCTCCCGCGTTTCGCTGTAAAGCGAGTAGACGGGCACGCGCCTGAGCTCGTCGTGCGCGTGTGCCGTCTCGATCATGTTTTCCTGGAGGTCCGACCGGAACCCGTGCTGAGGGCCGAAAATCGCCGCCAGGCCCGTGCTGTGATCCGCCTCGATTCGGTCGGCGGAGTGAACGAACTGGTGGTCTACTGACGAGGGATTGCACACGACGCCGACGCGCCGCCCGCGAAGCGCGCCTCCGGCGAGCAGGCGTTCGGATCCAAGCTGTACGCGCACGCGGCGATTATTTCACAGGGGTCTTTCCCGCCCGGCGAAGGGGCTTCGTAGGACGACAACGGACAGCCGCGACCTGGGGACCCTTCGACCTCGCTCAGGGTCGGCCTGAGCCACGTCGAGGGCCGAGGTGGGCGGCGCGAACTGCCGGCCCCTCGCTTGCTTGTCTACGGGCCACGTTGATAGACTACGCGCCTTTGGTGGTCAGCACCGCCTGCTTCGCCCGTGCCGAGAGCCGATCGAGCCTCGAATTCCGACTCGTTCTTCCCTCCACGCTTCTGCAGAGCCGACGAGCCGCTACCGCCTCGAGTTCGTGGTCCATGCGGAGTGTCGTGTAAACCCGGCTGGCCGCCGGCGAGGAGAAAGTAATGGGTCGAAGGCTGTACGTTGGAAATCTGCCGTATACAACGGGCGAGGCCGAACTGCAGGAGCTGTTCAGCAAGGCCGGCAACGTGGAATCGGTCCGCGTCATGCGGGATGCCGCAACGGGTCGTGCCCGCGGGTTCGCGTTCGTCGAGATGGCCACCGATGAGGAAGCACAGAAGGCCGCCAGCGAATTCAACCAGTACCAGATGGGTGGGCGCGCGCTGACAGTGAACGAGGCTCGTCCGAAGCCCGAAGGCGGATTCGGCGGCGGCGGCGGGTACGGTGGCGGCGGTGGCAACCGCGGCGGCGGACGGCGTCGCGAGCCGCGTTGGTAACCGCATGAAAGCATGGACTAAAGGCGATCGGGTCGTCCAGCCGACCTACGGAGCGGGCACGCTTGTCGAAGTCAACGAGCACCACACGGTGATCGACTTCGACGAACACGGCCGGCGTGTCTTCGCGACGCGGCTGGTCGTGCTGCAGGCGACGAACGAGCCCGCCCCTGCCAAGGCGCCGCGCAAGCGCGCCGCGCGCAAGCCGAAGGAGAAAGAAGCGAAGGCGTAGCGCGGCGGACCTAAAGGTCCGCACGACGAGAGAGCCCGCGCGCCGCCGCGCGGGCGCTCGACCACGCCCACTGGAAGTTGAACCCGCCGATTCGGCCGTCCACGTCCAGCACCTCGCCCACCAGGTACAACCCCTTACACACGCGCGATTCCATCGTCGCGGGATCGATCTCCGTCAGCGCGACGCCGCCCGCCGTGACCTCGGCGTAGTTATAGCCGCGTGTTCCGCTCACGGGAAGCGGCCGCTCGGTGAGCGCGCGGACGAGCAGGCGGCGATCCTCGCGGGCCAGCTGCGACAGCGGCATGCTGCCGGCGATCCGAAGACCGGATAACACGGTCCGGACCAGTGATGAGGGCAGCGGGCGGATCTCTCCGCCGCCGGTCGCGATCGCCGTTTCGATTGCCATCCGCGGGCGTGCCCGTGCCGCCGATGTAAGGTGCCGGTCGAGATCGTCGAACGTCAGTCCCGGGTAGAAGTTGACACTGATCGCGGCGCTGCGGCCGTCGCCGTGCGCGCGCAGCCAGTGCCGCGATGCATTCAGTGCAACCGGACCACTGATGCCGAAGTGTGTCCACAGCAGGCTGCCGGTCAGCCGGATCGCGATTCGGCCGTCAACCCACACCGCGAGCTCGGCGGGATGCGAAACGCCGGACAGCGCCGCGTGAAATCCCGATGCGCCGTCCAGGGTCAGCGGGACGAGCCCTGGTGTGGTGACGACAATGGAATGACCAAGCTGCTCGGCAAAGGCGTAGCCCGCGCCGTCGCTGCCGCTCTTCGGCAGGGAGCGGCCGCCGGTCGCCAGGACGAGGCGTGACGCGTCAACGGCCCCGTGCGACGTCGCGACACGGAAGCCGCGGACCGTACGTTCGATCGCGTGCACACGGTGATCCGCGAGAAGCGTGACGCCGCACGCCGATACTTCGCGAACGAGCGCCGCCAGGACGTCGCGCGCCCGGTTCGAATCGGGAAACAGCTTCCCGTCCGGCTCCTCGTTCAGTGTGACGCCGATGTCGCGAAAGAAGGCGACGGTTTCGTCGACGGGCAGGGCCCGCAGCACGCGCCTGACGATCGAGCGGCGGCCGCCCCAGAAATCCTCTTCCGACACCACGGTGTTGGTGACGTTGCACCGGGACCCACCGCTGACGAGGATTTTCGCCCCGGGCTTCCGTGATCCCTCGAAGAGGACCACGTGCAACCCGGGATTGAGGCGGCGCGTGAAGATGGCGGTGGCCATCCCGGCCGCGCCGGCGCCGACGATCGCGATGTCGCAGGAAGAAGGAAGGCTCAGCCCGCCAACACGGTACTATGCGGCGTGAGGCTTGGTCGAGACGACGGTCGAGTGCGCGCCGCACGCGTTGCAGCGGATGATGAGCGTTTTCCCATCTTCGAGGCGGCCGATGATCTGCGTCCGATGACTGCCGCACTTCGCGCAGAGCTGGGGCGGCACGGGCGATTTGGGCTGTTCTGGGCGACCGTAGTGAACCATAATGTCATATGTAGTCGCAACGTCGGTGCCAGATCTGAACAGCAGTCAAATTGTTCTGTGACAAACACTTACTCAATATATCGAGGCCGGACCGTCCCAAAAGTGTCTTGAAGTGGGACAACCCAGTGTCAAAAACGAGCGAATCTCGCGACCTTCCGCTTGATCAGACGCGGGATCTCGCGGCGCTCATGCTGCGTCTTCACGCCGACTTCCGACAGCGTCATGCGCTGCCGCCGCTGCCGACGGCGTGGACGCTGCTCGACGATATGCAGGCCCTTCGCGCGCGCGCCACGCTCGTCGACACCAGTGTCCTCGAATCACGCGCGCCGCTCGTGGGTCGCATGTCTGACGAGCGCGCGCCGGCTCCTGTGGACGGTCTTGAAGCCGCTGTTCTACCGACAGACGGAGGTGAACCGCGACGTCATCCTCGCGCTCGAAGCCATGGCCCGCGAGCGCGAGCAACACCGCCACGCGCACTTCGTGCTCGCTGAACGGGTCGCCGAGCTCGAAGCGGAAGTCGCCCGGCTGCACGCGCGCCAGGGGCCTGAATGAAGATTGCGATCGCGAAGCCCGACTTCCACGCCTCCGGCGGCTTCGAGATCGTCGTCGAGCGGCTGGCTGCCGGGCTCCGCGACCGCGGCCACCAGGTCGACCTCGTGCAGGTCGACGCGGACGCGAGCCCGGTGAGCGATCTGGGCGTCAGCGTCGAACCCTCGCACGTGGCGCTGTTCAGGGACTTCTTCTTCCATCTGAACATGGTCGCGCGGTTCGAGGCGCTCGACCTCGCTGGCTACGAGATCGTGCTCTGCACGCAGCCGGCATCGTGGGCCGTCCGGCACGCGAGGAAGGTCGTCCTCTTCTACCACCACACGCGGACGTTCTACGACCTCTTCGAGGCGATCGAGGGGGTCCGCGGCCACGACGTCGCGCTCCACCATCTCGCGGCGTTCATCGTCCGCGATGTGGACGGGTTCTTCCTGACGCCCGACACGCCGATCCTCGCCGGGAGCCGCCGCGTCAAGCAGCGGCTCGCGGACCACAACGGTCTTGGCGCCAACGTGGATGTGTTCAGCGCGGGAATCGACGAAATGTTTGTCGACTACGACGGCCCGATCTCCTTCGAATCACCGTTGTGCATCGGCCGACACGAGTTCCCGAAGCGCACCGAGCTGTTCCTTCATGCGATGGTCCACGTCGCGGGCCTCGAAGGACGCGTCCTCGGTTGGGGCAGCTTCACCGACCGCCTGACGGCGCTCGACGGGTGGCTGCGGCTGCAGCACGTCGAGCCGGCAGCCGGGGCAGCGCCCACACGATCGGGTTGCCACATCGACGACGACCGCTTGTGGCGGGACGTGGCGATTCACCATCCGATCGACCGGCTGCGCGCCGCCGCCGCCGCCGCTGACGCGCGCGGCCTGCGGCCGCGGGTGAAGTTTCTCGGCCGGACGACGAAGGACGATCTCGTGCGGGAGTACGCGTCGGCGCTCTGCGTGGTCTGTCCGGCGTTCGACGAGGACTACGGGCTCACGTGCCTGGAAGCCATGGCGCTCGGCAAGCCGGTGATCGCGTGCGTCGACGGCGGCGGGCTACGTCGAGCTGATCGACGACGGCGTCGACGGGTTTCTGGTCGAGGCGACCGGACCGGCGATCGCGGCCGCGATCGAGCGGCTGAAGGATCCGGCGCTGCGCGCGCCATGGGCGCCCGAGGTCGTGAGAAAGCGAGGGCCTACACGTGGCCGAGAGCGATCGACCACGTCGAGCGCGCGCTTCAGGACGTTCCGGCGACCCTAATCCCAGTCCAGTGACGTGACGCGGTTCTGGCGCGAAGCCGTTGGAGGTGGCCGTCTCAGAATGGCCGCCCGAGAAGACTTGGGGATCCGCGAGCTCACGGAGCTCGCGTCACGCGGTCCGTGGCGGTCCTCGAAGCGGCCGGCCACCGGCCCACCTCCGCCAAGGCTCGGTGGGTCTCGCCGGAGCTCGCGTGATTCGAGAGCGAGCGAGGCGGAAGACGGATCCGACACGGAACTGCGTCAACACACGCGCGTACTGGAAGAGGGTCGCCCTACTCGCGGACGAAATCGCGGACGGCGTACATGAATTCCCGGAACAGGTGCGGCAGGCGCTGCATGAACTCTGTGATCTCCGGGATGTGGTCCGACGCAACCCACAGCGCGATCGCCAGGCCGATCAGCCAGATGACCGCGTGCCAGAACGCGAACCATCCCGCACCCGCACCGGCGCCAGAGCGCCACATCCAGTGCTGCACGCCCCGGAACGGAGAGACGGCGATCTGATAGGCGATGAACAGCACCACCGCGGCCGCCCAGAGCGGCACGTCCGGCGGCTTCTGCCAGCTGAGAATCGCCCCGGTGTTGACCAGCGAGATCATCATGGCTGCGGCGATGAGGAACACGATCAGGTGCACGAGCCCGAACAGCGGCAGGATCGCCGCGAGCCACGGTGGAGGCGGTGCAGCCGCGGCCGACAACCCGGCCCGACGCCACTGACGCTGCTTCCGCCGCCACGCGCGATTCCAGTGACGGCTGCCTTGCTCGTACTGCCGTTTCACGCGATCGACCACTTCCTTCGCATTGAACGGCATGCCGCCGGCGGCGGCGCGCTCCTCCGGCGTGTTCGCTTCGGGGACGACGAACATCATCACGACGTAGATGAGAATGCCGACGCCCTTGGTCAGCAGCGCGAGGACGACGAAGCCGATGCGAACGAGCGTGACGTCCAGCTGGAAGTAGGCCGCGAGGCCGTTGCACACGCCCGCCACCATCGCGCCGTCGGGAATGCGGTAAAGCCGCTTCGGCGGCGGCGGCGCGGACCTGGCGCCGTCTTCCCGTTTCTCGCCGCCGGCGGCACTCTGCTCGCCGCCCGACCCGGTCCGAGACCGGCCCCATTTCAGCGATGATCTGCGCGATTTCGGCTGAGGTGACCACCGACTTGTGCGGGCCCAGGTATTTCTGGCACTTGTCCGCGACGGCCTGCTCGAGATCCGCCATGATCTCGGCGCGATCCGGATTGTCTTTGAGCTCCCGCTCGGCGCGCGCCAGGTATTCCTGCAGGGCGACGTAGCCGGCTTCCTCGAGCTGATAGGCGTGGCCGTTCAGGTTGATGTTGATGACTTTCTGCATGGCTATCGTCCAAGCTGCGAGATCGTGGTGTTCAGGTGTTTCCAGTAGTCGTTCAGCTCGCCGAGCTGCGTCTTGCCCTTGGCCGTGAGCTCGTCGTACTTCCGCGGCGGGCCGGCGTCGGACTCCTGCCATTCGTAGTCGAGCAGTCCGTCCCGGCGCATCTTGCTGAGGAGGGGATACAGCGTGCCTTCCTGCGTCGCGAAATCCGTGTCGCTGAGCCGCTCCAGGATGTCGGCCACGTAGACCTTGTCCGCGGCGACGATTTTCAGGATGAGGAATTCGAGCAGCCCCTTGCGGATGGCCACGAATCGTTCGTTCACGCCCATGTCTGATGCAAGTACCTTGTTATGACAAGGTAGCAGTGTGCGGGAAGGATGTCAACCAGCGCCGCGTATACTGGCGCCCTGCGCGTTTCTGCTTATGCGCTGACCTTTGCGCTGACCCTGTTCATCCGCGTCCGGGGCATCACGACGCACTTCTGGATGCTCTGGGATCAGATCCGCGACTGGGGCATCGCTCTCGGTCCGTTCACTCGAGCTGCCGCTCGTCGGACCGCCGACCCATCTTGCAGCGGCACACGATTGGGCCGGCGTTCTACTGGATCCTCTGGGGCATTCGCGTCACCGTCGGTCCGTGGTTCGACAATCTTCCGCACGCCGGCGGGATCGGCCAGGCGATTCTGCAGTCGGCGGCCGATGCACTGCTGCTCGCGGCGTGTCTGGAAGCGGACGGGCTCGCTGCCGATCGCGCTCCTGACGGTCGCGCTGCTAGCGACGTCCGCTTACGATCTCGCTCTCGCGCCGATCATCTGGAATCCGTCGATAGGTCCGGTCCTCGCCAAGGCGGCAACAGCCATGATCCTGTTGGACTGGCACCGCGAGTCGTCAGGTTCGGGCGGCGGCAGTCACTCTCGTCGCCTGGAGCGCCGTCCACTCCTATATTGGCGCCGTGTTCGCCGCGCTGGGCGTCTTCGCCGCGATGCTGACGCCGCTGCTCATCGAGCGCAGGTGGCACGAGGCCTTGCGGCGGGGAGCCGTGATTGCCGGGGTTGTGGCGCTGCTTCAGGTGCCGTGGGCCGTTCATCGGCTGTCGAGTCCTGACGCCGCGCCCGTGATGGGAGCCGTTACGGGCAGTCTGGAGCAGGTCTTCACCGGCCGCGCGGCGCCGCGGGTCGAGGACGAGCGTGCGCGGCTACGTCGGTGCATTCAGCTTCATCCAGGGACTTCCCTACAGCCTTCCCGCGGCCGGCTGGATGCTCCTGGTTGCAGCGGTCGTCACGGCGATTCGGTATCGCCGGGATCCGACCATGCTGGCCGTCGTTCTGCTCCCGCAGGCACTCGCGATCATCGGCTACGCGCTATTCCAGGGCGGTCTCGACCACTATTACTACCTCTCGCTGATGCCGTCGGCCGTGCTCACGATCGTTCTCGCGATCACGGCCCTGCCGGACCGCTGGCCGCTCGCACGGAATGCCATCGCCGCATTGGCGCTTGCAGGCATTCTCACGCAGCTGCCGGGGCGTTTCGCATTTTCGGCGACGCTGCACAAGATGCCGGAGTATGCGCCGCTCGTCGAAGGCTCCCGGCGTGCCGTCCGGCAGCGGCAGCCGATGCGGGCCATCGAGACCGAGTTCACGCTGCCGGCGCCGAGCGACCGAACGTTCGTCTACCGAATCCTCGGCGGCCGCATCGATCCGGCATCGCCCTGGATCGCGCGCATCCGATCGACAGGAGATGTGGACTACCGGACGGTTGAATGACGCGCGCATCTGAGCTCGTCCATACCATCGCGTTTCAGATTGCACTTGAGACGGCGCGTCGTTCCAGGTACCTTGTCGCATTGAGCCGCGATATTTACACGGTCGTCTGTATGACGGGACGTCACGCGATCATGATTTTGCCGCCCTACGACGGGAACCGGATTTGCACGCCCGCAACCAGTTCCGCACATGACTGGTGAATTCGGACCACGGCTCCGGCGGGAGCGCGAGCGGCGTAAGATCTCGCTCGAGTCGATTTCCGCGAACACCAAGGTCAGCATCTCGCTCTTCCAGGCGCTGGAGCGCGACGACGTCTCGCGCTGGCCGTGCGGCATCTTCCGCCGATCGTTCGTCCGCTCGTACGCGGAGGCCCTTGGCCTCGACGCCGACGAGATCGTCCACGACTTCCTCGAGCGGTTCCCCGATCCGACGGATACGGCGCGTCAGGAGCCAGCCGCGCCCGCCGAAACGCATCATTTCCGTCCGCGTCCCGCGACGCTGCGCCTCACCCTCGCCGACAGCTGGACTCCGTTCTCCGGCGGCGAGCTCCTGTCCGCCATTGCGCGCCGGTCCGCCGCCGTTGCCGTAGACGCGTCCATCACCGCCCTTGTGGCGGTCGCCCTCTTCTTCACCCTGGGCTCCTTCTGGATCCCGCTGACCATCTTCATGGCCTGTTACTACTGGGGCGGCATTCTCCTGCTCGGCAACTCTCCAGGGGTCTGCCTGCAGGGCCCCGCCGACCATCACGATCCACCCAATCCCGATTCACCGCGCCGCCGTGTCGGCCTCCTCGAGGCGATTCGGGCCCGCTTTGCCGCCTACCATCGCGCCGCGTAGGCACGCGCCGCTTCGCCGCCACCTGCACTAAACTCCAATCTGCATCCGCCGCTGCGGCGTAAAAGCCTATGTGGCTCCTTTGGACAGTTATCGACGTGTCCGGCCAGCCGGCTGCTGATCAAGCGGCCGTCACCCGGATGGCGCGCGGCGACCACGATGCGCTCGCCGAGGTGTACGACCGCCACGGACGGCTGGTCTACTCGCTGGCCCTGCGGATCCTCAAGGATCAGTCGGATGCGGAGGACATCGTCCAGGATGTGTTCGCCCAGGCGTGGCGGCAGGCGGCGCGGTATCAGCCTGGCCGCGGCGCGGTCGTCGCGTGGCTGATGAACATGGCACGCAGCCGCGCGATCGATCGGCTGCGGCGCCGCACGACGCAGCCGCAATCGCCCTACGATCCCGAGACAGCCAGCGAGATTCCCGATACAGCCCAGCCGATCGACGAGCAGGTGGTGTGGGCGGGCCGGGCGGAAGTCGTCCGCGGTGCGCTGGACGCCTTGCCGTTGCTCCAGCGCATCGCGATCGAGCTGGCGTTTTATGAAGGACTCACACACCTCGAGATCGCCGAGCGCCTGGAGGTGCCTCTCGGGACGGTGAAGACGCGCATTCGGCAGGGCCTGTTGAAGCTCAAAGATCGCCTGGCGGGAGCGGCGTGATGGCTGAGACGAATCACGACGCGATGCACGAGCTCACCGGCCTTTACGTCCTTGGGGCGCTCGATCAGGCCGAACGGCGGGCGTTCGAGACGCACATGGCTTCCTGCGCCGCCTGCGCGGCGGAGGTGCGGACGCTGGCCGGCGTCGCACGCGCGCTCCCGTATGGAGTGCCCCAGGTCGATCCGCCGGCTGGCCTGCGCGATCGCGTACTCGGAGCTGCGCAGGTACGAGCGTTCGAGCCCGGGCCGCTGCCCGACACGGCCAGAACGTTCAACGCCGGATGGCTTGCCGCCGCCGCCCTGCTGGTGATCGCTGTCGGACTCGGCGCCTATGCCGTCACGCTGCGCGAGCAAATCGGAGGGCTGGAGCTGCAGCTCGCTGATGCCATCACGCGCCTGAATCGAAGCGAGCAGCAGGTGGCGGTGGCGGTCCGCTCCACCGAAGCCGCGGAGGCGCGGATGGCCGTCTTGACGGCGCCCGACCTGCTACAGGTGGACCTGTCAGGACAGAAGCCCGCGCCACAGGCACGGGGCCGCGCGTTCCTGAGTCGCTCGCGAGGCCTGCTCTTCGCCGCGAACGCACTGCCGCCGCTGCCCGCCGGGCGGACCTATCAGCTGTGGTACCTCACCGCAACGGCGCCAGTGAGCGCCGGCCTCCTGCAGCCAGACGCCGGTGGCCAGATCGTGACGGCCTTCCAGCCGCCGGTTGACACGCTGACGCCGACCGGCTTCGCCGTGTCGATCGAACCGGAAGGCGGCGTTCCCCAGCCCACCGGCGACCTCTATCTCGTCGGGACCGCTGGATAATCCGCGAGCGCCCTCCTGCGAAGAAGGCGAAGGAGGGCAGTGATGAAGAGATCAGCCGCGTCAGGGTTCGAAGATCTCCTCGATGCGGCGGCCGAACAACGCCGCGATCGCGAACGCGAGCGAGAGACTTGGCTCGTAGCGCTCGCGCTCGACGGCGTTGACAGTCTGTCGCGACACGTGGAGCTTTTCGGCGAGCTCGCCCTGGCTCCAACCGCGATCGGCGCGCAGCTCGGGCACACGATTCTTCATCGGTACCGGCGCCAGGCCAGGAACAGGCCGATGGGGTAGGGGATGAGGACGAGCGGCCAGAGATCGCGTGGCCGCTCGAAGCCTTCGATCTGCACGCCCGCGCGCTCCAGCGAGCCCACCGTGAAGACCAGCAGGAGCGCCAGCGGGAACGCCACGGCCAACGCTTCGAGCTGGACGCGGCGATGGAATTCGTCGAGCTGACGAAGGTACGAGATCTCCACCCACAGAAAAGCGGCCATCGCGATCGCCGGGAGCAGGGCAGCTGCTGCGCGGGCAGGTGTCGAAAGATGGCCGGCCTCGATCAACACCACCGCGGCGACGAACGACACACCAAGTCCACCTGCCGCGAGTAGAAACCGCCGGCCGAAGTTCGGCTGCATTGGTTGGCTCCTCTCGGACCGACTGTAAAGCATGCTTTACCTATATGTCAAGCATGCTTTCCACTTGCGTAGCGCCTTCGTGTGTCAAATATTATTGACATGTTGACTGACATCATCTACCGTGTGTCGCATATTTTTGACATCACATGCTGAACAACATGTCGTTTCGCGAGAAGAGCACGTGGATCTCCTTCGTCTTGCTCCTGGCGATTTCCATCCCGTTTTTCTACCAGTTCGTCCGGATTGAAAGCGGCAGCACGAGCTCGCAGGCGAGCTTCCACCTCTTTCTGGCGCTCGTCATCGTGTTCATCGTCGGCGAGGTCGTTCTGCACGCCATCATCGTCATGCAGTCGCCCCGGGACGCACGCGCGCCGAAGGACGAGCGCGAGCGCCTGATCGACCTCAAGGCGATGCGCGTCGCGTTTTTCGTCCTCATGACCAGCGCCATCCTGGTGATCGTGCTGGTGCACTTCCCGGTCGATCGATTCGAGATCATCCAGGCGCTGCTCCTGTCGGTGGTGGTCGCCGAGTTGACTATGCTGGGCGCACGGCTCGTGTACTACCGGCGGGATGTCTGAGATGGGCGACTGCGCCGTTCAGAACCGGATCCGCCGGCTGCGATTCGATCACGGCGAGATGACGCAGCAGGCGCTCGCCGACCGTATTGGCGTCACGCGCCAGACCGTCAACGCCATCGAGCTCGGCAAGTACTCGCCGTCGCTCGAGGTCGCCTTCCGCATCGCCCGCGTGTTCGGCGTGCCGTTGGAGGACGTGTTCCAGTTCCAGGAGCAGCCATGATCGACTTCTTCCGCTGGATCGAAAGCTTCGCGCAGGATCTGCGATACGGCGCTCGTAACCTTCGCCGCGCGCCGGGCCTCGTCGTGGTCAGCATGCTGTCGCTCGCGCTCGGTTTCGGACTCAACCTCACGCTCTACGCAGCCGTCAACACGATCTTCCGGCATGAGCCGACCATGAACGACCCGGCGCGTGTCGTCGGCATCGAGCCGGGCAATGGACGGCAGTACTCCTATCTGAACTATCGCGACCTGCGCGAGCAGGGCGGCTTCGAGGCGGTGACAGGGTTCAGGATTGGCGGGATGAACCGCCGCGTGGGTGACGATCTGGAACGCCTGGGCGTGCTGATCGTGACGGACAACTTCTTCGAAGCGCTCGGTGTGCGCGCCCGCCTGGGCCGGACATTTACGGCGGACGAAGCCGCCCCCGAGCGCAGACCGCGTCTGGTCGTCCTCGATCATCCGTACTGGAGCGCTCGCTACGGCGCCGATCCCGGCGTCATCGGCCAGACGATGATCCTCGACGGTGAGCCGTTCGAGGTGATTGGCGTCCTGCCGGAGAGCTACCGATCGGTCACGGGGTTCATGACGCCCGGCGCGTACGTGCCGGTGAGCGCCCTGACGCTGGCGACGTTGAACGATCGTGGCAGCCCCACGCTGAGCGTGCTGGCAAGGCTGGCCCCCGGCACGACCCGGGGATGGGCGCAGGCCGCTGCCACCAGCTTCGGCGCCCGGCTGGAACGCGATTTTCCCGAAATGAACGAAGGGCTCGCCCGGCCCGCGCAGGTGTTCGCAGTGGACGCGATGCAGTTCCGGGGCACACCTGCGGGCTTCCGGATCTTTCCCGTCGTCCTGCTCATCTTGTTCGGACTCGTCCTGCTGATCGGATCCGTCAACGTCGCCGGCCTGCTGCTGGCCAGAGCGACAGCGCGCGAGCACGAGCTGACAATTCGAGCGGCACTCGGCGCCAGCCGCGCCCGCGTGATCCAGACGATGCTTGTGGAAAGCTTCCTCCTGTCTCTGCTGGGCGCGTCCGCCGGATTGCTGCTGGCGCTGGCATTCGCCGAGACCGGGTTGCCGGGCCCGCTGGCGGGACTCAGCGAGACCATTGCGCCCGATCGCCGCCTCCTCGTACCAGGGCTGCTCCTGGTGCTGGCCACGACCCTGCTGTGCGGCGCCGTTCCCGCGTTGCGATCCGCGCGCGCCAACGTCGTTACCGCGCTCCGCAAAGCTGGGACTGGCACGACCGCACGGTTCAACGCGCGAAGCGCCTTCATCGTCGGGCAAGTCGCGGTGTCGTTGATGCTGCTCGTCGTCTCGTCGTTGTGCCTGCGGAGCCAGATGCGGATCTTCACCGTCGATGTCGGCTTCGATCTGGATCACGGTGCGGTTGCGCGATTCACCGCCGAAACTCCCCGACCGGCGGCCGCCCGCGCGGTGTTCATCGATCAGCTGGTCGAACGGATCGAGCGGACGCCAGGCGTGCGTTCTGCTGCCGTGACGTCGCTCGTGCCGCTCGGCGGCGATGCGCTGGTGGCGAGCTTCCACCCGGCTGGCCGCAGCGACATTCCGGGGACGCGGCCGTCGACTGTCAGCGTCGGCCCGCGCTACTTCGAGACCCTGGCCATCCCGCTGCTCCGCGGACGCGAATTCACGGCGGCCGATCGCGAAGGCAGCCCGGCGGTGGTGATCGTCAACCAGACGTTTGCCGAGACCTACTTCGGAGCGGGCAATCCGCTTGGCCAGCGCGTCGAGACCGGTGGCGAAGCCGGCGCCGAGATTGTCGGCGTGGCCGCCAACAGCAAGCTCGACACGATCGGCGAAGCGCCGAAGTCGGTGGTCTACTATCCGTTCGCGCAGCGGCCGCGCCGGCTGACCGTGATCGCGCGGACCGCCGGCGATCCGGCCGCCATGCTGCCGGCGGTGCGCCGCGCCATGACCGAGCTCGATTCGGCAGCGGGTGTCTCCGTCGGGACGCTCAGAGACGCGGCCAGTACCGAGCTGAACATGCGTCGCGTCGGCACGCAGTTCGTCGGCGCGATCGGAATACTCGGCCTGCTGTTGACGGGGATCGGTTTGTACGGGGTTATGTCGTACCTCGTGGCTTCGAGGAGCGCCGAACTGGGCATTCGCATCGCGCTCGGCGCGACCCCTGGCCGCTTACATCGCGAAGTTCTCGGCCAAGCAGCCCGCCTGGTCGGCGGCGGGATTGCGCTGGGCGTTCCCGCGGCGATCCTCATTGCGTCGGCGCTGAAGACGTTTCTCGCCGGGCTCAGCCCGCTCGATCCGATTGCGTTCGGGGCGGCGGCGGCCGTCATGGTGCTCGTGGCGTTTGCCGCGAGTTACCTGCCGGCGCGCAGAGTCGCTCGCGTCGATCCGCTGCTGGCCCTCCGCGAGTAGTGCGGGCCTTATTTCCCGTGCTGCCGGACACAGAGTTTACGGAGGTAAACGGTTCAACGCGGAGACGCGGAGCCACGGAGACGACACAGAGAAGATCTCGAGTCGCCACAGCGTGATTACTCTGTACATCACCGCGCCTTCGTGTCTTCGTGTTGAACCGTCTAGCTCCGCATTCTCCGTGGCCGTGGCGGTTCAGGGCGCGATCTACGCCCGCGGGGCCTTGCCCTCTTCCTTGACGAAGAACGCCAGGAAGCACTTCGTCGTACAAAGGTCGGTGGCTTACTGCGGCACGTCCGGGTCCGGGTCGACGCGATCGAAGACGACAACGTTCTTGAACGGTCCCTTGATGCTCATCCCTTCCGCCGTGACGGTCAGGGTTTTCCCGTCTTCGGAAACCCGGTAGGTTCCGCCGACGAGCGGCTTCCCCTCGACCTCGACCCTGCCTTCGAGCGTGTACGGATCAGGCCGATTTCCGAATGCCATCGCGCCCGGCGGCACGCCGGGAATCGGTCGGCCATTCAAATCGACCACTGGACGGCGTTTCCCATCCGCAATGATCGATTGGGGACGTTCGGCGACCGCCTGCCCGTCCTTCACCCCGTACACGACGAGCAGATACCCTTCGCCGGTGGCCTCAAATCGCAAGCATGCCTGCTCGGGTTTGAACCTCGGATCGAACTGGGACTTCTCGACGCTCGCCTTCCAAGTTCCTTCAAACAGATCGCCAGGCATGGTGGTCTCCTTCAATTTGTCGAGCCACATCGACACATATTCAACAGGCAGGCGGACGGCGATATCGGCGAAGAGCGCGACCAATCCGAGTACGCCGTGCTCGCGCCAGACGATGGGCGCGAGGTCTTCGCCCAGGCGCTCCAGGCCGTCGCCACAGACCATGCGAAACTCGTGAGGAAATGCGCGAGCCGCCAGGCGATAGATCGACTGGCAGCGGCCGATCCACGTCATTGCTGCGCCTCCAGCTTGCGTTTATGAAGGACGCGGACGAGCTCCTTGAGGCGCTCGCTTTCGAGATCGAGCACGCGCTTGCCGAGCGGCGTTAGCCTGTAGTACCGCCGGCGCGCATCATCAAACTCCGGGGCCGGCCGCTCACCTGATTCGACAATCAGTCCTTCCTTGATCAGGCGTTTCAGGGAGCCATAGAGCGTCGCCGGCCAGAGCTTGACCCTGTCGTTGGTGCGCTCCCGGACGTCCTGCATGATCCCGTAGCCGTGCTGCTCGCCGTCCACAAGCGAGACGAGGATGTGGAACCAGTTGCTCTTCAACGGCAGAAACGCATCCGGTTTCTTGCGGGCCACCGGCAACTGTATATCAGTTGATATAGATATGCGTCAAGATCATTCGGCCGGTTGGTTTGCGGCGCGCCGCGCTCACAGACAGCTGCCGGACGCGGAGCTTACGGAGATAAACGGTGGAGCCGCGGAGTCACGGTGACGACACGGAGAAGACTGCCAGCGCGCGACCGCCCCGCGAAGCGGGGCGCTAGCCTCAGCCTCCGTGTAGCTCCGTGCCTTCGGGGCTTCGTGTTGAACCGTCTAGCTCCGCATTCTCCGTGGCCGTGGCGGTTCAGGGAACTATCTGCCCGCGTGCAGCTTTGCCGCTCTCCTTGACGAAGAACGCCAGGAATCGCGCCATCCGTTCGAGGCCGGGCGTCGAGATGACGTCGGTGACCTCGCCGGTCGTGTGGTAGAGCGGTGGCGCCTGCATGATGGTGACGAGTGCCGCGCCCTTGAGCGTCGAGTAGCCGCCGGTTTCGCCGCTCGACATGTTCGACTTTTCCGACACGAAGTTGGTGCCGTACCGCGCCACGCCCTGCTGGACCAGGCCGTCGAGAAATGGCGCCCGGTTGGTGATGCCCGCGTAGATCGGCGCCTCGCCCGTATCGGCGAGGGCCTGTCGGTAGCCGTCGGACGCCGTGCTTCGCGCCGGCGAGAAGTTGCGCTGCGCGACGTGCTCGATGTTGACCATCATCACCGCACGCTTCGCGAGGTCGGGATTCGAGGCGACGAAGTTGCGCGGTCCGTTCATGCCCGGGCTGTGATGCCCGGCGCTTGCCACGAACACGAGCGTCCGCTCGGGACGATTTTCGGCCTTCGCGAAGTGACGCGCCAGCGAGACGAGTACGGCCAGGCCGTCAGCGTTGTCGCCGGCGCCGTCGAACCATCCATCGACGTGGGCGTTGAGGATGATCACCTCGTCGCTCTTGCCCGGGACGACCGCGACAGCGTTTTCCGCCTTCAGGTTGGTCCGCGTTTCGGTCTTGAGCGTCAAGCGGACCCGCAGCTTGTCGCCCATCCCTGCGGCCGCCGCGCGATCCATGACCGTTTCGAGAAAGTGGCCGTCTCGGCCGCCGATGTTGAAGCACGGGTTGCCGCAGTCGCTGAAGTCGCGCGATCGCTCGTTGCCCGGCAGCCGGACCAGGTTGAACACGCCTGCCGCGCCGCGGGCGACGAGATCGTCGGCGCGCGAGCCTACCGGCCCGCGCTCGAAGACCATGTGCCCCTGCGGGACCGACAACTGCACCGCGATCTTCCCCTTGACGTCGAGGTGGGGAAGGATCGACGGATTGGCCGAGCCGACGTAGACGAGCGGCGCCGTCATCGTCCCGCCGGGAATGTCGGAAGGCGACAGCGGGATCGCCGAATCCAGCACGACATCCGCCGTTCCCGGACCAAACGCCGCGTCGGCCAGCAGCCGCACTTCCCAGGACAGCGGGAACCAGAACCGCGCGTTCGCTTCCATCGCAATCGGCTGGACCTTGACGTCCGCAATTCCTGCCTTGCGGAACTGATCGGCGGCCCACGTCACCGTCTTCGTGCCTGATGGCAGGCCGGTCACCCGTCCCCACATCTGGCCGCTGCCGATTTCGTGGCTGCTCCGGCTCTCTTTCGCGATGCTGACGATCGCTTCCACGTCGGACTTGATCGTCGTGCCGGTCAGTTCGGGCGATGGCGCCTCGCCGCTCGGGAGCACGACCGGCCGCGCTGCCCGGTCGCCGACGATTACCGCCGGATCTTTTCCAAGCGGCGGCGGCAGCGGCACGCCGAACCAGGGTCCCGGCTTCGCGGCGGGGCGGCCCTGTTGCGCGAAAGCAGGTACTCCAAAGCCAAATACGTGATCGCGACTGCAAAGACCCGCTCTCGTGAGCTGCATACGAGTCACCTCTTTCAGCAGCGCCTGCGGCCATGCCGAGCCGAGGCGTTATCCGAGGCGAGGCTTCCGCTGTCAGTTCGCGCCGGGGGCTGCGGACCCCGGCCGCCAGTGCACGAAGCTGATCGCTCCGGCTGAAGCCGAGACGTTCGTCTGGCGTAGCGTAGCTCGCGGACCTCCATGTCCGGCTAAAGCCGGACACTACGTCTGAGGTCGTAGCGTCCGCCTTCAGGCGGACGTCAGGCTTCAGAGCACCACCTCTACCAAATGCGGGCCGCGCTCGGCCAGGGCGGCGCGCAGGTGCGTCGCGAATTCGTCGAGCGTCGTCGCGCGCGAGGCGGCGACGCCCTTGCCCGTTCGCGAGCTTCACCCAATCGAGATCCGGTCGGCCGATCTCGAGCATGTCGCTCGCCTTGCGTCCCGCCTCGCCGGCGCCGACGTGCTTGAACTCGCCCTTGAGAATCTCGTAGCTCCGGTTGTTGAAGAGCACCGTGACGACGTTCGAGCCTCTCGCGCGCCATCGTCCACAGGCCCTGGAGCGTGTACATGCCGCTGCCGTCCGACTCGAGGCACACGACCTTGCGATCCGGGCACGCGACCGCGGCGCCGACGGCGAGCGGCAGCCCCGTGCCGATCGATCCGCCCGGGTTCGTCAGCCAGTCGTGCGGCGCGGAGGTCCTGGTGGCGGGCAGCAGGCCGCGACCCGATGTGATCGATTCGTCGACGACGATCGCCTGCTCGGGCATGAGCGCGGCGATGACGGCCGCCAGCGCCGGCAGGGTGATCGGTCCGCTCGGGCAGCGGCGGAGGATTGAACGGTTCGCGCACGGGCTCGTGACCGCGGCGCGCCGACCGCGTCGGCGAGGCGTTCGATCGCGTCGACGCCGTCTTCGGCCGGATCGGCAAGGGTCAGCACCTCGCAATCAGGCGGAAGCAGCAGGCTCGGCTTGTTGGGATACGCGAAGAACGCGACCGGTGCCCGCGCGTTGACGAGCACGACGTGCTTCAGGTGCTGCAGCCGCTTCAACGCCGATTCGATGACGTAGGGAATCCGGTCGACGAAAACCCGGCCGGCGCCGCGCTCGAGCCGCGGCACCTGCGTCGGCGCCAGCAGCTCCGCTCCGGTCGCGGCCGCGATGCGGCCGCACGTTTCGAGCGGGCCCGTCGCGGAGCAGCGGCCCGTTCAGAATCAGCGCCGCGTTCCCTTTGCGCAGGCTGTCGGCGGCGGCTCGCACGCGCCGTTCGTCGACGCGGGCGCTCGGCGGAACCGGCACGGGGCGAGGCGGGCACTCTGCGTCGATTCACTCCAGGCGGTGTCGGCCGGAAGGATCAGCGTGCTGATTCGGCCGGGCGGCACGAGCGCCGCCGCGACCGCCTCGGCTGCCGCGGCCGCTGTTCCGTCCGGCGAGCTCGACCGACGTCACCCACGACGAGTACACGCCGCGCCAACGCCTCGATGTTCGAATGGAGCGGCGGATCGTACTGACGGTGATACGTGGCGTGTTCGCCGACGATGTTGACGACCGGCGAGAGCGCGCGGTGAGCGTTGTGCAGGTTGGCAAGGCCGTTGGCCAGGCCGGGGCCGAGATGCAGCAGCGTGCTGGCCGGACGGCCCGGTCATCCGCGCGTAGCCATCGGCGGCGCCGGTTGCGACGCCTTCGAACAGCGCGAGGACGCACCGCATGCCGTCGACGCGATCGAGCGCCGCGACGAAGTGCATCTCCGATGTGCCGGGGTTCGTGAAGCAGGTGTCGACGCCGCACGCGACCAGCGTGCGGACGAGCACCTCGGCGCCGGTGGCGACAGACGCGGCGGCGCCGCCGCTCATTTCCCGACGCCCATCACGGCCTTCACCTCGAGGAACTCCTCGAAGCCGAACTCGCCCCACTCGCGGCCGTTGCCCGACTGCTTGTAGCCGCCGAACGGCGCCGCGAAGTCGACCGTCGCGCCGTTCAGGTGCACGTTGCCGGTGCGCAGCCGCGAGGCGACGCGCAGCGCGCGCTCCGGATCGCCCGACGAGACGTAGCCCGACAGGCCGTACGGCGTGTCGTTGGCGATCCGGATCGCGTCGTCCTCCGTGTCGTAGGGGAGGATGCAGAGCACCGGGCCGAAGATCTCCTCGCGCGCGATCGTCATGTCGTTCCGCACGTTGCGCGAAGACGGTCGGCCGGACGTAGTAGCCGCGGTCGAGGCCCTCGGGCGGCCGGGGCCGCCGGCGACGAGCTCGGCGCCCTCGTCGATGCCCTTCTCGATCAGCCCCTGGATCTTTTCGAACTGCGCCTTGCTCACCACCGGCCCGAGGTTCGTCTTCTCGCCCTGCGGATCGCCGACGACGGTGGCCGTCGGCGGTCTCCTTCGCGATCGCGACCGCCTCGTCGAGGCGCGCGCGCGGCACGAGCATGCGCGTCGGCGCGTTGCACGACTGGCCGCTGTTGTTGAAGCAGCGCGCGCACGCCGTGCTTCACCATCCGCGCGAAGTCGGCGTCGTCGAGGATGATGTTCGCCGACTTGCCGCCGAGCTCCTGCGCGACGCGCTTCACGGTGTCGGCGGCCGCCTTGGCGACCTGCGATGCCGGCGCGCGTCGAGCCGGTGAACGACACCATGTCGATGCCGGGATGCGCGGCCATCGCCGCGCCGACCATCGGGCCGTCGCCGTTGACCAGGTTGAAGACGCCGGCCGGAACGCCCGCCTCGTGCAGGACCTCCGCGGTCATGATGCCGCTGAGCGGCGCGATCTCGCTCGGCTTCAGCACCATCGTGCAGCCGGCCGCGAGCGCCGGCGCGACCTTGCACATGATCTGGTTCATCGGCCAGTTCCACGGCGTGATCAAGCCCGCAGACGCCGACCGGCTCGCGCAGGATGCGCGTCGTGCCCTTCGCTTCGACGAACGCGTAGTCCTTGAGCACCTCGATCGTCTGCTTCAGGTGCGCCGAGGCCCGGCCGGCGCCTGCGCCGCCTTGCGCGAGCCACATCGGCGCGCCCATCTCGCTGCGAGATCGTCTCGGCGATCTCGTCGCAGGCGCTTCTCGTAGACGGCGGCGATCCGCTCGAGCAGCGCGACGCGCTCCTCCCGGCTGGTGCGGCCGAACGTCTCGAACGCGCGCCGCGCCGCGGCGACGGCGCGATCGACGTCGGCGGCGCTGCCGACGCTGATCCGCGCGACGGCCTGCTCGGTGGCGGGATTGATGACATCCAGCGTCTTCGCCTGGCCGGCGGGCGGGACCCACCGGCCGTCGATGTAGAACTCCAGGTGTTCGGTCATAACCATTCAGTGTATGTCGAGTGGGGCCCCCGGGCGGCGGCCGGCCATCGCGTCGCAAATGACCACGGCTTCAAGCGTTTGCCACTCGAGCCCGGCGCTCGCCGGTGGCTGCGGCGGTGTCTTCGTCCGGAACGCGCGATCTGCGAAGCAGAAATCACACGCGACCGGGAATTGACGGGAAACGGCGTATTTTGTGGCCATTTCGCCCCTCGGGTATACGCCCCGACCGAAGAAAATTGGCGTCCGCCCGGCGGGCATTCCTCTATGATCAATAGTCCAGCCGGACGCCGCGCGTGAGGCGGGTTTCACGCGCCCAAGGGGCTGAGAATTCTGCCATTCAAGGAGACACGTCCGATGACACGGAACAAGAAGGTGCAGGCGCTGCTGTTCGTGCTGACGGCGGCACTGATTGCGTTCGCGCCGTCGCGCCCCGTCGCAGGCCAGGCTCAGAGTGCGCCGACCTTCACCAAGGACGTGGCGCCGATTCTCCAACGCAGTTGTCAGAGCTGCCACCGCCCGAATTCGGTCGCGCCGATGTCGCTCATCACCTACGAAGAGGTCCGGCCGTGGGCGCGCTCGATAAAGCAGCGGACCGGCCTCGGCGGCAAGATGGGCACCATGCCGCCATGGTTCATCGACAAGACCGTCGGCATTCAGGATTACAAGGACGACTTTTCTCTGAGCGAGAAAGAGATCGCGACGCTCGCGGCATGGGTCGACGCAGGCGCGCCGCGCGGCAATCCTGCCGACATGCCCTCGCCACGGATCTTCACCGGTCCGAACGAGTGGGCGATCGGTCAGCCGGATCTCATCGTCGACTCCGAGCCGGTCACCATGAAGGCGAACGCGCCGGATTGGTGGGGCGCGCTGCCGCCCAAGCCGACCGGCCTGACTGAAGATCGATACGTTTCAGCGGTAGAAATCAAGGAGGTCAGCAACGCACGCGGCGGCACCGGTGGCAAGTTCATCTTCCATCACGCGATCCACGCACTGATCGATGAGAACGGCAGGCAGGCCGGCACCATCGGCAGCCCCCACGAGGTTGGACGCAACGCCGAGATCCTGAGCCGCAGGCCGGCCGCCTGCTGAAAGCGGGATCGCAGCTCCTCTGGCCCTCCGTGCATATGCACGCCAACGCCGAAGACACGACGGCGCATCTCCAGGTCGGCTACAAGTTCCATCCCAAGGGTTACGAACCCGCAGCGTCGCATGTCGACTCTCACCTTCGGCAACGGCGAGATCGATCTCAAGCCGATGACGGCCGGTCAGGAGATCCACTTCTACACGACGCTCCAGGAACACACGATGCTGACCACCTTCGAGCCGCACATGCACGCGTCCGGCGTGCGGATGTGCATGGAAGCGATCTGGGGCGGCCGCACCGAGACGCTGAGCTGCGCCGGGCTACGATCACAACTGGGTCCGCGTCTACAAGTTCGCGGACGACGCGGCGCCGCTGCTGCCGAAAGGCACGCTGCTCCACCTCACCGCGTACTTCGACACCACGCCGGCCAACCGGAACGTCATCGATCCGCGGAACTGGCAAGGCCTCGGCCATCGATCGATCGACAACATGGCGATGACGATCATGCCGGTCATCGTCCTCAACGACAAAGAATTCGAGGAGGAGATGGCGAAGCGCCGGCAGCAGCTCAATCTCGCCAAGGGGCAGACCGTGGTCGGGTGCCCGCTCTGCGGGTTCGAGCAGCTGCCTGCCGATGCTGACGCGCCCTGCCACCGCCGCTCAAGGGCAGCAGCAATGAGGTTCGCGATGGTCGTGGCGCTGGCCGCGGCAACCCTGTGGTTGCCGCCGGTCGGCGCGCAGGCGCCGGCGCGCGGCCAGAACGTCGCGCCGGCGTATGAAGGATTCTGGCGGAACGCCGACGGCACCTTCGATCTGCATGTTCGGCTACTACAACCGCAACTGGGAGGAGGAGATCGACGTACCCGTCGGACCGGGGAACACCCTCGAGCCCGGCGGCCCCGACCAGGGGCAGCCCACGCACTTCTTCCCGCGTCGAAACCAGTTCGTCTTCAAGGTTCGCGTGCCGGCGAATTTCGGGAACAAGGAAATCGTCTGGACGTTGACGAGCAACGGCCACACCGAAAAAGCCTATGGCACGCTGCGGCCGCAGTATGCGGTGGACGAAACGGTGATGATGGCCAATTTCGGCGCCGGTGGGCAGACCGGCTTCGTGCCCGACATGATGGGCAACAAGCCGCCGGAGCTGAAGGTCGAGGGCGAGAAGAAACGCACCGCGAAGGTCGGCGAGCCGGTCACGCTCAGCGCCGTCGCCACCGACGACGGCAAGCCCAAGACGCGGCCGATGCCGGCGTTTCTCGTCGGCCAGAGCCACTTCCTGCCGAACGCCGCGACCGGTCTGCGGCTCTCGTGGTTCACCTACAGGGGCGCGGGAAAGATTGAGTTCGACCCGCCGCAGACGAAGGTCTGGGAGGACCATCGGGACGGCGGCAATTCCCCGTGGTCGGCCGGCTGGAGCACGCCGCCGCCGCCGCCCGGAAACACGTGGACGGTGAAGGCGACGTTCAGCGAGCCGGGCACCTACGTGCTGCGCGCGCTCGCCAGCGACGGCGGGCTCATCGCCTACGAAGACGTGACGGTGACGGTCGTCCGCTGAACCGCCGCCGAACAGGCAGATCCTGGACCGAAGGTCCGCCCTACACGTAGTAGGCCGGGCCTCTCAGGCCCGGCATCTCAATTCGCGCTCAACGCCAGCGCCGCCGTCGCCCACCCCGTCGCCATCGACGAAATCCACTGATCGTGTTCGTACGGGAAGCCGCCCTCGAAGTACGGCTGGAACTTCGCGGATCGGCTGCGCACGTACCACGATCCGTCGGCGCGCTGCGTCGAGCGGAGGTAGCTGGCTTGCGCGCTCGACGCTCGCCGCCGGAACCTCGCTGCCGCTTTCCTCGAGCGCGTAGATCGTCAGGCCGGTCGCGTACGCGTCGGTTGACATCTCATCGTGTTGACTCCAGCCGCCGTCGGCCGCTGCAGCGCGAGGATGTCCTTCGCCGCGCCGCGCCGCGACCGAGGCGTCCGCACCGCCCCAGGTCAGTCCCAGCAGCCGGAACGCGCGATCCTCGGCTGTGATCGGCTTCGCGCTGCGCAGCCAGGCGGTCGCACGCCGCACCCGCTCGTGCATTTCGGCCATCCGCCCCGGGGGGCGTACACGCCTCAGCGCGCGAATCGCCAGCGCGGTCCGCGTGAAATCGCCGTCCTCGATCGGCGGACGAGGAATGCCGCCACCGTACCACCGGCCGTTGCGCTGCTGCTGCGTCGCGATATTGAAGACGAGCGCGTCGGTGGCGCGATCGGCGGGATGGCCCATAGCCGCGAATCCGGCCAGCGTGTAGAGAAGGATATCGACGACGGGACCGTCGAACCGCTCGTAGAGTCGGGTTGCGGTTGCGCCAAATGTGGCTGAAGCGCCCGCCGCCCGTTGTGCGGCCGCCGCCTCGTCGATGGGCAAGCCGCCCTTGCGGGCCGCCGCGACGGCAATGTCCGTGATGTTGTGCGAGTGGCACGATCCGCAGCCGCCATTGGTGAAAAAGGTTCCTGATGAACGTTCGAGCAGCGCGACGCCGCGCTGGACGGCTGGCCGGATATCGGCTGGTGCGGCGGGCGGCACCGTGCGCGCCGCTCCCGCCGCCGTTGCCGCGCCCGCCTTCCGAAGCAGCGCCGCGAGCGGCGTCGATCCCGTCTTGTTCGCCCAGTCGAGGGCGGTTTCGCCCGCATTGCTCTTCACGTTCAGATCGGCGCCGCGAGCCACGAGCATTCGTGCGATCTCGATGTCGCCGTGATCGGTGGCGGCCGCGTACATCAGCGGCGTCATGCCGCGGGCTTCCTTCGCGTTGACGTTCGCGCCCGCATCGAGCAGGGTCTTGACGACGTTGGCGGGGCCGAACGCCGAGGCGAGGATCAACGGCGTGAATCGACCCAGATCGATCTTGCCGTTCTTCACCTGCTGACCGGGCGGTCCCGACTGGGCGTTCACGTTGGCGCCAGCTGCCAGGAGCAGCTTCACTGCCTCGTCGTTGCCGTTCGAGGCCGCATTCATCAGCGGCGTGGTGCCGGCAATGTTCGCTTGATTCACGGGCGCGCCCGCTTTGAGCAGCTGGCGCAACGAATCGGTATCGTTGCCGTACGAGGCAGCGACGAGCGTCGACGTCTGTTCGCGATCGAGCGCCTTCGCGTCGGCGCCGCGCTCGAGCAGGAGGCGGACGGTCTCGGCCGACTGATCGCTCATCGCCGCGAGCAGCAAGGCCGTCCTGCCGCTCTCGGACACCGCCTTCACATCGGCGCCGCGTTCGACCAGGAGCCTCACCTTTGCGGGATCGGCCGCCGCCCACATCAGTGCCGTGGCGCCGGCCGCGCTCTTGGCATTGACGTCCGCGCCCTTGTCGAGCAGCAGCCGCATCGTGTCGAGCGATCCGAGCGCGGCCGCGTACATCAGCGGGGTCACACCACCTCGCCGCTCGCGAACGTCGCCAGGGCCCTTGGCGAACAGTGCGTCTAGATGCGAACGATCTGCGCCCCGCACGGCGTTGTACCACGCGTCAGCGGGCCCCGGGTCGGGCGCCTGGGCAACGAGCGAAGGCACGAGGACCGCGCCGCAGACCGCGGCAGCCAGCAACGGTTTCATACGCATAAAAGCTCCTGGAAGTGTCGATTGTATGATACGCGCGATGAAAGCCGTGCCGGCGATTTTCGTCGCCGCTGGCATCGTCTATCTCGCCCTGACGGTCCCACACCTCGATCGCTATCCGCCGGTGGGTGAAGACGAGCCCTGGATTGCGGCTGCCCCGGTGAAGCTCGCCACTCAAGGCGTGCTCGGAAACGACCTGTTCACCGGCTATTACTCCATGGAACGGCACCATCTCCAGCACATGCCGGTGTATCCGTTGCTCGAAGCCGGCGTCTTCAGGCTGCTCGGCGTCGGCGTCTGGCAGATGCGCACCCTGTCCGTCGCCTTCGGCCTTGCGCTGCTGGCCGCCGTGTTTGTCGTTGGCGCGCAGACTGGCGATGCCCGGGTGGGCGTGGTCGCCGTCGTCATTCTGCTGCTGTTGAAGACGACGACAGGCGAAAACGGGTCGGGGATCCTGCTGCTCGATCGCGCGCGCGTGAACCGCTACGACATCGCCGTGCCGGTGTTCGGCTTGATGGCCCTCTGGTCGTTCAACCTCGCGCGCGCCAGAGGTTGGGGCCTGATGTTCTTCTCGGCCGGCCTGTTCGCCGGCTTGTCGACCCTCAGCCACCTGTATGGGATCTTCTGGATGGTCGTCCTGCTGGCGTTGCTCGGCGTCGCTCCCCGCGAGCGAAGAGTGCGATGGGCGTTGCTGATTGCCGCCGGATTCGTGCTGACCTGCACCCCTTGGGTGATCTTCGTCGGGCGGTACTGGGCCGATTACGTCGGGCAGATGAAATCGGCCGGTGCCCGATTCGAACTCTTCGATCCGGCGTTCTACCGGCGCAACACGCTGACCGCTGACGGCCCGATCTCGGCCGCCTGGGCCATCCGATCAATCCGCGAGCTCCCGCTGGTGCGCATTGGAACCTGGACGATGCTGTTCGGTCTGGCGCTGTCGGCCGCGATAGCGGCAGTCGCCGCATGGCGCCGGAGATTGTCGATGCCCCAATCCGCGTTGATGATGGCCGCCGCGATCCAGTTGCTGCTGTTCACATCGCTGCTGACGGTCAAGACCATGGCTTACATGATCGCCTTGTGGCCGATCGGCTCTCTGGTCCTTGCATGGGGACTGGTTCGCGTGTGGAGCCGTTCGCCGGTCTGGATTCGCGCGGCGGTCGTGGTGGTCCTCTGCGCGGCGGTGGTAGAAGGCGCGGCGGGCATCATGGCGGCGCAGAGATCAGCGCGCCGCGTGAGCCCGTACGACTTCTACACGGCGCAAGTCGCGCGCTGCATCCCGTCCGGTGCGCGCGTTCTTGGGTTCCAGCACTATTGGATGGGTTTGCGTCAATTCGAGGACCGGACCTGGCTCCTGCCGCTCGGCATGTCGCGGCCGGAGCGGGACGAGGAAGACCTGACGCTGCATCAGGCCCTCGAGCGCGTCGATCCGGACGTCGTCCTGATCGATCGCTTCATGGCCAACTACTTGCGGGATGTCGAGGCGCCCGGCCACCCGTATCATCTCGATGGGGCGGACGTGAAGTCCTTCATGGACGAGCATGGAGCGGTTCTGGCGTGCTCCATTGCCGACCGGACCTACGGCGCGATGCTGGTGTACATGGTGTCGAAGTAGGGCACGCGACCTTGCCCGGGCTTTCGGAGGCCGTAAGTCTTTTCGGAGGCTTCCCGACCGGCCCGGCGCTGGCCCCCTGTTTCCTTGACGATTAGCGTCGGTACCGTCCTTGCCTGTCGATCGTTTCCATGCGCAAAGCCTTAGTCATCACCGCTCTGCTGCTCGCCACGGTGAGCTGCGGAGACGACGAAACCGAGCCGTCGCCGAATCCGTCGGATATCACGATCACGATTACCGCGGCCGGCGTCAATCCGAAGAACGTGACGATCAACGCCGGCGGGCGGATTAACTGGGTGAACTCCGACACGCGTGCAGCACCAACCGAGCAGCGATCCGCATCCGCTACACACGGATTGCCCGGGTTTGGACGTGAACAGCCCGCTGAATCCAAACCAGCAGGCGCTGTCAGCGGCGCTGACGACTCGACGAACCTGCGGGTTCCACGATCACCTGGCCGATACGAACGCGAACTTCCAGGGAACCGTAACGGTTCAGTAGAGGCTCTCAAGACCAGCTGACCCGCACAGCGAGCGCGCGAGCGAGCCACCCACCTTCGCAGCGTTGAACGCCACCGCTGCTACGGTGGGCAGGCGCGAACGGCCCGTCCACCGTAGCTTCAGCGAAGGTGGAAGCGCGCCGACGAAGCGGCGCGCGAGAGAGCGTGTGGGGGAGTCCGAGGGGCGAAGCCCCTCGGTAAGATCAGATTTCGCGCTCGAGAAACGCGAGCAGCAGTCGGTTCAGCTCGTTCGGCTTGTCGAGCATCATCCAGTGCGAGGCGCCGGTGATCTTCTCGTACCGGAACGATCCCTTGATGCGCTCGCCGGACGTCCGCACTTGCTCCTCGGTGAGGTAGGCGTCGCCGTCGCTCCAGATCCCGAGCACCGGGCAGGTGACGACGAGCGGCGCCGAGCCTGCGGGCCGTGCATTCGAGGCGCGATACCAGTTCAGTCCGGCGGTCAATGCTCCCGGCCTCGACAGGCGTTCGATGTAGCGCTTGGTGTCGGCCGCGTTGCGAAGCCAGTCCCGGAACCATTTCCAGTCGTCGCGCTGAATCTCGTCTTCGACGCCCGGCTTGCGGAAGAACGCCATGTAGGCGGACTTCTCGCGTTGCTCCGCCGTCGGCGCGCCGCCGGGGGCGCCGACCGACAGCGCCACGTAGCGCGAGACGCGGTTTGGATACAGGCCCGCGATGCGCCAGCCGAGCGCCGCGCCCCAGTCGTGGGCAACCATCTGAACCTGGCCGATACGCATCGCGTCGAGGATCCCGATCACATCTTTCGCCGCGATGTCGAGTCCGTACTCGGCCGGGTCGCCTGGCCGCGGAGCATCGCCGAAGCCGCGCAGATCGGGCGCGATCACTCGCAAGCCGGCATTTGTCAGCGCCGTCGCTTGATTCCGCCACAGGAAGCGATCGTCCGGGAAGCCGTGCAGCAGGAGCACCGGTGAGCCTTCGCCGTAGTCGAGTACGGGAAACGTCAGGCCGTTGACGTTCACGTTTCGCGTGAATCGACCGAGGTCCTGTCCCGACACGCCGCTATCCGTCATCATCCACAACCCGAGCAGCATCAGAGCCATCACCACGCCGCGACGCATCACCGTATCCTCCGCTAATCACATAGACTACCCCGCGTTGATGTTCCAGGCCGTGATTATCGGCGTGGCCGTCGTCGTCGCCGGCACCATCCCTCGCAACATCTTGTACGCGGCCAATTTCCGCTACTTCACCGGGTTCCCCTGGGCGATTCCGGTCATGGCCGCATATCTCTGGATTTTCTGGCTGTACCTGAACGGCGCCGGACTTCCTGCATCAACCTCGCTCGATCGCCGCGCGAGCCTGCGCGCGAACCGGATCTCGTGGCGCGCCTGGATCGCATCGCTCGTCGCGGGCGGACTCGGAATCGTGGCGCTCGTCCTCGCCCTTCGCATCGTAAACCAGTTGGTCGCGCTGCCCGCTCAGGAGATGCCCGATCTCGGCGGCGTGCCGCGATCGACGGTGCTCGCCCTGCTGCTCATGGGCGCTCTCATCGCCGGCGTTGTCGAGGAAGCGGCGTTCCGCGGCTACATGCAGGGGCCGATCGAGAGAGCTCACGGCATCTGGATCGCGATCCTGATCACCGGCACGATGTTCGCGCTCGTGCACCTGGATTTCACGCCCGTACTTTGGCCGTACTACATGGCGGTCGCGGCGATTTACGGCACCGTCACCCACCTCACGAATTCCATCCTCCCGGCCGTGGTGCTGCACACCAGCGGCAATGTCTACTCGAACCTCGATCTGTGGCTCCACGGGCAGGCCGAGTGGCAGGCGCCGGCAGGGGACCGGCTGCTCCTCTGGAAGACAGGGTTCGACAGCGCGTTCTGGAAGGAGACGGTCGCCTTAGCCGTCCTCGCGGCTGCGATGCTGCTTGCTTATTGGATCCTGGCGCAGGTGGCGCGCGGCGATGCGCTGCGGTTGCAGGCTGCGGCGCCTAGAAGCTATCTCACAAACCAGCTGGCCTGCGTCGCGAGCGAGCGCGCGAGCGAGCCACGCGAACGGAGCGCGCCGACGCAGCGGCGCGCGAGAGAGCGTGTCGGGGAGTCCGAGGGGCGAAGCCCCTCGGGTAAGACCGGTCGCGTAAACTGAAGCTCTACCATGCGACGGTTCGTTCGTCCGGTGCTCGTCGGATCATTGGCCGCAGCCCTGATCTGGGCATCGAGCGGCCGCGTCTCGGCCCAGTTGCCTCTCGGGCTGATGACCTTCAACATCCGGACGGCGTACATCGACGACGGTGAGAACTCATGGCCGAACCGGAAGGCATTGGTCGCTCAGACCATCGAACGCTCAGCGCCCGACGTCGTCGGGCTGCAGGAAGTGATTCGCGAGCAGCTCGAGTACCTCGCGTCGGCGTTGAAGGATTATCGCTGGATCGGCGTCGACCGCGGGCTCAACGGCGGGCAGGCCCTCAGCGAGTACACGCCGATCTTCTATCGCTTCGCCGAACTGAGTCCGATCGAGTCGGGCAACTTCTGGCTGTCGCCGACGCCAGACGTTCCGAGCACGGCCGAACCGCGCCTGGGCCGCATCGTGACATGGGCGCGATTTCATCACCGCGCCACCGGCCGCCAGTTCTACGCCTTCAACACGCATTTCTCACCAAGGACAGGCCCAGGGCAGCTCGATGCCGCTCGGATCATCAAGGAGCGCCTCAACCGTCTCCCACCTGGGAGCGCCGTCATCGTGCTGGGCGATTTCAACTCGTCGGCTGAGGAGAGTCCGGTCTGGCGCGACCTGACGGGCGATTTCCTCCGCGATGCCTGGACGACGGCGGAGGAGCATCGGGGCCCGCCCGCCACGATGGGTGGGTTCGGACCGCCGCGCCCGGGCGACACGGCGCGCATCGACTGGATCCTCGTGGGCGGTCCGATCCAGGTCCAATCGGTCGAGACGGTCCTGTACAACGAGGGAGGCCGCTACCCCTCGGATCACTTTCCGGTAACGGCCCGCGTCGACATCCGCTGAATTGGTAGGGCGACCCTTTAAGGGTCGCCGGTCAAGCGCGAACGCCGACAACCTCCAGGTACTCTGCGTCGACCGCCGTGCGCGACGGAGAACCCGCGGTGTTGTGCGACGTCCACAGCGCGACCAGATCCGATCGGAGCGCCTCGCGCTCGGCCTCGCCGAGACTGGCGAATGCGCGAGTGGTCGGTCCGTAATTCCTGCCGAAGAATTCGACGACGTCCGCCGGAGAAAACGGATAGTCGAACCGGTAAATCACCCGCTTCAAGCGCAGGTCGGAGACGCTCGCGCCGAACCGCTCACGCACGACGGTCTCGTCGCCCCACAGTACCGGCGACGGCATGCCCGGAGGCGCGATGAACCGCGCGATGGTCTTGAACATCTGGCCGATGAATCCTTCCTTCGTCCAGTTCGCCATGGCTATCGTCCCGCCGGGACGGCAGACGCGAACCAGCTCGGCGGCCACGAGCTCGGGACGCGGCGCGAACATCGCGCCGAAGATGGTCGCGACCACGTCGAAGCGGCCCTCGGCGTAGGGCAGCGCCTCGGCGTCGCCCTCGTCGAACCGCGCGTCGAGACCTTCCGCCGCCGCGCGGCCTCGCGCCGCCTCGATCGAGTTGGTGGCGATGTCGACGCCTGTGACGTTCGCGCCGCGACGAGCCGCGATGAGGGCCAGCTGACCTGAGCCGCACGCGACATCGAGCAGCGATGTTCCCGCCCGGATGTCCAGTCGATCGAGGAACTGCACTGCGCTCGATTCCATGAAGCGCGAGAACAGCGTCGTAGTTCCCGTCCATCCACGTGGCTTTGAGCCGCGTCTTCAGGCCGTCGATGTCCGTCGCCGCCGTGGCTGCCGCGAGTGCTGTCATGTCTGAGCCTCCATTGTCCTGACAGCTCACTATGCCTGACGCGGCTTCGACCGGTTTACCCGCGCGTCCAGAAGACTTGACCGAATCGCCGGAACTTGGAGGACTCAGCTGTCAGGAAAGGGTTTGGCCTCGACCAACGGAAGGCGTAGACTCCGGCGGAGATGCGGATTCTGCTGCTGTCGATGCCCGACTCGTTCGAGCACACGCCTGTGCTGGCGATCCGGATGCCCAACGGCGCGCTGGCATCGCTCGCCGGCAACGTCGATCCGCAGCATCAGGTCGCGATCGCCGACCTCGTGCTCGCACAATCTTCCGTCCGACAGACCGTCGAGCGCCTCGTGCGCGATCTTACGCCCCGAGCTGGTCGGCCTTTCGGTGATGACGTTTCAGCGCGCCACGGCGCGGCGAATCATTGCGTTCATCCGATCGATCGACCCTGCCGTCCGCGTGGTCGTCGGCGGCTACGATCCCAGTCTGGCGCCAGACGCCTGGATGCACCCCGACATCGGCGTGGACTTCATCGTCAGGGGCGAAGCGGACCTGACGTTCCGGGATCTGGTACGCGCGCTCGAGGGCGGGATGCCGCTGTCAGCGGTCGCAGGACTCTGGTACCGGATTGGAACGACGTTCCAATGCACGCCGCCGCGACCGGTGACCGCCATCGAGGACGGGACGATCAAGCCCCCGAACCGCGCGGCCCGGGTCCTTTCGGGGTACACGATGCTCGGCCGAGACGTCGACGTCGTCGAGACATCGCGGGGCTGCACCTACGACTGCAGCTTCTGCTCGATCATCGAGATGCGGGGCCGCAATTTTCACCGCTTCCCGATTTCCCGGGTGATCGACGACATCCGCGATGCGCGGAACAGGGGCGCGCGCGTCATCTTCTTCGTCGACGACAACATCACGATTGATGTCCCGCGGTTCGAAGCCCTGTGCCGCGCGATCGTCGAGGCCGGCCTCGACGACGTCGATTACATCGTGCAGGGAATGACGGCGCCAATCGCGGCGCATGGCGCGACACTCGGCCCGCTGATGCGCCGGGCCGGGTTCCGCTACGTCTTCCTCGGCATCGAGAACATTCTCGACGAGGACCTCGCGTTCCTGAAGGCACGGGCGAAGAACAGCCGGCGCGACGAGGGGCGTCCCAGGCGCAATGCCACGCTCGACGCGATCGAGGTCCTCCACCGCAACGGCATGCTGGTGGTTGGCGGGTTGATCGTCGGCAACCCGGACGACACGCGGGAGTCGATCGCCGCGAACCTGTCATTCGCCCGCGAACATGTCGACTGGCCCTACATTCAGCATCCGACGCCGTATCCGGGCACGCCGATGACGCGCGACTTCCGCGAACGGGATCTCATCGTGAACCGCCGCGTCGACGAGTACGACGGCACGACGGCCGTGACGCGCAGCTCGCATCTCGACGCCGGCGAGATCGAGTTCATGCGGTGGCGGGAAGAGCGCTGGATGAAGGTGCGGCACATGGCGACCGCCTTCTGGCACGACCCGGCGTATGTGCTGCGGAACGGCCGCCGCATGTTCGCGCACACGTTCCGCGGCTCGACATGGCGCTCGGCGGTCGGCTTCGAAAATGAACGCGACGCGTTCTCGCGCTACCGCGCGATCCGCCGGCGCGAACGGAACTACATGGACTGGCCCGATCCGCATCCGCCGGCGTCGGACCTCGACACGCAGGACGTGCGGATACGACCGCACGTCCCCGTCGTCCTCAAGGCAGGCTGACGTTGCCGACCCTAAAGGGTCGGCCTACACGACCTACTTCGGAGACATCACGAGCTCGACCTGGTTGCCGTCCGGATCCTTGAGGAAGGCAAACATCAGGTCGCCGCTCTTGCCTGGCGGCCGCATCAGGGTGCCGCCATTAGCCTTCACCGCTTCGATCGCCTTGTTCAGGTCGGGCACTTCGAGAATCAGCGACGCCATCGCGCCGGCAGGCGCATCCTTCGGACGCGTCGCGATCACGATCGCCGTCGTCACTGCCTTCCTGGCCAGCTCCGGCGTCGAGCCGGAGTTGATGATGATCTCCTTGAACGTCGGCGAGTCGCCCACCCGGCGTATCTCGGACATGCCGAACGCCTTCTTGTAAAAGGTGGCGATCGCTTCGGGATCGGTGGCCAGTACCCGGATGCTGCGAACGCGGATGCCGCTCTCCTGCGCCAGCGCCGCCGTCGCTGCGGCGAGCACGCACACCGCCACTGTCGTCTGAAGCACGCGCATGATCTCCTCCTTCGTGGCGGCGATTATGGCTCGACCGGCTGATCTTGCGGCGCGTTGTCAACCGACCCGTTCGGGGTCGGCGAGTCGTAGGCCAATCCCCTGAGCGTCTGAGCCGCTTGCTCGGGAGTGAGGCGGACCTTCCTCAGTCCACCCGGCGCAGATCCCGGAACCCGCGGCTGTGGGAGCGGCGGAATGGGCAGCGCCAGGCCGTTCGGGCGAGATGCGCGGGACGCTGGACTGACCGTTGGGCGGAACGAGGATGACGACGACATTGCCGGGCGTCACACCGGTCTGGCTGGCGGCGCTCATCGCGGGCGGCGTGGCCGGCAGCATCAAAGGCGCCGGTACCGGCGCATTCGGGTACCAGGAGAAATGACTCCACTGTGGGATGCCGTTCCCGATCTGGCGGAGCAGTGCTGCGTGGCTGGGCTTGTACGGATCGAGCTGCCTGAGCTCGAGCAGCGGCGTCTGCTGAACGAGCGTGCCGCCATACGTTCTCAGGATTGCCGCGTCGCTGGGCTTGTACGGGTCGAGGCCGTACGGATGTAGTTCCGGCACTTGCGTCTGTGCCGCTGCCGGCGTCGCTGCGAGCAGCGCGCCGGTGATGACAATCGCGATGTACCGCATGATTCCCCCTCGCCGCTCTATCGACGGCGTGTGAAACCCTGAGCATACTTCTGCACATCCGTGAATCGACGAGGGATTTTCGTGGTGCGGGGCCTTGGCCCGAGCGCAGTCGAGGGCCCTGGCGATCGCCGAGGGGCCGGGACCTCATTCCGCAGGTGTACAATCCTGGCGCATTTTTCGTCAAGGAGGGATCACAATGCGCCACCTCGTGTTGTCGCTGGCCCTGATTGTGTCCACTCTCGTGCTACCCACCTTCGCTCTTCGAGCTTCGGTGGGCAGGCCCGCCATCCCGGCGGCGCAGGTTCATGAGCTGCCAAACGTGCCGCTCGTCTCCAGCGGCTGGCAGGAGAAGTTCTGGACGCACCCCGATGGCACCAAGTTCCACTACCTGGAATGGGGGACTGGCACGCCCGTCATCCTCATCCATGGCTCGGGCGGCACGGCGCTCAACTGGATGATGAACGGGCTCGGGGCGAGCCTCGCCAAAACGAACCGCGTGCTCGCGATCGACATGCGCGGCCACGGGCAGACGGTGGGGCCGGACGGCAAACGACAGCGCCGGACACCGAACATGGACCTCGACGTGCTCGCGTTCATGGATGCGATGAAGATCCAGCGTGCGCACATCGGCGGGTTTTCGATGGGCGGCTCGATCACCAGTCAGCTGATGGCGCGCGCGCCGGAGCGGTTCATCACCGCGCACTTCGGCGGATCGGGCGTGCGCGAGGATGAGAACAGCGAGTTCGCGAAGCTGATTCCGCCCGATCCGACGGGCACAGCGCCGCTCGACGCCGAAGCCCGCAAGCTGTACCAGGCGCGTCAGGCGTCAGAAGCCGCCAAGGCTGGCGTGGCGAACGCGAACGATGAATCGCAACTCTCGTCGCAGCCCGTCCCGGCGGCCGTGGCGCGTCCGCCGCTCGAGCTGAAGAAGATCACCTTCCCGATTCTCGCCGTCGTCGGCGAGTTCGACCAGCCGTACACGCGCACGCACCGCCTGTGGCGGGAGGCGCCGAACTTCCAACGCGTGATCCTGAGGAACCGCGGGCACCTGTCGTCCTACATGGCCGGCATCGCGCCGGAGCTGTATCGGGATGCGTTGACGAATTTCATCGTCAGCAACAACCCGAAGCAATAGGGACGCGAAGGACTTGGCCGCGCCTCAGCGCTTCTTCACGGCGCTGCGTCGTTTTCGAACGCGCTCCGGCAGTTTCTTCTTTCCGGTCTCCCGATTCCACTCCTCGAACGTCTTGTTCGAGATCTTTCCTTCCACCAGGAGCTGCGCGAACTTCCGGCGCTGGGCTTGACTCTTGAACGGCACGTTTTTGATTATGGCTTAGAGGTTCAAGAAGTTCCCCAGGGGTTATCGATCACGAAACGCCAGGAACCGTCGGCTTGACGACGCAGAACATCAGCGTTGTGTCCCGTCAGCTTCACCGGTGCGCCGTCTGGCCCGGTTCCCGCGAACGACCACTCACCAACGACGAGCGCCAGATCGCTTGCCTCGAGGACCCTTGTCACTTTGAGATCGAGTGTCCCATTCATGGCAAGGAAAGCGGCCACCGATTCACGGACACCCTTCAAGCCATGAGCGAGGCTTCCAGGCTGCGCCGCAAAGGCTGCGTCCGGCTCATAGAGAGTCATGAGAGCGTCGAGATTTCCGGTGTTGATTCCGTCAACGATCGATTTCAGGACCTGCTCAGGCGTTCCTCTGGACATGACCGCTCCCTTGTCTTGGGCTTGCACGCGGATGGTGTGGAGGGGACTGGCGCGAGGGGCCTCGGCCCCTCGCGACGCTACGGAAGGCGTCAGTCGGCGCCGCCGCCGGCCGAAGACGGCGGCACGATCTTGTTCAGGCGCATGTAGGTGACGAGATTGCCGTAGTGTTCAAAATTGTGCGAGGTGTTGAAGGCGAGAATCATCCCGCGCGTCGACGACCCGCCGACGAAGAACTTGGTGGTTTCCATCGCCCGCTTGTCGTCCATGCCGGCGATCACCTTGTCGCAGAAGGCCAGCGCCTCGGCCAGCGCCTTGGAGAGTTGCGCCTTCGTGGTCATCGATTTCTCGGCGTCGAGTGAAGGCGGCTTGTCGCCGCTCGCGGAGGCGCAGATCCCGGCCGAGCCGTCAGCAACGTGGCCGATGAGCTGCGCGATCGTGCGCACCTCTGGCGTCGCTCTGAAGGAATAGAGGTTCTCCGGCACCGCCTCGGCCGTCTTCAACAGGTACCCCTTCACCTGGTCGTGCTGTGCTTTCACAGCCGCCATCATGGGATTCTGGGCGGAGACGAGTGCGGGAATGCTGAGGATGACGGACGCGAGGACGAACGATCGTGGGTTCATATGAAAGCTCCCTCCAGGATGTCGGCAACAGCCGATTAGGAAAAACGGACACGTCGCGAGAAGATGTTCGGCCCGCAACCGTGCAGCGGATTCTATCCTGAGGCGTCGATGTACTACGAAACCGACAAAAACGACCACGGCCTGCGTTATAACCCGTTGAAGGCGTGCGTCGTGCCCCGGCCGATCGGGTGGATCTCGACGGTCGATGCTGCTGGCGTGACCAACCTCGCGCCGTTCAGCTTCTTCAACCTCCTCAGCTACGATCCGCCGTTCGTGCTGTTCTCGGCCGGCGTCCACGAGGTGGACGGCGGGAAGAAGGACACCGTCGCCAATGTGGAAGCCACCGGCGAGTTCGTCTACAACATGGCGACGTGGGCTCAGAAAGATCAGATGAACGAGACCGCCTGGATCGTCGATCGTGCCGTTGACGAGATGGCCGCCACCGGCCTCGAGCCGGAGCCATCGCGGCTGGTGCGGCCGCCGAGGGTCAAGGGTTCCCCCGTGCAGTTCGAGTGCCGGCTGCACCAAATCGTCACGCTGCCAGGCCGCAAGCCTTCGTCAGTCCACCGCATGGTCATCGGCCGCGTCCTTGCCGTCCACATTGACGACGGCGCGCTGACCGCTGACGGACGGATTGACGTCGCCAAATTGCGGCCAATCGCGCGCCTCGGCTACAAGGACTACATCAGCGTGCAGGAGATCTTTCAGATGGAGAAGCGGTCGCCGGAAGACCGTCTGCCGGTGGAAAGACAACCTCTTTAGGTTGGCTGAGCTCTCTCCGCGCACGCGGGAGGCGTAGGGGGGATGTTGAGCGCCAGGACGTCACCGCCAACCGCACGGTTCTGTGTCCGGTTACGTCGGCGGAAGACCCAATCGGCGGACGAGGCTCTCGAATCGAGCATCTGAGCGGATCGGATCGAACATGATGTCGGCCTTCAGCTGCAGCAGACCGCCGGACCGCTCCGTAAACGCCTTCTCCAACCACTCCAACGCCCGATCCCGGTCATTGAGTCCCGCGTAGAGCAGGGCCAGGTCGTACGCCGACGCGGTCCCTTGTCGATAACGTCCCTGCAGGAGATCCAGCTTGCCGAGCGCTTCGGCTTTCCTGCCCATCACCGCGAATGTGTACCCCAGGTACGTATCGGGTCCGGTGGCCACACCTCCAGCGAGCGTGACCATTTTTTGAAACTCGCCGAGGGCCTCCACGTACATCTTCTTCCCCAGATAGGCGCGCCCTAAAGCCGAGCGCGCCACTTCGAGGTTGGGATCCATCGCGACCGCCTTGAGTGATTGCGCGATCGCCTCGTCGAGTCGACCGCTGTGCAGATAGGCCCAGCCAAGATGGACATTGAGCAGCACATCGAGCGGATCGAGATCGAGCGCCAGCTGGGCTTCGCGCACCGACTCCTCGGACCGCCCCATCGGCGTGAGGTAGTGCGAGTACATGTGATGGGCCTCGGCGTATCGCGGATTCAATTCGCAGCGCACGTTTGAACGCCCGCTCGGCGCCCGGCCAATCCCAATTGCAGTATTGCCGCACGCGCCCGACTGCCGTCTGCACTTCCGCAAGCGAATCATCGCTGTCGAGAGCCTTGTCGGCTGCCGACTTGGCAAGGACGCAATTCGCGGCCGGCGGCAGCACGGTATCGCTCGGCACATAGGCATTGGCCAGGCCGGCATAGGCGAGGGCGTAATCCGGATCCTTCTTGATGGCTTCCTGGAACGATTCGATGCTCAGTCTGGTGCCATCCGCCGTTCGCTGATCGAAGTAGTAACGGCCGCGAAGATACAGCCGATAGGCTTCCGTGTTCTCCGGGTACTGCCGCGCGATCCGGCGTTCGTCCTCCCCGCTCCGCGTCAGCCGGAGCGTGTTGGCAATCTCCGTGACGATCTCTTCCTGAATCGTGAGGAGCGCGGACATGGGCCGGCTGTACCGCTGTCCCCACAGCTGCGCGCCACTGGCCACATCCACGAGCTCGGATTGGATGTCGAGCACGTCGCCCCGCGTCGTCACGCGCCCTGTGAGCACGCCGTCGACCTGCAGTTCTCGTCCCGCCACTTGAGGGTCGACGTCGCGCCCCTTGAACCCGGCGACGGTGTTGCGCGACAGCACCCGAATGCTCGCCGACTGCGAGAGGCTGTTGATGAGGCTCTCGGTCATGCCGCTGCTCAGATACTCGGTGTTGGGATCGCTCCCCTCGTGCGTGAACGGCAGCACCGCGAGCGAGGTGATGACGCTGGCCGATGTGACGAAGCGATACGCGATTCCCGCGACGCCGAGCGCGACCGCTGCGACCAGCGCCCCCAGGACCAGCACACGTCGGCTGGGCGATCGAGCGGCAGGATCTCCCAATGACGGAGCGGGCAAGACCGTCATGCGGTCGCGTCTGACTCTCTCGAGATCCGATCGAAGATCGGACGCACTCTGGTATCGAAGCTCGCGGTCCTTCTCGAGCGTGCGATTGATGACGCGCTCGAGGTCGACAGGCACCGAAGCGTTCTCCTGGCGAAGCGGACGAGGCGTCTTCTCGAGAATCGCATTGGCAATCACGGCGGGTGTGTTGCCGGGAAACGCCGGCCGTCCCGTCGCCATCTCGTAGAGAACCGCGCCAAAGGAAAACAGATCGGTCCTCGGATCCAGGGCCTCAGCGCGCAGTTGCTCTGGCGACATGTAGGCCACGGTGCCGACGATGGCTCCCGCCTCGGTCAGTGCGGCGACGGTCGTGGATCGTGACGCGTCTACCATCGACGCGATCGACGGCATCGCCAGGCCGAAGTCCAACAGCTTCGGACCGTGAATCGACAGGAAGATGTTCGACGGCTTGATATCGCGATGAACGATCCCCTTCTTGTGTGCAGCGTCCAGCGCGCCGGCAAGCGCGATCGCGATCTCCACGAGCATCGGGGCGTCCAGATGGCCTCGATCGAGGCGCTGTCGCAGGGTCTCACCCTCGAGCAGCTCCATGACGATGAACTTTCGGCGATCCGACGCCTCGCCGACGTCGTGAATCGTGCAGATGTTCGGATGGCTGAGCGCGGCGATTGCCCGCGCTTCCCGCTCGAAGCGCTGCAGGGCCTGGGTGTCGGCGGTCAGCGCTTGCGGGAGGACCTTCAGGGCGACGGTCCGGTCAAGTCGTGCATCGTGGGCACGATAGACCTCGCCCATGCCGCCGCTGCCGACCGGCGCGCCGATCTCGTACGGACCGAAGCGAACACCCGGGGTCAGCATGAACGTGCGGGTTCAGAACTCGCCGAGATTATAATGATGAGTGTCCTGTGGGTCGCTGGCAATCGCGTAAGCGAGTCGGCGCTGGGATCGCGGATTCATTCCCTGAGCATACTGCTCGTCGCGTTCGTTCCGTAGCGGGACGGAGCGTATCTGCTGCCGTTTCGACGCGAGAGCCCTGAATCGCCTGGCTATACGCTCAGCACCTCAGCTACTCGCTGAACGGTGTCGCCTTCGAGGAATTCCTGGTTACGAAACCGACGTCGTCACAAAACATGTCGTCGGTCACCCGAGATGCGTGGGGCGGTGCCGAGCACGAAGCTCGCCGCATCGAGCAGTTCATCGTGTGAGGGAGATTTACCCATTCCGGAGAAGCCCTCTTTCGCACTCGATCTGGGACCACCGGACGACACCGTCCCGGTCGATCAGGAACTGACCCTTGAGTTGTGTGAACTTCGTTTCCTGGTCGCGCCGGTCGGTTGGTGTCGGCTTGAAGCCATCCAACACGGAGAGTGCTTCGGCGCAGCCGGTATCGGCAGCGGCGCCGGCAGCTCGCCGGTCGGGTTGATGTACGGCTCTCGACCATCTGCATCAGCTCAGGCGTGGGCTCAGGTCGTGGCACGCCGTATGACCGGTGGGTCGTCAATTGCGGATCTGCGCCGAGCGGCATGCTCGTGGGTCGGTACTTGAAATACAGCCGGGCGTTCTCCAGTTCGGTGCCGACGATGGCCAGCACATCGACGCCGAGCGATTGAGTTGACGCGACGTCGTCGCCATCTGCGCCAGTGCCCGTCTACAGAACGGGCAGTACAGCCCTGGAAACAGACCGAGCAGAAGCGGAGACTTCCCGCGGTAATCGGCCAGCGAGATCGTTCGATCCTCGTGCACCGCCGACACGACGAAGTCGGGCGCGCGCTGTCCGGACTGAACTGGCGTCAGGGTTGGGGACATCATGGGTCGACCTTCGTCAGCACAGAAACGGAAGCAGAAGAAGCGTATCAGGATCGAGCCCGGCTCGTTCGCACAGCAGCCGGGCTTTCTGCATGAACTCCTCAGCCCGCACATGGTCGCCTCGATCCAGATAAATCGTCGCCAGGCCGTCGTAGCAGGGAACGATCAACTGCGGTTCGCCGATTTTCTCAGCCAGCGCGAGCGCTTCGCGATACGCCTCGTCCGCCTTCTGAAGCTCGCCGCGGCACTGATGGATTTGCGCGATCACGACGAGCGGTACGGCAAGGTGGTCCAGTTGTCCCAGTTCGCGATCGAGTGCCGCTGCGGCGTGTCGCCGCCTCGAGGCCTTCCGTTTCGCAGCGATCCGTGAGTGCGCAGTACGCCGCCGCCAGGTTCGCGTAGATGTACGACTGGAGCGATGCGGCGCCGATCTTCGACGCCACCTCGAGGCCAGTCAGTGATACCTCGATCGCACGCTTGGGCTCGACCGAGCTGTAGAGCACGCCGAGATTGGCGTAGGCACGGCACGCGACCTCGAGAAGACCGAGATCCTGCGCGGTCGTGAGGCTGCGCTCGATGCGCTCGCGAGCGGCGTCGAGTTGCCCCGATCGCGCCAGCGCCACGCCGATCGTGTTGGTCGCCTGCGCGATCGCCACCGTTGCCGCCCTGCGAATGGGAGCCGCATCCGCGCCGGGCTCGGTCAGCGCCTGCTCTGCGGATCGCAGCGCGCGATCGGCCCACTCGACGGCCTGCGTGTTGTCACCGTTGCGAAACGCTGCCAGCCCGAGCTCTTGATAGAGGTGGGCGGCTTCAAGAGGTGCCGGCAAACCGGAGAGCGTGTCCAGCGCTCGCTGATAGGCCGCCATCGCTTCGCCGCGGTTGCCGGCGTGCCAGTGGAGTGTCCCCGTCTTGCGGGCGATGCGGGCCTGATCGACCGCGGCGCCATAGGCGCCGCTGACGTGCTCGTACTGCTCCATCGCTGCGCGCCGATCCCCGAGCAGCGCGAGTTGGTCGGCAAGCGTTTCCTGCACGCCCAGTGTCGTGCGCGGGTCCCCGGTCGTATCCGCCAGGACCTCGAGCGCCCCGCGATAATGCCGCACCGCGTCTTCAGTGGCGTACACCTCACGAGCGGCATCGCCAGCCGTAATCAGCGCCCGGGCCGTCCGGTCCGGTCGGCGAGGCGTCCCGCGCAGTACAGGTGATGCGCGATGCCAGACACGTGCACGCGAGACT
>CAVREM010000049.1:0-52959 GCA_963720005.1 uncultured Acidobacteriota bacterium | reverse complement strand
CATCCTGATGTTCTTGAGAAGTCAGAACTCAGAATTCAGAACTTACAAGGTTTCGGCGCATTCTGTGGGTAGATCGTCGCGCCCCGCTTCAGCATCTCGACGAACGTCTCGATCTTCTTCTTCCGCCCCGCGTCGGTCTTCGTGTGGTGGAGCCGGAACGCCAGCGCGTAGCGATTGGCGGCGTTGAGCGATCGATACGTTTCGAGCGCCTTCGGTTCATCCGCGATCGCCGCGAGGAGATCGTCGGGCGTTTCGAGCTTGCTGCCCGAGGCATAGGCGTTCGCCCACCGCCCGTCGGCCTTCGCGGCTTCCACCTGCGCGAGGCCGAACGCGGTCATCTTCCCGGCTTTCGTCAGCCGCGCGACGTGCTCGCGGTTGATCTGGCTCCAGATGCTCTTCTTGCCTCGCGGCGTGTAGCGTTGGAGGAAGCTCTTGTCGTCGAAGCTTTTGCGGAGGCCGTCGATCCATCCCCACATCAGCGCGACGTCGAGCGATTCCGCGTTCGTGACGCTCTTGAGCCCCGACCCCTTCTTCCCGATCTTGAGCCATAACTCGTCCGCCTTGTCGTGGTTCTTCCTGTACCACGCCTCGAGCGATTTCTGGTCCTTGAAGGCGTGGATGCGCATTCATTCTCCAAATCGAATCCAGCCAACAACCTTACGACAGCTTGACTCTGTTGACCTTCCACTCGGTCGCGGTTTGTCCCCACACATCGACCGGATCGCGTTCGTATGGCGGCGGCAGCCTGCCTGGCCCGCGATTCGAGGAGCCGAGACGCCGCGCCAGCCGTTGGGAGCGGATGTTGTCGGGATGAATCGAGTGGATGATGTCGGTCCAGCCGAGGACGTCCACGACGAAGTCCATCGACGCGACTGACGCCTCGAACGCGTAGCCGGTGCCCCACACCTCGCGGATCACACCCCAACCAACTTCAGGACCGGGCCACCCGTGCGGCTGCCACGGACCGACGCGGCCAATCCACCGGCCGGTTGCTCTCTCGAACACTGAGAACATTCCGTACCCCGGCGATCGCCCATGAGCTCGGCCATCGTTGCAATGCCGCGCCACACCAGTGCCGGAGGTTGCGTCTGGCCGATGAAGCGCGCCTCCTCCTCGTCTGCCATGAAGGCCGACCACGCCTCGAACTCCGCGAGACCGGGCACGCGCAACAGCAACCGCGGGGTTTCAATGACGGTATCCAGGCGGCGCGTATGAAGCATCCGGGGACAATACACCTACCTCTGGCTGAACCCTGTTCGGCGCGTTCCTGGTTTCTTCGACATTCATTCTCCAAAGAGCTACGATAGAGCAACTTTCGGAGAGCCCCCTCCCTGCGCGAGTGGGTCCGTGCCCTCACCAAAGCCCGGGAGGGGTTATGGACGACCGCGCCAGGATTGCAAATCAACGCCTCATCGAATCCAGCCACCAGACCTGCCGGAATGCACAGGGTCCTCGTCGCCCGGGCACGAGACGCGACCAAACGGGCGCGCGCGGACCTGAAGCGCATGCGAGGATTGCTGGCCTTCCAACCTTTTCGCGTCCCTGCTTCCGAGTAGCCTGCGCTTCTCTCTCCCGAGTGCTCGTGTCTCAGCCGGGGCGGGCGCGAGTTGATGCCGCGCGAGGCGGCGGCCGTGGCTGCGCGTTGGTGACTGTCGTTTTCCAGTGGTCGACACGGTCACCAACAGGGGTAGACTTGGGGACCATCTGAACGAGAAGATGTTGCGCTACTCGCCACATCCGACCTTCATGGCAACGGCGCATTGCGGGTGGGCTTTGGTGACTTTCCAAACGGTGTGCTCGTCTTCCCGGGTGACGTGGGCCAGTTACTGAGCGACGGGTCGCTGCGCTGGCCGAAGGTGCAATGGCGGAGAGGCGTTCGAGGTCAGTTGACGATCACGGGTCGTCGCCTCGATGGTGATGCACCGCCACTGCGCGCCGAAATTCCGTCGGGATACGGCGACACGGGATTGCAGCCGACGGCTCTGGCCTTCCCGTCAGCTGGATGCTGGGAGATCACAGGGCGCGTCGGCACGTCGACGCTGACCTTCACCATCAACGTCGTGCCCTGATCCCCTGTCGCTGTCGCCGCGCGCTACCGCAGCTCGATCGGCAGGACGGCTTCCGCCGCCGTCGTATCGGATGACCAGCGCGTAGGTGCCCTCGTCCCACAACCGCGTCGGCGACTCGAACAGCAGATCGCCGAGCACCAGCTCTTTCGGCGCGAGGTAGACGACCTCCTGCACGGTGCCGGGGTTGGGAGGATGCGTGAAGAAGCGGAGCCGCGTCTGACCGTTCGCGGGGGTGAAATACGACGCGACCGGGTGGCGCAACGGCGCGGCCTGCTGGAGCAGGAGCGAGTTGCGACGCGAATCTGCCGCCCAGCGCGTCTGAGAGGCAAGCCGCACGACTCGGCCACTCGGAGTGACGAGCTCGATTCGGTCGCGATCGATCTGCGTCACCTGCTCGCCGAGGGCGCCGAGCTCGATCAGCAGCCAGGGCGTATCGTGGTTCGCCTGCGAGTAGTAGTAGGCCGCGGCCACCTGGATGCGGCCGTCCCTGAACTCGGACAGCGCGCGGCCCAGGGTGCGCACATGATCGAACTCTTTCGGAACGGTCCGGCTCTGCGCGAACAGGGAGCCGCCAGCAGCGATCAGGATCAATCCGGTCAGCACGTGAATTGAGCGAATCATCTTGCTCTCCTGATCTATCAGGCGCTGGCACACCTGCTGGAGACTATAGCAAGAGGGACATCCTGAACCAATCCTGAACTCCTGAATCAGATCCTGAAATCCCAATGAGCCTCATCGCCGGCGTGCAGACGAGATCCTGATCGTGAAAGCGTTCTCCGTACTCGAACGGCGTCACGTCGCGATATTCGTGGACGACGTCGCTGTGGATGCGATTGCGGATCGACGCGCGCGCGTTCGGGTCGGCGCCGCGAGTGATGATCAGCTCCGCGAGGCGATCGCGATCCGGCTTCGGCCTCGCGTACTTGGACCGCACGTACCACGTGTACGAGACGACCGCCGAGAAGAGCGGCGTGTAGCCGCCGAATCCGTCGGCGCCGGTCGCGGCGCGGATGTTCACGTCCATGCCGCGGTCGAGCAGCCACTCGGCGATCTCGAGTTCGCCGTAATCGATGCACATGTGCAGGAGCGTCGCCCCGCCAAGCGGCGTGCCGACAAACGCCAGCGACCCGTCCTGCCCGCATCCGAGCTCCGGAGGGAAGAGTTCGGCGTGCGAGAACGTTCGCCGGAGCAGGTTCGGATCGGCGCCCAGATGACGCTCGAGCAGATCGAGCCGACCGCGATGCACGGCCATCGGCGGCGTGTCTGGAAGGGTGATGCCGTGCTCGACCATGAGCTCGAGGCATCGATGCTTGCCCTCCGGGTTTCTCGAATAGGTTTCGAGCAGCAAGGCGATCGGGGCGCGCCAATCGCCGGTCTGGTCGCTGATGCCGCCGCCGATTTCCAGCACGAACGCCAGGCCCTCGGGGTTGAGCGCCTCGCACGGACCCATCACCGCATCCTTCGGTGCAGGCGGACTGCCGGCCATCTCGTAGAGCATCCGCGCGGTTCCGATGTGCCCCTGCAGCGCCGCTCGTCCGGCCGCCTGCCGCACGTCTTTCGCGCCGAGCTCGCGGAGCATCTTGATCATGTTGTCCCGGCCCAGATTGGCGGCGTACGACATCGGCGGGCCCCAGTTGCAGCTCCTGGTTCCGCGCGCCATCTCGTGCAGGAGCGCCGGCCGCTTCGCGATCAGCTCGCGAAGCCGCCCCAGGTCGTCCGCCCAGATGGCATCGACGACCTGGCAGGCGGCGACGAGCCGCGGCCAGCTGGCGACGCCGTAGCTCCGCGCCAGCGCGAGTTGCGCGTCCGACAGCGTGGCGGTGGCGGGATCCGCGTTTCCCGGAACGTGCTCACGGAAGTCCGCCATGGCTTCCGCGTCGCCTCGCTTGATCGCGCGGAGCAGATCCTTGGCCTGGTGCTTGAGCTGAGTGAGATCGGGACGAACGGGCAGGTGACGGTTCGACACAACGAGCCTCCTTTGTCGATGCCCGGCGTCCGCATGGACGGGCGAGAGGAGGTTCGTGCGAACCTGTTGTCGAGACGCTGATCAGGTGGACTCGGTCCTGCCCGCGGACGGGAGGCGCCCTGCACGCCTGCCGTCAGGATAGATCAAATCGTGCTCGGTGCTCGGGGTTCGGAGCTCGGGGCTCGAAAATATTCCTCTGTAGGGCGGACCTCTTGGGCCGCCTTTATTGCTCGGTCACGATGGCCAGGTCGCCCTCGCGCCTGAGCACCGTGACGCCCACATCGTAGGTGTGGCGCGTCAGCAGGAGGTCGATGCTGGCCGGACCGACCGCGAGGTTGTTGATGCGCAGCCACTCGAGCTCCTCCGGCAGGACGGCGTGCGCGAACGAGACGCGCTGTGCGGCGGCGTCGACGCGCAGCCCGAGGCAGGCCTGCACGAGGAGATACACCGCGCCGGCCGCCCATGCCTGTGGCGCGCACGCGACGGGATACAGCGTCGGTGAGTTCCCGTTGCGGCGGTGGAACCCGCAAATCAGCTCCGGCAGCCGATGCAGATCGACGACCTGGCTGAGGTCGAACATCGCGCCGAGCACGCGCGACGCGGCGCTGGTGAAGCCGTAGCGCGCCAGGCCGGCCGCAACGATGGCGTTGTCGTGAGGCCAGACCGATCCGTTGTGATAGGACATCGGGTTGTACCGCGCGGCGCCCGAGGCGACGGTCCGGATGCCCCACCCGCTGAACGAATGGTCGGCCATCAAGGTCTCGACGGCACGCTGCGCGTGATCCGGGCTCGCGATGCCGGTGAAGAGACAATGTCCCGGGTTCGACGTGCGCACACGGCACGGCTGCTTGTGGGCGTCGAGCGCCAGCGCGTAGGTGCCGAGGTCGTCGCACCAGAACGCCTGCTCGAATCGTGACTGCAGCACGGCCGCTCGCTGCTGCCACTCGTCGGCGCGTGCCGTCGTCGCCGCGGGCCGCCGCCAGCCGCGCCGCTCCCCGCCACGCCGCGTACGCGTAGCCCTGGATCTCGCAGAGCGCGATGGGAGGCGCGGCGAGCGTGCCATCCGCGTGAAACACCGAGTCCCACGAGTCTTTCCAGCCTTGCTGGACGAGCCCGGATCTCGCTGCGGCGCGCGTACTCGATGAAGCCGTCGTGGTCCGGGTCGCCGTCTCGATCCAGCCACCCGAGCGCCGCCACGAGGTGCGGCCACAGGCGGTCGATGAACGCCAGGTCGCCGGTACGTTCGAAGTACGCGTCGGCCAGCATGACGAAGAGCGGCGTGGCGTCGGCCGACCCGTAGTACCTGCCGAACGGGATCTCGCCAAGCGCGGCCATCTCGCCGTCGCGCATCTCGTGCAGGATCTTGCCGGGCTGCGCGTCCTGGGCGTCGTTCCGGGTGGTCGCCTGCGTCTCTGCCAGGAACCGGAGCACGCCGCGCGCGACGTCCGGCACCGCCCACAGCATCTCGAGCGCGGTGATGATGCCGTCGCGGCCGAACGGCGTACTGAACCACGGGATGCCCGCATACGGGTAGGGGCCGTGTTCGGTCTCGGTGATCATCATGCGCAAGTCGGCTTCCGACCGCAGGAACCAGCGGTTGAAGGCATTGTTCGAGCCGAGCACGTTGCAGAGCCGCTGTTCACTTGCCGCCACCTCCTGCCGGCGCTGCACGACGGTGTCGCTGAAGCGTGCGGGCGTCTGGCTCGTGTCCTGGCTCTCGCAGCTGATCGCGATCTCGAAATCGACGCTGCTGTGGGGCTCGAGCGCAACCAGGAACGAAAGCGCGCCTTCTTCGACCTGGTCCGGCTCACGCAACGTTCGAATGCGGGTCTGCCGTTCGACGCCGTCGAGCCCTCGGTACCGCAGGACGGCATCCCGCCCCGACGTCGAGCCGAGGCGATGCCCCCGCAAGGCGCGCCGCATGCCGCGGACCTCGAAGATGTCGGCGAAATCGGCCTCGAACCGGAACGAGAGGGGCGCTTCGATCGCGTGAAGCGCGTGGTTGGTCACGCGGAGGCACTCGACCCACGTGCCGTTCGCCAGGACTCGCGAACGAAACATGTGCAGCAGCCCCCGGGCGACCACGACGCGGTCACCCTTGAGCACGTCGGGGTTCGTCAGATCCGCGGTGAACACCGTGTTGTCTTCGCTGATCGTGGAGCTCAGGAGCAGCGGCGGCCGGTTGGCCAGCAGCAGCTCGAATTGAGACAGAAACCGCGTGCCTGCGTAATAGAACCCTTGCTCGCCGGATTGCGCGGGCACGATATCGCCGCGCGGGTCGAACACGGCGAAGCCGTCGCCATGCTTGAGCACCCGGACCGGCGTGGGCGGCCGTTCCGCCTCGGCGACGATCGCGTACTGCTCGGCGAGCTTCAGCACCTCTGCCATCATGCCGCTCCCGTCGCCATCGTCACATCGGAATTCCGGCTCGCAACGAGACCTTCGTACAGGCCCTCGTAGTCGGCCGCCATGCGCGTCACGCTGAAGCGGCGCTCGAAGACCGACCGGCACTCGCGCCGGCTCAGGCGGACGACGGCTCGCGTCGCCTCGATCGCCTGTCCAAGCGTGTCGACGACGAACCCGGTGACGCCGTGATCGATCACTTCCGCAACCGATCCTCCGCGGTACGCGACGACGGGCACGCCGCACGCCATCGCCTCGATCATGACGAGGCCGAACGGTTCGGGCCAGTCGATTGGAAAGAGCAGGGCGGAGGCGCCGCCCAGGAAATCGCTCTTCTGTTCCTCGCTGATCTCGCCGATGAACTCGACGAGCGGATGGTCGAGCAGCGGACGGATGTCGCGCTCGAAGTACCGACGATCGAAGGGGTCGACCTTGGCGGCAATCCGCAGCGGCTGGCCGCACGCCGTTGCGATGGCGATCGCTCGATCGACGCGCTTCTCCGGGGCGATACGGCCGAGGAAAGCGAGGTAGGAACCCGGGTCCGGATGAAACTCGAGAAGATCGAGTGGCAGACCGTGATGCACGGTGCCGATCCAGCCGGCGTCGGGCAGCGGCCTGCGCTGGGCATCTGAAATCGAGACGACGGGAACGTCGGAGAACTCCGCGAAGAGGGGCGGAAGCTCAGGCAGGTCGAGCCGACCGTGCAGCGTGGTGAGGTGTGCAACCGGCAGCCGCCTCACGAGCGAAAAGTGGAATTGCGAGATATGAAAGTGAAGAACGTCGAAGTCCTCCGCGCGCCGCGCGACCTGTTCCAGCATGAGCAGATGAGGGGCGAGCGCATCCTGGCACGGACCACCTAATCGCAGAGCCCGGGGCCACGCCGGCACCAGCCGTGCCGACGTCCGCGAATCTCCGCTCGCGAACAGCGTGACGTCGTGTCCCCGTCTCACGAGTTCGTCGGTGAGAAAAGCGACAACGCGCTCCGTTCCTCCGTAGAATTGCGGCGGAACGCTCTCGGTCAGTGGTGCGACCTGGGCAATCCTCATCGGTGATGGTCCTCCAGTGGCTCCGATCAATCTGCAAGAACGTTGCAGGTGTAGACAAGCTGAAGCGGCGCGCCGTACCTGCTGGCTGAGCAGATAGCGGGGAGGGATGTTCAGGGCGATGCCGGATCGGCCGATACTCAGGCGACGGTGCGCGGCCTTCCCGCTTCCAACTCGTAGCCGCGCGCGAGGTGAAACAGCGCGCGGTCGAAAAACTCTCCAACCTGGTAGTTGAGCTCCTGGACGCTGTGGAGCGCGAGAGGCAGCAGTTCGTCGGGCGCGACACGATCGCCCGCGAAGTCCACGAGGCCGTGATCGCGGATATAGCGCCTCAGATGCTTCTTGGTGAGGATGATCGCAAAGATGAGCTCGCTCAGCGGCACGCCTTCGCGAAACCGAGTCCTTCCCATCTCTTCATATTCAGCCCGCACCGCAGCGTCGCTGGGATCGCCAATCCACTTCGCCAGGTTGTTGAAGAGCAGGGCGACTCGTGTCTCGAGCTCCGGCTTGCGCAGTCGACGGAACGACGGAGTCAGGTCGTTGGTCGTGATGTCCTCAAGCGTTTCCCTGGTCAGCGGGCCGGCGTGCGACTGGATCAGTAAGAGTAAGCGGGCTCCCAGCATAGGCTCCTCGCGGCAGGGGAACCTTTATTGTAGTGTCACTAGCGGGAGCGGCCTATCGCAGGTTGAAAACGAGCTCGATGGTGATGGCCATCGGCACCGGCTGGCCAGCCATCAGCGCAGGCCGGAACCGCCATTGGGCGGCCGCCCGGACCGCCGCCTGATCGAGACCGAAGACCGGATCCAGCGAGCGGACGACCTGGACATCTCGAACCGTGCCGTCGGCCTGGACGATCGCGCGGACGAGGACGGCGCCCTGGACGCGCGCGCGCATCGCCTCGGCCGTGTATTCGGGCTTGACGTCGCGGATGACCGTCGGCATGACGAGCTTTGCGCCACCCTCGTTGAGTCCGTCCTCCCACATTGCCGTCGCCGCCCGGGCCGTAGCCTGGTCCGTTGCCCGGGCCGATTCCGTCGCCCCTGCCGGTCTCAGCTCCTCGCCCTGTGCCCGGTCCGAGCGAATCGATCGAGAAAGACGGATTGTTCATCGCACCGGGGAGGGTCAGGCTTTCGGCGGCGAGCGATAGCGTCGGGACGACGATCGCCAGCTCCGGCTCTGGCGCGGACTCCCGGAGTTCAACGAGGCTCGCCCGGACGGCGGGAGTGGTGACGCGATCGGTGCCGGACCGTTGAAGCCTTCGCGATGGTTCAGGGGTTTGGTTGCCGCCGCCTCCGCCGCCGCCCCCTGCGCCTGAAACTGGTATCCACACCAGTTGGGTAAGTGCCGACAGGTCCGCAGGAGTCGACGCGGTCGACCCGCGTTCGCGCGTCTCGTGGAACGCGAGCACCAGGCAGAGCAGCAACGCGGCGTGCGAGATCATCGACGCGCCGAACGCTGGCAGTGATCCGCGCGGGCGGACCCGCACGGGGCTGCCGATCGTCGACGAGACTTACGTGCACGTCATTCTGACGAACGAAGCCGCACGACGGTCTGCGGGGGGAGCGCGTGACCGGATCTGTCACGGAATAGGTATAAGCTGCTGCCGATGAAGCGCCTGTCGAGTGCACTCGCAGGGCTGGGGGCCGCACTCTTCGCCTTCTGGTTTGTCCGAGCGCTGCGATGGGTTGTGCCGCTGTCTGGGGCTGTCGGCGCGGGCAGCGGCGGCATCGGCGCGGTCAGCGTTGGAATCGGCGCAGAACTGATGATGTTCGCCGCAGCGGTTGTCGCCAACCGGTTGATCGCGCGCTGGGCCCGAGAGTCAGGGACCATCGTTCGGCGCATGCACGTCATCCATTCGATCGCTGTTGTGGCCATACCGATCCTGTTGGTCGGATGGATCGCTGACGTTCTGGTTGGAGTGCTGTCGCCGAGCGGGCGAGTGGTCGCCGCGGCCGTGTTTTCGATCGGTGCTCTGTTCATCGGCCAGCTCGGGCTGTTGAGCGTCCTGCTTGCTCTGTTCGCGTGGCAACGCACGGGAGCGCTTCATGTACGCGCCTGATTCGACCGTGACGCAAGTGGCCGAGCCGCCGAAGCAGGGCGAGCCTTCGGTCACGATCCAGGCCAGGTCGCAGGACTGGCCGGTGCACCCGCCGAAGGCTGACGTCGTGTGGGAGCTCGTCGGCCTGCTCCGCGAGCGCCGCCGCTGGCGCGACGTGCCCACCTCCGCCGAGCGCGTCGCCAAGCGGTGCCGGGCGGTGCTCGCCGAGCTCGGCGTGCCCGACGAAGCGCTTCGCGACATGGCGCAGGCGGTCGTCCTGGAGATCGATCTCGGACGGGAGCAGACGGCGGCCATCCAGTTCCCATGGGAATTCGTGATTGCCGAGTCGACGCGCGAATACCGCTACGCAGGAGGCGCCCGGCGCTCGCTGCTCATCACACGGCACCTGAAGGAAGCCAGCGCCGCCGGCGTGCCCGCGCCCGCGTCGGTCCTGGTTGTCGAGAGCGCTCCAGGCGAACTGGCCGAGCACTATTCATTCAGCTCGGAGCGCAACTACGTCCTCGCCGGCCTGGAGCTCAATTGGGAAACGATTGAGAACCCCGATGCCGACGAGCTCAGGGCGAAGATCAAAGCGTTTCAGCCGTCGGTCGTGCACTTCACGGGCGTGGATGCCCTGCAGGGTGCCGAGCTGCTGCGCCTGGCTCCGAGTCCTGGCGGACACGGCGTCTACCTGCGTGATGGGGATGGACTGCGCGTCGCCGCGTTCACCGAGATCGCCGAGATCCTGACCGTTGCCGACCGCAAGCCAGTCCTCGTCTCGTTCAACGTTTACAACTCGTCGTATCTGGCCGAGCTCCTCATCGAGCGCGGCGCGCTCGCGGCGATCGGCTTCCAGGACGTCATCGACGACGCCGTGGCGGAGAAATTCTTCGCCGCGCTCTACGCGGCATGGCGGCCGAAGTGGGAGCTGTTCGAGGCCTTCGACGCGGCCTGGCGCCGTCTCGCGTCGCACGCGCGAGAGCTGCGCGGAACGGGCATCTCGTTGTGGGGACGACGATCGATCCGAGACACAGGCGCGTGGTTCATGGCCCCGGCGCCCGTCCACCCGCGACCATCCAGCCGCCGCGCCACAAAGGCGAACGAGATCTGCGCGAGTGCCGGCGCCACGGCCTGCGCCGCCGGTTGCGCCGGCGCCCGCGCCGGCCGTCCTTCCAGCTCCGGTTCCTTCTACGACGCAGGAGCCCGTCGCCATCTCCTACGCGCCGCCCGCCAGGCTGAATTACTCGCTGCTGCACAACAACCTGCCGCTCTTCCCCGAGTTCATGATGCGCTGCACGGGGACGGGCACCTATCCCGTGTCGGTGGACGTGGCGCTGAACGCCGGTGTCGAGACGGCGCGGTACGAGGCGAGCTTCCTGCTCGGTCCGACCAATAACGCCATCAACCTGGCGAGCCAGGACAACAAGGACTCGATTCGGGTGTCGCTGACCTCGCAGCTGGCGCGGTCGCTGGCGGAAAGCGTCTATACGAGCGTTGTCGTGCACGTGAGGCTCAACGGCCAGACATTGAGGCAGCAGACGCATCGGGTCGAGCTGCTCGCGATCGACGAGTGGAAAGACGACGATCTGAACCGGCAGTGGCTGCCGTCGTTCGTGTTCCCCCGCGATGCCGCCGTGCGTCAGATCGTGGACGCGGCGCAGCGGTATCTCGTCGCCCTCGCCGACGACAGCAGCGCCGGTTTCGACGGGTACCAGAGTTTCGATCCCAGCGGCGCCTCGCTGGAGGAGAGGGTGCTCGGCATCGATTACCAGGTGCAGGCGCTCTGGTGGGCGATCATCTCCGAGTTCAACCTGGCGTACATCAACCCGCCGCCGACATTCACGGACAAGTCGCAGCGGCTGCGCACGCCGTCGGACATCGTGGCGGGGAAGCGCGGCACCTGCATCGATCTGACGCTCCTCCTGGCTGCGTGCCTGGAATACGTCGAGATCTATCCGGTGCTCTTCCTGCTGAAGGATCACGCGTTCCCCGGTTACGTGAGGAGCGAGGAGAGCCACGACATCATTCGCGACAGGTTCCAGACGGTGGTGGCGCCCGGCGCTGCGCCTCCCGGCGCGATGCCTGCGACCGCGCCGCCGCGCGTCACCGCGGACTTCGGCTGGGTGCTTCCTGCCTCTCGCTTTGCCGACGTCATGAAGTTCGTGCAGGCCGGGCACATCGTGCCGATCGAGACCGTCGCGCTCACTCAGCGGACCGGATTCCAGGCGGCCATCGAGGAAGGGCTGCAGAATCTTCGCGATCGCCGGAGCTTCGAATCGCTCTTCGACGTCCGGCTCGCCCGCGAAGCCGGCGTCACCCCGCTGCCGCTCTGGAGCGCTCGCGTATGACCAACGATCAAATCGCCCAGGCGTTGGCCACCGATCTCGCGCCGCTCGGCGTCGTCCCGATTGACGGCGCCATCCCGGACGAACCGTCGATTGGCGGACTGCGTCGGCGCCGCGGCTCCCGGTTCGACGACACGATTGGGGTCATCACGCTGCTGGATATCGACGGCGTGCTCATGTGGGAGGACGGGGCGGTCAGCCCGTCAACCTCGCGCACCCGCCGCCGCCGCGCCGGAACGGCAGCCGTCGGCGAAGTGGTGACGCAGTTGAAGTTCGAGCGCCCGAAGGCGCTCGGCACGAACCAGGTGGCCGATCAGCTCGCGAAACTCGACGCGAAGCTCACTCCGAGGGGGCCGACGCAGCTGCTCGAGTGGAACACGACGACCTGGACGCCGACGCCGGGCGCGGTTCCTGCTCCTGCGGGGCGCATCCTGCTGTTCGTGCACGGCACGTTCAGCAACAGCGAGAACCTGATCCGCGAGCTCTGGAGCCCCGACCCGAACCAGCCGGGCCAGGGCCACGGCGCGGATTTCCTGAAGAAGGTCGCCCAGGAGTACACCCAGGTCCTGAGCTTCGATCACTTCACCCTGTCGCGCAGCCCGTTGATCAACGCCGTGGAGCTCGCACGGCTGTTCGCCACCACCAACGCGGAGCGCCTCGACGTCATCTGTCACAGCCGCGGAGGGCTGGTGACCCGCTGGTGGTGTGAGGTGTTGGATCAGAAGCCGCGCAAGCGCCGGCGGGTGGTGTTCGTCGGCTGCCCGATGCAGGGCACGAGCCTGGCAGATCCGGAGTCGGTGCGGAACGGCCTCAACCTGCTCAGCAACGTCGGCCGCGCGCTAGGCGACGGCCTTCAACTGATCCCGATGCTGACCGTGGCGGGAGGGCTGATGCAGATCCTGAGCGCGATGACCTCGGTGGCCTCGCGTGCGCCGCTGGTCGATGCCGGGATCTCGATGATCCCCGGCTTCGCCGCGATGTCGCGCGTCGGCAACAACCACGAGTTGAACGCCCTGAACGTAATGAATGCGGCGCCGCGCGCCGATTACTTCGCCGTGGCCAGCGACTTCGAGCCTGATCCTGTGACGTGGCGATTCTGGAGGATGTTCAGCACGAGAGCGGCCAACGCCGCGGTGGATCACCTGGTGTTCCGGCAGGCGAACGACCTGGTCGTCGACACGACGTCGATGACCTATCACGCCTGGGGCCCGAACCCGGTGCTGGCGAACAACCCGGTGTTCCGGTGCTTCGAGCCGCAGGACGGCGTCCACCACACGAACTACTTCCGCAATGCGAAGACCACCGAGTTCCTCGCCGAGGCACTCGGCCTCTAAGGAAACTACACGGCGGCCCTAAGAGGGCCGCCCTACTTCGCGCCTTCGAGTTGGAGAAATTGCTCATAGTGCGACGCTGCATCGCGGGTGGCTTTCCGCTCGCGGGCGGTCAACTTCCGAAGAGGCGTGATCGTCATCACGAGATCCTTGATCCGCCACGTTCCTGCGACCTGCCCATCGATGACCAGTGCATGCTGGAACGTGAGGGCTGAACCGCGGGGCAACGTCGCATGCGGCACGGCTGCCCGGTCGCGGTACGCCACGAGATACTCGTCGTAAATCGGGAGCAGGTGTGCGGTCACGCCGCGCCGGGAGCGCAGAGACAGGCTGGCTGTCCTGTTCCCGACCGTCCAGTAGACGTGTACCCGTCGATCGACGCCTGCCGTGCGCGGATGATCTCGAGACCGCGCTTCGCGTCCGTGGTCGTGAGGCCAGACCACCAGACAAAGTCGCGCACTGTCGCCGGTCCGTGACTGGTGAAGTACCTGCGGGTCAATGTGCCGAGCGCTTCGTCTCGGGGCAACGGCCGGGCATCCGGGGCACGTGCGGCCAGCAGGGCATACGTGAACTGCCGATCGCGCCGCGGGCCGCTGCAGACGACGGCCGTGAGCTCGGCGTGCGTCATGATGAATGCGAGCCGCATGGAGTCCACCACGATGCCTGCCTTCGCCAGGTGGCCGCGAAGTTCCTGGCGGGTCAACGGGCCATGCGTCGTCGAGCGCGCGCTCGATGATCCCGGTGGCGCGGGTCAGCAGCGCGGATTCAAGTCCAAGACGGCGGTGGTAGGAGGCCAGCGCGCGCTGTACTCGCGGCCCGGTCAGCTCCAGCATCCAGCGGATGTCGGCCCGCGGCACGAAATGCCACGTCGGCCGAAGGACGTGCGTCCGCAGGATACGGCCATCCGTGAACGCACGCTCGATGCTGCGTCCGTCGTGCCATCCCGCATGCGAAGGCCGAGCCCCCACTTCGCCGGCTCGAACTCCTGCGCCTGCACGGCGCCAAGGGCCGCGACGACGGCGGCCGGCCCGCCGCCGAGCGGACGGGCAATGCGCTGGTTCCGCAATCTCGCTGCGGCAATCGCGGCGTTCATGGATACGATAGGAACATGCCTACTGATTCTTTCCGGCAGGCGTACCTCCACGATATCGCACGCGCGTTCCGGAACTACAAGGCACTCGGCGAGCGGGCGATCGCGCAGGTCTCGGACGAGAACCTGCACGCGGTCGTCGATCCCGACGCCAACAGCATCGCGATCATCGTCAAGCACGTCGGCGGGAACCTGCGGTCGCGATTCACCGACTTCCTCACCACCGATGGCGAGAAGCCGACGCGCAACCGCGACGACGAGTTCGAGATGCCCGAGCAGGCCTCGAGGGCGGAAGTCCTGGAGTGGTGGGAATCAGGATGGGCGGCCACGCTCAGCGCGATCGACGCGCTCACGGTGGACGACCTGGATCGCACGATTCAGATCCGCGGCGAGGCGTTCCGCGTGGTCGAAGCGCTGAGCCGCAGCATCACCCATACGGCATATCACGTCGGCCAGATCGTCATGATGGCGAAGCATCTCGCCGGGCCGCACTGGGCGTCCTTGAGCATCCCCAAGGGGCGGTCGAAAGAGTTGGTCACCGGGCGGTACAAGGAAGGCATCCTGCCGCCCAGATGAGATGAGTTCGAGAGTTGGAGAGTTGGTGAGTAGATGGCCTTCAGTAACTCACCAACTCTCCAATTCGCCAACTCTCCAACTTTCAGTACTCATCAAATATCCTCTGCACGTCGGCGAGGCTGCGCTTCTGGAGCAGCGCGAGGCGGAGCAGCACGCGGGCCTTCTGCGGGTTCTTGTCCAGCGAGGCGACGAACCCCAGCTTGTTGTCGTCGAGCTCGACGTTGCGTTCGACGCGGCCGATCGTCACGCGCGAGGCGCGGACGGCGACGATGCCCTTTTTGGCCTGCGCAGCGAGCGCCGCGACGGCTGGCTGCGTCAGGTTGCCGTTGCCGACCCCGGCGATGACGATGCCGCGGGCGCCCGCCGCGGCGGCGGCATCGATGAGCGCGCCGTCCATGTTTTCGTGAGCCATCACGATATCGACGCGCGGCAGGGCGGTGACGCCGTCCAGTTTGAACTCCGAGTCCATGGTGTGCTTGCCAATCGGACCGCGGTTGAACTCGGCCTTGCCATAGGCCACGGTTCCGATCAGCCCCGAGAGCGGGGACAAGAACGTCTGAACCGCGGTCGTGCTGGTCTTAGTAAGAGAAGACGCGCCGTGAATCCAGTCGTTGACGACGACGAGCACGCCGCGGCCCGCGGCCTCTTTGTTGGCGGCGACGGCCACGGCATTGTAGAAGTTCAACGGACCGTCGGCCGACAGCGCCGTGGCGGGCCGCATCGCCGCGGTGAGCACGACGGGCTTCCTCGTCTTCACGACCAGGTTCAGGAAGTAGGCGGTCTCCTCGATCGTGTCGGTGCCGTGCGTAATCACGACGCCGGCGACATCGTTCATCGCGGCGAGGGCGTTGACGCGGCCTGCCAGCTTGAGCCAGACGGCGTCGTTCATGTCCTGTGAGCCGATGTTCGCGACCTGCTCGCCGCGCAGGTTCGCGATCTTCTTGGCCTGCGGGACGGCGGCGATCAGTTGCTCGACGCCCACCTCCCCTGACTTATATCCGGCCTGGACGTCAGTGGCAGCGGCGCCGGCAATCGTCCCTCCTGTGGCCAGGACGGCAATCGTCGGCAGCGCAGATTGAGCGGTCACGCTGATCGGCGCGAGCGGACGCGGTCCGGTCAGGGCGATGATGGCGACGAGGAGCACGGCAGCGAAGCGGGAACGTGTCACGGAACCTCCTTCAATTCGTCGCCGACCCGTAAGGGTCGGCCTACTGTTTCGTTCACCGCACGACGAGCAGCAGCCATGCGGTGCCGACGGTGAAATAGATAAGCGCGCTCACGCCGGTCGTGATCGCGCCAAGCCGATAGAGATCGCCCTGGGTCAGATAGCCGCTTCCAGCGAACAACAGGTTGGCGCTGGATCCTTGCGGCGTGATCACCGAGAAGTAGTTCGTCGCGAAGAGGAGCTGGAACGTCAGCAGCATCGGGTTGACGCCGAGCTTCACGCCGACGTCGAGGAATACGCCGAAGAGCGCCAGGAGATGCGCCGTCTGGCTCACGAACAGGTAGTGCAGGAGGATGTAGGCAGCGACGAGGATCAATCCGGCCGTCGGCATGGCGAGGCCGCCGAGCGCACCGGCCAGCCGGCCTCCGACGTATTCCATGAATCCCAGGTCGTTCAGCTGGCTGCTCAGCGTGAAGAGCACGGCGAACCAGATGAAGATCGCCAGCACATCGCCCTGCTTTCCGATGTCTGCAAGGGTGATGACGTTGGTCGCGAGGAGGGCTCCCAGGCCCAGGAACGCGATCGCCGTGGAATCGAGCCCCAGCGTGGCGGCCGACGCCCAGAGCGCCACCATGGCGACGAAGACGACCAGCACAATCCGCTCGGGCCTGGTGAGTGGGCCGAGCGCTGCGAGCGCCCGCCTGGCCGCGGCTGGCGCCTCCGGGGTCGCTTGTACTTCGGGCCCGATGATCCGGTACAGCATGTACGGCAGCACCGCGATCGCGCAGAGCGTCGGCACGGAAGCGGCGAGCAGCCACTGCCCGAACCCAATCTTCTCGACGCCGGCGCCCCTGGCGATCTCGGTACCGAGCGGATTGGCCGCCATGGCTGTCAGCCACAGTGCCGACGACACGCTGAGGCTGGCGATGCCCGAGTACATCAGGAACGCGCCGAGCCGCCGGCGGTCCGCCCGATCGGGCTTCGCCCCCGCCGCTTCCGCCAGGGAATAGGTCAGCGGGTACAGGACGCCGGAGCGCGCCGTGTTGCTGGGAAATGCCGGCGCGATGACGGCGTCGAGCACGAAGATCGAGTAGGACAGGCCCAGCGTCGAACGGCCGAACCGGCTGACCATCCAGTGCCCGCCGCGCGTACCGAGCCCGCATTTCACCACCGCGTCGGCGACGAGAAAGGCCACGACGATGAGGAGGATGGTCCCGTTGCCGAATCCGGCATAGGCATCCCCCGGCGCCAGTACGCCCGTCAGCACGGCCACAGCGACAGCGAACACCGAGGCCGTGAGAATCGGCAGCGCGTCGACGACGACAGCGGCGATCGCGGTGGCGAAGATGGCGAACAGCCGCCAGGCCTGGACGCTCAATCCCGCGGGTGGCCCCGTCCACCAGAGAATCGCCAACAGGGCCGCCGCCGCGCCCTGCGCCACGAGCGTCCGGCGGCGACTGTTCATCAGGGCCGGCCCTGGCCCGTCATCGCGAAGGGATCGAGGACCTCGCTGATCTGTTCCTCGGTCAGGACCTTCTTCTCGCGGACGAGCTCCATGATGCCTCGCCCGGTCTTCATCGCCTCGGCCGCCAGCTCGGTGGAGCGGTCGTAACCGATCACCGGATTCAGCGCCGTCACGGTGCCGATGCTGTACTCGACGTAGTGCCGTGCGACGTCGGCGTTCGCCGTGATGCCCTCGACACAATGCACGCGCAGGGTGTGCGCCGCGTTGATGAACATCGTCTGCGCTTCGAAGATGCAGGCGGCAATCACGGGTTCGAAGACGTTGAGCTGCAGCTGCCCGCCCTCGGCCGCCATCGACACGGTGAGGTCGCTGCCGATGACGCGGAAGCAGACCATGTTGACGACTTCGGGAATGACCGGGTTGACCTTGCCCGGCATGATGGACGAGCCCGGCTGCTTCGGCGGCAGGTTGATCTCACGCAGCCCGCAGCGCGGGCCGGAGGACAGCAGCCGCAGGTCGTTGCAGATTTTCGACAGCTTGATGGCGAGGCTCTTCATGCAGGACGAGTAGAGGACAAAGGCCTGGGTGTCCTGCGTCGCTTCGATCAGGTTCTCGGCGAGGTGAGTCGGCAGGCCAGTGATGTCGGCCAGGTGCTTGGTGCAGGCTGCCGCGTATCCGGGCGGGGCGTTCAAGCCGGTGCCGATGGCCGTCGCCCCCATGTTGACTTCGCAAAGCACGCGTTCCATCGCCTTCAAGGCCTGCACTTCTCCGCCGAGCGTCGCCGCGAAGGCCTCGAACTCCTGGCCGAGGGTCATCGGCACCGCATCCTGCAGCTGCGTGCGGCCCATCTTCAGGATGCTCGCGAACTCGCGGCCCTTGGCCCGGAACGCGGCAATGAGCTCGTTCACGGCGGCGACGAGCTCGGCATTGCCGAGCGCCATGCCGACGTGCAGGGACGTGGGGTAGGCGTCGTTGGTGGATTGCGAGCAGTTGACGTGGTCGTGAGGGTCGCAATACGAGTACTCGCCCTTGCGATGCCCCATCAGCTCGAGCGCGCGGTTGGCGATCACCTCGTTCGCGTTCATGTTGGTCGACGTGCCGGCACCGCCCTGGAACACGTCGAGCCGGAACTCGTCGTGCAGCTTGCCGTCGATGAGTTCCAGGCAGGCGCCTTCGATGCCCTTCAGGATGTCCTTGCCGAACTGGCCGCACTCGACGTTCGCCCGCGCCGCGGCCATCTTCACCATGGCGAAGGCCTTAATCAGGTTCGGGTAGAGACGCAGCTCCACCCCTGAGATGTGGAAGTTCTCGAGCGCCCGGGCGGTCTGAACACCGTAGTAGGCGTCGCTCGGTACGGCCTTGTCGCCAAGGAGGTCGTGCTCCAGGCGCGTCGCAGTCGTTGCCATGATGGTTTTCTCCCTCGACCGAGCAGGCCAGTCGATTGAATCGCCAACGGCAACACGCATGCCACGATGAGCTTGGTCGAGGAACGCCGTTGAGAGGAGAGAGGCTCCGTCGCGTCGGACGAAACCGCTCGAACCTCCGGCGGGTCGGAGGCCCGGCCGGATCCAGAAGCTATCTCACAAACCACTGACCTGCGTCGCGAGCGAGCGCGCGACTTGAGCCACGCGAACGGAGCGCGCCGGCGCCGCGGCGCGCGAGAGAGCGTGTCGGGGAGTCCGAGGGGCGAAGCCCCTCGGGTAACTAAAGCGCGGCGAGGCGCCGCCTGATGACGTCGGCAATCCCGCGCAGGCGTTCGGCATCGCGTTCACCGAGGTTGCCGGCTTCACCTTCCAGCTGTCCGGCAAGGGTCTGGAGCCGATCGATGATCGCGCGCGCGTTCCGATCGCGTCCGCTCCGTAATGCATCCAACCGCCGTAGTCCGTCGCGCACCTCGGCGACCCGCGACGCCGGTATCGCCTTCCCACGCGCGAGCTGATCGAGATAGGCGTTCGCGACGAGCGGGCTGGCGGGCCAGACGGTGCGCGATTGGTGCTGCGGGTTGAATGCCTCGGCATGGGCGAGCACCGCGGCGGCGATCTCGTTCTGCGACAGGTGCTCGCTCGGCCTCAGCCTGAAGACATCGATGCCGCGGGCCAACTCGGTGCCGTAGATGTTGCCGTTGTACCAGTAAGCCGACCAGAAGCCGCCCGCCATCAGGCGGGTCGGATCGATCGGGCCGCGATCGAAGAAGGCGATCTCGAACGGTTTCGTCGAATCGGTGAAGTCGAACACGCTGATGCCGCCCTGGTACCACGCCTGCGCCATGATGTCGCGCCCCGGAACCGGGATGAGCGACCCGTTGTGCGCCACGCAATTCTCCTGCTCGGTCTGCGGCGCCGGGAGCTTGTAATAGGCGCCGAACCGGAACCGTCGGTCGGCGATGTCGAAGATCGCGTCGCCGCCCCACGTCGGCGGATCGCTCGCGCGGCAGCGCGGGCGCGTGCCGCCGCCCCACTCATCGGTGAACAGCACCTTCGTGCCGCGATTGTTGAACGTGGCGGAGTGCCAGTAGGAAAAGCTCTTGTCGACCACGTGGTCGAGGCGCACCGGGTTCACGGGATCCGAGATGTCCAGGAGGATGCCGTTGCCCCCGCACGCGCCGGCCGCGAGACCGAGTTCGGGAAAGACGGTGATGTCGTGGCAGTGATTCGTCGCACGGGAGGTCTGCGTGCCCGCGCCATGATTACCACCCTGCCACAACGCCGCGATCGCGCCCGTCGTCGTATCCGCGAAGATGCGGGGACGATTGACGATGCGGGCCTTCGCCGGCGCGGCGAGCGGCACCTGGATCACGTCGATGGCGTATAGCGCGGTGTTCGGATCTTCTTCCGGCTTCAATCCTGAACAGCCTGCGAGTTCCTCGGCCGACCGCGGCGTGCTGGTTCCCGAGCCGTAGATGTAGACGTTCTGGCGGTCGTCGGGATCGGTGACGAGCGTGTGGGTGTGTGAGCCGCGGCAGGTCTGAACCGCCGCCACCTGCTTGATCTGCCGGATGTCGCTGATGTCGAAGATGCGGATGCCACGGAACCGCTCGGCGCTGACCGCCGTCTGGTTGCCCTGGGTGCCGCAATCGATCCGCCCGCGCACCTGCTCGACCGACAGGAAGAGCAGAGCTCCGTACACGGAGACGTCGCCCTGGCCGCCGGGGCAGACTACCGACGCGAGCAGGCGAGGCGTGCTGCGATTCTCGATGTCGTACACGTGGAAGCCGTGATAGTTGCCCGCAAATAACCGGTTGCCTGCGAACGCGAGATCCGAGTTCGTGAAGCTGAGCCGGTTCGCAATTTTCGGGTCGAACACGGCAGGTCGCGCAGGCGTCGCCGTATCGGCTGGCGCCGGGACGTCGGCTGGCGCCGGGACGTCGGGGCCGGGTGTATTAGGGTTCGGCTCGGAAGTGTCGGCGCGGGCCCGCTCCGGTGGCGTCGGCGCGCCGGCCGGCGCGCTCGGATCGAAGAAGCCTTCCGGCTTGGGCAGGCTGGCGATCAATTCCATGTTCCACGCCGCTTGCCCGGCGTCGCGGAAGCCGGCTGTCAGCCCGACCCTGGGGTCGGTCGCCCCCGCTTGCGCGCGTCCTTCGATGGCCGCAAGAGAGGCAACGCCGAGGCACAAGAGCGCCGCCGGAATCGATCTCATTTCGACAACTCCTTCAGCATCGCGGCCAACCGCGCGATTTCGCCGCGTTGATCGACGTCGACGTCTGAGGCAAACGCGAACAGCTCGGGATCCTGGCCGGCGTCAGGCTGTGCCAGCAGGTCGTCCACCATGGTCAGGGCGCCGCCATGATGCTTGATCATCAGCTCCACGAACAGCCGATCGAACTCGAGGCCAGTTGACCTCTCCAGCCGGCCCATCTCCTCGGCCGTGAGCATACCCGGCATCGTGGCGTGATGCGCGTGCGCGTCGGGCGCTTCCTGGCCCCGCAGGGCGAGCCATTCCTGCATCATCTTGATCTCGTCGGCCTGCGACAAGCGCAATCCGTTGCGCGATCAGCCTCACATCGTCGCGCCGGCTTCGTGACGGGACGAGCGCCGCCATCTCGAGCGCTTGTGCATGATGTCCGATCATCCCCTGCATGAAGCGCACCTCCGCGGCGGTCGGAGGAACCGCGGGGAGATCGACCGCCTTCTCAGGCGTGATGGCTCGACTTGCCTGGCCGGGGGCGCCCGGCTGGATGAGTGGAGGTGCAGTACGGCACCCTCCGCACGCGACAATCAGCAGGATCGCTGCGCGATGAATCTCCAACTCCTTGACTCTCCAACTCACTCTAAAACGCGAAGAGATAGGTCATCTTCGCGATGAACGCCCGATCGATCCGGTCGGTCCGCTCGTCGTGGCGCTCGTTGTAGACGAGGAAGAAGTCGCTGAGCGGCCGGTGGATGATGTTGAAGCGCAGGTTCGAGCTCCACTGCCGCGAGTCGGTGTTGTACTGCACCAGCGCGTTGACGAACATCTTCGTGTTGAAGTTGTAGTTGACGCGGCTCGTGACCAGCTTCGAGACGAACGCGCCGGTCGACAGCTCGATGTCGTTGATCTGCAGGTTGACCGAGGCGTTGAAGTGCTCGTTGACCCGGACGGCCGGCCCGAACGTGTAGCCGCGCCGGTAGCCGTCGTAGAAGTCGCCGATCGAGTAGCGGCTGTTGAACGAGAACCGGCGCGGCGCTGTTCGTGTTCCAGAGGACGAACCACTCGTTGAACTCGTAGCGGCCGGGGTCGACGCGGACGCCGCGCGCGCTGTTGATCGTGAACGGCGCGCGGACCTCCTCGACGTTGGGGTTGACGCCGATCTCCAGGAACCCGCCGTCGTGGAAGTTGAACGGCAGGTGCCAGTCCTGGTAGCGCGATTCGAGGCCGCAGCCCGTCGCGGCGCTGGAAGATCTCCATCTGCCAGTGCGGACGCGTCTCGCGGATGCCGATCCGCGACAGCCATTCGGGCCGGAAGGCCCGGCCCACGAACATCAGCCCGTTGTTGACGCCGACGCCGCGGCACGAAGCCCATCTCGTCGTTGAAGCGCTCGCCGATGACGTTGTAGAAGCCGCGGAACTGCCAGGTGCGCGTCTGGTAGTTGGCGTGGCCCCGCGCCGCGAAGTCCTCGCCCGTCCCCGGGATCGCCGCCTGCGGGCGAAAACGTCCTGACGGCATAGCCGTCGATGTTCAGGAATCCGAAGCGGAAGTTCGCATCGACGCCGGCGACGCGGTTGTAGTGCGGAGCCGCTCTCGTCCTTGTTCAGCAGCATCACGCCGATGTCGGAGTTCGCGAGGATGTCGCGGCGCACCCGCAGCGCCGTGAAGTTGGTCGACGGGCACGGATCCTTCCTCGCGCTGCTGGATGTTCAGCGCGCCCAGCGAGTAGGCGCCCATCCGGCCGGTCAGCCGCGTGCCGGCCAGGATCGGAATCGCGTCGCCGCTGTCCGACAGGCCGATCCGGCGGCTGAAGAACAGGCGCATGTCCTGCGACGCGTTCTGGCGTCCGCCGCACCGCCGCCGCCCCCGCCACCGCCACCGCCGCCGCCGCCCGAACTGGAAGATGCCGGAGTTCTCGAGGAAGAAATCGCGCTTCTCGGGGAAGAACAGGCTGAAGCGCGACAGGTTGACCTGCTGCTCGTCGGCCTCGACCTGCGAGAAATCGGTGTTGACGGTGAAGTCCCAGCGTCGAGCCCGGTCGTGACGCCGTACTTCACGTCGAGGCCGGCGTCGAAGTCGCCGATCGGTGTCGAGCCCGGTGATCGCTGTTCGTGCTGCCGAGCGCGTACGGCTTCACGCGAAGGTTGCGTGCCCGGGCGCACGCCGCGCATCCCTTCGATGCGTGCCGGCCAGCGAGACGCGCTCGATGCTGTAGATGCGCGGCAGCGGCGACCAGTAGCTGTCCTCGTTCAGGCGCCGGATCTTGCGCTCGAAGTTCACGCCCCAGGTCTGGGGATCGGCGCCGATCGAACTTCAGCGTCCGGAACGGAATCCGCATCTCGGCGTACCAGCCGATCTCGGTGATGCGGGTCGCTCACCTCCCAGATGCCGTCCCAGTTGCTGTTGTTCTCGCGCCCCTCGTTGGCCATCTGCGCGTCCCACTTCGCGCCGGCCGGGTTGGTCGCGAACTGGTAGCCGTTGCGCCGATCGTCGAAGGTGTCGAGGACGACGCGGAAGCCGTCGCTGGTGCCGGTGTTGAAGTCCTTCTTGAGGTCGCTGACGATGAGCAGGCCGGGCTGGTCGTCCTTCGCGAAGACGCCGAAATAGAGCGCCTCGTCGTCGTAGAGGACGCGGACCTCGGTGTCGTAGGTGGCGGCCGCCCCTTCGTTCGGGTCGTTCTGGATGAAGTTCCGGGCGACCGGGGCCGGGGCCCAGGCCGGTTCGTCGAGGACGCCGTCGAGCGCCACGGTTCCCGCGGCCCGCACGACGATCAGCCGACGTTCGTCGCGCGCGGTTTCGTAGTCGATCTGGCCGCCCTGGTCGCTCGCGAACGCTGGCGCGGAGGCCGCGAAAGCGCAGGCAGAGAAGAGGATCAGGGCATCCCGTCGCATCGGGGGTTCATAGTGTAGCGGATGCCTCGACTGGCGGCGCGGAGACGGCCCGAACGGCTCAACTTCTGCTAGGATGCCTGCTGAGTATGCGCACGCGTCCCGGCGTGTTCCTGGCGCTCGTCCTGACTGTGGCGCTGACCGTTGCGCTGACCGTATTCGGGGCGTCGCAGCAGACCATTCAACCCGCGCCGATTCCTCACGACAGTGGACAGGGTGTGGCGCCGGCTTTCGAGGGCTGGTACCGCAACGCCGACGGCACGTTCACCCTCTCGTTCGGCTATTTCAATCGGAACTATCGCGAGGCGCTGGATATCCCGGTCGGGCCGAACAACAGGTTCGATCCGGCGCCGGCCGATCAGGGACAGCCGACCCACTTTCTGCCCCGGCGGCAGACGGGCATTTTCACGGTGGTGGTGCCCAGGGACTTCGGCACGCAGAAGCTCACGTGGACCATTGCCGCTCACGGGCAGACGAACTCGGTGCCCGGGCATCTTCGTGCCGAGTGGGAAATCGATGCGTTGAAGGAATCGACGAGCGGGAATATGCCGCCCGTGATCAAGTTCGAGGCGAGCGGCAAGCCGGGCCAGGGGCCCGGCGGTACGACAACGACATCCACCGCGACCCAGGGACAACCGGCAACGCTGACCGTCTGGGCCACCGACGACAACGTGAGAAAGCGCGAGAACGAAGGGCGGCCCGGCCCGGCGCTGGGACTCGTCTGGTCGAAGTACCGCGGGCCCGGGGCGGTGGCGTTCAATTCGGCCGAGCCGAAAATACAGGACGGCAAGGCGACGACGACCGTGACGTTCGACAGCCCCGGCGAGTACGTCCTGCGCGTGCTGGCCTGGGATGCGTCGGGCTCGCAAGGCACTGTCATGGCCGGCGGCTTTCAGTGTTGCTGGACGAATGGCTACGTTCGTTTGAATGTCGCGCCGCGCCGGTAAGCGCGGCCGGGAGGAATCTGCAATGCGCGAGGGCCAAATGCACAGCATCGTCAGACGCTTCAGTGCGGCGTTCGTCATCAGCCTGGCCATTCCAGGCGCGGCACGGGCGCAGGCGCCGGATCAGCCGACCTTCGCGAAGGACGTCGCGCCGATCCTGGAGGAGAAGTGTCAGGTCTGCCATCGCGCCGGACAGATGGGCCCGATGCCGCTCGTCACCTACCAGGAAGTCCGGCCGTGGGTCCGCGCCATCCGGACGAAGGTGTCGGCGCGAATGATGCCGCCGTGGCATCTCGACAAGACCGTCGGCATCCAGCGCTTCAAGAACGACATCTCGCTGACCGACGATCAGGTCGAGACCATCGTCCGATGGGTCGATCAGGGCGCCGCCGCTCGGCGATCCGAAGGACATGCCGCGCGCCGAAGCGCGTGGCCGAGCGACGACGTCTGGCGCCTCGCGGAGCAGTACAACCGGCCGCCCGATCTGGTCGTGAAGTCGACGCCGTGGACGCAGAAGGCCGAGGGCCAGGATCAGTGGTGGCAGCCGCTCGTTCCGACCGGGCTGACCGAAGACCGCTGGGTGAAGGGCATCGAGATTCGGCCATCCGCGAAAGGGCGGCGCGTCGTGCATCACGTCGTCACCAACCTGGTCCAGCAGGAAGAGAAATACGGCGCGGTCGACGTCAACGGCGGCGGCTATTTCAGCGAGTTCGCGGTCGGCAAGATCGGCGACGTCTTCCGCGAGAACACCGGCAAGCTGATGAAGGCCGGTTCGGCGATTCGATTCGACATTCACTACCACTCGGTCGGCGAGGAGGTCACCGACCAGAGCGAGGTCGCGGTCTGGTTCTACCCGAAGGGCGAGGTCCCGAAGTACCGCGTCTTCCCGCAGGCGATGGGTGTCCAGCAGTCGATGGCGACGATGGACATCCCGCCCGGGAAAGTGACGCAGCATTTCGCGTATATCCCGCTCCAGCACCCCGCGCGCCTCGAGAATTTCCAGCCGCACATGCACATCCGCGGCAAGGCGATGTCGATGGAGGCGATCTACCCCGACGGCCGCGTCGAGATGCTGAACCACGTCGATCGCTTCGACTTCAACTGGCACGTCAACTACGTCTACGCGGATGACGTGGCGCCGGTGCTGCCGCGCGGCACCATCATCAAGATCACGGCGTGGCACGACAACACGGCCCAGAACCCGGCGAACCCCGATCCGACGCAGTGGGTCGGCTGGGGGCAGCGCAGCTACGACGACATGTACCACGCGCACGTGAACGTGACCTATCTCACCGACGAGGACTACGCGTCGATTGTCGCGGAGCGGAGGCGGGCGCGTGCGTCCACGCAACCGTAGCATCCGGCTGTAGCGTCCGGCTTTAGCCGGACGTCATGATGACGGCCCGGCGAACGTCGGAACGTCCGGCTAAAGCCGGACGCTACGATCTACCAACACATGCAGATTGATCAGGTCGGTCTCTCCCCAACGGTCGACAGCGACCGCGCGCGGCTGGCGGCGCTGCATGCGATCGAAGAGAAAGTGCTGTGGCTCGCCGTCTGGATGATCCATCACGCGAACCACATCCGGCCGAAGCTCGATGGCCTGAAAGTGGGAGGCCACCAGGCGTCGTCGGCGTCGGTCGTCACGCTGATGACGGCGCTTTACTTCGACGTCCTCCGGCCCTGGGACCGCGTGGCGGTGAAGCCGCACGCCAGCCCGGTCTTCCACGCCATCCAGTACCTGTTCGGACGCCAGAGCCGCGCGAACCTCGAACGGTTCCGCGCCCTCGGTGGCGCGCAGTCGTATCCCTCGCGTACCAAGGACGCCGACGACGTCGATTTTTCGACCGGCTCGGTCGGCCTTGGCGTCGCGCTGACCAGCTTTGCGGCGCTCGTGCAGGAGTATCTCCGCACGAGGGATCTCGGGCCGGCCATCCCCCCCGGGCGGATGATTGCCTTGCTCGGCGATGCCGAATTCGACGAAGGCAACGTCTTCGAGGCGCTCTACGAAGGCTGGAAGCACGACATCCGCAACGTCTGGTGGGTCATCGATTACAACCGCCAGAGCCTGGACGCGTTCGTCTCGGACCGCATCTTCGCGCGGATGGACTCCATCTTCCGGGCGGTGGGCTGGAACGTCGTCACGCTGAAGTACGGCCGGCTGATGCGCGACGCGTTCACGCGGCGCGGCGGCGACGCGCTGCGGGACTGGATCGACGAATGCCCGAACACGCTTGTACTCGGCGCTCGCGTTCCAGGGCGGCGCGGCGTGGCGGGCGCAGCTCGAATCCGATATCGCGCACGTCGACGGCATCCGGCAGCTGCTCGACGAGCACGACGATCCAGCGGCTGCATGCGCTGATGACCAACCTCGCCGGCCACGACCTCGAGACGGTCATCGACGCGTTCCGGCGCGTCGACGACGACGTGCCGACCTGTTTCATCGCCTACACGATCAAGGGGTACGGGCTGCCGTTCGCCGCGCACAAGGACAATCACGCCGGCCTGATGACGCCGGAGCAGATCGAAGCCCTGCGGCAGCGGATGAACATCGAGGAAGGCGAGGAATGGGAGCCGTTCGCGGGCATTCGCGCGCCACATCGCTGATGTGGCCGCGGCGATTGCGAGCGCGCCGTTCAATCAGCCCGTGCGTCCGCCGTCAGCAGGCCGCCGCGGATTCCGGTGCCCGATCGGATTGCGCCGCCCGATCGCGGGCGGCTCTCGACGCAGGAGGGCTTCGGCCGGCTGCTCGGCAACATCGCGCGGGAACACCCCGAGCTGGCCGATCGCATTGTCACGACGTCGCCCGACGTGACCATCTCGACGAGCCTCGGGACCTGGGTGAACCGCCGCGGGCGTGTACGGACGCGAGACGCAGGTGCAGGCCGACCCCGAACAGCGAATCGCGTCGCCGCAGAAGTGGTCGCGCTCTCCCGAGGGACAGCACATCGAGCTCGGGATCGCCGAGAGCAACCTGTTCACGCTGCTGGCGGCGCTGGGACTGTCGGGCCCGCTCTTCGGGTCGCGACTGCTGCCGATCGGCACGGTCTACGATCCGTTCATCTGCCGCGGGCTCGATGCGCTGAACTACGCGTGCTACCAGGATGCGCGATTCATCCTGGTCGCGACGCCGTCGGGGCTGACGCTCGCGCCCGAAGGCGGCGCGCACCAGTCGATCTACACGCCGCTCATCGGCATGGGTCAGCCGTCGCTCACGGCGTTCGAGCCGGCGCACGTCGACGAGCTCGCCGAGATGCTGCGCTGGAGCTTCGAGCACCTGCAGGACGACGACGGCGGGTCGGTGTACCTGCGGCTGTCGACCCGGCCGATCGCGCAGCCGGAGCGAGAGATGACCAGCGAGCTGGCGCAGGCGGTGCTCGACGGCGCCTACTGGCTCGTGCCGCCGGGGGCCGGCGCCGAGCTCGCCATTGTGGCGTGCGGTGCGATCGTGCCCGAGGCGATCGAGGCGCATCGCCAGATCGTCGAGGACATCCCCGGGGCCGGACTGCTGGTGGTGACGTCGCCCGATCGCCTGCACCGCGGGTGGCTGCGGGGCCAGCGCGCGAACGGCGGCCCGAAGCGTCCCTCGCACATCGAGCAGCTGCTCGGCGGGCTGGACCCGCGCGCCGGTCTGGTGACGGTGCTCGATGGCCATCCCGCCACGCTGTCGTGGCTGGGAGCGGTCGCGGGCCATACCGTGATGCCGCTCGGTGTGGAGGCATTCGGTCAGTCGGGCGACATCGGCGATCTCTATCGCGTGTACGGCCTTGACGCGGACGCCATTCTCGGCGCGGCCGCGCGCCTGTGCGTCCGAATGGGGCCACGCGGCGCCTGAGACGTTTTGTTTCAATCGCACAACAGCTAACCGGTTATATTTATAGGCGGTTGCCGTCTGCGGCCGAGGCGGAGCTGTGTAGGGCGGACCTCTTAGGTCCGCCGATGTAGGGCGGACCTCTTAGGTCCGCCTGGATCTGCCGGGCCTGAGAGGCCCGGCCTACGGGAGCTCGATGAGGCAACGTGCGTCGTTGCATTATCGCGCTGTGGGTCGGCGTCGGGTTCGCCGGTTCGGCGTCGCTCGCGCCGCGCGAGCAGCCGCCCGCAACCAGCGCCGGGGCTGCGGTGCGTCCCGCTTATCAGAACGCCGCGCCGGCATCGACGTCCGACACCCGCCACGCGCTCCTTACGCGTTACTGCATCAGCTGCCACAACGAACGCCTGAAGACCGGCGGTCTGGCGCTCGACACCCTTGATCTGACTGACGTCGGTTCTAACGCTCCGGTGTGGGAGAAGGTCGTGCGCAAGCTCCGCGCCGGCGTCATGCCGCCCGCAGGGCGGCCTCGTCCCGATGAAGCGACGCATGATGCGTTTGTCGGGTGGCTCGAAGGCGAGCTCGATCGCGCCGCGGCCGCCCATCCGAACCCGGGGCGAACCGAGACGTTTCACCGGCTGAATCGATCCGAGTATCAAAACGCCATTCGCGATCTACTGTCGATCGACGTGAACATCGCCGACTTGCTGCCGGCCGATGATTCCAGCTACGGCTTCGACAACATGGCGGGTGTTCTGCGCATCTCGCCCGCCCTCATGGAGCGCTACCTGTCGGCGGCGAAAACGATCAGCCGTCTGGCGATCGGCGCACCGCTGCCGGCCGTGGACCACGAGGTCTACCGCGCTGTACCGGATGCCCAGCAGCACGATCACGTCGACGGCCTTCCGCTCGGCACACGCGGCGGCCTCGGCGTGCGGCACCTGTTTCCGCTGGAAGGCGAATACGAGATCAAGGTCGAGGTGTCGGGTGCGGCCGGCATCCGGGAACCGCACCAACTGGAGGTCACGATCGACGGCGAGCAGGTCCGCCTGTTCACGCTGGCCGGTCGCGCCGGCGCCGGATCCTCGGTTTACGACTCCGAAGACAAGCTCGTCGCCCGCGTCACCCTTCCCGCAGGGCCGCGCGATCTTGGAGTGGCGTTCGTCAAGAAGCCGGCGCTCCTGCTGGAGCAGACGCGCGAGCCCTTCCAGAATCCGCGCATCTCCGGGAACGACGGAGGTCCCGGCGGTTCGATGCCGGCGGTGACCAGCGTCACGGTGATCGGGCCGTTCAATCCGAAGGGCGCGGGTAGCACCCCGAGCCGCCGCCGGATCCTGGTGTGCCAGCCGGCGAGCGCCGCCCAGGAAAACGGCTGCGCCCGGCAAATCCTGTCCACGCTCGCGCGCCGGGCCTTCCGCGGCACCGTGCCTGACGACGCGCTGTCCGACTTGCTCCAGTTCTATGCCGAGGGTCGTTCCGAGAGCGGGACCTTCGACGGCGGCATCGAGTTCGCGCTCCGTCGACTGCTCGTGAGTCCCGAGTTCCTCTTCCGGGTCGAGCCGGATCCCGGCGCCGCCGCCGCGCCGCTGCGTCCCGTCGCGACGACGCCCGTCGATGCCGCGCGCCCGAGCGTGTACCGCATACCGGATGTTGCGCTCGCGTCGCGGTTGTCGTTCTTCCTCTGGAGCAGCATCCCGGACGATGAATTGCTGGATGTGGCGGCGCGCGGGCGGCTCCACGAGCCCGCGGTGCTCGAACAACAGGTCCGCCGGATGCTGGCGAACTCGCGGTCCGAATCGCTGACCAGCAACTTCGCCGGCCAGTGGCTGCAGCTGCGCAACATGGCCACCGTTCGCCCCGGCGACCCGTATTCGCTCAGCTTCGACGAGACCCTGCGCCAGTCGATGTGGCGCGAGACGGAACTGTTCTTCGAGAGCATCCTGCGCGAGAACCGCAGCGTGGTCGACCTGTTGACGGCCGACTACACGTTCCTGAACGAGCGTCTCGCGGTGCATTACGGCGTCCGGGGCATCCAGGGGAGCCATTTCCGTCGCGTGACGCTGCCGGCCGACAGCCCGCGACGCGGAATCCTCGGACACGGCAGCATCCTGACGATGACCTCGCACGCGATCCGGACCTCGCCGGTTTTCCGGGGCAAGTGGGTGCTGATGAACGTGCTCGGCACGCCGCCGCCGGAGCCACCGCCCAATGTGCCGGCGCTCGTCGACCGGAAGACGCAGGCCAAGGTGCAGACGATGCGTGAGCGCATGGCGCAGCATCGTGCGAATCCGTCCTGCTCGGCGTGCCATTCGCTGATCGATCCGGCCGGCTTCGCGCTCGAAAACTTCGACGCCATTGGGCGCTGGCGGGTCGTGGACGAATCGTTCAATCCGATCGACGCGTCGGGCGCCCTTCCCGACGGAACGAAGTTCGACGGCGTTCAGGAGCTGCGGGGCGCGCTGGTGCGGCGCCCTGAGCGGTTCGTGACCACCGTGACCGAGAAGTTGCTGACCTACGCGCTCGGGCGGGGGCTCGAGTACTACGACATGCCGGCGGTGCGCCGCATCGTCCGGGAGGCCGCGAAGGACGGATACCGCTTCCAGACGATTATTCGTGGCGTGGCCGAGAGCTATCCGTTTACGATGAGCGCAGGATCGACGCCGCCCGGGTCGACGGTGGCGTTGGCGTTACGGAAGTGAACGCGTGAGTTCGAACTCGAAGGATTCGCGTGAGGACTTGACCAATGTTCATCACTAAAATGGCGCTTGCCCGGCGGACGTTCCTGAGAGGCCTCGGCGCGACCGTGGCGCTGCCGCTGCTCGACGCGATGACGCCAGCCCTGACGGCGACGAGCCGGACGGCCGCTGCGCCGGTGATGCGCATGGGCTTCTTCTACGTGCCGAACGGCATGTTCCTGTCCAACTTCCACCCGGCGGGCAGCGGCGGCCGCGCGTTCGAGCTCACGCCGATCCTGAAGCCGCTCGAGCCGTTCCGGGACCAGATCACCGTGGTGAGCGGGCTGAGCAACCTCGGCGTCATCAGTCCGAACGAGGGCGGCGGCGTGCACACACGGGCGCACGGCGGCTGGCTCAACGGCGTGTTGCCGAAGCGCACCGAAGGCGCCGACATCACGGCTGGTAAGACGATCGATCAGTACGCCGCCGACAAGCTTGGCGCCGACACGCAGCTGCGATCGCTGGAGCTCACGACCGAATCCAACTTCATGGTCGGCAACTGCGAAAACGGCTACAGCTGCGCCTATCTGAACTCCACGTCCTGGCGGACGCCGTCGACGCCGCTGCCACACGAGCGCGATCCGCGCGTGGTGTTCGAGCGGCTGTTCGGCGACGGCGGCAGCGTCACGGCGCGGCTCGCCGAGATGCGCCGCGATCGCAGCGTCCTCGACTCGGTGGCCGACAGCATGCGGCGGCTCGAACGGCGTCTTGGCGTCGGCGACCAGCGCACGGTCGGCGAGTACCTCGAGTCGGTGCGCGAAATCGAGCGGCGCATCCAGCGGGCCGAGGCCAACAACGCGACCACGCCGCTGCCCTCGCTCGAGCAGCCGGCGGGCGTTCCCGACGGTTACGAAGAGCACGTGCGCCTGTTGATCGATTTGCTGGCGCTGGCCTATCAGGCCGACAGTACGCGGGTGTCGTGCATGCAGCTGGCGCGCGAGTCGAGCGGGCGCACCTATCCGCAAATCGGAGTGCCCGAGGGCCACCATCCGGTCTCGCATCACCAGAACGATCAGCACAACATCCAGCAGAACACGAAAATCAACATGTACCACATGTCGCTGTTCGCGGGCTTGGTGGAGAAGCTGCACAACACGCCGGACGGCGACGGTACGCTGCTCGATCACACGATGCTGCTCTACGGCGCGGGCATGGGCGACGGCGATCAGCACACGCCGGTCGATCTGCCGGTCGTCATCGCCGGCGGCGGGTGCGGCCAGCTCGCCGGCGGGCGCCACGTCAGGTACCCGCTCAATACGCCGTTCATGAACCTCGGTCTGACGCTGCTCGCGAAGGTCGACGTGCAGGTGGACAAGATTGGCGACAGCACGGGTCTGTTGAGCGATCTCTAATCGCGTAGGCCGGGTCTCTTAGACCCGGCATTCGTCGGCGGACCTAAGAGGTCCGCCCTACAGGTGTGTTGATGGCTCACGTCAGGGTTTCGGCATGCGTTGTTGCGCTGCTGGGGCTGTGCGGGTCAGTCGCTTTCGCGCAGACGCCGCCGCCACAGGCGCCGGTGACCATCGGCGCTCAGAGCGGAACGCCAGCGATCGTCGACGCCGCGCGGCGCGGTGATGCGGCCGCGGTTCGGGCGTTGATCGCCAAGCGCGCCGACGTCAAGGCAGCCTCAGCCGACGGGACGACAGCGCTCCACTGGGCCGCCGAGCGCGACGATATCGCGATCATCGACGCCCTGGTCAAGGCTGGCGCCAACGCCAACGTCAGAACCCGACATGGCGTCGCGCCGCTCTCCCTTGCGGCGTTGAACGGCAGCGGAGCGGCCGTGGGGCGGCTGCTCGCCGCCGGGGCCGATCCGAACACCCTGATGGCTGGCGGCGAGACGGCGCTGATGACGGCGGCACGGGCAGGAAATGTTCAGGCGCTTCGCGCGCTCCTCGCCGCCGGCGCTGATGTGGCGGCGCGAGTCGGGAGCACCGGTCAAACCGCATTGATGTGGGCGGCCGCACGGAATAACGCTGACGCGGTCCGCCTGTTGCTCGAGGCCGGGGCCGACATCAACGCGCGGACGGGACGCGCCGCGCCGGCGCCCCGTGCCGATGCCGCCGCCACCGCCGCCCAGGCCCTGGTCACGAACTTCGAGGGCGGCCGGTCGATGTTCAATAGCCCGCCGCCGACCGGATTCACCGCGTTTCTGTTCGCGGTCCGCAGCGGCAGCCTCGACGCCGTCAAGGCGCTCATCGACGCGGGCGCAAACGTCAACGACACGCTGTCCGATGGCTCGAGCGCGCTCGTGGTGGCTGTCGCTAACGCGCATTGGGAGCTGGCGGGCCAGTTGCTCGACCGGGGTGCCGATCCCAACCTGGCGGGCGCGGGCTGGACGGCGCTGCACCAGGCCGCCCGGATCCGCCGTCCGAACATCGGCTTCGGCACACCGGGGCCGATCCCGACGGGTACGGTCGACAGCATCGATGTGATCAAGAAGATGGTCGCGCGTGGGGCGGACGTGAACGCGCGCATGAGCCGCAACGGAATGAAGGACGGCCAGCGCAACCGGCTCAATCGGCTCGGGGCCACGCCGTTTCTGCTCGCCGCGAAGAACACCGACGTCGAGGTGATGCGGCTGCTCGTGGCCGCCGGCGCTGATCCGACCATCGCGACCGCCGACGGGACGACGCCGCTGATGGTTGCGGCTGGCGTCGCCATCTGGAATCCTGGTGAAGACGGCGGCTCGCTGCCAGGCCAGGAACCCGAAGTCCTGGAAGCGGTCAAGATGTGTGTCGAACTGGGGAACGACGTCAACGCCGCCAACCAGCTCGGGGAGACGGCCCTGCATGGCGCCGCATTCCGCGGTGTGAACGACGTGGCGCAGTACCTGGCCGATCAGGGCGCGAAGCTCGACGCCCGCGATACGCGCGGGTGGACGCCGCTGGCCATCGCAAACGGGTTGACCTACACCGACTTCTTCAAGCAACAGGTCCATACGGCAAAACTGCTGCGCGACCTGATGGCGGCCCGCGGCCTTCCGACCGAGGGACATGCGGTCGATGCGAAGGTGTGCCTCGATTGCCTGCAAACGCGGTCGGATCAGCAGCGCGAGGTCTCCGAACGCGACCGCCGGATGGAAGCCGACTGGGCGTCCCGCGCGCGGGCGTCGCAGCAGCCGTAACGCTATCCTCCGACGACCTCGATTGCGCCCGGTTCCCTGAGGTGCGATGAAGGCGGGTGTTACCCTCAGAGCAGGACTGCTGATCGCGTTTTGCGCATCGCTCGTGGCGCAACAGCCGGCGGCTGTACCCTCGAATCTGGGATGATGCCGCGTTGGTGGATTGGGCCACGCCGGTCGCAGCGCTGAACGTTCGTCCGGCGCACTATCCATCGGCGGAGTACTACAGGGTGCCTGGGGACAATCTGCGCACCTATCCTGTCTATCCTCCCGACGATGAACCAGCGGGATATTGGGACGAGCTGCAGAAAAAAAAGCCCGAACTCCTTGTAGACACGTCGAAGATTCGCAGCGCACAGGATTGGGTCGCAGCAGGCGAACGTGCGTTCTCAGAACTCGACAGCTTTTGGGCACGGACGAACGATCCGTCGCTCATCGCCCAGGCCCGGAATCCCCGGAATTTCGACGGCGTGCTGAAATGGCCAGATGGCACCGTCGGCGAATCACGCTGGGTGGTGACAGAGGAAGGCGTCATGCTGTCGCGACGCGAATGCGGACATTGTCATCGATTCACCGTGGGGGCAGATGGGAAACCCGGTATCACTGGCGGCCCTCCCATCGGGGGCCGCCCCGTCGGAGTTGCGCGACTTGAACCGGTCGGACTGGGTGACCCGCCGACGTTGGCCCGAGCAATACCTCGATTCTTCGTCGGGGACACCGTGCCGGTAGCGATGTGGCGAATGTTCACTGTGCCGTGGGCGCCGGATGAGCGGGTGGAACGGCTGCGGCTGATGAACGCACAGGACCTATCGACGCAGGAGACGCAGAGGCTGACGCAGATCGGGGCCGGAACCGATGTGTTCCCCCGTCCTAACGGCAGTCCGTATCACGCGGCCAAGGGGCCGGATCTGAGGCTTCTCCGATACGGCCGGTATATCGATGCGACCGGGACGCACCGACTTCGCGGTGCCGAGGATGTCGCGCGTTACGCAGCGCTGATCACCGGCGCGGATCGCATGGACTTCGGGTCTCATCGAATCCTCACCGACGAACAGCGCCGAGTGCGGTTCCGATATGCTGACGAAGTCCTCTATGCGATCGGCATGTACCTCATGTCGCTCGAGCCGCCGAAGAACCCCAACCAGGCTGCGGCGGAGGTTCTGACGCGTGGTGAGCAGGTCTTCCGACGAGAAGGCTGCGCGAACTGTCACGTGCCGCCTAATTACACAAGCGGGAGGCTGACGCTCGCCCAGGGCTGGGAGCCACCGGCGAATCACCCCAATCGTGAGGATATCGCGCCTGTATCCGTGGGGACCGATCCAGGGCTCGCCCTCAAGACACGCAAGGGAACCGGTTTCTACAAGATTCCGTCGCTGCGAGGAGTCTGGTATCGGCCACGCTTGCTGCACGATGCTTCGGTGACGAGTCTCGAAGAAATGTTCGACGCAGCACGTCTCAGCCCTCAGTACGAGCCGAAAGGCTGGAATCCCCCCGGTGTGACGCGACGCGCCGTGCCGGGGCATACGTTCGGGCTGTCGTTGAATGCCGAAGACCGCGGCGCACTGCTGGCGTTCGTGCGAAGCCTCTGAACCCGAGGAACGCCGCCACGTTACTTCACGTATCAATCATCATCGAACACGCCGGCCGATACTTACGCTATGATCGCGCCGCATTTCGCGCGGGGACGCGCAGAGTGGCGTGTAAATCCTTCCGGAGGTCAGCGATGTTCAAGCTGAGGGTTGTCCTCTGTGCGTGGGCCGTGGCATTGCCGACGCTCGCGCTGGCGCAGGGCACGGCCGGCATTTCCGGCCAGGTGAAGGACGCGACCGGGGGAGTGCTGCCCGGTGTGACGGTCGAAGCGAGCAGTCCGGCACTGATCGAAAAAACGCGCGTCGCAACCACCGACGGGGCAGGCGAGTTCAAGATCGTGTCGCTGCCACCCGGGGCTTACACGATCAGCTTCTCGCTCACCGGATTCTCGAGCGTGCGCCGCGAGGGCATCGTCCTGACCACCGGGTTCACGGCGACCGTCGACGCCGAGCTTCGCGTCGGCGCGGTCGAGGAGACCATCACGGTGTCGGGCGACTCGCCGCTCGTAGACGTCCAAAACGTCAAGCGCCAGGTCGTCATGACCCGCGAGATGGTCGATACGCTGCCGACCGGCAAGACGGCCGTCGAAATGGCGACGCTCATTCCCGGGGTCCAGCTGATGAACGGCACCGGCGCGGGCGCGGCGGCGACCGGGATGGGTGGATCGCTCGGGATGGATCAATTCGCGACGCTGGCCGCGCATGGCAGCCGTCCCGCCGATACGCGCCTCGAGGTGAACGGGGTCAACATCAACATCTTTGGCCAGCGCCAGGACAGCACCTACGCGAACTTCCAGGACGGCAACGTCCAGGAGTATTCGTTCGAGATATCGGCCCACTCGGCGGAGAGCGAGACCGGCGGCGTCCGCGTCACCATCGTCCCGAAAGACGGTGGCAATCGCTACAGCGGCCAGTTCTTCGCCAACTTCGCCAACGAGAATTTCCAGTCGACGAACATGACCCCGGAACTGACGGCGACCGGCCTCCGGGACCCCGACCGGACGGTGTCGTTGTGGACCGTCAACCCATCGCTGGGAGGACCGGTGGTGCGCGATCGCTTGTGGTTCTACGGCGGATATTCGCGGATGGTCAACGAGCGGCTGAAGGCGGGCACCTACTTCAACACTGACCTCGCGGCATGGCGGCCGACGTTCGACACCAGCCGCCAGGCGACGGCGCTCGAGGAGACGCACGATACCAACATCCGGCTCACCTGGCAGGCGGCTGCGAAACACAAAGTCTCGTTCTATTACGCCAACAACCGGCTGTGCCAGTGTCCCTATCTGATCGGCGCGACCTACGTCGGCATCAACGCACCGGAAGGCGCGACGATGGCGCCCAGGACGACCAATCTCACGCAGGTGAACTGGACCGCGCCGCTCACCAATCGGGTGCTCGCCGAAGCGAGCGTCAGCTTTCCGCGCTACACCAAGGGCCACGACGTGTACGTCGTGCCGCTCGAGCCGCGCATCGTCGAGCAGTCGAACGGCGTCGGGTTCCGCGGCCCGAACCCGTCGTTGTTCTTCGACGACGAGAACAAGACGCCGGTCGTGAAAGGCACGCTGTCCTACGTCACCGGCACTCACGCGCTCAAGGCCGGCACCACCTATCGCCACGCGACGGCCGAACAGTTCTACGAGGTGTTCCAGGACCTGACCTTCACCACGAACAATTACCGGCCGGTGCTCGTGCAGTATCAGGCGACGCCGTATTACCCGAAGGCGAACGAGAAGGTGTTTGGCCTGTTCGCTCAGGATCAGTGGACGCTCGGCGACCTGACGATGAACCTGGGCCTGCGCTACGACTACTACGAGCAGGGCTACCCGGACATCCATCTCCCGGCGACGCGCTGGGTGCCGCTCGCGCGCAACTTCCCGGCGGCCACGCTGGTGGGCTGGAAGGATCTCTCGCCCCGCATCGGCGCCGCCTACGACCTGTTCGGCAATGGGCGTACCGCGATCAAGGGCAGCATCAGCCGCTACAACGTCCAGGGGCTGTTCCTCAACGACCAGAATCCGGCGCGCGCGAACGTGACGATGCAGCGGCAGCTGGACCGATCCGAACGGCGACTTCATCATCCAGGGGGATCCGTTCAACCCGGAGATCAACGGCGAGCTGGGCGTGAGCCAGAACCGCAACTTCGGCCGCGAGATCATCCCGTACAACTTCGATCCCGACTTCGCGTTCGGCTGGGGTGTCCGTCCCTACAACTGGGAGACGTCGATCTCGGCGCAGCACGAGCTGATGCCCGGCGTGTCGCTCAACGTGTCGTATCACCGCCGCGTCTACGGCAACTTCCAGGTGAACGACAACCTGCTCGTGGCGCCCACCGATTACAGCCCGTACAGCGTCACGGCGCCGAACGATTCACGGCTTCCGGATGGCGGCGGCTACCCAATCACGGGGCTGTACGATCTGAACAACAACAAGGTCGGCCAGAACCAGACGATCACGACCTCGTCGTCGAAGTACGGCGAGCAAATCGAGCGGTGGAGCGGTGTCGACGTGTCGGCGCAGGCTCGTCTGTCGGGCGGCGTTCGGCTGCAGGGCGGCGTCAGCACCGGCAAGACGACGACCGACAACTGCGACGTCGGTCCGAAGCTCGACAACCCCAGCGCCCGCTTCTGCCACAACGAGACACCGTACTTGCCGCAGTACAAGTTCGGCGGCGCGTACACGCTACCCTGGGAGATCGAGCTGTCGGGGACGATCCAGAGCTTCATTGGCCCAGCTATCCAGGCGAACGCGACGTTCACGAACGCACAGATGCAGCCGTCGCTTGGCCGTCCCGTTGTCGCAGGGCACGACCGTGACCGATTGCGCTGCTCGATCCGAACACGATGTACAACGAACGCGTCAATCAGCTGGACCTCCGCGTCGCGAAGATCTTCCGCGTCGGCGCGTATCGGATGAAGGGCATGGTCGACATCTTCAACGTGACCAACACCAACACGATTACGAACGTGAACAACACCTACGGCACGACCGGCGCGTCGTGGCTCGTCCCGACCGCGATCTCGCTCGCTCGGTTGGTGAAGATTGGCGTGCAGCTCGACTTCTGACGTGATCGTTCCGAGGACGCAAAGGGAGCAGAGGACGCAGAGGCGCAGAGCGCAGAGCGCAGAGGCGCAGAGGCTGAGTGGATGCTGACTACCAAACCGAAACTTGTCCTACCTCTGCGGCCTCTGCGTCCTTTGCTTCCTCTGCGTCCTCGGGGGCGTTCTGAGCGCGCAACGCGGCGCTCAGAACGGGGACTGGCGGTTTTACGGCGGCGACGCCGGCAGCACGAAGTACTCGCCGCTCGATCGGATCAACGCGGCCAACGTCAAGGACCTCCGCATCGCGTGGCGCTGGAAGGCCGACAACTTCGGTCCCGATCCCGAGTACAACCTGCAGGCGACGCCGCTCGCGATCAACGGGATTCTCTACACCACGGCCGGCACGCGCCGGCACGTCGTCGCCATCGACGGCGCGACGGGCGAGACCCTGTGGATGTTTCGCCTCGACGAAGGCGATCGGGGCCGGGCGGCGCCGCGCCGCAACCATCGCGGCGTGTCGTACTGGACCGACGGCCGCGGCGACGAACGGATCCTCTACATCACGCCCGGCTATCAGCTGATCGCGCTGAACGCCAAGACCGGAGATCCGATCCCGTCCTTCGGCAAGGACGGCAGGGTCGATCTGTTCGACGAGCTCGATACGACGCGGCCGCGCGACGGGCAGATCGGCGCCAGCTCACCGCCGATGATTGTCAGAAACGTGGCCATCGTCGGGGGCGCGCTGCCGGCGTCGGCGGGCCGCGACCGGAGGAACGTGCCGGGGCACGTCCGCGGCTACGACGTGCGGACCGGCAAGCGGCTGTGGACCTTCCACACCATTCCGCGGCCCGGCGAGTTCGGCAACGAGACCTGGCAGAACGACTCGTGGAGCTTCGTCGGCAATACCGCGGTGTGGGCGCCGATGTCGGCCGACGAAGAGCTCGGCTACGTCTACCTGCCGGTCGAGACGCCGACCAACGATACCTACGGCGGCCACCGGCCCGGCGACAACCTGTTCGCCGAGAGCCTCGTGTGTCTCGATGCCGCGACCGGCAAGCGCATCTGGCACTTCCAGTTCGTTCACCACGGCATCTGGGACTACGACACGCCGACGCCGCCGATCCTGCTCGACCTGACGGTGAACGGCAAGCCGATCAAGGCGGTCGCGCAGGTCACGAAGCAGGCGTTCACCTACGTCTTCGATCGCGCGACCGGCCGGCCGGTGTGGCCGATCGAAGAGCGGCCCGTGCCGCAGTCCGACGTGCCGGGCGAGCGCACCGCGCCGACGCAGCCGTTCCCGACCAAGCCGCCGCCGTTCGATCGCCAGGGCGTCACGGAAGACTGATCTGATCGACTTCACGCCGGAGTTGAAGGCGGAAGCGCTGAAGATGGCGTCGGAGTACAAGCTCGGACCGCTGTTCACGCCGCCGATCGTCGCGGGCACCGGCGGCCTGCGCGGAACCCTGATGCTGCCGAACATGACCGGCGGCGCGAACTGGCAGGGCGGAGCCGCCGATCCGGAAACCGGGATGCTGTACGTCTCTTCCGGAACGAGCGTCAGCCAGATGACCCTGAACGCCGACAACGTCGGCGTCGAGCCCAAGCCCCTCCCTCCGCCCGGGACCCCTGGTGCAGCGCCAGCGGCGGGAAGGGGCGCCGGCGCGGCCGCGGGCGGCGGCCCGGCTGGTGGACGCGGCGGGCAGCCGCCGGGGCCTCGCATGTTCGGCCCGCAGGGGCTGCCGATCATCAAGCCGCCGTACGGCCGCATCACCGCCATCAACCTCAACACCGGCGATCACGCCTGGACGATCGCCAACGGCGAGGCGCCGGACTGGATCAAGAACCATCCGGCGCTGAAAGGCGTTCAGCTCCCGCGCACCGGCCGCTACGAGCACGTCGGCCTGCTGGTCACGCGGTCGCTGCTGTTTGCGGGCGAGGGATCCGGGCTGTTCGCGGTCCCGCCGGGCTCCGGCGGACCGATGTTCCGGGCGCACGACAAGAAGACCGGCGACATCGTCGCCGAGTTCAAGCTTCCCGCGAACCAGAGCGGCATCCCGATGACCTACCTCGCCGGAGGGAAGCAGTACATCGTCGTGGCGGTCGGAGCCGTCGGGACCCCGGCGGAGTTCGTCGCGCTGACCGTCGACTGAATAAGTTGGAGAGTTGGTGAAGTTGGAGAGTTGGTGAGTAAAGAGCTCAACTCTCGAATTCTCCAACTCTCCAACTCACTAACTCACCAACTATTGCTGGCCGCACGTCGGCGCGACGCCCCATGCGCCGTCGGCCGCCTGGCGCCAATAGCGAACGGCGGGCGAGGGGTCCTGGTCGTAGGCGGGCACGTGCACGAAGGAGTAGCAGGGCGGAAGCTCTTCGGGCTGGAGCGATGTCAGGAGCTCGTGCCACGACACGCCGCGCTCGGCCTTGAGACGTTCCAGTTGCACCGGCGTGATCGTCCGGTTCCATGCGCCGCCGTTGATGACGACCGGCGTCAGCGCGCCGCGCACGGGTGAGAAGCCTTCCATCGGAATCTTGAGCAGGCCGCCGCTGATCATGTTGGCGTACGACTGGGCGCGGTCGGCGAGATGCGTGTGGCCGATCGCGAACACCACCGGAGCGGCCGGTCCGTTCGACCGCCTCCGGGCGCGCTCGACGTAGCCGTCATAGAAGGCGTCCCGGGAACGCCAGAAGTAATCGAAGATGGCGCCCCGTGTATCCGGCGTCCGCGGGCATTCGGCGACTGCCGGCCCGCGCGGCGCGAACTGCGTCACCAGCGGCTCGAAGCGCCGCCTGGCGCGTCGTACCGCGGCCCGATAGTCGCAGAGCGCAGTCAATTCCTGATCGGTCAGGTCGCGGGCAACCGCCGCGAGCCCGCCCTTCGCGTCCAGGGCCGCCGCCAGCGCTTTCAACGGATCGTCGTCGGGCAGGGAAGCGACCAGCAACGAAGCGCCGAGCGAGCGGGCCTGCACGAGATCCCATTGCGGCGGCTGCACGTCACCGTCGTCAAGCTCCATCCGGAACTGCTGCCAGGAGACATTCAGGAGCGTGTCGCGCACGAGGAGCGCGACGGCCTCGCCGGACGACAGCGTGCTCGTCGGCCGCGAGCCCGTACTTCGCGCCGCTTGCTGCGATGGCGACGTTGTCGACGGCCGGGTACCTCGCCTCGAGCTTGTCGTAGAGCTCTTGAAGCGCTCCTGAATCCTGCGTGCGGAAGCGGATCTCGTGGCCATGCTCCGCATGCACCTTGCCGTCCCGTGAGACCCAGTAGCCCGAGGATGCGGCCGTGACGCGATCGGCGGAGCCGCCCAGCGCACGCGTCACGCGCTCCGCGACCTTTCCAAAGCGCAGGGCCGAATCGCGATCGCCAGGAATCAGGACGATCCGGTTGGTGCCTGCTTTCGCGAACGACGCGAGCGCCTGAACCTCCGCCTGTGTGCGCCGCCAGCACGCGGTCCAGGCTGGCCAGCGCCTCGGCTTCGTCAGGTGGGAGTTCGAACGTATCGCCGTTGAGCACGAGATCGACGGTGCTGCGATGCTGGGCATCGATCGTGCGCAGGAACTCGGAGAACTCACCGGCCCAGCGAAAGTCCTCGTCGCGACGCCACCGTCCCGATTCATCGCGGCCGCCGCCCATGTGCAGATCGCTGATCACGACGATGGCGCGCTGAGCCGGTCGCCTGGGCGGCGCCACTTACCGGTGTCAGGCACTGAAGGGTGAACGCGGCGGCGACAGCCGCGAGGCCGGGCCAGAGGAGGCGCGGCGCCATGTCAGCTGTCCCGCCGCCAGCGAGAAACTGACGATCTCGTTGTCGTTCCGGACGATGACGTGGCGGTTGGCGTAGGCGGCGTGCGACCAGAGGACGTGCGGGAGCTGACGCCGGCGGACGTAAGGGTGGGTCGGCTCGATCAGCTTGGTCCGGCTGATTTCGGCGAACCCCTTCGGCGAGAGCCGTGCGGTGACCAGCTCGCCGCGATCGTTGTTGATGAAGTAGCGGTCGCCGTTCTTGACGAAGAATGCCGTCCCGTACATCGCGTGCTCGCCGAGCAGCGCGTCGGTCTTCCAGACCAGCTTGCCGGTCGCGGCTGTCAGACACCGCAACTGGCCGTCATTGTCCAGCGCGTAGACGTACTCGCCATCGATGACCGGAGTGCTGATCACCGAGTTCACCGTGTCGGGCGTATCGTGCGTCATCCCCGGATCCTGCTCGCCCGGGCCGCTCCACAGCATTGCCGCGGCAGGCTTGTGCTCGTCCAGCGCGAGCATCCGGGCGCCGCCATGCTGCGACGTGAAGAACAGGTAGCGTCCGCTGTGCACCGGCGTCGCGACGACGATCCCCATCTGCACGCGGTGCTCGATCTCCCAGAACACCTTTCCGGTCGCAGGATCGAGCGCGCTGAAGCCCTCGGGATGAAACAGGATCAGCTGCCGCGCGCCGCCGGCATTGATGATGATCGGCTGGTTGTAGCCCGGCTCGGTGTTCGACGACAGCGCGCGCCAGACTTCCTTGCCGGTGCGCTTGTCGAGGGCGATCACCTTGCCGTCGGGCTCGCCGCCGACGAGGCAGATCAGCAGATCGCCGTCGACCAGCGGCGCTCCCGCCATGCCCCAGGTCGGGACCGAGGCATTGAAGTCCGCGACGTAGTCCTTTTCCCAGAGCACGCGGCCGCTCTTCACGTCGAGCGCGAGGAGCCGGCCCATCGCGCCGAGCACGTAGACGCGATCGTCGTCGACGGTCGGCGTCGCGCGCGGACCGATCGCGTACACGAGCTGCAGCCCGCTGTAGTTCGTCTCCCATTCGTGCGTCCAGAGGACGCGGCCGCTCTGCTCGTCGAGGGCGACCGCCCGCTCGATCGCCTGGTTGGCCTTGATGCGGCGGGAATCGGTGACGAACACGCGGCCGCCGGCGACGGCGGGCCCGGCATAACCCGCGTGAATCGGCGTCGCGCCAGCGGACGGCCAGGCCGCCGGAGGGAAAGGTGTCGATGACGCCGGATTCGTTCCAGACGCCGGCTCGCGCTCGACCGCGCCATTCGGGCCAGTCCTCGGCCGCGAGCGGGATGCCGCCGGCGATGACCGCGGCGCACAGCGCGAACGTGTGCCAGCGCGCGAAGCGCGTCGCGTAAGAAGTGCATGGCCGTGAAACTCGACGCGGCGGCAGTATACGCGAATGGCGTCGTTCGTCGTTCGAACGTTCGAACGTTCGTCGGCCGCGCGAACGACGAACGTCATCCGTCGTACCATTGAGGCATGGCAGAACCGTCCCGGCGGGCGATGGCGGTGGAGACGCAGGTTTCGGAGAAGCGCCCGAGCGGGTTGGCGGCGCTCGTCCGCGCGATGCGGTCGTGGCGGACGGCGGCGGTCGCGCTGCTGTCGTTCTCGTCGGGCCTGCCGCTCGGTCTTGTCTGGTACGCCATCCCGGACTGGATGCGCAGCATCGGCGTCGATCTCCGCGTCGTCGGCCTGTTCACGCTGGCGCAGGCGCCGTGGGCGTTCAAGGTGCTCTGGTCGCCGCTGATGGACCGCTACGTGCCGCCGTTCTGGGGCCGGCGCCGCGGGCTGGATCGCCATCACGTCAGGTGGCGCTCGCGGCGCTCGGGCTCGTGCTGGCTGGCGTCGGCCACGCGCCCGGAGGCGATCTGGGTCGTCGGCGCGATTGCGTTCGCGATCGCGATCGCGTCGGCGTCGCAGGACATCGCCTACAACGCCTATACGGTCGACGTGCTGAGGCCCGAAGAGCAGGGCGTGGCATCGGGCGCAGGTGTCGCCGTCTATCGGCTCGCCATGCTCGTGTCGGGCGGCGCGGCCATCAGCCTGGCGGCCCGGTTCGGCTGGCCGGCGGTCAACGTGCTGCTGGCGCTGATCTACGTGCCGCTGCTGCTGATCACGAAGTGGGCGCCCGAGCCCGAGGCGAAGGTCGTTGCCGCCGCGAACGTGGCGCGAGGCGGTCTGGGAGCCGTTCCTCGGCTTCCTCGCCAAGCCGCGCGCGATCGAGATCCTCGCGTTCGTGTTCCTCTACAAGATCGCCGACCAGCTCGCGCAGTCGCTGACGCGGCCGTTCCTCATCGACATGGGCTACAACGCCGACCAGCGGGGCATCGCCCTGGCGACGATCAGCGCGTTCGCGACGGTCGGCGGAGCGGCGATCGGCGGAGCGATCACGACGGTCGTCGGCCTCGGCCACGCGCTGTGGATGTTCGGCCTCCTGCAGATCGGATCGAACGTCGGGTACTTCCTGCTCGCCGGGCTCGGCGCGTCAATCCGCCAGCGATGTACGCGGCCGCCGCGTTCGAGCTCGGCACGTCGGGGCTCGGCACCGGCGCGTTCTCGGTGCTCCTCCTCCGCATCACGCAGAAGCGCTTCTCGGCGACCCAGTACGCGCTCTTCTCGAGCCTGTTCGCCGTGCCGCGCATTCTCGCGGGTCCGATTGCCGGCGCGACGGTCGTGGCCGTCGGCTGGCAGGTGTTCTACCTGTCGACGATGGTGCTGGGGATTCCCGGGACTGCTGATGCTGGCGCGCTTCGTGCCGCCGGGCGTGCGCGAGCCGGCGTTCGACGCCGAGGAACCGGCGCCGCCGGTCAAGACGGCCGCTGGCGGCAGATCACGAGCTCGTTGCCCGCGGCGTCGCCGGCGGCGTGGTGGTCGGCGTGGGCACGCTCGCGATTGCCGCGCTGCTTGCGGCGCTCGAAGGCCTTCGTGCGACGCCGCCCACCTTCGACTATCTGGCGGCGCTGTCGACGACCGCCATTGCCGGCGAGCATCGGCCTCTGGCTGCAGCTCGTCGGCATCCTCGCCATCGCGGTCATCGGCGGTCTGTTCGTCGCGGCATGGTCGGCGGCGCGCGGAGACGCGCACGTAAATTGGCGGACCTCTAGGTCAACCGCCGACACGCAGAACCCGCGACCTTTCAGGTCCGCGACCTGCGAGTTCCGGTCATACGTAGGACATGGACCACTCCGTCGCGGAGCTCCGTCCTCGGCGGCGTCGATGAACGCGTGGTAGCCCTCGGGATCGATGAACGGGTCCACCGGGTTCTTCGCCGTCTTGCTTGCGACGAACTTGCGGTACCTGCCCCACGGCCCGGGCGCGGTTAGGTCACCCAGATGTCGGCGGGAAGGCTTCGCAGCACGCGTAAGCTGCGCTCGCTGTCCGCTCGCTGTCCCGGGTACCGCCTCCCGACCGTCACGTCCAGTCCGCAGGCGCTGACGACGTTCAGCACGCGGTCGCCGTCGCGGACGGGGAACGACCACGAGGTGCAGCCGCGCGTGTGGCCGCGCGGTGACGTGCGCGGTGAGCGCGATCGACCCGACGCGGATCGTGTCGCCGTCCTTGAAGCGGTGATCGACGCGAGCCGCCGGGTAGCTGAAAAGCCCGATCCGGATGAGGGCCCGCAACGGCCCGGCGAGGTCGGGGTCGTCGCCGCCGGAGGCGATGATGCCGGCGCTCGCTTCGCTGGCCCACAGCTCGGCGCCAGATGCCTGTTGGAGCGCCGCCAGCCCGCCCGCGTGCTCGGCGTAGGGCGCCGAATTCAGGAGCACTTTGACATCCTTGATGTCGAAACCGAGCGTCGCGATGCTCGCCAAGATCATCGGGGCGGTGGTGGGGTAGCCGCCATCGAGCACGATGTGGCCCTCGGGCCCCGTGATGAGGAAGGCCGCGAGATCGTTTGCGCCGACGTAATAAAAATTGCCGGCGATGCGGAACGGTTCGGCCGGCTCCTGCCCGCCGCGCTTGGTCGCCGGGCGGAGTTCCTTCAGCCACAGACTGCCAAGTACCAGCGCGACAACGCTCAGCGCTCCCAGCAGGACTGCCAGCACGTCTCGCTTGAGATTCCGCAACGTAGTCCTCTGTAGGCCGAGCCTCTTAGGCCCGGCTGCTCGGCGGACCTAGAGGTCCGGCCTACGGTAGTGCGGGCCTTTAGGCCCGCCTTGTAAAGCGGACCTGAAGGTCCGCACTACGTCGTTCGACCGGCAGATCGCGGAACTCTTCGTACTGTCGTCGCTCGTCGAAGCATGCGGGAGCATTCCCGCGGAGCGCTTTCAGGCAGTAGAACAGGTTCATCATCGCGCACATGAGGAACGCTCCGAAGCGGAGCCGGAACATCGCACGGAAGACTCGCTTGAACGAGTACTTCACGGAAAACGCCTCGAACCATAGGGCCCTGTGCGCGGCGAGCAGCTCCTCCGGAGTCATTCGCGCCGGCGCGAACGCGACGTTGTAGCCGTTGTAGAACTCCCAGCCGCGGCCGGCCAGGATCCGGCCCTCGTCCTCGAACTTCCGGTGAAGCGCGGTCCCGCGGTAGGGCGTCAGAATGCTCAGGAACGGGACGTCGACGCCGATCTCGTAGAGCTGCCGCGCCATCGCTCGAATGGCATCCGGCGTGTCGCCGTCGAAGCCGGCGATGAAGCCGGACATGACGCAGATGCCGCGCCGGTGCAGCGCCTCGATGCGCTCGCGGTACTCGGCGACCCGGTTCTGCCGCTTGCGCGCGTCTGCGAGAGAGTCCTCTCCGAACGACTCGATGCCGAAGAAGATCCCGATGCAGCCCGGACTCGCGCATGAGGTCGAGCAGCGGGGCGTCCTTCGCGATGTCCATGCTCGCCTGGGTGAGCCACCAGCGCTTGAGCGGCACCATCCGCGCGAGCAGCTCTCGCATGTACTCGCGGCGGATGGTGAGGTTGTCGTCCCAGAACCAGACCACCTTCCGCTGCCACCAGAAGGTGAAGTCGTCGTAGCGGACGTCCCGCAGGACGTCGTCGACCGGCCGCATGCGAAAGCCGGGGTTGAGGGTCGGCACGGTGCAGAACGAGCAGGTGAAGGGACAGCCGCGCGTCGCCTGCACGACGCGGGTCACGAAGAAGCGCTTCGGCAGCAGGTCGTAGCGCGGCGTGGGCAGGCCGCGCATCGGCGACGGCTCGCCTTCGTAGCGCGGGCGCAGCCTACCCGCCTCGGCATCGTCGATGAGCCTCGGCCAGACCGACTCGGCCTCGCCCAGGACGACGCTGTCGCAGTGGCGCAGCACCTCGTCGGGCGAAAACGTCGCGTGGGGACCGCCGGCGACGACGATCTTTCCGCGGCGCCTGAATTCGGCCGCGAGGCGGTAGGCCTCCGGCGCGAAGCCGCTGAAAAAGGAGAGCGCGATCAAGTCGGCGTCCGTGTCGAACCGAACCGGCTCGACCTGCTGGTGGATGACCCGCACGCGGTGTTCCGGCGGCGTGATCGCCGCCAGGTGAATGCCGGTGATCGGCGGCACGAAGTCCACCTCGTGTCCCCGTTCATAGCGCTGGATGTAGACGACGATGATGTCGATCTTCATGCGATGTCCGAATGTAGGGCGGACCTTTAGGTCCGCCGAGCCGCCGGGCCTAAGAGGCCCGGCCTACTCTCAATGTCGAGCGGTGAGCGCGACTGAGACTTCGCGGTGGCGGGGACCGTCGAATTCGACCAGGAACACGCGCTGCCAGCGGCCCAGGGTGAGCGCGCCGTTCACGATCGGCACCGATTCCGATGTGCGCAACAGCGCCGCGCGGCAGTGGGCGTGCCCGTTGACGCGTTCGTCGGGCGTGAGGTTCACGGTGCGGCGCCCGAAGTCGTCGTGCTCGTAGGGACCTGCAGGAACCAGGCGCTCGAACATCGCCTTCAGGTCGTTCAACAGGAGCGGCTCGTGTTCGTTGATCATCACGCCCGTCGTGGTGTGCCGGGTTTGCACCGTCAGCAGACCCTCGCGGACGCCGAGGCTCTGGACCAGCCAGACAGCGCGCGGCGTCATATCGATGAACTCGGTGGCCTCGCGCGTGACGACGCGAAATCGTCAGGTCGTGCTGGCGTGCAGCCGGCTCAACCGCGGCTGGCATGGGCACCTCCATGCGGTCCAGGTTCGCGCCGCCGCCGAACACCTCGTCCCACGACACGTGTGCCGTCATCTGCATCAGGACGAAGAGCGTGACGATGGCGCCGATCGTGATCGTCAGTCCGGTGAAGCCCTCGAAGAAGAACGCGTAGCTGAAGAGCACGAGAAAGACGAGCCTGGGCGGAGCCGGCACGCGAGCAGGGCGCTGACGCATGCCGGTCACCACGCGCAGGTAGCTCACGACCAGCGCGAGGCTGACGGCCGCGGCCGTGGCGAATGCGACATGCACCGTCACGTGGTCGACGAGATAGGCGAGCAGCAGGTGGAAGGCGAAGAACGCGGCCGCGATGAACCAGTAGTGCATCGGATGCAGCGACGGTCCCGGACGTCGTGCCGACCATCACCATCACGGCGAGGAAGAAGAGCAGCGAGACGGGCGCGAAGAAGGTGACGCGTGCGGCGAACGGCCCGGGATTCAGCTTCTCGGGCAGCTCCATGCCGATCGCCTGGCCGGAGATCAGGTTCGCGAAGGTCCACGTCGAGCGCCCAGCCGTCCGGCGTCGACGTCTTCGTCGCTCGGCGAGACGGTGCCGGCGGGGAAGTCGATCGTCTGCGAAGTTCGTGCGCATCGTCAGGGTGAAGTCGCGCACCTGCGCGACGCCGTCTCGCGGCGAACGCGTAGGTCCAGGTGCGCGAGCCCGCGCGACCGGTACTGCACGTCCAGGGTGACGAGCGCGCCCGGCGCGGCCGTCGCCGTCGGCCGTCATCTCCTTCGAGACGTCGCTCGCCGGAGCCGATCGGCCGGCCGTTCGAGCGCGAACACGAAGTCGTCGAAGAGCGCGTCCTCGGCGGGCAGCGGGAAGCGGACGTGAAGCGTCACGCGCTTCGGGATCGGGGTTGTGAAACGTGTAGGTCGGCCTTGAACGCGACGGCTGTAGGTGGGGTACCAGAGCAGCCCCTTGCGCCGATGCTCCAGGTCGAGGTCGACCGTGGCGCGCGTCGATTCGAGCGCGACCGGCACCGACCGCAGGACCGTCTTGCGTCACCTCGCTTGCCGGACGACGCGGCCGTCCTGGTCCTTCGTTTCGACGGTCTCGGTTTCGATGCCCGGGCGCAGGATCCAGGCGTTCGGCGCGACCTGGCGATGCGGCGCCACCCCACAGCAGCTGCACTTCGCGGCTCGAGACGGCCGTCGAATTGTCCCGGTGCGGGCGATCGAGCGACGATCCGAGCACGGTCCAGGCCAGCGGAAGTCCCGAGGAAGATGAGGGCGATGGCGAGCAGTCGGCGAAACGGTCACGGAGTCCTCCTTCGTAGGGCGAGCTCGCAGGTCGCCACGACGCATCGGCGACCCGTTCAGGATCGCCATGAGCCGCGTAGCAGGATCGCCGTGGAGGGGTGGGGAAGTCTTGAGCGGTTGGGTGAGCGTTCAGTGAGAAGTGCGTGATTTGGGCCGGATCGTGAGGCCCCAGGCGACCGCGCGCGCCGAAGACGCCGCCCTCGAAGCGCGCTGAGGACGACCCGTGTCGCGGGGCCGAAGTCGGGCTCGCCGATCAGCTGGCCGAGCGGTGCGAGCACGAGCTGCGCATCCGGCGACGATCGGGCGATCTCGTTCACCAGGCCGCCGACCAGCGGCGCGGCCGCGAGGGCGAGAGCCATCCCGGCAGGCCGCTGCCGCAGGCCGGTCGACCACTGCCACGGCAGCCGACGCGCGCCGCCGGGGCGCGGCGATCCCGCCGCCGGGCGGCTGCGGCGTCGCCAGCGCGTACCCGACGCCGACGGCGCCGCCGAGACCAGGCCGTCGAGGAACCCCGGCACGTGGATGTCGCGTGCGCCGACGAGGCCGGCGAGAACGCGCGCGGACGACGACGTGCGCGAGCAGCGCGACGAGCGCCGCCGGCGATCGCGCCGCACACGGCCAGCGCCAGCCCGCGGCGCGAGCGGGCGAGCACTTCCGCTGCGGCCAGACCGGCGCCGATTCCGCCCGCGCCGATGCCCCCGGCCATCGCGCCGATCGCCGCGAGGCCCACCGCCGACTGCGGCAGCGCGTGCGCTCCATCCGCGAAGCGACAGCGCCAGGCCCCGAGCACGCCGGCGGCGACGCCGCCCGACGCGCCGGCGAGCGCGGCGCCGCCCAGCGCCGCGCGATCGTGCGGCGTGCGTCGGCGAGGCGCAGGCGGACGAGCGCGAGCGCCGCGGCGGCGTCCAGCGGAACGCTGCCCGCATCCGGCATGCTCCAGCGCGCGTCGCGCATCATCGCGAGAGCGCGTCGCGTGATTTGGCCGGCGCCTGACGAGCGCGACGGCCGCCGGCAGTGCCCAGCGCGTGCAGCCGCTCAGCCGTCTCGCGCGCTTCGTCCTCACGATCAGGACCGGCATCGAGCCGGTGAACAGCGATCGACGAGGCGGTCCGACGCGAGTCTCGGCGACGCTGCCTCGGTGGCGACGCTCGGCGACCGCGTGGCGACGCTCGCGGCAGGCCACGGGCCGCTCATCGTCCGGCTCCTCGACCACCTCGCTCCAGACGAACTGGTAGCCGTGGCGCGACACCGTGCGGATGAACCGCGGCTCCCGGGAGTTGTCGCCCAGCGTCGCGGCGCAGCGTCCGGACCGCCTGCGACAGCGCGCCGTCCGAGACGACGACGTCGCTCCAGATGTCGGCGAAGATCGTCTGCTTCGAGACGGCTTCGTGGCGGTGGCGGACGAGCAGGACGCAGCAGATCGAAATACTTCGGGATCGAGCGCCACCGGGCTGCCGCCGCGCAGGAGCAGGCGCTGGCGGGGCGACAGCACGAACGGTTTCGAACCGATAACGGACGGGTGGGGTCACGGGGGCGATGGCGCGTATCGTACGCCGCGCAGGACGCCGGCGGAGGTGCTCGATGCGTCGAATGGCGCTTTCGTGGAATCGTCACTGCCGCCGCGACTGGCCGCAGTGCCGCTTGCGTGACCTCGTCGGCTGGACCGGCGTCGTCTTCGCTCAGTCGCACAGGGACAGCCGCGCGACGCCGTGGGGCCATCCCGATCTGCAGGGGACCTGGACGAACTCGACGATCACGCCGCTCGAACGCCCGGCGGCGTTCGCCGGCCGCGAGTTCCTGACCGAGGAGGAAGCGCGGAAGCTCGAGGCGGCCGCGGCCTCGCAGTACGACCAGCGCTCCGAGAATGCCGGCGGCCGACGTCAACGCCGCCTACAACCAGTTCTGGTGGGAGCGCGGCGGGACCGTGCGACGCGGCGGACGTCGCTCGTGATCGACCCGCCCGACGGCCGCATTCCCGCGCTGACGCCTGATGGCCAGAAGCGGGCGGCGGAAGTGGCCGCCGCGATGCGCGGCGAGCCGAGCGGACCCGGAGAACCGCAATCTGGCCGAGCGCTGCATCACACGCGGCGCGCCGAAGCTGCCCGGTGGCTACAACAACAACTTCCAGATCGTCCAGACGCCGGCGCTACGTGGCGATCATGCAGGAGATGATTCACGAAGTGCGCATCATCCCGCTCGACGGCCGCGCGCACGCGCCGTCGAGCGATGCGCTTCTGGCTGGGCGACTCGCGCGGACGCTGGGAAGGCGACACGCTGGTCGTCGAGACGACGAACTACCACGAGCTGTCACCGTTCAACTCGTACAACTGCTGCCGCTCGGCGCGGCGCGAACATGCGGATCGTCGAGCGGTTCCGCCGCGTCGACGCGAACACCATCGATCATCAGTTCACCGTCGAGGATCCGACGACCTTCACGCGGCCGTACACCGTGGCGGTGCCGATGACGAAGATGGACGAGCCGATCTTCGAGTACGCCTGCCACGAGGGGAACTACGGGATGGAGGGGATCCTGCGCGGCGCCCGCGCGCAGGAGCAACACGAAGGAGTCACG
>CAVREM010000048.1:0-461746 GCA_963720005.1 uncultured Acidobacteriota bacterium | reverse complement strand
GCCCAACAACGACCACCAGTAGCAGCGTGCGGCCGAACGGTTGGCCCGAGGCGGTCGTGAGCGCGCCGCGCGTTCCCGTTACGCGTCCGCCTGCCTTCGCAGCGACCTGGAGGGCCAGTGCGCCGATGACCATGTAGATCACACCTTCACAAGGAACCCGACGCGCGCCAGCCACCCGATCGCGTCGAAACCGTTCATAGATCAATCGTACATCGGATTTCTCCGCGGCTCTTGCGCGACGTCTCAAGTTGGACGGACATCTTCCAAAGCTCGCCGAGACGCGAGTTCTCGCTTGGGGCTTGCAGCCTTTATTGCCGTGTTCGGAAGGGAACAGACACCAGCCTGCACCGTTGTTAGCCTACAAGTTGGAGTTGGCGTGATCCTGACCGCGAAGGCGCCGAATCGCCGTCGTTCGCAACGACCGTTCGGTGGACGGGTTGACGCAGGGCCGCGCCCGCGAAACACAGGGAGAGAAAATGGACACGACCACATTGCTCGTCATCGTCCTCGTGGTGCTGCTGCTCGGCGGCGGCGATCTTCTACAGACGCAGGGTTTAGTCGGACGGGCGGTTCGCTCGCCGGGATTGTTCGTCCCCTTCGCGCGTACACCGCTCCCACGGGCTGCCGCCAAATCTTGGCGGGAGCGGCGTGCACCCGTTTCTCTATCCTTGGACTTCGAAGTCCTTCGTGGCAGCGGAGGAACCGTTCAAGAAGACCTCGAGCTTGTACTTTCCGGTTGGCCATCCATCCGGCTTCGAGATGTGGAACTCCGTTCTGGCGTCGCCGGTCGGCGCGATCGTCTGGGTGGATTCGTTCACGACCTGTCCATCCTGGTAGGTCCAACGGGCCTTTAGCGTCGCTGTTGCTGCGGTGCCTACGGTCGCGATCGACGCATAGATCGTATCGTTGGCTTTGAATGAGTTGGAGTTGTTGCTGATCGTCTTGTCGGCGTTCAGCGAACGACCCATGTCGATGTGGGAAACCCGGACGCCGACCCCGGTGGTGCCGGTCGTGCCAGGATTCTCATTGCTCTTCGTGCACGCTGCGCTCAGAACGGCAGCGAGCGTGAGAGCGAGAATCGAGGTTCCAAACAGTCTGGTGTGCATCGCATTCTCCTGCGCTGATGCGAGAGCTCACGCTCCCGGAATCTTCAGCTCCTGGCCCGGATAGATCAGATCCGGATCATTGATGAGGCCTTTGTTGGCCTCGTAGATCGTCCGCCACTTGTTGGCATCCCCATATTCCCGCTTGGCGATTGCCGAAAGACTGTCCCCTTTGACGACGACGTACGTCTTTCCTGAACCGATCGTGCCCGTCGGCGGAGGCGCGGCGGGCGCCGTCGATGATCCGCCCGATCTCACATTGCTGAAGTCGGGCTTCGACTCTGGTGGCTTGTCGTCCTTCTTGTCAAAGATGCCCATAGTTCACCTCCTGGCGAGAGACAGCGACTCCATCCCCCGATACTGACGGTTCCGTTTGAACGACCTCAGAGCAACGTTAGTGCGTTGCTCCCGTCAGGTCTGTTCAATAGAGCGCACGTGGGCTCCTGGCCTACGCGAGCCTCGACGCCGAACGTCTCAATGTCCGTTTCAGAACATCGCTCGTGCAGCGCACTTGACGGTGCCCGCAAGTGGATTCCATGAATAAGCCCCTCAGCGCGGAGGCTGCCAGGAACGAGGCGGAACAGTTCAGGCGACTGGCAGAGGAAGCGCGTGAAGTCCGCGACCATCATCGCGAGGCGCTCGAAACAATCCGACAGGAACGAGAGCGGCTACGGGACACCGCTGAGACGGCGCGCGCCGCCAGCGAAGAGGCGCGGGGCGCGGCCGAGGCTGGCGCGCCAAGCGGTGGTGGATGCTGTGCGCGCCACCGCCGATACGCTGAACGCGTCGCTCGAACAAATGAAGGTCGTAGAGGGGATGCGGCGGACTCTCCGTGAGATCCGGGACGTGAACAACCTCGACTCCAACTAGCCGACCTTACATCGGTCTGTCTGATGTGAGCAGTTGTGAACAGATTCGTCGGATCGCGGCCTGATAAGGTTGCGTGCGTGGTTCTGAACGTTTCTTTGACTGAAGGAGCTACTTGATGAAGCATTCAACAGCACGATGGACGACAGCGTTCGCAGCGTTCGCGCTGCTCGGCCTGCCGGCGGCCGGCTGGTCACAGCCGCCACCGCCGACGCCGTCCACAACGTCCCAACAGCCACCCTCAGCCGCGGGGCCCGAGCAACACAGCGCGGCACAGGAACACATTCGACAGGCGCAGGCAGCGCTGAACGACGTTCAGACTGCGTCGCTTCAGGGCAAGCCGAAGACGAAGGTCACCGAACTCAAGCGCCACCTCAACTCACTCGAAAAGTCAACGGCCAGCGCCAGCACCACGGCGTCAAAGACCGCGGCTCGTGGCAAAGACAATTGGTCCACTGACGTTTCGGCAATCGACAAGATTCTGACGGAGCTGCTCGGCCCTGCGACCACGAGCGCCGCGAGCGCGCCGTCGGGCGCGACCGGCACGGCTGGCAAGGCCATGGCGACGTCGCTGACGCTGGACGAAACCACCAAGACAAACTGATGGAGGTTCGCACGCACGTCATCGCTTTCGCGGCGTCCATGTCTGGCGCCGCGCCGGCAACACCGAGGACGGGGGAGCCGTCGAGTGCTCCAGCTGCGGCAGGTGCGACGACGGTACAGCCAACCCCGACGTCAGCTGCGCAGCCTCAGGCCACGCCGCCCGCGGAAGCCCCCGCGCAGCCGAGCACCCAGAGCACTGCGGCCACAGCCAGTGCAACAGCGCCCAGCCCCGCGCAGGCACAGCAGCCTCCGGCTGGGACAGCGGAGGTCGATCCTGAAGGTGCCAAGCGTCACCTCACCGCTGCGCGCGACACGCTCGGCCAGTTGACGCAGCTTTCCGCCGCCGCCCAAGTGCAGGGCGATGCCCGCACGCAGCTCTCGCAGCTCATCACGAACTTCAACGAGCTGATCACCACCAACGAAAACTGGCGCAGCTCCTATGACAAGGTGAAGGCGAATGTCGTAGCGCTGCTCGGTCCCGAAACGCCGGAATCGTCGCAGCCGCCCGCAACCGGCGCGCCGGTTGCGGTTGGCACCTCGGGCACGGCGGCCGCGACTCTCGATCCGGCCGTTCGCGCGAAGCTCGTTGAGTTCAGGAATCACCTGATGCAGTTCGAGAAGGCGGCAGGAGCCGACACGCCGGCCGCTTCCGCCGCTTCCGCGGCACCCCCCGCGGCCGCAGCAGCCGTCGTCACAACGACTGCGCCACCCAGCAGCCCCGCGACTGAGCAGAGCGCGGCGCCGGCGCAGCGCTCGGAAGTCATGGGCCAAAACAGTGCGCTCGTGCACATCGACGCCATCGAAGCGATCCTGAAGCCACGCGCGACGGCGTCTGCTCAAACGCCCGCCGGCACGCCGGGGACGACGGCGGCCACCGGCCTCACGCTCGACCCCGCGCAGGTCGAACAGCTCCGCACGCATCTTGGGGAGCTGCGCAAAGCGATCGAAAGGAAGTAGTTCGAATTCCGGTTCGAAAGTTCGAAAGCTCGAGGGTCCGGTGGCATCAGGGGACGCCATCTGACCCTTGAGCTGTGTACGTGCGCCTTCCATGGTGCGCGCACGGATTTACTATCTGCGCGTTCCGGGGAGCCAGGTGGAATACCGTTGATCCGTCACCTGAAGGAGAAAACACACCATGCGCGACGGCGTCAGATCCCTGCCGATTGCCCTGTTCCTCGCGATCACTGTCACAGGCTGCGGGTCGCCGCCGAACCCGGACGTGGATGCGGCCAGGGCCGCGGTTGACAGAGCCGCTGCCGACCGCGCGGGTCAGTATGCCGCCGGGTCGCTAAAAGTTGCCCAGGATGCCCGAGGAGCACTCGACGCCGAGCTGAAACTCAGGAAGGCAAGTGGTTTAGTCGTACGACAAGACCAAGGAACTCGCAGTCGCTGCGAAGGCGGCCGGCGACAAGGCCGCGGCCGACGCGGTCGCGGGCAAGGAAAAGGCGGAGGCTGTCGCGGCCAAAGAGAAGGCCGATGCTGCGACCAGGGCGAAGGCCAGGATGGCGCCGCTCCGCATCGGGGGAAGATCCATGCACCAACGAAGATCAAAGACGTCAAGCCCGTCTACCCCGCCATTGCGCAGTCGGCGCGTGTCGCCGGGGCGGTCACGATCGAAGCGACGATTGGACCCGACGGGAAATCATAGACGCGAAGGTAGTGCGCTCGATCCCGATGCTCGATCAGGCCGCGCTTGACGCCGTGCGGCAGTGGGGTACACGCCGACGCTCTTGAACGGCGTGCCGGTGCCGGTTCTTGTGACGGTCACGATCAACTTCACGCGGTAGTGGGCATCTGCGCGGTGGGAACGGGAATGGCGGCGCTGAGTGAGACGTTTACTGGTCGACGCCACAGGCTTGACGCGTTGCTAACAATCGAGAAGAACCGCTGTATTCCGGCAACGCTCCGGACGCGCAGTCGCGGCCAGTGGCAGTCCTGTTCTGGGGCGCTGACAGGGACAATTTCAGGGACAATATTGAGGACGGTAGCGTGCACCAGTAACTCAAAATCGTCGATCTATCTATATGGCGCGGGTCCGCGCGGTCCACACAGACCAGAGCCGCGGATTCCGGTCGGCCAAGATGCCGTAGCCAGCGGTGATGTGCCTGGATCGCTTGCCATAAAGTCGCGCGCGACGTATATCGCACGCCATTTGGCACACCGAGGCAACCAGAGGCGCCAGCTTCTGGTAGTGCACGTGGCTGACGCCGGGAAACAGATGGTGCTCGATCTGAAAATTCAGTCCTCCCACATACCATCCGAGCAGGCGGTTGGCACCAGCAAAGTTGACCGTGGAGGCAACCTGGTGTGCGGCCCAGGAAGGCGCTGAGCGTCGTTCACAGGCGGGTCAAAGCCCTCTGGCCACAGTGAGCCATCTGAAACACGGAACTGAGCGTGAATCCCAGCACGCAGCAGCACGTCACGTAGAAGAGAAGGACCCGTCCAGCGGGTTGAAACAGAAGAGGCAGGAGCAGCGCCCACGTGACAAAAACGCTCTTGCCGAGCAGGAGTCCGACTACCGCGCCTCTGGACCGCGGGATGTTCTGGGCCCCGACGCGCCCGCGCAGGAACGCCGCGAAATCGTCGTACCAGTGCCACTTGAACGGCAAGAAGCCATACGCGAACCACAGATACACGTGCTGATACCGGTACCGGGGTCGCCATTCCTGCAGAGGGCTGAGACGACCAAGGCCGCCCAGGTCAATATCCTCGTCCACCCCTGATACATTCGGACTCGAGTGATGCAGGACGTTATGCTTCCAGTGCCATATGTAGGAACTGCCGCCCAGCAGATCGAGTGAGGCGGCCGCGATTCTGTTCATCCAGCGTCGACGCGAGAGCGAGCGATGGCTTCCGTCGTGCTGAATATTGAACCCGATTCCAGCCATCGCGAGTCCGGCGGAGAGCGGCCAACATCATGGTCGCTGCCAGCCCGGTGGTCGTAAACACAAAGGTCGCCCACGAAGCCGCCAGCCAGGCGAGCAGTAGCGTCGCTTTCCGCCAGACTCGTGCGCCGCCCTTGCTATCTTTGCCTTCCTGTTGAAAGTAGAGCGCGACCTGGCGTCGGACCTCCGTGTGAAACGGGTCGCCACTGACCCAGGCCGCGGCCTTCAGCCGGCCCATGCGACTCGCTCGAGCGTGATCCGATGGTGCTCCATGATCTGGCGGCGTAAGCACGGTTTCAGGAATCTGTGGTATGAGACGTTCTGATGGAGTGACGGAGGAGCTGGCACCGCAGGCACTAGGTCGCCGCATAGTCCGCTGCCCATCAGGTCAGAGAGCTGAATGGGAACCCGTCAGCGGCATCTCGACTTTGCCTCGAAGGTGGCCTCCTTCGGCGACCACGAGGCGCGGCGACGCGAGATCGCCGGTTACCGAGCCCGTGGCTCGAATCTCGATTTTCTCGCCAGCCGTCACGTTGCCGGTGACTGCGCCCATGATCACCACGGCCTTTGCGGAGATCGACGCCTTGATGTTGGCGGCGGGACCGATGGTGAGCGTGTGATCGGGCAGCGTGACACTGCCTTCCATCTGGCCATCGAGGGTGAGGTCCTCGGAAGCGCTCAGCTCACCCTTGATGACCACAGACTTCCCGAGATCCATGATCACCTTCTCCGCAGTCCTGCTATCGACGGCCGCGGCCTCCGCGGCCAGGTCCCGATGAGTGTCTCGCGGCCTCACAGTCTCATCTCGCTTCCACATGCCAGCGCCCCTCGCTTTGGGCTCCAGACCTCACCACCCCGTTGTGCGTACGTGAAACGCGCTCGACCTTAGCACGCCATGATGTGATGGGCAAGCGACGTTGCCGGTCACGAAGCGGATGTCCATGCGGCAATTCACCCGGCTCACCAACGCATGCCCGAAGAAACTGGGAATCGTGGCGCGACGGTGGCCGTACTCTTCATCCAATAGAACGTCGCTCGCGAGCATCAGACGCTCCGCGTGACGCCCGCGATGGAAGCGGGGTTGGCGGATCACGTCTCGTGCATCGAGGAAATCGTCGACCTCTTGGACAGACGGCCTGAAGCGGCGGCGTGAGCGAGAGCAATGACGACAGACAAGCAGGCCGAATCGTTGGATCGGCTCGGGATTTTCCGCGCACTTGGCTGAACTGATGCAACCGGGCTGAGCCGCTCTTGGATGCGGTCGATCTGCGCGGCGCGTTCCTCGCCATTCCCGGCTGCGGTGCGGACGGGGATCGGATGCTGTGAATGTAGCTGGAGCTGGAGCTTCACGGATCGCCTCCTCACTCGGTAAGCTTTCGTGAGGCTGGCCGGTCCCCGCGATGGCGGGTCAGCAACAGGAAAGCAGAGGTGAGCCTAGCAATGGGGCCGATGACTCTCTGTTCAAAACCGCACAGGCTCTTTCCGCCGGTCACTTGCGGGGTCAAGTTTTGTGAAGTGCACAATTACCTCGTATCGAAGCTCAGGCGACATGAGTTGTCGAGTTTCTACGGCCGTGCTTTGGTTCGATCCAGAATTCGGGTAGTCTCCACCCCCGTGACGGCTGCGACGTCCACACGAATTCTGGTCGTGGAAGACAACGACGATCTCCGCGTTCTCTTCAAGCTCGCGTTGACGCTCGAGGGGTTCGAGGTGGAGGAAGCCCGCACCGGATTGGAAGCGCTCCGCGCATTCGAGAATCGCCCGCCAGACCTCGTCGTCCTGGCCCTCCTGCTGCCTCGCATCGATGGCTTCGCCGTCCAACAGGAGATCGCCGCGCAAGTCGCCACGCGGAGCACGCAGATCGTGATCGTCACATCATCGCCGCGCGACTTGTCCCACCTGGAGGTCGCCTGCATCCTCCGCAAACCCGTCGCACCGCATGAACTCGTCGCGACCGTCCGTCGATGTTTGGGCACGGCGTCGCCAGCTGCGGGTTTGTGAAGATGCAAGGCGCAAACTTGGCCTCCGTGGTCAGATACTCGCATTCACGGCTCGTAACCGCAGCTTTTTCAGTCGTTCGCAAGCGGATCTTTCTTCCGCCGTTTGGTCCCCTGTAATCTGTTTCAGATCCTTGTCGGCGTTCGTCCTGATGCCACAAGTGGCCGCATCCACGACACTCGAGTACGCCCCCCTGGCCGAATGGAGCGTGGGCCGCACGTTCGTGGAGCCGCAGTTCGGGCATTGATGACAACCCGCCGTCGTCCTTTCATTCATCAGCAATCGCCGCCCAGATCAGAGTTAGAAGCGTTTCGTGGGAGTAGCGGCGACGCGAAGCCGCACACGTGGCAGACCAGTCATTTGACGCTGCTCCCAGCGCGCAGCCGTAACCTCGACGTCCGTTGAGTGGCGCTATTGTGGCGAGCGCAGCGGCTCAGGTGGTAACCTATCGATTTTCTGGTTCAATCGATTTCGCCGTGCCGGCGAAATCCGCAATGTGGGGATTTTGAACCGAGCTCGTCACTGATGCCTCCCTGCGCCGCGTAGGCCGCAGTGAGGCTGACGACCCCTCTGAGATCAATAACGTCGCCGAGATGGGAACCGAACGGCGAGCGTCTCCAAAAATCGACAAAGCCCGTCTGTCAGTGTATCCAGCGCAACAATGTAGCCGACGTCAATCCTTGCGTCACAGCCGATCTGCGTCGATGTCTTGCTGGCCTTTCGTCCTTCGTGGCGTGGCAATCAGTCCTTCGTTCAGCTTCGCGCCACGTTCCGCGCTCGTTCCTGTGCACGCGAGACTGCGGCCACGGCCGGTGTGTTCGCGTCAGTCATGCTCACCGTCGGGTCGGCCGTTACCCGCGTCGCCGACGTGGCTTCTGGTCACCTGTCTCTGACGGGGCGCTCGGGATCAACTCCGGGCTGCCCGTCAGCAAGCCCTCGTACCCGCCGAGCGTCTCGCCCATGACGATCCCTTGCTCCGTGATCTCGAACGCCCGCAGATCCTTGCTGTGAGCGCTCCCACGCACTTTCACGACGGCCATGATGCGCTGCAGTTGACCCTTCAATTCGATATACCGCTGCATGATGATCGCGTCGGTCAGAAATGCCGTGCCGTGCGGGCTGAAGCGCAGATCCATGTAGCTGTCCTCCAGCTCCGCCGTCATCATCATGGTGATGCCCATCCCTGTGAGCACGGCGACCATGCGATAGAGCGACTCCCGAAAGTCCTCGCGAAACGTCGGCGCCAGTGCCAGCTCGAACCCGGAGAGCGAATCGATCACCAGCCGGCGCGCTTTGAGACGGTGAATGGCTTCAACAATTTCATTGAGCATTTCATCGATGGAGAGATCCAGCGGGCGCGTGTGGATGATGCCCACTTTGCGTTCGCGGACGAGCCGCTCGAACCGCCGTCCACTTGGACCGTCCTGCGAGTACTCGGTGGGACGCTTCTCGAACACCGCGATGATGCCAGGTTCATCATGACGCGCGCCCTCGCTGATGAACTCGGTGGCGAGCACACTCTTGCCGGAGCCCGACGGGCCGGCGAGCAGCACCGAGTAGCCGGCCGGAATGCCACCGCCGAGCATGTCGTCCAATCCCTTGACGCCGATCGAGAGCCGTTCTCGGGGTTTGCTTGCGCTTCGCGCCTGCCACTGCCGGTCGCGACTTCTCCTCTGGCCCGACGATGACCCGGGGGAACACCTGAACACCGTCGTCCGTGATGCGGAAGGTATGCAGCCCGGGAATGGGCGCCTGTCCACGCATCTTCATGACTTGCATCTTGCGAACCATCGAATTCCGATCGAGGCTTTGAACGAGCCACAGCAGTCCGTCCGCGACGGTGAAGACCGGATTCTGTTCAGCCTCCGAGGGTTGATACTCGCCGACGAGAAACGTCGTCGCTTCCCAGCTTGTGAGCCGGACGGCCAGTTGCTGCACGAAGTGCTGCAAATCGAGGTCGCCGTTCTGTGCCCGCTCGGCAGCCTGGGCCACCGTTCGAAAGGAATCGACAATCACCACGCCGGGGCTCGTCGCTTCGACTTCCTGAACGATGCGTTCCAGGAGCTTCTCCAACGTGCCGTTGACCACGTCCTGGCTCAGATTGACGTAGCGGACCGACTCATTCACGCGGGCCATATCGAAGAAGGTGAACTGCTGCTGATAGCGCAGCATCTTGAGGGGGGGTTCGCCGACGACGGTGAAGTACAGCGCGGGACGATCGGGACCGGAGAGGGCGAACATGATCTGCTGCGCGAGCGTCGTTTTCCCCGCGCCTGGAGCGCCGGCAATGAGATTGAAGGAGAACTCCGGCAGGCCCCCACCCAGGATCTGGTCGAGTCCCGGAACGCCCGTGGGAAGTCGGCGAATCGCAACCCGGTCCGTCATGCCTTATGTCTCCTCTGTGCTCGCGTCGGAAAAGGCATCGGGCCACGCCTTTCGCAACAGACGCGCCGTTAAGGGTTCCCCGATGAAGGTGACGAGCAACCCCGTGAGTGTTGCGAACACCGCTCCGGCGGCTTCAGTGGCGACGGCAGGATCCTGTCGCTCCAGACAGACAATGACCTGAGCAAATGGCCCTTCCGCTTGCTCCGGCTCGCGCGTGTGGACCAGCCACGGGTATTCCCGTTGCGCAAGATGCAACGCGCGACCAGTCAGCGCATCGACGCCAACCTGGCCAATCAGCGGAGCCGACACCCGAGCGAGGTCATCGTAGGCGCGGTGCGCCGCAGCCGCGAGAGCCTCCGCGCCCGCGGCCGACCCCGCGTGCTGCGCCAGCACTTTCAGCGCGAGCTGCCGCAGCGCCGCGTTTCCAAGGGCCGTCATGCCGCGCCGAGACCGCACGCGTCGGTGGACGAATAGTAAGCATGTAAGGTTTACGGCGCATCGCCGACGAATTGGCAACAGAGGCGCTCGCCGTCAACCCATGCGGCGACGATGCTCTAAACTGACCAGCTTTACGAGCGTGTCTTTCGGACGGTGCGACTCGGTCCCTCACGAGTGCGCGAACGGTGATCGCACTCTAACACCTCGCCCGAACTGGTGCTCGGACAGCCGTCGCACCGGCTAATTCTTAAACAATTAGTTGACTGATCGGGACGATAGGGCGTAGGCTGTTTCCGTGCTCCTAAAGAATTAGGTGCTCAGGGAACAGACTATGGCCAGACCACCGTCGCCGGGGCTCACGGACGCCGAACTACGCGTCATGCGGGTGCTCTGGGAACGCAAGCGCGCAACCGTCGGGGAGGTGGTCGAGCGTCTCGCCGGTACGCATACCCTCGCGTATAACACCGTTCTCACGACCCTCGGCATTCTCGAGCGGAAGGGGTATGTCACGCACGAGAAAGCGGGGCGTGCGTTTGCGTACCGACCGGTCGTCGATCACAGCGAGGCGCGCCACAGCGCGCTGTCGCAGGTTCTGAATCGGTTCTTCGACGACTCGCCTCGTCTGCTGGTGCTTGACCTGCTCGGACACGAGCGAACGGATGCCGACGAGCTTCGCCGCGTGCGCGAGTTGATCGAACACGCGCCGCCGGATACCGGCAACGCCACGCGCAAGAGGAGACGCCGGCGATGACCCTCATCGTAACCTGGCTGTGGCAGGGACTGGCAGTCGCCTGGATCACCGCAGCGGCGGTTCGGGCCATGCCGCGGCTCAACGCCGCGACTCGTCATGCCGTCTGGTGGCTCGCGCTCGCCGCCGTACTGGCAATCCCGCTCGCCCACGGTCTGGCGGCGGTCAGCACCGATACGCCATCCGCGCCCGACCTGACAGGCGCACTCGATGCCGCGGGTGCGGTGATGCTGCCGGCGATCCCTGACGGCGTTGTGGCCTGCGCGGTCGCCATCTGGGCGATAACAGCCGCCGTCGGCGCGCTGCGGATCGCAAGAAGCTGCCGTGCCCTCGGGCGGCTGAAGCGCGCCTCCTCGCCATTCGACCGTTCGCGCGAAGCGCGCTTGCCGTTGTGGGTCGGGGCTCGCGACGGCGGCCACCGGGCAGCCGAACTTCGAACCTCCGACTGCATAACGGGAGCGTGCGCGCTCGGCCTTGGCCAGCCCGTCATCCTCGTGTCGCGCTCTGTGGCCGACGCCCTCGACGACCAGTCGCTGGACGAGATCGTGATGCACGAGCAGGCGCATCTCGATCGCTACGACGACTGGTCACAGCTCCTGCAGGCCGTCGTCGGCAGTCTCGCTGGACTGCACCCGGCCGTGCGATTCCTCGCGCGACGGATGGATGTCGACCGCGAGGCCGCGTGCGACGATCGCGTCGTGTCGCGCACCGGGGCCACGCGCCGCTACGCCTTCTCCCTGCTCGCAGTGGCTGCGGCGTCGAGCCCGAAAGCCGTTGGGGTTGCGTTTGCCGCCGGCGTGCCGACCGCGACCACGACGGCGTCGGCCTTACGCGTGCGCGTTGGCCGTCTGCTCGACCCCAGGCGCGACCGGGGCGCGCGGCTCGCGAGCGCGACGAGCCTCGTGAGCGTGACGGCTCTGGCGCTTGCCGTCGTCATGTCGACGCAACTGGCCCCCGCCGTGATGTTCCTCGAGGCGGTGGTCGTCAGCGCCCCGGCCGCTGCGGTGCCGGCAATCGAAGTGCGCCGCGCGCCGGCACCCCGCGCGAAGGTGGACGCCGCCGCGTGGGGACTGGAGCGGCCGCAACAACGCCACTTGTCCAGGCGGGTGACGCGTCCGATAGAGTCCGGCCCGCCGGAAGCGGCCGTTCACCCGTTCGCGGGCACGCACGAAACGGTGGAGGCCCCTTCCACGGTGCCACTCGACAGCCGCGTCATTGCGGCTGACGCCATTGCGCCCGTGCTCGCAGCGTCGTTGCCCTCGTCGCCACCGGCTGGCATCGCTTCGGCGCCAACGCCTGTCGCGGCATGGGACGCAGTCGGCGCGGCCACGGCGTCTGCCGCCAGTGATGCCGCGCGCGCGGCTGCGGCGACCGGTGTCCGCGCCCGGAGCGCCGGTGTCTCAATCGGCCGTTTCTTTACGCGCGCCGGCAAAGCTGTCGCGAAAGATTTTCAGCCTCATTAAACCGTCCGCCTTCCGTCGCACCTCGTGGAGGCCCTGTCATGCGTGTGTTCCTCGTCAACCCGAGTCATGTCTCCTTCGGGACCGCTGTGATTACGCCGCGGTGGCTCTATGTGCTCGCGGCCGCCACGCCCTCACGATGGGGCGAGCCGATCGTCGCTGACGAAACGCTGGATCCGTTTGACGCGGCGCAGCTGGCTCCGGGCGATGTCGTCGGCATCGGGATCCATACCGGGAATGCACTGCGTGGCTACGAAGTCGGACAACTCGCGCGTGCGCGCGGCGCCTCCGTCGTCTTCGGCGGCATTCACGCGACGCTCTATCCGGCCGAGGCCCATGCCCTCGGAGGCGCGCACGCCGTTGTCCGCGGGGACGGCGATGTCATCTGGGCGACCGTCATCGACGACTGTGCGGCCGGAACGCCGCGTCAGATTTACGAGGCGGGACGAATCGCAGGCGAGACGTTCAAGTCAGCCCGGTGGGATCTCCTGCCGAAAGACCGGTACATGTGGGGATCGATCCAGACGGTGCGCGGGTGCCCGAAGCATTGTTCGTTCTGCTCGGTGTGGCGCACCGATGGCCAGGCCCCGAGGCAAGCGGCCGTCCCGGCCGTGATCCACGAGGCGGTGGCGTTACGACGACGAGGGTTCCGGTTCATCGCGCTCGCTGACGACAATTTTTACCCGGTGACCCTTGCAGACCTGGCCCAGGCCGCGCGCCGCAGCGACCCGTCGCACCTGCGCGTGCTCGAAGCCGTCCGCGCCGAACGCTTCGCCCTGATGGACGGACTCGCAAAGCTCCCTGACGATATGGTGTTCTTCACCCAGATCACCATGGAGGCCGCAGAAGATCCGGCGTTCCTGCAGGCGATGGCGCGCGCGCGAATCCGCGGCGCGCTCGTGGGCGTGGAGGCGGTCACACCGGAAGGGTTGAAAGACGTGCACAAGGGATTCAATCTGGTGGGCGAACCGCTCGTCGAGCGCTTGCAGACGTTCCGATCGCACGGCGTGCATGTGTTGGGGTCGTTCATTTTCGGCTTGCCGAGCGACCGTCCTGCGACGTTCAAGGCGACCGCCGACCTGGCGGAGCGTGCGGGCATCACCTTCGCGCAGTTCGTGATGCTGACGCCCTATCCGGGTACCGTCGACTTCGAGCGCTGGGAACGCGAGGTGGGTGGCGACGCCGCGACCGTCAGCGGCATTTCCGTCACGCGGCACTGGCTCATCCCGCAGGCGGACCGTCCGAAGGCCTACGCACCGCATCCCGTGATGTCGCCCGACGAAATCCGGCGTCGCACGCAGGCGGTGTGGGACCACTTCTATAGCCTGCCACGGGTCTGGCGACGATCGCGGGTCGCCGGGACGTGGAAGGGCCGGCTCGCGTTCGTGCTCAGCTCAAAGTTATATCGACAGATGTATGCCAACACCGGGATTGCGACCGATTCCGCGCGACGCACACGATCGGCTCGGGTCGCGCGCTGGATGGCGGGTCCGTGCCGGCGGCTCTTTGCCGCAGCCCCGATGCCGCACCTCGAAGTTCCCGGCGTCTGACCGCCTCTTGAACCCGTGCAGAGCGTTGCACGACAGACACGCCAAGTTCCCGCGTCGTCGCGACTGCGACGCGTTGATCGGCATCGCGATGGACCTTGGGGAGCTTACGCGATGACGGGGTCTTTGCCGCCCTTGGGAAGAATCTTTTCGACCTCGGCGTGCGGGCGCGGAATGACGTGTACTGACACGAGTTCGCCGACGCGGCGCGCCGCCGCCGCCCCGGCGTCTGTCGCAGCTTTCACCGCGCCGACGTCGCCGCGAACCATCACGGTCACGTAGCCGGCACCGATGTATTCCTTGCCGACCAGCACAACGTTGGCCGTCTTCACCATCGCGTCGGCTGCCTCGACCGCTCCGATGAGACCTTTGGTCTCGATCATTCCCAGGGCTTCGAATGGCATGCGGGCGGAACTCTAACAGATTGCGACTGGGTCATATCCTGACGACGTCGGCCGTGTCAACGCTCTCGCGGCTCTTAACCTTAGTGCTTCATCCCGTTGGTGGAAGTGTCTGTTCCTTAATCGTGTAAGACGACCGTGAGCAGCGAGTTGTTGACCTTGAGCCCATCTTTGTAGTCGATGAACCCCAGTCGCTGGAATTTCTTCATAAAGAAATTCACGCGCGATCGCGTCGTGCCGACCATTTCCGCCAGCGTCTCCTGGGAGATCGCCGGGACGGCCCGCACTGGTTTGTCGTGCTCGCCGTACCGCGCGAGCAGCAACAGCTTTCGCGCCAGCCGTTTCTCGCTGGAGCTAAAGAGCTGGTCGACGAGGTCTTCCTCGATCCGGATGGTGCGCGCCAGCAGGTGAACGATAAACCGATCAGACATCGCGTGCTGCTGGTGCAGGAGGCGCACCATCTCATGCTGGTCCACAAAGAGGATGGTGCTGCGAGTGCTCGCGGTCGCGCTCCCCATGCGGACGGGTTGACCCGCCAAGCCTCCTTCGCCAAAGAAGTCGCCGGGGCCCAGCATCGCCACGACCGCCTGTCTCCCCGTCTTCGAGAGAACGCGAGATCTTCACGCCACCCTTTTGGATGTACAGAACGCTCTCACAGGGATCGCCTTGAGTGAAGATGACGTCAGCTCGCCGATACTCCACGATCCTTCTCGCGACTCCCGCCGAGTCGAGGAACGCCTGGGCATTGAACGCCCCATTTCGCCCCGATTCCATGGCCGGCCCCTTTGGCACATCTGGCTCGGCGGATTGCTGCGCCGACGGCTTCGATGGACGGTGGCCGCGGGCGGCGACACGAATGCGGGCGGGCTGAGTTCGAGAATACTTCAAGCTTTGATTACCCCCCGTGACCCCGCCGCAAGTGTGCAGAATTGGACAGCTGTCAGGGTAGCCTGTAGCTTAACGCGAATGTCGTTCAATGCAGGATCTTCTGAAGCGCGGCGTCTTCTTCACCATCGGGGGCACTCTTGATGCATCGCTCGATGACGTCGGACGTTTCGCTCTGATCACGCGTCAGGAGGCGCTCCATCGGTCAGCGCTTGAGTCGGATGTGCAAATAGCGCGCGTGGACGATCTGGTAGAAGCCGTAGGCGACGAAACCTGCTGCTGTCACGCCGAGAAGCGAGCGGCCCAGCCCTCCCGGTTGTGCGGCGAGGATGCGGACCGACGACGCCGTGGTGCCGACCTCAGACGCTCGCGGAACCAGCCCGCGACGACGATGCCCCATCCCAGCAGCGCAAAGACGATGGCGCGTGCCGCCACGCCGAACCGGCTGAGGCCGACCGCCCTCGCCGGCTTCGCGTCGGCCGATGAGCGGGATCACGCGAGCGTCCGTGAGCGCGGCGCGCGGCTGACGGACACGGAGGCTGACGCCGAGGGGCTCGACATCCTGCCCGATGGTGATCGACTGGTTAGCTTCGAGCGGAACCACCGGCTCTGGCTGTATCCGGGCTGAGCCCGGACAGCCGCTCCGCCTCATCAAATAGAAGGCGCGCTTCGAAAAAAGTTCCATGGTCGCTCACGGCGACGAGACGGTCGCCGGCCACAAACCCGGTCAGAAACGGAGTGAGTTTCGCCCCGATATTGTTGGGGCTGCGAAGCTAACGACCGGCGTGAGACAACCATGTGGTTGTCCCGAAGGTTCCCACCAATGTGAGGCACAGAGATTAAGCGTGTCCCTCAGCGGCGACTGGCAGTGTGCGCGCTAGGCTGAATGTTTCGTGGGCGGGGCGGCGAAGTCGACCGCCACGAGAACGCCGCGCTCAACCAGCACAGAGAAACCGCGGCGGGCGAAGCCGGTGCTGATGAGATCGAGCAGGGCTCTCCATGTCTCGTGCGTCGATAAGGCTGATCCGTGCTCGATGACGAGGCCGATGAGATGCTCGGTCAGACACTCGAAGTCGCTGTCCGTGGCTCCTGCCGCAATGAGGTCCACTCGCAGCCGGGGGTACACCGCGGCGGCACGGCTCGTGTCCAAGAACGGCTGTTGTTCAAAGAGCGCGGTAAGCAGGTGGAGGAGTCGCCGCTGACGCTCGTCGAGATTCTCTCGCGCGATCATGGTGCAACGCCTTTGGGTCGCGCCAGCCGCCGTCTCCAGTACGCGGGGCTGCTATCGTGCGCTGAGACACGGTCACGGCTCCGTCGGGACGATCTCCGGGCAGCACGCGGTGTTACTGGCCGTTTCTCAATGATTTCAAGCCTCCACGGACACGGAATCCGACGGTCGGCGGACGAACACGCCTCTCATGTGCTGCTCGAGAACACCCGATTCGGTGAGCGTTCGAAGCACAAACCGGCATACCTGCCTATCGAGGCCCGCCATCTGCGCGGCGTCAGCGGGGGTGAGCTGCAAACCGGGCATATCGACGAACAGATGCTGGACGCGTGCGAGCGCCCCTTTGAAACACCGTGTCTGGAGCGGTTGCGCCATGGTGCGGTGTGCCTCCCCGGCGGGATCGGTCTCCCACGAACGGGACTGAGCGCCGAACACGAGCCTTCGTGGTGGTACGCAGAGCCTCCCGGGATCGGCGTCGCGACAATACCGTGACGTGATGGCGTGACCTTCATCCGCGTCGGCCAACTGATTGATGCCGCGTCAGGACGGCCTGGCGCGCCTGGTCACCATACACAATCTGCTTTGCCATGACGTTCGTCTCCTGTACTGCTCAACTGCCAACGCGGTTACTTCTTCTTCTTGTTGATCTTGCCTTTGATGGCGGCGAGCTTCTTCTTGGTGTGGCCTTCGATGACGGCCAGCACGTCATCCTCTTTCATGATGAAGTACTCCTCGCCATCCAGCTTGATCTCCTGGCCCGCATACTTGCCAAACAGGATCCGGTCGCCCGCTTTGACGTCGAGGGGGACGCGCTTGCCATCGTCGTTCACCTTCCCGTTGCCGACGGCGATGACCGTGCCCTGCTGCGGCTTCTCTTTGGCGGTGTCCGGGATGATGATCCCGCCGATGTTCTGTTCGCCTTCGTCGATGCGCTGAACAATGAGCGCGGTCGTGTAGCGGTCTGACAGTCATGGATGTCGACTCCAGATGGACGTGAATGGGTGGATCAGGCTCGGACGTGTCAGGAAGTCACCGCAGGTGTCATTTTTGCGCTCGTTCAAACACAACGGTCTGGGCCTGCAGGTTCGGCGTGGCTGTCCTGCTGGCCAATGTCCACGATCGCGACTGAGGCGGTGGTGTGTCGTTCGGGGCGGTGTTCGCCCACCACGCGTGATCGACGCGAGCCGAGTCAGGCAGCGTGAAGCCGAGGAGGTCTTCGATTTGCGCGAACGTCAGGACCACCGTGTTCGCGTATCGATTTTCCAGGTACTCATACAGCGCCTTATATTTGCCAGGCATTACGGGTCCTTCCGGTCGAATAGATGCCCCACCGCTCACAAACCCCGCTCATGAGGCAGACACGGCGGGTTCCACTGCACTCCGTCGGCGCTAAAGGCGGTCCAGCATCTCGGGCAATATCTCGGCCGCTTGGCTCCGCCCGCCTCAGTTCTCGGAAGCGAATCAAGTTGGTGCGTCCCGCATGCGGTCCACAGTTTCCACCGCTCCGCTCGATTCATCTGACCAGCCCGGTTGAGCACGTCTTCGAGCGTCACGGTGCTGGTCTGCTCTTTCTGACGTGTTCCCCCCACCTGTTCTCAATGCACTCTGACGGGACGCAACAAGTGGCTCCTTGACGACGTCGTCGATCCGCCGCGCGGCCACCAACACTTCAGAATTGAGACCGTCAAGACTCTCCTGCCGCCCATGTGGGCGTCTTCAAGTCCGGGACGGCCGACCCGATCACGACCGCCCCAGACGTCGATAGCCACGCTCCTGCGGCGTTTCTCGGGTGACGTCCCCCGCCCATCGCCCGCACGCCACGTCGGATCCTCACCATGTCAGGAAGTCATCGCCAGACGACGATCGCTCGTCGCGCGCTCTCGTGCAACCGTGTCGGCCCCATACGCGAGGGACCGTCAGCGGCTCATCGAGAATCTCGATGGGCGATGGACCTGTGAGTGAGGTGCGCAGCATTTGCGCTCCGACAACGCGGCCAAAGATGGACCGGTCGGCGCGCACCCACTGTCGAGGGGCACTACTCGAACGCGGCTGGCTCAGTTCTGGACTGAGCTTCGAGTATAGACCCGTAGGCACCTTGAGATCCGAAAAAACCGATCCCGGACGCGGCTTCAGCCGAGGTGAGCTGTGGTGGGTGAAGCCGGTTTCGATCAGCGGGTGCCCAGACGAACCTCATACCGGAGCTGGCTGCCGACGGCATCGACGTTGATCACAATGGGTGCGGCGACCGGCGTCCGGTTCTTCCGGGGCGTGAAAGCAGGATGACTGGCTACTCGAGGAAGCCGCTTGAGGCCGTGAGGGCGATCCGCGATGGCGCGCCCAGGAATTTGTCGAAAGGCAGGTTGGGCGAGCCGCTGACTGTCACACTCCCATCCTGGGAACCCAGAATCCGCGAAGACAGCCAATTCAAGCGGCTTCGCGGATGAGCCAGTAGCGGAAATCGTCCAGTGCGGCGAGCCATCACACGAACAATGGTTGGCCGAAACAGGATCGGCGACGTGATCCGCACGTTACGGCGCGAACTTTGCGGCCACTTTCACGTTAGTTGTACGCCCGTTCGGGATTCGAATCTGGGTGGTTGAGCCCTACAGCCCGAATAGCCACGTCCTGTCTCGCGACGGGTAGGGTCGAAGCCATCTAGCTTCCTCAACTGACTAAAAGCCTGTGGGCGGGCGATGTTCGTGTCAGGTTTCGCCGCAATGGCGCGTTCAGGTAGGTAGCGCCCGAAGTCCTGACGCTGGAAGTGTAGGTGGCGGAGGGAGAGGGATTCGGTCGCAGCATACGCTCTCACATCAACACCTTACGCGCGGTTTCAATCGCTCAAATCACTAGAAACCCTCAAAACCTGAGTATCAGGTACAAAACAATGTACAGCAGGTAAGCCGCTCGAAGCTCCTTCTGAGGGTGCGACACCCCACCGCAACTTTCATCTCGCGCGTGCCGCTGGTCAGCGCCGCGGACGCACAATCAAGAACCTACTCGACGCGCAGACCGATGACCGGGTTCGCATGAGCGGCACGCCACGCGGGCGCCAGACATGCGGCGGCCGCGATTGCGGCGAGAACCAGCGGAACGGTGATCATCACCACCGGATCGTTCGGCTCGATCTGAAACAGCAGTGGCTGCACCGGCCGGGTCGATACACTGCCGAGAATCACGCCCACGCCGGCGCCGACGACTGCAACCAGTAGACCTTCTCGCACAATCGCGTTCACAATTCGCCGCGGTTCTCCGCCCAACGCCAGGCGAATCGCGATCTCCTTTCGACGGAGCACCACGGTATAGGCGAAGAGTCCGCCGACGCCGATCGCCGCCAACCGCAGCGTGGCACCCGCGAAAATCCCCGCGAGCAGCGCGGTGAGCCGATCCAGCCGCACGGCCGCGGCGAAGGCATCGGTGAGGCGCTCGAACTGGATCACGAAGTCGGGTCCCGCGGAACCGATCGCCTGCTGGACCGCCTCCTCCTGAACCCGGCCGCGGATGATCAGCGTACCGCCGGCGGTCGGTTCGCTGTTCTGCAGCACGGCGATGTAGGCCGCGTACGACTGCCCGTCCTTCACGTCGTACACCCTTCGCGTCCGCGACCACGCCGACCACTTCGAGGTTCTGCCGATACGGCTGCGTGCCGATTCGGATCCGCTGGCCGATCGGATCGCGGTCTGGAAACAGCCGTGCGGCGAGCGAGCGTGTGACCACGGCGACCGGCTGCGACCGACCGGCGTCGCTCCATCTGAAGTCCCGTCCCAGGAGCACCGGGATCTGGAGCGTTTCGAAGAAGCCCGGCGTCACCGAATTGGACACGGCCGAGACGCCGTCGGTCGGCTCCCATGACATCGGCGACACCATCTGCCGAAATCCCGGGTAGCCCGGCTGCCCCAGCGTGTAGCCCGCGCGTTCGGCTCCGGGCAGTGCTTTGACGCGATCGATCAGCGCGGGGAAATATGCGGCGTCATCCGGGCGCTGTTTCACGCCTGGCCGCGTCGTGAACGTGGCCTTCGCCAGCTCCGTCGTGTCGAAACCCAGATCAACGTTCAGGACGTTTTGCAGGCTGCGCACCAGGAGGCCGACGTTGGTCAGGAGTACGACCGAGAACGCCAGTTGCGCCACGATCATCGTGCGCAACATCCGCCCTGAGGCTGTTGCCGCTCGGGTGCGGGCGTGCAGGGCATTGTGGACATCGTTGCGCGCGCTGCGCCACGCGGGCAGTCCGCCGATCAGGAGGCTGGCACCCACTGTGAGCGCGAGCGTGAAGGCGAAGACGCGCGCGTCAGGACTGGTGTTCAACGTCAGCGGGATCGATCCGCCCGGCAGAATCATCTGCGTGATCGTGGCACTTGCCCACACGCCAATCGGAACCGCACACACAGCGCCCGCGACCCCCAGGAATACGCTCTCGAACAGCGCGTGGCGCACGGCCTGCCACGAGCTCGCGCCCAAGGCCAGCCGGATCGCCTGCTCGGACACCCGAGCCGTCAGACGGCGCAGCGCCAAGCTGGCCAGATTCAGGCATCCGACGAGAAAGGCCAGCAGTGCCAGGCCCTGAAGCGCGATCACGCGAATTCGAAAGTCCTGCAGGTAGGGCTCATGTCCCCGCGCAAGGGAATCGAGGCGCAGCGGCAGGCTGAGGAAATTGTCTCGCTGCGCGCCGGCGTGCGTGGGAGGAATGATGTCGGCCTTGATCGACGGCCACACCGTTTCGAGCTGAACACGTGCCGCGTCGAGCGACATGCCCGGCGCAAGACGGCCGGCCACCCTCATCCACAACAACCCGGCATTTGCGTAATTTGCTGGCGCACCCGCGCCCGGCGCCGTAAGCGGAACGATGACGTCGGGTTCGACCGTCAGACCAAACCCCTTGAAGCCGCGCGGCGCGACGCCGACGATCGTGAACGGCACGTCGCCGACGCGTACCGTCGCGCCCAGCGCCGCGGGCGAGCCGCCGAAGCGACGCTGCCAGAAACCATGGCCGAGGACGGCCACGGTTGCCGGCGTGAACCCATCCAGGTCGACGTCGCTCGACGCGAGCAGACGACCGGCGGCCGGAATGGCGCCGAATTCCGCGAAGTAGTTCCCAGTGACCGCCGTAATCGGCCCCATCGTGGAGACGCCCTGCGCTTCCACAGCAAGGACGGGAGCGCTCCATCCAATCAACGATCTGACAGCGGTCTGACGGCTGGTCAACTCGCGGAACATTGGGAACGAGAAGGGCACTTCCTGGCCCGTCCGGAAGGCGGTCGAGAGCCGAACGAGCTCGTCTGGTCTCGGAGCGGGAAGACGACGAAGCGCGAGGGCGTTGAGCGTCGTGAAGACGCCGACATTGATGCCGAGCGTCATCGTGAGCGTGAGAACCACGGTCAGTGCAAACGTCGGCGAGCGCCGCAGTGCCCGCGCCGCATGTCGCGCCTCATTCCGCCAGAACGAGGTCACCCCGACTGCTCCCAAGACCGCGTCAACATTAACGAGGAACCTAGCACGCAGAACATAAGCCGGGTCGGTTAACTAATGAGTCTGTTCATCGCCATCCGAACGGCCAGTCGAGGCGTCAACGGGCAGTGGGCCTGAAGCTCTCCCTTTGAGCGGCCGCCGGACCTGACAGACGTCGATCAGGTGAGACCCCAGCCTGGGAATTCCTGTTCGCTTGCGCGCAGGCTCGAGAGATATCGAGTATCCGGTGATGTTCCCGAGCGCCAAGTGTGTCAGGGGTGGCCCGCCGCCAAACCGACAGCAAGAGCCGCTTCGACCAGGTTGCCCGGGAAGCCAGGGAACTTCAAAGCGTCGGACCGCGGCGAGGAGATCCGCCGGTCCGCAGGTGACGACCACCGGGCTCGCGGGCGCTCGACGCGAGCGAAACGGACGAAGGCGTGCTCAACCTCGAGATCTCTAGCGCTTCGCTTCAGCTTCAACCCACGATTTCACTCGACGTTCGAGCACGGAAAGGGGCAATCCTCCTGAGTCGATCACCACATCATGAAAGCGCCGGATATCAAACTTAGCGCCCAACACTCGTTTTGATTCTTCGCGCAGACTGAGGATTTTCATCGCGCCGATCTTGTAGCTGGTGGCTTGCCCCGGCCACAGGATGAAACGGCGGATCTCGGATCGGATGGCGGCTTCAGGCCGCGGTGAATTGTCCAGCGCATATTTCACCGCTTCCTCTTCAGTCCAGCCGAGATCGTGAATGCCAGTATCGGCCACGAGTCGCACCGCTCGCCACAGTTCGCTCGACAGTCGACCAAAGTCATTGTACGGATTGCTATAGAATCCCATCTCTTTCGCGAGGCCCTCCGCGTACAACCCCCACCCTTCCGATACGCGGTGTACCCGGTACTGCGTCCGAAACGTCGGCAGGTCTGTCAACTCCTTCGCAATCGCGACCTGCATGTGATGACCGGGGATCCCCTCGTGGTAGGTCACCGCCTCTTGGGCCCAGGTGGCGAGCGCATTCATATCCGACATGTGCGAGTAGAAAATCCCGGGTTGCCTGCCGTCGGGTGTCGGCGCAAAGTAGTGCGCCGCTCCACCGGGCATTTCACGAAACGCTTCGACACGCTTGACCACGAGGTTGGCCTTCGGCAGTCGTCCGAAGTACTCAGGCAGCCGTGGCTGCATCGACTCGATGAATCTCTCGGAATTCCGCAGATAATCGGCCCGCGCGCGATCGGTGTTGGGCAGATAGAACTGTCGATCCGTGCGCATGAATTCGAAGAACGCTTTCGAGTCGCCCGCAAATCGAACTTGTCCGCGAATCGCATCCATTTCTTTTTGAAGGCGCGCCACTTCACGCAATCCGATCGCGTGTATCTCGTGGGCGTTCAGGTCGGTGGTCGTGTTCAGTTTCAGGGAGGCTGCGTACCAAGCGGCACCGTTCGGCAGCGTGAGGGCGCCGACCTTCCCGGAGGGCGCGCGCGATAACTCCGCTTTCAACGACTCGATCAGGCGTGTATATGAGGGCTTCACGGCTGAAAGCAACGCCTCGCGAGCTTGCGTCTGGAGCTCTCTTGCTTGCGTTGAATCAAGCTTGCCTGCGTCGAGCAGGTTCTTGATTTTTGCCTTCGCGTCGGCCCAGAGCGGCGAGTCCCGGCCAGCGTTCGCGAACGGCTGACCACTGATCACCCGTTCCGATTCCGAGATTGTTCGTTCATAGCCGAATTTTGGCGGCCGGATCCCATCATTGGCAGCGAGCTTCGCGCGTTCGGATTCCTGGTCGAGTGCGGTTCCGAGCGCAATCAGCCGCGCGTTGTACGCGCTCATGTCCGACAGCTCGTCAACCTTGTGGTAGGTGATCAAAAGGTCGGGCAGCCCGGTATGGGGGCCACGATATCCAAAGATGTAGGCGTGCCGGCGATACTGCGCCCGGAGCTCAGCGTCGTCGAGTTCGGAGGCCCATATGTCGTACGACGTCTGATCCTCGGCGTTCAACCGTGAACGGTCGAACCGGGCCTTCATCTCGCGTACGCTTTGACGGCGCCACTCCAGCTCGATCTGTTGTCCCATCTCTGAGTGGTCATCGAGCTTGGTGTAGTTGTCCTTGCGCCCCATCGATGTCGCCCACTCAGGCTGACGCGCGAGCTCCTCGTCAAATTCTCCGTTCAGATACTCGGTGAGGGTTTGCGTGTGGCTGGAGCCGACCGTCGACGACTTCCTCCGCGGGGATGGCCCGCGGCGATCCGCAAGCCAATGCGCTTGTCGCCAATGCGGCAGCCAACAGCATCTTCAATGGTCGATTCATCTTCAGTTGACCGTCTTTTATCGTCGATCTCGCCGCGAAGTCTAGCTTCGACTGAGCCGTTGCGCAACTTGGAGACGGGTGTGCGACGACGCTGCGGTTCCCACGAATCTCGCAGTGACACTGTTCGACGAATCCCTCGTGAATCGCAACGCGGAAGCGCGAAGTCACCGGCGACGTGCATCCGAGTCCGAATCGCAGCGCTTCGAGCGTCCGGAGCAACGCATCGCCAGCGATGAGCAGTGGACGGCAGCAGATGCCTGGCTGCGACGGACGCAGACGCCGCTGAGCACGATATTGCTGAAAGTTCGTTGAGGGGAACTGCGTTGGTGGGATTTGGTGTGCGTCAGCACGCGTGAGCGGAATCAATTTCCAAGCGTGCTCATAGACGGCGCGGCCTTTTCCAACGGATCGCCCGCGCTGAGCGTTGACGGCGCCGCGTCGTGTGCAGCGGTTCAGGAGACCGGTGCGTGCCGACCATTGGCTCACGCGAGGTCCATGCGCGCTTGCTCCCGCCGTGGCGCCGCCCAAAATGGGACGCCGACTCATGCGAACAAACGGGCGTGAGCCCAGCAGTTGCCGGCATTGTTGTCGACGAAGAACTGCCACGTTCCAATCGGTGCTTTGCACGTGCTGAGCATCGCCGTCGCGTGTCGATTCCGAGAGCTGGCTGGGACAATTTCTCCTGTCAGGTTTTGCCGCCAAGGTGCGTTCTTATAGGTAGCGCATGGAGTCGTGACGCTGGAGGTGTCGGTTTCGGAGGGAGAGGGATTCGAACCCCCGGAACCCTTACGGGTTCAGTGGTTTTCAAGACCACCGCCATCGACCACTCGGCCATCCCTCCGCGTCGAGAATCTCGCCTAAATTCGTGCGGTCTTGCGGGCTCCATCAGGAATTCGGTGCCGCGTGTCACCGCCCGTGTAACGCACGGGTCGATACCGGACCACTCGGGATACGCCCGGCGGCGTTCATTGTTGCGTCAGATCGTAGGCCGCCCCGAGCGGACGACGCCTTTCGTGCTACACGGGCTGCGGTTCCTCACAGAGCGTCCGCAATCATTTCGACGTTCCGCTCGTTGTGTATACGGCGATTCTCCGGGTCCTGGACCAAGTCAGAAAACGCGCACTCGGCTTGCGGATATAACGCTACGCCGGGCAAGGAATCTACCTGACCCATCAATTCGTGTCACATCATACGCGCATGTGCTTTACGTTCCGACGCGCATCTCACGGTGGCGCGGCTCGTGCATATCCCGTGGCCAGGTTCTCAACGACGAGCCGGCCGGGCTGGCTTGCCGGGCGCATACCGTTGCGCCGCATACTGTTGCGCCACGAAGGATGCGAAACACAGAGGTGTCGAGATGAAAAGTACTCTGGCAATCGCGACGATCGCGATCATCTGCGGGGCCGGTCACCCGATCGCGACGACCGTCGACATGCCGCTCGCGCGACGCGCCCCGAGCTTCGCCCTCACGCTGGTCGCCGGCCAGAACACCGGGAATGTGTGGAATGGCAGATGGCAAGGCACCACCGTGTCTGGACACCAGCTCGTGCTCCAACTTCAAGTCCAGGGGCAGCGCATGACAGGTCGACTGACGGTCGGAAAGCAATCCGCGAACATTGTCGAAGGGAAGGTCGTTGGCGACGCGTTCGCGCTCACCACAGGCCCGATCGACGGCCATAAAGTCGACGGCACAGGTCGGCACGTGGGTGATGCGATCGAGCTGACCATCGAAGGGGTGAAAGAACCGCTGACGTTGACGCGCATGAAGTGAGCGATGTCTGACGTGAATGGATCCTGTCAACGGGGCTGGCGATCGACGCCTTTACTTGTTGGTTGTGGACGTTGGGCAGCCGCGGGTAGCGCAGAATGCCGCGAGCGCATCTTCCACTTCCTTCCGCGCTCGACGCTCAGCGCGACCGCGCTGGTAGTTGACTACGGCGGATCGGATCTTCTCGATGCCGCCCATCATCAATTCCCCGACCGAGGGCAATCCGAATGTTGGATCGAATGGGTTCTCGTCAACTGGCTGCAGAACAGGCAGTCGCTCCCGGACTTCCACATAGAACGTCGGCATGTCGCCTGACGGTGCAGGAACCCGCAGAAGCGGCGGCTGTTCCTTCAGGGCTGCGCGAATCCGCTCCATCGAAACTGGCAAGTGTGCGTCGTCAGTCTGCGCCTGAATCGGCGTTTGAAGAACGAGGATCGCGCCGACGATCAATAGCGGTACACCAATGATCCACCGCATAGTGCTGCTCCCAAACTTACTGGCTCAAAAGTCGACCGTCGCTCTGCGCAGGGCATAGTATTGCCCATCTTTTGCGGTGCTGCTGAGATGAAAAAAGAGGCTGTTCCTCTCCTCGAATACTTCCAGCAACCGCTGGGGCGGGGGTGGCGGCGACGAATCCGCGCCGGGGACGCGCATCGGCTCGGGCGTCCAGGCTCGAGCCAGCAGTACGTCCCGTATTTTTCAAAGAGCTCTTTGGCGAACAACACGCGCGCGGTCTTCGCCGGCGCGCCCTTGGTGCGTTCGGCGCGTTGACGCCAGATCTCGTCGAGTTTCGTCGGCTTGCTGAAGAATGTTCCCGGGTCAGTCTCGAGTTGATCGGTCGACGGCTTTGACAGCGCCTGCGTCAGCCCGTTGATTTCCGACGCCTCGCTCTGCCGCGCGGCCGTATACCCGATCACACCGTAGGGTTGTGCCCATTTGCACGTGGCGGGGTCGATTGGCTTTGGTGCCACACCTTCTCTCCTTCAGTGGAGAAGCGACAATGCGTTTCGAAACAAGATGGTACATCGGTCGAACCTCCCTTCCTTCCACCCCTGTTACGGCCCGCGGCTGTTTTTACCGCCTCTCTGTATGGAGGAAAGAGAGGAGGTTTCATGAAGACCAACATTCGAACGATCAGGCTCGCAGCGGCAAGCATCGCTCTGGCGCTCGTGACTGCGGCGTGCGGGGACAGCGTCACGCCCCCATCGCCGAATCCCGTAATCACGCCGGCTCCCGCACCGGCAGCCACGTTCTCGGTATCCGGGACGATCTCCGAGGCGACTGAGTCCGGCAGCGTGCCGCTCGAAGGCGCGTGGGTCGTGAACTGGGCCACCGAGGCATCAGCCATCACCGACGGCAACGGGGCCTACACCCTGTCCGGTCAGCGCGCCGGCGCCGCACAGTTCATGCGTCTCCAAGGAGGGCTACGAGAACCAGATGTTCGAGATGATGATCGAAGGCGACCTGCACCTTGACGCCGTCCTGGTTCGCGCACCCGCCGAGTCCAACTAGCGGACGCGGCGGCGGCCGGACCGACCGGCCGCCGCCTTTCCGCTTGCGCCTCTGCGTCCTTTGCTACCTCTGCGTCCTCGGGAATTAACAGCCCTGCGAAGACGTCGCGCCGGCAGACAAATGTCCGGCGCGCGTGCCGCCGTACGGCGGCGTCCGGCTCGAAGTTCTCGCGGATTGGCTGTGCTTGAGAAGAAGCGCGCGCGGCACTATCGTTGCCTGCCATGAGGCACATGCTCCCCCGAGCAGCCCTCCTCACCGGCGTCTGCGTCCTGGCCAGCGTCGCCTCCGTCGGAGCCGCGCAGTACAAGGTTGTAATCAAGCGGCTCGACGACAACCGCTTCCAAGCTCAGGCATCCAAGGTGATCATCGAAACGCGTCGATGCGGACTGGATGCTGGATGGCGAAGAGGAAGAGGCGATCCTGAACTGGGAAGGATCCTTCGGAACAACTGGATCCTGTTCACCGCGTCCAGCACGCGGTGCGACGTGGCGACTATCCGGTAACGGCCGCCGCCGGCTTCTCGTCGCGACGCTCCGCGGCGGGAATGCGCACGGTGAACGTCGCGCCGCGTCCGAGGCCGGCGCTGGCCGCCTGGATACTGCCGCGATGCAGCTCGACGATGTGGCGCGAGATGGCCAGGCCGAGCCCGAGCCCGCCCTTGCCCGTGCCCGACCCCTCCGCCTGCTGAAATTCCTCGAAGACGTGCGGCAGGAACCGCGGATCGATGCCGATGCCGGAATCCTCGACCTGAATCACCGCTTCGTCGCCGTCGCGCCCGATCCTGAGCGCCACGCGCCCTCCCGTGTCCGTGAACTGCACGGCGTTGTTGAGGAGGTTCGTGATCGACCTGCTGCAGCCGCGCCGGATCGCCCGTGGCGCGCGCCGGTTCGATCGAGGCCGCCAGCTCGACGCCCTTGCGCGCGGCTTCCGGCCGTACCAGCTCGACGACCGCCGCGCCGACCGCATCGAGATCGACCGCCGATATCTCGAGGTGCATCTTCTGCTGCTGGATGCTCGCGGCGTCGAGCAGCTCGTTGATGAGCGTCCACTGCTGACGGGCGCTCCGCTCGAGCGCCTCGATGGCCCGGGCCTGGCGGTCGCCATCGAGCGACGCCGCCCTTGAGCAGCGCGATCCACCCGATCGCGGCATTCAGGGGCGTGCGCAGCTCGTGTGACAACGTCGCGAGAAAATTGTCCTTGATCCGGTTGGCCCGCTCCGCCTGCCGGCGCGCCTCCTGCTCGCGCTCGAGCGCGGCGGCGCGTTCCTGTTCCGCGCGGCGCACGCGGAGCAGCGCATGCAGCGTCGCCAGCACCACGTCGGGGTGCGTCGGTTCCGCCAGGTAGGCGTCGGCGCCTCCGTCCAGCCCGCGAATCTTGTCCTCGTCCGACACGGCCGTCGCCGAGTTCTGCAGGACCTGCACCGTGGCGTAGCGCGCGTCGGCTTTGATGCGGGCGCACACCTCGAGGCCGCTCATGTCGGGCAGGTTGATATCCAGCAGCACAAGATCGATCGGCTGGCGGGGCATCGCCTCCAGGGCAGCCCGGCCGGTCGAGGCCTCCACCACGCAGAAACCGGCCCGCCGCAGCAGCGTGCACTTCGCGAAGCGGCTGGCGTCGTTGTCGTCGACGACGAGGACGGTGGCTGGAGCCTGTCATGGGTGTCACAGCCGGGGTTGGGGCATCACCGCGCTGGCAATCGCCGAACGCAGGCTGTTTCGCGTCAGCGTGCGACTTCGAGAGCACCGCCTTCGCCGCGGACAAGCGTCGCTGGTCGTCCTCGGACAGCCGCTGCGACGTGACCACGACGACCGGGACACGGGCGGTCGCCGGATCCTGCCGAAGCCGCTCGAACAGATCGAAGCCGGTCATGTCGGTGAGCCGCAGGTCGAGCAGGATGACGTCGGGCGGCGCTTCATGCGCCTTCGCGAGCCCGTCGATGCCCGACGCCGCCTCGACCAGCTCGTGCTCGTGATCGTTCAGCAGCTGGCGGATGATGAACCGTGACGCCTCCTCGTCGTCCACGGTCAGCACGCGCACCGCATCGCGGGCGGCGACGAGACGGTCGAGCGTCTGCACGAGCTCCGCCGCATCGATCGGCTTCACGCAGTAGGCGTCGGCGCCGAGCGCGTAGCCCTTCCGCGCGATCGTCGATCGTCGACACGACGATCACCGGTCGGCGTCGGCGGCCGGCGTCGCGCTTGAGCCGCGCCAGCAGATCCCAGGCCTCGTCGCCGTGCAGGCGGATGTCGAGCACGACGGCCGCCGGCCGCGACCGACGCTGAGTATCGCCTCGGCGGCGCCTGGCGTCCGCGCGTGGAGCACCTGATAGCGCGTGCCCGCCAGCGCCCGGTTGACCAGCAGCAGGTCCTCGTCGGCTGTCCTCGACGACCAGCACGGGGACGCGCTGCGGATCGACCGCGATCGGCGCGGCTCGACCTGAAGCGGGTCGCGGTAGACGAGCGGCACGTTCAACGAGAACGTCGAGCCGACGCCGAGCGTGCTGACGACGCCGATCGCGGCCGCCGAGCAGCTCGGCCAGCCGCTTCGACAGCGGCAGGCCGAGCCCGGTGCCCTTGACGCGGCGCTGCAGCGGGTTCTCGATCTGCACGAACTCGTCGAAGATCCGCGACGAGGTCCTTCTCCGGGATGCCGATGCCGGTGTCGGCGACGGTGAACTCCACCTCGTCGCGCGCCGGCGTCAGCCGCACGCGCGACGCGCACTTCGCCGCGCTCGGTGTACTTCAGCGCGTTCGAGATGAAGTTGCGCAGGATCTGCGACAGCTTGCTCTCGTCCGAATAGATCGGCGGAATCCCTTCCGGCTCCTCGAAGACGAGCGCGAGCGACTGATTGACCAGCAGCGGCCGCAGCATGCCGCGCAGCGCGCCGAACAGGCCGCCGACCTCGAACGACGCCGGCCGCACCTCGATCTTGCCGGCTTCGACCTTGGCGAGATCGAGCAGGTCGTCGACGAGATCCGACAGCTGCTGCGCCGACTTGCGGATGTAGAACAGCTCGTCCTTCTCGTCGGGGTGCGGCGTCCAGCCGCTCGGCGAGCAGGTTCGTCAGCGCCAGGATCGAGTTCACGGGCGTCCGGAACTCGTGGGTCATGTTCGACAGGAACCGCGTCTTGATCTCGTCGGCGCGCCGCAGGTGATCGGCGCGCTCGTCGAGCTCGGCGTAGAGCGCCACGACGCCGCGGTTGGTGTCCTCGAGCTCGCGGTTCAGTCGGACCAGCTCCTCCTGGCGCGCGTTCAGGTCGTCGAGCGCGCGCAGCAGCTCCTGGTTCTGCTGCTGGACCTCGCCGATCAGGCCGTCGGGCCGCTCGGCGATCAGAGTCGGCGTGCAGCCGCGCGAGGTCGCGCGCCGTCAGCGCCGGCCGCCGCGCCGGCAGCAGCTTCTTCAGCGTCACGGTCGTGCCGGCCGGCTGACGAATCGACCGTGAAGTCGTCCATCAGCCGCCGCGCGCCGACGATGCCGAGGCCCATCCCGGTTTCCGAGCGATAGCGAGCCGGACAGCACCTCGTCGAGCCGCGCGATGCCCGGCCCGTTGTCGGCGACGGCGATCGTCAGCACCTGCGGCGGCTGCTTGCCCTCGATCGAGAACAGCGACGCGGCCGCCGCCGGCGTAGGCGAACGCGTTGCGCGCGATCTCCGACACGGCGGTCGCGATCCGCGTCTGCTCGGTGATGTCGAAGCCGAGCGCGCTCGGCGACCTGCCGCGCGCGCTGCCTGCGCCAGCACGACGTCGTGCTCCCGCGCCACCGCGACCGAGAGCAGGGGATCGGTCATGCCGCCTCCCTCGCCACGACCACCGTCACGTCGTCGCGGCCCCGGTTGAAGTCGCGGTACAGAACGCCGGCGATGACGGCGGGATGGCGCTGCCGCAGTCCGGGATAGCCGGCGAGCGACCAGTGCGTGCCGAGGCCGTCGGAGTGCATGACGAGCAGCGAATCCTTCTGCCACGGGTAGCTGTATTCGCGGAAGATCCGCGCCTGATGCCCGAGGTGCCGTTGTGCGAAACCGCGTGGCGGACCGAGCCGTTGTTGACGATTGAGGCGCCGATGTTGCCGACGCCGGCAAACGTCACGACGTGCGCGCGGCAGCGTCACTTCGGCGATTGCGCCGCGGCGCCGCGCGTGTGACGAATGCCGTCGTGGACGCACCGCCAGCGTCTGCGCACAGCCACCGCGGCGGCCGCCGAGGGCGGCGGCGGCGATGGCGGCGTTCGCCGCCTGCGCCGCGAAGTGCCCATGACCGAGACCGTCGGCGACGAACGCCGAGACGCTGTCGCGGCAGATATCGAGCGTCCAGGCATCGCCGCACTCGGTCTCCCCGGCCTTGGCGACGGACACACCCGACACGTCGAACATGACCGACCGGCGACGAGCCGCGTTGGGCCGGATTCGGGCGAGCACCACGGTTCCGTGCGGAACGCCCGAGTAGATGTCGAACTCGTCCGACATGCGCCGCGCGGCGCCGAGACCGATGCCCGTCGTTCCGGCGGTGGACCGTCCGTCCTCGAGCGCCGCCTGAAGGTCGCCGATGCCCGGCCCCTTGTCGATGGCGAGGACCTCCAGTTCCGCTTCCGTCGCCGGGCGTCGTCCGGAGCAGCACCTCGCCGGCACGCGCGTGCTTCGACGAGGTTGGTTGCGAGCTCGGTGGCGACGAGCCCCGCCCGATACGAGTCCGCCTCGCTGAAGCCGATCCGATCGGCGAGCGCGCGCGCCGCAAACCGCACGGCCGACGGCTGGCTCGGTTCGACGACCGGAAGGGACGCGTGGGCGGCTATTTCCATTTCGTGATCACGACCCGGGTTCCGGCGCCCGGGCTCGACGTGATGGCGAACTCGTTCGTCAGCCGTTTTGCGCCAGAGAGACCGAGCCCCAAGCCGCCGCCGGTGGTGAACCCGTCCTTCATCGCCAGCGCGATGTCGGCGATGCCAGGACCATCGTCCTCGAACGTCAGCCGCAGTCCGCGGCGAGGTCCGTCGTTGATCGTTTCGAGCAGCGCGGCTCCGCCGCCGCCATGCTTGATGGTGTTGCGGGCGAGCTCGCTGGCGGCGGTGACGACCTTCGTCTGATCCACGAGGCTGAAGCCCAGACCAACCGCCAGGTTCCGCACCGCCTGCCGCACGATCACCATGTGTTCGTCGGTGTGGAGCGGCAGCCGGTCAGCCGACAGCAGAACCATTGCCGTCCCCGTTCGCGGTGGTCGCCGCCGAGAGCAGTTCCATGCCTCGCTCGACGTTCAGCGCCGTGCGGACGCCCGGCAGCGACATGCCGAGCTCGACGAGCGTGATCGCCACCGCCGGACGCATGCCGACCACGACCGTCTCGGCATCGAGCACGCGCGACATCGCGGCGATGTTGCCGAGCATGCGGCCGATGAACGAGTCCACCATCTCGAGCCCCGAGATGTCGATCAGCACGCCGCGCGCGCGCGGTCGCGGCAATCCGCGCCGTGAGATCGTCCTGCAGCTGCATCGCCAGGCGATCGTGCATGTCCACCTGGATCGACACGAGCAGGCACTCGCCGATCTTGAGAATCGGGATGCGTTCCATTTACTGAAAGGATCCCGTGGGAGACTTGGGCGCCGCGCGGCGGCCGGCCGCCGCTGGCGCCGCCTTCGTGACCGCCAGCGAGAGCCGCCGCAGCGCCGTGCCGAACGCGTCGGCCAGCGTCGCCTTGGTCGTCACGGCATTCAAGTCCACGCCGAGATGGACGATGGTCTGCGCGATCTGCGGCCGGATGCCGCTGATGATGCAGTCGGCGCCCATCAGGCGCGCGGCCGCCACGGTCTTGAGCAGGTGCTGCGCGACCAGCGTGTCGACGGTCGGCACGCCGGTGATGTCGAGGATGGCGATCGACGAGCCGGTGTCGACGATGCGCTGCAGCAGGTTCTCCATGACGACCTGGGTGCGCGCGCTGTCGAGCGTGCCGATGAGCGGCAGCGCGAGGATGCCCTTCCCACAGCGTGACCACCGGCGTCGACAGCTCCAGCATCTCCTGCTGCTGGCGGAGGATGATCGCTTCACGGCTCTTCTGATGCATCTCGGTCGTGTACAGGCCGAGCGCGTCGAGGAGCAGCGTCGTCCTCCAGATCTCGGCCGCGACCGTCTCGGCGTCGCCTGGATGCGCCGCGCAACCGGTTGAACAGCTGGCTCCTTCAGCGAGAACACGAACGTCGCGGTTTCGCTGGGGCTGAATCCCTGGCGCGCACGGCTTTCGGTGATGCGCGCGAGGTACTCGCGGACCGGTCCCCAGATGGGGCCGTTGGCGTCGAATCGCTCGTCGGTGCCGACGGCAGTCGTGAACGCCGACAGAAAATCGCGCGACTGCTGCGCGAGCTCCGCCTCGCTCATGAGCTCGCGTCGTGTCGAGCGATACTGTCGAGCTGCAGCCGTCGCCCATTCCGAGAGAATCGCCTGCTGATCGCGGCGAAGAATTTCTGCTAGCAACGCCGTGTCTGTCTTTGCCATCGGGCTCCTCTAGTGGAAACTCTCATGCTACACCGTCGACGCCCATGGAACTACAGCCGAGTGCGCCGGTGGCGTGCGGTATACTCGCGGCTCTCCGATGCAGCGATCAAAAAAAGCGCGGCCGGCCCCCCGGCGGCGACAACCCGGGCGAGCGTGTCGTCGATTACCCGCAGTTGTCGGTGCGTGTGCCGCGCGCGACGCTGCGCAAGCTGCGCGCGGCGGCGACGGTTCAGCGCCTGTCGCACGCGAAGGTGCTCGCCGACGCCATCGATCGCTATCTCGACGCGCTGCAGCCGGATCAGCGAGACCCTGGTCGAAGGACTGCTGCGCCGCGCGACGGACGTCTTCGAGCAGCCATCGAAGCGGCCGAACACCGATCGCGCGTCGAAGCCGATCACGGTGCTGAACGTCGACGATCACGAGGCGGCGCTGTTCGCGCGCTCCTCAATTCTTCGCAAGGAAGGCTGGAACGTCGTCGAGGCGCAGACCGGACGCGGCGCGCTGGAAGCGGTGCGCCGGCATCACCCTGATGTGGTGCTGCTCGACGTGCACCTGCCCGACATCAACGGCCTGGAAGTGTGCCGCCTGATCAAGGCGGACGCCGAGACACGCCACATCAAGGTGGTACAGGTCTCGGCTTCTGTTCGCGCCCCGCTCGATCAGCTCCACTGCCTCGAGGAAGGCGGCGCCGACATGTACCTGACCGAGCCGATGTCGCGCGGCACGCTGCTCTCGGTGATCGATCGCCTGCTGAAGGGCAGCAGCGCCGCGTAGCCGAAACTCTCCCGACTCGGACTCCCGACTCCCGACTACCGACTCCTGACTACCGACTACCGACTAAGCGTCTGTCGTCCGTCCATGTACGGCTGCAGCGCCGTGGGGATGCGGACCGAACCGTCCTTTTCCTGATAGTTCTCGAGGATGGCGATCGAGCGTGCGGCCGACGGCGAGGCCCGAGCCGTTCAGGGTGTGCACGAAGTCCGACTTCCCGGTGCCGCCGGCGCGGAACTTGATGCCCGCGCGCCGCGCCTGGAACGCCTCCGTGTTGCTGCAGGACGAGATCTCGCGATACATCTTCTGGCTCGGCAGCCACACCTCGATGTCGTAGGTGCTTCGCCGACGCGAAGCCCATGTCGCCCGTGCACAACAGCATCGTCCGGTACGGCAGCTCGAGGCGCTTGAGGACCTCTTCGGCGTGTGCGGTGAGCTTCTCCAGCTCGTCGTACGACTGCTCGGGCGTGGTGAACTTCATCAGCTCGACCTTGTCGAACTGATGCTGCCGGATCAGGCCCGCGCACGTCCTGGCCGTACGAACCCGCTTCGCTGCGGAAGCAGGGCGTGTACGCCGTGTAGCGAAATCGGCAGATCGCGGCCGTCGAGGATCTCGCCGCGGTGCAGGTTGGTCAGCGGCACCTCCGCGGTGGGAACGAGGTACAGGTCCCAGTCGCCTGCGACCTTGAAGAGATCCGCTTCGAACTTCGGCAGGTTGCCGGTGCCGATCAGCGAGGCGCTGTTGACGAGAAACGGCGGCTCCACCTCGCGATAGCCGTGCTCGCGCGTGTGCAGGTCGAGCATGAAGTTGATGAGCGCACGCGCCAGCCGGGCGCCGTCGCCGATCAGGACCGTGAAGCGCGCGCGCGGCGATCTTGACGCCGCGCTCGAAGTCGAGGATGCCGAGCTCGGGCCCGAGATCCCAGTGCGCCTTCGGCTCGAAGTCGAACGTCCGCGGCTCGCCGTGGCGGCGCACCTCGCGGTTGTCGTCGGCGCTCTTGCCGACCGGCACCGTCGGCGTGCGGCAGGTTCGGCAGCGTCAGCAGGGCCGCCTCGCGCTGATGCTCGATCGAGTCGAGCTGGATGCCGAGCTGCTTGATCTGCTGCGCGCGCGCGCGGTTCGCCTCCTGGATCGGCGTCGTGTCGTGGCCCTGGCGCTTGGCGCGCGCGATCTCGTCGCCGGACGTGTTCTGCTGCCGCTTCAGTGCCTTCGAGCTCCGGGATCATCCGGCGCCGCGCCGTCTCGAGCGTCGCGATCTCCTCGAGCGACCTTGTCGGGATCGAGCCCGCGGTTGCGCAGGCCTGCGCGGACCTCCTCGATGTGATCGCGGACGTACGCGGGATCGAGCATGTCACCTCAGAGCCTTCAATTCTACCATTCGAGTACGCCTGCGTCGCCCCGCATGCGACCGATGCTACGATCCGGGCGTGAGCGACGCGTCCGCAAGGCCGTCTTCCCCGCCGCAGGCCTCGGCACGCGGTTCCTTCCGGCCACCAAAGCACAGCCCAAGGAGATGCTGCCGCTCGTCGACAAGCCGATCATTCAGTACGGCGTCGAGGAAGCGGTCGCGTCCGGCGTGGACAACATCATCCTCGTGACCGGCCGCGGCAAGAACGCCATCGAGGATCACTTCGATCGTTCGGTGGAGCTGGAGACCGTTTCTCGAAGCGCGCGGCAAGCGCGAGCAGCTCGACGAGGTCCGCAAGATCTCGAACATGATCAACTTCGCCTACGTCCGCCAGGGCGAGCCGCTCGGGCTCGGGCACGCCGTGCTCGTCGCGCGCGAACTGGTCGGCAACGAACCGTTCGCGGTCATCCTCGGCGACGACGTGATCGACGCCGACCCGCCGGCGCTCCGGCAGCTGATCGACGTCTTCGAGAAGGTGGACGGTCCGGTGCTGGCGGTCGAGCGCGTGCCGCGGGATGAGATCTCGAGCTACGGCGTCATCGCTCCGGACCGCAGTGCGCAACTCGGCGACGGCGTGTACCGCGTGCTCGACCTGGTCGAGAAGCCGCCGGTCAGCCGAAGCGCCGTCCGACCTCGCGATCATCGGCCGCTACATTCTCACGCCCGACATCTTCCCGGCGCTGGCGGCGACCAAGAGCGATCGGACCGGCGAAATCCAGCTCACCAACGGGCTGCGCGAACTGCTGAAGACGCGCCCGATCTACGCCTGCGAGGTCAAGGGCGTCCGGCACGACACCGGCAACAAGCTGGGCTTCCTGAAGGCGGTCGTCTACTTCGCGCTGCGCGCGGCCGGACCTCGCCGACAAGTTCACCGCGTACCTGACGTCGCTGGGGATTCCCGAGAAGACCAACGTCTGAGCGCGGCTACGACTTCGGCTTGGTGTCGGAGGCAGGCGGCGCTGACTGGGGCTTCGACTCGGCCTTGTCAGACTTCGCTCGGTCTTAGACTCGGACTTGTCGCTGCTCGGACTTCGTCTCGGACTTCGTCGTCGGTCTTGTCGTGTCGGTCTTTGTTCTCGCCCGGGCTTCGTGTCGCTCTTCGACTCGCCGCCGGCGACCGCCTGAATCCTTGCGCGCGTAGTCGGTGATGTACCAGCCGCTGCCCTTGAGATGAAATGCCGGCGCCGACTGCAGCTTGTGGACCAGCGCCGCCGCACTTCGGGCAGCGCTCGAGCGGTGGATCGGAAAACTTCCGGATCGATCTCGAAGCGATGGCCGCAGGCGTCGCACTCGTATTCGTAAAGAGGCATAGCTCAACGCTTACTCGAGCAGGTCTCCTTCGTCGCCGCCGAGCATGAGACTGCCGATGCAGCCAGATCGGCGCGGTGCCGTGCCCGAGCAGCGTGTCGTGAAAATTCCTGAGTGAAAACGCCTTGCCCTGCTGCTGGCGGCAGTCCTGCCGCAGCTTGAGCATCATCAGCTTTCCGACGGTGTAGACGAGATAGGTCGGATCGAACGTGCCGCGCTCGGCCTCGCGCCGGGCGCTCGCCTCTTCCAGGTACGCCTCCTCGCGGAACATGCGGACGCCCTGCTCGACCGAGAGATCCTCGGTGTGCAGGCGGATTCCGACGATGAAGCGCACGAGGCGAATCAGCGACTCGGCCAGCTGTCCCAGCTTGATGCTCTGATCCTGACGCCCGAAGCCGGCCTCGATCATCATCTGCTCGCAGTAATGTGCCCAGCCTTCCACGAACGACGCCGGCGCGAACATGATCGACTTGCGCACCTTCGACTCGACCTTTCGCAGGTGCTGGTAATGCAGGAAGTGACCGGGGTAGACCTCGTGGATCGAGATCGACCACAACGTCGGGTAGTTGTAGTCGCGCAGGTATTCGTGCTGGCGATCCGCCGGCCACGACGGGTCGACGTCGGTCAGGTAGTAGTAGGCGCGCGTCGGCTTGGTTTCGAACGGGCCCCGGCGTCCACATGCTCGCGAACGACCAGCGATAGAAGTCGGGCGTCGGCGCCACCGTGATGGGTTCGCCCGGCGGCAGCGTGATCACCGACTGCCGCTCGAGGAACGTCCGGAGCTCGTCGAGCTGTTGCCGGCCGACATCGACGAGCTCGCCCGGCGCCGGGTGCTCGGCCTTGGTGCGAGACCAGGTCTCGAGCGGATCGCCGCCGTTCTTCCGGCTCGCCACGGTCTTGAACGCTTCCTGCGTCGCCTTCAGCTCGCGCATGGCGATGGCGAGCAGCCGATCGACCGATAACGACGACCCCCTCGTCGAGCCGGACCTTCTGCTCGAAACGTTCGCGGCCGAGCCGGAACGAGGCGCGTGCCTTCGGGGCCATCTCGGTTTCGAGGTACTCGACGTAAGCACCGATGGCGTGCGACGCCTCGGTCTGCGCATCCGCCAGATCGGCAAGCAGATGCATGTCGTCGACGCTCGAAAAGGCGCGCGGGAGATCGTGGTCGATGAACTTCTGCGCGCCGCGGAAGGTCTCGATGCCGACCTTGACGAAGATGCCCGGCGGGTCCTTGACGTTGTCGCGCGCCGCCTGCACGAGCCGAGGGGTCTGGCGCAGCTTCGACAGCACGCGGCGGGCGCGGTCGGGCGCCGGCGCATGCGTGAACAGCGCCTGCCCGGCCAGGCTCGACGCGACGATGTCGGCGTAGAACTGGGGGTTCTTCTCCCAGGTGCGCACTTCCTCGAGCTCGAACATGCGGCGCGCGAACGTGGCTCGCCAGCATCCGGTGCTCGAGCCGCTCGATGCCGGTCAGTCCGTCCGGCGCGATCTCGTCGAGGCGCCGCAGGTACCCGGCGAGCGCGTGCGCCTCGGCCTCGATCGCCGAGCGGCTCAGATCCTCGAGCAGATCATCGTGCGCGTGGACGCCGTCGAGGGTCGCATGGGTGGGATGCGTCTCGTGCAGATAGCCGAGCAGATCGTCGACGAAGTGCGGCAGAGGTTCGGAAACGGGCATAGCTCCCACAACAGCGATTCAGAGGACCGATTGGACTCGCACCTAACCGCCACGATCCGCCAATGGTACAATAAACGCCCCGGTTTCATGCCCGGCACGCTCTTCGTGGTCGCCACGCCGATCGGCAACCTCGAAGACATCAGCGCCCGCGCGCTGCGGGTGCTGCGGGAGGCGACGCTCATCGCGGCGGAAGACACACGCCGAACGGCTCAGCTCCTTTCGCGCTTTGCGATCACGACACCCACGACGAGCCTCCACGAGCACAACGAAAGCAGGAAGTCCGCCGCCCTCGTCGAGCGCCTGCAGCAGCGGCGACTCGATTGCCCTGGTTTCGGACGCGGGCACGCCGACGATTTCTGATCCCGGGCAGCAGCTGATCCGCAGCGCCATCGACGCCGGCATCCGCGTCGAGCCGATTCCAGGGCCGAAGCGCGCCGCTGGCGGCTCTCGCCGCGTCGGGCTTGCCGACGGATACGTTTACGTTTCTCGGCTTCCCCCCAACTAGGGCATCAGACCGTGAACGGTGGTTCGAGACGTCCGGTCAGCCGGGCGGACTGTCGTGTTCTTCGAGGCGCCGCACCGGATTCGGCAGACGCTTCAGGATCTCCTCGCTATGTCCTCGGGCGACCACGCCGATCGCCGTTGGTCGTGAACTGACGAAGGCTCACGAAGAATTGGTCAGAGGACCAATTTCAGATGTCCTCGAGGCCATTAGAGAGCCGCGCGGCGAGTATACGGTCGTCGTTGATATTGGTCATTTAACAGATTTAGGTCCAGCCGAAACCGCCCGGCGACCAGGAGATCAACACCGAATTCTGGCGAATTGACCGATTCTGGGCGACTTACACGGCGCGCGGCGATCTCTGCCCTGGCGAGACGGTTCAGGATGCCAGCGCGAGAGGTTTATGCGGCGATCGAACGGGCGCGTCGTTCTGTAAATGACAGAATGTGCTCGTTTGCGAAGACTTCAGCACGGATGCCGGTCGCTTGACCGCTGAAAGCCCAATTTGCTAGCGTATCGCGCTTCGACGCCATCCACTCCATGGCCAAGCAGCGGCCAACATCGAAGTCAAGAGCCCAGGAGCCCGAACCTCGGCGGCAGAGCTCGCCCCCGTCCGGCCGGGCTCAGCCGCCGCAGGATCGACTCTCAGAGGCGTTCAACCTCCGTCGAGGCCGTGGCGCTGTACGAGCGGGGCCTCGAGGCCATTCAGCGGCACGACTACCGCGGCGCCGTCGATCTCCTGGAATCGGTCCTCCGGCAGTACCCGGAAGAGCGCGAGCTGCACGAGCGCGTGCGGCTGTACCTGAACATCTGCCGGCGCCAGGCGACGCCGCGCGAGTCGACTCCGCAGACGGTCGAGGAGCGCCTCTACGCGTCGACGCTCGCGATCAACGGCGGCAGGTACGACGAGGCGATCTCGCACCTGCGCCTTGTTCGCGACGAAGATCCGGACAACGACCACGCGCTCTACATGCTCGCCGTCGCCCATGCGCAGCGCGGCGAGCATGCCGAGGCGATTGCCCATCTCGAGCGCGCCATCGCGCTGAACCCCGAGAACCGCGCGCTGGCCCGACGCGATGCCGACCTCGAACCGCTGCGCCAGGACGAGTCATTCCGGGCAACGCTCGATGCGGCGTCCGAATCGCGGCCTCTCCACCCGCGGCTGGACCGGCGCCGGCCGTTCCGCACCAAATCGGGGCGATAATCAACGGGTGTCCGCTGTCCACGTCGTGATCCTTGCCGCGGGCAAGGGCACACGCATGAAGTCCAGCCTGCCGAAGGTTTTGCACCGGGTGGGCGGCCGCCCGATGATCGAACAGGTTCTTTCGACCGCCCGGGCCCTGAATCCCGCAGTCCACGACGATCGTCGTCGGTCACGGCGCGGCAGAGGTCCGCGACGCCCTGGCGCGGCAGAGCGGACTCAGTTTTGTGGTTCAGGAGCCACAGCTTGGAACCGCACATGCGCTGCAGGTGACGGAACCGCTTCTGCGGGGAGCGCGGGGCGCGCTCCTGCTGCTTTCGGGCGACGTACCGCAGCTCGACGGCGGAAACCCTCCGCCAACTGCTCGATCGCCACGTCCGGACCGCGGCGGCCGCGACGGTTCTGACCGCCGTGGTCGATAACCCGCAAGGATACGGACGCATCGTCCGGGCCGGCGAACGGATTGCACGTATCGTCGAGGAGCGGGACGCCAGCCCAGTCGAGCAAGCCATTACGGAAATCAACGCCGGGATCTATGTCTTCGAGGTGGAAGGTCTGTTCGATGCGCTGCGCGAGATCGCCGCGGAAAACGCGCAGCGTGAGTATTACCTGCCGGATATCGTCCAACTTTATCGGCGTCGCGGGCGCCTGGTGGAGACCATGACGGTCACTGACTCGAAAGAAGTGCTGGGGATCAACAGCCGCAGCGAGCTCGCCGCCAGCAAGCAGCTGCATAAGGCAGCGCAAGAATGAACAGCTGATGGCGGACGGCGTCACCCTCGAGGATCCCGCAACCGCCTACATCGACGACACCGTGCAGATCGGGGCCGATACGGTCATCCATCCGGGCGTGTCGCTCGAGGGGCAGACGGTGATTGGCGCCGGCTGCGTGATCCATAGCGGCGTCCGGGTGGTGAACGCCTCGATTGGCGACCGCACGCAACTCTTCAACCACAGCGTGATCACCGACGTCACGATTGGCAGCGACGCGTCGATCGGTCCGTTCGCGCACGTGCACAAGCAGTCGGCGATCGGCGTCGAGCACCAAGGTCGGTAATTTCGTCGAGGTCAAGAACACGAAATTCGGCAACGGGTCCAAGGCGGCACATCTCGCTTATCTCGGCGACGGTCGTGATCGGATCGAAAGTCAACATCGGGGCAGGCACGATCACGTGCAATTACGATGGCGTCGCAGAAGTCGACGACGACGATCGAAGACGGCGCGTTCATCGGCAGCGACACGCAGCTGATCGCGCCGGTGACCGTCGGCCGGGAGGCCTACGTGGGCACCGGGACGACGATCCGCGAGGACGTTCCTGCCGGTGCGCTCGCGGTCAGCGCCGGCAAGCAGCGGAACATCGAGGGCTGGGTGGAGAAGCGGAAGAAGAGGAATTAAGGATCAAACTCATGTGCGGAATCATCGGCTACATCGGACCGAAGGACGTCGTTCCCGTCCTGATCGACGGTCTGCGGCGGCTCGAGTACCGCGGCTACGACTCGGCGGGCGTCGCCGTCGTCCGCGACGGCGCCGTCGACCTGCGGCGAAGCGCCGGCAAGCTGTCGAATCTCGAACAGGTGATCGACACCGATCCGATCACCGGCGACTACGGCGTCGGCCACACGCGCTGGGCGACGCACGGCCGGCCGACCGAAGAGAACGCGCACCCGCACCGCGACTGCACCGGCAAGATCGTCGTCGTCCACAACGGCATCATCGAGAACTACCTCGATCTGAAGCGCGAACTGCAGCGGCAGGGCCACCTGTTCGTCACCGAAACCGACACGGAGATCGTCGCGCACCTCGTCGAGCGGGAGATGAAGGACGACGGCCTCGAGAACGCCGTCGCGACGGGCGCTGCTGCTGATGCGGGGCCTGTTCGCGGTCGTGCTCATCTCGGCTGACGATCCCGAGAAGATCGTCGCCGTCCGCAACGGCCCGCCGATCGTCGTCGGCCTCGGCGACGGAGAGTTCTTCGTCGCGTCCGACATTCCCGGCGATCCTCAGCCACACGCGCGACGTCGTGTTCCTCGGCGACGAGGAGATGGCGGTCATCACGCGGACGGGCGTCTCGTTCACCGACTTCTTCGGGCGGCCGGTCTCGAAGGCGACGCAGCGCGTGCTGTGGGATCCGGTCATGGCCGAGAAGGCCGGCTACAAGCACTTCATGCTGAAGGAGATCTTCGAGCAGCCGACGGCCGCCCGCGAGACCATCCTCGGGCGGGTGTCGCAGGACACCGGCCGCGTGTTCCTCGAGGAGATGGAGATCACCGAGGCCCAGCTCGCCGCCGATCGAGCGGGTCACGATTCTCGCGTGCGGCACGTCATGGCACGCGGGCCTCGTCGGCAAGTTCATGATCGAGCAGCTGGCCCGTGTTCCCGTCGAAGTCGACTACGGATCCGAGTACCGCTACCGCCACCCGATCGTGACGCCGCAGCACGCTGGCGATCGTGATCACCCAGTCGGGCGAGACCGCCGACACGCTGGCGGCGCTGCGCGAGGCCAAGCGCGACGGCGCGGCCAGCATCGCCGTCTGCAACGTCGTCGGCAGCATGGCGACGCGCGAAACCGACGGCACCGTCTATACCCACGCGGGACCGGAAATCGGCGTCGCCTCGACCAAGGCCTTCACGTCGCAGCTCGTCGCGCTGTATCTCCTGGGCCTGCGGCTCGCCCAGGCGCGCGGCGCGCTGTCGCCGCAGCAGTCGCGGCCTCACGTCGACGCGCTCCTGCAGCTGCCGCTGCTGCTGGAGCAGACGCTGAAGGCGGCGCCGGAGCTCGAGGAGATCGCCGCCCGCTTATCACACGCGGACCGACTTCCTGTATCTCGGCCGCGGCATCAACTATCCGATCGCGCTCGAGGGCGCCCTGAAGCTGAAGGAAATCTCCTACATCCACGCCGAAGGCTACCCGGCCGGCGAGATGAAGCACGGGCCGATCGCGCTCATCGACGAGCAGCATGCCGGTGGTCGCCATCGCGCCGCACGACGACGTGTTCGAGAAGATGATTGGCAACATGCAGGAGGTCAAGGCGCGCGGGCGGATCGGTCATCGCGCTGACGACCCGCGGCGACGACAAACTGCGCCTCGATCCTCGACGCGAAGCGCGACTGCATCATCGAGGTGCCGCAGGACGCCCGACCTGCTGACGCCGATCGTGATGGTCGTTCCGCTGCAGCTGCTCGCCTACGACATCGCCGTGCGCCGCGGCTGCGACGTCGACCAGCCGCGAAACCTGGCGAAGAGCGTCACGGTCGAGTAGCCGAGCTCGGGGCTCGGGGCTCGGGATGAGCTCGAACGCGACGATGGTAAGCTGGATCGTTGCTCGAGCCTCCGAGTCCCCGGCCCCTGAGCCACGATGCAATTCCTCGAATCTCTCAACCCCGAACAACGCGAAGCGGTCCTGCACGTCAAGCGGGCCGCTGCTGATCCTCGCCGGCGCCGGCTCCGGCAAGACCCGCGTCATCACCAGCCGCGCCGCGTACCTGGTCGGCGACGGCCACGCCAAGCCGTGGGAGATTCTCGCGGTCACCTTCACGAACAAGGCGGCAGAAGAGATGCGCGCGCGCGTCGAGTCGCTCGTCGGCGCCGACTGCAGCCGCATGTGGATCTCGACGTTCCATGCGTTGTGCGCGCGGCTGCTTCGCCGCGAGGCGCCGGCGATCGGCCTCAGCCGCGACTTCGTGATCTACGACTCCTCCGATCAGCTCAGCGTCGTCAAGCAGGCGCTGAAGGACCTGCACGTCGACGACAGCTTCGTGCAGCCGAGGGCGGCGCTGTCGCGAATCAGCCACGCGAAGAACCGGATGGAATCGCCCGAGCAGATGGCCGCGTCGGCCGGGTGGAACCGCCGCGACGAGCAGATCGCGAAGATCTACGGCCGCTACCTGACGGCCCTCCGCGAGGCGAACGCGCTCGATTTCGACGACCTGCTGCTGAGGACGGTCGACCTGTTCGAGACGGCGCCGACGGTGCGGACGAAGTACTCCGGCCAGTTCCGCTACGTCATGGTCGACGAGTACCAGGACACGAACCGGCCGCAGTACCTGCTGATCCGCCGCCTGGCGGAAACGCACCGCAACCTGTGCGTGGTCGGCGATCCCGATCAGTCGATCTACAAGTGGCGCGGCGCCGACCTGCGGAACATCCTCGATTTCGAGCAGGACTTCCCCGAGGCGACGACCGTCAAGCTCGAGCGCAACTATCGGTCGACGCAGATCATTCTCGACGCCGCGTCGGCCGTCATCAGCCAGAACCGCAACCGCAAGGACAAGCACCTCTGGACCGACCGCAAAGGCGGCGCCCGGATCGTCTATTTCCGCGGCGGCGACGAGCTCGAGGAGGCCGACTTCATCACCCGCACGGCGCGCGGCGGGCTGGCCGACGATGTCGACGCGACCGTCGCGGTGCTCTACCGCACGAACGCGCAGTCGCGAACGATCGAAGACGCGCTGATGCGCGAAGGGCTCGCCTACAAGATCGTCGGCGGCGTGCGCTTCTACGAGCGCAAGGAGATCAAGGACGCGCTCGCCTACATGCGGCTGGTCATCAACCCGCACGACGACGTCAGCCTGCGCCGGGTGATCAACGTGCCGGCGCGCGGCATCGGCAAGGGCGTCATGGACGCCGTCGAGAACTTCGCGCCCGGCGACGACCCAGACGCGGCCGCCGACTTCCCGCTGCTCGCCGCCGGACTGCAGCCGGCGCTCGCCGCCAACTCGCTCTGGGCGCGCGCTGGTGCGCGGCCTCGAGCAGCGGGCCTTCAGCGGCCGTGCCGCGGCGGCGCTCGCCGTGTTCCGCGACCTGATCATCAGCCTGACCGACATCGCGCGCCAGGATTCGGTGTCGATCGCCATCGGCAAGATGCTCGACCGCAGCGGCTATCTGCAGGATCTTCGCGAAGACCGCACCGAGGACGCGGAAGGGCGTATCGAGAACCTTGCCGAGCTCGTGTCGGCCGCACGCGAGTACGAGAGCCGCGAACCCGAGCCGACGCTGACCGGGTTCGTCGATCGCCTGTCGCTGCTGTCCGATGTCGACGAAGAGGAGGGCGCCGCGCGACGCCCGCATCTGGCTGATGACGCTGCACAGCGCCAAGGGGCTCGAGTTCCCGATGGTGATCCTGGCCGGGCTCGAGGAAGGCCTGTTTCCTCACTCGCGATCGAGCGAGGACGAAGAGGAACTCGAGGAAGAGCGCCGGCTCTGCTACGTCGGCATGACGCGCGCGCGTCAGCGTCTGTCCTCACCGGTGCGGCGCGGCGCCGGATCTTCGGCGAATACCAGTCGAGCGAACCGTCGCGCTTCATCGACGAGGTGCCCGCGGATCTCGTCGAGCGGGTGGCGCCGAGCTACTCGGCGTCGGCCTACCAGGGCAACTTTCCGCACTACGAGTTCCGGACCAATCCGTACGGACGCGGCCGCCGCGGCGGCCGGGCGCGCGAGGAGGGGCGGACCTACGCCTATGAAGACGAGGATCAGTCGACCGGAATGGCGCTGAAGCTCGGCATGCGGGTCCGCCATCCGCAGTTCGGCGTCGGCACCGTGCTCAGCGTCGAGGCGCTGGACGACGACACGAAGCTGGTGGTGCGATTCGCCGCCGTCGGCCAGAAGACGCTCCGCGCAAGGTACGCGAAGCTCGAGCCGGCGTAATGTGAATCGTAGAGTCAGATTTAAGATTTGCACGATTCCGATCTTAAATCTTCAATCTGAAATCTTTCCAGGTCCGCTAGGACGTCTTGGTCCCGGCCGGCGACGTCGCGTCGCGCACGCTGGTGATGATCCACTTCCCCTCGACCGGCGGCTCGCCCTGAAGGATGGCCCGCTGCATGGTCACGACGAGCGTGCGATCAGCGCTTGAACCATCAGGCGTCCGGACCGGGGCGCTGAGGGTCACTTCCTTGGTGACCAGCTCGCCGGTTCGCTTCGTCGGGTCGACAGGATTCGGCGGCGTTGTCGAGGCTCAAGCGCACCATCCCGCTCTCGGTCTTGAGCTTGCGCTGCGCCTCGGCAACCTTCCGGGCGTGCTGCGAGCTCTCCTCGCGCAGCTTGCTCCATTCGGCCTGAATCTCGGCGTCCTTGCCGCCGACTGACGCCTTCAGGCTTTCCGCCTTCAGCACGCGGGTGATCGCCTCCTGGTTCGCCAGGTAGAACGTATCCTTGCGCTTGGTGAACGCGGCCTCCTCGGCGCGGATCGCCTCGACCTCCTCGGCCACGGCGGACAAGCGGAGCGGCTCGCGCTGCTCCGGCGAGACGCTGACGATGTCGAAGCTGGCAATCGGTGCCCTGGGTCTGCGGCTGGAAGCTGGTCGTGGCGAAGCCGGCGAGGGACGTGGCGTCGTTGAGGCGCGAGGCGCGGAAGAACTGCTGGAGGATCGGTTCTTCAGGCGCGCTCGAGCATGCCGCGAATGAGGTCAGAGCAATCGCGAGCGTGCAAATCGTCCCGCGCATACGGCCTCCTGTTCTACGGGTTGGTCACGTCCTCTTCGTCGCGCTCCGCCAGCTTGGCGATTGAAACGACGCGATCTTCTCCCTCGATATCGATGAGCTTCACGCCCTGCGTCGCGCGGCCGATCGCGCGCACGTCGTTGGTCTGCATCCGCAGGATCATGCCCTGCTGCGTGATCAGCAGCAGCTCGTCGCCCTCCTGCACGTAGGCGACGCCGACCACCTCGCCGTTGCGCTCGCGTCGTGGCGATGTTGATGATACCGACGCCGCCCCTCGACTGCACGCGGTATTCCTCGATTTCGGTGCGCTTGCCGAAGCCGTGCTCGGTGACGGTCAGCAAGGTTCCGCCTGGACGCACCTCGGCCATCGCGACGACGTAATCCTCGTCGCGCAGCGAGATGCCGCGGACGCCGTACGCGGTCCGGCCCATCGGGCGGACGTCGGTCTCCGGGAACCGGATCGCCATCCCGTGCCGCGTGCCGATGAACACCTCGGCCGAGCCGTCGGTGACTTCCGCGGCGATCACCGCGTCGCCCTCCTCGACGCCCATCGGCGATGATGCCGCCGGCGCGCGGGTTGCTGAACGCCGACAGGGCGGTCTTCTTCACCACGCCCTTGCGCGTGCCCATCACGACGAAATGACCATCGTCGAATTCCTTGACGGCGACCAGCGCCGCGATCTTCTCGCCTTCCTCCATCGACACCAGGTTCGCGATCGACTTGCCCTTGCCGCCCGGTCCGACGTCGGGAATCTCGTGGACCTTCAGCCAATAGGCGCGGCCGCGATCGGAGAAAATCATGATGTAGGCGTGCGTCGACGCGACGAACAGGTGGCTGACGAAATCCTCGTCGCGCGTCCGCATGCCGATCCGGCCCTTGCCGCCGCGCCGCTGGTTGCGATAGGTGGAGATCGCGGTCCGCTTGACGTAGCCGGTGTTGCTGACGGTGATCGCCATGTCTTCCTCGGCGATCAGGTCTTCGACGCTCAGCTCGCTCGACTCGCCTTCGATGATCGTCGTGCGCCGCTCGTCGCCGTACTTGCGTCCGTACCGCCCGCAGCTCGTCGACGATGATCTGCATCAGCAGCCGCTCGCTGGCGAGAATCGCCCGCAGCCGCTCGATGGTCTTCAGGAGCTCCGCGAGCTCGTCGAGAATCCGCTGCCGCTCGAGGCCGGTCAGCCGCTGCAGCTGCATGTCGAGAATGGCCTGCGACTGGACCTGCGAGAGGCCGAAGTTCGTCATCAGGCCTTCGCGCGCCTCGGGAACCGTCTTCGACCCGCGAATCAGCTTGATGACGGCATCGAGGTGATCCAGCGCGATCTTGAGGCCTTCGAGGATGTGATAGCGGGCCTCGGCTTTCCTCAGCTCGAACTCGGTGCGCCGACGGACCACCTCCCGCCGGAACTCGACGAAGCTCTCGACGAGCTCGAGGAGATTGAGGACCTTCGGGCGGCCGCCGACGATCGCGAGCATGATGACGCCGAAGCTCGATTGCAGCGGCGTGTGCTTGTACAGGTTGTTGAGCACCACCTCCGGCACTTCGCCCCGCTTCAGCTCGATGACGATCCGCATGCCGTCGCGATCGGACTCGTCGCGCAGGTCGGAGATCCCTTCGATGACCTTGTCGCGCACCAGGTCGGCGATCCGCTCGATCAGGTTCTTCTTGTTGACCTGATACGGGATCTCCGTGATGACCAGCGAGATCTTGTCGCCCTTCTTGTTCGTCTCGATCTGCGACTTGGCCCGCATCTGGATCGCGCCGCGGCCGGTTGAGTACGCCTGGACGATGCCGTTTCGGCCGAGGATGAACCCGCCGGTCGGGAAGTCTGGGCCCGGGATCAGCTTGATCAGCTCCTTCAGCTTCGTCCCACGGGTGAGAACCTCTGCGTCCTTGGCTTCCTCTGCGTCCTCGGCCGGCTTCAGGTAGGTCTGTTCAATCAGCCAGATGCAGCCGTCGACCACCTCCTGCAGATTGTGCGGCGGGACATTGGTCGCCATGCCGACCGCGATTCCCGCCGAACCGTTGACCAGCAGGTTCGGAAACGGCGCCGGCAGGACCGTCGGCTCTTCGGTGGTCTCGTCGTAGTTGGGGCTGAAGTCGACGGTCTCCTTGTCGAGATCGGCCATCATGTCGTCGGCGAGCGCCTGCAGCCGCGCTTCCGTGTAGCGCATCGCCGCCGGCGGGTCGCCGTCGATCGACCCGAAGTTCCCCTGGCCGTCGACCAGGGGATACCGCATGTTGAACTCCTGCGCCATGCGGACGAGCGTGTCGTAGATCGACGCGTCGCCGTGAGGGTGGAAATTGCCCATCACCTCGCCGACGATCTTGGCGCACTTGCGGTAGCCGCGCGTCGCGGACAACCCCATCGACTTCATCCCGTACAGCACGCGGCGGTGCGCCGGCTTGAGGCCGTCGCGCGCGTCGGGCAGCGCTCGTCCGATGATTACGCTCATGGCGTAATCCATGTACGAGCGCTTCATCTCGTCTTCGATGTTGACGGGGTGCTGGGAGGCGGCGAAGATCAGTCATAGGTTCGGGGCCTGGGGCTGGGGGCTGGAGGCTGGGTAGAGCCATCGGAGGACACGGAGAGTCGAGAAGCCTGCGCGAAGCGCGCACCAGCCGTCCAGTCCCCAGCCCCCAGCCCCTACACATCCAGATTCTTGACGTCGAGCGCGTTGTCCTCGATGAACTTGCGGCGCGGCTCGACCTGGTCGCCCATCAGCGTCGTGAACATCAGGTCGGCCTCGGTGTGGTCTTCGGCACGGACCTGCAGCAGCGTGCGCACCTCCGGGTTCATCGTCGTTTCCCAGAGCTGCTCCGGGTTCATCTCGCCCAGACCCTTGTAGCGGTTGACCGCGATGCCCTTCTTGCCGGCGGTGATGAAGTAGTCGACCAGCTCGTCGAGCGTCTTCAAGCGCACGTCCTTGCCGGCGGCCGTCGGCCGCCCGGGCCGCTGCCGCTCCTTCGGCTCCGCCGCGAGCTTGGTCGCCTCGTCGGCCGGCGCGCCGCCAATCGCCGTCCCGTCGGTCGTCGCCGCGGGCACGTCTGGCTCGGCGACCTCGTCGACCAGATCGGCCGTCGCGGTGACGACGATCTCGCCGCTGACCGCCGGGATGTCGCGGCGGCTCGCGAGCAGCGCGCGGTACTCGGCGGTCGTGACGAAGTCGACGCCGATGACATGGTGGCGCGGGTAGCCGTTCGAGCGATCGTCGACCTGCAGCAGGTAGCGGTTGTGCTCCTCGTCGCGCTGGACCGTGACCGTCCGCGATCGGCGTCGTCATCATCCAGGCGAGCCGCTCGAGCTTCTCCTTGTCGGCGAAGTACTCGCGGTCGGCGCCGGCGGCGACGAGCGCCTCGACGATCTCGCGCGGGTGGCCGCGCCGCTCCACCACGTGGAGCAGCTTCTGGTGGCCGATCATCCTCTGCAGCAGCTTCTCGAGCTCGGCGCCGGACGCTTCTGCGCCGGTCGATTCGAACCGCACGACGCGCGCCTCGGCGGCGCGCTTGATCAGGTATGCCTCGAGATCGCGCTCGTCCTTGATGTAGGTTTCCGACTTGCCGCGCTTCACGCGGAACAGCGGCGGCTGCGCGATGTAGATGTAGCCGCGCTCGATCAGCGCCGGCATCTGCCGGTAGAAGAACGTCAGGAGCAGCGTGCGGATGTGCGAGCCGTCGACGTCGGCGTCGGTCATGATGATGATCCGGTGGTAGCGGACCTTCTCCGGATCGAAATCCTCGGCGCCGATGCCGCAGCCCAGCGCCGCGATCATCGTCTTGATCTCGTCGCTGCCGAGCATCTTGTCGAAGCGCGCCTTCTCGACGTTGAGGATCTTGCCCTTGAGCGGGAGGATCGCCTGGAAGCGCCGATCGCGTCCCTGCTTCGCCGACCCGCCGGCCGAATCGCCCTCGACGATGTAGAGCTCGCTCAGCGCCGGATCGCGCTCCTGGCAGTCGGCGAGCTTGCCGGGCAGCGAGCTGCCGTCGAGCGCGCCCTTGCGGCGGACGAGATCGCGCGCCTTGCGGGCCGCTTCGCGCGCCCGGGCGGCGTCGATCGCCTTGCCGACGATCCGGCGCGCGACCGAAGGGTTCTCTTCGAGATAGGCGCCGAGGCGGTCGTTGACGATCGCCTCGACGATCCCCTTGACCTCGGTGTTGCCCAGCTTGGTCTTGGTCTGGCCTTCGAACTGCGGATGCGGGATCTTGACGCTGATCACCGCGGTGAGGCCCTCGCGGATGTCGTCGCCGCTGACGCTCTCTTTCAGGTCCTTCGCCAGGTTGTTCTTCGTCGCGTAGCTGTTGACGGTGCGGGTCAGCGCCGAGCGGAAGCCGGACAGGTGCGTGCCGCCCTCGTGGGTGTTGATGTTGTTGGCGAAGGAGTAGATCGTCTCGACGTAGCCGTCGTTCCACTGCAGCGCGATCTCGGCCTCGATCCCGTCCTTCTCGCCTCGCATGTAGATCGGCTTCTCGTTGACCGCCGCCTTGTTCTTGTTCAGGTGCTGGACGAACGAGCCGATGCCGCCCTCGTAGTGAAACTTGTGCGCTCTTGCCGTCGCGCTCGTCGTCGAGCGTGATGAGAATGCCGCCGTTCAGGAAGGCCAGCTCGCGCAGCCGCTGGGCCAGGGTGTCGAAGCTGAAGACGAGGGTTTCGAAGATCTGGGCGTCGGGCTTGAAGGTGACCTTCGTGCCGCGGCGCTTGGTCGTGCCGGTGATCTCGAGCGGCCGTGCCGGCGTGCCGCGCTCGTAGGTCTGCTGATAGACCTGGCCGTCGCGCCAGATCTCGACTTCGAGCCTTTCGGACAGGGCGTTCACGACCGAGACGCCGACGCCGTGGAGACCGCCCGACACCTTGTAGCTGTCGTTGTCGAACTTGCCGCCGGCGTGCAGCACGGTCATCACGACTTCGGCCGCCGACTTGCCGCTGGCGTGCTGGTCGACCGGGATGCCGCGGCCGTTGTCGATGACGGTGACCGACCCGTCGATATGAACCGTGACGTTGATCTGATCGCAGTAGCCGGCGAGGGCTTCGTCGACCGCGTTGTCGACGACCTCGTAGACGAGATGGTGCAGGCCGGTGGGCCCGGTTGACCCGATGTACATCGCGGGCCGCTTGCGGACCGCCTCGAGTCCTTCCAGGACCTTGATGCTGTCGGCCGAATAGGCCGCGACGTCAGCCGCCGTCCCGTGGCCGTTGTTCCCGGCTGGAACCTCCTGCGCCCGCTGATCAGCCCCACCGCTCTGCGTCTTCTGCGGATCGGCAGGTGCCTGCGGGCGCGTCGTGTCGCCGAGATTGTCCTTGTCGCTGTGTTCCATTCCGCTCTTGGTTCGAACTCCCGAGGTCGTGTCCCGAGTCCAGTGTCAGACCCTCATCGGCATGATGACGTAGGTGTAGTCGTACCCTTCGGCGCCAACCGGCTTCATCACCGCCTGGCTGACCTCATCCTTCAACTCGAGGGCGACGACGTCGGTCGTGACGGCCGCGAGAAAGTCCAGAACGTATTGCGCGTTGAAGCAGATCTGCATCGGCGCCCCGGTGTACTCCACCGGCAGCGTTTCGTGCGCCTCGCCAATGTCCGGGCTGCTCGACGTCACGTCGACTTTTCCCTTGTCGATCTGGAACTTCACCGCCCGGGACCGCTCGTTCGAGAGCAGGGCCACGCGCTTCACGGCGTTGGTCAGCCGATCGCGTTCGAACTCGATGTGCTTGTCGTTCCCCTTCGGTATGACGCGCTCGTATGCCGGAAACTGGCCGTCGATCATCCGCGAAATCAGGACCCGGTCGCCGACGTTGAAGAACAGGTGGTTCTCGCCTCGCTCGTAGTTGATGTCGCTTTCGCCCTCGGCCAGCAGCCGCGCCAGCTCACCGAGCGTTTTTTTCGGCAGGATCGCCTTGACCTCGCTCTCGTCCTTCGACGACTTGCCGTTGCGATTCACGTTGACCAGCGCCAGCCGATGGCCGTCGGTCGCGACCAGGCTCATCGAGTCGCTCCGCAGCACGAAGAGCGCGCCGTTCAGGAAGAACCGCGTGTCCTCACCGGTGATCGCGAACTGCGTCTTCGCGACCATCTCCTTCAGACGCCGACGGCGCCAGCGCGACCGCTCGGCCCGCCGGCGCTCTCGGGCAGCGTTGGAAAATCCTCTCGGGGAAGCGTCTGCATGCGCGAGTCGAACCGTTCCGCGGCCACCTTGACGCCGTTCTTCTCCTCGGTGATGCGGATGTCCGTTTCCGGCAGGCTCTTCACGATCTCGTAGAGCTTCTTGGCCGGCAGCGTCAGCGACCCGGGCTTGCTCACCGTGGCTTTGCATCGGCTGCGCAGCGCGACTTCGAGATCGGTTGCGAGCAGTTTGACTTCGTCGCCTTTGGCCTCGAGCAGCACATTGGCGAGAATCGGGATCGTGTTCTTGCGCTCGACGATCCCCTGGAAAAGTTGCAGTTCTCGCAGAAGGTCGTTCTTACGGACGACAAGTTCCATGGCTGTGCTGACCTCGAAATGGGCGGGGGTGCGATCGCCCGCGATCCCCTAGGGACAGGAGAGATTCGAGAATAAGAAATTATATAAGAGTAGAGGGTGTGTTGAAAAGGGAAACAGGCGTATTACTCCTTGTTCTTGAATAATTTACGTTGTGCAAAAAACGTGGTTTCTCGAGCCCTGCCGGGCAGCGGATCTGGCGGCCTGACGGGAGCCCACAATCCATCCGCAGGGCTCAACAGAGGGGGCTGTGGAAAAGCCGGATGAGCCTGGTCGGCTACCGGAATCCCTGCAGAAAGTTGCCGATCAGGCTGTTGAAATCCGAGTCCCTCTTCCGCATGTCCTCGACCTTCCGGATGGAATGAATGACGGTCGAGTGGTGCTTGCCTCCGAAGCTGCGGCCGATCTCGGGGAGCGAAGCATGCGTCAGCGACTTGCAGAGATACATCGCAATTTGCCGCGGCATCGCGACCGACTTCGAGTTGTTCCGCGACTTGAGCTCGACCAGCTTCAGGTTGTAGTAGTCGGCGACGAACTTCTGGATGATCTCGATCGTCACCGCCTTTTCCTCGTGATCGAGGATGTTCTTCAACACTTCCTGCGCGAGCGACAGCGAGATTTCCTGTCCCGTCAGAGAGGCGTAGGCGATCAGGCGGATCAGCGATCCCTCGAGTTCGCGCACGTTCGACTTGATCCGCCCGGCAATGAAAATCGCGACATCGTCGGGCAGCGGAACCGCCTCGGTTTCGGCTTTCTTCTTGAGGATGGCGGTTTTTGTCTCGAGATCCGGCGACTGGATGTCGGCGATCAGGCCCCATTCGAAGCGCGACCTGAGGCGCTCCTCGAGCGACGGGATTTCGTGGGGCGGACAGTCGCTGCTCAGGACGATCTGTTTCTGCGAGTCGTAGAGCGCGTTGAAGGTGTGAAAGAACTCGGTCTGCGTACCTTCCTTCCCCGCGAGAAACTGGATGTCGTCGACGAGCAGGATGTCGACCGTTCGATACCGTTCGCGGAAATCGATGACGCGATCGTAGCGGACGGCGTTGATCATCTCGTTCATGAAGCGCTCGGACGAGATGTAGGTCAGCTTCATGTTGCGATCGTGCTGCAGGACGTACTGGCCGATCGCGTGCATCAGGTGCGTCTTCCCGAGTCCCACGCCGCCGTAGATGAACAGGGGGTTGTACGAGCGTGAGGGCGCTTCAGCGACCGCACGGGATGCGGCGTGAGCAAACTGGTTCGATGGCCCGACGATGAACGTATCGAACGTGTAGCGTGGGTTGAGGCCGGCTGGCCCGGGCACCGAAGCGGGCACCGGGTCCAGCGCGACCGCTTCATCGGGACCGAGCGAAATGGCGGCGGGATCGGCCGGGGGATCAGCGACGAAGTTCACGGCCAGGCTTCCCTTGCGAACCTCGCCAAGCGCTTCGCTGATCACGCCAGAGTAGTGTTTCGTCAGCCAGTCCTTGAACAGCCCGTTCGGAACTCGAACGGTTATGGCCGCGGCATCTTCACCGACGAAGCTGGTCGGCTTGAACCAGGTGTAGAAGCTGTGTCGATTTACCTTCGTTTCGACACGCGAAAGAATCTGGTCCCAGAGGTTCATTTCGACTGCGTGTCATCCTTCGATATAGCTTCGCTGGCCATCAAATCCGGCGAATTTCCACAGTTTTTTCCACAGGTGTGGAAAACTTTGGGGAGAGACCAAACGCACATGCGCTCTGAAGGGGTGATTTCAGCCGCTGAAGGGACGGGACTGTAGCACAAACCACTCTGCATTGACACCTTCCAAACACGGACGCTAACATTGACGGTTCGTTTCCAAGCGAGGGGATATGAAGGGGAAGAGGACGTTTCAGCCGAACGCGAGGCGGCGCCGGAAAACACACGGTTTCCTCGTGCGGATGAGCACGAAGAACGGGCGGCTGGTGCTGAAGCGGCGGCGCGCGAAGGGGCGCAAACGGCTGACCGTAAGTACCAGATAGGCATTGGCTTCTTTCCGGTCCCATGAACGGATCAAGACCCGCGCCGAATTTCAGGAGATTTACCGGAAAGGCGCGCGCGTGCACGGCCGCTACAGCACGGTGTTCGTTCTCGCCAATCAGTTGCCGATTGGTCGGCTCGGAATCGCCGCGACGAAAAAGCTGGGCGACGCGGTCGAGAGAAACAGAGCTAAACGCCTGATTCGAGAGGTTTTTCGTCGAAACAAGGTAGCTCCGGGCTTCGATGTGGTTGTCATCCCGAAGCGCGAGCTGCTCGAGACCAGTCTGACGGCCCTTGAAACCGATTATCGAAACACTCTCGAGCGCACCGTCCGCCGCGGCCGGATTGGCGCTGGCGCTCCTAAGAGCGTATAAGCTCCTTATCTCTCCGTATTTTGCGGGTTCATGCCGGTTTCTCCCGTCCTGCGCCGACTACGCGCAGGAGGCGATCCTGCGTCATGGAGCACTGCGCGGTGGCTGGCTGGCGATCCGGCGCCTGGCCAAGTGCCATCCGCTTGGACCTGCCGGCTGTGATCCGGTCCCTGCGCCGGCCGATGTGTCCGCGGTGACCCCGCCGGACAGGTGTAGCGCGGGCCTTTAGGCCCGCCTGATTACATGGAACGGCGCGTTCTTCTCGCGATTTTCCTCGCCTTTCTAACGCTCTACCTGTGGCAGGCCCTTGTGATGCCGCCACCGAAGCCAGCGACCGCCGACGCGCCGGCGGCGTCGGCCGGCTCCGACGCTGGTTCCACGCCCTCGCCTCCCCCCTCCGCAGCCAACCTCGCCGCCGCCGGTCGCCGAGGCTACGTCGAGCCCGATCGTGAGCGAGTCGGCAGAGCGGGAAATCCAGGTCGAAACGGACGACGTGATCGCGACGTTCACGAACCGCGGCGGGCGGCTCAAGAGTTGGCGTTTCAAGAAGCACCTGGATTCAGTCGGGAAGCCATTCGAGCTTGTTGTCGATCCTGCGACGGCCGCGCAGGCTCTTCCCTTTTCCCTGCGGGTCGACGACGCGACGGTGACGCGCACCCTGAACGATGCCCTTTACAGGGTGCGAAGTTCCCCACCGTCAGGAGCGGTCTCGAATTCAGCTCCCGTCGTGTTCGAGTACGGAGACAGCGCGGGCCTCCGCGTCGTCAAGGAGTTCCAATTCGAGCCCACCTCGTACGTTCTGAGGCTGAGGGTTCAGCTGCAGCAGGACGACCGAGTGCTGGCTCCGGCGATCGAATGGGGCCCCGGCCTGGGCAAAGAGCCTTCAGCGTCGGGCAACTACATTCTTCAACCCGAGGGCATCGTTTCCGTGGCGGACGACGAGGAGCGGATTCCGGCCGCTTCGGTTGCCGAGCAGCCAACGCGCCAGGGCGACCTTCAATTCGCGGGCATCGAAGATCACTACTTCCTTGTGACCGCACTCCATCCCGGAACGTCGACGGTGACGTTTCAGCCGGTGACCGGGGCCGTCCTTCCTGGCGAGGAAACGGGTCGTCCGTTGATGAATTTCATCCTGCAGCCGGGCAAGCAGGGCGAGCCGCTGCGGTTCTACGTTGGCCCGAAGGATTTCGACAGGCTCGCCGCGGTCGATCGGAGTCTCGTCCGGGCGATCAATTTCGGCATGTTCGCGGTGCTGGTGGTGCCGCTGCTCCGCGCGCTCAACTGGGTGAACGGTTTCGTCGGGAACTACGGGTGGTCGATCATCCTCCTGACCATCATCATCAACGCCGTCATGTTCCCGCTGCGCCACAAGAGCGTCGTCTCCATGCGCAAGATGCAGGAGATTCAGCCGGAAGCCAAGGCCATCCAGGATCGGTACAAGAACGTGAAATCGACCGATCCGGCGAAGCAGAAGATGAACCAGGAGCTGATGGCGCTCTATCGCGAGCGGGGCGTGAACCCCGCGAGCGGCTGCGTCCCGATGCTGCTGACGCTGCCCGTCCTGCTCGCGTTCTACTCGCTGCTGTCGACCGCGATCGAGCTGCGCGGTGCGCCGTTCATCGGCTGGATTCACGACCTCTCCCGCTACGACCCGTATTACGTCACGCCCGTGCTGATGGGCATCACTCAGGTCTGGCAACAGCGCATCACGCCGCAGACGGGCGTCGATCCGGCGCAGCAGAAGCTGATGATGTTCATGCCGGTCATGTTCATGGTGTTTTTCCTGTGGGCGCCGGCGGGTGTCGCGATTTACTGGTTCGTGAGCAACCTGTGGGGTATCGGCCAGCAGTACCTCACGTCGTATCTGATCGGTCCGCCGAAGATTCATGCCGCTCGTCCTCCTGCTGAACGGCGGATGAAGAAGGTAGGATCCGGCAAGACCGACGCCGCCGCGGAGAAGTAGCATGGCAGACGCTATCCAACCGATCGTCGAGTTCCTGACACGCGTCACCGAAGCCCTCGGACTGAAGACGACCGTAGAAGTGGAGGAGTCGCCCGACGGCCCTCGTTTGAACCTCGCGGGCGAGGACGCGGAACTGCTCGCGCGGCACAGGGGCGAGCCGTTGAAAGCGCTCCAGCACGTCGTCGACATGGCGTTCGGCCGGACACTGCCAGACGACCAGCGGGTCTTCGTCGATGCGCTCGGCTATCGCAAGGGGAAGGACATCGAGCTGAAGCACATGGCGAAGTTTCTCGCCGAGAAGGCCAAGCAGACCGGCGTCGACCAGCAGCTCGGACCGTTGAACCCGTACGAACGCCGCATCGTTCATATGGCCGTCGCCGAAATTCCCGGCGCGACCACCGAAAGCGTCGGCGACGCGTTTTCGAAGACCGTCCATATTTCCGTACGGAAATAGTCGACAGTCAGCAGTCGACTGTCGACTTCACGTCGACCGTCGTCAGTCAGCGATCGGCCGAAGTGTTTTCCACTGCCGATACCATCGTTGCGATCGCGACGCCGCCCGGACGCGGCGGGATCGGTGTCGTGCGGCTGAGCGGCAACGAGGCGCGCGCCATTGCCGAGCGTCTGACGAACCGGCGCAAGCCGTTCGAGCCACGGCGCGCCACCTTTACGACCTTCGATCTGCGCCGTGACTCGGCGAGCGGCGCGATCGATCACGTGATCGTGACGTACTTTCCGTCGCCGGCTTCGTACACCGGAGAGGATGTCGTCGAGATCAGCGCGCACGGGAGCCCGGTGATCCTGCGAGCGATCGTGTCCGGCGCGATGGCCGCTGGCGCGCGCCTCGCCGAGCCAGGCGAGTTCACCTTGCGCGCGTTCGTCCATGGCCGGGTCGATCTGATGCAGGCCGAGGCGGTCGCGGACTTGATCGACTCGGTCACACCGCTTCAGGCGCGGGCGGCCTTCGATCAGTTGAACGGGACGCTGACGCGCGAGATCGCGCGCAATTGACGCCGCGCTCTTCGACCTGATCGCCAGGCTCGAAGCCTCGGTCGATTTTCCTGACGAGGGCTACCACTTCATCGAGCCCGGTTCGGTCGCGACGGCTATTGACGGCATCCTGGCGCGGACCCGGGCCCTGCTGGCATCCGCACAGGCCGGCCGAGTCGTTCGAGAAGGGCTGCAGGTGGCGATCGTCGGAGAACCGAACGTCGGGAAGTCGAGCCTGTTCAACGCACTTGTGGGGTCGGCCCGGGCGATCGTCACCGACGTTCCCGGGACCACGCGTGACCTGGTCACCGAAACCATTGACCTCGACGGCCTTCGCGTGACGCTCGTCGACACGGCGGGCGCGCGCGATACGGCGGACGTCATCGAATCGGAAGGTGTCGCGCGATCGTACCAGGCAGCGAAGACGGCCGATCTGACGCTCGTCGTGGCAGACCAGTCCAGCCCCTGGCCCGATCGGGAGGGATGGATATTCGGATCTCCGAATATAGGATGCCAGTTGTTAGTTGCGAGCAAGGCGGACTTGCCGCCGGCGTGGAGGCGAGACGAAGCGATTCCAGTAGCCGCTCCGCTCGGAGTGGGCTTGGGAAAGCTGAGAGAACGGATGCTCTCCGCACTTGACGTCGAGACTCTCAGCGACAGACCCGCGATCACAAACGTGCGGCACATCGCCCTGGTTGAGCAGGCGCAGGTGAACCTGCTCAGGGCCAGAGGCGCGGCATCCTCTGATCAAGCGCTGCCTGAGGAATTCGTGCTGGCTGATCTTCAGGATGCGCGGGCGGCGTTCGAGGAAGTCACCGGTAAGCGGACGTCAGATGAACTCCTCGAACACATCTTTTCGCGCTTCTGTATCGGCAAGTAGCCGGGACAAGGATCAATGCGGTTTGACGTGATCGTGATCGGCGCCGGACACGCGGGTGTTGAGGCGGCATACGCCGCTGCCCGCCTCGGCATGCACGTTGGCGTCTGCACGCTGTCCGCGGAAACCGTGGCTCATATGCCGTGCAATCCCGCGGTCGGCGGAACCGCGAAAGGCCACCTCGTTCGCGAGATCGATGCGCTTGGTGGTCTCATGGGTCGCGCGATCGATGCGACCGGCATCCAGTTCAAGCTCCTGAACCGCAGTCGTGGACCGGCCGTCTGGTCGCCACGCGCCCAGGCGGACAAGCGCATCTACAGCTCGTGGGTCCGCGCGGCGCTGGAGTCGGAGCCCAACATCGAGTGGCTGTTCGGAAAGGCTGGCCGGATCCTGATCGAACACGGACGGATCGTCGGGCTCGCGATGGAGAACGGTGATCGCTATACCTGCTCTTCCCTGATCGTGACGACCGGGACGTTCCTGAATGGTCTCGTTCATATTGGTGCCGAACAGCATCCCGCAGGGCGAGCTTCAGAACCGCCGTCGTGCGAGCTCGCGGAATCGATCAGGCAAGTCGGGTTCGACTGCGGCCGCCTGAAGACCGGCACGCCGCCGCGGCTCGATCGCGCGAGCATCGATTTCGAGCGGCACGTCGCGGAGGGGACGTTCGCCGCGGAACGTGGAGATGATCCGCCGGTGCCGTTCTCGTTCGAGACGAGCGCGATCAATCGGCCGCAGATCGAATGTTACCTGCTGCACACAAACGATCGGATTCGATCGATCGTGAGTGCGAACGTTGATCGCTCTCCCCTCTTCAACGGGCAGATTCGCGGCATCGGTCCTCGATACTGCCCGTCGCTCGAGGACAAGATCGTGCGCTTTCCCGACAGAGAGCGGCACCAGATCTTTCTCGAACCTGAGGGGATCGACTCGCCGGAAATCTACGTGAACGGGTTCTCGATGAGCCTCCCGCGGGAGGTCCAGGCGGAGCTCGTACATGCGCTGCCCGGCCTCGAGGACGCCGTCATGCTTCGTCCCGGCTACGCGGTCGAGTACCGACTTCGTCCAGCCAACCGAGCTGCGCCGAACGCTTGAAACGAAGCGTGTGGCGGGATTGTTTTTCGCCGGTCAGATCAACGGCACATCGGGCTACGAGGAAGCAGCGGCCCAGGGGATCGTCGCCGGCATCAATGCGGCGCGTTACGCGCGGCACGAGCCGCCGTTCGAGTTGCGACGTGATGAGGCCTACGTCGGTATCCTCGTCGACGATCTCATTACGAAAGGCTGCCTCGAACCGTATCGCATGTTCACGTCGCGCGCGGAACATCGACTGCTGCTTCGCATCGACAATGCCGACTTGCGTCTCACGCCGCGCGGCCGCGAAGCTGGTCTCATCGGCGATGAGCGGTGGGAAAGGTTCGAGGCACGACAGACACGATTCGGGCGCAATCTCGAGACGCTGAACCGATCGCTTGTCAGAACTGAAACGGGAGATCGCGTCCCCGCTGCGCAGCTTCTTCGCCAGCCCGAGGTGCGGCTCGACGCGCTCGTTCGCGACGCGAAGGTGACGCTCGATGTCGATCCCGCGTCAAAGACCCTCGACCTGGCCAGCGCGGAGACAGCGGTGAAGTATGCGGGATACCTGCGGCGCCAGGAAAGCGAGATCGAGCGCGCCCGCCGCGATGAGCGGCGCCGCATCCCGGCCGACTTTCCCTTCGATCGTGTTCCCGGCCTGTCACGCGAGGTCGTTCACCGCTTGTCGCAGGTGCGCCCGGATACCCTGGCGCATGCGTCGCGCATTCCGGGTGTGACGCCCGCCGCCGTTGCCGTTCTCTCAACGTTCGTTGGCCGGCTCCGGCCGACGATGTGACGCCACTTGCCTTTCGGGACAGCCTCGCCTCGCGCCTCGCAGAGGCGAGGCTCTCCTTGCCGTCGAAGCAGATCGAGCTGCTCGCAGAATACTGGCGTCTCCTCGAGCGCTGGAATTCGCGGATCAATCTCACGTCCATTCCGCTCGAGGGCTCTCCTGCACACAGCATCGATCGCCTTATTGTTGAGCCTCTGATGGCGGCGTTACTGATTCCCCCACCGCCGGTGGCATGGTTCGACCTTGGCTCGGGCGGCGGATCGCCGGCGGTCCCGCTCAAGGTCGTCAATCCCGCGGCGCGTCTCACCATGGTGGAATCCCGCTCGAGAAAAGGCGCGTTCTTACGTGAAGTCGTGAGAAGTCTGGGACTTGCGGCGACGGACGTAGCGATAGGCAGGTTCGAGGACGTCGCGCTTCGTCAGGCCGCCGCTGCGGACTGTATTACGGTCCGTGCTGTCCGCGCCGACAAAGCCCTGTCCGACAGTGCCTTACGGCTTCTGCGCCCAGCGGGCCGCATGATTCTCTTCGAAACGGCTGACCAGGAACGCGACTTGGAGGGCTTCAAGCTCATCAAGAGCCTATCCGTTCCAGCCACGGGCTCAGTCATCAAGCTCGTTGTTCCACGTGGAACAAAGGATTGACCGGCTGCAGAGCCCGCCGTATCCTACTGCAGCATCTTAGGATAAGCCTCATCCATAGGGCGTTTCGCCAAATCAATGGGCCGCATCATCGCCATTGCCAACCAGAAAGGGGGCGTCGGCAAGACGACGACCGCTATCAACCTGGCCGCTTCGCTCGCCCTGGCCGAGCAGCGAGTCCTGCTCGTTGACGTCGACCCGCAAGGCAACCTCACCAGCGGTGTCGGCCAGAAGGGACAAGCCGGATCCGGCGGCACCATCTACAACGCGCTCACCACGCCTGAACCGACCGAGGATCCTGCCCCATTCGTGATTCAAACGCCGGTCGACGGGCTCTCGCTGATCGCTGCCGATCGCAACCTCACTGGCGCTGAAATCGAAATGGTGAGCCTGCCGCGCCGCGAGGAACGGCTGCGCGCACTCCTCTCGCCGCTGCGGGACCAGTACTACGTTCATCTTCATCGACTGCCCGCCTTCGCTCGGACTGTTGACGCTGAACGCGCTTGTCGCCGCGGACACCGTGCTGATCCCCCTGCATTGCGAATACTTCGCGCTGGAGGGGCTCGCCGATCTCGTCAGCACCATGCGCCGTGTGCGCGCCGCGCTGAACCCGGCGCTCGATATCGAAGGTGTGCTCCTCACGATGTACGACGAGCGCACGAATCTCGGACAGCAGGTCGCGACCGACGTACGCGGCTTCTTCAAAGAGAAAGTGTTTAACACGGTGATTCCCGCGCAACGTCCGACTCGGCGAAGCGCCGAGCCACGGGTTACCCGTGATCCTGTACGACGTGAAATCGCGTGGCGCCGAGGCCTACCTCGCGCTCGCGCGGGAAGTCATGGAACGCAGCGCGGCAACCGCGGCGTAAAGACATATGGAAAAAAGACCCGCTCTCGGCAAAGGTCTCAGCGCGCTGATCCCGGACGCCCCCGAACCGCGCGCGTCGACGCTGGAGGTCGACATCGATCGCATTGTGCCGAACCGCTTCCAGCCGCGCGGACAGATGGACGACGGACGCCTCGACGATCTCGCACGCTCGATCAAGGCGAACGGCGTCATCCAGCCGATCGTGGTGCGGCGTGAGGGCGATCGCTTTCACATCATCGCCGGCGAGCGCCGCTGGCGCGCCGCGCAGAAAGCGGGTCTCCTGCGCGTGCCGGTCGTCGTCCGGGACGTGACAGCGGGCCACGATCGATCGCTTCTCGAGATGGCGCTGGTCGAGAACATCCAGCGCGAAGACCTCAACCCGATCGACGAGGCGCTCGCCTACCGTCGGCTGAGCGACGAATTCCGTCTCACGCAGGAAGACATCGCCGCGGCGGTCGGAAAAGACCGCGCATCCGTCGCGAACTTCCAGCGCCTGCTCCGGCTTCCCGCGGAGGTCCAGGCTGAAGTGGCGTCGGGCACGTTGTCGATGGGACACGCGCGAGCGCTGCTCTCGCTCACCGGCGAGGCCGACCAGCGTCGCATTGCGCGCGACGTGATCGCACGCAATCTCTCGGTGCGCGAGACCGAGGCGCTGGTTCGAAAGACCAGCGAGGCCGCACAGTCGAAGGAGCCTGCGCCGGCGAAGCCGGCCGACGTGCACACGCGCGCCGCTGAAGATCGTCTCCGGCTTGCGCTCGGCACGCGCGTCCGCATCGTCCGGCAGGGCACGCGCGGCCGCATCGAGATCGAATTCGGATCCGAGGACGAGCTGATTCGTATCTACGATCAACTCACACAACGAGTCCGTCAACGAGTCGACCATGGAAAGGAGAACCTTGCGACTGACGCACATGGTCGCCTGCGCCGGTTGAGCGAGCAAACTCGCCGCCGGCGAGCTCGCTCAGGTGCTGAGCGCCATTCCGATCGCCGCTGAACGACCGTGTCCTCGTCGACTTCAGGACTGCGGACGATGCGGGTGTGTACCGGTGGGAGGCGGGGCCGGCGCTTGTTCAGACCGTCGACTTCTTCACGCCGATCGTCGACGACCCGTTCACATACGGCGAGATCGCGGCGGCCAACGCGCTGAGCGACGTGTACGCGATGGGCGGCCGGCCGCTGACCGCGCTCGCCATCGCCGGGTTCCCGAAGGAAGGCCTCGCGCGCGACGTGATCACACGGATTTTCCAGGGCGGGTTCGAGCAGCTGCATCGCGCGGGCGTCGCGCTGCTCGGCGGCCACACGGTGCAGGATCCGGAGATCAAGTTCGGGTACGCGGTCACCGGCGCGATCGATCCCGAGCGCATACTCACCAACGCCGGCGCGCGGCCGGGCGACGTGCTCTTCCTCACGAAGCCGCTCGGAACCGGCATCCTCGCAACCGCGCTGAAGTTCGACCGGATTGATCCGCGTGCCGCAGGACCGGCGATCGAGTCGATGCGAACGCTGAATCGCGCCGCCGCCGAGGCGCTCGCCACCCTTCCCCCGTCGGCGGTTCACGCCTGCACAGACATCACCGGATTCGGCCTTGCGGGTCACGCGAGCGAGATGGCGGCCGCCAGCGGGGTCACGCTGGAGATTAGAGCCGTCGATGTTCCTCTGTTTGAAGGGGTTGTGGAAATTGGCGGACAGAACCGATCGGGCGGGTTAGTCAGCAACCAGGATCACTTTGGGGGCAGGGTCGACGTTGGCGCGTCGGTACCCCACGGGCTGGTTCGCCATACTGTTCGACCCTCAAACCTCTGGAGGACTGCTGGTTGCGGTTGCAGAGGCCGCAGCCGACGCGACCGGAGCCGCGTTCGAGGCCGCGGGTGTAAAGGGATCGCGAATCGGTCGGATCCTTTTGCCCGCTGGCGATACCCGCGTCCGCGTGGTATAAAATTGCTGTTTCGTCGCGACGCCCCGAAAGGCCTGGATCTTCCTCACACACACATGATTCGCGAATCTCTCAACGGGGTCGTCAGGTCGCCGCGAGCTTGTGAAATCGGGCGCAAGCTCCGGAGAAACCGGCTGCACCCATGACGAATCGCACCGCGGCGAATCGATACGCACGCGCGCTCTTCGATGTCGCCGTCAAGGAGAAGCAGGACCTCGCCACGATCGATCGCGAGCTCGCCGAGTTCATCGATCTCCTCAAGCAACACGCGACCTTCGGGAAAGTGTTGTTGAATCCCGCCGTCCCGGCGCCGCGCAAGCGCGCCGCCGTCGCGGCGGTGATCAGCCAGGCCAAGCTGTCCCCCGCCATGGCGAAACTTCTTGTGCTGCTCGCCGAGCGAGATCGCTTCATCCTGCTGCCCGATCTCCTGGAGGCGTTCCGCCAGCGCGTGCGCGACTTCCAGAAAATCGTGCGGGCCGAGGTCGTGACCGCGGAGCCGCTCTCCGCGGAACGGGCCCAAGCGGTCGAGCGCGGTCTCGAACAGGCATCGGGCCGCCACGTGCAGATGGATCTGCGGGTCGACCCGTCGCTGATCGGCGGCGTGGTCGCGCGCATTGGCAGCACCGTCTACGACGCGAGCATCGCCACGCACCTCCAGAAGATGAAACAACGGCTCGTGGAAAGCATCTAGGGCCGCGCAGGAACAGACATGGACATCAAAGCCGAAGAGATCTCCAAAATCATCCGCGACCAGATCGGGAGCTACGCCGTCGACGTCGACGTGGCCGAGGTCGGCAGCATCATTTCGCTCGGCGACGGCATCGCCCGCATTCACGGCATCGAGAACGCGATGGCCGGAGAGATGCTGGAGTTCCCTCACGGCGTGATGGGGATCGCGCTCAACCTCGAGGAAGAAAGCGTCGGCGCGGTTCTGCTCGGGGAGTTCACGGAGATCAAGGAAGGCGATACGGTCAAGCGCACCGGCCGCATCATCTCGGTGCCGGTCGGCGAGGAGATGCTCGGCCGCGTCGTCAACGCGCTCGGCCAGCCGATTGACGGCAAGGGCCCGATCAGCAGCAAGCAGTTCTCGCCGATCGAACGGCTGGCACCGGGCGTCGTCGACCGGCAACCCGTCAAAGAGCCGCTCCAGACCGGCCTCAAGGCGATCGACGCGATGGTGCCGATCGGCCGCGGCCAGCGCGAACTGATCATCGGCGACCGGCAGACCGGCAAGACCGCCGTCGCGATCGACACGATCCTCAACCAGAAGGAAACCGGCGTCATCTGTATCTACAACGCCATCGGCCAGAAGCAGTCGACGATCGCCCAGGTGGTGCGGACGCTGGAAGAGGCCGGCGCGATGCGCTATTCGATCGTCGTCGCGGCCGCGGCGTCCGATCCGGCGCCGCTCCTGTACATCAGCCCGTACTCGGCGTGCGCGATGGGCGAGTTCTTCCGCGACAACGGCAAGCACGCGCTGTGCATCTACGACGATCTCTCCAAGCACGCCCAGGCATATCGCGAGATCTCGTTGCTGCTGCGGCGCCCGCCGGGACGCGAAGCGTATCCGGGTGATGTCTTCTACCTGCACTCGCGCCTGCTGGAACGCGCCGCCAAGCTCAAGACCGAGCTCGGTGGCGGATCCTTGACGGCGCTGCCGGTGATCGAAACGCAGGCCGGCGACCTCTCGGCCTACATCCCGACCAACGTCATCTCGATCACCGACGGCCAGATCTTCCTCGAGTCGGATCTGTTCAACCAGGGCGTTCGCCCGGCGATCAACGTCGGCAACTCGGTCTCGCAGGGTCGGCGGGTCGGCCCAGATTCGCGCGATGCGCCAGGTCGCGGGCACGTTGCGGCTCGACCTCGCGCAGTATCGCGAGCTGGCGGCGTTCGCGCAGTTCGGCAGCGACCTCGACAAGGCGACGCAGGCGCAGCTGACGCGCGGCGCGCGGCTGGTCGAGATCCTCAAGCAGCCTCAGTACGAACCGCTGGCGGTCGAGCGGCAGGTCGCGATCATCTTCGCCGGAACCAACGGCTACCTCGATACCATCGCCGACGTCTGACATGCGGGCATTCGAGACGGGCCTGTATCAATTCATCGAGACGCGGTACTCGCAGCTCTTCCGCGGCATTGCCGAGAAGAAGCAGCTCGACGATCAGCTGAAGGGCACGTTGAACGAAGCCGTGAAGGAGTTCGCCGCGACGTTCCAGGCGAGCAAGGCGACGGCCGCCTGATCGACGATGCCCTCGCTTATCGATCTCCGCCGGCGCGTGCGTTCTGTCAAGAACACGCAGCAGATCACCAAGGCCATGAAGATGGTCGCGGCGTCGAAGCTGCGCCGCTCCCAGGAACGGATCATGGGCGCGCGCCCCTACGCGGTACAGATGCAGCACGTCCTCGCCAGCCTGGCCGGCCGGGTCGATGCGTCCGCTCACCCGCTGCTCAGCGCGCGTGAGCCGTCAGCCGACGGCCGCACGCTGCTGATTGTCGTCACGGGCGACAAGGGCCTCTGCGGCAGCTTCAACACCAATGTCATCAAGGCCGCGGGTGCGTTCGTCGCCGCGAGTCCTCAACCCTGCTCGCTGGGGTTGATCGGCCGCAAGGGCCGCGATTTCTTCGGCCGCCGCGGGTTCACCGTCCTGTTGGAACAGGTGAACATCTTTCAGCGGCTTCGCTTTGAGGATGCGCGATCGATTGCGGCGACGGCCATCGAGTCGTTCACGTCCGGGCAGTTCGATCGGGTCGCCATCGTCTACAACGAGTTCAAGTCGGTGATGACCCAGCGCCTGGTCGTCGACACGCTGCTGCCGATCCCGCGGGGAGAAGTCGAAGGAGGCGCGGCCGAATCGGCTGGTCGCCCCGGCCAGGTGGTGAATCTCACCGAGTACCTGTACGAACCATCGCCCCAGGAGATCTTCAACCAGCTGCTGCCGCGATATGTCGAAGTGCAGGTCTACCGCGCGCTGCTCGAGTCGAACGCCTCATTCTTTGCCGCCCAGATGACGGCGATGGACACCGCGACCAAGAACTCGGCCGAGATGATCGCCAGCCTGACGCTGTACATGAACAAGGTGCGCCAGGCGGCGATTACGCGCGAGATCATCGAGGTCGTGTCGGGAGCCGAGGCGCTGTAGGGAAAGCGAAGACACTTTATGGCTGACAAGAAACAGGTGGGACGCATCGTCCAGGTGATCGGCCCGGTGGTCGACGTCGAGTTCGAGGCCGGTCACCTGCCTCAGATTTACAACGCGCTGAGGATCGAGGGCAATGCCGCCGGCGAGAAGATCGACGTGGTCTGCGAGGTGGAACAGCACCTCGGCGAGAATCGCGTGCGCGCCGTCGCCATGAAGCCGACCGACGGTATGCAGCGCGGCATGACCGCCGTCGACCTGGGCGAACCGATCTCGGTGCCGGTCGGACCCGCGACGCTGGGGCGGGTGATGAACGTGCTCGGCGAGCCGGTCGACTTCCCGGATCGCCCGGTGCTGACGAAGGAGCGGTGGGCGATTCACCGTCCGCCGCCCAGCCTCGAGCAACAGTCGACCGAGCTCAAGATGTTCGAGACCGGCATCAAGGTCATCGATCTGCTCGAGCCGTACCTGCAGGGCGGGAAGATCGGACTGTTCGGCGGCGCCGGCGTCGGCAAGACCGTCGTCATCATGGAGCTCATCCACAACATCGCACTGAAGCACGGCGGCGTGTCGGTGTTCGGTGGCGTGGGCGAGCGCACGCGTGAGGGCAACGACCTCTGGCTGGAGTTCCAGGAGAGCGGCGTCATCGACATCAACGACCCGTCGAAGTCGCGCGCGGCGCTCGTCTACGGACAGATGACGGAGCCGCCCGGCGCGCGCCTCAGGGTTGGCCTGTCGGCGCTCACGGTCGCCGAGTACTTCCGCGACGCCGAGGGCAAGGACGTCCTGCTCTTCATCGACAACATCTTCCGCTTCACGCAGGCGGGCTCGGAGGTCTCGGCGCTTCTCGGCCGCATGCCGTCGGCGGTCGGCTACCAGCCGACGCTGCTCAGCGAGATGGGCGACCTCCAGGAGCGAATCACGTCGACGAAGAAGGGCTCGATCACCTCCGTGCAGGCGATTTACGTGCCCGCCGACGACTACACCGACCCGGCGCCGGCGACCACGTTCGCGCACCTGGACGCGACGACCAATTTGTCGCGCGCGATCTCGGAGCTGGGGATCTATCCCGCCGTCGATCCGCTGGCGTCGTCGTCGCGCATTCTCGACCCGCGCGTCATCGGCGCCGACCATTATCAGACCGCGCGCCAGGTGAAGCAGATCCTGCAGCGCTACAAGGACCTCCAGGACATCATCGCGATTCTCGGCATCGACGAGCTCTCGGAGGACGACAAGCTCGCGGTGTCGCGCGCCCGCAAGATCCAGAAGTTCCTGTCGCAGCCGTTCTTCGTGGCGCAGCAGTTCACCGGTCTCGACGGCAAGTACGTCGCGATTGCCGATACGATTCGCGGCTTCAAGGAGATCGTCGAAGGCCGGCACGATGAGATTCCGGAGCAGGACTTCTACATGATGGGGACGATCGACGAAGTGATCGAGAAGTTCCGCCAGCGGCAAGCCGCGTAGGTCGGCTCACAGCTCTGTAGGGCGACCCTTTCAGGGTCGCCATGGAAGACATGGCGTTACCAACGCATCTGCAGCTTCAGATCGTCTCGGCCGATCGCTCGCTCGTGAACGAGCGGGTCGACGAAGTCGAGATCCCGGGCGCCGACGGCTACTTCGGTGTGCTGCCCGGGCATGCGCCGCTGCTGGCGCTGCTCGGCGCGGGAGAACTCTGGTACCGCCAGGGCCAGGAGAAGCACTACCTGGCGATCGCGTTCGGCTTTGCGGAGGTGCTGCCCGACCGTGTCACGGTGCTCGCGCAGCTTGCCGAGCGCGCCGAACGAGATCGACGTCGCGCGCGCCGAAGCCGCCCGGAAGCGCGCCGAACAGCGGCTGGCGTCGCCGTCCCTCGACATGGATTTCGAGCGCGCCCGCATCGCGCTGATGAAGGCGCTGGTCAGGCTGCAGGTCGCGAGTCGGGCTAAAATTCGCTCGTAATTGCTGGCCAACCTCTCGCAACTGTTCCGCTACCGCGGGCTGATCGGAAGCCTCGTGGCGCGCGAGCTCAAGGCGCGCTACCGCGGCTCGGTCCTCGGGTTCTTCTGGTCGTTCATCAACCCGCTGCTGCTCCTGGCCATCTACTCGTTCATCTTCACGACGATCATGCCGAACCGCGCCGAAGGCCTGCAGCCCTACGCGTTGTTCCTGCTCTGCGGCATCCTGCCGTGGAACTGGTTTTCGACGTCGCTGAACGAGGCCGCCGGTTCGTTGATTGCCGGCGGGAACCTGATCAAGAAGGTGCTGTTTCCGGCCGAAGTCCTGCCGATCGTGGCCGTATGCGCGAACATGATCCACTTCTTCCTGGCGCTGCCCATTGTCGTGGGAGTGCTGCTCGCCTACCGGCACTGGCCCGACCCGGCCGGCCTCCTCTGGTTCCCGGTGGTCGTCGCTCATCCAGCTGATCTTCACGACCGGGCTGGCGCTGGCGCTGGCCGCCCTGACGGTGCACTTCCGCGACATCCGCGACATCCTCACGAACGTGCTGATGTTGTGGTTCTTTACGACGCCGATCATCTATTTCTACGATCAGGTGGAAGTGCGGCCGTACAAGTGGTTGTTCAACCTCAACCCGTTCACTCACCTCGCGATCTCGTACCAGGAGATCCTGTTCTTCAACGGCCCGTTCGGCCACTGGAAGTGGCTGCTCGCGCTCGGGGCGGCAGCACTCGCCGTCTTCGCCGCCGGCTACTGGCTGTTCGACCGCCTGAGGGACTCGTTCGCGGAGGTCGTGTAGTGCCTTCGTCCAACACCACCGCCACCGCCATCACGCTGGCGAATGTCTCGAAGATCTACCGCAAGTACAGCGGCCGGCAGTTCGCGACGCTCAAGAGCGCTCTCTTGCAGCGCAGCATCCTGACCGAGCTGAGTCCGACCGAAACGTTTCCGGCGCTGCGTGGACGTCTCGTTTACGGTCGCACCCGGCCGCACCTGCGGGGTGATCGGCCGAAACGGATCCGGGAAGAGCACGGCCTTGAAGCTGGTCGCCGGCATCACCAAGCCGACCAGCGGGACCGTGACGGTCAAGGGCCGGATTTCCGCGCTCATCGAGCTCGGCGCCGGCTTCCATCCGGAGATTTCCGGGCGGGAGAACGTCTTCATCAACGGCATCATGCTGGGGTTGTCGCGGCGCGAGGTCGAGCGCCGGTTCGACGAGATCGTCGAGTTCGCCGAGCTGCGCGACTTCATCGAGGCACCGGTCAAGACCTACTCCTCGGGCATGTACATGCGCCTCGGATTCGCCGTCGCGATCCACGTCGATCCCGACGTCCTGCTGGTGGACGAGGTGCTCGCCGTCGGCGACGAAGGCTTTACCCATAAGTGCCTGGACAAGTTCGCGGAGTTCCGCCGGATCGGGAAAACGATCCTGCTGGTGACGCATTCGCTCGGACTCGTCGAGCGCTTCTGCGACGAGGCGATCTGGCTCGACGAAGGCCGCATGCGATCGCACGGCGATCCCAAGCGCGTCGTCGACGCCTACCTGGCGGCAGTCGAGAAATCGGAGGACGCGCTGCTGGCGACGACGACCGCCAAGGCGGTCGCCGCGGTGGCGCCCGCGCCCGCGGAGCCGGTCACGGCGATGCCTGACCACAGCGAGCTGAAGAACCTGTTCCAGGCGGTGGAGGGCCGCTGGGGCTCGCGGCAGATCGAGATCACGCGCGTGACGCTGTCCGGCCGCGAGGGGGAATCCTTCATTTTTCACACAGGCGAGCCGATGCGCGTGGCCATGACGATCGTGGCCCACGCGCCCGCCACCGACTTCGTCTTCGGGGTCAGCTTCTTCAATGCGGACGGCGTGTGCTGCTACGGGACGAACACCTACATCGAACAGATGGACCCGCTGCGGCTGGAAGGCGAGGTCGAAGTCGCCTTCGAGATCGACAGCCTCGAGCTGGTCGAAGGCACCTACAAGTTGGACGTGGCGGTCCACACCTGCGACGGCTATCCGTACGACTACCACCGCCTGCTCTACACCTTCCGCATGAAGTCGCGGACGCCCGACGTCGGCATCTACCGGCCGAAGCATCACTGGTCGTTCTCGCCAGGCATCGCAGTTCAAGGAGACGTCCTGAAGCCGTGCCGATCGTCGCGAGAGACGCGATTGGCCAGCGTGGCCGAACGGCTTCGGCGTGAAGGCCGGCGGGTTGTCTTCACGAACGGTGTCTTCGACCTGCTCCATCCAGGCCACGTCCGCTATCTGAACGCAGGCTCGTCGCCTGGGTGACGCGCTTGATCGTTGGCGTCAATTCGGATCGGTCGGTGCGATCCAACAAGGGCGACGGCCGGCCGATCAACGCCGAAACCGAGCGCGCCGAAGTGCTCGCCGCCCTGGAGGCGGTCGACGCGGTGGTCGTGTTCGACGAGGACACGCCTCACCAGGTCATCGGCGCGGTTCAACCCGATGTCCTCGTCAAGGGCGCCGATTGGCCGGAGGACGGCATCGTCGGCCGCGACATTGTGGAGGCGCGCGGGGGTGTCGTCGTCCGCGTTCCGGTCGAGCCCGGGTATTCGACCAGCTCGATCATCGAGAAGATTCGTCAAGCCCGCTAATATTGGAGGTTGGACCACCGGTGACCACCTCCACCTCCCTGAACCTTCGCGCCGTCCTCAAGACCGCCGTCGTCCGGAGCGGCCTGAACGCTCCGGCCCGGGTGGTGTCGGGCCTCACGCCTTCCACCAACGCGTTGTTCGTCGCCGCCGCCGCCCAGGCGATGCCGAAGGGAGCGGTCCTGTATATCGTGCCCACGGACGGCGACCTCGAGCAGGCCGTGGGCGACTCCCGGTTCTTTCTCGCCGCGCTGGAGGGGTTGTCCGACTCAGCGGCGGACCAGGCGGTCCTGCCGTTCCCCTCGCATGAGATCGATCCCTACCGTGGGATGACGCCTCACGTCGGTGTCACGTCCGAGCGGGCGCGTGCCCTTCATGCGCTCGCGAGCGGCTCGGCCCGAATCGTGGTGGCGTCGGCTGCCGCAGTCCTGCCGCGCGTCAGCCCGCCGGCGCGCTTGCTGAACGCATCGGTCGATCTTCGACCCAACCAGGACATCGCCCCAATCGACCTCGGCGAACTGCTCATCGAAGCGGGCTTTACGCGCGAGGATCCGGCGGACGAGCACGGTGAGTTCGCGATTCGCGGCGGTATCGTCGACATCTATCCCGCCGGTGAGGCGCCGCCGGTCCGGCTCGAATTCATCGGCGACACGATCGAATCGCTGCGTACCTACGATCCAGCGTCGCAGCGATCGATTCAACCGATCGATCAGCTCACCGTGATCCCGCTGCGCGACGTGCTCGGCGACGATCGGGCCGCGACGCTCTTCGACTACCTGGCGCGCGTCAAGGAATCGCGGGTAATCGTGTCGGAGCGCGACGAGGTCGACGCGCACTCACGGAAACTCCTCGACAGCGTCCAGCGCAGCTACGAGGAAGCGGCGGCGAGGAACGCGGGGGCGCTCGCCCCTCCTCCGCCGGATGCGTTGTTTGCCAATTGGCCTGATGTCGAATCCCGGCTCGCCCACGCGACCAGCCTGGCGCAAATTGCGCTCGACGAAGGTCCCGGAATACGTCACGTCCGCTGCCAGCCGGCGGTCGAGCTGCGAGGCCGCGTCGCGGACTGGGTGAACGAGATTCGGCGCCTCCGCGAACAGGGCGAAACCACGCTCTTCGTCGCCGCCACGGCCGGCCGCGCCGAACGCACCATCGAGCTGCTGAAGGAGTACGACCTCTTCGCGGTGCCTGTCGAACGCGCCGACGATGCGCGCTACGCGGCGGTGCTGGTGGCGATCGGCAGGCTGTCGCGCGGTTTCAGGTTGCCGGACGCATCGCTCCAGATCTACGCCGAAGCCGACGTGTTCGAAGAGGACCGGCGCGCACCGGAGCGCCGCCGATCGGCGACGAAGGCGTTTCTCTCCGATCTGCGGGACCTGAAAATCGGCGACCTCGTCGTTCACGTCGATCACGGCATTGGCGCGTTCGTCGGCCTGAAGCAGATCGGGATCGGGGACGCGCTCCAGGAATTCCTCGAGCTCCACTACGCCGGAGAGGACAAGCTCTTCGTGCCGGTGGAGCGGCTGGATCTCGTCCAGAAGTACACGGGCGCTTCACGGCCGCCGATCGATCGCCTTGGCGGCACGTCGTGGGAGCGTGCGAAGACGCGTGTCAAGAAGGCCATGCGCGACATGGCCGAAGAGCTGCTCAAGCTGTATGCCGCGCGCAAGGCGGTCCCTGGCCATGCGTTCAGCACCGACACGCACTGGCAGAAGGAGTTCGAGGACGCATTCGAATACGAGCTGACGCCGGATCAGAAGAGCGCGATCAGCCGACATCAAGCGCGACATGGAGTCGCCCACCCCGATGGACCGGCTGCTGTGCGGCGACGTCGGGTACGGCAAGACCGAAGTCGCGATGCGGGCGGCGTTCAAGGCGGTGATGGACGGCAAGCAGGTCGCCGTCCTGGCGCCGACGACGGTGCTGGCGTTTCAGCATCAGAAGACGCTGCGGGAACGGTTTGCGGGCTTTCCGGTCCGGATCGAGATGGTCAGCCGCTTCCGGTCGAAGGCCGAGCAGAAGGAGGCCCTGACCGACCTGGCGGCCGGGAAGGTCGACATCATCGTCGGCACCCATCGCCTGCTGTCGAAGGACGTCGAGTTCCGCGATCTCGGGCTGCTGGTCGTCGACGAAGAGCAGCGCTTCGGCGTCGCCCACAAGGAGAAGATCAAGCAGCTCCGCCGGAAGGTCGACGTGCTGACGATGAGCGCGACGCCGATCCCGCGGACATTGAACATGTCGCTGGTCGGCATCCGCGACATGTCGATCATCGAGACGCCGCCCAAGGATCGGCTCTCGATTCAGACCAACGTGGTCAAGTTCGATCAGCAGGTGATCGGCCGTGCGATCCGCCACGAGATCGAACGCGGCGGGCAGGTGTACTTCGTCCACAACCGCGTCGAATCGATTTTCTCGATCGGCAACCTCGTGCAGCGGCTGGTGCCGGAGGCCAGGGTCGTCGTCGGCCACGGACAGATGGAGGAGGAAACGCTCGAACGCGCGATGCTCGATTTCGTCGCGCGGAAGTTCGACGTGCTGCTCGCGACGACGATCGTCGAGAACGGACTCGACATCCCCAACGCCAACACCATCATCATCAACCGCGCCGACCGCTACGGCCTGTCGCAGCTCTATCAGCTGCGCGGCCGCGTCGGCCGATCGGACAGGCCGGCGTACGCCTACCTGCTGATTCCGCCCGAGGACAACCTGTCGCCGGTGGCGAAGAAGCGGCTGGCGGCGATCAAGGAATTCAGCGATCTCGGCAGCGGGTTCCGCGTGGCGGCGCTCGATCTCGAGATCCGCGGCGCCGGCAACCTGCTCGGCGGCGAGCAGAGCGGCCACATCGAAACCGTCGGCTTCGAGATGTACATGAAGCTGCTCGAGGAGACGGTCAGGGAGCTGAAGGGCGAGGAGCTCGAAGACGACACGCGGGCGACGGTCAACCTGAAGGTCGATCTGCGGATCGACGAGGCCTACGTTCGCGGACATGAACCAGCGGCTGATGCTGTATCGAAAGATCGCGGCCGCCCGCAAGCAGGACGAGATCGACCGCGTCCTGGACGAGGCCGCCGACCGGTACGGTCCGCCGCCGACCTCGGTGCTGAACCTGGCCGATTACGGACGGGTTCGGGTCATGGCCGATCAGCTCGGCATCGACACCATCGACCGCGAAGGGCGCGCCGTCGTCTTAAAGTTCAGACCGCAGGCGAAGGTCGATCCGGTGCGGCTGGTGGCGCTGGTGCGGCAGCGTCCCGACCTCACGCTCGTCCCGCCTGCGGCCCTCAAGCTGAATCTCGACGGCGCCGCGGACGCGAGACTCGGCGCTCGCAACGCGACGGCGTGAGAAGCGCGCCCGAGGCCCGAGCCCCGAGCGCCCGAGTCCCGCGAAGGGGTCGTCCCGCTACGCGAATGCTGCGCCCAGCTGGTGGACGACCCGCGCCCGGGCCGGCGAGGTCACCCCGGGTTCACCAAGGAAGAGATCCTGAAGCCCGCCAAGGAGGATCCGCGCGCGCCGGGCGGCGTGCTCGAGCGGCTCGGCAGCCTGTTGAGGGAGCTCGCCGGCCGAGTGTAAGATATTGTTTTGCAAAGAGTTTACCATGATCAATCCACGATTCGCCAAGGCGCTGATCGTCGCGCCCGTCCTTCTGGCGCTGCTCGCGGCCGCCGGCCGGGCCGAGATCATCGAGCAGATTCTCGTCCGGGTGAACGGCGAGCTGTTCACGAAGACCGATCTCGAGACGCGCCAGATTGCCGCGCTGCGCGAGATGGGCCAGCGGCTCGATCCGACGACCGCCAACCTGGACGACGCGCAGCTGCGGAAGATGCTCGATCAGGTGACGCCGGAACTGATGGTCGGCGTCATCGACGAGATGCTCCTCGTGCAGCGCGGCAAGGAGCTGGGCTACGTCTGGGCGACGAACAGTTCACCGGCATCCTCGACAACCTCAAGAAAGAGAACAAGATCGAGAACGACGAGCAGTTCCAGGCGGCGCTCAAGCAGGAGGGCATGACGGTGGCCGACCTCCGCCGCAACGTCGAGCGCCGGATGCTCGTGTCGCGGGTCGAGCAGAACGAGATCCTCGGCCGGATCGCCGTGTCCGACGTCGAAGCGCGCGAGTACTACCAGGCGCACGTCGCGGAGTTCACGACCCCGCAGAGCATCACGCTGCGGGAGATCTTCGTGACGATGCCGGAGAAGGCGACCGCCGCCCAGGACGCGGCGGCGCGCGAGAAGGCCAGCCAGATTCGCCAGCGCGCGAGCGCCGGCGAGAACTTCGAGAAGCTCGCCGTCGACATGTCCGATGCGCCGTCGAAGGCGAATGCGGGTCTCATCGGCCCCTTGAACCTCAGCGAGCTGTCGCCCGACCTGCGCAAGCTGATCGAGTCGATGAAGCCCGGGCCAGATCAGCGAGACGCTGCGCACGCCCGCGCGGCTACCAGATCCTCAAGCTCGAGACGTCGACGCCGCCGCGAAACGCTGCCGTTCGAGCAGGCGCAGGAACAGATCAGCGATCGCGTGTTCACCGACAAGCGCCGCGAAGAGTACGACAAGTTCCTCGAGCGGCTGCGGGCGCAGGCGATCATCGAGTGGAAGAACGACGACCTGAAGCACGCGTACGAACGGGGCCTCGGCGAGTCGAAGAAGCAAGGCGGCCAGGCCGCGCGCGGCTGAGCGGCACCCGCTTGGAGAGCTGGTTCGCCATCTGGACGCGCTCGCGGCACGAGCAGGTCGTGCGCGAGCAGCTCGCAGACGAAGCAGATCGACGCGTTCCTGCCGACGATCACCAAGTGGAGCCGCTGGAAGGACCGGAAGAAGAAGATCGACTGGCCGCTGTTCCCCGGCTACTGCTTCGCGCGCTTCGATCCGGACGACGCCCTCGCCGGTCCTGAAGTGCACCGGCGTCGTCAACATCGTCTCGTTCGAGGGGAAGCCGGCGCCGATTCCCGAGTACGAGCTCGACAGCATCCGGTTGCTCGTCGCCAGCGACCTGCACTTCGATCCCTGTCCGCTGCATCAAAGAGGGCGACGATGGTCGAAGTCGTCGCACGGCCCGCTGCGGGGAGTCGATCGGCCGGCTGATGCGCAAGGACGCGCGCGCGCGCGGCTGGTGCTGGCCGTCGATCTGATCGGCCAGGCGGTCAGCGTCGAAGTCGATGCGGCGGATGTGAAACCCTACTAGTCGGTAGTCGGTAGTCAGTCATGAAGATCGGGTCCGTCGAACTGCCCTCGCCGTTTGCCGTCGCCCCGATGGCCGGCATGACCGACACGGCCTTTCGCCGCCTGGTGAAGCGCCACGGCGGGTGCGGGCTGGTCGTGACCGAGATGGTCAGCTCCGAGGGCTGGTCCGCGGCATCGACCGCACGCTCGAGTACGCCGAATACACCGAGGAAGAGCGGCCCGATCTCGATTCAGATCTTCGGCGGCGATCCCGAGAAGATGGCCGAGGCCGCGCAGATCGTCGAAGGCATGGGCGCCGACATCGTCGACGTGAACATGGGCTGCCCGGTGCCGAAGATCGCCAAGCACAACGCCGGGCTGCAGCCTGATGCGCGAGCCGGCGCACGCCGCGTCGGTCATCCGGAGCATGGCCAGAGCCGTCAAGATTCCGGTGACGGTCAAGATGCGCGCCGGCTGGAACGACGCCGAGCGGAACGCGCCGACGCTGGCGCGGATGGTCGAAGACGCCGGCGCCGCGGCGGTGGCCGTCCATGGCCGGACGGCCGCGCAGAGCTACAGCGGGTCGGCCGACTGGGATCTCGTCGCGGAGATCGCCGAGAGCCTGTCGATTCCGGTGTTCGGCAGCGGCGACTGCGTCGAGCCGCGACAGATCGTCGAGCGGCTCGAACGGCGGGGTCGACGGCGTGCTGGTCGGCCGCGGCGTTCTGCGCAACCCGTGGATCCTGGCGCAGGCGGCCGACATTGCCGCGGGCCGCCCGCCGCGCGAGGTCACGCCGGAAGCCAGGGGCCGTTTCCTCCTCGAGTACATCGATCTGCTCATGAACGAGCGGGTCCGCGAGCCGGAAGGGTTCCGGCATACGCCGACAGGACCGATCCGGAACGGCCGGGCGGCCGGCGAGCGCCACGACCGGTGGGTGATCAACAAGATCCGCGCGCTGGGCTCCTGGTACACGAAGGGCCTCGACAACGGCTCGCACCTCCGGACCGCCATCAATTCCACCGAAACGCTGGACGAGCTCGCAGGCTGATCGCCGCGTTTTTCTCTGAAACCAGTTCAGAATTGCTTCGGATCGCCTGAATTGGGCGATAGCCAGAAATAAAATCTGGCGTTTGGCCTAGGTCTCCAGCAACTGCCCGACGACTCCGATAAGAACGGCGGAGTGGATACGGGGAGGAGAACGGGCCTGAACGGCGTCGGGAAAGGGACGGATTCGCGCCGCGCTGGCTTGTGGGCGTTCGGGTGCCTCGCCGCTCTTCTGTCGACGGGCTCCCCCCTCGCGGCTCAAACCATGACGCCGCCAGACCCTGAAGCGATTCCAGTCCATCTTGGCCCGCTCCTGGTGAACCCGCGCCTGGCACTGAGCAACGCGGGATCGATACGAACGTCTTCAACGTCCCTGACGCAGAAGGTCCGGAGAGCGACTTCACCCTGACCCTGGCACCATCGGCTGATTTGTGGCTACGGACGGGGCCGACATGGGTTTATGGCAGCGTCCGCGAGGACATCGTGTGGTTCAACGAGTTCGTCAGCGAGCGTTCGGTGAACAGCGTGCTGCGCGTCGGATGGCTCGTGCCCCTGAACCGCGTCGCGTTCAACATCGGCACCGGGCTGGACGCATACGCGGGAGCGTCCCGGCTACGAGATTGACGCGCGAGCCGAACGCCACGAGCGCGACCTGACCGGCGCCGCCGAGGTGCGGGCGTTCCCGCGGACCCGCTTCGGCGTTCGCGGCGAGCGGCGGCGCTACGCATTCGAAGAAGGCGAGACCTTCAACGGCGTCGACCTTCGCGAGGAGTTGAGCCGGACCAACACCGCCTTCGCCCTGGTGATGCGCCACGAGCTGACGCCGCTGACGACCCTCGCCGTCAACGTGGCGGGCGAACAGGATCGGTTCCTGTTCTCGACGCTCAGGGATTCCGACACCGCGCCGCGTCGAGGCCGGTCTGGAATTCAATCCGTATGCGCTTCTCAGCGGAACCGCCCGCGTCGGCTACCGTGACTTCGATCCCGCTGCGACCGATCTCGCAGGCTATTCAGGCGTCACGGCGTCCGTCAACATCACCTACGTGGCGCTCGATCCACGCGCTTCGGTTTCCAGGCAATGCGTGATGTCGAGTACTCGTACGACGAGACACAACCGTATTACCTCCAGTCCGGCTTCACGGCATCGGTAGCGCAGCGGATCTATGGTCCGGTCGATGTCGAAGCGCGGCTGGGCAACCAGCGTTTGTCGTACCGTGTGCGCGGCGACCTTGGTTCGACGGGGATCGCATCGACCGCGTGCGGATCTACGGCGGCGGCATCGGCTATCGCATTGGACGTGATCTCCGGATTGGCTTCAACGTCGATCACCATGAGCGGACCTCCGACTCGCCGACCGCGCCTACGACGGGCTTCGCTACGGTGCGGTCCTGACATACGGACGATGAGCGGCACCGTGCACCGGCCACGATAGAATCGACTGTTTCATGCCTCTCCGCGTGGCGTTCGATATGGACGGCGTTCTGGCCGACATGGAGGCCGCACTCGCCGAGCAGACGGCGCGGCTGTTCGGCGAGGCGCCCGACGACGCCGAGCCGGCTCTCGATGAACGCCGGACGGCGAAGCCCCGGATGACGCCGCGGCAGGAGCGGCGCCTGTGGGAGCGCGTCAAGGCGATCGAAAACTTCTGGGAGTCGCTGCCTGAGATCGAACCGGGCATGGTCGCGAGGCTGAACGCGCTGGCCATCGGTCGCGGCTGGGAGGTCATCTTCCTCACCAAGCGGCCGGCGACGGAGGGCGTCACCGCTCAGTTGCAGACGCAGCGGTGGCTAGAGGCCCATGGCTTCGCGCTTCCGAGCGTCTATGTCGTGCAGGGTTCGAGAGGCGCGATTGCCGCCGCCCTTGCCCTGGATTTCGTCATCGATGACCGCCCCGAAAACTGCCTCGACGTCGCAACCGACTCGAAGGCGCGCGCCATTCTCGTCTGGCGCAACGAGGACAGCCAGCTTCCGGACGCCGTTCGGCGTCTCGGCATCGGCGTCGTCCGATCGGTTGGCCAGTGCCTGGATATCCTCAGCGCAGATCCAGGACTCCGAGGAGCCGCCCGGCATGATGACCCGCGTGCTGCGGCTGCTCGGTCTGAAAGAACCTGCGGAAGCGTAGCCTCACGATTCCCTCGATGAACGGCTCGAGCGCCCGCGACAGCTCTGCCCCGTTCTCCACCAGCATCTCGAAATCGTACACGATCGCCGCCGACAGCAATTGCCCGAAGTGCGCGCCGAGCTCGTCGTGCGCCGGGTGCGCCGAGGTAGGCCTGCAAGCCCGCACGATCGTCGAATTCGACGATCGCGATGAAGGCCGCCGCATCCGGCGCGATCCGTTCGTATCCCGCGCCGTGGATCACGCGTCGGCCGAAACGGACGCCGCGAACCGAGGGATAGCACGTGACCGCCTGCCGGAACGCGTCGCGCGAATCGACGGCGCTCGGCGGTCGGCAGGTCCGCGCGTGGCTTCAGGAGAACCAGATGCCAGAGCACGGTCAGCGGTACCAGCCGCGAACGAAGTAGTAGCCGAGGCCGAGGATCTCGTGCCAGACGTCGGACGCGAGATTGAGACCGCCTTCGGTCGGCATAACCCATGCGATCCACGGCATGGAAGGCCTCGGCTCGCGAGCGATCGCGGGCACGGCATGAATTCCCTGGGCGCGAAACGTGCCGAGCGAGCGCCGCATGTGGATCTCGGACGTCACCAGAATCACGTGCTGTGCGTCGAGCGTGCGAAGCATGCGTCCGACGATGACCGCTTCGTCATGGGTATTCCTGGACTCGGTTTCGAGGAGCAGACGCGAGCGCGGGAACGCCCGATCGGACCAGCGCGTCGCGCATCGTGCGTCCGTTCGGCTCGTCGAATTCGGTTGGCCGGAGCAAGCCGCCCGAAGCAATGATCCAGGCCGCGTCGGTCATCTTGAAGACGCGGATGGCCTCGAGCACTCGGGCGGCTGATGCCCGATCCAGGACAGGAAACCGAGTCATCGTCCCAGTCCCGCGCCGTATAAGAGCCCGAGCCGAGGACGACGATCGCGGTCGGGCCTGAGGGAACCTCGGAGTATGTGAGCGGCCGAAAGCCGGCGACAGAGCAGCCGGCCGGTGGCGTAGCTCAGCGCGTAGCAGCTGAGCGCCGGCTACGACGAGGGCGCCGGCGATCAGCCATCGTCGCGCCGGCGACGACCCGGGACGCCGCCAGATCCAGAGCGCGCCGACGACGAGGACGAGTGCGGCCCCGCCGGAAGAAAACATGTGCGAGACGAACGCGCTCACGCCTTCTTCGCGGCCTTCGGCTTCCACTGGCGGCGTGGCCGCTCGGGTCGCCTGGTCCGCGGATCCTTGTGCTCGCCGCCTGGCCGCCAGTCGCGGCCGCGCTGCTCGGCGGGTTTCGGCAGGTTCCTGCTCGCCCATTGCGCCTGCTCGGGGGTGTCCCACAGCTTGCCGCGCGCGAACCACTTCATCTCGCGCGTTCGGGTTGGTCCGCTTCAACTGATTGAGTGTCGGCAGCAGCTCCGCCTGTTCGCGCGCGCGAAACGCCGTCGGCCGGTTGTCGATCAGGATCGTCCAGTACGCATATCGCGGCGGCACGCGATCATTGTACGGGTATTCGCGCGTCGTCTATTTCGCAAGCCGCTTCAGCTTCTCGACGAGCGTCGTCCGCTTCAGATTGAGCAGGCGCGCGGCCTGCCCCTTGTTGCCGCCGGTCCGCTCGAGCGATCGCTGAATCAGGTCGCGCTCGATGGTGGCGATGAAGCGCGTCGAGATCGAGGCCCTCTTCCGGCAGCGCCACGGACGTCGCCACCGGAATCGGCTCGGGCTGCCCCATTTCGGGCGGCAGATCGGCGACGTCGATCTGCGACGCGCCCGGCGCTGAAGGCGACGGCCCGCTCGATGGCGTTCTCGAGCTGCCGGACGTTGCCCGGCCAGTGATACGACATCAGCCGCCGCATCGCTTCCTGCGAGACCGTCAACGGGGCTCTGCTGCCGCCGGCGCGCCAGCCGGCGACGCGCCGGGATCGCCGGGCCGGTAGCGATCGAGAAAATGCTGGACGAGCAGCGGGATGTCTTCCTTGCGCTCGCGCAGCGGCGGCAGCTGCACCGGGATGACGTTCAGCCGGTAGTACAGATCCTCGCGGAAACCGCCGTCGGCGACCATGCGGCCGAGATCGCTGTTGGTCGCGGCGATGACGCGCACGTCGACCTTGATCGTGTGGCTGTCGCCGACGCGCTCGAACTCGCGCTCCTGCAGCGCGCGCAGCAGCTTCATCTGCAGCGCCGGGCTCATCGTGCCCGACCTCGTCGAGAAACAGCGTGCCCTTGTGCGCCTGCTCGAACCGGCCCTGCCGGTTGCCGACCGCGCCGGTGAACGCGCCGCGCACGTGGCCGAACAGCTCCGCCTCGAGCAGCGTCTCGGGAATCGCGCTGCAATTGAGCGCGACGAAGCGATGCACGCGCCGCGGGCTGCTGTGATGAATCGCGCGCGCGACGACTTCCTTGCCGCTGCCGGTCTCGCCGGTGATCAGGATCGTGCTGCTGGTCGGCGCGACGCGTTTCGAGCAGGTGGAACAGCCGCTTCATCGCGCGGACTCTTGCCGATCAGCCCCTCGAAGCGGTACCGCTCGTCGAGCTGCGCGCGCAGGTACGCGTTCTCCGACTTCAGGCGCCGGTGCTCGAGCGCCGCGTCGAGCACGTGCAGCAGCTCGTCGAATCTGAAACGGCTTGCTGACGAAGTCCCACGCGCCGCGCCGGCCGGCTTCGACCGCTTCTTTGACGCGTGCCGTACCCGGTGACCACGATCGCGACGATCTCCGGATAGCGCTCGACGGCGGCGTCGACGACGGCGGCGCCGTCGATGCCCGGGCAGGCGCAGGTCGGTGATGATGACGTCGAAGGCGAATTCGGCGAGGCGGCCGACCGCCTCCTCGCCCGAGCTCGGCCTGCGCGACCTGATACCCGCGGTCGGTCGAGCTGCTCGGCGACGGCCTGCGCGCAGCGGCGACCTCGTCTTCGACGAGCAGCAGATGTTTCACTGGGTCAGTCATTTAGCGGGCCGCCAACATTTTGACACATCTCGGACTCGAGGCCCGGCTGGCGCGATTCCGCTGCGCCGACCCTGCAGTGGCCCGGCCATTCAACCGATACCAACCCTCGGAGGCAACTCCGTGGTTGAACGAAAAACGATTTCGATCATGAAGGCGTGCGAGCTCGTCGGGGTCAGCCGTCGGACCATCTACAACTGGCTCTCGTCCGGCAAGATCGAGTACGTCCGCACGGCGGGCGGCTCGGTCCGCATCTTCGTCGACACGCTGTGGCGCGATCCGAATCGGACCGATCGCCCGGCGGTCGAGTCGATGTGGCGCGCCGAAGAGCGGAAGCCGGCCTGATGACCGGTCCGCGGACTGTCGAGGAACTGCTATCGCGTGGACCGATGGACGAATCGCCCGAGCTGCGGCTGCTCTTCCATCGCTTGAACAATCAGCTCGGGATCATCCTGGCCCACGCGGAGCTGCTCGAAGCGAAAGCGACCGACGAGACCAATCGCGCGCGCGCCGCGCAGGTCGTCGCGAGCGCGCTCGACGCCATGGGCACCGCGAAGGAAATTCGCCAGATCACGTCTTTGACGCAGCCCTGATCCGCCGCTTGCTTGCCCCCTGCCAGGACCGTCGCTCACCTACCAATAACGTAGTACACGCGTCAAATCGATTGACGGCAAACAGTTGGCGAATCGTCAACAATTTGACGAAAATTGTGGTGCAACACCCTATAAATCTGTGTTGCGCCGATTCTGGCCATTCGCTGACAACGCCAGCATTATCAATAGACTTGCACGCAGAAATCACTGCGATGTGGCCCGCCAGGGTACACAGGCTCGGCAATTGGTACCGCCGTTGCGATGGTGCGCAACGCTCAGCAGCGTTCGCAGTCCGGACCCCTGAGCGCAAAAGGAGACTTCTGATGCGCGCCCAGCCCGTCGCCGCCAGCCAGAACCGCCGCATCGTCGCCGGCCTGCCGTTCGTCGAGGCGCTCGCGCGCCGCATGGCGGCGTCGATGCCGAACTCGATCGACATCGGCGATCTCGTGCAGGACGGCGTGCTGGGCTTGATCGACGCGGCGCACCGCTTCGACGAGGAGCGCGGCATCAAGTTCGAGACGTTCGCCGAACGGCGCGTCCGCGGCGCGATGATCGACGCGCTGCGCCGCGACGCCTGGCCGCGCGGCGTCCGCCGCCAGCGCCGCGAGCTCGACGCGGCGCGCGAAGCGCTGCGCCGCGAGCTGGGCCACGAGCCGTCGATGGCCGACCTCGCCGCCCGCGTCGGATCCGACGAGAAGCGCCTGAGCCGCACGATCGTCCGCATCAACACGATCGAAGCGACCTCGCCGCTCGCCACCGGCGAGCACTTCGACGAGAGCTCGCTGCCGACCGCGCTGGTGCCGTCCGAGCCCGATGCGCCCGACGCCGCCTACGAGAAAGCTCGAAACCCGCGAGCGCGTGCGCGCCGCGATTGCCGTCGCTGCCCTGGCGCGAGCGCAAGGTGATCGGCCTCTACTACTACGGCGAAGTGACGATGAAGCAGATTGGCGCCGAGATCGGCGTCAACGAGTCGCGCGTCTCGCAGCTCCACGCGCGCGCGATCCGCCGGCTGCGCGAGGCGCTCGGCGAGATGGGCCCGCAGCAGATGGCCGAGATGCGCCAGGCGCTCGTCGCGTTCACGCGCGAAGCCGGTGATGGCAAAGCGCGCTGCAGCCGCGAAGACGCGCCGCGCAGCACGGTGTGGTGCTTGCCGTACAAGCCGGCCGACGAAGCGCCCGCGTGCCGGTCCGCCCGGCGGCCGCTCGAAGGTCGCGCCGCGTCCGCGGACCGCGGTCGCCGTCGCGTCGCTAGGCATCGCGCTCAGACAGCCCTTCCCGGACTGCCTTGCAGCAGATCGGCCAGCCGGAACGGCTTCGCCAGCCAGCGGCAGCCGCTTCCTCCAGGAACTGCTCGGCCTCGGTGCCGGCGACGTCGCCGGTGACGAAGATCACGCGCTGCGCAGCGCCGGGCGTCGGCCTGCACGAGCGTCGCGTAGAACGCCTTGCCGTCGAGCCGCGGCATCTTCAGATCGCAGATCACCAGATCGAACGGCTGCCGCTTGACGCGGCGCGAGCGCCTCCTCGCCGTCCGCGGCATGCGTCGACGACGTAGCCGGCATCGCGCAGCGCGTCGGTGACCGCCGCGGCCAGCGCCGCTTCGTCCTCGACGACCAGAATCGACTCGCTCCGCGAGCGGTTCGGCCGACGTCTGCGCCGTCGCGACGCCGTGATCGCGTCCGCGGAAGCTTGCGCGCCGCTGACCGGCAGCTCGACGAAGAACGACGCGCCCGCGTCCGGCCGCGACTCGAGCCGGATGCGCCCGCCGTGCTCCTGGACGATCGCGTAGGCGACGGTCAGGCCGAGGCCGGTGCCCTTGCCGACTTCCTTCGTCGTGAAGAACGGATCGAAGATCTTCGGCTGCAGATCGTCCGGGATGCCCGGGCCGTCGTCGTTGATCTCGAGGACGACCGCCTCCTGCGCCGGGTCGTGCCACGTGCGCACGACGAGGATGCCGCGGCCGTTCGCCGACAGCATCGCCTGCTCGGCGTTGATGATCAGGTTGAGCAGCACCTGCTGCACCTGGTGGCCGTCGGCGAAGACCTGCGGCAGGCCGGCGGCCAGCGCGTCGATGACGGTGATGTTCGAGACGCGCTGCTCGTAGGCGCGCAGCGCCAGCGTTTCGCGCACGACCTGGTTGACGTCGACCATCGCGCGCGTCGTCTGCCGCTTGCGGGCGAAGGTGAGCAGGTTGCGGACGATGCGCGCGGCGCGCTCGGACTCGCTGAGGATCGTCTCGAGGCCGCGGCGGACCGACGGATCGAGCGTTTCCCGCTCGGTGAGCCGCTCGGCCCAGCTGAGGATCGTCGCGAGCGGATTGTTCAGCTCGTGGGCGACGCCCGAAATCGTCTGGCCGAGCGCCGCCATCTTCTCGGCCTGCAGCAGCTGGTGATAGATGTCGCGGGTCTCGTCGTCCAGCTTCTTGCGCTCGCTGACGTCGCGGACGAGCGCTTCGATGCGCAGGCTGCCGTCGTCCGCCGGCGGCATCGGCGCGCGCCGGTGACCTCGACCCAGACGGCGGTCTCGTCGGCGCGCCGGAGGCGCAGCAGATAGTCGGCCACGGCGCCGTCGGTCGTCAGGCGCTCGAGAAGCGCCACGCGCGCCTGCGGATCGACGAAGCGCTCGCGGTCGAACGGCCGGACGTCTGCTTCGGCGGTCTCGCTCGGCGTAGCCGAAGATCAGCTTGAGGTGGGGATTGGCGGCGATCGTGGCGGTCGACTCGGGACCGATCGTCCCGATGTAGACGCCTTCGTGGACGGCTTCGAACAGCCGCGCGAAGGCCGCGGCCCGTTTATCCACGAGCCGTCGTACCGCGAGTCGGGCGGCTTAGTGCGCGCCGTGCGCGCCAGTCGTCGGCGGCTTCGGCGTCGGCATGTGCGCGCCGGGAGCGTTGCGCCCCGAACTCCTTGTCGATCGCGGCGCGGATGTCGCGCACCGAGGCGCCCGACGCGATACATCTGCCGCGACCGGTTCGCCACGTCGATGCAGACGGCGCACTCGACGCCGTGCTCGTCCCACTCGACGACGTCGCCGTTGGCCGCGCGCTGCTTGACGAAGCAGTCGTGGTTGCCGCCGTGGCCCGAGCGCTCGCAGCCGCAGAAGCACGGGCACGTAGCTCAGGATCTCGGGGTGCTCGGCGGCGAACCGGTACGCCGCGGTGACGACTTCGGCCGAGCGCGGCGGCGCGTAGCCCTGGAACGGAATCGGCGGCAAGGACGCCTGCTTGCGCGGCCCGAGGCTGGCGGTTGCCGCGGCACGGGCGACGCGCGCGCGGATCGGCCTCCGGCGGCCTGCGTCGCCGGCTCGGCGACGCGGCCTCGTCAGTTCCGCCGCTCAGAACGAGTGCGCCGACACCGACGACGGCGACGAGGATGGCGCCGCCAATCCACGGGTTGAATCCTTTGGACGCCTTGGCCGTCTTGGCTACCTTGGCCGCCGGCGCGGGAGCATTCCGGTCTTTCTTTTTGCCCATAGCCGCACATTGTATCGTGTTTGCCGGCCGCGCCGGTTGGGACTACAGTCGGGCATTCCGTGACTCGCGCGTACCTGGCGTGGGCCGCGGTGTGCGTCATCTGGGGCACGACGTATCTCGCGATTCGCGTCGCTCTTGAAACGATCCCGCCCTTTCTCATGGGCGGCCTCAGGTGGACCGCCGCAGGCTGCCTGCTCATCTCGATCCTGAAGATTCGCGGCGAACCGCTGCCGGCCCGGGGCGCATGGCCGTCCCTGGTGGTGCAGGGCATCCTGCTCCTCGGGTTCGGCAATGGGGGCGTGGTGTGGGCGGAGCAGTCCGTGCCGAGCGGGCTGACCGCCGTCCTCGTGTCGACTACGCCGTTCTGGATGGTTGGCGTCGAGCGGCTGCTGCCGGACGGCGAGAGCGTTCACCCTCCGCCATGTCGTCGGCCTCCTCATCGGGTTTTGCGGAATCGTGCTGCTGGTCTGGCCGGAGATTCGTGTGGGCGACTCGCGCGGCTTTCTCGGAGGCGTTCTGGCGACGCAGCTGGCGTGCGTCGGCTGGGCGGTAGGTTCTGGGCTATGCCCGCAGGCGGCGCAAGGACGAAAACGTCCTCGCGGGCGTGGCCCTCCAGATGGTGGCGGCCGGCGTGTGCCTCTGGGTCTTGGCGCTGGCCACCGGAGAATGGGCCGATCTCCGATTCAACGCGCGGACGTCAACGGCGCTCGCTCTATTTACTGCTGGTGGGGTCGATCGTGGGGTTTTCGGCCTACGCGTACGCGCTCGAAGCACCTGCCGATCGCGACGGTCTCGCTCTACGCGTACATCAATCCGGTGATCGCCGTCCTGCTCGGCACGGTCGTGCTCCGCGAGCCGTTCAGCGCACGAATTGCCGTGGCATGCGCCGTCGTGCTCGCGGGCACCGCGATCGTCAGGAGCACTGAAAACGGGCGAATGTCAGCGCTCCCGCTACACCACGCGCCGGCCCGAGACCAGCCTCACGAGGAAGAGGACGATCGCGATGACCAGCAGGACGTAGATGAAGTTACCGAGTGTGTAGCCGCTGACCACGCCGAGCAGCCACAGCACCAGAAGAATGATCGCAATCGTTTCCAACACGGCAGTTCCTCCTTGGGCGCGGCGTGTGCCGCCGCCCGGTCCGACGCTCGGCAGTGCAACACAAGTGCCGGGCTACGGTTGAGCCAGTGTCGTGATGGCGGGACCGAGCGCGAACGTCATCGTGCCTTCGACGACGCGCTGGCCGTCGACGCGCGCGATGCCCTTGAGCAGACCCATGCGGCTGCGCAGACGAATCACGGTCGCTTCGATCTCGACGACGTCGCCCGGATCGACCGGACGGCGGTAGCGCACGCGCTCGATGCCGGCAAAGAAGGGCAGGCGCTGCCGGTTCTCGGGTTTCGCGAGAATCGATGATCGCGCCGACCTGCGCGACCGCTTCGGTGAGAATCGTCGGCGGCAGCACCGGCATGCCGCGCGCCGGCGTGCGACAGGTAGCGCTCGTTGAGCGACACGTTCTTGATGCCGACGATCCGCTTGTCGACCTCGAGCTCGGTGATGCGATCGACGAGCAGAAACGGATAGCGGTGCGGCAGAATCCGCTCGATCGCCGCGTAGTCGAGCGGCAGCGTCAGGTCCATGGCGCCAGCTGATGCTGCCTGCGATACTCATTCGTCCGGCATTATAGTAGGCATCCCGTGTCTGACACGCCGACGACCAGCACCTCCCTCTCTGCCGCGGCGCCGCCTAACATCCGCGAGCTGGTCATCACGCTGTTCGAGCTGGGACGCGAAGTCACGTCGGTGCTCGATCTCGACGAGCTGCTGCGAGAAGATTCCCCAGCTGATCGCCCGGCTGACCAAGTTCCACGCGTTCGCGGTCTACCTGCTCGACGCGGCCGGCGAGGAGCTGCAGATCGCCTACTCGGTCGGCTATCCGGCCGACTGCGCGCGGACGCTGCGGCTGAAGGTCGGCCAGGGCCTGGTCGGCGCCGCGGTCGCGGAAGGCACGCCGATTCTCGTCAACGACGTGCGCGACGATCCGCGCTACGTCGAAGCGGTGCCCGGATCGCTCGCCGAGCTGGTCGTGCCGCTGCGGCGCAAGGGCCGCGTGATCGGCGCGCTCAACCTGCTCAGCGACACGCCGGGCCAGTTCACCGAGACCGACGAGATGATCCTGCGGCAGTTCGGCGCGCACGTCGCGGTCGGCGATCGAGAACGCGCGGCTGTTCGAGCAGGAGCGCGAGTACACCGAGCACGCTCGAAACGCTGGCGGAGATCGCGCGCGAGTTCGGCGCGATCCTCAACCTCGACGAGCTGCTCACGCGGATCGCGCAACCTCGACGCGCCGCGTGATCGACTACCGGACGTTCGGCATCCTGCTGCTCAACGACGAGACGCAGGAGCTCGAGATGAAGGTGGCGGTGCGCTACGGCGACATGGTGACGTTGCCGCGCGTCAAGCTCGGGAGCGGCCTCGTCGGCTACGCGGCGCTGCACAAGGAGGCCGTGCTCGTGCCCGACGTCTCGGCCGATCCGCGCTACATCAAGATCGTCGAGGATGCGCGATCCGAGCTGGTGATCCCGCTGCTGGTGAAGGATCGCTGCATCGGCGTGTTCGATCTCGAGAGCCCGGAGCTCGACGCCTTCACCAAGAACCACGTCGAGATCCTCACGCTGCTGGCGAGCCAGGCGGCCGTGGCGATCGAGAACGCGCGGCTGTACGAAGACGATCCGCGCCAACGAGGTGCGGCTCGAGAAGGAAATCCGGTTCGCGCAGCGCGTCCAGGCGGCGCTGCTGCCGACGGAGCTGCCGAAGCGGATCAAGGGCGTCGACGTCGCCGCCCGCTTCGCGCCGGCGCGCGAGCTCGGCGGCGATCTCTACGACTTCCTCACGCCCGAGCCCAACAGGCTGGTGGTCGCGGTCGGCGACGTCTCGGGCAAAGGCGTGCCGGCGGCGCTCTACAGCGCGTTTGCCGGCGAGCTGGTGCGGTCGCGGACGTTCCGGCGCCGCTACGCGCCGGAACGGTTCAGCCCGGCCGGCGTGCTGGCCTCGATGAACACGATCCTCCACGAGCGGCAGCTCGAGGAGTACTACTGCACGCTGTGCTACGCGGTGTTCGACTTCAAGCGGCGGACCGTCGTCCTGGCCAACTCCGGCCTGCCGTACCCGATTCGCTCCGTCGGCGGCCGACCGACGGCGCCGAACGGCCCGCCCAGATCGAGCTGCCCGGCGTCCCGCTCGGGTCGTTCGCCGGCTCGACCTACGACGAAGTCACCTTCGACCTGGCCCCGGGCGACCTGTTCGTGTTCTGCACGGACGGCGTCTCCGAGGCGTTCGACGCGCTAGGGCGGGAGTTCGGCGCGGCGACGGCTGCTGGACGTCGTGCAGGCGACCGCGCGAGCGGTCCGCGCGCGAGATCGTCGACGCGATCTTCGCGGCCGTTCAGGAATTCCGCGGCGACGCGCCGCCGAACGACGACATGACGGCGGTGGCGATCAAGATCACGAACTGACGCGAGCTGACTGACCGCGTCTCAGTTGCCGCGCCGGATGTCCAGCTTCTTCTTCGCGCAGGTGCAAGGCCCGACGCGACTGGCCGCCGAAGACGGCCACCTCGTTCGACCCTGCCCTTCACGTGCACGCGCGAGCCGCGGCGTCGGCATCCGGCGGCTGTTGTTCGACAGCACCGTCACCTCGCCGGTTCCATCGTCGACCTTGTAGATCCGGAACGGCACGAGCGGGACGCCCCAGGAGCTCGGTGACGACGCCGTCGATGTTGACGGTGCGGTCGTGGTAGCGGCCGGGATTGCTCTTGAGCTCCGAGATGTTCGGGTTGCGCAGCGCCAGCGCGCAGCCCGAGACGAGGGCGACTCAACGCAGCGACGACGGCGAGCGCGTGACAGGTGCTTGGTCATGAGCAGTCTCCCGCTGAACAAAAGAGCCGCGCCGAATCGTGGATGAGCGACGGGATACGGCGATGCCAGCGCCTGCCTGAAGTTACGTATCCCGTGATTCGACGCGACTCGTCCCGCTGTCACATCAAATCGCGTGCCCGCGCGCGAATCGCAAAACAGGCCTGAAATCGTCGATTCACGCGCCGTCGTCCTGCGCGGAGACGCCGATGACCTGACCACGCGACAGCACGCATCGCTAGCACGTACGGTCCGAGCACGCTGCAGGATCCACCGAGCACCTCAGGTCTCAGTAGACCCCGAGGTACCGCTCGACCTCCCACGGCGAGACGTGCTTGATGTAGTCGAGCCACTCCTCGCGCTTGGCCGCGACGAAGTGCTCGAAGAGTGTGCTCGCCGAGCGTGTCGCGGACGAGGTCGTCCTTTTCGAGCTCGTCGAGCGCTTCGCTCAGGTTGCCGGGGAGCTCGTCGATGCGCAGGTGGCGCCGCTCGCGATGGCTCATGGTGAAGATGTTCTTGTTGATCGGCGGACCCGGATCGACCTTCTTCTCGATGCCGTCCAGGCCCGGCGCGCAGCATGACCGCCAGCGCCAGGTACGGGTTGCACGACGGATCGGGCATGCGCAGCTCGATTCGCGTCGCCGGTGCCGCGCGCCGCCGGCACGCGCACGAGCGGACTGCGGTTCTTCTCCGACCACGCGATGTTGGTCGGCGCTTCGTAGCCGGGCACGAGCCGCTTGTACGAGTTCACCAGCGGGTTGGTGATCGCGCAGAAGCCCTTCGCGTGGCGCAGGATGCCGCCGATGTAGTTCAGGCACGATCTGGCTGAGCTGCATCGGCGCCTTCGCGTCGTAGAAGATGTTCGTGTTGCTCGAGAAGAGCGACATGTGGGTGTGCATGCCCGAGCCGTTGATGCCGTAGATCGGCTTGGGCATGAACGTCGCGTGCAGGCCGTTGCGGATCGCGACGTTCTTCACGACGAACCGGAAGGTGCTGATGTTGTCGGCCGTCGTCAGCACGTCGTCGTAGCGGAAGTCGATCTCGTGCTGGCCCGGCGCCACCTCGTGGTGGGCGGCCTCGACGTGAAATCCCATCGCCTCGAGCGCGAGGACGATCTCGCGGCGGACGTCTTCGCCCAGGTCGACGGGGCTCAGGTCGAAGTAGCCCGCGGCGTCGTGCGTCTCGGTGGTCGGCACGCCGTTCTTCAGTCTGGAACAGGAAGAACTCGGCTTCCGGGCCCGGCCTTCATCCGGTAGCCCTTCGACGGCCGCCAGCGCGATGACCTTCTTCAGCGTCGTGCGCGGGCAGCCGGCGAACGGCGTTCCCGTCGGGCGTGTAGATGTCGCAGATCATCCGGGCGACCGTCTCGCCGGTCGGTCCGGCCCAGGGAAAGACGCGGAACGTCGACGAGGTCCGGCCTGAGGTACATGTCCGATTCTTCGATCCGGACGAACCCCTCGATCGACGAGCCGTCGAACATGATCTGGCCGTCGAGCGCCTCCTCGAACTGGCGATCGGGAATCTCGACGTTCTTGATGGTGCCGAGGATGTCGGTGAACTGGAGGCGCATGAACTTGACCTTCTCGCGCTCGGTGCGCTCGAGAATCTGCGCCTTGGTCTGACGGCTGTCCGCGGCATCAGGCCGGTTTTTTCGCATGGCCCGAGATTCTACCAGCGCACCAACTTTTCCCCCGGCTCGCCCGTCTCACTCGATCGGGACTCTTCTAGGGGGAAGCACGATGAAGCTCAAGACTGCCCTGTTGATCGTTGCCGTCGCGGCGGCGGTCGCCGCGCTCACGTTCGCGTTCGCCTCGCCCGCTCGCGGTCAGGGGCGCGACCGTGACTGGTTCCAGCAACTGACGATTCTCGAGGGCCCCGGCTCGCGGATTGGCGTCACCGCCAGGGAACTCGAGCCGGCGGAACTGGAGCGGCTCAAGGTTGCTGGGGGCGTGTTCGTCGAAACGGTCACGGCCGACGGCCCTGCCGCCAAAGCCGGCTTGCGCGCCGACGATGTGGTCGTCGAGTTCGACGGCGAGCGCGTGAGAAGCCTGCGCCAGTTTACGAGGCTCGTGCGCGAGACACCTCCGAGTCGATCCGTCAGGGCCGCCGTGCTCAGGGACGGCAAACGGCAGGAGCTCACCGTGACGCCGGTCGCTGGCGGGCAGGTGGATCTGAGCATCGACTCCGATCGCCTCCGCGAGCAGATCGAGGACTTCTCGACGCGCATCCGGCCGTTCGACTACAGATTCGAGTTTCCCGATCTGGCGTCGCGGGCGCGGCTCGGCGTGACCGTCCAGGAACTGACGCCGGAGCTGGCGGAGTACTTCGGCGCGAGCGACGGTGTGCTCGTCTCGTCAGTCATGGCCGATTCACCCGCTTCGCGGTCGGGCGTGAGGGCGGGCGACGTGATCACATCGGTCGACGGGCGTAGCATCACGTCCGCCGGCGATCTCGCACGCGAAGTGCGCGCCTCCTCGAGCGACGGCGAGGTGGCCCTCGGCATCGTGCGCGACAAGAAACCGAGCACGATCAGCGCAAAGATCGAGACGCCCGCGGATCGGCGTGCGCGGCCACAGCGTCAGGTGCGTCCAATTCGAGACACCGTAGTCGTCAGTCGACTGACTATCGACTGTGGACTGCTGACTGTCTATGCGGAGGCGATTCTATCGGCCCGCGCTTCGGCCGGCGCTTCGACCGCCGACGCAGGGGCGAGCAGGGAGGCGAGCTGAGCGGCGAAGAGGACGACCAGCGCCTGGGTCGAATCGGACGTTTCGCCGCGGCCCTTGATTTCGGCGCTGAGCGCGCCGATGCAACCGTCGGGCGTGAGGAGCGGGGCGACCAGCGCGCCGCTCGACGTGCCCGGACGCGCCGAGGACGATCTGCAGGGCTCCGGTCCGGTAGGCGGCGGCGGCGGCGTTGTTGGCGTTTTTGGGCACGGCTGGCATCTTCGCCACGGCTTGCGCCGGATAGCCGTGGACGAGCGCCGGGTGCAGGTCACCGCCAGCACCGTTTCCCATCCAGATGATGACGCCGCTCGCATCCATCAAGATCAGCGGCGCGGCCGAGAAGCTTGTCGAGGTCGGCCCGGTCGTTGACCCGGCCGACCTCCGTGCAGATCTCCGACGCCGCCTTCATGATCGGCGCTGAATGACGGGGCGCGCCGTCCGGACCTTGAACGACAGTTCGTCGTCGTTAGGTAGGGGAGCGCCTCGACCTTCTTGCCCTTCAGATTCGACGCTGGGCTGGCTGGCCGGCGCGACGCCGAGAAGAAGCAGCGTGACCACGCTCATCGCCGCCGCGGCATCCGAGCGCGTAGAGCTGCCGCCGGCGGCTTTCACGTTCCGCAACATCGACGCCCTGCTGTTCGAGCGCCCGCGCGGCGTCCACCTGGTTGGCGGCGAGCGCGACGGTCTGGCCCGCCTCGGAGATAGACGACGTCGGCGGCCATCACATCCTGTCCACTCTTCAGGTAGTCGACGACGCGGCGGTCCACCTGCCCGAGCTGGACGATGGTCGCGGCCGCCTCCATCAACGATGAGCGTGCGTCGGGAGTCGCAGCGGCCGAACGGAGATCGTCCACGCCGCGGGCCGCCTCGCCAGACATGCTCACGACCTTGGGCATCCAGGCGTCGGCGCTCTGGCCAGCGGCGACGTACGCCTGCTGACCCATCCGGAGATCGGACAGGGCGCGATCGACCGCGCGTACGCGCTCTTCGAAACGGCGAGCGGCAGCGCGACGACTGTCGATCTGCTGTTCAGTCTTGAAAACGAAGAAGCCAGCGGCCGCGAGCACGCCAACGGCCATCGCGCTCAACGTCAACCGGACCGCACGTGATCGCATCAATCCGCCTCGAAGGTCGGGGAGCTGTGCGCACAGAGTACCACACGGATCGTGAAATTTAAGATTGTAGATTTAAGATTTAAGATTGGCGGCGACTGAAACGAAGGTCGAAATCTTAAATCTGAAATCTTAAATCTTAAATTTCATTTCACTTTGAGGATGGCGTAGGTCGGTAGCCCAATTCCGCCGACGTAGTCGAGCAGTTCCTTGGCGGGGGACGCGTCGGGGTCTTCAGCCTGGAGTTTGATCTTGACGTAGGGTTCCAGCGCAGCAATGACCTCTGGATCCTTCAACGTGGTGCTGTCCATCACGAGGCAGTTCTTGCACCACGTGGCCCAGAAATCGATGAGCACTGGCTTTCGATCGCGTTTGGCCTCGGCCAGTCCGGCGCTGATCGACGAATGCCAGCCTTCCTTGAGCTTCTCCTGGACGCTCGACGCCACCTGTTCGGGGTCGACCCACCGATTCGACAGGATTCCGTAGGCCGTGTAGGCGTAATAGGCGGCGGTCGCCAGAATGACGACGCCAAAGACCTGCTTGATGCGAACCATCCAGGCGCCGGGCCGAGGCAAGGCGGCGATGCCGGCGCCGGCGATTGGCCACGGCACGGCCATCCCCAGCCCGAGCAAGAACGGCAGCGCAAGGGCGGCTGTGGTGCCCGTTGAGTAGAGGTTGCTCGAGAACAGCACGACCTGAATGACGACCGGGGCCACACACGCGCCGGCCAGCAACGCCGCGACCGCACCCATGCTGAAGGCGACGAGAAATGTCCCGCGGCCCGAGTTGCCGACGTTGAAGCGCGTGGAGAACCGCGAAAAATCGATCACCAGCACGTCGAACATCGCGAGCGCCAGGACCACGAAGAGGACGGCGATGCCGAGGTTGAACCAGGGGCTCGAGTTGATGGTCCCGAAGGTGCCGGCCGTCAGGATGACGATCAAGCCGAGAACGCCGTACACGAGCGCCATCGCGGCCCCGTAGGTCGCGCCGAGGAAGAACCCTCGCGTTCGCGACCCGGCCTGGGCGCCGGCGCCGATGATCGCGAGGTTGATCGGAATCATCGGCAGGACACAGGGCGTCAGGTTCAGCGCGAGCCCGCCGAGCAGGACAAGAAGGAGAATCGCCGCGACGCCGCGATCCTCGAACATGCCCTTCTCTTTGATACCGGCCTCGGCGTTCCGGATGAATTGGAGGAAGTCGGCGGCGCCCATGTAGTTCGCGGTGCCGCTGACCGTGAAATCCTCGATCCGCGCCGCCGTTTCGGGCGCGGGCGTGGCGTCGACGTCGTCGTCGATCGCGGCGGCAGCAGGATCGCGGTCCCGGTCGGCGGTGGCGGCGGTTCGCCATGGCCAAAGCGGATCCCCTTCATCCTGGCGGCATTGGTCGCCGTGACCTTGGCGGATCGCGGCACGACCCGCAGGTTCCATGTCGTCGCCAGCGTGACCGGCGGGTAGCACACTTTCTCGTCGCACGCCTGGTAGCGCAACGAGCCCGGCACGGCCACGTCGCCGGGCGGCACGTCCGGCGCCACGGCCATCTGCACACCGATGAGGAACTCCCGCTCGAAGACCGCCAGCGGCTGATCGATCCCTTCCTGCTTAGATCCTGCGGCTCGGGATAGACGATCTCGGTCGCCGTGACGCCCGCCGGCGGCTGCACTGACAGCACGATCGGAATGAGCGAGCGGATCGCGCGGCTTGTTGGAGTTCGTGTGCAGCCCTTCGGGGAGCCGGACCTGACAGCGCGGCCCGCGCCGTCGAGCCCGCGCGAACGCCGTCGTTTTCGAGGAGCGGAGTCAGCTCGGCCGGGCGACGGCCGGCGCATGCTGCGCGTACGAGGCCGGCCGCGGTCAGGACACGCCACTGCGAGCGTGCACGGCAACGCGTGACGTCGGATCCTGGCCCACGCGACTTATTTCACTTCTCTCAGCGGAATCAGGCCCGGCAGGGCAGTCGTGATCGACGGTCGCCCTTCACCGGCGGCAGGTCCTGGAACATGAAGTCCCACTTCCAGCGCTCGGACGGGTTGCTCGCCTGCAGCCAATGGCGCGCCGTGACCGGCGTCGCGAACGCCAGCGCCGTGATCCCCTCGAACCCGACGCCGACCTTTTCAGCGATGTCGGCTCGCATATGCGCGGGGCTCGTGTAGTCCAACGGCACTCCCAGCGCCGCGCTCAAATTGACGAGAATCTGCCAGTCCTCCATCGCCTCGCCCGGAGCCGGGATCGCGCGGGCGGCCCCCTGCAGGCGGCCCTGGTCGTTCGTGTAAGACGCTTCCTTCTCCACGTACGATGCGCCCGGCAGAACGAAATCGGCGGCGCGCGCCAGGTCGGTCATGAGGACGCCCTGGACGACGAGCAACGGGAGCTTGCCGGCGGCGCGCGCGTCGAGGATCCAGCGGACGTCGCCCAGCGAACCGGCCGGGCCGGGATCGAACACGTACAAGGCAGAGATCTGGCCGGCCTGGACGGCCGCCCGCAGTGCGCTCAGATCGGGTCCGGCGGGAGAATCGCTCGGCGCGGCGGGGACGAGTCCGAGCAGCCGGGCGCCGCTGACGTTTGGAGCGTCGACGGGTGGAACGACGAACTTCGTCTCCGCAGGCTGAGCCTTCGGGGTCACACGCCACGTCACCGCGACGGCGCCTCCGCCGATCAACGCCTCGGCCAGGCGCCGGAAGAGGAACATCTCTTCGTGCGACGCGTGTGCCGACACGAGAAACCGCACGCCGTCCGGATTCTGGCGCCCGACGGCCGCCAGCCGATCGACGAGCTTCGCGATCAGGTCGTGCCAGGCGGCGGGCGTCTGAAGGCCGTTTTCGCCGCGCATGAGCGGCCGGGTCACGCGATCGTCGCTTTCGATCCAGTGATACTCGAAGCGCCCGATGTCGCACATCCAGTAGCCGTTCACATCCGGATTGAGCCGCGGCGTGAAGCGAATCAGGCGCGACCCCTTCGCCCATTCGGGCTTCGCTTTGATCCACGCCGTCGTGCTGCATCCCTTCGAGCAGAGCGTGCAGATCGTGTCGACCGCGTTGGGGTTGTCCCAGGGCCGCGATTTGAACCGGTAATCGCGCGTCGTGATGGCGCCGACCGGGCAGACGTCCATCAGGTTGCCGGAGATCAGCGAATGGACGCCTTCCTCCTGGAAGGTGGCAATCTCGCTGCCGTAGCCGCGGTCGATGATGTTGATTTGCGCGTCGCCGTCGATCTCGCGCATGAAGCGCACGCACCGCGTGCAGAGGATGCAGCGCTGCCGGTTGAGCATCAGGGTCGGGCCGAAATCGACATCTCCCCGCACGCCCTCGCCGTCGAACACCCTTCTCGGGAACTCCATGCGGCTCTGGTCGGGCCCGAAGGTGTACGAGAAATCCTGGAGCGGGCACTCGCCGCCCTTGTCGCAGACCGGGCAGTCGAGCGGATGGTTGATCAACAGGAACTCGAAGACGCCGGCGCGCGCCGCCACCACCTCGTCGGTGCGCGTCGAGACGATCATGCCGTCGGCGCAGATCGTCGAGCACGACGTCTGCAGCTTTGGCATCTTCTCGATCTTGACGACGCAGACGCGGCACGAGCCGTCGACGCCGATGCCGGGGTGATAGCAGTAGTACGGGACGGTGATGCCCGCCTCGATCGCGGCCTGCAGGACGGTCTTGCCCTTGTCGACGGTGACCTGACGGCCATCGATCGTCAGCGTGACGGTGTCCATAACTGAACGATCTTATACCGCCCGGCACCCGAGCACCCAGCACCCAGCACCCGGAACGTTAGTTGCGCTTGATCTCGGCGAGCGTCCCGTCGTCGGTATTCATGGCCACGCTGCGGAGGGCCCCGGTGAGCGGAACGCGCATCTCTGCCGTGCGATCGGTCAACGGAACCAGCACGTTCTGGACCCGGCGATCCGTGTACTGGAGCGTCACGGCAATGGGGATGTCAAAGATGTCCCCCTCCTGCTCGAAGTGCAGGACGACTTCCTGGCCGCCGTCCGCCCCACCCTCGACGCGCGACGTGAAGGTGATGCGCGGCAGGGCCGCGCCGTAGATCCATCGCTGGAAGAAGCGTTCGAGCGGCCGGCCGGTTTCGGCCTCCATCGCCGCCCGGAAGTCCTCGGTACCGACCTTGGAGAAGCGGGCGCCGACGTAGAAGCGCCGCAGGCCGCGCAGGAACGCGTCGTCTCCGACGAGGCGCCGGAGCATATGCAGGACCGCGGCACCCTTGTTATAGACGAGCGCACGAAACACGGTCGGCTGGTTGCGGATGTGGCCGAGGCGGTAGCCGAGATAGACGGGCCCCTGATCCGATCGATCGATCGCCCACTTGCGCAGCTGGCGGAGCATCTCGCCGAACACTTCGTCGCCGTACCGGTACTCCGCGTACAGCGCGGCGAAATACTGCGAGAACCCTTCGCTCAGCCACTGCTCGTGGTAGTTGCGCCACCCCACGGCCTGCCCCCACCACTGATGCGCCATTTCGTGCGCCAGAAAGAACTCCGGAAACCCCTCGAAGTTCACCGGATCGGTCTGCCAGCGAAGCGGCGTGTTGGGGAGCGGCTGGTTCAACGCCGCGAAGTAGGCGGGGCTGTGGCCACCGGGTTGGAGGTGCTCGACGAGGGCCAGCGTGAAGCTCCCGTACGGCGCGTCCCCGATGAGCGAATCGTAGAAGCGCGCGATGTCGGCCGCATCGTTGATCAGTTGCCGGCCACGGGCCACCTGCAGCGGGTTGGCCTCGACGGTGAGATCCAGGCTCTCGTAGACAGCGCCCGAGATCGACGGCGCGGTGGACGTCAGGCGTGGGTTGCCTCGTCCTCCCTCAGTGGGTCCCGAACCGTCGAAGGCCACCGTGACGCGGTCGGCCCGGGCAAACCGGCTGGCCATGAACGCGAGGTACCGGACCGGGCGCGACGCGACGAATTCGAACTGGCGCCGCGGCGGCGCGCCGGTTTGCGGCGGCAACACGACCGGCGTTCCCTCGAGTTCGCCAGTCGCCACACAGGTGAGCGTGACGGGCAGCGTGATGCGGATCCGGGCGGTGGCATAGTCGGACGTCGATGGCTGGGGATACCAGTTGCTGCGGCTGCTGTACAAATAGCTGCGTTCGCCGGTGGGGATCGTGACTTCCAGCACCCGGCTCTGCTGGTCGTTGCCGCGCTGCGGCGGCCCCTGCAGGGCGAGCGTCTCGCGCTCGGGTGCCTGCGGCGCCAGCCGGCCGCTGTAGGCGACCGTCAGTGTCAACTCCGCATCGCGCAACAGCGTGAAAGGCAGGTTGACGAGCACCGTGTTCTGGTTCCGCACGCGGAGGTTGAACAGCCGGCCGTACTGCAGGCTGAACACGGAGTGCACGGTCAGCGAATCGGCGAGCCGCAGCGAGATCTGGGAGAGGGAGTTGGCCCGCACCCGCAGGCGAAGCGTGGTGCGGCCCTCGAGCCATTGCCGCTCCGGCGTCGGCGTGGCGTTCAGATCGATGTCGTACGCGAGGACGTCATACGCGGCCAGGTCGTCCTCGTTGTAGAACGGTCCGCGTGTCGCCAGCCGCTCGGCCGACGAGTACACCGAGATGTTGCGGCCGCGGCGGCGGTTGAAGACGCTGATGTCCTCGGCCTCGCTGCGGCTGCGCACATAGGTGAGCGTCTCGAATCGGCTGGTCCGCATTTCCGCGACGAAATCGCCGGCCGCCGGGTTCAGCGACCAGGTCTCGGCGGTGAGGTCGCCCAGCTCCAGCGCGTAGCTCTTGCCTGATTCGACGCGGAAGATCTCATCCGCCCGCCGCAACTCCCGAGGGTCGACCGTGGCGGCGACGAGCTCGTTCGGGTTGGCATGCAGGGCGAGATCGCCCACGCGGACGAACGCGGCATCGAACCGCGACTCGATCTTGGTGTCGCCGGCGAAGATGCGGACCTGGCCTTTTTCGGTCTCCGGTGCCGGCTCGAACCGCATCTCGCCGCGCCCCATCAGCACCAGGCCGGTGACGCCCTGGTCGGTATCGACGGTGAAGACCAGTCCATCGATCAGCCGCAGCTCGAGATCTTCCGAGCGCACCGTGAAGTTCCTGGCCCGGAATTGACGGGTCGTGTTGACTGACAGGCGATACAGGTTTTCGACCGTCGACACGCGCTCCTGATCCGCGAGCCGCCATTCGACGTCGTCGATGCGCTTCACGTCGAGCTGCCAGCTGGCGACGCGTGCGCGATCGCCATATTCGATGAAGGCGTCGACCAGGATCCGATGGCCGAACCCGGGCAGCGTGCCGACGAGCTGCTGGCGGTCGCGTTCGATGACCACCGCGCGGGTGACACCCGGCCGGAACTCGAGGGCGACGAAGTTCTGTGTCCGAGCCTGGTCGGCCGACGGCGCCATCAGCGCAAGATAGGCGGCTGCGGTCGTTCGAACGGATGGCCCGTTCGATCCCCGTCAGCAGCGCGCGGATGCGCCCTTCGTCGTCCGATTGGACGGCGACCGCCCCGTCCTGCGGGAGGAGTACCGCGCAGAGGACGGCAGCCGCGAGGGCCCTGGCCTTCATGATGAGCGGAAGATTCCGGCCCCTATATTAGACCGCTGCGGCGGTCGATCGGCGAAGCAGAAGAATTGTGAGATCGTCGGCAAGACGGACCTCGCCCGTGTGACTTTCGACGGCGCGGACGACGCCCTGCACCAGGTCGGCCAAGCCGGCCGACGGATCCCTCGGCAGCGCCGCCTCGAGCCCGCGTTCGTCGAACGGTTTGCCGGTCGGGTTTTCTGCCTCGGTGATCCCGTCGCTGTACACGACCAGGAGATCCCCGGGTTCGAGAAGCGCGCGCCCCGTCGCGTAGGCCGACTGCGCGAACATCCCGAGCGCGATGCCGCCGTCGGCGAGTCGATCGGTGCGGCCGCTCGCCCGCAGCACCAGCGGCGGCGTATGCCCGGCGCTCACGTAGCGCAACTCGCCCGTGAGCGGCGTGAAAACGCCGCAGAACAACGTGATGAAGCGATTGCCCGGCGCGTGCCGGGACACCTGGACGTTCAGACGCGCCGCCAGGTCCGCGGCCTCGAGGTTCTCTTCCTCGATTGACGGGACGAGCGTGCGGAACATCGCCAGCAGCAGCGCCATCAGCAGCGCCGCCGGACTGCCCTTGCCGGACACGTCGCCCAGGGCGATCACGACGCGCCCGTCGCGAAGCGGCTGGATGTCGTAGAAATCGCCGCCCACCGTGTTGGCCGGCCTCGTCATCCCGACGACCTCGACGCCCGGCGCCCGGTATGGCCCGGCCGGCAGCATCGCATTCTGAATCTCGCGCGCGACTTCGAGATCGTTCTTGAGCGTCAGCCGGTCGGCCACCTCCAGCAGCACGAGCAGGTTGACCAGGCCGAACGCGAGCAGCAGCCAGCCCGTGCCATCGGCGAGGCGATCGCTGCCGAACTGATTGAGCAGGCCCACCAGCATGGCCGTGAGCGCGAACGCGTAGAGGGCGCGGCGAGCCGGCGACAACCGCATGGTGAACGCGACGAACAGCACACGCGCCTGGGCCGGGAGCCGGCGATACCACGGCAGGTTGGCGAACTGACGGAAATCAATGTGTCGCGCGAAGAACCGGTAGGCGTCGCGCGTGTCGCGCGTGAACAGCCGATGCAGGTCGTCGGTCGTGAGATCGCGCGTGTAGTCCTGGAAGAATCCGCCCTGGCGGGGTTGGGTCATGGCAGGATCCCCAGCTCGCGACCGACTTTGGCGAATGCGTCGAGCGCGAACTGCAGCTGCTGGCGCGTATGCGTCGCGGTGACGATCGTACGGACCCGCGCCTTGTCCCTGGCCACGGTCGGAAACGCGATGCCCTGTGCGAAGACGCCCGAATCGAACAGGCGATCCGAGAGCCGCATCGCCAGCGCGCCGTCGCCGACGATCACCGGCGTAATCGGGCTCTCGCTCATGCCGGTGTTGAACCCGAGCTCCTGCAGGCCCGCCTTGAAAAAGCGGGTGTTGTCCCACAGCTGATCGATGATCTGCGGCTCCTCGAGCAGGACGTCGATCGCCGCGATGCACGCCGCCGCCACCGCCGGCGGGTGGGAGGTCGAGAAGAGAAACGGCCGGGCGCGATGGTACAGGAACTCGATCAGCGCCCGCGTGCCGGCGACGTATCCTCCCAGCGCGCCGATCGCCTTGGACAGCGTTCCCACCTGCACGTCGACGCGGCCGTGGACGTGGAAATGATCGATCGTCCCGCGCCCGTTCGCGCCGAACACCCCGCTCGCGTGCGCATCGTCGACCATCATGATGCAGCCGAACTCTTCCGACAGGTCGCAGAGCGCCGGCAACGGGCCCAGGTCGCCGTCCATGCTGAACACGCCGTCCGAGATCAGGATCTTCCGCTGCGACGGAGGCAGCGACTTCAGGACGCGGCGCGCCGCGTCGACATCCTTGTGCGGAAAGACCTTGATCTCGGCGCGGCTGAGACGCGAGCCGTCGATGATGCTGGCGTGATTCAGCTCGTCAGAGACCACGACATCGTCCTTCGTCAGGATCGACGAGACCGTTCCGGCGTTGGCCGTGAAGCCGCTCTGAAAGACGACCACCGCTTCGGTCTTCTTGAACTCCGCCAGGCGGCGCTCGAGCTCCATGTGGATCGCCATGGTGCCCGCGATTGTCCTGACCGATCCGGATCCGACACCGAACTTTTCGATCGCCTCAATCGCGCGTGCCCGGAGCTTCGGGTGCGTCGTGAGGCCAAGGTAATTGTTCGACGACAGGTTGACGACGGAACGGTGATCGAAGCTGGTGGAGGCCTTCTGCTCGTCCTCGAGTACCCGCAGCCGGCGATAGAGCCCGGCCTCCTTGAGCGCGCCCAGTTCGAGCGACAGGTACGACAGCGGATCGGCGCGCATGAAGAGTCGATAGTAAGCGAAGTGCGACCGACGTTCCGGCTTCAACCGGACCTCACCGCATCTTACGGCGTCAGGAGAAACAGGCCGGCCCAGGGGAAGATCGCGACGGCGAGATAGAACAGCGTCAGCGCGGCGACGAGGCCGTGGACGCGCAGCCGGTGAAGGATGATGCCGCAGAACGCGGCCAGCAGTTTCGTCGCGGTGAGTCCCGCGCCCGGACCCGCGAAGGCCACCGCTGAGCTGACCAGCGGATTCGCCTCAATGGACAAGCCGAACGTCGCGATGCCGATGTAGGTGAAGACGCCGTCGAGGCACTGTACGAGCATGAACCCGATGACCAGCGCGTTGCCGTAAAGGTCGTCTGCGGCGTCCCACGATCGGCACAGCCGTTCCATTTCCGCCCTCTGCCGATGGGCGGATCAAAACGGGTGCCCGTGCGACTAGGTGATGCGTGAGGCTCGCTCCTCGAGCCGGTCGCGCTCGTCGAGAAGCTCTTGAATCACGACCTGGAGAATCGCCGCGGATGGGACGGCCAGCAGGGCGCCGATGATTCCCAGCACCGACCCGCCGACGAGCAAAGCGATGATGACGGTGACCGCGCTCACGCCAACCTGCCGCGACATGACCTTCGGCACGAGAAAGTGATTCTCGATCTGCTGTTGCGCGAGGAAGAAGATCAGCACGAACAGCCCGGTCTGCGGAGAAACCGTGAACCCGACCACGACGGCGGGAATGGAGGCGAGAACCGGTCCGACGACGGGGATCATCTCGCCGATTGCGGCGACGAGCGCCAGCACATAAAAGTACGGGACGCCGAGCGCATAAAGCCCGATCGCCGCGCTGACGCCGATCACGCCCGCGAGGAACAGCTGCCCGCTCAGCCACGCGCTGACCTTGACGGAAATCTCCGCGGCGGCCTCTTGCACGCGGGGGCGCTCGGCGCGTGGAAAGAGGCGCGCAAAACCACGGAACAGCGAATCGCTCTCGATCAGCAGATAGAACGTGAGGATCAGAACCGTGAGCAGGGCGAACAGGCCCGACACGACGCTCGTCGCCGCCATCGCCACGGTGCCGACGGCATCACCCGAGGCGGCCGGCGCCCGGCGAAGCGCTTCCTCGAGCGTGATGCGATGATCGAGCAGCCCGTAGCGAATCAGCAGCGACTGGCCGCGATCGAGAAGGCCGGGCAATGCCGTCCACAGTGCCTGCGCTTGCGTGACCAGGGGAGGGATCACGAGGAACCCGACGACGGTGAACGTACCGACGATGAGGATGTACACCACCAGGATCGCCAGCCACCGTGGCAGCCGCTGCCCCACGGGAACAACTTGCTGGTGCTCGATCGCGTGAACGATCGGGCCGAACCCGATGGCGAGCAGGACGCTGACATAAATAAGGAGCAGGACGCCGCGGGCGAGATACAGCGTCCAGACGACGACGACGCCAAGCGCGGCGACCGCGACGGCCTGGGCGGCCGGTGCGAAGGCGCTCGTCAGCCTACGATCGGGCAAGGTATGCCGAGGTGAAGGTGGCCATCAGCCCGTAAATCTCGCGCAGTTCGTCGGGAGCGGCCAGGAACACGATGCGAAGGAAACCCTCGGCGGCCGGCATCCCGAAACCGGATCCGTACACGCACAGCACGCCCGTCGCGCGCAGCAGTCCGAGCACGTAATCCTCGTCGGTCCGGCCGGCCGGCAGATCCACTTTCGGCATCGCGTAGAACGCCGCCGACGGCGCGCTGCACGTCACGCCGGGAATCGCGCGCAGCATGTCGACGGTGACCTGTGCGCGCTCGCGCAACGCCGCGCGGAACGTCGCCTGATGCGTCCGGTCGCCGTTCAGGGCCGCCGCAATCGCGTACTGCATCGGCGCGGTGCTGCACAGGCGGCCGTCCGCGAGCTTCTTCAGCGCCGCGAGCAGGTTGTCGAGGCGTGGCGACTGGCCCACCGCCACCCATCCCGTGCGCCAGCCTGGCGCGACATACCCTTTCGACAGGCTCGAGAACGACAGCACAGGTGCGTCGGGTTCGAGGCTGCCGAGTGGCGGGATCGGCCCGTCGTATCCCAGATCGCCGTACACCTCGTCTGCGAGAATCACCAGGGCGTGACGTTCGGCGAACGCGATCAGCCGCCGCCGCGCCGCGACGGAGTAGGAAGCGCCGGTCGGATTGTTCGGATCGATCACCACGAGCGCGCGAGTCGCGGCGGTGACGGCGTCCTCGAGATGGTCGAAGTCGGGTTCCCAGCCGTTGCCTGGGTCAGTTCGATAGAAGCGCGCGCGCGCCCCGAGCTTGGCCAGCACCGCGGTGTACAGCGGATAGGTCGGCATCGGCACCAGGACCTCGCCGTCCACGTCGATGAGCGCGCTCAACGCGAGATCGATCGCTTCCGAGGTGCCCGCGGTGATGAGCACACGATCGGCAGTCACCGGCCAGGCGCGCCGCGTGTATTCGGCGGCGACCGCTTCCCTGGCCGATGCGATCCCGGGCGACGGGCAATAGCCGTTCTCGCCGTCGCGCATGGCGCGAACGACCGCGTCGACCATGTGGGCCGGCGGTTGAAACCCGAAGGGTGGGGGATTCCCGACGTTCAGGTAGCGTACGCGCGTCCCCGCGGCCTCGACTCGCTGCGCCTCGGCGACGATATTGCGGATGGCGTACGAGAAGTTGCCGACGCGAGCGGCAACCGGGATTGAGGGCGGGCGCAACACGTTCGAGGGCGTCACACCAGCCATCTTACGCCCCTCGAGAAATGGCCGAGTAACCGTGTAATGTTTACACGGTTTTCCCCTACAGTTGACATGGTTCTGACCTCACCATGAAGGCCCTAAACAGTTGGAATCACGCGACTTCACCGTTTGGCAACGTACTTGGAACAGTCGTTCCTGCGATGGTGCGGGGGACGCTCATCCTTACTATCGGTGTTACGGCAGCTTTGATGCTGTCGTTCCCCGCGATCCCGTCCGCCCAGGAACGGCCGGTAGCCACCTTCAAGTCGGGCGTCGAGCTCGTTCGCGTCTCCGCCGTCGTCCGCGACAAGAAAGGCCGGTTCGTCCAGAACCTGACGGTGCGCGACTTCGAAGTCTTCGACGGCGGGATTCCCCGACCGATTACCGAGTTCCGCAAGGACATGGGCGCGATCAGCATAGCCCTCCTCTTCGATGTCAGCGGCAGCATGGAGGCACGGCTCGAGGACGCGCGCGATGCGGCCCGGCACGTCCTCAGCTGGCTCGATGCCGAGCAGGACGAGGCGGCGGTCTTCACGTTCGATACGAGACTGGCCGAAGTGGTGCCGTTCACGACCGGCCTGAAGCACCTGCCCTCCAGGCTGGAGACGATCGAACCATTCGGCGCGACGTCGTTGCACGACGCCATCGGCGAGACGGCGGAGCGGCTTGCGGACCGGCCGGGGCTGCGCCGCGCGGTCGTGGTCTTCACCGATGGAGTCGATACGGCGAGCCGTCGAACGCCAGAAGCCGTTTCGGCGGCCGCGAGCGCCATCGACGTGCCCGTGTATATCTTTGCCGTCGTTCCGGGAATCGACAATCCGACGCTCGAGAACAACTTGATCAGCGCGACGCCATCGGCGCTGTCGGGCGCGCTGGCGGATCTCGCGGCCTGGACCGGCGGCCACACGTTCGTCGCCAGCATTCCGGCAACGCGCAGCGCGGCCGCACGGCAGATCGTGGACGAGCTGCGCCAGCTGTACCTCATCGCGTTTGAATCGAGCGGCCGGCCGGGCTGGCATCCGCTCGTGGTCCATGCGCGCGGCAAGGACCTCACCGTACGAGCCCGGAGTGGGTATCACGCGGGGCAATCTCGCCCGATTTCGTAGGAGGATCGAACATGTTCCGGAAGGTCATCGTCGCTGGCTCGATCGTCGTCCTTGCCGCCGGTTCCACGGCGTGCGCGACGAAGGGCTTCGTTCGCCAGAACGTTGGCGAAGTGAACGACAAGGTCGACTCGCTCGGTCGATCGGTCGAGGACACGCAAGAGCGGACGCGGCGCAACGAAGGCCGCATCACGGAAGTCGATCAGCGCGCCGGCGCCGCCGAGCAGTCTGCGGCGAAGGCGAACACCGCCGCCGCCGAGGCGCAGACCTCGGCCAACGCCGCGAACGCGGCCGCCAATGCGGCAGGCTCCAAGGCCGATAAGGTCGACGCGGCGTCGCGGCGTCTGGTGTTCGAGGTCGTGTTGAGCGAGGACCAGGGCAACTTCAAGTTCAACAAGGCCGAGCTGCCGGATGAGGCCAAGGCCCGCCTCGATCAGCTGATCACCGACCTGAAGGCCGATCCGAAGGGTGCCTACTTCGAGATCGAAGGGCACACCGACAACGTCGGTGAGACCGCTCACCAACCAGAAGATCGGGCTCGAGCGCGCCGAAGCGGTGAAGCGGTACCTGTACGAGCAGCACCAGATTCCGCTCCACAAGATCAACGTGATCAGCTACGGCGAAGACAAGCCAGTCGCGCCCAACAAGACGCGGGACGGCCGCGCGCAGAACCGCCGGGTGGTGGTAAAAGTCCTCGCGTAGTTGCCCCGCACCCGGGAGTCGCGCAGTCGACAGTCTTCAGTCGTCGGTCGCCAGTCGCGTTCGCCAGCCGCGGTCAAGACTGGGGGACTGAAAGCTGGCAGACGTCAGACGGACTGACGACTGAGGACTGAAGACTGACGACTTCCGGGCCCTCCTCTGGTAATCTCTCCCGCCATGGCAATCCGGACCGAGCTCAATCTTCGTCTGCCCAACAGTCCTGGCGCCCTCGCCGCCGTCTGCCGCACGCTCGCAGACGAGCGCGTGAACATCGTCGCCTTGTCGGTCGAACCGAGCGGTCATCTGCGGCTCGTGGTCGACAACCACGTGCGCGCCGCGGGCGCGCTGCGCGAGCGCCATCACCAGGTGAGCGAGCGTGAAGTCGTCATGGCAAGTGTCGGCATCGGCCCGGGCGCTCTCGCGCCCGTGCTCGAGCTCGTCGCCGGCGCCGGCGTCAACGTGGAGTACGCCTATGGCACGGCGCCGGAAACCCTCGGCGGCGCGGCAGTCGTCATTGGCGTCGAAAACGCCCTTCGCGCCGCCGCGGCGGCAGGAGTCTGAATTAGGAATTAGGAATTCAGGAATTCGCGAGTCCGAGGTCACCCATGCGCCTGTACGTCGAGCCGATGGACACCACCGTTGTGGACGTTTCGTCCGACGGACGGCTGCGCTACGAGGGGCAGGCCGAGTTGTCGGAGCCGACGCTGCAGGAGCGGCGCGCGGTGATTTACGCGGCGCGGAACGAGATTGCCGCCCTGACAGAATTGATCGACGCGCTCGACCCTACTACCCGTTCTTCTGCTCAAAATCGCGCATGAACGCGACCAGGGCGTCGATGCCCTCCTCGGGGAAGGCGTTATAGGTTGAGGCGCGCATGCCTCCGACCGAGCGATGGCCCTTCAGGCCGTCGAGGCCGGCGGCAGTCGACTCCTTGACGAAGCGTTTTTCGAGCTCTTCGCTCGCCAGCCGGAAGGTGATGTTCATCAGCGATCGATCGTCCGTGGCGGCGGTCCCGCGGTAGAACCCGGTCCGATCGATCTCCGCATAGAGCTTGGCGGCCTTGCGCTCGTTGACAGCGGCCATTCCCGCCAGCCCGCCCTGCTGCAGCAGCCACTTCATCACCAGGCCGAGCGCGTAGACGGCGAAGGTCGACGGTGTGTTGTACAGCGAGTTGTTCTCGGCGTGCACCGCGTAGTTCAACATCGTCGGGAGCGTGGCCTTCCTGGCGACGGACCGCTGCAGGAGATCGTCGCGCACGATCACGATGGTCAATCCGGCCGGTCCCATGTTCTTCTGCGCGCCGGCATAGATCAGTCCGTGCCGCGCGACGTCGATCGGCCGGCTGAACATGTCGGACGACGTGTCGTTGACGAGCGGGACGCTGCCTGTTTCCGGCAGGGACTTGTACTGAGTTCCCTCGATCGTGTTGTTCGACGTCACATGCAGGTACGCCGCGCCAGGCGTGAGGCGCAGCTCCGATTGGCGCGGCAGCCGGCTGTAGTTCGCGTCCTTCGTCGAGGCGGCCACGTTGACGATGCCGACTTTCCGCGCTTCCTTGATCGCCTTCTCGGCCCACGATCCACAGTCGATGTAGTCAGCCGTCGCGCCGGCGTCCAGCAGGTTCATCGGCACCATCGAGAACTGGGTGCTCGCGCCGCCCTGGAGAAACAGGACCTTGTAGTTGGCCGGCACGGCGCCGAGTGTCCGGATGTCAGACTCCGCCTGCGCCAGGATCGCTTCGAACGTCTTCGACCTGTGGCTGATCTCGAGCACGGACATGCCGACGCCCGGCAACGCGATCAGATCGCGCTGGATCTCCTCCAGCACGGGAACCGGCAGGACGGCGGGACCTGCGGCGAAGTTGAAGACCCGATGAACCGCTGTCGTTGCCATGAAGTGTCCTCACCTATAGAACGTGTCGGGAGTCCGCGGGGCGAGCCCCTCGGATAGACTAGATTGTTACCACATGGAGGTCGAGGATGTCCTTGTTGCCATCGCGGATTGCGGCAATGAGCGAGTCGGACGGCAGTGCGTCGATGCTGATTCGGGCGATCGCCGCCTCGGCGCCTTCGAAAATCACATTCTCGGTTTCCTGCACGTTGACGCGGCCGGTCTTCAACACTTCGAACACGTGGGCGAGCACCCCGGGTCGATCGCGGTGGCGAACGATCAGGCGGTGCGTCGCGGGTGTCTTGGCCGCGAGGTTGACGACATTCGGTACGCGGCCGGTGGTCTTGTAGGCCGTCACGACCTGGACGGTTTCGGCCGCAATCGCTTCCTGGGCCTGATCGGTCGAGCCCCCGATGTGATGGGTGCCGTAGACATTCGGCAGCGCGAGCAACGGGTCGCTGAAGTCCGCCGTGGCCGAACCCGGCTCGGCCGCGAACACATCCAGACCGACGCGGATGCCGCCATCGCGAGCCGCGTTCGTCAGCGCGTCGTAGTCGACCACTTCGGCGCGGGCCGTGTTGATGAAGTACCGAACCCGGCCGCATCTGTCCGAGAATCGACGCGTCGACGAAGCCGCGCGTCTCTTTCGTGAGCGCCAGGTGCACGCTGACGACGTCCGAGATCTCGGCGAGGCGCTGCGGTGACTCGACGACGCGAAACGGCATCGCCACATCGATCTGACCGCCCGTAAAACGGCGGCTCCAGACCACGACCGGCATCCCGAAGGCGTGCGCCCGCTGGGCCACTTCCGCCCCGATGCTTCCATAGCCAATCAGCCCGAGCGTGCGGCCGAACAGGCCGCGCGCCTTCGAGTACTCCTTCTTGTTCCAGCGTCCTGCGCGAAGATCGGCCACGTTGTCCGGCACACGCCGGTCGAGCGCGAGGATCAGCGCGAAAGTCAGCTCCGCGACGGCGATCGCATTCCGGCCCGGGCAGTTCGAGACGTAAATGCCCCGGCGCGACGCCGCCGCGACGTCAATCGTGTTGTAGCCCGCCCCGGCCCGCACGACGAGTGCCAGCTGTCCTGCTTCGAGCGCCGCGGCGCTCACCACTGTCCCGCGAACGACCAGGGCCTCCGCGTGGCTATCCCTGATCGCCTCCGCGAGCGCGGCATCCTTCAAATCCGGTTGATACAGCACCTCGCAGCCGGCGGCCTCGAGACCGTCGATCCCGGATTGCTCGAACTTGTCGGCGATCAGTACCTTCACGAGGTCGACTCATCACTGCCGCCGGGACGCGGAGGAAGCCTCGCCGCGCTGTCCGCGTCCCGCGGTTCAGATCATGTGAATCAGTAACCCATCGCGCAGCTTCGGCTCGAACCACGTGCTTTTCGGCGGCATGATGGCGCCGGCATCCGACACCGCCATCAAATCGCCGACGCTGACCGGAAAGAGCGAGAAGGCGACCGCAGCCTGGCCCGTGTCGACCAGCCGCTGCAGTTCTGTCGTGCCCTTTGCGCCGCCGACGAAATCGATCCGCTTGTCCGTGCGGACGTCGGCGATGCCCAGGATCGGCGAGAGCAGCACATCCTGGAGAACGCTCACGTCCAGCGAACCGATCGGGTCATGCGCATCTGGCCGGACGCGCGGGCGCAGCGTGCGCCACTCCTTCTGGAAGTACATCGCGATCTCGCCGCGCCGCGCGGGCGACGGCGGGCCGGCGTCGACCGTGAAGTGCTCGCGGACGACTTCGATGAACGCCGCCGGAGACAACCGCCCGAGGTCCTTGACGATGCGGTTGTACGGAAGGATTTGGACCTGGTCGTGGGGAAAGGCGACCGCAAGCACCGTGTTGATGTCGGCGGCGTCGCCCATCGAACCCGCACGCGCGCGTGCGGCGCTGGCCGCCCGGTGGTGGCCATCGGCGATGTACAGGGCCGGAATCCGCCCGTACGCTGCAACCAGTGCCGCGACCTCACGTTGCGGGATCGTCCAGACCGTGTGCCGCACGCCGTCGGGTGCCTCGAAGTCGAACAGCGGCTCCTGGCTGACGACGCGACCGGCGATCGCATCGACCTCGGTCGACGCACGATAGGTGAGAAACACCGGCCCGGTCTGCGCCCCGAGGGCGATCATGTGGCGGGTCCGGTCGTCCTCCTTGTCAGCGCGCGTCCGTTCGTGCTTCTTGATGATGTCGCGGTCGTACTCGTCCAGCGAGAAGCACCCGGCGAGCCCGGTCTGCTCGTGCGGCCCCATTCGGAGCCGGTAGAAGTACAGCGATGGCTCCGCCTCCACGACCATCGACCGTTCCTTCAGTCGCGCGAAATTCTGCTGTGCGCGCGCATAGACTTCGTCGGCGTAGGGATTCGTGCCGGGCGGCAACTCGATCTCCGCGCGCGACACGCGCAGGAAACTGAGCGGGTTGCCGTCGGCGAGCGCCGTTGCTTCGCTCGTGCTGACGACGTCGTAGGGAACCGCCGCAATCTGCGCGGCGTCGGCCGGCCGCGGGCGCAGCGCACGGAAGGGGATCAAGGCCGCCATAGGGGCTCAAATTATCGCACGGCGTACCGGTTCGCCGAGAAGCCATCTCATGAACCGGCTGACCTGCATCGCGAGCGAGCGCGCGAGCGAGCCACGCGAACGGAGCCGCCTTCGCGCGTTGAACACGCTAGCGCGCGTATGGCGGGAGCCCAGAGCGGGCGCGGCCGACTGTGAAGACGAGAAGCCATCTCAAAACCAGCTGACCTCGTCGCGAGCGCGCGCGCGAGCGAGCCACGCGAACGGAGCGCGCCGACGAAGCGGCGCGCGAGAGAGCGTGTGGGGGAGTCCGAGGGGCGCAGCCCCTCGGTAAGACTAGAGCTCGTCGAACCTGATCTTGATGCGGCCGAGCAAGCGCAAGGGGAAGCCGGAGTGGCGCGGCGGCGGCTGGGGGTCGCGGCGGGCCACGGCCCGGTGACGAAGGGGCGTGGGCGTCGCACCGACCGACGCCGCCGGCACACGCACGATCAGCGGCGGCGGATTGAAGACGATCGGCCGCGCATCGATCGCCGGTCTCGCGGTGGCGGCGATCGCCGAGACGCGTTCCGGTCGACTGATGTGCATCGCTTCGCCCGCGCCAATCAGGGCGATACCGGCGACGAGCGTTGCGGCGAACGGCAGGCCGACCGCCTGCCACGCACTTTCGACGACCGGCGGCGGATCCTCCGCACGTGCATACAACGCACGCACGATCGTGGCGCGTCCGCCGGTTTCAAAACGACGCAGCGCCCGCGAGAAATCGGCCAGCGAGTCGAACGGCGGCGCCGCCACTTCATGCAGCGCCCGGCCGAGCGTGTATCGCAACGCCCCGGGCACAAGCGCAGGCCCCTCGGGCAGCAGCTCCTCGACGAGGACCGCGGCTTCGAGCACGGTTGGGGTTGCGGCGCAGGCCGTCGAGGTGACCGAGCCGTCGCGTCGCAGCACGATGTTCTCGCGCGACAGCGGCCCGAAGGGCGGACAGGCGTCGTCCGCGCCGCTTTCGAAGAGCGACTGCGCCACTGCCAGCGCTTCGCTTGTCGTGATCGTGACGCCTTTCGCCCGAAGGCCGGCCAGGCTCACGCTGTCGACGCCGCTGAGCATGCGGGGAGTGTTGCCAAAGTCGCGCCAGTTTTCGCGCAGGGTTGCTCGTGGATCGCGTCCGTTCCATCGAGCGGGTCGCCGAGGCGGGGTTGTAGGTGTCGGCTAGCGCGACGCTGTCGGGAGATCCGACACGTCGGATGCCACGACCGTATCCGGAGTGGCGAGGTCAGAGAACGCACGGTCGCGCGTCTCGGCGAAGCGCGGCAGCTCCGCGGATGGGATAGGGTCTCCGGGCGGCATCGCACGATGGACGCTGACCGGGTTGACGTTGACACCGTTTCTCTTCAGCGCGTAATGCAGGTGTGGCCCGGTGGCGAGGCCGGTTGCGCCAACGCGCCCCACCAGGTCGCCCTGATCGACCCGTGCGCCGGCACGAACGGCAATCGACGAGAGGTGGAGGTACTGCGACTCGAAACCGTTGGCGTGTCGGAGGTGCACCATGCGGCCCGATCCGCCGTTGTAGGCGGCAACCACGACTGTTCCCGCGGCCACGGCGACGACCGGCGCGCCCGTCGGGGCCCGGTAATCGACTCCCTGATGTGCCCGGTACTGGTGAAGCACCGGGTGGAACCGGCGGCGCGAAAACCCTGAGGTCACGACGGGTTCAAACCTCAGCGGCGAGCGCAGGAAGAACTTGCGAAGCGATCGGCCGTTTTCGTCGAAGTATCCCGCGGGTCCACCTTCCGGCTCGAATCGGACGGCGCGCAGGCGGCGGCCGTCGTTGTGCAGTTCGGCCGCGAGAATCGGACCGTAGCCGGCAAACGCGCCGTTCTCACGGAAGAGCTTGTCGACCACCAGCTCGAACCGATCGCCGGGCTGCAGGTCCACGTTGAAGTCGACGTCGCTGCCGAAGATTCCCGCGAGTGCCAGGGACAGGTCGATCGTTTCGCCGGCCTGATCCATCGCCGCCACGAGCGAGTCGGCCTCGGCGCCAATTGCCCCGCGCACGGTGATGGTCTGCGCCGTCTTCTCGATGGGCAGGATCTCCGCGACGAGCGCTCGCTCCTCGCCCGTTCGGGCGATCTTCAGCAGCCGATCGCCGTCGATTTCGTACTCGAACCACCGCAGTGCGCCGTCGAGGGCGCGCGCGAACCGATACGGCTGGTCGACGCGGAAGCGCCGCAGATCGAAGATGGCGGATGCGCGCGCGACGAGTTCGGCGACTTCGGCCTCGCCAACCTGATGGGCCCTCAGCAACGACGCCATCGTCGTCCCGGGCAGGACCTGCGCGGACACCAGGATCTCGGCCGGAAGTAGCTGGATATCGACCGGCAGGTATATGTCGGCCGCTCGCACGGCCAGTTCAGCGGTCGGCTCCGCGGCAGGCGCGCAGGCTGCGGCCGTCAGGGCCGGCACGATCAGGAGCGGAAGCGTGTGGATGAGCCAGCGGGTTCGCATCACGTTGGCGCGTCGGATTATATGCGGCGATACCGTTCCGACAAGGCGCGAAGAAATCGCTGCCGTTCCGCCGCTTCAGGCCTATCGCTTAGACGATCGGATCGCCAGGGGAGTTGGAAGGTCCAGTTCTGGTCGTCGACCTTGGCCGGCTCGTTGATCCGATCGCGCCAGCCGAACACATCCTGAATCGGAAGGATCACGAGGTCTGATCCGGAGGCGAACATGAGCTCGAGAAGCACGTCACGGACACCCGCGTCGAACGGCCGGTCGGCGATCCCGGTGTCCAGGCGCTGAACGGACGGGATCTCCGCGACCTTGCGGCGCTCGGCGGCATCCGCGCCGTCCCACCAGGCCGACATCGGCTCGGTATCGTGCGTGCCCGTGGTCGCAACCGACGCCGCGGGGTAGTCGAGCGGATCGCGAAACGGCTGGCCGACGCGGTGCCAGAAGCGCTCCCATCTGAGCACACGAAATCCGGGCATCTCGATCCGGCCGAGCGAGTCGCGGACGTAATCCGGCACCGTGCCCAAATCTTCCGCGATGATCTCCGCCCCCGGCTCACGGAAGACCGCCATCACTCGTTCGCCGAGCGCAACCTGTGCGCCTTCGTCCTCCGGCGTGAAGAATGGCTCCCCGCCGTCGCGCGGTCGACCGAACGTGCGGTAGAACCCGACGAGATGATCGACGCGCAGGCCGTCGTAGAGGTCGGCGCCGCGCCGCGCGCGATCGCGCAGCCACCGGAAGTCGTCGGCCGCGAGTGCTGTCCCACCGGTAGACGGGCATTCCCCAGTCCTGGCCCGCGGCGCTGAACGCATCCGGAGGCGCGCCAAGCGAGACGTCGAGGCGGAACTGATGTTGGCGGGCCCAGACATCGGCGGAATCGCAATCGACCATGAAGGGCAGATCGCCGAAGACCGCGACGCCGTGCCGGCCCGCCGCGCTCCGTGCGTCCCGCCACTGCGACGACGCGAGCCATTGCAGGTACTGGTAGAAGATCACGTCGCGCGCGAGATCGCGCCGCACGCGGTCGATGGCCGGCGGGTCGCGACGGCGCAGCGGCTCGGGCCACTCAGTCCATGGCCGCTCGCCCTCGTGGGCGTGGATCGCGCGAAACAGCGCGTAGTCCTCGATCCACCACGCCTGCCGCGTCACGAACTCGCGAAACGCCCGCGCGCGGTCGGAGTCGCGGCTCCACTCAGCTTCGTGGAAGCGTGTGAACGCCGCGGTCAGCACCTCGTATTTCAGTCTTCGAACGGCTGCGTAGTCCACGCGCCGTGATCGCCTGACGCATTCGAGGGTCTGACGGGCGGCGCACGTCATCGCGCACTCGCCGCCGGCCGTCTTGAACTCCTCGACGTCGGGCAGCCGGATGAACAGCGGGTCGATCGCCATCGCGCTCAGCGCGGAGTACGGCGATTGCGCCCCGGGGGCCATCTCGTTCAAGGGAAGCAGCTGCAGCACGCGGCAGCCCGCGCCGGCCAGCCAGGCGCTCAGTGGCGCGAGATCGCCGAGATCGCCGATGCCCCAACTGACCGTGGACGGTGCGGAAAAGAGCGGGACGAGCAGACCGGTGCGCCGGCGGCCGGCGGGCGCTGTCATGCGCGGTCAGGTTTGCAAGCGAAGTGCCGGAGCACGCGCGAGACACCGTCGCGAAATGATTCTTCCGCCGGCAGTAAGCTGACGACGACGTGGACGCCGCTCTGGAAGTCAAAAAAGTATCCAGGGTGTGTCAGGACGCCGTCGTCCACGAGCAGTGACAGGACCAGTTCCTCCTCGGAGGCGATCGCCGGCACGCGCAGCACGGCGTACCAGCCTCCCTCTGTCTGGAGCACCGTGCAGCCAGACTCGTCCGGGACGCTCTGGACGAGGTGGTGGTAGTTGGTGGCCACACGCCACTGGATTTGCTCCCGAACGATGCAGCCCGCGTCCAGGAGCTCCGCTGCCGCTTCCTGCACTGGCGTCGACACCGACAGGTAGGCGTCGGCGGCGAACTCGAGCCGCGCCAGCGCTTCGTCAACCAACGCATCGGGCCCGCCGGCCGCGATCCACGCCAGCTTGGCCTGCGGCAAACCGATCGATTTCGACAGGCCGCCCAGGCTGAACGTGAGCGCGGGTCCGCCAGCGAGCGGAGTGCCAGGCTCGCTCTCTGCGTCCTTCGCGAGCTCGTAATCGACGAACACCTCGTCGGCGATGATCGCCACCCCGTGCCTCGAGGCCAGCGCCGCCAGCCGGTCGAGCTCGGGCTGCTTGATGCGCGACCCGGTCGGGTTGTTCGGTGTGACCACGACGATGGCGCGCGCGGCAGGCGACAGGGCGCGTTCCAGCGATGCGAAATCGATCGCCCAGCCGCGGTGGTACTCCAGATCGTAGAACCGGACGCCGACGGCATCGAGGCGCGCGAGGTGATCGAGCAGCGGATAACTGGGCCGCGGGACCAGGATCTCCGCCCCCGCATCGCACAGCACCTTGAAAAGCAGCGAGTACGCCTCGCTGGTGCTGGCCGTCAACGCGATGCGGCCGGCTGGCACACTCACGCCGCGGCGGCGATAGTCGGCCGCAATCGCCTCGCGGGCCGCGGCGAGTCCGAGCGGTTCGGGCCGGTAGACGAGGCCGCGCCGATCAGCAAGCGGCCTCAGCATGTCGTGTGGATAGCGAAACCCGGCGGCGGTTGGATTCGAGAGGGTCAGGTCGAGAATCGGCCGCCCCTCGGCCCGAAGCGCCTGAAGGGTCGTCGTCAGTCGGTTGGCCGCAAGGTCGGCGTCGACACGGTGCGACCAGATCACGGGATGATCTCGATGCGCTCGATGACATCTCCCTCGAGGATCCGGTCGATCACCTCGATGCCGTTCAGGACCTGGGCGAAGACCGTGTACTCGTGATCGAATCGCGGGTTGTCGACGAGGTCGATGAAGAACTGCCCGTCTCCGGTGTCGCGGCCTCGCGTCGAGACGCCCAGGGCCCCTCTGACGTGAGGCCACAGGCCGACTTCATCGCGCATGAACTCGGACGTCCCCACGTACTCGTTGGCCGCCGGGCTGCCGCCTTGAATGACGAAGTTCGGCACCACGCGATGAAAGGTCAGCCCGTTGTAGTAGCCCGACTCGGCGAGGCTGGCAAAGCGGAGGACCGTGAGTGGCGCCTCCGACGTGAACAGCGCGACTTCGAAAGCTCCGAGGTCGCGAATCGTCACGCGGGCGCGTGGCGCGGCGAGCCGCCTGAGCTCGGCTGTCGATAATGCGCTGTCCGCGGCGGGCGGCGCCGGCTTTGCCGCCGGAGGCGGCGCGCCCAACCTGGTCAGCGTGGCCCCTACTGCCGCGCGTGTGTCGGAGGAATTGGCGCGATTCTCTTCGGCGAGCCGCGTCCACGCCGCCTTGAGCGCCGGCACGGCGTCGTCGGTCCTCGGCGTCCCATCAAGCGCGAGCGCAGCCGCACGAATCGCCTGATATCCAGTGCGCGACAGCGCCTTGATATAGAGAGCGTCTTGCTCGTGCCCCGCAACCTTCGCGAGCCCCTCGATTGCGGCCTCGACCACGTTGTCGTGGACATCGGTGGCGAGCGTCTCGAGGAGCTGCCGATTTCCGAGCGTGGCAGCGGCGCGCGCCGAGTAGACGCGGAGCTGCCACCGGGTTGATGCCGCGAACTGTCCGAGCGCGGCCGCGGCCCGCTCCGGCGCGGCGCCGGCGAGAGCGGCGATCGCATGCGCCGCGCGATGCCAGCCGCGCGCGGACCCGGCGCTGGATAGATCGTTGGCCGTCGATTCGAGCAGCTTGACGGATGCCGCGTGTCCGGAGCAGACGGCGAGTTGATCGAGTGCAACCAGGGCGACCTGCGCCTCGACATCGGCCGCCGCTGCCACGAACGTGTCGCACGCCCCGTCGTCGCGCCGCGCGGAAAATCCCTTGAGCGCCTCGAGGCGCACCATCGGCGTCGAGTCCTGCAGACCGCGCGCAAGCACGCCGGTGCCCTTTCCACTGGCTGCGGCGGCGCGCATGGCAAGACGCCGCACCTGCGGATCGGGGTCGGTGGCCGCATGGACGACCAGCGGTTCGTCGAGCGCGCCGGCGATGATGAGCGCGTCGAGCGCCAGGCGCCGCACCCGGGCATCACGCAGGCGGTCGACGTTTCCGTTCCCGTCGTCCTCGTCGATGCCGGCGAGCGTCCGGAGTGTGTCGACGGCCGGGACGCCGGGGGCACGCCGATCGTGCTGGCGGCGGACCAGCGCTTCGAGACCCTTGGTGACGCCGAGGCGGTCGGCGACGTCTTCTGCCTCGCCGGCGAGCGCGACGAGCGCCGCCTCCGCGCGGGCGACGTCGTCGTCGGATTGATAGGGAAGCCGGCCGATCGTCTCGCACAGCGCGGCGCGCACGCTCGCCTCTTCCTCGTCATCGAGCTGCGCGATCAGGGTGGTCAGCACGGACCCGACGTCGACCGCGCCGGATGGCCGCGGCGTCCCGCTCCAACCCTGTGTGGCCTGGCCGATCGCATTCGCTGCTTCGGCCCGTACTTCAGGCAGCGCGAAGCGAAGGGCGGGAAGGAGGTCGGCGACGAGCGCGGGCCGCTCGAGGCGTCCGACGGCGCGGATCGCGAGAATCGCCGTCAGCGGATCGCGGCTGCGAATGCCCGTGCGCAGGGTGATGAGATCGACCGGTCTGGCGGCGCGCCTTTCCTCGGCTTGCAGGATCGCCAGCCGCGCCGGCGGCACGACGGCGCCGGGCTGTGCGGCGGCATCGGGCGGCGCCGCAATGACCGCGCCTAACACCGCGACGACAGGGAGGGTCCTCTGCAACACTCCGTGCACTTTCAGCGCAGATGTCGTGTCGCCGCCGCGTACTCGAGCATCTGCTTCGTCAGGTCCATCGGATAGGAAATCGTGACGTCCGTGATCTCACCCGCGGGATTCTTGACGGCCTCGAGCTTCGGCATGACGAATCCGGTGTAGGACGCGAGGTTGAGCGCCTTCACGCGGGCGACGATCTCGTCTCGCAGCGCGGGATCGAAATGGATGCCGTAGGTCTCGAACAGCGCATGCGCCGCCGCGTAGTCGCCCTCAGACTTGATTCGCTGCACTTCCCCCAGCAGCCGGCCGACGCCGTCGCGAAATGCCTGCACGTCGACCACGACGTAATACGTCTTGCCGTCGCGAACGCGCTTCTCGATCGCCTTCGTGTTCGCCAGCAGCCAGTGGACGATCATCTGGCGGTTGCGCATGTGGTCTTCCTCGACCTGTGTCCCCTCGCGCACGCGACGGAGCTGCACCAGCGCGTTGCGCGCGTAGTGCTCGTATTCAGCGCGGACGATGTCGGCGTGATCGGCGGCGCCGATCAGCCCCAGCTCGACCAGCTTGGCGTCGGGCAGGAAGTAGAGCGCGACCAGGTCGGCGCGCGATTCCTCGAGCGCCGAGTAGTGCTCCTTGAGGACGCGCTGCGGGTTGCCCTCGAGATGCTCGGCCACCTTGCCCGATGCATGGCCGATGACTTCGTGCATGTTGGTCGTCAGCTCGCCGGAGAACGCTCCCCACTTGCGGCCGCGTTCCGCCTCCTCGGGGGTCCACGAAAACTCGCTGCGGAACGCCGGCGGCTGTGACTGCTCGTAGGCCTCGTTCACGTTGGTCAACGAGACCGACTTGCTGCCGTAGCGTTCGCGGACCGTCTGATCGTTCGGCAGATTGATGCCGATCGGGGTGACCGGCCCCGAATCGCCCGTTTCGATCACGACGTCAATCGCGTTCGCCGTAATGCCCTGCACGCCTTGCTTGCGATAGCGGGGGTCCCACGGCATGCGGTCCTCGAACCACTGCGCCGCCGTGGCCAGCTTCCGGATGTCCTCGGTCTTGTCGTGGTTCACGTAGAACACCAGCGCCTCCCAGGCGCCCTTGACCCCTCGTGCGTCCAGGTACACCTCGACGAAGCCGTTGATCGTATCGACCGGAGACTGCGTGTCCTTGACCCACGCGACGTCGTAGGCCGTCCGGTCGGCCGGTTCCCCCGTGCGATACGACTTGATCAGCGCGCGGAGCGCGTCGGCCATCGGGGGCGTCGCGAAGGGAATGGCGGCCTCGAGATGGCCGATGACGGCGGCAATCGGAGCGCTGTACAGCCCCCCTCGCCGCCACGATAGACCTGCTCTTCGAGGCGGCCATTGTTCTTGACCAGCCGCGAGTTCACGGCAAACCGGTCGCGGAAGCCTTCGAGGTCCTTCATGGTGACGCCGCGGTACAGATTGTTGGCGCTGGCCGTCAGGATGTCCTGCCCCGGCGGCGGCGTCTTGGCCGTCACCATCGGTTCGAAGGCGGCGTCGAAGAACATCGGGCGGAGGCGGGTCAACAGCGCATCGAGCGATTCGCCATTCTTCGCCGGAAATTGCGCGCCGGCCTTCGCGGCCGCATGCGCCGCCGCCGCGAGAGCCTCGGGCGTGGTCGTCAGCACGAACTTCCGCGCCGTCAGGTTGTTGTAAGGCCCGCTGTTGATCCAGAACAGCTTTGCGTAGCGCTCGATCGCCGATCGCGCCGCGGCGTCGACACCGTCGGCGTGCGTGAGAATCGCCTCGATCACGTCACGCATCTCGAGGCCGTGCGCGTATCTCTGGTCGTAGAAGATGTCGCGTCCGGCGATCGCCGCCTGGTAGAGGTGCCAGATGAGCACCTTCTCCTTCACGGGCAGCTTGCTGAAACCGTCGGCGTAGATCTGCACCACCGCCGCGTCGTCGATCTGTTCGAGCAGGTACTTTCGCTCGGTCGCGGTGCTGGCAGGCGGCACGGTCCCGGTCGGTACAGGCGAGCTGCACGCGCAAGCGGCAATCACTGACATCGATGTGAGAATCCTTTTCATGTCTAAAGCCTGTCGTTCGGCGTTCGGCGTTCGACGTTCGGGCATTCGTCGAACGACGCACGCCGAACGTCGAACGGTAAACACTCAGTTTATATCTCTACCCTCTCGTGGTGTCGGGCGACGTGCACGGGCCATTGGCGCTCCGTGGAGATCCGCGCGCGCAGGGCTTCGAGGGGGGCCGCTTCTCCGTGAACCAGGTAGGTCATGGCCGGCGGACGCTCGAAAGCGTCGAGCCACCGCATGATCTCGCCGGCGTCGGCGTGCGCTGACATCGAATCGATGCGTTCAATTCGCGCGGCGACCGGGACGTCGCGCCCCTTGATGCGCACCAGTTTCGCGCCGTCCACGAGCAGCCGGCCGCGCGTCCCTGCCGCCTGATAGCCGACGAAGAGGATCGTGTGCTTCGGGTTGGGGAGCGTCGCCGCAAGGTGGTGCAGCACGCGGCCGCCGGTGGCCATTCCGCTCGACGCGATGACGATGGCCGGCCTGGCCGACGCGACAAGCTCGATCGACTGCTGCGCGGATGTCACGGTCGTCATGCGCGTCGTGGCAAACGTTTTCACGCCCGGCGTCGCTGGCGTCATGTCGCCGTCGAGTTCGTCGGTCCGTCCGGCGTAGAACTGGAGCGCGCGCGCCGCCATCGGGCTGTCGACGTAGACGGGCAGCACTGGAATGCGCTGGGCGTCCTCGAGCTTCTTCAGTGCAGTAGATCACTTCTTCCACGCGGCCGATCGCGAACGCCGGGATGATCAGCTTGCCGCCTCGAGCTGCCGTGTCGCTGACGATCCCGGCCAGCCGCCTGCCGTCGTCATCAGGTTCGTGCAGCCGATTGCCGTAGGTGGATTCGAGCAGCAGGACGTCGGCCGAATGCACTGGTGACGGATCGGGCAGGACGGGGCGGTTGTACCGGCCAAGATCGCCGCCGAACAGAATGGTTTTTCCTTCGCACTTGATCCGGGCGTACGCGGAGCCGAGCAGATGGCCGGCCGGCAGGAAGTCGAGCTCGATGCCAGGCGCGACCGGCACTTCGCGGTTGAATCCGACCGGCTGCAATTGCATCAGGGCGCGCGCGGCATCGTTGCTCGTGTACAGCGGCAGCGCCGGGTGATGCTTCGAGTACCCTTGCCGGTTGGCCTCGCGTGCATCCTCTTCCTGGATGTGTGCGGAATCGGGCAGGACCAGCGAACACAAATCCTGCGTGCCTGGCGTGCAGAAGACACGGCCACGAAATCCGTCCGCGACGAGCCGGGGCAGATAGCCGCAATGATCGAGATGGGCGTGCGTGAGGACAACCGCGTGGATGCTGCTGGCGGCAAGAGGCAGCGGCTGCCAGTTGCGTTCGCGCAGTTCCTTCAGCCCCTGGAAGAGGCCGCAGTCGACGAGGACGCGCACGCCGGCGGCGTCAAGAAGGTGTTTCGAGCCGGTTACCGTGCCGGCGGCGCCGAGGAAGGTCAGGGTAGACATCCGTAAATGGCCTGTATGCTATAGTTTATGGCTGCGCGGAAGGTCCGGGGGCGTCCGGTCGGGCGCTGACCGCCTGCGAACGTAAACAATATTGAACCGCAGCGGCTATTCGGATTATCTTGTCGACTCAATTTCTGCGCCAGTTCCGCTCGATCTGTTGAGAGGTGATCCTGCAATGGAAGACCTAAAGATGATGGACGACACATCCCATGACGTCTCGCGACGCAACTTCATTAAAGGAGTGATCGCGGCGGGGGCCGCGGTGTCGTCGGCGGCGTATGTGTTCCGGGGCAGTCCGCTGCTCGGACAGCAGACGTCGGCGCCGGGCGCCGTGGAGCGGCTGCTCACGCTGACCGTCAACGGCCAGGAACGGCGCGTCGACGTGATGAAGCAGGAAACGCTGGCGATGACGCTGCGCTACAAGCTGGGGCTGACGGGCACAAAGCTCGGCTGCGACCGGGCGGAGTGCGGCGCGTGCACCGTGCTGGTGGACGACATCCCGCGGTATTCGTGCTCGACGCTGACGCACTCGGTGCGCGGCAAGCAGATCACGACGATCGAGGGGCTGGCGGCGGCCGACGGCACGCTGCACCCGGTGCAGCAGGGCGTGGTCGCGGAACAAGGATTCCAGTGCGCGTTCTGCATGCCGGGATTCGTGATGGCGACGGTCGGGTTCCTGAAGACGACCCCGAATCCGTCGCGGCAGGAACTGGCGCACGGCATCTCGGGCAACCTGTGCCGCTGCCAGGACTACGACAAGATTCTCACGGCGATGATGCACGGCGCCGAACTCATGCGGAAAGGCTGAGTCAATGGCCACTAAACTCGTCGGACAAAACTACACGACGCCGGATCTCGTGGCGAAGGTCACGGGCAAGGCCAAGTACTCCGAGGATCATCGCGCTGAGGGAATGCTGTTCGCGAAGCTGCTCCTGAGCCCGATGCCGCACGCGCGTGTCGTGAGCATCGACACGAGCGCGGCGCTGGCGATGCCCGGCGTCAAAGCAATTCTCACCGCAGACGATCTTCCTGGCGCCCAGGGGGGGCAGACCCTCGGCGAAGGCGTCGTCTCGACCGCCGCACAGGGCGAGCGGCCGCTGACGATGGAGCCGGTGTACGAGGGCGAGCCGATTCTCGCGGTCGCGGCCGTCGACGAATACACGGCGGCCGAAGCCATCGAAGCCATCCAGGTCCAATTTGAACCGCTGCCCTTCGTCGTCGATCCGCTGGTCAGTCTGCGTCCGGGTGGTCCGAACGCGCGGCTGCAGGGCAACACGTGGCGCGCACCTGCGCCGCAGGCTGCCGCCGGCGCTCGCGGCGGCGCTCCTGCAGGAGCGGCGGCTGGAGCGGCGCCCGCGGCGGGCGCGCGCGGGGCGGAAGGGGCTCGGGTGCACCGGCTGCGGCACCAGGTGCACCGGCTGCTCAAGGTGCACCGGGCCGGGTGCGGCACCAGGTGCGGAAGGGGCACGCGGTGCGCGCGGCGGTGAGGGAGCGCGCGGTGCGGCCGAGGCCGGCGCAGGCGGTGCTCGTGGTGAAGGCCGCGGCGAGCGCGGCGCAGCGGCCGCTGGCGCGGCAGCAGGCGCGGCTGGCGCGCAGGCACCAGCCGGTGCGGAAGGCGCGCGTGGCCGCGGCGAAGGCCGTGGCGCGGAAGGACGCGGCGCCGAAGGTGGTCGCGGCGGCGGTCGCGGCGGACCGGGCGGCGGCGGCGGACCGCAGGTTGCTGAAATTAAGTGGACGCAGCAGGTGTTCGATGCCGCCGAAGAGGGGCAGCTGCCGCTCGGCGAGCACACGGGTGAATTCGTCTACGGCGATGTCGAGGCCGCGCTGAAGTCAGCCGATCTCGTCCTCGACGAAACGTTCCTCGGTTCTTCGACTGGCCATCAGCCGCTCGAGCCGCGCTCGGCGATGGCCTACTGGCAGAACGGCAAGCTCTACATGCACGCCGGCACGCAGAGCACCGTTCAGACTGTAGGGTCGGTGGCGACCAGCGTCGGCATCAAGCCCGAGGATGTCGTCCTGATCAGCGAGTACACGGGCGGCGGCTTCGGCAGCAAGATCCCGGGCGCGATCTTCTACGCGATACCGGCGCTGCTCTCGAAGAAGGCGAACGCGCCGGTGTTGATGCGCATCACCCGCGAGGAGGAGCACTACGTCGGCCGCGCGCGGCCGGGCCTCACGTCGCGCGTCAAGGTCGGTTTCCGGAAAGACGGCAAGATCGTCGTGATCGACGGGTTTGCGATCCAGGAGAACGGCCCCTACAACCAGCAGGGCGACGTGAACTCTGCCGGACAGACGATCTCGCTGTGCTATCAGCCTGAGGCGATGCGGTGGCGGACAGTGACCGTGCTCACCAACACGCCGCCGAAGACGTCGCAGCGCGCACCGGGCGGGATGCAGGGCAACGGCCTGATGGAGCCGGTCATCACGAAGGCCGCCAACAAGCTCGGGATCGATCAGGTGGAAATCCGTCGGATCAACGCGCCCGAGGGCCGTGCGCCGTTCGGTGCAGCCGGCGCCAACGGACAGCGGCAGCGCGTCACCGACTCCCACGTCAAGGATGCGCTCACCAAGGGCGCCGAGCTGTTCGGCTGGGAAGAGAAGAAGGCGCGCAGCGGCCGTCGTGTCGGCACGAAGGTGCGCGGCTCCGGCGTTGCGGTCAGCGCTTACACCGCCGGCTCGATTGGCTTCGACGGCCTGCTGGTGTTCCGGCCTGACGGCAAGATCCAGGTCCAGTCCGGCATCGGCAACCTCGGCACGCACTCGATGTTCGACGTGCATCGCGTCGTCGCCGAGGTGCTCGACACGCCGTGGGAGCAGTTCGAAGTCGTCTACGGCGACACCGCGCAAGAACCTGCCGTGGAGGTGCATCTCCGCCGGCAGCCAGACCGCCCATGCGATGACGCGCGCGGCGCACGCCGTGGCGACCGCCGCGAAAGCGCGGCTGCAGGAGGTCGCGGCGAAGACCTACGGCGGCAATCCGGCAAGCTACCCCGTGTCGAACGGGCGCGTCGGCCGGATGACGTTCGCCGATGCCGCGAAGAAGGCGATCGAGCTGGGCGGCATCTACGACGGCCACGAGGTCCCGGAAGACCAACAACATCAACGCGTTCACGAAGCGGTCCGTCGCTGGTCTGGCCGGCCAGGGGCTCGTCGTCGCGGCGCGCGACAACTACCCGCGCAACGGCGCGAGCCAGTCGTTCGTCGCCGGCTTCGCGGAAGTGGAAGTCGACGTCGAGACCGGTGCCTACGACATCCTGGAGTTCGCGGCGGTTGCCGACTGCGGCACCGTGCTCAACCCGCGGAGCCTCAAGGGCCAGACCTTCGGCGGCCTGATGCTCGGCATCGGCCACGCGATCGGTCAGAAGTGGGTCTACGACCAGCACTACGGGGTGCCGCTCGCGAAGCGGTTCCACTACAACAAGCCGCCGACGATTCTCGACGCGCCGAATGAATTCAAGTTCGCCGCGCTCGACGTGGCGGACCCGGAGACGCCGGTCGGCGTCCGCGGCATCGGCGAGCCGCCGGTGGGCGCGGGCTTGGGCGCGATCCTCAACGCGATTGCCGCCGCGGTCGGCGACGAAGTGTTCAGGCGCGCACCGGTGAACGCGGACATGATTCTGACGTCGCTCGAGTTCGGGCGCCGCACCACTGAAGGGTTGACGGCTCACATTTAACTCGGGACTAGAGGCTGGGGACGAGGACCTCGGGGACTTCCAGGCTCCAGTCCCCAGCCCCCGATAGGAGTAGGACGATGGCCGTAATTCGTGACGTGATGCCGGTGTTCGAGCTGTTCCAGCCGGCGAATGTGAACGATGCGCTGGCGCTGTTGGACCGCCACGGGTCGGACGCGTGGATCCTGGCGGGCGGGCTGGACACGTTCGACTGGTTGAAGGACCGGTCGAAGCGGACCAACGTGGTGATCGACCTGAGCCAGGTGAACGAGCTGCGGGGGATCAAAGAGGCCGACGGCGGGCCTGGAGATCGGCGCGCTCACGACGCTCACCGAAGTCGTGAAGCATCCGGTGGTGCGCGAGCGCTACGGGCTGCTGATGGAAGCGGCGGAACTGGTCGCCTCGCCGCAGATTCGCAACCAGGGGACGCTGGGCGGGAACGTGTCGCAGGACACGCGCTGCTGGTATTACCGGAGCGGGTGGACGTGCTACCGGGCGGGCGGGAACATCTGCTACGCGGACACGCCGACGGCGATCAACCGGGAGCACGCGATTCTGCAGGCGGACCGGTGCGTGGCGGTGAGCCCGTCGGACACGGCGCCGGCGCTGATCGCGCTGGAGGCGTCGATGGTGATCCGGAGCCTGGGCGGCGAGCGGACGGTGTCGGCGGAAGAGTATTTCGTGGGGCCGGACATCAACATCCTGCGGATGACGGTGCTGCGGCCGGGCGAACTGCTGACGGCGATCCGGATCCCGGGGACGTGGGCCGGGGCGCAGTTCTACTTCGAGAAGGTGCGGGACCGGCAGGTGTGGGACTTCCCGCTGGTGAACGTGGCGTCGGCGATCAAGACGTCGGGGAACACGATTCAGGCGGCGCGGATCGCGGTGGGGGCGGTGGCGGCGCGGCCGCTGCGGCTGACGGCGGTGGAGCAGGCGATTGCGGGGCAGCCGCGGAGCGAGGAGACGGCGACGCGGGCCGGCGAACTGGCGATCCAGGGCGCGCAGCCGCTGCGCTACAACGGCTACAAGATCCCGCTGATGCGCAACCTGGTGAAGCGCGCGATTCGCGGACAGGGCGCGACGCGCGACGACATAAGCAACGCGAATCGAGGACGCAGAGGAAGCAGAGTGACGCAGAGCGCAGAGTAGCCGAGGCGTCTCGCTCTGCGCTCTGCGTCCTCTGCTTCCTTGCGTCCTCGTCACGTTAGATATCAACTACCAGTCATTCAAGGGGCCACTATGGATTTCCTGACATGGGGACGCAATCCCTGGGGACAACAAATCCTCACGCACATTTCGTGGGACCTGCTGTGGGCGTCCCTCCTCGCGGGCGTCATGTTCCTCGTCGCGCATGCCAGCTACATGGTGCTGTCGGCGCACCGGAAACGGAGCGAGGCGGAGACGGCGGCGCTCGAGGCGTCGCATAAGGATCTTCCCGGACCACATCGAGCGCCACTCGTTCATGGCGCGGATGTTTCACTGGGTCATGGCCGCGTCGATGTTCGTGCTGCTGTTCACGGCCTTCCTGCCGATCGCCGGCTTCAGGTTCCCGTGGGTCACGTGGCACTGGATAGCGGGGCTCGTGCTGACCGGGTCGATCATCTACCACATCGTCCACGCCACGTTCTGGCTCGACTTCTGGTCGATCTGGGTGGGTCCGAAGGACATCCCCGAGTTCAAGTCGGAGCTCATGCTCGAGCTCGGCAGAGAGGTGCCGGGCTACCGGCCGGGCAAGTACCCGCTCGGCAACAAGCTGTATCACCTGGCGATCGTTATCGTCGGCTTCGCCGCGGTGATCACCGGGCTTCTGATGATGCCGCGCATCCGGACGCCGTTATTCACGCGCGATCCGTACTACATGACCGACGCGACCTGGGGCTTCACCTACGTGCTGCACGGCCTCGCCGGCGTCGGTCTCGTTGGCTTGGTCATCGCGCATGTCTACTTCGCGGTCCGACCCGACAAGTGGTGGATTACGAAAGGGATGATCTTCGGGTGGATCCCGCGCCGACTCTATCTCGAGCACCACGATCCGCAGCGCTGGAAGGTGACGGATAAAGCGCAGCCCGCGAGCCGCGCGTGAGTACGCCGGCGGAAGCGGCCTCGCTCGACGAGGCCCGCTCCGAGCTCAAGAGGCGCTGCGACGCGATCGAATCGGCCTACGAGTTCCTGCTGGCCTACGCGGCACAGGGGCTCGTCAGCGATCAGGGCAACAGTCAGGTCCGCGAGTTCCTGGGCAAGTGCGATCAGGCGCTCGCGGACCTGAGTACGTTTCTCACGCGCTTCGTCGCGCAGTTGAACGTCGATCCAGCCCCGTACTCCGCCTTCATCGCCGTGCTCGAACGCGATGCCCTCGACGCCCGGGCCGCCGTGCAACTGGTCCTGGCGCAGCCGGCGATCAGCTCACCGCTGGTCGACAACCTGAACGCTTCGATCCACCTGCGGGCGCTGCTCACCGATCTGTTCCTGATCGACGAAGTCTTGAAGACACATCGGCAAGCAAGCCAATCAGGAATTTGGAATTAGGAATTAGGAAATCGAAATGGGTGCGGAGTGGGCGCGTGCCCGCGACCATTCCTAATTCCTAATCCATAATTCCTAATTACAGATGTCCGTACCCGTCCCCGACCTCCTGACCGCCCTTCGCTCCGGCTCGCCCGTCTTTGCGGCGGAGCTGCGGCCGCCCCGGGCGGAGCTGGCGGCGCGCGAGGGCATGGACGCCTGGATTGATACCTACCATGCCGTGAAGCGGCTCACCCGGCGGGGAACGTTCGTGTTCCTCACCGACAGCGCGGTCGGCGCGGAGGAGGAAGACAACCTCAGGCACCTGGTCATCAACCTCGGTCGAGACGTTCCGCGCGAGCGAGTGGTCCCGTTCATGACCGTCAAGCACACGCTCGACTACTGCTTGTCGTACGCCGAGCGGGCGCGTCAGAACGGGTTTCCTGATCTCGTCGTCCTGGGCGGCGACAAGGCGCTCGGAATACCGCGCTGCGTCGAGCACGCCTGGCAGCTGCGCGAGATGATCCGCACGCGCGACACCACGCTCGCGCTCGGCGGGTGGGCCAACCCGCTCGCCGATCCCGAGCGCCAGGCAGACTTCCTGACGGCCGGCAATCTGAACGCGGAGTTCTACCTCACGCAGGTGGTGAGCCACCATCATGCGGCGCAGGTGGAGCGCTTCGTCGAGGTGGCGAACCAGCGCGGCGTCGCGCTGCCCGGCGTGTTCGGTGTGTTCTACTACCGGAGCGCGAATCCGCGCACGCTGGAGGCGCTGCAGCGCCTTCCTGCCGGTGCCGGCGGAGCAGCTGACGCGGGAGTTCGAAGGCGGTGATACCGCCGAGGATATCTGCGCGCGGACGATTCGCACGCTGGCCGACGCGGGCGCGCGCCACTTCTACATCAGCAACCTGCCCATCGGCCGGGCGCCGGCAGTCCTGACCGCCATCCTCGACAAGGCGGGAGTCGACTCGGAGAACTGAGGAACGCGTGAACACGAAGATCTCCTGCAGCTCCTCGAGTCTTCGTCAGTTGCATTCTCAGTTCTGGAGCGTCTACGAGGTGGCGGCCGCCGTCCACGCGGATCGTTTCCCCGGTGATGAAGTCGCTGTCGATCAACGCGACGACGGCTTTCGCGATCTCCGACTCGCCGCCCCAGTGGCCGAGCGGCGTCGCGTCTTCCACCGCCTTGATCTCCTCGTCGCTCGTCGCCGGCGGCGCGAGGATTGGCCCTGGCGCGATCGCGTTCACGAGGATCCTGTCGCCGGCGAGCTCGAGCGCGAGCCCCTCGGTGAGCGCCACGACGCCGGCCTTGGCGACGTAATACGGCAAGAAACCCGGGTAGCGGGGACGGCCGCTCCGCGCGATCCAGTCGGCGAAATTGATGATGCGGCCGCCGCCCTGGGCGCGCATGTGCGGGGCGGCCGCGTGCGCACAAAGGAAAGACGCGCGCAGGTCGACTTCCAGGGGGCCGTTCCAGTCGGCGACGCGCAGATCGGCGAATGGTTTCCGCGCGTACACCGAGGCCATGTTGATCAGGATGTCGAGCCGGCCGAATGCATCGACGGCGCCCTTGACGACCGCGAGGCAGCCATCGGGCGACGAGAGATCGGCCTGGAGGGTTGCCGATCGGCGGCCGGCCGCTCGCACCCGGCTGGCCGCCTCTTCGGCTTCGCCACGCGAGCGCGCGTAAGAGAGCGCGACGTCGGCCCCTCGCCGCGCGAGCTCTTCGGCCACGACGAGCCCGATCCGTTTGCCGCCGGTGATCAGCGCGGCCTTGTTTTGAAGATCCATGTCGTTCGTCGTTCGTCGTTCGCGTCGCTTCGCTTGTCGTTCGAACGACGAACCTCGAACGATCAGCGAAGGAGCCGAACGACAGGTTTCAGGAGGGCGCGGGACGGTAGCGCCGGCGTCGCCTTCGCCGGCGCTTGCGAGGAGGTCGATCGCCCTGGCCTTCAGCGTCGGCCGGTTGGTTGCCCCCTTGCTCGGCGACGGCGTTCCAGTGCGCGACGAGCGCCTGGCCGTTGCCGTGCACATCCAACCACGTGAGCGCCTCGCGGAAAACGTTGCGGTGCGTCAGCGCGTTCTGCACGCGGGGATTCGCGCCCAGGTCACCAAGGCGCCGCTGCAGCTGCAGGATCTGGCTGAGCCGCTCCACGTCCCGCCGCGCGAGCGGGAGCTCGCCCAGCCGCGGCCCCGCCGGCCGCGTGCGTTCTCCGGCGGCCGCATCGTCGCGCCGTGCGTCTCGGGACGGGAAGCCGGCCGGGACGAGGAGGCTTCCGAGGAGCACAGGGTTGGTGAGCGTCTCGGGGACGCTCGCGAATCGCGCACGATAGCTGTCCAGCGCCGCGAGCGACTGCCAGAGGGTCTCACCGGCCGACCGGTGAAGCTCTGCGGAGATCGGCTCCAGCAGGCCAGCCTCCGCGAGCCCTCGAAAGATCCGCTCCGAGTACCCGCTGCGGAGGATCTTGTAGTACTCCTCGAGCAGCCGCGCCGGCGAGCTGCGCGCGATCTCATGGCGATGAAGGCGAATGGCGTCGAGGACCGGTGGATCGATCGTGAAGTTCAGCCGTGCCGCCAGCGCCACCGCGCGCAGCATGCGCACCGGATCTTCCTTGAAGCGCACTTCCGGATCGCCAATTGAGCGGACGATGCCGGCGTGAAGATCGTCCATGCCGTTGACGTAGTCGATAATCGAGAACGTGGCGATGTCGTAGAAGAGCGCGTTGATCGTGAAGTCGCGCCGGAATGCGTCTTCCTCGGGCGTTCCGAAGGTGTTGTCGTGGTGCGCCGCCGCGACTTCTCTCCCCGGCTGGGCCGGCGCGGCGGGCGCGACTTCTTCCCCCGGCTGGAGCTGCCGCCGGAAGGTGGCGACCTCGATCACTTTCGGCCCGAACTTGACGTGCGCCAGCCTGAACCGTCGGCCGATGATCCAGCAGTTGCGGAACAGTTTCTTGACTTGATACGGATGCGCGGAAGTGCCGATGTCGAAGTCCTTGGGACGCCGCGAGAGGAGCAGATCCCGGACGCTGCCGCCCACGAGATATGCGATGTGATCGAACTGCCGCAGGCGATAGAGAACTTTCAACGCCTCCGGGTCGATGTCGCGGCGCGAGATCGTGTGCTCGGCGCGCGTGATGACGCGCGGCTCCCTCATCGCGGCCATTGTACCAAAACCATCGTGCCTGAGCGCGCAAGTGCCTGTGTTTTCAGGAGGTTAGTCGAGCTGATGATGTGCTACGATGGCGCGATGGGCGTCCTCAGCCGTTCGTCGTTCGGGGTTCTTGCGCTGGCCTTTTGTCTGGCCGGGCAGGTCGTTGCCGCCCAGTCGCGCGACCCGCTCGAACGGGCGCGGGTGCTGTACAACGAGCGGCAGTTCAGCGCCGCGCTTTCGGCGGCCGAGGAAGCCGCCTTGACGCCGGCGCGCGCCGACAGCGCGAACCTGATTGCAGCCCGTGCGTATCTCGAGCGCTATCGGGAGAGCGCCGCCTCGGACGACTTGACGAACGCGCGGGACCGTCTGAAGAAACTGAACACCGCGGGATTCAGTCCGACGGAGCGCGTGGAATACGTCATCGGTCTCGGTGAGACCCTCTTCTTCGACGGCACGCCCGGCGCGGCCGCCGCCATCTTCGGGGCCGTCCTGGCGGGTCCCGACTTTCTCACACCCGCGGCGCGCGACGGTCTGCTCGACTGGTGGGCGAGCGCGATCGACCGAGATGCCCGGCGGCAGGCAGATATCGAGCGCCGGGCGATGTACCAGAAGATCCTCGATCGCATGGAAGTCGAAGTCGGTGCGAATCCGTCGAGCACGGCGGCTTCGTACTGGCTGGCGGCGGCCGCCCGGGGCCAGGGCGACCTGACGGTCGCTTGGGACGCGGCGCTCGCCGGTTGGGTCCGCGCCGGGCTCAGCCTGGACGAGAACGCGGACCTGCGGGGGGATATCGATCAGCTCGTGCTTCGCGGGATCATCCCCGATCGCGCGAAGGCGACGGCGCAGCCAGAAGAGCGCCTGCGCGACGAGTGGGAGCTCTTCAAGGAGCGCTGGGCGAAGTAGGGCGACCCTTTCAGGGTCGCCGCGCACGCTAGTCCTTCGCGTCCTTCCAGTTTTCGCCAATCCCGACGTCGACGATCAGCGGCACCTTCAACGCTGCCGCATGCTGCATCGCGTCCTGCACGACGGCGGCGACATCCTCCGCCCGGCCGCGGGGCACCTCGAACAGCAGCTCGTCGTGCACGGTGAGGATCATCCGGACGTCCCGCATCGCCGCGATCACCCGATCGACGTCGATCATCGCGCGCTTCATGATGTCGGCGGCGGTCCCCTGAATCGGATGGTTGGTGGCGGCTCGCTCCGCGGCCGACCGCATCTGCCCGTTCCGGCTGTTCAGTTCCGGTACCAGGCGGCGGCGTCCGTACAACGTCTGGACGAACCCGGACACGCGAGCGTCGGCCAGCGTTCGGTCGATGAAGGCGCGCACCCTCGGGAACCCGGCAAAGTACGCGTCGATGAATTCCTGCGCGGCCTGCGTCGGGACGTTGATGTCCTTCGCCAGCGTGAACGCGGTCTTGCCGTAGAGCACGGCGTAGTTGACCATCTTCGCCGTCGCCCGCAGCTGGTGCGGATCGCGCCCGCTGTTCTCGCCGAACAGCCTCAGCGCCGTCTGCTCGTGAAAGTCCGCGCCGCCCCGGAACGCTTCAATCAGCACGTCCTCGTCGGCCAGGTGGGCCAGCACCCTGAACTCGATTTGCGAGTAGTCGGCCGAGATCAGCACGTGGCCGGGATCGGCGATGAAGGCGCGGCGAATCTCACGGCCGAGCTCGGTGCGAATCGGGATGTTCTGCAGGTTCGGGTCGCTGCTGCTCAAGCGCCCGGTGGCGGCCCCCGCCTGGTTGAAGCAGGTGTGCACGCGGCCCGTTTCCGGATTCACGAGCTGCGGCAGCGCGTCGATGTAGGTGCCCTTCAGCTTCTGCAGCGCGCGCCATTCGAGGATCATCCGCGGCAGTTCGTGCGCGAGGGCGAGCTCCTCGAGCACCTCGACCGCGGTGGACGCCGTCTTCGTCTTGACGTTGCGCTTGAGCGCCGGCAGCTGCAGCTTGTCGAACAGAATCTTCGAGAGCTGGGGCGGCGAGTTGATATTGAACGGCTCGCCGGCCAGCTCGTAAATCTGCTCGCTGCGCCTGGCCAGCTCGCGCTCGATGTGAGTCGACTGCGCCGCCAGCGCTCGCGCATCGAGGCGGACGCCCGCCTGCTCCATGCGCGCGAGGACCGGGATGAGCGGCCGCTCGATGTCCTGATAGAGCTTATCGAGCGCGTCGAGCCCGTCGGTCGTCAGCATCGGCGACAACCGGTTGGCGAGCTGCAGCGCGAGATCGGACCGTTCGCCGGCGTAATTCAGGGCAGCCTCGGGAGAGACGTGGGCCAGGCTCACCGCCTTGGCGCCCCGGCCGCAGACGTCCTCTTCCGTGAGCGCCTTGTAGCTCAGGTGCTCGAGGGCGGTGGGTTCGAGCGGATGGCCGGTTCGCGTCGAGTCGAGCAGGTAGCTCGCCAGCATCGTGTCCATGCCAACGCCGGCGAGCGCGATGCCATGCCGCGCCAGGACGATCATGTCGAACTTCAGGTCATGCCCAACCTTCTCGACCGACGGGTCCTCCAGGACGGACTTGAATGCGTCGAGGATTGCAGAGGGAGTAGAGGACGCAGAGGGAGCTGAGGACGCAGAGCGCAGAGGCGCAGAGGGTGAAGGCGCGAGACGTCATCGGCCGGCAGGTCGAACAGGTTGCCAGGTAGGCCGACCCTTTCAGGGTCGGCACCTCTTTCAGGGTCGGCACCGGATTCCGCGGCGGGCAGTTGAGACGGCTCGACGTGCCCGATCGGGACGTACCACGCCTGGCGCGGGGCGATTGAGAACGCGAGGCCGACGATGCCCGCACGCACCGCGGCGGGAGAGTCGGGCAGGACGCGCATCGCGAATCGGCCAGCCGACTTGAGCTCGGCCGCGACCTTTTGCACGCCGTCGAGCGTGGTGACGAGCTGGTAGTCCTTGGCGGTGGTATCGGCCGTGGGCGCGTACTCCATCACCAGCGAGCGGAAGCCGAGCTCCGAGAAGAGCTCGTAGCAGGCTTCGCGCGTCGGTCCGCGATAGCGGAAGGCGGTGATGTCGAACTCGACCGGGACGTTCGTGTGGATCCGCAGCAGTTCCCGGCTCTGGTGCGCCTCGGCGGCGTGGGCGAGGAGCGCCTCGCGATACTTCTTCTGCGGCACTTCGGCGGCGCGGTCGAGCAGGGCGTCGAGCGTCCCGTGGACCGCAATGAGATCGCGCGCGCCTTTCTCGCCGATGCCCGGCACCCCCTTGACGTTGTCGATCGTGTCGCCCATCAACGCGAGCACGTCGACGACCTGATCGGGCGAGACGCCGAACTTCTCCTTGACGCCGGCCGCGTCGTACCAGGCACCCTCGTCGCGAGGGTTGTAGACGCGGATGCCGTCCCGCACCAGCTGAAAGAAGTCCTTGTCGCCGGTGACGATCACCACGCGATACCCTTCGGCCGCCGCCCGCTCGGTCATCGTCCCGATCACGTCGTCCGCTTCATATCGTTCGTGCGTGAGGATCGGCACGCCAAGCGCTTCGCACGCGCGGTGCACGAGCGGAATCTGTCCGGCCAGCTCCTCGGGCATCGGCCGGCGATTCGCCTTGTAGTCCGACACGATGTCGTCGCGGAAGGTCCGTCCCGGGAGGTCGAAGGAGGCGGCGATGTACTCCGGCTGCTGTTCTTTCAGCAGCTTCCGCAGCATCGTGACGAAGATGTAGACGGCGTTGGTCGGGATCCCCTGCGAATTGCGCAGCAGCGTGCCTTCGGCCGTTCTGATCGGCGCGTGGTACGCGCGGTACATCTGCGAGCTGCCGTCGACGAGGTACAGAACAGGTTTCAAGGACGCAGAGGTAGCAGAGGACGCAGAGCGCAGAGGGCAGAGCGCAGAGCGCAGAGCGGCGCGCCTCTTCCCTCTGCGTCCTCTACTATATCATCCGAAATTGTGCGAGTCGTCATCCTCTGCGTCCTCGTGATCGCCGCCGCCGCATGCACCACCGGCGGCGGCTTCATCCGGCAGTACGAGTACGAAGAGGAGATGTATCTGTCGCTCGACGGGAGCGCGACGATTTACGTCAACAGTTCGATCGCTGCCTTGAATGCGCTCCGCGGGACGTCGTTCGATACGCGGCCGACGGCGCGCATCGATCGCGAAGCGGTCCGGCAGTTTTTCACGACCCCTTCCACTCGGGTCATGCGCGTCACCACGTCCCGCCGTCTCGGCCGGCAATACGTCCACGTCCGTCTCGAGACTGATGACGTGCGAACGCTCGGCGCCGCCGGCCCATTTTCGTGGTCCTCGTATTCGCTCGCACAGCCGGGCGAAACCGTGGTCTACAAGCAGACCGTGGCGGGTGGAGTCTCCTCACCGCACCAGGACCGGACCGCGGACTGGACCGGAGACGAGCTCGTCGCCTTCCGCATCCATGTTCCGAGCGTCGTCGAGTACCACAATGCCGGTCCCGACAACCTGCGCCGTGGGAACATCGTCGTCTGGGAGCAGGCGCTGCAGGATCGACTGCGGGGCCAGCCGCTCGAGCTCGAGGTGCAGATGCAGCCGCGGTCGATTCTCTACCGCACGCTGATCCTGTTTGCCTCGATGCTCTCGGCGGTGGCGCTGCTGTTCGGGGTGGTGATCTGGCGAGTCGTCCGCGCAGGACAAAAAAAGGGCGGGTAGGTTGTCCCTACCCGCCCCACGTTGCTTAAGCCGACAGGTTAACGGCTGTTACTTTCCTGCCTTACCAGCCCTTCCTGCCTTACCGGCCCTTGCTAGAACCGGAAGCCGGCCGCGATGCGCCACGTCCGGCCGCCCGTCCCGCCAATCGACGGCGCCGGGAACTGGTTGTTGCTGGTCGCAAGGCCATGGATCGGCCCGCGTACGGAAGTCCGTGCGCAGGCCGTTCTCGTCGACTGGCGAGGTCGGATCGGGCGAGACGGTCGTGTTCCAGCGGATCAGCTTCTGGTTGTTGAAGGCGTTGAACAGCGAAAGGTTGACATATGGCCGCAGATTCTGGAGCACCGGCACGTTGTAGGTGGCGGCGAGGTCCCAAACCTGGAAACCCTTGAAGAAATTGGCGCCACGTTCCCCAAAGAAAACCGTCTGGTTGGCCGGCGCATCAGGGTACCCGGCCGTGCCGAGTTTTGCCCGTTGCGTCGGGGTGATCGGCTGCCCGGCCGCTGCATCGCTATAGGTCGTGCCGGAATCGATACGCGACAGTGCCGACAACGAGGCATCCCCAAAACGAGACAAGCCGAGACGGTAGATCGTCCAGAGGCGGACCTTGTGCCGCTGGAAATCATCGAGCCGCCCTTCGGGGTAATGGCGAATGGCGGTAAAAATCTCCGGATAATCGCCAAGGCGGCTTGTCACAGCCGGCTGGTTCGTACCTTCGCCTTCATAGTTGCCGTCGTTCCTCAGTTGCAAGGTGTAGTTGCCGTTCACCAACCACCGATCGGTGACGCTGTAGCGGCCATCGAACACAAGGGCGTCATATCGCCGCCATGCCGCATTCGTGTTCTGGAACACGATGTTCGTAAACGTGCCCACGTTGAAGCCGTCCACAACCACGTTCGTGAATCCGTTGTCTACCTGAATATAGTCTTCGATAACGCTGCCGAAGTTGCGGTGGATGAACGCGGCCTCAATATACGCACGATTGCCGAAGAGACCATTCCTGAGCGACACCGCGAACTCCTTGGCGATCGCTGCCCTGAGGCGAGGTGCGTAGTGCACGTTCTCTGCGGGAAACTGGCCGTAAAGGGTCAGATAGTTGTTCGGATCAAATCCCGGCAAGAAGTCTCGACCAGCGCCGGCAGGTCCGGTGTACACGCCGAAGAGCAGATTGGGATTGCCGACGTTGTTGTTCGCACCGAACTGGAACTCGTTGTAACGGCCTGAGTACCAACTATACGAGAGTTGCGCGATGTGTCGACCATCTGCGTTCAGATCGCGCGCGATGGCAAGGCGCGGTACCAACGTGTTGGTCGCCAGACGATCAATGCCGACGCTCGTTTCGCTGGTCACCCACTCGTACCGGAAACCAACGTCGGCCGACCAGCGGTCACCAAGGGTCAACCGATCGCGTGCAAGAAGCGTATGAGTAATTGCATGCAGTGCTGCTCCCTTCACCGGCAACCAGTGCTCTAGCAAGCTCACGCCAGGAGCGAAAACTGGTAGCAAATGTCCCTGCGGGTCGTAGAGGGCCACGCCAGTCGAATCGGTCGCGTAATCCGCGTTGAATACATAGCCCGTGACAGACTGGGAATTGCCGCCGATCCGGCTGTGGCGCGCGAAGTCGTAGCCGATCTTAAAGTCATGACGTAGATTCGCCTGCGCCAGTACATGACGAGCTGCTGTTGCAGTGAACTGTCGACTACGCCTGGACTCTGGGTCGTTCCCGTCAAAGAATGGCGCGTTGTAGTGATCGCGCTCGCGAGTGAGCGTCAGAAACGGCGAGTCGGCGATGGACCCTGCTAATCGGTGTGCGTCTTCAAAGCGGAACGTCCGTTCGGCGAAGTGTGCCTGAACGAGCCAATCGCGAACGATGCCATGGTACTCAGTCGACGCATACCAGTTCGGAAGGCGTCGGTCACCGAGTGCGAACGGATCGATCGTCGACGGTAGTGTGGGTCGTCGCGTTTGTCGCGTAGAGTTGTTGAAGTAACCGAACTCAACATGATGAGCGTTCGTCAAGGCCCCGGATGCTTTGAGCTCTATCCTCCGGTTTACGTCTGTCTGAGTATTCTGCAGGTTCGTTCGCGGCAGGCTAGCGGAGTGGGTCACACGGGCCGAACGTGCTGCGCCGAAGAACCAAAGGTGATTCCGAACGATCGGACCGCCGACGGTAGCCTCGTGGGTCATGTGTAGATCATTCGGCCGTGGCGCTGCCGGAACACAACCCGCAGGCGTAACCCGACCCGGCGCCACGCAGCGTTCTAACGGCGTCATCGCCGACCAGGATGGGCTCGCGAGATTTCCGCGCCAACTTCCGCGAAACACGTTCGTGCCGCTCTTCGTGACGGCGTTGACGACGCCGCCGGTAAAGCGACCAAATTCGACTGGTATACCGGCCGTCAATATGTCGGTTCGCTCGATAGCGTCCTCGATGAATAGGTTGAATGGCACCGCAAAGAGGTTGTCGGCGACATCAACACCATTCATCCGGAAAGAGTTGTCGAAGGCGAAGCCACCGCTAATTGCGATCTGGCCAGCGGTTGGTGCGGTATCGGTTACTCCTGGCGCCAGCTGCGCAATACCTTGCGGTGTTCGTGGTACAGCGAGGAGTTCGATTTCTCCAGAATGATAGGTAGATTGCCCGGGCACTTTGGCAGGCAGCGACGGTTCCGCTGTCACCTGAACGGTCTGCACGTAACTGGCAATGCTGAGCGTGACGTCGAATCGGACCGCCAAGTGCGGTGGCAATGTTATGGTTCGACGGACCTCGTTGAATTGCGGCGCCGTGAGGAATGATCTCGTACGATCCTGAAGACACACGCGGTATGGCATACGAACCCTCGATAGCAGTCCGTGTCCGATGAGACTCTGGCGAGCTGGTTGATTCGATCGTCACGCCGACGTTCGCAATACCGAGACCGTGGGTGTCCGTAATCCTGCCGAAGATGCCACCACTGTCACCATCCTGCGCAAGCCCAGGCCGCGGTAGCGTCATCAACAGCGTGAGGTTAATCAGGAGAGGTGCTGGCGACACGTGAGGATGTGAACATGCATGCCTCCTTGTCACCGGTGATAAATAGACCCGGTGATGAGTCGACATGCACGGATCCTTGGCAACGAGGCGGGGATCGACGCATCGTGCGCCAACGTGTCAGGTGAAGTCGCACGAGGCGGCGCATTCAGTGTGAAAGCGTGATCGAGGGATGAGCGCCTCTAACGGGAGGGCCTGATGCCCTCCCGCCCACTCGAGCGGTGTTCACTGGATCCGGATCTGTGCCGTGTCGTGGCGGTGGGCTGGTGGCGAGAGCGGGAACCTAAGTCGACCACGGCGACGCTCGCCACCATGGACGGGGCGACGCTGCTCTCGACCGTCTGGCATCACGTGGAGCAGGGGCACCTCGTCGGCTTCAACTGCTCGCGTTCGACCTCCCTGTGCCGCTGCGGCTCTCAATCTATCTCGGGGTAACGGCCCCGACGATCCAGGTCGATCGGTTCCGGCATCCGCACGTGACGGACCTGCCGCAGCTTCTCTCCCAGCAGATCGCGAACGAGATTTACAAAGAGGCCGGCAGCGAGCCGATCCTGAAGCGCATCGATCTGGCCGCCATCCTCGACAGCGTCCAAGGTCGTTAGCGGCGATCTGAGGGCGCGCGGATCGGACATGGAACGGGCAGATTGGGCAGACCTACTTGCCTGTCTGCCCCACCCGCCCCACCAGCCCTGTTTTAGAACCGAAACAGCGCCGTCAGTCGGAACGTCCGATGTCCCTGGAACGCCCCGCGAGCGGTCGCCGTGCCGAAGTTGGCGACCGCCGTCGCGCAGGCGGCCGTTGACGTCGAGTTGCACCAATTCAGGTTGCTCACGTTGAGCTTCTCTTCGTTGTTGAAAATGTTGAAGATCTCGAACTTCATTCCGAGGTCCCTCCTCGGTCCCGCGCGCCAGGTCCCTTCCAGCGACAAGTCGTAGACGTCCAGCAGTCCCGGCACGCGCTGGCTCCCCCGCGGCTCGTAGAAGTACGTGTAGTTCGCGAAATTGCCGCCCGTCACCGGACTGACCACGCTGACCGTGCGCTGCTTCTGATACGTCGTCTTCGACGTCGCCGTGCCGACGAAGCCGGCTGTGAGATTAACCGGACCCACCGGGCGGACTGTACGCCGCATTGAGCTTGATCAGGTGCGGACGATCGAAAATCGGCTTGCCGTACAGGTTCGGAAAGATCTCGCTGCATGGGAACGTGCCGCCGCCAAACAGGCCAGGATCCACGGTCTGACGGCAGGTCGACTTCGAGTAGTCCTCGAGCGTCGTGAAGTTGTCGCCGGTGTCGAAGTGGTTGCCGCGGGTTCTCGAGTAGGTGTAATTGCCCATCGCCGACCAGGCACTCGAGAAGCGCTTGTCCACCGAGAACTCGATCCCCCGGTAGGTGCGCTCGGCCGAATCGATGTTCTCAGCGCGGCGATTGCGCGTGCCGTCGGGGTTGAACGTGATGATGTCGTCGATGAAGTTGCCCCAGGTCCGGTGAATATACCGAACACCGGCACCGATTGTACGGCCGACCTGTTGGTCGAAGCCGACGGTGAACTCGTCGAGGCTGCGGGGCCGGACGTCGGTATTCGGCCTGAACGGATTGTCGGCCGATACGGTGGTGCTGTCGAACACGTATGCCGAACCGTTCCAGATGTAGGTGCTGTAGTTCTCCTGCTGCGGGACGCTCGCGAATGAATCTGAAAACGTCTGCAACACGGCATCATAATAACGGCCGTAGGAAGCGACCAGCAGACTTTTGCCGTCGTCGCTGAGCGCGTAACTCGCCGAAAGTCTTGGGGCGATCGTATTCGTGGCCACCGTGTCGACGCCGACATCGCTCGTGCCGCCCTGCCGCTCGTAACGGAGGCCCGCCTCGGCGCTCACACGCGTGCCGATCTCGAACTTGTCGCGCGCGTAGATGGCGATCAGATCGCCGTTCGACTGCGACGGCGCATCATCGTAGTCCTCTCGAGAACTGGTTAGTCGCAAAACTTCTGGCGACCGGGTCGAATCCGAGGCCGTAGAACAGCTGGCTGTTGGGATACTTGAACGAGTTCTCAGACGTCACACTCTGCCAGTCCAGCCCGAGCTTGAAGTTGTGCGTGCGGCCGCCGATCGTGGTGTAGTTGTTGAGCGCGCCGGTTGCCTGCAGGCGTGGCCGCTTGACATAACCGTCGAACGTCGCGCCGTTGTAGACACGGTTGTCGTTCAAGTCGAGATACGGTGCCCCGTTGTCCACGTTGGTTCGCTCGTAGGGGACGCACCGTCGATGAACTCCCGTCGCATAAGCCATCCATCGCCTCGGCCGTCCAGCGGGGGTTGAGCACAGCCGATGGACCGTCCCGCGACGCTCGTCCCCCCCTGTTCCTGGGCAGTGAGTGATTCGCGCTCTGCCGGAAAAATTGACGCCCCCCCAGTAGTCGTTTCGAACGAATCCCGCTCGTTGGCGTTCGCACGACTTTCACCCACAAGGTTCTGCGCGGGGCCCAGCTGGACCGTTCCACGGGCATTGAACGAGGGATCTTCGGCACCTGTTGGAAGGTTTCGGGCGTGATGCCCGGCCGCGCGTTCAGCTGGACTTCCGGGAGTCGTCCTCCGCCGAGTCTTCATACGCTCACGAAGAACCAGGCGCGGTCTCTGTTATGATTGGACCACCCAACGTTCCCGAGTAAATCGAGTTCACCTTGTCGTATTTGGTGCGGGCGAGCGACGGGAACGGCGCGACTTCGCTTTTCACATCGTTGTTCTGCGCGTTCCAGTTGTCGTTTTCTGCCAGGTACTTGAACGATCCCGCAAACCGGTTCGTGCCCGACTTCGTGATGACGTCGATGACGCTCCCTGACGATCGCCCGATTCCCGCCGACACGGCGGCGTGCGAACAACCACCTCGGCTGACTGATTCGAAGTTCAGGTTGCTGCCGAACGTGCCGGTTGTCGGGTCGGTCGTGTTCACGCCGTCGAACATGAACGGTTGCTGTTGGTGAGCGCGCCGTGGGAGTTGACGTTGGCCGTGCCGACAACACCGGGAGCCGCCGCGATCAGATTCAGGTAGCTGCGTGCCCAGGGCATCTTTTCGAACTCTTCGACACGGAGCCGGGCCTGCTGCGTCTGATTGCCCGCATCGACGATCGGAGTCTGCCGACGACCGTGGTCGCTTCAGTGAGACTTGCCACCTGCAGCGACACCATCACGTGGGTGGTTTTTTCCGCTTCGACGAGATTGTTTGTAATCTGGACCGTTGTGAAGCCGGAGAGCTCCACGCTCACGTTGTAAGTGCCGAGAGCGACGAGCGAGAAGCGGTATGCGCCTTCGCCGTCGGTGACTGTTGATCGTGCCACGCCCCGTTCGACGCTTACCAGCGTCACCGTCGCGCCTGGCAGGCGCGCGCCGGTCGCGTCGGTGACTTCGCCGGAAACCCCACCGACCTGGGCCGTCTGGGCCGCGGTCAATGCCGGGACGAACATGAGAGTGAGCACGAGACCGATGCCGCCGAAAGCCTTCATCATAGGTTTCTCCTCAAACGCACGACCTGGTGGATGCTTCCCGAAGATCAATCTCATCCTCTGGAATGGCGCGGACGGCTGCCGAGGATGACGGCCAGCAGCGCGACGAGCAAGGCTTTTTCGTCTCATTGTTTGCGGTTTCCTTTCTTCTTGTTGAACAGTTGTTCAGCATCGCTAGAGCACGCGTAATGCCAGCGAATCATAGGCAATTTGTTGGGGAATGTATCCTCACTTTTCAAGGTTTTTGACCGTTTGTTCGAAAATACCTGAAATCCAGAAGCCCTGATTATCCAAAAGATTAGAGTCTTTGATCCAACCTGTTGGATCGCAACGCCGTGGTGCTGATGCTCTGTCCAGGCTTTGCCGCAGCGCGTCCATGAGATTAACGACCTTGGGTGGTGCCTCAACCTCCGGCGCAGTGATTTCGCGCCCCTCGAACTTGGCGTCGATGATCTCCCCCAGGCCGACCTGGTAGTCGTTGCGGACCGACTCGAAGTCGAGCTCCCCGGCAAACGTTCCGATCACCTGTTCGGCAAGCCGGCCTTCATCGGGCTTCACCGCCGCCGGCATGCCGGCATGCTCGTCGATCGCCTGCGCGGAAGTCGGCAAGTCATCCAAATGTTTGAATTCAGACTCAGATTTGACTGAAATTGTGCAAAAGGGCACGTGAGGTGCTTGCCGCGGAACTTTAGTATTGCGCGATCATTAAAAGATTGCGAAAGCGGTGGGATTCGTTATAGAACAACCGGTCAACATTGGGCCGGGCGCTATGTCCGTGCAACGGGCCACTCTTCAAAGGAGAGAGAACTGATGTTCGCACGCATGGGGACTCTTCTTCTCGTATTCGCGCTGGCGCTGACGGGCGCTGCCGCTGCGCAGGAGACGACCGGGTCGATCAGCGGCCGCGTCGTCGATCCGCAGGGCCTGCCAGTGCCGGGCGCGACGATCACGATCACCGGCGCTCAAGGTGCCCGCACAATGGTGACTGACAACGACGGTCGCTTCTATGCGCCGCTGCTGGTGCCCGGATCGTATTCAGTCCGCGCGGAGCTCTCAGGCTTCAAAGCCGCCGAGCAAAGGGACCTAAGCGTCCAGCTCGGCACACGTCGTGAGTTGAACCTCGCGCTGGAGACCGGTGGGATTGCGGAGACGGTTCAGGTGACGGCCGGGGCCACCGCGATCGACATCACCAATACCACCGCGGGGAACGTCCTCGACAGCGAGACGCTCCAGCACCTTCCAGTCGGTCGCTCGCTCGCGTCCACACTGGACGGGTCCCGGGCGTCACGATGAGCGCCGGCATCAACCTGGCCGGCGGCAACGCGAATCCGTCCATCAATGGCGCCAGCGGCCTCGAGAACATTTATGTGATCGATGGCGTCAACATCACCGACACAGGCTTCGGCGGCTTTGGTGCGTATAACTCGATCTTCGGCTCGCTGGGCGCTGGAGTGACGAGCGACTTCATCAAGGAAACCGAAATCAAGACCGGCGGCTTCGAGGCGGAATTCGGCCAGACCACCGGCGGCGTCGTCAACGTCATCACGAAGAGCGGCGGCAACCAGTTCTCCGGCGGCCTGTTCGGCTATACAAGACCGTCGGCGCTCGAAGCGTCGTGGAAGGAGCTGACCACTCCGAATGGCAACTGTCAACACCGCCAGCGTCGATGATTCCGACATCGGCATCTCCGTCGGCGGTCCGATTGTGGAGAATCGACTCTTCTTCTTCGGCACCTACAACCCGCAGTGGCAGCAGCGCGGCTTCACCGCGCCGCCTGGCTTCCCGGTACGCCAGTCTCGGGGTTGTCGACCGCAAACGGACGATCCAGTCGTATGCCGGCAAGCTGAGCGCAAATGTGAGCGGAAATCACCGCTTCGATGTCTCGCTGTTTGGCGATCCATCAAAGGGTGAGAGCGGCCTGCAGCGCTATTCGGAGCTTCGCCGCATCGCGTACGCCGACGCCCCGGGAACGACGTCAATCGACGGTGGCTCCAGCGAGCTGGAGTACGGTGGACACAATCAGACGCTTCGATACGACGGCATTGTCGGAGCGAGCTGGCTCGTCGAAGCGAACCTGGCGAGCTCGTCCAACAAGTTCAACGAGATTGCGACCGTCGACGATTGGTTCTACCAGGACCTGCGGTTCACGCCGAACGGGCGCAGCGGCGGGCTCGGCAGCTACGAGCGTGACAAAGGGAGCAACTTCCAGTACGGCGTCAAGTCCACGCACATTCTGAGCGGCGCCGGCGATCACCAAGTCAGGTATGGTGTCGGGCTGGAAAACATCGAGTTCACGCGTGACTTCGACTATAGCGGTCCGAACCTTCTCCTCTCGACCGGTGGGTCGACGGTGACCGGCGGGCCGATTCAGATTCGCCTCGGCACCGATGCAGCGAGAACCGTTCCACCGTTCGACTCGCGGCAAGCTCGTTCCAACCGACGTGACCAACCAGGAGGCCTTCAGCTTCTTCCTGCAAGACACCTGGCAGGCGGGCAGGCTGACGATACGGCCTGGTATTCGGTATGAGCGTCAGAACTTGAGCGGTGTCGATCCCGTCGGCGACAATCCGGATCTCTGCTTCGAGGGCGACACGCGGCCCGGCCAGGGTGACGGCACCGGACCGGCGATCCGGTGTTCGTTCGCGTGGAACAACCTGGCCCCACGGCTCGGCGTGGCCTTCGATCTGAGGGGCGACGGCCGGGCGAAACTGTTTGCATCGTATGGCCGCTTCTACGCGAAGATTCCCAACGATCTCGCGGCGCGCTCGATGTCGGCCGACGCGGGCATCACGCGGCAGGACTACAGAGACGCAGCGCTGACGCAACCGGTGGCCAACGGCACGTTGTTCGCCGGCGGGCTTACGCATTTTCAACAGGCCGGACTCCACGCGGCGCCAATCGATCCTGATTCCGGCTCCACCTACAAGAACGAGATCCTCGCCGGCGTGGAGTTCGACGTGCTGAATTCGACGAACCTCGCCTTCCGGTTCATCCGGAGGAACATGCCGCAGATCCTGGAGGACATCTCCGATCTGCCGCTGGTCGGCTACTTCGAGCCGTTCGCCAGCGGTGCGTGCGGCGCTGCATCGGTCGAATACGCGATTCTGAACGTCAACGCGGATGTTCCGACCGTGTCGTGCGGCGGTGTCCTGCCGAGCTCGTTCGAGGACCCCACGCATATGTACAACGCGTTCGAGCTCACGTTGAACAGGCGGTTGGCGGGCAACTGGTGCGGCGATCGCGTCGTACCGGTTCAGCCAGCTCGAAGGCAACTTCGAGGGATTCTTCCGGTCGGACAACGGCCAGTCCGATCCGGCGATCACCTCGCTCTTCGACTTCCCGACCAACGACCCGACCTACACTCAGATCGGGACTTCACGGCGGCTCGCGGCGATATCCGCTACCAGGGCGACTCGCTCGGCACCGGCGTGCTGCCGAACGATCGGCCGCACCAGTTGAAGCTGTACGGCAACTACATCTTGGACACTTCAACCTCGGCTTCGGCTTCAACGCCATCTCGGGCACCTCTCTGACCGCGCTGGCCGGAAATCCGGCGTACGCGAACGCCGGGCGAAATTCCCTTGACGGTGCGCGGCGAGGGCATCGAGACCGTCGATGGCTTCAAGGAGCGGACTCCTGTAGAGTTGGGCGTCGACCTGCACGCCGATTACCGCTTCGAGCTCGGCGCGCGCAGCGCGTGACCGTGCTGGCGGATGTCTTCAACCTGTTCAACCGCCGGGCGGCGCTGAACTACGACAATTGGTCCGAAATCACGTTCGGTGCGGTGAACCCGAACTTCGGACAGCCGACGCTAGGCGGCGGCTCGTCCACGAGCTCGTTTCAGGCCCCGCTTTCGATCCGGTTCGGTGCGCGGTTCGACTGGTAGCTCTTGACCGGCTCCAGAGGGAGGCGGATAGTGAAGGGGGCGGAGCAATCCGCCCCCTTTTCCTTTATGCGCATACGCTCTCTGCTTACCGCCATCATCCTCGTCCTCGCGGCCGCAACGGGATCAGGAGCGCAGCAGCCGACCTTTCCTTCGCGCGTCGACCTCGTCACGGTTGACGCGGTCGTGTTCGATCGTAGCGGCAATCCTGTCCAGGGCCTTAGGCCGGAAGACTTCACGGTCCGGGAGGATGGCGTGCGTCAGCAGGTGACCGCATTCGACGCGATCGCCCTGCCGCCGTCGCCACCGACACTGCAGGGGCGGATGCGCGTATCGACCAACGAGCAACGGCCTGATGCGGCCGGCCGGTGGTTCTTCATCGTCTTCGATGACATGAACGTCACGCAGTTCGCGACGCCGCGGGCGCGTGACACGATTGCGCAGTTCATCGAGCACGTGCTCCGTCCAGGAGACCGCGTCATGATCGCGCTGTCGTCGAGCGGGTTCGGCTGGACCGGGGAGCTGCCGCAGGACCGCGACGCATTGCTCGAGCGCGTTCGGCAGCTGCAGGGCGCGCGACGGATGGAGAACACGCCCGACCGCATCTGGGACCACGAGGCGATGGCGATTACGCTCAAGACCGACCCCCAGGCGCTGGCTCAGGTGGCGAGGCGGTTCTTCGAGAACGACATCATTCCGGAGGCGGGCGCGGCCCCTGGCGATCCGACGCTGCGCCGTGAGCTCGACGTGTCTCCCGGCATTGCCCTCATCCAGGCGAAGGCGCGTCAGACCTATCGAGAGGCACAGACGCGCATCCAGGCCTCGCTCGGTGCGCTCGACCGGATCTCCGCCGCGCTCGCCTCGGCGCGCGGCCGCAAAAGCCTGTTCTTCTTCTCCGAAGGCTTCATTCCGGACACAACCCTTCCCGGCTTCCGCACGCTCGTGCAAACCGCACGGAACGCAAACGTGGCAGTGCATTTCGTCGATGTCCGAAGCCCGGAAGGACTACCCGGCCAGCCCGGTCTGGCGGGCGGCGGCGCCGACACCGCAAGAGCGGTCGAGGACCGCGATGCGACGACGTCACTGGCGCTGGCATCCCGCGATGCGGACGGAACACGGGCGATCGCCACCGACACCGGCGGCAGCACGATTACCGGGACGAACCTCGTCTCCGGTCTGACCCGTCTTGCCGACCAGGGCCGTTCGTACTATCTCCTGGGCTACAGCTCGACGAATACACGCCGCGACGGCGCGTTTCGCAAAATCGAGGTTGGCGTGAACCGTTCCGGCGTGGACGTGCGCGCCCGCGGAGGTTACTACGCCGCTTCCGAGACGCAACGCCGGGCGTCCGGCGACAAGCTGGCTCCGGCAGTGCGAGCCGGTCTCGATTCACCGCTCGGTGTGTCAGGCATTCCGCTCCGACTTGCGAGCTACGCATTCGGTGCCGGTTCCGACGGCAAGGTGCAGACGCTGCTCGTTGCGGAGGCCGATCCTGCTCCGCTTCAGTTGCGGCCACGTGACGGCCGCTACACCGGTGTCCTGGAGTCGTATGTACTCGTCGGCCATCGCGAGACGGGCGAGCTGCAGCGCGACGAACGGCTCGTCGAGCTCGACATGCCCGCGGAAGCATTCGAACAGGCACGGAGGACGGGCCTGCCGATCAGGCGGGAGTTCTCATTGGCGCCGGGCCGCTATTTCGCGACGATTCTGCTACGGGATCGCGCCAATGGCATGGTCGGAAGCGTCCGCCATGAGTTCGACGTGCCATGGCCCGACGGGCTGCGGATCACGACGCCTGTCGTGACCGATACGCTACAATCCGCGGCGCCGGGTCAGCCCGGTCGGCCGGTGCCGATCGCGCGGCGGACGTTCAGGGCGGGCGCGCGGCTGTTCTGCGCATTCGACGTCATCGGGGCGGGGATTGACAGTGCCGCAGGGGGGCCGCGAGTGACGCTGGCTTACAGCCTGCGCCGAGTGGCGGACGGCGCCGAAGTGCTAGCCGGTCCCCCCGGCCAGTTGCGGCCCGGTACCGTGACGATCGCGATCACCGTGCCTGCCGACGCGGTGGGCGCCCACGAACTGCGCATGGTCCTGCGCGACGAAGTGACGAAGCGCACCCTGGAGGATGTTGAACTTTTGACAATCGACCGCCAGTAGCGCCCCCAGGCGGCCGGGAGGTCAAGATGACGGGAGCAGCTTCGGTCGTTGCGTTCGTGATCATGAGCTCTACGGCGGCTCAACCGCCAGCGGTCGACGTGAGGCTGGCGGAACGCCACTACAAAGAGGGCGTCCTGCTGATGCGGGCCGAACGGTGGGAAGAGGGCGCGTCGCAGTTCCGAGCCGCAATCGAGATCGATCCGCTGATGGCTCTGGCGCATTACAACCTCGGGCAGTGCCGGATGGCGCAGAAGCGGTTCGTCGCGGCTGTCGCTGCCTACCAGGGCTCTCGTGAAGCCTTTCAAAGTCTCGCCACCCGCTCCCAGAAGGAGCGCGACCAGCGCGATCGCGCGAGACGCGACGAGATCGGCGAAATCAAGACATCGCTCGCCCGGCTCCACCTCGCGAGAGGGGCGACCGGCCCATACGCCGTCCAATTGGAGGATCGGCTCCGTACGCTCGAAGCCATGGACGGTCGCGATCGCCACGAGCAGGCGGTAGTGCCTGGCGAGGTCATGCTTGCGCTCGGCTCTGCCTACTTCCGTCAAGAGAAGCTGGCCGACGCCGAGATTGAGTGGAAGGCCGCCGTCGAGGCGAACCGCAAGCTCGGTGAGGCGTACAACAACCTGGCGGTCGTGTACATGATGACCGGCCGGAAGACGGAGGCGGAGGCAGCCGTGAGAGCGGCCGAACAAGCCGGGTTCCGCGTCAACCCCGGATTGAAGAACGATATCCGGAACATGGGATTCTAGCTATCCAGCCTTTCTGGATCGCGCGGCCGGCGTCTTCTTCTTCGTCGGCTTCGATGGTCGTCAGGCTCTTGCGCAGCGCGTCCATGAGATTGACGACCTTGGGCGGCGCCTCCACTTCCGGCGCGACGATCTCGCGCCCCTCGATCTTGGCGTCGATGATCTCGCGCAGGCCGACCTGGTACTCGTCGCGGTACGACTCGAAGTCGAGCTCGCCGTCAAACGTCCCGATCACCTGTTCGGCAAGCCGCACTTCGTCGGGCTTGACCGCCGCCGGCATGTCGGCAAGCTCGTCGATCGCGTCCATGCTGCGGATCTCGTTGGCGTGCCGCAGCGTGTACATGATCAGCCCCTGTTCGCGCGGCTGGACCTTGATCAGATACTCCCGCCCGTACAGCGCCACCTTGCCGATGCCGGCCTTGCCCTTCATCCCCTCGCGGATCACGGCGAACGCCTCCTTCGCGACCGGTCCGTCCGGCGCCAGGTAGTACGGCCGCTCGAGATAGATCGGGTCGATCGCCGTGTCGTCGGTGAACTTCTCGAGGTTGATGACCCGGGTCGACTCGACACGGACCTTCTCGATGTCCTCTTCCTCGACGATGACGTAGCGGCCTTTCTCGAACTCGTACCCCTTGACCAGGTCCGTGTTCGGGACTTCGCGCTCGCAGTGCGGGCACCAGCGTTTCTGTTGAATGCGCGTCTGGCACTCGGCGTGAAGCTGGTTGAAGCTGAGGGTGGCTGCGGCGTCGGTCGCCGGGAACACCTTGATCGGGATGTTGACCAGGCTGATTTTCAGGTATCCCCTCCACGTCGGTCGGGCAGGCATAGGTCTCCTATCTGTCGTTCGGGCGTTCGTCGTTCGGACGTTCGACGGCCGCGGGTGGGCCCGTCAAAGGTTGGTCGATTGGAGATCGTGGAAGATCGACATCCTGCTCGACGTGGACCTGAAACTGGCGGAACTTACCGTATGTTGCGATGGCCTCGATGCGACGCCAGCGTTGGCTCGGTGGAGACGCTGCGCCGGCAGCGTATTCTCGTATCGCTCGTACATCGCGACCGGTACGAGGAGGCCGAGGAGAGGCTCCGATTGATAGTTGACTGCAATGTCGGCACGGAGCGACGGATGATTCGCCCGCGTCTCGCTCATCAGTACGCGTCCGCTGGTAGGTTCGATCCAGAATCGGCCCTCGGCTCGGCACATCGCGGAGATTCTTCGAATCGCGAACGATCGTCGGACGCTCGCGCTCCTCGAAGTGGACCACCCACACTTCTGTGGATACACGGAAATGTGCGGCGTGGTGCTCGGGGACGGCAGGTCGCTCGTTGTCGGCCCTGCGGGAGAAACGGAATCGCGGCTGCACGTTTCGCTCGAGAAACACCAGCGGCATGAGCGGCACGTTGATCGTCCGCTCGACCGGGCCGATGTTGTATCGGCTGCTTTCGGTGGCGATCCGCTTCGCCCGCTCCAGCGCCGTCGCAGGCTCGAAAAACAGGTGCGTCAGCCGTTCCTCGCGGTCCCGGACTGGCTGCCCGTCGACCTCGAATGTGTCGCGAAAATGCAGCCACCGCGGGAACGTTTCCGATCGGACCAGCAGGAGATCCGATCGCAGTTCCCGGCGCTCGCCGGGGATCTCCTGCTGGCGGTAGGTCTCTTCGGCGACGATTCCAGACAACCTCTCGCGGAACTCCTCGACGTAGGCGGCGGCTCGGGCGAGGACGGTCTTGAGGTCGGGTTGGCGGGAGGGCGCCCCGGCCCGAGCGGAGCCGACGGTCTGGGCCGTCAGCGAGGCTGAGGCGGCTGCAAGGATCACGGCGGTCACCAGGCGCGCCCGCATCCGATCACCATACCTGATATTTAAGATTTAAGATTTCAGATTTAAGATTGGTGGCCTTGGAGTTGGCGGCCTAAAATTGCGGCACTGAAAGGACCGGCCATGCCTGCTGTGCGTTCTGCCCGGGTGTTGATCGCGACTGGCTGCTTGCTCGCGTGGATGGGCGTCGCTTATACGGCGGAAAAGTCGGCCGCGTCGATGGCCGATGCGGCGACGAAGTTCCTGTCGTCGTTGACGCCAGAGCAGCGTCAGAAGGCTGCGTATGCCTTCGATTCTGAAGAGCGCCTGAAATGGCACTTCATCCCGACCGAGATGTTTCCGCGAAACGGGCTGATCGTCGGCGAGATGACCGAGCCGCAGCGGAAACTCGCCCACGGGCTGCTGCAGTCCGGGCTCAGCCAGCGCGGCTACATGACGGCCACCGCGATCATGGAGCTCGAGACGGTGCTGAACGTCATCGAGAGCGCCGCGCGGCAGGCGGCTCCAGCCGGCCGCGGCGGTAACGCCATGGTGCGCGATCCGGTTCGCTACTTCTTTTCAGTCTTCGGGACGCCCTCGGCGCGCGGCGCGTGGGGCTGGCGCGTGGAAGGCCACCACGTCTCGCTGAACTTCACCGTCGTCAACGGCAGCTTCGTGGCCGCGTCACCCTCGTTTTTCGGGACGAACCCGGCGGAGGTCCGCGAAGGGCCCAAGAAAGGCACAAGGATCCTGGCGACCCAGGAGGATTCCGCGCGGGCGCTCCTGATGGCGCTCGACGAAGGCCAGCGAAAACAGGCGGTGATTGACGCCGCCGCGCCGAATGACATCTCGACGATGAACGCGCTCGACATCAAGCCGCTCGCGCCCGGCGGCATCGGCGTCGACCGCTTGACCGCTGCGCAGCGCGAGATGCTGATGGCCGTGATCGACTCCTACGCGTCCGCGATGGCCCCCGACATCGCCAGCGAGCGGCTCGATCGCATTCGCAAGGCAGGCGTCGAGAAGATCACGTTCGCCTGGGCTGGCGATGCCGCGCGTGGCCAGCGGCACTACTACCGCGTCCAGGGCCCGACGTTCCTGATCGAGTTCGACAACACCCAGAACAACGCCAACCACATCCACTCGGTGTGGCGGGACTTCCAGGGAGACTTCGGGAGAGACCTGCTGCGCGAGCACCTGAAAGCCGTCGCCCACTGACCGCCACGAAAACACGGAACAGAAGAAACGCCACGAAAACGCGAAAGCACGAAACCCAATTTTGCTTTTCGTGTTTTCGTGCTTTCGTGGCTTGATTGTTTTCGTGGTTTCGTGGCTTGTCTAGATCTCGGCTGCGATCGCGTCCGCGAGGGCCTTCGTTTTCGCATGTCCCCCGAGATCCGGCGTCCGGTTTTTCCCTGACGCGACGACGCGCTCGATAGCGGCGAGGACCTTGTTGTGCAAGTCGGGATGGCCGAGATGCTCGAGCATCATCGCGCCGGCCCAGATGCAGCCGATCGGGTTGGCAATCCCTTTTCCGGCGATATCCGGCGCCGAGCCGTGGATCGGCTCGAACATCGATGGTGATGTCCGTTCCGGGTTGATGTTCGCGCCCGGCGCGATGCCCAGGCTGCCCGAGATGGCCGAGCCGATGTCCGTGAGGATGTCCCCGAACAGATTCGAGCACACGATGACGTCGAGCGACGCGGGGTGCGTCACCATCCGCGCGGCGATCGCGTCGACGTGGTATTTCCGGTACTCGACCGCCGGGTAGTCCTTCCGGACCACTTCCGCGACTTCGTCCCAGAACACCATCGAGTGGCGCAGCGCGTTGGACTTCGTCGCGCTCGCCAGGAGCTTGCGCGGCCGCTTTGAGGCCACCTCGAACCCGTAGCGGAGGATGCGCTCGATGCCGGTGCGCGTGAACAGGCCGGTCTGCTCGGCGGCTTCGAACGGCGTCCCGACATGAATCCGCCCGCCGAGGCCCGAGTACTCGCCCTCGGAGTTCTCGCGGACGCAGACCATGTCGATATCCGCCGCCCCGCGGTTCGCGAGCGGCGAGCTCAGGCCGGGAAGCAGCCGCATCGGACGAAGGTTGACGTACTGCTGGAACCGCTGCCGCAGCGGCAGGAGCAGATCCCACACGGCGATGTGATCCGGAACTTTCGGATCGCCGATCGCGCCGAGGTAGATGGCGTCGAACTTCGACAGGCGCTCGAAGCCGTCGGCATCCATCATCCGCCCGTGCCGGAGGTAGTAATCGCATCCCCAGGGCAGGTCGGTGAACTGCAGGGAAACACCCGAACCCCGCGTGGCGCGCTCGAGCGCGGCAATCCCGGCAGGGATCACTTCCTTGCCGATGCCATCACCGGCGATGACTGCAATGTTGTGAGTCATTGGTGGTAGAAGGCCTGTAATTATGAATTTGGAATTTGGAATTTGGAATGCTGATGGGTTCTGGCCACGAATTCCAAATCCCTAATTCCAAATTCTGAATTGCAACGTCAGCGCCGCAGGTCCCGCGCAGCGGGAATATCGGCGACGCCCGTCGCTTGAGTGGCGGCGCGGACCACGGCCTGGGCCATGACGTCTGCCGCAAGGGCACCGATCGTGGTGATGTTGGCGGTTCCGTCCCAGCGTCCGGTGGCCAGCGCGAAGATCGTGTCGCCGTCGCCCTCGGTGTGCGATGGATAAATCGCCCGCGCGTATCCATCGTCGGCCATCAGCGCCATCCGACTGGCTTGCGCCTTCGACAGGCGCGCATTGGTGGCCACGACGCCGATGGTCGTGTTTTCGCCGGCAGGGGGAGGTGACACCGTCTGACCGGACCGCAGCAGGACGCGCGCGTCGGCGAGCCTTCCGTCCTGGCCGCGGACGCCGGCGACGACCGTTCCCGTCGCCGGATCGATGATGTCGCCGACGGCATTCACCGCGACGATGGCCGCGACGATGAGTCCCGACGGCAGCACGATGGCCGCGGATCCGATCCCGGCCTTCATCGATCGGCCGCCGCCGAACTTGCCGACCGTCGCACCCGCACCCGCGCCGATGCTGCCCTCGTCCACCGGTCGTTCGGTGGCGCCTTGCGCCGCGCGATAGCCGCAGTCGGCCGCGGGACGAATCTTCGGATTGCCGCCGACTCCGAGGTCGAACAGGATCGCACCGGTCACAATCGGCACGCGGCCGGCGCCGGTGGGCCAGCCGATCCCGCGCTCCTCCAGCCAGCGGACGACGCCCGTCGCGGCATCGAGCCCGAACGCGCTGCCGCCCGACAGGACGACCGCGTTGACCTTGTCGACCATGTTGAGCGGATTGAGCAGGTCGGTTTCGCGAGTGCCGGGGGCGCCGCCGCGCTGGGAGACGCCGCCGACCGCGTCGCCGTCGACGAGCACCACGGTGCAGCCAGTCGGCCGTTCGCTCAAGGTGTGATGGCCGACGCGGATCCCCGGGACGGCCGTGAGGGTGGAATTCGTGGAGGCGGGCCTGGCGGTCTGCGCCGACAACGCAGGCAAGCCGAGCAGGACCACACACAGCCAGGCACGCATCATTCGATATCTATTCGGGTATTGTAGTCTTCATGTCGAAGATCGCCCCATGGCTCGCCCTGTGCCTCGCGCTCGGCGGGTGCTCGTCGCCGGAATCCACTCCTGCGGCTGGAACGGTTCCCGGTCCGACGCCGACCGTTCAACGAACGCCGATCGGCGACCTGCCCGACATCGACGCCGACGCGGTGCTTGCCCACACGAAGGTCCTGGCCTCCGATGAGTTCGCGGGCCGCGCCCCGGGGACCAACGGCGAGGAGGCGACGGTCAATTACCTGGTCGAGCAGTTCAAGAAGGCGGGCCTCAAGCCGGGAACTGCCGACGGCGGCTACGTGCAGAAGGTCCCACTCGTCGGCATCACGGCCGACGGGGCGCCGCTCGTCGTCCGCAGCGCCTCGGGTGCCGAGCGCCAGCTGAAATGGGGCGACGACCTGGTCGCCTGGACCAAGCACGTCGCCGACAGCGCCGCGATCGAAAACTCGGAGATGGTGTTCGTCGGTTACGGCGTCGTCGCGCCTGAATTCGAGTGGGACGATTACAAGGGCGTCGACGTCAAGGGCAAGACGATCGTGATGCTCGTCAACGATCCTCCGGTGCCTGATCCGGCGAACCCCTCGCAGCTCGATCCCAAGACGTTCGGCGGTCGCGCCATGACCTACTACGGCCGCTGGACGTACAAGTACGAAATCGGCGCGCGAGAAAGGCGCCGCCGGCGTGCTGATCATCCACGAGACCGAGCCGGCCGGCTATCCGTTCGAGGTGCTCCAGGGCGGCAACCTGGGCGAGAAGCTGGATCTCGTGACGCCCGACAAGAACATGGGCCGCGCGGATATCGAGGGATGGATCACCGTCGATCAGGGCCGCGAGATCCTCAAGATGGCCGGCCAGGATTTCGACACGCTGAAGAAGCAGGCGGCGACGAGGGAATTCACGCCGGTGCCGCTCAATCTCACCGCGTCGATCCGCCTCAACAACAAGCTGCGCACGATGGCCTCCCAGAACGTCGTCGCGAAGCTCGAAGGCCGCGATCCGCAGCTCAAGAACGAGTACGTGATCTACACGGCGCACTGGGATCATCTCGGCGTCGGACCGGCGGTGAACGGCGATCGCATCTACAACGGCGCGGTCGACAATGCCGTCGGCACGGCCGGCATCGTCGAGATCGCGCGCGCCTTCACGAGGCTGACGGCGCCGCCGAAGCGGTCCGTGCTTTTTCTGGCCGTCACCGCCGAAGAGCAGGGGCTTCTTGGGTCGCAGTACTACTCGGTGCAGCCGATCTATCCGCTCGCCAAAACCGCCGCTGTCATCAACCTCGACACGCTGAACGTCCACGGGCGGACGACGGACCTGACGCTGGTCGGCTTCGGCGCATCCGATCTCGACGACTACGTGCGCGACGCGGCGGGCGAGCAGGGAAGGGTGATCCGGCCCGATCCGGAACCGGAAAAGGGGTTCTACTACCGGTCCGATCACTTCAATTTCGCGAAGCAGGGCGTGCCGGCGCTCGATCCCGACGAAGGGGTTGATTTCGTCGGAAAGCCGCCGAGTACTCGGTGAAAGTCCGCAACGATTACACCGAGAACCACTACCACAAGCCGTCCGACATCGTCCGGGCCGACTGGGACATGAGCGGCGCGCGCGAGGACCTGAAGGTATTCTTCGCCGTCGGCTACCGCGTCGCCGAAGCCGACAGGTTTCCAGAGTGGAAGCCGGGCAATGAGTTCAAAGCCATACGGGAAGCTTCGCTGCAGAAGTAGACGAGGACGCAGAGAGAAATAGACGAGGACGCTGAGGGAGCAGAGGACGCAGAGGCGCAGAGGCGCAGAGGATCACATGCTGTCCAAAATCGCGGCGCTTGGGTTGGTTGTCCTGGCGGCGGCAGATCCCGAGTGGGTGAAGCAGGTGGAGGCGTGGCGCGCGAAGCATGAGGCTGACTACACGCGCGACTACGTGCCGCTCGCGGGGCTGTCGTTTCTCAAGGACGGCGTCAATAGCGCCGGCAGCAGCCCTTCGAACCAGGTGGTTCTTCCGCGGCGCTTCCCGGCCTCGGCAGGCCGATTCGTCTATCGCGGAGGGCGGGTTACCTTCGAGCCCGCGGCCGGCGCGGGCGTGACGCTCAATGGGAAACCTGTCGACAAGGCGATCGACCTCAGGTCCGATGGTGACAACGGCGGCGCTGATCAGCTGCGCATCGGCGAGGTGTCGTTCTGGGTGCACACGAGCGGCGACCGGCGGGCGATCCGCATCCACGATCCACAGAGCGACATCGCGAAGGCGTTCGCCGGCTACCGGTGGTTTCCGATCGACGAGCAATACCGCGTCGTCGGGCGATTCGTGAAAGACGCATCCCCGCGCGAGCTGAAGATCCCGACGCTCGTTGGTGATTACGACGTCTATCGCACCGAAGGGGTGGTGGAGTTCACGCTGCTCGGACAGGCGATCAAGATGCGCCCGATGACGACTCGGCCCGGCCGGCTGTATTTCATTTTCCGCGACGGCACGAGCGGCAAGGAAACGTATGAGGCCGCGCGCTTCCTGTACGCAGACCTGAATGCCGACGGCACGACGGTGCTCGACTTCAACCAGGCCTACAATCCGCCCTGCTCATTCAACCCGTACACGACGTGCCCGATTCCGCCCGCCGAGAACCGGCTGAGCGTGCGAATCCTCGCCGGCGAGCGCGATTACGCGGGTCAGTTGCCGAAACCATGACAGTCGACAGTCAACAGTCGTCAGTCCTTCGATGACTGATCACTGATGACTGAGACTGATGACTGACGACTGCATGCGCTTATTCCTTGTCCATCACGGCGACGCCGTCGGCCCGGGGGTCGATCCGAGGCGTCCGCTCTCGCCGGCCGGCCGCGACGCCGTCGAGCGGCTGGCGGCGGCGGCGGCGAGCAAGGGCGCGGAACCGTCCGTCGTCTGGCACAGCGGCAAGCTGCGCGCGAAACAGACGGCCGAGATCTTCTGGCGCGCGTGCAACGCGCTGGCGGAATTCTCGGCGGCCCGCGATTTACAGCCCGATGATCCGCCCGCCTGGATCCGCGATCGCCTGCGCCACGAGCCGCGCGACATGATGCTCGCCGGTCATTACCCTCACCTGCCGGGATTGCTGCGCCTGCTCGTGCCCGACGCCGTCGGCTTTCCGCAACACGGCATCGTCGCGCTTCAGACCGACGACGAGGGTGAGACGTGGAAGGAGTTGTGGAGGCTGGATAGCTGAAGGCCACGGAGGGAGGTTGCGGAGCACGCGGCTTCACCACGGAGCCACGGAGAAAGGAGCTTACCCACGGAGAAGACATTGGGCGACGAACGGCCGGCGTAGCCGGCCGTGCTGACGACAGAGCCGTTTTTATGCACGCCATGCAATCCAGGCTTGTATTTGACGCTCTCGTCTCAGTGCCCGCTGCGCGGGCGATTCGCGCCTGGTGTCTTCTCCGAGCGTCCTCCGCGTCTTCGTGGCTCCGTGTTGAAACCGTGTCCTCCGTATCCTCCGCGGGCGGTTACCGGAACGTGATCCCGATTGACGCCCGCCAGAAGTCGACCTCGTCGATGTTCAGAAAGTTCAGCTCGTCGAAGCCGGCGCGAAAATACCGCAGGTCGCCGCGCATGCCGACGTGGTCGCCGAAGAACAGGAAGGCGCCGCCGCCCGCGTTGATGCCGAATTCGTTGCTCGAGAAGTCGGGCTCGAGGATGTCGACCTTCGCTCGAATGAGGCCAAGGCCCACGGTGCCGTAGGGCCGGAATCCGAAGCCTCTCGAGCCGCCGAGCGGTATGCCCAGGACCAGGTTGCCAACGACCGTGAGCACATTGTTGCTGCCGAAGGCGCTCTCCTCTCCGAAGAAGTTCGGTGAGTAGCCGAAGTCGAACTCTCCGCCGATGACGCCGGCGCCCATGCCTGTCGCCGTGACGCCGAAACTCGTCCGGCCATCGGCAGGTTCGTTGGCGAAGTTCACGCCGAGCCACGGCGTGAACAGCCCGTCGGCGTGGGCGGAAGCGGGCGTCAGCCAGAGCAGGACACCCAGGATCAACGCAGTAGTCAGTCGATAGGTCTTCACGAGTCGGCTCCTTTGCTGGCGTGATCCGTCAGGAGTTCCCACGCCCGGCGGACGTCCGCCTCTTGCGTACGCAGGTGGCCGATCGCCATCCTGATCGCGACACGGCCGCGCAGCCGCGTGTGGGAAAGAAATACCTCTCCTGTCCTGTTCACCGTCTCGACCAGCCGCTCGTTGGCCGCGTCGGCGTCGGCGTCGGACAGCCTCCGTCCGGCGGGATTCCACCGGAAACAGACCACGGAAAACGGCACCGGGGCGACGCGTTCGAAATCGGCGTCGCCGTCGACCCAGGCCGCGAACAGACGAGCCAAGTGCAAGTGCCGGTCCAGATGCTCTCGTATCCCGCGCGCTCCGTACGATCGCAGGACCATCCAGAGCTTGAGCGCGCGAAAGCGCCGGCCCAGCTGGATCCCGGTGTCCATCAGGTTTCGTGCTTCCGGCTCGGGAGTGCGGAGGAAGTCGGGTATCACCGAAAACGTCGATCGAACCAGATCCATGCGGCGGCAGTAGAACGCGCTGAGATCGAACGGCGTGAACAGCCACTTGTGAGGGTTGACGACCAGCGAGTCCGCCCGCGCCGCGCCATCGAGTACGTGAGCATGCGACGGCAGCATCGCCGCCGCCCCGCCGTACGCCGCGTCCACGTGAAGCCAGATTCGTTCGCGTTCACAGATCGCGGCGATGTCGGGCACCGGATCGATGCTCGTCGTCGCCGTCGTGCCGACGGTTGCGACGACGGCGACCGGAAGGACACCTGCTGCACGATCGTCGGCGGATCGCTTCGTCGAGCCGATCGAGCGCGCATGCGGAACTCGTCGTCAACGGCGATCTTGCGAAGCGCCGTATCGCCGAGGCCGAGCGTGATGGCCGCCTTGTCGACCGACGAGTGCGCTTGCTCGGAACAGTACACGGCCAGCCGCCCGACGTCGGGACGCCCCGCGAGCCCTTCAGGCCGGACGCCGGGAACCGCCGCATGCCTGGCCGCCGCCAGCGCGTGGAGCGTCGCGATCGAGGCCGTGTCGTAGATGACCCCCTCGAAGGCGTCCGGCAGGCCAATGAGGCGGCGCAGCCAGGCGAGCGCGACGTATTCGAGCTCGGTGGCCACCGGCGACGTCCGCCAGAGCATCGCCTGCTGATTGAACGCCGCCGACAGAAACTCGGCGAGCACCCCGGGCGGGCTCCCGCTGATGGCGAAGTACGCGAGGAAGCGCGGGTGGTTCCAGTGCGTCAGCCCGGGGACGAGAATCCGTTCGACGTCGGCCATGATGGCGTCGAACGGTTCGGGCTCTTCGGGTGCGTGGGTGGGCAGCGCGGCCGCGATCTCGCCCGGTTTCGACCCGGGCGAGAACCGGATAGCGATCCGAGTGCTCGAGGTAATCGGCAATCCAGTCGACGAGCGCATGCCCGTGGCGCCGGAATGCCTCGCCGTTCATTTATGGCTGTTCGACGTAGCTGGTCGCGAACTGCTTCAGCGGCGCACTCGCCAGGCCCAGCGCTTCAGCTTCCTTCATCGCTCGATCGCTGTCCCAACGGTCGACCTGCACGCGCTTGATGAACCACATCGCCGCGGCGCGGTTCGCGCTGGCGCAGTGGATATAAGCCGGCTGGTTGCCGGGCTGTTTGATCGCTTCGAGGAAGCGGTCGGCCACGGCCGCGTCGGGCGCGCTGGCATCGAACGGAATGTGGATGTACTTCAACCCCGCCGCCTTCGCAGCCGCCTCGGACTGCGGGACGTTCGCACCCGGCTCCGACGCCTGGCGGAGGTTGATCATCGACACGAAGCCCATCTTCTTGACGTTCGGGATGGCTTCGATCTCGGTCGCGCCCGCGCACGCGACGGTGGTTTCGAGACGGCTCAGGTTTCGGATGCCGGTGACTTCTTCTTTCGTGACCTGCTGCGCACCGAGGATGGCGGCAGACGCGATGAGGGCAGCGGCGATGAGCACGCTGAGCTGCTTGTGCATGGTGGTCCTCACTTTCAGAGGCCTATCATACCGTCCGTACAGAAAACGGCAGGCGGTCCGTACAAACAAAGCGGCGGGCCACCTACTCCCGCCGTCTGGCCACGTTTTTCACTGGCGGCGGGGCCCCGCCCCCGCCGCGAACTTACGCTGATGCTCGCCTCGGATTCGCTTGTCCTCGGCTCGGCATGGCCGCAGGCGCTCTGCTGGGGCACCTGTTCTTACCGCTGGGACCTATCTCTCAACCGTTACCGTGACCGGCGACAGGATGCGGGCGGTGACTTCGGTCCCTGACGGGAACGTCGCGGCCTTCGCGTCGCTGGCCATCACCGCGGCTGTGCCGCCGCCCGCCCCGGCTCCCGCGCCGATCGCGGCGCCCTTCGCGCCTCCGATGATCGCGCCGAGAATCGCGCCGGCGACCGCGCCGCCGCCGATCTTGGCGGCGCTGGCGTTGCCGGGGGCGTCGCCGTTGCGAAAGATCGTTTCCGAGGTAATCGGCAGCCGTGTGCCATCCGCCAGCACGAGCGTATGGAACCGGATGCCGAGGCGCGAGCGATCCTTGAACTTGCCGCCGCGCTCGACGAGCGTGACTGATCCCAGCGCCCGCGCGCCGGCAGGAATCGCTACCTCATTCCCCACGCGTACATCGCGGACGACGCGTGCCTCGACGCGGTCTTCGACGCTGGCGCGATCGCTGGTGATCGTGCCGTCGAGCTGCAGCCCAACCACGGAGTTCGCCGTTACGACGAGCTCCTCGAACTCCTTTTCCGGCGCCTTCGGCGGCTCGGGCGCGTGAGCTGCTTCGGTCGTCGTGTTATCGCTCGCGTTGGTGGCCGGGTCGCTTGGCGGTTGCTGCTGCGGCGTGGTGGTTTCCGTCGGGAACCCCGAAGGGACGCTGACCGGCCATGCAGAGGCGGGCGGCGGCGTTGTCCGCGCGGAGGAGCGTTTCGGCGCGACGGGCCGGCGCCGGCCGCGACGACGAGGCGCGGGGTGCTGCCGGCCGCTCGCTGGCCGCACGTGGCGCCGCCACGTCGGCCGGCTTGACGTCGCCGACGATGGCCTCGGTTTCCGGGACGGCAGCCGTCGCGGCGTCGGGCGCGGGTGGCGTTGTCGCGACCGTCGCCGCCGCCGCCGGCTGCACCGCCGCGTTCTGGCGCGTCGCGAGATATCCGCCACCGGCGGCTGCCGCGACGCAGGTAAAGCCGAGCGCGGCCAGGGCGAATCGAATCGGGTTCATGAGAGCTGATACTCCTTGCTTCAAGTCCCCCTAACGCAAGCCGCGTACCTGCCGCGATGGACGGACGAGCCTCGTAAATGACTGTAAAAAGGCCACTTATCTCCGACAGCCGTCAGCCGCCGATTGTCCCCTGTTCGCGAATGTGTCCTTGAGGGAGAGCATACAATCCGCCTATGCCGATGCGCCTTGCGGCCGCTGCCGTCCTCGCCTGCACCCTGGCTTCCGCTCTGGCGCTCGGCGCGCAGAGCGGCCAGGCGATCGATGAAAAGTACACGGAGCTTATCAAAGAGTACCTGCAGGATCCGCGGATCACGACGGAGCTGGTGGACCACCTGCCGGCGTCGGAGACGGTGCCTTCGCCGCTGGAGTTTCTCGGACGTGCGGTCGGCGCTCCAGGCGAGCTGACCTACGCACAAGACATCCACCGCTACTACCAGGCGCTCGCCACCGCGTCGCCGCGCGCGAGGTTCTGGACCATCGGCAAAACCGAAGAGGGCCGCGACATCGTGGCGCTCGCCATCGCCGACGAAGCGACGATCGCGTCGCTGGACTCGCATCGCGCGACGCTCGATGCGCTCACCGATCCCAGGCGGACGAGCGACGCCGAGGCGCAGAAGCTGCTCGAGACTGGAAAGCCGATCTACTACCTGGTGAGCGGTATGCATTCGCCGGAGAATGGCGGCCCGGAGATGCTCATCGAGCTCGCCTTCCGGCTGATCGTCGAGGAAACGCCCTTCATCCAGAACATCCGGCGCAACGTCATCACGCTCATCACGCCGGTCATCGAAGTCGACGGCCGCGAGAAGCAGGTCGATACCTACTACTTCAACAAGAAGCGCGCGCAGGGAGACGCGCGCCTGCCGCTGATGTACTGGGGCAAGTACGTGCAGCACGACAACAACCGCGACGGGATGGGACAGCTGCTCGAGCTGACGCGCGCGATCACGCGTGTGACGCTGACCTGGCATCCGACGATCCTGCACGACCTGCACGAAGCGCAGACCTACCTGTACTCGTCGACCGGCACCGGCCCGTACAACGACGCACTCGATCCGATCACCGTGAGCGAATGGTGGATGCTCGCGCAGAACGACGTGCTCGAGATGACGAAGCGCAGCGTGCCCGGCGTGTGGACCTACGGGTTCTACGACGGCTGGGTGCCGAACTACATGATCTTCGTCGCGCACAGCCACAACGCGACCGGGCGTTTCTACGAGGTGCAGGGGTACGGGCCCGAACCCTACGACGTCCGCCCGGGCGCGACGCAGTTGAGCAAGGAGTGGTTCCGCCCGAACCCGCCGCTGCCGTTCATCCGGTGGGGTCCGCGCAACAACACCAACATTCAGCAGTCGGCGGTGTTGTTCTCGCTGCAGCACGTGGCGCAGAACCGGCGGATGTACCTCGAGAACTACTGGCTGAAGAACAAGCGCGCCATCGAGGAAGGGGTCAAAGGGCCGGTGCACGGCTGGGTCGTCCCGGCGGGGCAGCGGCGCAAGGCGGATGTCGCGATCGCGATGAACGATCTGCGCCGCCAGGGCCTCGAGATCTCCCGCGCGACCGAGACGTTCCGGGCTGGGGGTGTCGACGTTCGCGCCGGCGATTTCATCGTGCGCGGCGATCAGCCGTTTCGGACACTGGCCGAGATGTACTTCTCCGTCCAGAACTACGCGCCACAGAATCCGTCGCCCTACGACGATACCGGCTGGACGTTCCAGTTGATGCGGGATGTCCGGATCCTCCCTGTCACCGACAAGGCGCTGCTCAGTCAGAAGATGACCTTGGTTGGCGACGACATCAAGGCGCCCGGCGGCGTCGACGGCTCCGGCCCGGTGCTCGTCGTCGAGCACACCGCCGATACGTCGCTGGCCACCTTCCGGTTCCGCAACGCCGGCGTGCGGATGCTCGCGACCGAGGAAGACTTCGAGCTCGCCGGCCGCAAGTTCCGCGCCGGGATCGATCGTGATCCCGGAGGGCGACCGCGCGATGCTCGCCCGATCGCTCGAGGCGCTCGGACTCTCGGCCCGGGCGGTGCGCGAGGCGCCAAAGGTCAAGACGCACGAGCTCGACGTGCCGCGGATTGGCTACGTCCACAGCTGGACCCGGACCCAGGACGAGGGCTGGTGGCGCGCCGCGCTCGACGCCTACGGCGTGCCGTACACATACTTCGCCGATCAGAAGTTGCGCGAAGGCAACCTGCGGGCGAAGTACGACGTGATCCTGTTCCCGCACGTCGGCGGTTCGTCGGTGTCGCAGGTAAATGGGATGGCGCTGACGGGGAAGGCGCCGCTTCCCTACAGGAAGACCGACGAGACGCCGAACCTGGGGTTCCTCGACTCGAGCGACGACATCCGCGGTGGGATGGGGCTCGAAGGTCTCGCGGAGCTGGCGAAGTTCGTGCGGGAAGGCGGCACGCTCATCACCGAGGGCTCGACGGCCGCGATCTTCCCGGACTACGGACTGGTTGCGGATGTGACAGTGGAACAACCGGCGCAGCTCTTCGTCCGCGGTTCGATTCTGCGCGGCCGCCTGGCCGATCGCCTCAGTCCGATCGCGTACGGCTACGAAGGATCCGACGTCCCGATCTACTTCAACCAGGCGCCCGTGCTGAACGCCGGGGGAATTGGCGGCCGGGGGGCGGCGCCGCCACAGAATCCGAACGCCGGGCTCGGTCAGATCATCACGCCGAACGCTGTGCCGCCGCAGATTTCACCGTTTGAGGCGGATGCCGGCAATCGGCGCGACGCAGAGCCGAACGAGCGGCCCCGAGCTGAAGAAACCGCGGAGGTCCGTGAACGCGCCCAGGGTGGAACGGCCGCGCGCGATGCCCTCCGCCCCCGCGTCGTCATCCAGTTCGGATCCGAGCCGCGGGAACTGCTTCTGTCGGGGACCCTCGCCAACGGTCAGTTCCTGGCGAATCGCGCCGCGGTGGTCGATGCCCGCCTCGGCGACGGGCACCTCGTCATGTTTGCGATCCGCCCGTTCTGGCGGTGGCAGACGCACGGCACCTATACGCTCGGCTTCAACGCCATCATGAACTGGAACGACCTCGATGCCGGTCGTCCGTAGGGCCGTTAGAGCGTAGCGTCCGGCTTTAGCCGGACGTGGTGGACGTACGCCGGACGTTTTGACGTCCACCTAAAGGCGGACGCTACGTTGACGGCCGGCCTACCAGCTGACGCGCATCGCCAACTGCGGGGCGGCCGGGACACTGCGATCCGCAACCTGCCGGCCCGCGTCGAACACACGAGTCCGTCCGACAACCATCGCGTCGATCGCCGTTCCGATCGCTGTGTAGATGCCCAGCGCGCTCGCGAAGCCTACGACCTTGAAGCCTGTGCAGTTGCCGCCCGGATCCTCACCGGGACAATCGGAGATCCCTGCCGCGATCCCCCCGAAGAGGAGGCCGAGGGCGGCGCCGATCAGGGCGCCGTTCTTCAGCGAATCGCCGCGCTTGTCGACGCGCAGGACGTGCGTCGCGTCGAACCGCTGCTCCATTCCGTCGATGAGCATCACCAGGGAATCCGCGTCGAACCTGAGCAGCTTGCCCTCCGTGCGCCGGCCGGCGTCGTCGGTGACATAGACCGTTTCGAGCGAAGAGACCTTGAGACCCTGCCAGCCGCCGAGCGGCTCCTGCGCCTCCACGACGGCAGGCGTGAACAGCAGCGCCGCCAGAGCCGCCATCCGGATCGTTTTACTCATCATCAGTCTCCTTGCGTCCGCTCAAAAGCTCCAAGTCAGATTGACCACCGGCATCACAAAGCCGTACGTGCCGAGCGGCACGACGAGTCCGAGCTCGGTCGAATACCGCTCGCGGAGAAGTCTCGCCCCGAAGGTAACCAGCCCATCGTCCGCTCCAAACAGCCAGCCCTCGGCAAACCACTTGACGCGTCGGCTCTCGCGCGCTTCGGCCCCGAACATCGCAACCGGGCGGCGCTCGTTTCCGCTGTACGCGTAACCGAAGGCGACCGTCGCCGCGTGGTCTCGCGACCCGATGGTCGCGACGCCGTACGCGATGCCAGTGGAGTCACTGGAGCCGTTCAGGAGATGGATCGTCCCGGCGGCTAGCTGCAGCTTCTCGCGCGCCAGCAGTTGAACCTTCGGTGTAACCAGGAAGGGATGAGGCTCGCCGTAGAAGAAAAGGGGTGTTGCGGCGCCTACCGATACGCGATCCGTGATGCCCACCTGCATTGAAGGCATCATGAACTGGTGAAGGGTGACGTAGCCTTCGCCGCGTCTAAGGCTCCTGGCAGTGGGGCCAATGAACAGCCGCGATCCGTGAGGGTCGCGCAGCCGAACCTCTCCGTTCACGACCCGTCCTTCGACCACGCGCAGTTCGACGAGGTCATCGACCTCGATGGTCAACAGTCCGCCGTCGATCGTCCTGAACTCAATCGAGTCGTCGCCGATCGTTTCCACGCGTCCGTACACCTGCGAGCCATCGCGCGTCGCCAGGCGCTGAATCACACTGGAATCGTCGGGGACTCGGACGTCGATTCGGCGTGCCTGCGCGTCAGCGGCCGACGGGAGCGCCGTGAGAACGATCAGGACCAGCAGTGTGCGCCACATCGTGCGACTCCTTGTCGGCCTGAAGGGCCGACTCAGCCTGTTGTGGTTCGACACCGATTCGTGGGTACAGCCAGGAGTACGACAAGCCTTCGTGCCGATGCCCGTAGCGAGCGGGAATGTCGCGTGTGGCGTCGCTGGGGATCACGAGGGCCAGCACGACCAGTGCGGCGAATGCCACGCGCGGCAGACGGTACGACCGGGACGTCACCGCCCGCGTCGCTCGCGCCTGAATCAGGAACGGTTGTGGCGGGCCACCACACGTTCTTGATGACCAACGCCAGCCCGGTCAGCGCCATCAGGACGTTGAAGGTCTGGCCGGCTGGCAGGAACAGGAACGAGATCGGGTACTCGCGAAGCAGGTCGATCGGAATGCGCAGCGCGGCGTAGAGCAGCACGAAAAGGCTGCCAATGCGACCTGGCGGCACACCGCGGCGCTGCACCGACCAGAGTATCGGGATGATGAGGAAGTTCTTGAGACCGTCGTAGAGAACGACGGGATGCCGGAATCCCTCGGCTTCAGGAAATTGCACACCCCAAGGCAACGTGGTCACGCTGCCGACGATCTGGCCGTCGATGAAGTTGCCGATCCGCCCGCAGCCGAGGATGAAGGCCGCGGGCATGGCGAGCGCGTCGAAGATCGGACGGAAGGGGCGCTGCCGAAGAACGCAAAACAGCGTCACGCCCGCAAAGCCGCCGATGATCAGGCCGTGGGTCGCGAGTCCGCCGAGCCAGACCGCCGGAACGAGCGCGAGGTGATCGCTGTAGAACGACCACTCGTGTCGGAACGCGACGAGCCCTCTGCCGCCTGCCAGCACGCCAAACGCCAGCAGAAAGGACAGCTCATACACGTCGGCCAGTGACAGCCCGAGCCGATCGCGGTTGCGGCGGAGGAAGAGGTGCGCGTTGAGGAAGCCGAGCGAGTAGCTGAGCCCGTACCACCAGAGGTGCACGCCGCCGATGGTGGTGATGATCGGATCGATGTGATGGACCATCCCGCCCTTTCAGTGGGGACGAATGCCGTTCCACTCGAAGTCGGCCAGTTGCGCAGCCAGCGCATCGAGGTCGGCGTCCGGGTCGGTAAGGACGAACGCGTTGAGCAGTTCGTCGAACATGCCGATGAGCAGATGCGCCATCAGCACAGGACGAATGGACGCCCGGACGATCCCGAGCTCCTGGAACCGGCGGTAGCGAGCGGCGAAGAAGTCGACGGCCGACCGCCGGAGCTCCGCGAACCCCTTCTCGAATCGCGGATCGATCGACGACGCCTCTTTCAAGATGACGGTCGTCGCGTCGCGGTTCGCGGCAAAGAAGCCGAGCCACCGGCGGAAGCTGATCCTGAGCAGCGCTTCCGGGTCGGTCACGGGCTGCGCGGGCGGCTCGCTGGTCGTCGTGATGGCGGCCGAGATTTTCTTGTGGAAGTCCTCGACGATGGCGAGGAAGACCTGCTCTTTGCTGGCGAAGTAGAGGTAGAAGGTGCCGCGGGCGACGCCGGCGCGCTCGATGATGTCGCTGATGGCCGCCCGGCGGTACCCCTTTCGCGCGAACACCCAGGTCGCCGCCAGCGAGCAGCTGCTGGCGGCGTTCGTCGGGTTGGAAGGACGGTTCGGCGCGTGGGCACGGGCTCGAGTCTAGACTGACACGTCAGTCTAGTCAAGTCGCTTGGAAATATTGGTCTTTTCTGGCTGCGGAACTCGGCTCGGCTTAGGGCGGCCGAGCCGGCTGTAGGGCGGGCCTTTTAGGCCCGCCGCTTGACGGTTATTTCAGGACGACCAGCAGGTCGCGCGCTTCGACGACGGCGCCCGGGCGCGACCAGCACCTCGGTCGACCGCCGCGTCGCGCGGGCTGTAGACGGCCGTCTCCATCTTCATCGCCTCGATCGACAGCAGCCGCTCGCCTGCCTTGACGGCCTGGCCGTTCTTGCACCGCGACGTCGACACCTTGCCGGGCATCGGCGCGGCGACGTGGTTCGGGTTCGTCGGGGTCGGCCTTGGGATGGCGCTTGTAGCGACGCCCTCGACCGATCGGTCGGCGACGCTCACCTCGCGCGGCTGGCCGTTCAGCTCGAAGAAGACCGTCCGCGTGCCGTCCTCGCGCGCCTCGCCGGTCGTGAGGTACCGGACGATCAGCGTCTTGCCCGCGCTCGATCTCGACGGCGATCTCCTCGCCGGCGCTGCAGCCCGTAGAAGAACGCCGGCGTCGGGATCACGTCGACGTGTTGTCGTACTGCTGCCGAGTGCTCGTCGTAGTCGAGGAAGACCTGCGGGTACAGCAGGTACGACAGCACGTCCTCGTCGCGCGGCTCGCGCTTCGATCTTCTCCTGCGAGTCCTTCGCGCGGCCGCCGCGAAGTCGGCCGGCGGCAGCGCCGCGCCCGGCCGGCCCTCGATCGGCTCGACGCGCGCGGAGTCGCAGGACGATCTCCTGGAAGCGCCTTCGGCCAGCCGCCTTCGGGCTGGCCGAGCAGGCCCTGCATCATCTCGACGACGCTGCGCGGAAAGTTGCAGCGGCGCCGCGGCGTTCAGGACGTCCTTCGCGCGTCAGGCCGTTGGTCACCATGAACAGCGCCAGGTCGCCGACGACCTTGCTCGACGGCGTCACCTTGACGATGTCGCCGAACAGCTGGTTGACCGCGGCGTACGCGTCGGCAGATCTCCGTGCCAGCGGCTCTTCGAGGCCCAGGCTCTTGGCCTGCTGGCGGAGGTTGGTGTACTGCCCGCCGGGCATCTCGTGGTGGTACACGTCGGCGCTCGGCGCCTTCAGGCCCTCTTCGAACGGGTAGTAGAGCTCGCGCACCGCCGCCCAGTAGTCGGCTCAGCTCGTCGAGCGCCTCCAGATCGAGGCCGGTGTCGCGCTCGGTGTGCCGCAGCGCCGCGACGATGCGAGTTGAGGTACGGCTGGCTGGTCATGCCGCTCATCGACGCGATCGCCGCGTCGGCGATGTCGACGCCGGCGTCGGCCGCGCGCAGGATGCTGCGCCGCGTTGATGCCGCTGGTGTCGTGCGTGTGGAAGTGGATCGGCACGTCCGACCTCGTCGCGCAGCGCCTTCACCAGCGCGTACGCCGCGTACGGCTTGCACAGCCCGGCCATGTCCTTGATGCCGAGGATGTGCGTGCCCATCTCGACCAGCTCCTTCGCCATGCTGCACGTAGTAGTCGAGGCGGTACTTCGTGCGCGTCGGGATCGAGGATGTCGCCGGTGTAGCAGATCGCCGCTTCGCAGATGCGCGTTGGTGTCGCTCGCGCACCGCCTCGATCGCCACCTTCATGTTCGTCGGTCGAGTTCAGCGAGTCGAAGATGCGGAAGACGTCGATGCCGTCGTCCGCGCTCCGCTTGATGAACGCGCGGACGACGTTGTCCGGGTAGTTCGTGTAGCCGACGGCGTTGCTCGCGCGCAGCAGCATCTGGAACAGGATGTTCGGGACCCGCTGCCGCAGCTGCGTCGAGCCGGTCCCACGGGATCCTCCTGGAGGAACCGCATCGACGTGTCGAACGTCGCGCCGCCCCACATCTCGAGGCTGAACAGGTCCGGCATCAGCCTGCGCCACCGCGTCGGCGATCGCCAGCATGTCGTAGGTGCGCACGCGCGTCGCCAGCAGCGACTGGTGCGCGTCGCGCATCGTCGTGTCGGTGATCAGCAGCCGGCTCTCGCTCGCGGACCCACTGCGCGAACTTCTCCGGCCCCAGCTCCAGCAGCTTGCTGCCGCATGCCCGCCGGCGGCGGCGTCGACCGCTGCGAGACGGCGGCGACCGGCGGCGTCGGCAGCTTGCGTGCCGGGTCGAACGCTGCCCTTCACGTCCGGCCGGCCGTTGACGATGACGTCGCCGAGGTAGCGACAGCATCTTCGTCGCGCGGTCGCGCGGCGCGCGGAACCGGAACAGCTCCGGCGTGTCGTCGATGAACGTCGTCGTCGCGTCGCCGGATCGCGAACGTCGGGTGGCCGATCAGGTTGAGCGAGGAACGGCGATGTTCGTCTTGACGCCGCGGATGCGGAACTCGCGCAGCGCGCGGTCGGCGCGCTGCACCGCCTCCTCGAGCGTCGCTGCCCCAGGTCGTGAGCTTGACCAGCAGCGAGTCGAAGTACGGCGTGATGACCGCGCCGCCGAAGCCGTTGCCGCCGTCGAGCCGGACCGCGAAGCCGCCGGCCGATCGGTAGGTCGTGATCCGGCCGTAGTCGGGGATGAAATGCTGATCCGGGATCCTCGGTCGTGATGCGGCACTGCATCGCGACGCCGCGGCGTTCGATCTCGTCCTGCGGCGGGATGTTCGAGCGGCGCGCTCGTGCAGCTGGTGGCCGTCGGCGACGAGGATCTGGCTCCGCACGAGGTCGATGCCGGTGACGACCTCGGTGACCGTGTGCTCGACCTGGATGCGCGGGTTGACCTCGATGAAGAAGAACTCGCCGCGATCGACGTCGAGCAGGAACTCGACCGTGCCGGCGTTGCGGTAGCCGACCGACCGGCAGAGCCGCGCCGCGGCGTCGCAGATCCGTGCGCGCGAAGCTCGTGCGGCGAGGTTGATGCTCGGCGCGACCTCGACGACCTTCTGGTGGCGGCGCTGGACCGAGCAGTCGCGCTCCCAGAGGTGCACGAGGTTGCCGTGCGCGTCGCCGAGGATCTGCACCTCGATGTGCTTGGCGCGCGGGATGTAGCGCTCGAGGAACACGTCGGCCGGCCGAACGCCGCCGCCGGCTTCGCGCTGCGCCTCGTCGAGCTTGCTCGGCGAGCTCGTCCGGCGCTCGTGCACGACGCGCATCCCGCGGCCGCCGCCGCCGAAGCTGGCCTTGATGATCAGCGGGTAGCCGATCTCGCTCGGCCGCGCGCCTGCACCGTCGCCGCGGTCGGTCAGCGCCGTGCTCGGTGCCGGGGATCGTCGGCACGCCCGCCTTGCTGCGCCAGCGCGCTTGGCCGCCGTCTTGTCGCCGAACATTTCGAGCTGCTCGGCGGTCGGGCCGACGAACGTGATGCCCGCCGTCCTCGCACGCGCGCGCGAACGCCGCGTTCTCGGCGAGGAACCCGTACCCGGGATGGATCGCGTCGACGCCGTGCTGCTTGCGCGACGGCGATGAGCGCGTCGATGTTCAGGTACGACGCGGACCGGCTCGCCGCCCTCCGGCGGCCCGATCAGAAACGCCTCGTCCGCCTTGAACCGGTGCAGCGAGAAGCGGTCCTCGTAGCTGTAGACGGCGACGGTGCGCAGCCCGAGCTCGGTGGCCGCCCGGAAGCAGCGGATGGCGATCTCAGATCGGTTGGCGACGAGCAGTTTTTTCATGAACGCGTAACCGGACGATCTTACCGGATCTCAGACGGCGGTCCGTTGGGCTGGTAAGATGGCGCCACACGTGGCAGCTCCGAGCGACATCGTTGTCGTCGGCGCGGGAATCGTCGGCTGCGCGGTCGCCTACGAGCTGGCGCGGCGCGGCGCATCGGTGCAGATCGTCGACGATCGGCCCGCGGGCATGGGCGCGACGCAGGCGTCGGCGGGCGTGCTGGCGCCGTACATCGAGGCGCACGAGGGCCATCCGCTCCTCGAGCTCACCGTTCGCAGCCTGGATCTCTACGACAAGTTCATCGCGCGCATCGGCGCAGCTGGCGGCGTGATCGCCCCCGTATCGCCGCACGGGAACCCTCGAAGTCGCGCTCGACGCCGACGGATCTGCGGCGCCTCGAGAACGCCGCGCTGACGCTGCCCGGCAAGGGCGTCCACGCGCGGCTGCTGGACGCCGGCAGGCGCGCGCAGCGAGGAGCCACACCTCTCGGAAGCGGTAGTCGGCGGATTGCTCGTGCCGTCGCATGGATTCGTCGCGGCCGCCGATCTGACGCGCGCGCTCACGGCCGCAGCACGCCGCCATGGCGCCCAGCTGATCGAGCAGGGGCGCGTGCGGCGAATCGTCAGCACGGGCAGTGATCTGAGAGTGGAAACCGATCGCGGGTCACTGTCGGGTAACGGTGTCGTGCTGGCGGCCGGCAGCTGGTCCGGGCAGATTTTCGTCGAGGGCGCAGAGGTCCGGTTGCCCGTCCGGCCCGTCCGGGGCCAGCTCTTACAGCTGGCGTGGATCGGGCCGACGCTCGGACGCGTCATCTGGTCCGAGCGTTGCTACCTGGTCCCCTGGGACGATGGAACGCTGCTGGTCGGCGCGACGGTGGAGGAAGCCGGCTTCGACGAGAGGACGACGACGGCGGGAGTCCGGGACCTCATCGAAGCCGCCGCTGAAATCGTGCCGCACACCTGGACTGCAGGGTTCATCGCCGCGAAGGCCGGCCTGCGGCCGGCGACGCCGGATGAGATCCCGGTGATTGGTCCGTCGACGGTCGTGCCGAACCTCGTCTACGCGACCGGGCATTACCGCAACGGCGTCCTGCTCGCACCCTTGACGGCCCAGCTGGTGGCTGACGTGATGCTCGAAAACAAGCTCGACCCGATTCTCGAGGTCACCAGTCCCAAGCGGTTCGGGCTCTGACGCTGCCGTTCGGCGTTCGCGCGTTCGGCGTTCGACGAAGCGATGATTGAGGGCAAACGCATGGACGAACCCACAACCGACGAACGTTCGAACGACGAACGACGAACGACAGGCGAAGCGAGCCATCGAATTCGCACGCTCTCTCGGGGGCGCTGACTGGATTGCGTGGGCAGAACGTGTGGACGACGGGAGCCGCTTCGGGATCGAGTGCGCGGCCTCGACGGAAGCCGAAGCCATCGCGCGGCTGACCCGGTGGCTCGAGTGGCAGCGCGAGCACATGACGCGCTCGCCGCGCTTCAGGAAGCGGAACGCGACTATCATCGAACGATCGCCGGCAGCGCCTTCACGGACCCGGCCGAAGGACCGTCGCCGATCGAGATGCAGAAGGACGGCCTCAAGGCCGTCGAAGCGGCGCGGCTGCGGCTGGACGACGTGCGCGCCAGAAAACCGGAGTAGATCATGCCGAAGTTATCCGCGTCGGATGCGGAACAGCGCGTGAAGGGATCTTTCAGGCTGGCGGCTTGAAGGGAATCAGATCACCAAGCAGTTCACCTTCGCCGGTTTCCCGGAGGCCGTCCGGTTCGTGGACGGCCTCGTGCCCGAGGCTGAAGCGGCGGACCACCACCCGGACATCCAGATCAACTACAAGCGCGTGACGCTGACCTATTCGACGCACAGCGAAGGGGGCCTGACCGACAAGGACTTCACCGGGGCCGCCATGGCCGATCGCGTAGCCCATGCGGCTCAAACGAACGTATAGCTCGCGCGAGGTCGCCGCTCTCACCGGTCTCACCGCCCGCCAGCTGCAAATCTGGGATGCCGGGGGACTGTTGTCCCCCGCGATCCCTTCACACCGGACGGAAGCCGGCGGATATACCGAGCGCCGCTACACGCCGATCGAACTGATCGAGCTGATGGTCCTCGCCGATCTGCGCCGGCGCGGATTCACGGTTCATCAGCTGCACCTGATGCTCGACGCGTTGAAATCGGAGTTCTCGACGCGGCTGTTCGAGGCGACCGGTGGAGGCGGGGCGGTGCAGCTGCTGACGGATGGCCACGAGATTTACGCGCGGACAAGCCGGGGCGAGTTCTACAACCTGCTCAAAGCGCCAGACCAGCCGCTGCTGGACATTGAGTACTGGGGAACGCCACGCTGCTGAAGGAGCTTGGCGGAAAGATCCGCCCTAGGAAATCGGGAAGATCTTCTCGAGGTCGTCGGCCGGCCGCGGGATAACGTGGACGCCGACCAGCTCGCCGACGCGCCGTGCGGCCGCGGCGCCGGCATCCGTGGCGGCCTTGACCGAGCCGACATCGCCGCGGATGATGGCCGTCACCAGTCCGGCGTCGACTTTCTGCCAGCCGACGAACACGACGTTGGCCGTCTTCACCATCGCGTCGGCCGCTTCGATCATTCCGACCAGCCCGCGGGTTTCGACCATGCCCAACGCGTCGCCCAGCTCGCGCTTCTCAGCCATCGCGAACACATGCTACCACGCGTAGCCGTTCGTCGTTCGTAGCGGCTTCGTCGATCGTATCGGACGTTCGACGGACGCCAAGTCGAACGATCGACATCGTGTCGTTCGATGTCCTTGCAGCGAACGACGAACGACAGGTTCTTCTACGCGAACATTCCGACGAATTTCGCAGGCTTGATGGGATAACCGGGGAAGACGGCGGCTGGGTTCTGCGAGCCCGAGGTGTCGCGTGACGATCTCGCCGAAAACGTCGCGGAAGTCGGTGGTCACCGCGAGGTCGCGTCCGTCGTAGCGGTGCTCCCTGGCGAGGCCCGGCCAGCGTCCGTAGACGCGGCCGCCGCGGACGCTGCCGCCGATGACCAGCATCGCGTTGCCGTGGCCATGATCGGTGCCGCGGTTGCCGTTCTCGCTGACCGCGCGGCCGAACTCGGACATGGTCAGCACCACGGTGTCTTCCATGCGGTCGCCGAGATCGGTGACGAGCGCGGCGATGCTCCTGGCAAAGTCATCGAGCCTCGTGGCGAGCTGTCCCTGCGCGCCGCCCTGGTTGACGTGCGTATCCCATCCGCCCAGCTCCGCGAATGCGACCTCGAGTCCGACGCCGGCCTTCGAGAGCTGGGCGATCTGCTTCAATGCCTGGCCGAACGGGCTGCGCGGGTAGTCGGCGCCGTGCTCGGGCTGGTACCGCGACGGGTCGGCAGCCTTGAGGGTGCGAATCGCGTCGAAGGTGTCGCGACCCGTGCCATTCAGGACCCGATCGGCGGCCGCCGCGTACTGCTCTTCGAACGACGCGCCGACGCGGTCGCCGCGGACGCCGAACTGCGACAACTGGCTCATGGCCACGGCCGGCGCCACGCCCTGCAGCGCCCGCGGCAGCTGCTGGGTGAGCGACACGGCTCGAAACGAACCGGCGTTCTCGACGCGCCTCGCCTGGAGATAGCGATTCAGCCAGCCGTCACCCGTGGACTTCACGCCGGGCGTCGCGCTTTCCATGAAGTCCTGCGCGTCGAAGTGCGAGCGCGTGGAGTCGTGCGACCCGCAGGCGTGAACGATGGCCAGCCGGCGATCGGCCCAGAACGGTTTCAGTGGTTCAAGCCGTGGGTTGAGGCCGAAGAAGCCGTCCAGGTCGATGGCCGCGTCGCTCCGGCCGGGACGGGCGATCGCGATGCTCGGGCGCGCGCGATAGTAGTCGGCGTCGGCGAACGGGACGACCACGTTCAGGCCGTCGACGGCGCCGCGCTGGAAGATCGCGATCAATTGCCGCGGGCGGCCCGACGGCGCCGCCGCGAACGCGGTTCTGGCCAGGAACGACGGCGCGAAGCCGAGGCTCACCATCGCGAAGGCGCCGTCCTTGAGGAACACTCTGCGGGAAACCATACGTCACCGTTTCTGGAATTCGGGTGAGCCGAGCGTCAGCGCCAGCGCCTGCTGCGGCGTCGTCGCCCGCGCGATCGTCGAGCGCGTCGTCTCCGAGACGGTCAGGCCGAAGAGCGGATCGACTTCTGTCGTTCGTCGTTCGGGCGCTGCGCTCTTCGTTCGGGCGTTCGTCGAGGCGTCGAACGTCGAACGATCGCGATCCGAGCGAACGCCGAACGACCGCGCGCTCGCAAGGCTCTGCGCGAAGTTCATGCGTCCGACGAGTGCTCCAGTGTTGACCCACGCGTCCGCGGTGTCCTTGTAACCGGTCGGCGGCTGGCACTGATACAACGGCATCCCGAGGTCCTGCAGCGATCGCACGAGCGGGCGGGCGTCGTTCAGCGGCGCGTCGGTCGCCCGGACGGCGCTGACGACGAACTCGAAGGGCGTTTTCGTTTTGGTCGAGTACAGACGCCGGCGCGAGGAACTCGGGCGAGGTGAGCAGCGTCCGCAGCACTTCGCGCAGGTCGCCGCGCGTGGCCGTGAACCGCGCCGACATCCGCTCGACCAGCGCGGAAGGCGGCGTGTCGCTGACGAACCGACGCGCCAGCTTCGTCGAGATGAAGCGGGCGGTCGACGGATGCTCGGCGAGAATGTCGAGCACCTGCTCGCCGTCCTTCATGCCGCCGCCGCGAATCTTGTGGCCGAGGACGACCTTCTCCTTGTCGTCGTGGATCCTCGACTCGAAGATGAAGTCGCCGCGCACTCTCGGATTCCGGATCGTCCAGCCGGTGAACGCGCGCGCCACTTCGGTGACGTCCTTCTGCGTGTAGCCCCCGTCGACGCCGAGCGTGTGCAGCTCCATCAGCTCGCGCGCATAATTCTCATTGAGCCCGCGCCGTTGGGCGTTCGCGGGCGGCGCCGGCGGAAGAGGACGCTGAGGTTGCTGAGGACGCTGAGGGCGCAGAGGATTGCGCTGCGCGCGCCGCTGAGCGTTCATGCTCCGCGTTTGGATCCGAGCTCATCCAGTTGTCGAGGTAGAACAACATTGCCGGGCTCTTGGCGGTGGCGCCCAGGAGATCGCGGAACCGGCCAAGCACGTGCGGGCGGATCGCCTCGCGCTCGTACTCGGTGAGCATCATCCGCACCGGACCCTTGCGCGCGTCGACGTTGAAGTGGTTGAACCAGAAGTCGGTGAGCACCTGCTCGAGCTGCCGATCGCTGTAGATCGCGCGCAGCAGTTTCTGCTCCGACAACTCCACGAGCGGCAGGTTCGGCGGCTGCATGTTCGGGTCGCGCATCGGCCGTTCCGGCGGCGCTCCGGACGGGTTGTTGGCCGCTGCCTGCTGACGCGCCCGCCGTGCCTGCACGTTCGGCTGTTGGTACCGTTCGAGCAGCTCGCTCGTGGAGAGCGTCAGCGTCGTCATCCTGTCGAGACGCGCTTGCATGCCTTCGTCGGCGATACGCTCGGGATGCAGCTGCTGCTCGATGTACGCCTGGATGCCCAGTTGCCGCACGCGCTCGACGTCGGCCGGGCGCGGGCCGTAGCCGATCCGGTTCAGCACGTGCACGATTGACGCGTCGTCGGCCGGCGACGGCGCGGCGGACGGCATCACCGCGAGCGCGGCGACGAGAATTGGGACGAAAACGGCTGGTCTCCGCATCAGCAGCCTCACCACGGGTTAGACCGGCCGCCGCGACGGAACGTTTAATGCCCTCAGCGGGGCGTAGCAATTTTCAGGTCCAGGGCCTTCGTTTCTTCTTCGCGAAGGCTGAAACGGACCGCCTGCCTGCTCAGTTCTTCCAGGTAGCTGCGGTCGCCGCCGCGGCGGTTCTGGTCCAGGTACTCCACGGCCACGGCATAGTAGTCGCCCGGCTTCAAGCGCGTCCGGATTGAATACCGGCCGTTTTGATCCGGCCTGGCGACAGCGGTCGAAGCCAGCGACATCGGACCCGGGAACCAGTGGTCAGGGTCCTGCGGAAAGAGGAAGACCGTGACGTTGGTCACGACTTCGCCACGATCGTTGGTGACCGCGCCCGAAATCGACTGGAGGCGGTTGGTGAGAACGACGTCGATGCCTTTGACGGCGGCTCCTGATGCCAGGCTGAGCCCGTCCTCAGTAATGTCACGGCCGTCGTGCGTGACCGATTTAATCGCCCACTGCGATCCAGGCGTCTTGGCAAACGCACGCACGATCATCTCGCCCGGCGCTGCCTTCGCTTCGAACGTGAAGTCGTCGTTGATAACCGGTTGGCCCGGCACAGGCAACGCCATCATCATGCGAGGATTCTTGGGCGAGACCATCAGTTGAAGCATCGACGGCTCGAGGGATTGCGTGGGCGGGTCGAACAGGATTCGTCCCGCAATTGTGCGCCGGCTGCAAGGGCATCAGGACGACGCCGCTGACGTCGCCGCCCGACACCGTGACCGTGGCGACGAGCGTTTCCGGAACAGTGGCGCCCGCCGCGGGCGGTGAGTTTGCGCGCAAGGTATACGTGCCCGGGGCGAAGCCGGAAATGGTGAATGTCCCGTCGGGCTTGATTTGGCCGGGCTGGCTTCGCATGACCAGGACTCCGTCGCTGGATTGTGGCATCGCCATGACGAGACCACCGCGGAGCGGCTGACCGCGCGAGTCGATCGTTGTCCCGCTGATAAGAGCGGTGCGAATCGGACTCAACATGATCTCGATGCCGCTGATCGTCTGGCCGATCTCGACTCGGACCACTTGCGCCTCGGACGGAACGGAAGCGTTCGGGTAATAGGTTGTCGAATAGCCCGCGCGATCGTCGGTTTCGAACGGTCTGCCGCTTTGAACGTTTGCCTGGATCAAATACTCGCCAGGCGCCAGACCCCAAACACGAAATTCCCCGGTGTCTGGCGTCTGAAACATGCCCCCGCCACCGCCGGTCATCGTCGGTTGCAGCCGGCCGTTCATGTAACGCATCTGCATCGGCTGAATGGAAGCGCCCGCCACTGGTTCGCCGTATTCGTCGACAACCCGACCGGTGATCGCCGCGCCGCGCGGCAGCGCGAAATTGATGCGCTCGACGGTCTGTCCGTCGCGCACGTCAATCGGTCGTCCCATCTCGTTCGGCCGCGTCTGGCCATGGCTGATCGTGACGAAGCCGGCCCTCGATGCACTGACGGTGTAGCGGCCGGCCGGTAGATCGGCGATCTCGTAGCGTCCCGATAGATCGGTCGTGGCGCTGCGCGGTTCGCGCTGTTCCGGTGCGCTGACGCGCACGACCACGCGACGCAGCGGCCGGCTATCGTCCGAGGCGACCACTACTCCGCGAATTCTTGCCGTGCCGGTTGCTGCCGGCGCTTGATCGCGGGGTGGCGACGGCCGCGGTCCCGGCGGCAGTTGCGGTGGAATCGCCACACCGGGGGTGGCGCCGCCCTGGACCTGGGCGAGTGCGGGTGCGATCGATGCAAGGACGACGAAGGCCACGAGAAGGGGGGATACTCGCGACATCGACAGAGCTCCTTTGTCTGTCGATTAGACGCTATTTCAGCGGCGTATGGCCTTCAGAATTTCGCGTGCCGCCAGGGCGCCGCTTCGGCCGTCGAGGCCGGTGCCGGGATGGGTCCCCGAGCCGCATATATAGAGGTCGCGGACGGGCGTCGCATAACGGGCCCAGCCTAGCAGCGGCCGGGCCAGATGCAGCTGATCGAGCGCCAGCTCGCCGTGGAAGATCTGGCCGCCCGTCAGCCCGTATTGCCGTTCGAGGTCGGCGGGCGTGATGACTTGCCGCCCGAGCACGAGGCGCTCGAAACCTGGCGCGTACTTCTCAATGACCCCCGCGACACGGTCGCCGAGACGCTCGCGTTCGACGTCCCACGTCGTGCCGCGCAGCTCCGCGGGTGTGAACTGCACGTATGCCGACACGACGTGCTGTCCCGCGGGCGCAAGGCTCGAATCGGCGAGGGATGGAATCGCGAGCTCGATGAACGGTTCGTCCGCAATCGCGCCGTACTTGGCCGCGTCGAACGCACGCTCGATCGCGTTGACGTCGCGAGCCAGCCGAATCCATCCCGACAGCGCAGCCGCCTGGCCGGCGCCGTCCATGACGGCCAGGCTCGAGAATCGTGGCAGCGCGGACACGGCGAAGTTGATCTTGGAGAGCGTGCCGCGCATCCGGATATGGCGTGCGGCCTCGCGAAAGTCCGGCGGGAGGTGCACCGGATCGACGAGCGTGAGCAGCGTTCGGCGGGGATCGGCGCTGGAAACGACCGCACGGGCCTGAATCTCTTCGCCGCTGTCGAGCACGACGCCCTGCGCGCGCTCGTCCCTGACGATCACCTGGCGGACGCGTGCGCCCGTCCGAATCTCCGCGCCGGCCTGTCGAGCCGCGGCGGCGAGGCGCGTCGCCGACCGCGCCGATGCCGCCACGTGCCGTCCACCCGGAGGCGAGCGGTTCGCGGTGGCGCGCCGACATCAGCAGGAAGATCGCCGTGCTGCCGGCCGATCGCGGGCCGAGGTGCGATCCGAAGACGCCCGCCCCGGCGACGGCGACACGCATCGCGGCGTGTTCGAACCACTCTTCCGCAAAATCCGAGACGGGCATCGGCAGCCAGCGCAGGAGGCTGTACGCATCCTTCCGGCCGAGCGCTCGAAAGCTGCGGCCGGTTTTCAAGAGGCCGATGAGATCCGCGGCGCCTGGCGCGTCGATCGACGGCGCAGGTGCGGCGGTCAGCTTTCGCACGACCCCGTTCACCGCGCTCGACGCTCGCCACGAACTTCGGATATCGATCCGCGTCTGGCGCCGAGACGGCCGCGAGATCCTGCCGCGCGCGCGCCTGGTCGCGCCAAATCGTGAGCGCGCGGCCATCGATGGACGGCACGCACCCCAGCGCCTCGCCGGCCGCGATCTGCAGCCCGTGCCGCTCGAGCCCGAGCTCGCGCACGAGCGCGGCGTCGATGGCGGCCCAATGCGACAGCGTCGGACACCTGAAGCCCGGCACAATCTCCGACGTGATCGCGCATCCGCCAACGTGCTCCGCCCCCTCGAGGACCAGCGGCTTGCGGCCCGCCTTCGCCAGGAGCGTCGCGGTCACAAGACCGTTTACACCCGCGCCAATCATGACGATGTCGCGAGCGCTCACGCGGCGCGCTCCACGTCGTTCGTCGTTCGCGTTCTACGCTCCTCGTTCGTCGTTCGTCGGGCATGCGCCGATCGAAAACACGAAGGCACAGGCGTGATGCGCAGCGTGCATGATGCGCGAAAGTTCGAAGATCTCGATGCCTGGCAGGTCGCGACGCATTGAAGCTCGAGGTGTACACATTAACTGCCACTGGCCCGGCCTCGCCAGATTCAAATCGTTGGCATATCAGATTCGCGATTTGCCGCGCCCTTGCTACACGAAACGATCTCTGAAGGATTCGACGGGTACCTTTCGCCGGCGAGTTGCGCACGGTTCACCGACGAATGACGAACGTACGAACGATCCGAAGACCCGAACGAACGAACGAACGACTGCGTGACCGTCATCATTTGTTCAGGATCTTGAGCGCCGCATTTCGCCCCGGCGCCCCCATGATCCCTCCACCCGGATGCGCGCCCGAGCCGCACATCCACAGGTTGCGGATCGGCGTCGTGTACTGCGCCCAACCGGGGGCGGGGCGCAGGAAGAACAGCTGCTCCAGCGTCAGCTCGCCCTGGAAGATGTTGCCCTCCGACAGCCCGAACTCGCGTTCGAGGTCCAGCGGGGTCAGGACCTGCCGGTGCAGGATGATGTCGCGGATGTTCGGCGCGAACTCGGCGAGCGTGTCGATCACGGCGTCGCCAAACGCCTCGCGCTGCTCGTCCCACGTGCCGTTCGCCAGCGCATACGGCGCGTATTGCACGAAGCAGGACAGGATGTGCTTGCCTGGCGGCGCCACCGACGGATCGGTGAGCGTCGGAATCACCATGTCGATGTAGGGCCGGGTCGAGAACGCGCCGTACTTCGCCTGGTCGTACGCCCGCTCCATGTGATCAACGCTCGGAGAGATCGAGATGGCGCCGCGCAGATGGGGGCCCGGCGCCAGGCAGCGACGTGAAGTTGGGCAGCGCGTCGAGCGCGAGGTTGACCTTGCCCGACGAGCCCCGGAACTTGAAGCGCCGCACCTCGTCGACGAACTCGGTCGGCAGATCGCGCGGATCGAGCAGTTTCAGGAACGTCAGCCGCGGATCGACGCTCGACAAGACCAGCGTGGCATCGAGCTCGTCCCCGTTCGCAAGCGTGACGCCGGTCGCCGTACCGTTGCTCGACCGGATGCGCGCGACGCTCGTGCTGGTCCGGATCTCGGCCCCCGCCTCGCGCGCCGCAGCCGCGATCGCGTTCGAGATCGCGCCGGTGCCGCCGCGTGAGAATCCCCACGAGCGGAACGCGCCGTCAATCTCGCCCATGTAGTGGTGGAGCAGGACGTACGCCGTCCCCGGCGAGCGCACGCCGAGAAACGTGCCGATGATCCCCGACGCAGACATCGTCGCCTTGAGCACGTCGGTCTCGAACCACTGATCGAGAAAGTCGACGGCGCTCATCGTCATCAGCTGGAGCTGGTTGCGGCGATCCTGGGCTGCCAGGGAGCGAAAGCGTTTGCCGAGGAAGAGGAGCTTGCCCAGATCGCGCGGGTTCAGCGACAGTGGGTCCGGCGGCGTCATGTTCAGGATCGGCTTGACGAACCGCGCCATCTCGACCATCGCCTTGCCGTACTCGTCGTACGCCTCGGCATCGAGCCGCGAGTGACGCGCGATCTCGCGCCGGGTCTTCGCGTGATCGTTGACGCGCCACAGGTGGTCGCCGTTCGCCATCGGCGTGAACGTGCCGTCGAGCGGCAGGATCTCGAGGCCGTGCCGGGGCAGGTCGAGGTCGCGGATGATCTCGGGCCGCAGCAGCGAGACGACGTACGAGCAGACCGAGAAGTGGAAGCCGGGAAACACCTCCTCGGTGACCGCCGCCCCGCCGAGCACGTGCCGCCGTTCGAGCACGAGCACCTTGCGCCCGGCGCGCGCGAGGTACGCGGCCGCGGTCAGGCCGTTGTGGCCGCCGCCGATGACGATCGCGTCGTAACGCATTAGTTACCCGAGGGGCTTCGCCCCTCGGACTCCCCCACACGCTCTCGCGCGCCGCTTCGCCGGAGGCTCACTCCGCGAAGCTATGGACGGCCGTTCGCATGGCTCGCTCGCGCGCTCGCTCGCAGCGCAAACTACTTGTTTTTGGAGATACCTTCTAACCACGGAAGCACAAAAAGAAGATGGCTCATGCGCCAGACACGGCTAGCAACCATATCTCATTAAGCGTTTTTCGTGTTTTCGCGTTTTCGTGGCTAGCTTCGTTTCGTGTTTTCGTGGCTTGACTGGACTCGCGTTTTCGTCGCGTGACTATAATCGCCGTGATGCCCATCGGAACCGCCGTCCACGAGCGGACGTTTGCGCTGTGCGAGAGCCTGAACTACCGCGAGTGGTCCGGCTACTACGCGGTGAGCGCATATGAGGCGCACCACGAGCACGAGTACAACGCCATCCGCAACGCGGCGGCGCTCATCGACGTCTCGCCGCTGTTCAAGTACCTGGTGACCGGCCGCGACGCCGTGACCCTGGTCGATCGCGTCATCACCCGCGACGCACGTGCGCTCGCCGCGGGCCAGGTCTACTACACGCCCTGGTGTGACGAACGGGGCAAGGTCATCGACGACGGGACGGTCACGCGGCTTGCCGAAGACCGGTTCCGCTGGACCGCTGCCGATCCGAGCCTGCGCTGGCTGACCCAGAACGCAGCCGGGCTGGAGGTTCGCATCGAGGACATTTCAGAGCAGGTGGCCGCCCTGGCGCTGCAAGGCCCCACCTCCGGCCGGCTGCTGAACGCGGTTGCGGATGCCGATATCCGCAACCTCAAATACTTCCGGATGACCAGCGGATCGATTGCCGGCGTGCCGGTCGACATTTCGCGCACGGGCTACACGGGCGACCTCGGCTACGAGATCTGGGTTGCCTGGGATCGCGCGGTCGAGGTCTGGGACGCGCTCATGGCCGGCGGGCGTCCGTTCGACATCCGGCCGGCGGGCATGCTCGCGCTCGACGTGGCGCGCATCGAAGCGGGCCTGCTCCTCATCGACGTCGACTTCCAGAGCTGCAAGAAGGCCTTGATCGACGCGCAAACCTATTCGCCGTTCGAAATGGGCCTCGGCCGGCTCGTGCAGCTCGAGGCCGGAGCCTTCGTCGGCCGCCAGGCGCTCGTCGACGAGGCACGTGCCGGGTGGAAACGCCAGGTGGTCGGTCTCGAGATCGACTGGCCGTCGATCGAGCGGTTGTACGAACATCTCGGGATGGCGCCGCAGATTGCCGCCGCGGCGTCGCGCGTGGCGGTGCCCGTCTACAAGAACGGCGACCAGGTGGGCCGGGCCACCACCACCGCGTGGTCGCCGGTGCAGAAGAAGCTGATCGCGCTGGCGACAATCGATGCGCCGTACTTCGACGAAGGAACGCTGCTCGATTTCGAGATCACCATCGAGGCGGTACGCCAGCTTGTCCAGGCAAGGGTCGTCAAGACGCCCTTCTTCAATCCCAAGCGAAAGACACAGCTCCTCCGCTCTGACGAGCAGAACGTCGCTATTCCTCCATCATGAATGGATATCTGTAATCCCTTGGCGGATTGAAGTTCTCCTTGACCGTCCGCGCGCTGACCCAGCGGACGAGGTTCAGTTTCGAACCGGCCTTGTCGTTGGTCCCGGATCCACGTGCGCCGCCGAACGGTTGCTGGCCGACGACGGCACCGGTGGGCTTGTCGTTGATGTAGAAGTTGCCGGCCGCGTCGCGCAGCGCCGCGCTGGCTTCGACAATCGCCTTCCGGTCCTGCGCGAAGACGGCCCCGGTCAGCGCATACGGCGACGTCCGATCGACCAGCGCCAGTGTGTCATGCCACTGACGATCGTCGTACACGTGCGCGGTGACCACCGGCCCGAAGATCTCCTCGCAGAGCAGGCGATGGCCGGGGTTCTTCGTTTCGACGAGCGTCGGGCGGATGAAGTAGCCCTCGCGGTCGTCGCACTCCCCGCCGCTGACGATGGTCGCGTCCTGGTCCTTGCGCGCGGCGTCGATGTAGCCGGAAATCTTGTCGAACGCGCGCTTGTCGATGACCGCGCCCATGAAGTTCCGGAAGTCCTGGATGTCGCCCATTCGGATGTCGGCCATCATCGCCGTCATCCGATCGCGGACGTCGTTCCACAGCGATCGCGGCACGTAGATGCGGCTGACCGCCGAGCACTTCTGTCCCTGGAACTCGAACCCGCCGCGAACCACCGCCGTCGCGAGCGCCGCCGGGTCGGCCGACGGGTGCGCGACGACGAAGTCCTTGCCGCCGGTTTCGCCGACGATCCGTGGATACGATCGATAGCTCGCCATCGAGGCGCCGATCGTCTTCCACATGTCGTTGAAGACGCTGGTGCTGCCGGTGAAGTGCACGCCGGCGAGGTCGCGGTGCGAGAGCAACACCCTGGAAATCATGGCGGCGTCGCCGGCGACGAAGTTGATCACCCCCGGCGGTAGTCCGGCTTCCTCGAGCAGCTGCATGATGGCGTGCGCCGAGAACATCGCGCTCGATGCCGGCTTCCAGACGACCGTGTTGCCCATCAGCGCCGGCGCGGTCGGCAGGTTCGCGGCAATCGAGGTGAAATTGAACGGCGTCACCGCGTAGACGAACCCCTCGAGCGCGCGGTACTCGAGCTGGTTCCACATCGTGTGATCGCTGATCGGCTGCTCGTCGAGCAGTTCCTGGCCGTAGTGAACGTTGAACCGCCAGAAGTCGATGATCTCGCAGGCGGAATCAATCTCGGCCTGGAACGCGGTCTTCGACTGCCCCAGCATCGTCGCGGCGTTGACCGTGTCGCGCCAGGTGGTTGTCAGGAGCTCGGCCGCCTTGAGCAACACCGCGGCCCGATCGGCGAAGGCCCACCTCGACCATTCCACGTGCGCCGCCCGCGCCGCGTCGATCGCCTGGACGACGTGCTCTTCAGACGCCTTGTGATAGGTGGCGAGCGTATGGTCGTGATCGTGCGGCATCACCGATCGCTCGGTCTGGCCGGTGCGGATGTCTCTGCCGCCGATGACGAGCGGGATCTCAATCGTCTCGCGCGCCATCGCGGCGAGGCGCGCCTTCAGCGACGCGCGTTCAGGTGATCCGGGCGCGTACGACTCGGACCGGTTCGTTGACAGGTGGAGGGACTCGGCGGTGACCGTTGAAGGACATGGTTCGACTTCGTAGCGTCCGGCTTCAGCCGGACGTCATGTAGCGTCCGGCTTTAGCCGGACTTCAATAATGCCTCGTTCAGAAACCGTGTGAGCGGCGCAATCTGCCGGAACACCTGCACGACGCCCGGGTAGAAGCGCGCGCTCGTGGCGAACGCCGCCGGGAATTCCCGGCCGGCGAGGAACTGCCGGTACTTCAGGTACTCGCCGGCCGGATGGTCCTTCGGAAAGCCGCGGGGCATCCGCTGCAGCTGCTCACCCTCGAGACGGCCCACCTCGCGGCGAAACCCGGGCGATTCGACGATCGCTCGCAGCCGCCGGTGATTGGCGGCGATGTGCTCGCGCACGGCCTGCAGCTGCGAGGTCTCGGGCGCATACATGCCGCCGCCGACCCAGACCCAGCCCGGCGAGACCTCGAAGTAGAGGCCGGCGCCCTGGTGTTTCTGCAGGCCGCGGCAGGGAAAAACCGCCGCCACGTGCGTCTTGAGCGGCGCCTTGTTCGCCGAGAATCGCGTGTCGCGGTACACGCGATACAGCGACACCTTCGGGCTGGCGACCAGGTCTGGCGCAAACGACCGGAGGTCGATGGCCAGCCGTTCGATGATCTCGATCATCGGCGCCCGGAGCAGCGCGTCGTATTGATCCTTGCGCGCCTTGAACCACTCGCGCTTGTTGTTGCGCTTGAGCGCGCGCAGGAACGAGAGCGCCTTGGGAGAGAACCGCACCATCGAAGTCGCAGCCGGACACTATACTCCACCGATGCGGTTCACCATTGTCGGGTCGGGCGCGGTCGGCGGCTACTACGGCGCGAAGCTCGCGCGAGCAGGTCACGAGGTGACGTTCATCGCGCGCGGCGCGCACCTCGACGCGATCAGGCGGGACGGGCTTTCGGTGAAGAGTCCGCTCGGCGATTTTTCGGTGCGGGCCCGCGCGGAGAGCGATCCGGCTGTCGCGCCGGCGGCCGAGGTCGTCGTCTACGCCGTGAAGGCCTACAGCAACGGCGAGGCGCTGGGCCTGCTCGAGCGCGCCGTGCGCGGCGACGCGATCGCGTTGACCCTCCAGAACGGCGTCGACAGCGTCGATGAGCTGGCCGCGGCGGTTGGCGCGCAGAAGGTGATCGGCGGCTCGACCTACATCGCGACGGCAGTTGCTGCACCAGGCGTGATCGAACAGACCGGGACGCACCGGCGGATCGTGTTTGGCGAGGTCTCCGGTGACACCTCGCGCGTCTCGGCCCGCGTCCAGGCGCTTCACGAAGCGTTCGCGTCCGCCGACATCGTGTCGGAGCCGGTCGCCGATGCGCACGTGCCGATCTGGGAGAAGTTCTGCTACCTTGCGCCGTTCGCCGGATTCACCGGTGCGGCGCGGGTGCCAATCGGCCCGCTCTGGGCCGATGCGACCATCCGCCAGCAGTTCGTCGAAGCGGTGGCCGAAGTCGAGGCGGTCGCGCGCGCCGAAGGGGTCCAGGTCCCGGAAGGCATGGCAGGACGCGTCGCCGGCTACATCGACGACATTCCGGGAACGACACGGTCCTCGCTCCTCATCGACCTGCAGCAGGGCAAACCCATTGAAGTCGAAGCGCTGCTGGGCGCCCTCTGCCGCAGAGCTCAGCGGCACAACGTGAGCGTGCCCATCATGGCGGCGCTGTACGCCGTCCTGAAGCCACATGCCGCCGGTTCGCCATCCGTGGCAACATTGTCCGCTTTGAGCGGCCTCGCTCACGCTTGCCAACGACCGCGTAGACTACGGTCGCCTGCAACGACCGTGAAAGCGAGGGTCAACATGCCTTACACCATTCCGAATGTACTCGTCACGACCGATTGGGTTGCCCAGCACGCCACCGACGCCGGCGTGCGCGTTGTCGAAGTCGACGTCGACACCACCGCCTACGAGCAGGGGCACGTGCCGGGCGCGGCGGGCTGGAACTGGACGACCGAGCTCTGCGACACGCTCGTCCGCGACATCGTGCCGATGAAGAAGCTCGAAGAGCTGCTCGGCCATAGCGGCATCGACAACAAGACGACGATTGTGTTGTACGGCGACAACAACAATTGGTTCGCGGCGTGGGCCTTCTGGCAGCTGAAGATCTACGGCCACGACGACGTCCGCATCATGGACGGCGGCCGGAAAAAATGGATCGCCGAGGCGCGCGAGCTGAGCACCGACAAGCCGGCGTTTCCGGCCAAGACCTACAAGGCGAGCGGTCCCGACATGTCGCTGCGCGCGTTCCTGCCGGAAGTGCAGCAGGTCGTCGAAGAACAAGTCGGCCTCGCTCGTCGACGTCCGCAGCCCGCAGGAGTTCACCGGCGAAATTCTTGCGCCGCCCGGACTGCCCGAAACCTGCCAGCGCGGCGGCCACATCCCTGGCGCGAAAAGCATTCCCTGGGCGAAGGCGTGCAACGACGACGGCACGTTCAAGAGCTACGAGGAGCTGAAGGCCTTGTACGGAGCGCAAGGCGTCACGGCCGACAAACCGGTCATCGCCTACTGCCGGATCGGCGAGCGCTCGAGCCATACGTGGTTCGTGCTGAAGTACCTGCTCGGGTTCGAGAACGTGCGGAACTACGATGGTTCGTGGACCGAGTGGGGCAACCTCGTCGGCGCGGCCGTAGAGAAGCCCTGAACCAGCTGACCTGCGCCGCCAGCGAGCGCCGCTGGATCGCGCGCAGCTCCTCGCGGTAAGACATGAAGCCCGAAGGTATTCGCGTCGCCGCGCCGAACTGGCCGGCTGGCAGATAGAAATCGAGACCTACCGGCTCGGCGACGTGTATCACACGACGATCTACAACGCCGATCCCGGCGCGCGTTTCGCGCGCGCCGACGGATCGACCCGGGAAGAGGCCGAGCAGCGCGCGCTCGAGAAGGCGACGCGTTACCTTGCTCAAACGCGGCGGTTCTGAAACTCACGCAGCGCCGCCTCGCGTTCTTCGAGTGGCACCAGCGGGAAGGTGCCGAGCACGTGCCGGAATTCGGCCTCGGTCAGCTGATACCAGCCGGCGACAAGAGCGTTCAATCTGGCGAGTTCGGACGTCCGGCTAAAGCCGGACGCTACGGGCGTCGTCGTCGTGTCTGCCTTCGTAGCGTCCGGCTTCGTAGCGTCCGGCTTTAGCCGGACGTTCCCCAACGCCGTCGCGATCCGCGCGATCTCCGGCGCATCGGGAACTTCATCGAACTTCGGGATCGGCAGCCGTTCGACGATGGCCGTCGTCACGTGCGTCGTGACGCGCAGCCGCGCGAGATAGTTGACGACGAAGCTGTTGAAGAGGGCGCACAGAAAATTCTGCGCGTCGCGCGGCAGCGATGTCCGCAAGCAGAACACCGTGTGGGTGGTCGCCGTCCCCGGCGGCAGCATCGCGGCAATCAGCGTCGTCCGGTTCGTCGCGCTGGCGACGTCGCGATACCCGAGGCGCCAGTGCCGATGCCGCGTTCCGAGAAGGCGTTCAGCGTCTTTCGGCGCGATGCGCCAGCGCGAGCGCGTGAGGTCGACGCCAAACGGTTCGAGCTGCTTGCCCTCGATGATTGGCAGGCCGGGACTGCCGCCCAGTGTCGTGCGGACCTTCAGGTCCGCCCGTTAGTGGTAGTGCGGACCTTCAGGTCCGCTTGACGAAAGTATCCGCGATCGTCCGTCGCGTTCAACTCGCGGCCGAAGCGCGCCCCCCACCCTGATGAATCGCCAAGTGGACGAAAGAGCGCGGCGGCACGTTCGGCAATCGTCAGGTCGATCCGGGAGGTGAGCTCGGGCAGCGCCAGGTCAGGTCCTGTCAGGCGCTCGAGCACAGCCGGCGTGATCCGCACCGGATACCAGGAGTCGTCGGTTTCGGAGCCACCCGTCTCGAGGGCGGCCGGGTTCCGCTCGCCGAGGCGGCAGGCGATTTCATTCGTCGGCTGCCCACTCGTGGCGGTGAGGAGCACGAACCGGATGCTCCGATGGATCGCGAAGACGCCAGCACGGTTGTCGAACCCGACGATGGCGTCGACACTGCTCTGCGAGAGCAGAAGCTGCCGCAGCCTGGCACTCCCGTGATCGACAGTGACGCCGGAGGGCAGGACCAGCCCAAGGCGTCCACCGCGGCGCGTCAGGTGAAGCGCGCGTTCGAGGAACAACTGGTAGCGGTTGGCGTGGCCGTCCGACTGCGCGGCGTAGACGCCGGCGTCGCGCGTGAAGCGGACGACGGCGTTCGTATCGAGCCGGGCGCGCGACCGTTCGGCTGCGGCCCCCGAGTCCGCGCGGATCATGTCCCACGGCGGATTGCCAATGACGGCATCGAAGCCGGGCGCCGCCAGCCGGTCGCCCCGCAGGTCGAAGAACGCTTCGGGAAACTCGAGCTCCCAGTGGAAGAACCGGCGTGCAGCGGCCACCTCCTCCGCCCGGTGCAGGAGGGGTTCGGCCACCGCGCCGGACAGCGTGCTCGTTCCGGTCAGGATTCGATCCGAAAGGGCGCCAAAAGCCGACCGAGGTGCGTCGTGGCCATTGAACCAGCTGGCGCACCACAAATCCGCCACTCGTTTCCATCTGGTCAAGGCGGCATCCCGGCTCGTGAGCGCCGCGAGAAGCCGTTCCTTCTCGCGTACGTGTTCAACTGAGTCGGCAGCCGCCGTGGCAAGCGTGAACCTGGCGGGCAGCGCTTGCCGCAGCGCGTCGCCGAGCGCCGGCGTGTCGAACAGCGGCAGCGTGTCCGACGGCCTGGACCGGCGTCGCAGCGGCGCATGACGGAGGTTGGCCAGCCACGCGCCCAGCAGGCTGTCGCCCGCCAGCAAGTGATGATCGAGAAACGTGAGCGGACGGTCGGCGGCGAGCGTCAGCAGCCACAACGACAGCCGCGCGAGCTGCACGGCCATCGGGTTCAGGTCGACCCCGAACAGGCACCGTTCCGCGATCGATCGACGGATCGACGCCCGCTCCGGGGGTCCGAGATCGCTTGGATGGCAGCCGCCCGCCCGAATCAGCGCGGTCTCGTACGCGTGCGCCAGGTAGTCGCAGGCGGCGACGAGGAACGCGCCGCTTCCCATGGCCGGATCGACGACCTTCAGATCCAGAATTCGCTCGGGGCTGGCCTGGTCGACGAGCGGCGCGAGCGCCCGTCGCACGAGATAGTGAGCGAGCGGCTGGGGCGTGTAGAACGATCCGGTCGCCTTTCGCAGGACCGAGCCGCGCTGCAGGGAGACCCGTCCAGCCTGCTCTCCACGCGCGGCTCGTAGTCGAGCAGCGCTTCGTAGACGGCGCCGAGCTGCTCGACGCCGAGGTCGCCGTAGGCGATGCGTTCGCGCCCGGCGCGATCTGGCGCGGGACGTGTGGCCAGCGAGAGCACCGCCCGGCCGATCGCCAGATTGTCCAGGTCGCGCCGCTCGGCGAGCGGGGTTCGAGTAGCCGAGAACAGCCGGCCGTTGAAGGCGGTGACCCGGAGATCGCCAGCATGACACCCGGCGTGGGCCATCCGGCTCATTGCGCGCAGCGTGTCCCACAGGCCGGGAGACATGGGCGTCCGCTCGGCCGTTTCGCGCAGCGCCTCGACGCTGTAACCCTGGCGGTAGATCGGATGCCATATCGGCACGAGCGCCCGCGCCTCGGCGAAGAGCAGGAAGAGGATCCGGTACACGACCGTGAGCGCCTGTTCGAATGTCCCTGACGGATCGCGCGGTCGCCGCGCGATCATCGCCTGCATCACCTCCTGGGACGCCTCGAGCACGCCGTGGCGCAGGCTTCGGCACACGTCGGCGCCATGCCGTTCCGATGCCGCCACGATCCGCCCGATCGGCGTTGCGTGGCCATCGCGCCCGAACGCCGTTGCGCCGCACAGCACCCACAGCGCGGCGGCTACCGCCGTCTCGTCTGCCGCCGCATCGAGATCGAGCTCCGTGTAGCGCCGCGAGTACACGCGCCGTGCGTCGACGAGGCGCAGGTGAAGGCCGTTGAACAGCAGGCACCACTCGGCGCCGCGGCGCTGTGCTTCGACCACGGCGATCCGCCACAGGCCATCGAGCGGCTCTGCCCACGGCGTGATGATCGCGGCGACCAGCCGCTCGCCGCCGAGCGTGGCCCCAGCCGTCCGATCGCCGTACCGGATGTCCTGCAGGCCGGAAAAACCGAGGAGGCGGACGAGGGGGTCGATCCCGATCTCGACCATCGCCCGCAGGCCGGTGGCCGGGCCGAGCGAGGCACAGCGCGCGCGCCACGGCGCCAGCGGACGGCGCTCGGCGAAATGATGCGCGTCGGGACGGCTTTGGAGGTGCTGCTCCAGGAAGGCGCCCGAAACGAGGTGCCCCGCTACCATCGACCCGCCATCAGCAGCGCCGTGCGAACGATGCGGTGTGCCGGCGTCGAGGCGGCGGCCATCGACCGTTCGAGGTCCTTTTTCTGTTCGGCGAGGCGATCCGCCTCCTCCGAGACCGCGCGCAGCGAGCGCCGATCGAACAAACCGGCCTGCGCGATCGGCGGCGGCCGGCGCTCGAGGTCCAGGAGGATCGCGGCAGCGCGCTGCCGGAGCGCTTCGGCAAAGGCTGCATGACTTTCCCGCATCGCTCGATACCAGCGTTCGTCGTCGATCCGACGCGCCTCGCTCTCGATGGCCGCTGCAACGGCCGCCAGATGGCTTCGAATGTCGTGAGAGAGATGATGTCGGGCGACCGCGACGAGCAGCGGCAACACGCGCCTTGCAATTGGCCGTCCGTAAGGATCGGTGACCTCCTCCCGCAAGACGGCCAGCAGCCTGCCGTTCAACCGCGTGCGCGTCGGTGTCCGCCGTGTCGTGGTGGCCAGGCAGTCGTCCGCCACGACGACAGGGCGTGAATCGCGCGAGCCACAGGCGCCGCGCCGTCAGCAGGCGCTCGGAATTCGTCCGCCGCTTCGGGTTCGAGATGGCCGACGACCAATCGCTCGGCGTGATCAGTCGGCTGGTGACTGGCGATCGGTGTCGCGTCCCCGACCCACGGCAGGCCGGCGGCGATGCGCGCAGCCATCGTCGTCGTCGTCGAACCCGAGCGGGTCGGACGCGCTGATGTCGGCGCGGGCGCGCGTCGAGCTTCGCCCTCAGGTAGTCGAGGATCCGCAGTTCCCCGCCTCCGCGGGAGACGAGGTGGAAGGCATGGACGCGCCGCGTCTGCCCGATCCGATCGACCCGCCCGATCCGCTGTTCGAGCCGCATCGGATTCCACGGGAGCTCCAGGTTGACGACCGCACGACAACGTTCGTGGAGGTTGAGTCCTTCGCCGGCCGCGTCGGTGGCCAGCAGCACGCGGCAGCGGCCGGTCGTGAAGCGATCGAGCTGCATCCGCCGTTCGTCGCGGGTCAGGCCCCCGTGGAGAACCGCGCAGTCGCACGAGAGGCGCTGACGAAGATGAAGCAGCGTGTCGCGGTACTCGGTAAAGACGATCGCCTGTTCGTGCAGCCGTCCGAGCCGCCGGAGCAACCGCTCGAGGTACCCGAGTTTCGTTTCGCGCGACGCGGCCGCAGCCGCGCTCTCCAGAAGGCCTTGCAGCAGCACGCGTTCGGCCCGGGCATCGCGCAGCACCGGTGAAAGCCACCCGGGCGCCTCGTCCGCCGGATCGAGCTCTCCGGCATCGCTCGAGCGGCAGCATGCAGCTGGCCCGCTTCCAAGTCGCGCGGGTTCCATCGCGTCGAGCCGCCGGGCCACCGTCTGCGCAAGGGCGAAGCGTGCTCGAGAACGCTCGTTTCTGGAAAACGGCCACGGTGAGCCACGCGTCGCGAGACGACTCGCGCTCGCTCGCGACGGCCCTGGCCACGTCGGCCAGCCTCGAGTGCACCTGGCGCTCGGCAGCACTGGGCTCGAGCAGGACGCGGTGCACGCGCCGGCCGCGCGCTCAGTGCGACCTGTTGCCGGCTGCGCCGGAAGATCAACAGGCGATCGCCGCCGTGGGCGCCGACCTCGCACAGGGCCTCGAATGCGGGCCTGCTGCCGCTGTGGGGCGTCGCGGTGAGCAGCACGACGTACGACGCCCGGCCGCAGATGGCTTGAATGGCCGTGAGTCGATCGCTGCCGGGCCCGGCGCCGTGCGCCTCGTCCACGATGACCAGGTCCCATCGGCAGGCCGCCAGTGCCGGCACGCACCTCCGGACGCTTGACGTAGTCGAACGACGCGATCGCGATCGCGACGGTCGTCCACGGGTTGACGCCGACCTGCAACATCGCCGAGCGTCTGCGGATGCTGACCGCGTCGATGACCGCCGCGTCGAGATCGAATCGATGGTTCAACTCGTCTGCCCACTGCTCGCGGAGGCCCGACGGGTGTGAGGATGAGGATGCGGTCCGCAATTCCGCGCGCCTCTCAGCTCCGACGCGATCAAGCCGGCCTGAATCGTCTTCCCGAGACCGACTTCGTCGGCGATCAGGACACGGCAGGCAAGCCCGCGGACGATCGCCAGCGCCGGCTCGAGCTGGTGGGGCAGCAGATCGATGCGCGCGCGCTGCGCAGTCTGCAGCCGGTCCGCGGGCCCTTGCGAGGCGAGCAGCCAGCGGCAGCGGCGCCGCCAGCCGCGTGCGCCGACCAGTCGAATCGCCCCCGGCTTCGTCGCGGCTTCGACATCGTCGAAGGGCGTGATCACGTGTGCCGTGCGTCCCGCATTCATCAGGCCGGCGCCGGACAACGCCACGACATTGCACGCAGCGTATGGACGGATCGATACGACGCGCCAGCGCTGGCGCCGGGTGAAGACGAGGTCGCCGACGTGGAGGGATTGCTGGATCATCATCGCCGCCGCCTGAAGCGCGTGCAGAAACTGCACGCAGGATCGGAAATGCTCGACAAACGCGCGAGGCGTTATCGAGCCGGCGATGAATTGGCAACGGTTGTGCCGGGTCTGATGGGGTGGTAATTGGGTCGTAACGGGCTGAGGGCTTGATTCCGAGCGGAGCACGAAGATAGCACGGTTGCGAGCTCCGTGTAGCTCCTGTAACGTGGCCGTCTTCGTTCTCACTCCCGCGAGAGCAGCGCCCAGATGCCGAACACAGTCGACGGAGAGGATCAAGAGGACGGTTGCGACGAGCGCAGCGGCCAGCGTCGGCGACATCGCGTCCGAGCTGAAGCTGACGCGAGACCCACACCAGCAGAAAGAGCGCCCCGACCAGACCGATCCCGACTTGCGCGCGCTCGCCAACCTCGATTGGCGCGGCCGCTTTGCGCTGCGCGTCCCATCGTCGCAGCAGCTCGGCCTTCTGCCAGATCTCGGCGGCAGTCGCGGCCGGCGGCTGCGCAATCGGTTCCGCCGCCAGCGCTTCCATCCACTGGGCGAGATGCTGTTCGACTTCAGCGTCCACTGGTTGTTTCCACATCACGCTTCTCCGCCGCCGCGCGGCCCTACCGCGCGCGTTCACCGAACCCGGCTTTGCCGAGCAGTCCCGCGAGCTTTCGCTTCGCCCGGTGCAGCAGGACCCGCACGCTGCGCTCCCGGACACCGATGGCGGCCCCAATCTCCCTGTGGCTTGCGCCCTCGACGTAGGCGAGCCAGACGAGCTGACGCTGCTCTGGCCGCAGTGCCCCGAAGACACGCGCCATGTCCAACCGCAGACTGAGGTCGGGGCTGCTTGGCCGCGCTCTCGGGGGCCGCGCCAGTTTCTGAGCGCTCGTGCCGGGTTCGCCGCCAATGATCGACCATCAGGTTGCTGGCGATGCGGACGAGCAGTGCGCGCTGGGCCGCCGGATCGTCGGGCGGCCGCTCGACGCGCAGCAGCCGCAGATAGGCTTCCTGGACGATGTCGTCGGCCTGGGACACGCTGCCCATGACGCGCACCACATATGCGCGCAGCGGTCCCGCCGTGCGCCGATAGCAGGCGTGAAACGCCTGCTCATCCATCGTCGCGGGCGCTTCCGACTCGCTCAGCGACGCCGGCGGCGGCAATGGGTTCGGCAGCCATCCTCAGCTCGACCACCGGTAGAGACGTGCGGATCTGCCTCCGAGGTTTGCCGGGAGCACGCCCAGCCGTTTGCTCAGGCCGTAGGCAGCGCCGGCCGCTACGAGGAACCCGATCCCGAGCGACAGCAGGATGACCCCGGCCACGGTAAAGAGGTCCGACGCCTCGGTACTGGAACATGTCCGAGAGAAGCAGGCAGCCGCCCCCCACCGAGCTGAGGACGATGCCGGTCTGGACCGCCCGCAGGATGCGCTCGCGGGGACCGGTCGGCCCCTTGTCGGCCGTGATGGCGTTCATGAACTGCATGCCGCCCGGCGTCTGGAGGAAGTCGTTGAAGTCCTTGATCGAGCCCATGCGGTCGATGATGCGCGCGTGGAAGGCGGTCATTTCCCGCAAGTGACGGTTCCTCTGCCAGTTGGAGGCGATAGTCCACACGACGAAGGCGATCGTCGCGAAGAGGGCGGGGACGATGATGATCTCGGGCATGCGGCTCTCCTGGTTGACGTGCTGCTGATAGAACGCCCGGAGCCGCGGTGGTGTTAACAGTCGACTCGCTCGACCCGGACCGGCAAGCCGGAGAATGCCGCGTTTCCCGACACCGGATCGATGGCTTCGCCGTCGGTGATGTCGTTGACGCTGGCGCCCGCCGTACGCCCCGCGATCCGCAAACGGATCCCGTCGCGGTCGTGGCCCCATCCGTGCGGCAGGCTCACGACGCCGGGCATGATGTCGTCCGTAATCTCCGCCGGCACGTCGATGCGGCCCGTGCGCGACACGAGGGAAACCCTGTCGCCGTTCGCAATGTGGCGGATGTCCGCGTCGCGGCGATTCATCAGCAGCACGCAGCGCGGCTTTCCCTTCACGAGTCGGCCGGCGTTGTGGCACCACGAATTGTTCGAGTGCAGGTGGCGTCGTCCGATCAGCACGAGCTCCGGCGAAGAACCCGCCGCCCGGGCGCGAAGACGCGGCACTTCTTCCAGGAAGAGCGGCGGCGCGATCCGGATACGCCGGTCATTGGTGCGGAGCCGCCCGGGAAGGCGCGGCATCAACGGCCCGAGGTCGACGCCGTGCGGATTGTCGCGAAGCGTCCGAAGCGAGAGGGCGCGGCGTCCGCGGCGCACGCCGTACGGACCCACCCGCAATGCGGCGTCGAGCAGGCCTTCGGGGCCGATTCGGCGGAGCGCGCGTTTCGTCAGGCCACCCGCGAGCTTGCCGAACGGTCCGAGTGGCAGGCCGGGCAAGCCGAGGCGAGTCCAGAGCTCCAGGCAGATTTCCCAATCGTGCCGCTGATCCGCGCCCCGCTCGAATACCGGAGGAGAGAACTTCGCGACGTTGCGGACGGCGTAGCTGTTGAGGGCCACGTCGTAATGGGATCGCTCCAGCGGCGACGTCGGCGGAAGAATGACGTGCGCATGGCGCGTCGTTTCGTTCAGATACGGATCGATCGCGGCCATGAATTCGAGGCGGGGGAGCACGCGATCGAGGCGAGTGCCGTTGGGTGTCGAGAGAACGGGATTGCCCGCCGACACGATGAGCGCCCGCACCTGGCCCGGTCCCGGAGTCTCGATTTCCTCGGCCAGCGCGGCCACGGGCAGCTCGCCGCCATACTCCTTCAGCCCACGCACGCGACTGCGCCAGCGGTCGAACCCGACGGCCAGGCCGACCCGCTTCGCCAGCATCTCGAGGTCGACGGCCGGCGTCGTGAACATCATGCCGCCGGGCTCGTCGAGCCTCCCGCACACAAGGTTGAGCGCGTAGAGCAGCCACGACGCCGCCGCGCCAAACTCCTGCGTGCAGATTCCGATGCGGCCGTAGGCCACGCCGTGCGCCGCGGCAAATGCGCGCGCCAGCTCGCGCAACTCCTGGGCCGGCACTCCGGTCGCCGCTGCGGTCGTCTCCGGGGCGAACTCCAGCGCGGCGTTTCTCAGCTCGTCGACGCCAGCCGTGAACGACCCGACACGGCCCGGCCGATCGAGATGCTCGGCGAAGATCACGTGGATCATCGACAGCAGGAGCAACGCGTCCGTACCGGGCCGGATGAACAGATGCCGATCGGCTGCCGAGGCCGTTTCGGAGCGGCGTGGATCGACGACGACGACGCGTGCCGCCGCGGGCGCGAGATCGTGCAGCCGCTTGCGCATGTTGGGCGCCGTCATGATGCTGCCGTTGGAGACGAGCGGGTTGGCGCCAATGCAGAGAAAGAAATCCGTCCGGTCGAGATCCGGTACGGGCATCAGCAAGCCGTCACCGAACATGTGGTGCGCCGCCACCATGTGCGGAAGCTGGTCGACCGAGCTGGCCGAATACAGATTCTTCGTCCCGAGCTTTCGCAGGAGCAGCTGACCGAAAGTGATCAGGCCGAGGTTGTGAGCGGTGGGATTGCCTTGATAGACGGCGATCGCGTCCGGACCGTGCGCTTTGCGGATCCGCTCGATCTGGTGCACGACCCGATCGAACGCCTCGTCCCATGACGACTCGCGCCAGGAGCCGTCGACGCGGACCAGCGGGCGCCGCAGCCGGTCCGGATCGTCGTGGAGGTCCGCAAGCGCCGCGGCTTTCGGGCAGATGTATCCCTGGCTGAAGGGATCGTCTGCGTCGCCGCGAATGGAAACGACCCTGTTGCCTTCGACCTCGACCGCGACGCCGCAGGCGGCTTCGCAGAGGGTGCAGGTCACGAAGTGCCGGCTTGGCGGTGCCACAGTGCTGTCAGCTTACCGCTTCCGTCGACGGGGCAGGCCTTCCTGGATTCCGATTCCGGTCAGATCTTCGCGAGCAGGCCTGCGAGATTTGCGTCCCCGCGAATCGGAAGCCTGCCACGGATTCGTCTAGCGAACGCAGAATTGCCGCGCATCGCGCCGCGATACAACGCGAACCGCATACCACGCAATCGCGAACATAGCGACCCCGAACGACAGTAACCGATCGTGCACACGCCGTGCAACGGTGCCCGGGATGCTGGGCTGATATGCGTGCTAGCGAGTCTTGACGGCCGGCTCGGCGGGAGCGGTCAGCAGCGCGTTGAACAGCAGCCGGAACGTCGCAAGCGATTGGCCGCGGTGCTGGACGCGGAAGCCGAGGAGGACGACGCGTCCGGAGCCGGCCTTGGCCTCGACGACTGCTGACTGGCCGGCGATCGCCTGTTCGCCTTCAATCCAGCCGCTGAGCAGGACGTCTTTCGGACCATAGGTCGGCGACCGTCTCGGCCCCGGCGGACGGGCGAAACGCGGAACTGAACGCAAAGAATCCGGCGGTCTCGCGCGGCATGCCGTAGGACAGCGGGTGCGCGGTGTTCAGCTCGATGCGCACGATCGAACCCGGGCAAAAGAACTTTTCCCCCGCCTCGCGTGCCACGTCGCGGATATCGAGGTTCAGCGCGCTGATCGCCAGTTCACACGACTGATCGAGGCAGACGAGCGTCCCTCCCTCCTGCACGAAGGCCTTCAACGCATCAACGCCGGCCTGACCGAGGCCGCCTGCGTACTCGGCCGGCACCGCGTCCGCCGCATGGCCCATCGTGAGCCGCTCGGCGGAGGCGCTGGGAAGAATGATCGCGTCGAACTGCGATCGCAGTCCGCCCGCCCGGACCTGCGCGTCGGCGAGCGTCGCAAACGGGAACTGGTGCCGTTCGAGCACCCACCGCGTCCACCCTTCGTCGATGCTCTCGACCCAGGGTTTGTAGAGAGCCACGCGGGCACGGCCGACGGGCCGGGTGTTTGGCGGCGGCTTGCCGCGCATCCCGTCGGCGCGAAGGCCGAGTTCACTCGCGATGCCGGCGACGACGGTGTCGAGGCCCTTGACGTTCGGCACGGCGATCGCGCCGGGTTCGTAGCGGAAGCCGCCGACCGCCATCGGTGCCGTCATCCACGCCGGCGCCGCGCCAGCCGCCACCAGCCGGTTGACGGCGATCGCGCCGCCGTTGCCGCGGCCATCGATCAAGTAATAGTCGGCGCGCCGCTCACCCCACACGTTGGCCGCGGGCACGGCGGCGGACTGCAGCCGCGACATCGGCGGCGGTTCGAAGAACCGCTCGACCGTGAGCACGTTGACGCCCATCTGGTAGGGAAGCGTCCACCCCGCGACGTCGTACGGCCGCTCGGGAGCGCCGCCCGGCGCGAGGCGCCGGCCCGGATACTGCTGCCGTTCGAGCAGGGTCTTGACGTAGGCGCGGAACGGCTGCGACATCAGGATGATGTCGGTCCCCTCGGGATAGGGCTCGCCATCGGCGCGGAACGGTTCGAGCGCACGATGCACTTCGACCCCGCCCTGGATCAGCAGTTCCTCGAGTTTCGCGACCGCCAGCGCGTCGTGCTGCTCGGGAAGAACGAGGAACGCGAACGGCCCGCCGCGACGCCCGGCCTCGACGGCACGCCGTCCCATCTCGTAGAAGTTCTGCAGGATCGGCTCGCGGTACGCGGACACCGCGTACAGCAGGCCCCGCACGGCGGTCAGGTCGTACTCGACGATGTGACGAAGCGTCCAGTCTCCGCCCGGCCAGGGATCAGGGAAGTTGATTTGCGGCCGGTAGTCGGGCAGTCCCTTGACGCCGGCGCGCAAGTCCGCCGGCGCCACGGTCACTGGCGTCGCGACCTTGACGGCCGCCACTTCGGTCAGCAGGCAGACGACGTTGTGGCCGAGCGGGGCCGAATCCTCGTATCCCGGCCAGTAGTAGTCGTACATCGCGTTCGACACGACGCCGCTCTTGCCGTCGCGCTGCAGCTCCAGCGCCATGGCGCTTCCGAGCAGTCCCGCGGTTCGCCACAGGAGCGGATCGTAATTCGGATCGATCGGGTCGACGTTCGGCGGCACGAAGAAGCGCGGACCGTTCGCGCCCATCTGGTGCATCGTGAGGAACACCTGCGGGTGCCACTGCGTGTAGAAGAACCGCGCCAGGTTGCGGCTCTCCGCCATGTTCATCATGAACGCGTCGCGATTGAGATCGTGGCCGGCGTACTTGTGATACAGCCACGGCATTGGCCCGCCCTCGTACGGCGTGCCCTTCTGCTTCAGGTACCAGTCGACGACCAGCCGATGGCCATCGGGATTGAGCGACGGGATCAGGATGACGACGACGTTCTGCAGGACGGCGAGGATCCCGGACTCGTCGGTCGTGGCAAGCGTATGGAGCAGCTCGTTCGCCGCCTGGGTGCCGCCAACCTCCGTGGCATGAATGCTGGCGCCGATCGCGACGACTGCCTTGTGCGACGCGGCCAGCGTCCGCGCCTCTTCCGGCGGCAGCGTCCGCGGATCGGCCAGCCGCTGGTTCGTCGTCCTGATCCGCGCGAGGTTCCGGATGTTCTCGGGAGCGCTGATGATCGCGGCGACGGTCCGGTTGCCTTCAGTCGTGCGGCCGAGGTCGACGAGCTCGACACGATCGGACGCCGCCGCCACCTGCTCGAAGTAGCGATCGATCGCCTCCGCGGACGCCAGCTGCCGGTCGGCGCCCATCCGGAACCCGAAGTGCGCCTCGGGAGTGAGAACGGGAGAGAGGACCTGCGCTGCCGCGGCCGAAACACACAGCGCGGCCAGAATCGACGCTAAACCGGAAGTCTTTGTGCGTCCTCGAGTCAATTCGGGACGCGATCATAACAAACGGGCGTCAATCGGACATCTGGTCGAGCTTGGCGAGAAGGTCCGAGAAGCCGCACTGGTCGGGATCGAACAGGCTCCACTCTTCCTGAGGAGACGCCGCGCGAGCCTTCTTTCTCGAGCGTGGACGTGCGGCGGCCGACTGGCCTGCGGCGGCCTCTTCGGTTGCGGCACCGTCGCTGCCGGGCGCGACCTTCGCGACGGTGCTGTCGAGATGCGGCCATGCCGTCGCGCCCACCAGCGGCGTCAGCACTTCGCTGTCGGCCTCTGAATTGGAGTTGGGACGATTCGGTTCGGGGTCGTCGGCGACGATCACGTCGAGCGCTTCCTCGAACTCGGCGAGGACATCGTCGCCCTGCGCGCGGGGCTGCGGCGGCGCCTCGATCGCGGACTGGCTCGTCAGCTCCTCGACGAAGCGCTGCAGATCGATCGGTTCCGACGTGAGCTCGAGGCTGGTGGCGTCGTCCTCCTCCACACGAGTAGGCGGGCGGCTCAGCGTTTTCGACCGCCCGGTCGGTCTCTTCGCCGCCCAGGGCGATTTCCGACCAGGCATCGCCGTCGTCGGCGGGCTCGGATTCCGGCAACGCATCGGTGCCGACGGGCGCCGCATCGATCGGCACGACGGCTTCGACCTCGAAGAAGAGCGGCTCGGGGTTGTCGGCGGCGTCGGCCGACGGCGGGTCGAGAGATCGACCGCAGGCTGTCGTCCGCCGATGGCGGCTCGTCGGCTGCCGGTTCGACGGACCTGGCTTCGGCGGCCGCTGCCGCCGCGGCGGCCTCCTTCATGTCCTCCAGCCGCAACGCCGCATGGCGGCGCTGTTCCGCGGCGTGTTCCAGATATTCACGGATTTGCTCAGCGAAGATCTCGGGATCGCAGCCATCCGTCGAGTCGCTCGAGCGTCCGCGCAGACGCGACAGCAGGCCGCTGCCCTCTTCCTTGTAGTCGCCATAGCCGCCCCCCAGCACGGGAATGACGAGCGTCTGGACGTGCGCGCCGGCCTCGTCGCTTGCACGGAGCCAGTCGGCGAGGGCGGCTTCGTCTTTCCGCGACAGGAGCAGCGAGGTGAGGATCAGGTCCGGCACCCGCCCGGCGAGCGCCTCGACGGCGTGCTCGGTGGTGTCGCCCGACACGATCTCCGCGTGAAGTCTGTTCTTGACGATCGCCGCGACTTTTGACGCCTGCCTGCGGTCGGGTTCGATCGCGAGAATCAGCGGCATGTCACGTCCGCGTCATCCAGACGACGAGGACGAGTGCGGCGACGGAGAAGATCACCAGCGGCGCGTTCTCGACGCTCTGGTCCTGAACCCCCTGCCAGAGGACGTTCAGAAGCTCTTGGAGCTGCGCGCCGAACGACACGATCTCCTCGGTCGGCGGCCGTCCGCTCACCACGCGGCCCAACTGCGTGCGGACACGCTCGTCGACGATCGCGAGTCCGAGGATGAGTGCGCCTGCGCCGGCGACGGCCGTGACTCCGCCCAGCATCGACGGTCTTCGCGCAGTCGTTCCCTGCATGTGCAACGTTGTTTGTCGCAAAGCGCATTCCGGATCTGTCATTCGCGCTGGCGGAACGTGTAACTCACGATCTGTCTGCCACTTACTCGCGCCCGAGACAGATGTGTGTTTGGTTGTTCCATTTCGCCACAACGGGAACGGCCCACGAAATTCGAAGCGGCGCTTACGAATGTGCGCGCCCGTTGCGGGAGTGAGAGGGCGTCCGCAGCGTGGTTGAGGGGAAGTCGGAACCGCTCTTAACGCCGGACTGGACAGGGGCTTGGCGGGATCTCCGGTCGCAGAAGTACGCGCCGTGGCACAGCCGTTGCCCTGTCGAGCTGCGTCCACCGATGGCGCGATGAACGCGCGATCGAATTTTGTAGTACGGACAGGCGCGTCGAGAACCGACGCGCGGGAGGATCCAGATGTATCTGATCAATCGACTGCGCGCGCTCGTGCGCGACGACTCGGGCCAGGACCTGATCGAGTACGCGCTCCTCGCGGCGCTGATCGCGCTCGCGTCGGTGCTCGCGATCCAGGCGGCTGGAGCGCAGGTCAACGCGGTGTGGAACGCGATCGTCGGCATGCTGCAGGCCATTCCGGTTGGCTAAACAGCGGTCTCAGTCGATCGGTGAGGCGGGCGCGAGCGCCCGCCTCACACGCTTTAGAGCAGAGATAGTCGGCGCCGCAGAGCAAGAGAACAGGAGAGTCGGATGACCTGGACATTTCGATTGCGCGCGCTGATTCAGGATCAGTCGGGTCAGGACCTGATCGAGTACGCCCTGCTCGCGGGCCTCATTTGCCTGGGGACCGTCGTCGGCGACAACGCAGTTGAGCGGAGCGATCATCAACACGTTCTGGCAGCAGATCAGCGGGATGCTTGCCAGCCTTCCGGTGTGAGTTGGCCGAACCATGTTCGAGAGCCTGAACGTCCCGAGCGTGACGGCCGTCGCGGGAAGCGGTCTGATGGGCGCGCTCATCGACCTCAAAACGCGGCGCGTGCCGAACCCCTTGACCCTGGGGATTGCGGCCACCGGCCTGGTGCTCGCCGCCACGCGGCTGAGCGGCCTGAGCGTGGCAGCCGCTGCTCTGGGCTTCGGCGGTGGGCGTCGGGCTGATGTTGCTTCCGTACATCTTCGGTGCGATGGGCGGCGGCGACGTGAAGTTGTTTGCGGCGCTCGGGACCTTCCTGGGTCCGTGGCCGACGGTGCAGGCGTTCCTCTACACGTTGCTGGCCGGAGGCGTCCTGGCGGTGGTCGTGGCGCTGCAGCGGCGGCGCCTGCAGGAAACGATGCGGAACGCGGCGGCGCTGGTGCAAAGCGGCGGCGAGAACGTAGCGGCGATCGAGCACCCGATGAGCAACAACCGGTTCGCATATGCGCCAGCCATCGCGGTCGGAACGCTGGTGGCGGCGCTAGGGCTTTGAGATGAAAACACAACGATCGCTCATCCGTCGCATGGCCGGCCAGCGTGGGCAGGCACTCATCGAAACGGCGCTGACGCTGCCGATCGTGCTGGTGATCTCCATCAGCATCTTCGAGTTCGGCCGCGCGCTGCAGGTCTGGCAGCTGCTGACGAATGCGGCCCGCGAGGGCGCGCGCGTCGCGGTGCTCCCCGGCGCCGACACCGAGCGGCATCAAGGAGCGCGTGCTCCAGTACATGGAAGCCGGCGGCCTGGAGAACCGCAACGCGAACCAGATCACCGTGAACCCCGGCGCCGAGATCATCATGAGCGGCAATCCGGTGAGCGCGTCGCAGATCACGATCGCCTATCCGTACTCGTTCATGTTGTTGAACCCGGTGATGCAGCTGATCGCGCCGGGATCGGACGTGGGCACGCCGATCACGATGACGGCAACCGCCCTGATGCGCAACGAATCGCCGAACTGAAATCGCCGAAACGAAGGGGAACATATGGCCCGCATGCGTGTATTTCTGGTGCTGGCGCTGGCGCTCACCGCGGGTGTGGGGCTGGCAATGGCCACCTACAGATTCGTCTCGAACACGCCGCAGTCGTCCGCGGCGTCCACTATTGCCAGCAAGCCGGTCGTCGTCGCGGCGACCGACTTGACGCTCGGCGCGGAGCTGACCGCCGATGACATCAAGGTCATCGAGTGGCCGGCCAGCGCGGTGCCGGCAGAGGCCATCAGCGATCCGAAGGAAGTGATCGGACGCGGGCTGGTGATGCCGGTGATCCAGTACGAGCCCATTCTGCCGCTGAAGCTGGCCTCGAAAGAGGCGGGTGCCGGACTGCCGCCGGTGATTCCGCCTGGCCTTCGCGCGGTGTCGGTGCGCGTCAACGAGGTCATCGGCGTGGCCGGCTACGTGGTGCCCGGCACGCGCGTCGACGTCCTGACGACCATCAACCCCGGCCAGCAGCAGACGACGATGACGTCGAAGGTCATCCTGACCGACGTGCAGGTCCTGGCGGCGGGCACCAAGATCGACAACACCACCGACAAGGACAAGCCGGTCCCGGTCAGCGTCGTGACGCTGCTCGTCAACCCGGATGAAGCGGAGCGGCTCACCCTCGCGTCGAGCGAGGGCAAGATTCAGCTCGCGCTGCGCAACCCGCTCGACCGGAGCGCTCCCGCCACTCGCGGCGTGCGCCCGGCGGTCCTGCTGGGAAGCGAACCTGCCACGCGCGTCGTGCCGTCACCGCGCGCTGCTGCCACCGTCGCCCGCGCCCTTCCGGTCGAAGTGTCCGGCGCGACGGTTGAAATCATCCGCGGAGACAAACGCGCGCACGAGGTTGTGCGCTAGCAGGAGTCACTGAACATGAGCCTCCGACACAAGTTCGTCTGGACCGGCGCAGGAATCCTGCTGGTCGCCCTTGCCCAGACCGGTCGATCGTCTGGGCCCAGTCACCCGTCCTCTCGGCGAGCGCCGTCGCTGCGCCGAACACGCGGCGCCGCCGGTCGACGCCGAGCCCAACTCGGTGCGCCTGCTCGTGGGCCGCTCGACGGTCCTCGACGTCGGCACGCCGATCGCCCGCGTCTCGCTGACCAGCGCCGAGATCGCCGACGCGCTGGTCACGTCGCCGAGCCAGCTGCTGATTCACGGCAAGATGCCGGGCAGCATCTCGATGTTCGTCTGGGATCGCGCCGGCGCGCTGCGCCGCTACGAGCTCACCGTGCAGCGCGACCTCGCGCTCTTGTCCGATCAGCTCAAGCAGCTGTTCCCGAGCGAGCCGATCTCGGTCCAGGCCAACGGCAAGAACGTGGTGCTGACCGGCAGCGTCTCGAGCAAGGACATCATCGAGAAGGCCGTCAACGTGCCGCGGGCTACGTCGACAAGAAGGAAGAAGTCACCACGCTGCTGCAGCTCGGCCAGGGAGCGGCGACCAACCAGGTGCTGCTCCGCGTCCGGTTCGCCGAGGTGAGCCGGAGCGCGATGACCCAGCTCGGCGTGTCGTTCGCCGCCAACGGCGCCAAGGACGGCCGGTACTCTCGGCCGCTCGACGACGCAACAGTACGCCGCGCCGGAATGGGATGAGCAGGGCCGCTTCGTGTTCAGCGACTTCCTCAACCTGTTCTTCTTCGACTCGAAGGAACAGCTGGCGGTGGTCGTCAAGGCGCTGTCGGATAAAGGCCTGTTCCAGAGCCTCGCCGAGCCGAACCTCGTCGCCGAGAGCGGCAAGGAAGCGAGCTTCCTGGCCGGCGGCGAGTTCCCGATCCCGATCGCCCAGGGCAGCGGCGCCAACATCGGCGTCAGCGTCATGTTCAAGGAATTTGGTATCCGCCTGAACTTCACGCCGACCGTGAACGGCGACCGCGTCCATCTCAAGGTTCGCCCCGAGGTCAGCGCGCTCGACTTCAACAACTCGATCGTCCTGTCGGGCTTCCGTATTCCGTCGCTGACGACGCGCCGGACGGAGACCGAGCTCGAGCTGAACAACGGCCAGACGTTTGCCATCGCCGGCCTGATGAACAACACGATGCTGTCGAGCCTGCAGAAGATCCCCGGTCTCGGCGATATCCCGATCCTCGGGCTCCTCTTCCGCAGCAAGGCCGCGCAGAAGAACCTGACCGAGCTGGTCGTGATGATCACGCCGGAGATTCTGCCGAACAACTCGCGCGGCGTGACGCCGAACCTGCCGCGGATTCCGGAGCGCTTCATCGATCCGCTGCCGGAGCGCCGCACGCAGCCGATGCCGCCGCCGCCGTTCGCGGCGATGCCAGTGCCCACGCCGGCGCCGGTCGCCGCCGTGCCCGGTGCGGCCGGACAGGATCAGAGCGCGCAGTCGGCCGCCGCAGCGGTGTCGGGCCTGACGCCGTCCGCGCCGCGCGTCGCGAACACCACCGGCGCGGTCCCGGTCAACGCGGCAACCGCCACACCCGTTGCCGTCGCGCCGCCGCGTCAGCTCACCGAGCAGGAACAGAAAGACGCTGAGAAGCGCGCGCGAGCCGAGGCTCAGGCCTACGCACGGGCCCAGGCCGCTGAAGGCAAGCGCATCGCCGAAGAGCGCGTGAAGCAGGACAAGGTGGCCAAGGAGCAGGCCAAGCGCGACGCGGAAGCCTCGAAGAAGCAGGCCGCGATCGACCGCGAACGCCAGAAGCAGATCGACGAGGCGGCGGCACGGTTGAAGGCCGCGGAGGCGGCGTATCAGTCCGAGGTCGCGCGCCAGAACAAGCCGTAAGCGCCGGAGCGACACACTCCAGCCCGCGCGTGCCGGAGGAGCGCGCGCGGGCTGGCATTTTCAGCAGTGGGGTTTGGGCCCCAAAGGTGAACAGCCCATGACTAGCATCCACAACCGACTGACGACGCTTCGCCGCGACGAGCGGGGCATCTCCAACATGCTCGTCGGATTCGGATTCGTCGGCTTCATCGCGGCAACCACGCTGGCGCTCGACGTCGGCTGGTGGGTCGTCGCCCGGTCGCAGGCACAGAACTCCGCGGACGCCGGTGCGCTCGGCCGGCGCGATCGCCCTCGTGTTCAACGATTTCAACAACCGCAGCGCCACCGGACCGGCCGTCACGAGCGCCATCAACGCCGCCGAGGCGAACGCCGTCGGACTGGGCCAGGTCGACGTCGGCCCGGAGGACGTGACGTTCCCAACCGGCCCGACCGGGCGTGAACAACCGGGTCGGCGTCCTTCGTCGAGCGGCCGATTCCGACGATTCTCGGGATTGATGTTCGGCATGACCTCGATGCAGAGCCGGGCCTACGCCGAAGCCGAGGCCTCGCCGGCCAACGCCGCGCGCTGCCTGCTGCCGTTCATGCTCCCCGACAAGTGGCGCGAGGTGACGGCTCCGCCGTGGAGCCAGGAGTCCATGTTCGAGATGTACGACAAGCAGGCGGAAATTACTTGAACCCGCGCGACGTCTACGTGCCTGGCTCCGGGGCCACATCGACCGGACTATAAGTCCACGGACAAGGGCACGCTCATCATCCTGAAGACGGACAACAGCGGCAAAGTCTCGCCGAGCGTTCTACCAGCCCTGGGCGATTCCCGGGAGCACCGGTGCCGACGATTACCGCGAGGCGATCGCCCAGTGCCGCACCGGAACGATGCAGACCGACCAGCAGCTCGTACAGGAGCCCGGCAACATGACAGGCCCGACCATGCAAGGCGTCGAGGACCTCGTCGCCAAGGATCCGAACGCGCACTGGGACTTCGGCTGCAATTGCGTCAAGGGCAGCCAGCTACGGACTCAGCCCGCGGATTCGTCCGATCCCGCTCTACGACCCCGTCTATTACGAGAACGGGAAGCAGACGGGCCGCAACGCCGACTTCAAGATGGTGAGCTTCCTCGGCGTGTTCGTCGATCGGCATGCAGGGCAACGAGCTGATGGCGCGCGTGCATCCGATCAGCGCGGAAGTCATGGACAACCCGTCGCTGACCACCAGCTCGTTTGCGCAGGCGATTCGACTCGTCAAATAGGCAGCAGGCGTCACATGGCCCATATCGCAGGTTTGATTGTCACGGCGGACGACGCGTTCAAGAAACACGTCGGCCGCCTTCTGCGTTCCAGCTCCGTCCCGGTGGGCGTTGTCGACGCCATTCGTGACGGCGCTCCCCCCGAGCTCGTCGTCGTCGACATCCGTGGCGATGCCGCATCGGGTCTGTCCAACATCGAGCGGCTGCGGGTGACCGCCCCGGCCGCCGCGATCTTTGCGGTCGCGACGGCGGCCGATCCCGATCTGATCCTGCAGTCGATGCGCGCGGGCGCGAACGAGTTCTTCATCTGGCCGCCGGCGGACGAGACGTTTCACGGCGCCATCCGCCGGATGGCGACACGCCGCGAAACCGCGCACGGCGCGCGGACGACCGCGCAGACGTTCGTCTTCTTCGGCGCCAAGGGCGGGGCCGGCACGACGACGGTCGCGGTGAACTGCGGCGTGGAGCTGGCGCGGCTCAGCAAGCGTGCGACGCTGATGATCGATCTCAAGCCGGGGCTGGGCGAGGTCGCCCTGTTCCTGGGCGTTCGCTCGCGCTACAGCATCCTCGATGCGATCGACAACCTGCACCGGCTCGATCCGCAATTCCTGAAAGAGCTGGTCGTCAAGCACAAGTCGGGGCTCGAGATCCTGGCGGGCTCGGACAACTTCGATCGCCCCGGTGCGTCCGATGGCGGCGCGCATCGAAGAGCTGCTGCGGCTGCTGGCCAAGCAGTACGACTACCTGGTGATCGACGCCGGCAGCCAGATCAACCCGTGCTCGGTCGCCGCGATCTACGCCGGCCGACCGGATGTTCCTGACGGCCAACCCCGACGTGCCGTCGGTGCGCAATGCGCAGCGGCTGCTCGAGCGGGTCCGCGAGCTCGGCGCCTCGGGCGATCGCGTGCGGCTGCTGCTCAACCGCGCCGCCGAGCCGTTCCCGATTCCGCCGAAGCAGATCGAGACCGCGCTCGGACACCCGATTCATCACATGTTCCCGAGCGACTACAAGACGGTGTCGACGGCGCTCAACTCGGGCGTGCCGCTGTCGCTGGCGGGCGATTCGGAGATCGCGGCGCAGTTCGACCTGTTCGTCCGCCGCGTGCTCGATCCGGGCGCGGGCGGCGATGCCGCGCGGCAAGAAGGGCCTGCTGAACATCGATCGGATTGCGTCGCTCTGGTGATGAAGGGGACCTGAAGGTCCGCACCGCAACTGGGGAGGCGGACCTGAAGGCCCGCACTACAAGTAGGAGTTTCGATGGCCCTCGGATCTACCGCTGCTAACCGTCCACCACTGCCCGCGCTGCGCCGCGCGCCGCCGTCCAGCCGCCGCGGCCCGGCTACGTCGAGCTCAAGGCCAACGTTCACAAGAAGCTGCTGAACCGCCTCAACCTCGAAGCGCTCGCGCAGCGCCGACCGCACCGCGCGCCGAAAGCGAGATCAAGACGCTCGTCAACGAGCTGCTCGGCGAAGAGAGCACGCCGATCAGCATGGGCGAGCGCGATGTCCTGTACGGCGAGCTGATCGACGAGGTGTTCGGCCTCGGGCCGCTCGAGCCGATTCTTCGCGACCCGTCGGTGAACGACATCCTGGTCAACACCTACAAGCACGTCTACGTCGAGCGCCGCGGCATCCTCGAGAGGGTCCACGCGACCTTCCAGGACGACGGCCACCTGCTGCGCGTGATCGACCGGATCGTCAGCCGCGTCGGCCGCCGCATCGACGACAGCTCGCCGATGGTCGACGCCCGGCTCACCGACGGCTCGCGCGTCAACGCGATCATCCCGCCGCTCGCCGTCGACGGCCCGCTGCTGTCGATCCGCCGCTTTCCGGCCGAGCGCCTGAAGGCGGCCGACCTCGTGCAGCTCAAGGCGTTGACCCAGCCGATGCTCGACTTCCTCGCGCACTGCGTCCGGTCGCGCATGAACATGCTGATCAGCGGCGGCACCGGCGCCGGCAAGACCACGCTGCTCAACGTCATGTCTGGGTACATCGGCGACAAGGAACGGGTCGTCACGATCGAGGACGCCGCCGAGTTGCAGCTTCACCAGGAGCACGTCGCCCGCCTCGAAACGCGCCCGCCGAACGTCGAAGGCAAAGGCGCGGTCCGCCAGCGGCAGCTGGTGATCAACTCGCTGCGTATGCGTCCCGATCGCATTGTCGTCGGCGAGGTCCGCGGTGAAGAAGCGCTGGACATGCTCCAGGCGATGAACACCGGCCACGACGGATCGCTGACCACCGTGCACGCCAACACGCCCCGCGACGCCCTGGCCCGTATCGAGACGATGATCGCGATGGGTGCGACCAACCTGCCCGAGAAGGCGATGCGCGCGCAGATTGCGTCGGCCATCCAGGTCGTCTGCCAGCAGACGCGTCTGAGCGACGGCAGCGAAGGGTCACCAGCATCTCGGAGATCACCGGCATGGAAGGCGACATCATCACCATGCAGGAGATTTTCGTGTTCGAGAAGATGGGCCTCTCGCAGGAAGGCAAGGTGATCGGTCGGTTCCGGGCCACCGGCGTCCGCCCGAAGTGCGCCGAGCGCCTCAAGGCCGCCGGCGTCCACCTCCCGGCGGACATGTTCGAAGGCGTTCTCGAGGTGCGATGATGGGTCTCGCCATCCTGATGTTCCTCGTCGGCGTCGGTGTGGTGATGGGCGGCTACACCCTCGCCGTCCGGCTGCCGGCGGCGCTCGAGGCCCGGCGGCTGAACCAGCGCCTGGCCGACCTGTCGACCCCGATCGGCGCCGAAAACACCGAGAGCCTCGTCAAGCGCGCCGCGTCCGGGCCCGTTGCCGGCGCTCGACAAGATGTTCGCCGACAGCAAGGCCGGGTCTGGCCTGTCGAAGCTCATCGACCAGAGCGGCGTCAACACGACGCCCAGCGCGGTCATCGTCATGAGCCTGGGCGTGGGCCTGGCCGCCGCGCTGGCGACCAGCATCCTGGTGCACGTGCCGTTCGTGCCGATCGTGGCGCTCGTCGCGGGCGCTGCCACGCCCACGTGCGTCCTGATGTTCAAGAGGTCGCGGCGCATGGGGCAGTTCGAGGAGCAGTTCCCGGAAGCGCTCGACCTGCTCAGCCGGGCTCTTCGTGCCGGCCATGCGTTCCAGACCTCGATGGGCATGGTCGCAGACGACTTGAAGGACCCGGTTGGTCCCGAGTTCCGGAAGACCTTCGACCAGCAGAACTTCGGCCTGCCGCTGCGCGACTCGCTGTTCCAGCTCGCCGACCGCATCCCGCTGATGGACGTCCGCTTCTTCACGACCGCGGTGCTGATCCAGCGCGATACCGGCGGCAACCTCGCGGAGATCCTCGATAACCTCGCGCACGTGGTGCGCGAGCGCTTCCGCATCCGGCGTGAGATTCGCACCAAGACGGCGCACGGCCGGTTCACGGGCCTGGTGCTGCTGGCCCTGCCGGCCGGCCTCGGTGTCATTCTCACCTTGCTCAACCCTGATCACATGGGCCTGCTGTTCAACCATCCCACCGGCCACATGCTGATCGGCGCGGCGATCGTCATGCAGATCATCGGGTTCTTCTGGATCCGGAAGATTCTCGATCTTGAGGTGTAGTCGTGGCGCTGCTACTTCCGCTGCTCGCGTTCCTGTTTGCCTCGCTCCTCGTCGCCGGAGGGGCGCTGTATTACTTCGGGCGGCATTCGGTGGCCATCGAGCAGCGGCTCGGCGAGGTCACCGGCGGCACGATGAGGACGCCGGCCGATTCCGCCTACGAGAAGATGGTCGTCGAGTCGCTGAAGCGGCTCGGCAACATCGCGCCGAAATCGGTCGGCGAGATGAGCAAGATGCAGCGCCGGCTGGTGGCGGCCGGCTACCGGCGCAACGAGGCGCTGCTGATCTTTGCGGGCATTCGCGTCGGAGTCGCGCTGGTCACCTTCGTGGTGCTGTCCACGCCGCTCATCGTGCGGCCGAACCTGGGCACGGCGCTGGTCGGGGCGATCATCGCCTACCTGGTGCCGGGGTTCGTGCTTGGACGCATGGCCGGGAAGCGGCAGCACGTGATCCGGATGGGCCTTCCCGATGCGCTCGACCTGCTGGTGGTCAGCGTCGAGGCCGGCCTCGGCCTGGATCAGGCGATTCAGCGCGTCGGCCAGGAGCTGGCGTTCGCGCATCCTGACCTCTGCGACGAGCTGCGGCTGGTCAACCTCGAATTGCGCGCCGGCGTCGCGCGGCCGGATGCGCTGGCCAACCTCGGCGAGCGGACCGGCGTCGACGACGTCATTTCGCTGGTCGCCATGCTGGTGCAGACCGACAAGTTCGGCACGAGCGTGGCGCAATCGCTGCGCGTCCATTCCGACACGCTGCGCACCAAGCGGCGCCAGCGCGCCGAGGAGAAGGCGGCCAAGCTCGGCGCCAAGATGGTGTTCCCGCTGGTGATCTGCATCTTCCCGGCGATCTGGGTGGTCACGATCGGACCCGCGGCGATCAAGTTCATCGAAGTCTTTTCGCCAATGGCGAATCAATAGCTATGGCAAACGCGACGATCGCTCCAACCGATCTCTCGTCGATGACCGCGCCGGTGCCGCCGGCACCGGTGACCGTCGACGATACCGGCATCCCGGCCGATCGCCTGAAGCAGCTGCTGCTCAAGTCGCTGTACGTCGGGGAAGCGACCGGCACGGCGCTGGGCGAGCGGATGCGCCTGCCGTTCTCGGTCATCGGGCCGCTGCTCGAAGCGGCGCGCCTGCAGCTGTTGATCGAGGTCCTGGGCACGACGAACGCGACCGCCGGAGCCGCCGGGTATCGCTACGCGCTCACCGATCTGGGGCGCGACCGGGCCCGGCAGTACCTCGACGCGAACCAGTATGTCGGCCCCGCCCCGGTTCCGCTCGAAGCCTATGTCGGGCACATCCTGGCGATTCGCGCCTCGCGCGGGTACATCGACCGAGAACGGCTCCGCGCGGGGTTTTCGCACCTCATCATCGCCGATGAGCTGCTCGAGCAGGTGGGCCCCGGCGTCAACGCCGGCAAGGGCGTGTTCCTGTACGGCCCTCCTGGCAACGGCAAGTCGGTCATTGCCGAAGGCATGGGCCGCGCCCTGGGGGGCGACCTCTACGTGCCGTACGCGATCGACATCGACGGCCAGATCGTCACGGTCTACGACCCGGTCAACCACGAGTCGCTCGAGAACGCCGGAGACGAGCCGGTCAGTATCGTTCGCAGCGCGCCGCGCGATCGGCGCTGGGTCCGCATCCGGCGGCCGGTCGTCATCGTCGGTGGCGAGCTCACGCTCGACATGCTGGATCTCTCGTTCAACCCGATTTCGAAGTTTCATGAAGCGCCGCTGCAGATGAAGGCCAACGGCGGCGTGTTCCTGGTGGACGACTTCGGACGCCAGCGGATGCGGCCCGAGGATCTGCTCAACCGGTGGATCGTTCCGCTGGAGAGCCGCGTCGATTACCTGAGCCTCCACACGGGCCGGAAATTCCACGTGCCGTTCGAGGTGCTGATCGTCTTCGCGACGAACCTCGATCCGCTGTCGCTGGCCGACGAGGCGTTCCTGCGCCGGATCCCCTACAAGATTCCGATTGGCGATCCAACGCTGACCCAGTTCACCGAGATCTTCGAGCTGAACTGCCAGCGCAAGGGGCTTCGGTTCCATCAGGTGATGGTCTCGTACCTCATCCGCCGGCACTACACGCCGGTGAATCGCCCGCTGCGGGCATGCCAGCCGCGCGATCTCATCGATCAGGTCATCGCGCTCTCGCGTTATCGCGGGCACGAGCCGGTCATCACGCGAGAGATGATCGATGCGGCCTGCCGCGCGTACTTCGTGGACAACGAGCTGCAGCGGCCGGATGCGGACGTGCCCGACGAACCGACGGGCGGATCGGGATTCATTGATGGGCCGCGACCACGCGTTCCGCGAGAGGGCCGCCGAATTCGCTTCGCGGGCATTCATCGGGATCCTGTACGCCCAGCTGTCCGTCCACCTGTTCGGCGACTTCATCCGGACGCAGCACCTCACCGCGCTCCTCCTGCTGGTGAGCGAGTCGCTGGTCGTCGTCTTCACGATCTTCCGGAGGCGCGCGCTGACGGTGGACCGATCCTCTTCCACCCGCCTGGTCACGGCGATCGCCGTGGTGGGGCCGGCCCTGCTGCATCCGATCGACGACCGCGGCCTCGTGCCGGATCCGGTGACGGCGGTGTTCGTCGCCCTGGGCGCATTCGTCGTGATCGCGGCGAAGTTGACGCTCGGCCGCAGCTTTGGTATCGCGCCCGCCAACCGCGGCATTGTCGCGACCGGGCCGTATTCACTCGTCCGGCATCCCATCTACGCCGGCTACCTCGTGACGCACGTCGCGTTCCTGGCGGCGCACCCGACGCTGTGGAATTTCGCGATTCTGACCTTCTCCGACACCAGCCAGATCATCCGGACGTCGCTCGAGGAACGCATCCTGTCGAAAGACGAGGACTACCGACACTATTGCGAGCGGGTCGGCTGGCGGCTGCTTCCCGGGAGTCTACTGATCAACCATGGCCCTGAAAACTCGCGAAGCGGCGCCGTGCTCGCGTCGAGCGTCGAACTGGCGATGACGAGCGCCGAGCGCCGTAAAGGCCTCCTCGGCCGCGAGGCCATGACGCCGGATCGGCGCTGTCATCACGCGGTGCGCCGCGGTTCACACGTTCTGGATGCGGTTTCCGATCGACGTGGTGTTCGTCGACTCGTCGGGGATCGTGAAGAAGATGGTCGAGGATCTGGCGCCGTGGCGGATGGCCGGCGCCCTCTTCGCCTCGACCGTGATCGAGTTTCCGGCCGGGACGCTGAAAGAGGGGCCCTGCAGGTCGGCGATCGTGTCTACCTGACCGCCGAACCCGGCCGCCGGCCGCTCTGGGCGGCGTGAACTCCGCCTTAAGGCGAAGTCTGAAGTCCGGCTGAAGTCGGACGTTTCGATCAGATCTGACTTCCGACTTCAACACCGCCATCGTCGCGCCGAGATGCGCTGACGGATCGTCCCAGAACTCCTCGACCAGCGGATGCCGCTCGAGGGCAGCCTGCACGATGCCGCGCTGAACGCCTCGCCCGCGGCCGTGGACGATCCGCACTTCGCTGATTCCCGCCTCGACCGCCGCATTCACGTACTCCTCGACGACCGAGGGCATGTCGCGCGGCGCGAACGAATGCAGGTCGATCTCCGCGTTCAATCGGCACGCGGACGGGATCCATGCAATTTACAATTGAAAATTTACAATAGAGAATTCCGGTCCGGCATTCTTGAATTGTAAATTTTCAATTGTAAATTTCAGGTTTTACTGTACGTCGCCGTGACCACCGTCTTGATGCCGCCGCGCACCGAGAAGTCGCCGACGACGGTCATCCGCCGCGGCTCGATCGCGGCGACGAGGTCGTCGAGGATCTGGTTGGTGACGTGCTCGAAGAAAATGCCGCGGTTGCGGAACTCGATCATGTAGTACTTGAGCGACTTCAGCTCGATGCAGCGGGTGTCGGGCACGTAGGTGATGCGGATTTCGCCGAAGTCCGGCAGACCGGTCTTGGGACAGACGGAGGTGAACTCGGGACAACTGATGGCGATCTCGAAGTCGCGCTCGGGCCGGGGGTTCGGAAAGGTCTCAATCGTCGCGCTTGACATGCGGTCAGAATTACAGCAATCAGGCCGGAAAACCACTATTTTGTCGGTATGCCTCGATTGACAGTGGCGAGAAGGGCGCGCTAGCATACGGCGTTTTTCGCGTCAACTCACCGCGATCGCCGCCGTTACGCGCCCGCGGATCGCCGGAAGAAATGACGCGCGTCAAGTGAAGGGGGAAGCGATGGCTGACGCCCGCAGGATGGGCAAATCGGAGCTCTTTTCGAGCTTCGCCGAACGCTTCGAAGTGAAGCGGACGCAGGCCCGGGAGTACTTCGACTATCTGACGGAGCTTGCGGAGAAAGAGCTGAAGCGCTCGGGTGAGTTCGTGCTGCCCGGGATGGTCAAGCTCGTCGTGCAGAAGCGGAAGGCCCGCATGGGCCGCAACCCGGCCACCGGAGAGGCGATCAAGATTCCGGCGAAGACCGTCGTAAAGGCCCGGATCGCCAAGCAGCTCAAGGACGCGGTGTTGCCGCGAAAGTAACGCCCAGCCCGGCCCGGAAGCGTGAGAGACCCCCAGCTCCCCACTTGACCTTGAATCCGAGACGCGCGCGGCGGCGATGACCTCGCCGCTGCGCGGCGTCGGCCGGACACCCTCAGGCGGCTGTCACTCGCGCCAGCCACCGGCTGTAGACCGTGGCCGGCACGAGCCGCGCGGTGCGGGCTTCGAGGTTGGCCACCGAATCGCCATCCAGGATGATTCGATCCCCGGGCGCCGAGCAGAATCTCGGCGGCGTAGCGCACCGCGCCCCGGTCGGTTTCCTGTTCGAAGTACCGGACGCGGTAATTCCGCGGCCCGACCGCCACGACATCTGTCTTGATCAGCGTTCTCAACATAAACGTCCTTCTTCCTTCGCTGCTGTCTTTCGCGGCTAACTCGCCGCCGCCTGCGACTGCACGTCCTGCGCCGGAAACCGCATCGTGAAGGTCGTCCCGCGTCCGACCTCGCTCTCGACCGAGATGGTGCCGTCGAGCTGTTCGACGATGCGCTTGGAGATGGCCAGGCCGAGGCCGAGGCCGCGGCGCTTGGTCGTCACGAAGTCGTCGAAGATCTTCGACAACCGATCAGCCGGAATCCCCGACCCGGTATCGGCAACCGTAATCTGCACGTGATCGCCGGCGCGCGTGGTCTCGATCGCGATGCGCCCGCCCGGCTCGGTCGCCTGGATGGCGTTGGTGATCAGGTTCCTGAACACGCGCCCCAGCGCGAAGCGATCGCCGTCGATCGTCAGCGGGCCGTCCGCGTAGCGCGCCTCAACCGCGATGCCGTTGCGCTCTCCCTCAGGCGCGCATCGAGTCGACCATCTCGGCGACCGCGCCGTTGACCTCCATGGCGAAGCGCTCGATCGGCTTCGGCCGGGCGATGTTGCGGAGGTCGTCCATGAAGCGCTTGAGCGCGGCGACCTCGCGCTCGATCGTCCGCTGGAAGGTTTCGCGCGACTCGGCGTCGAGGTCCTCGCGGGCGAGCAGGCGCGCGCTGTTGCCGAGGTTCTGGATCGGATGGGACAGATCGTGGAAGAGGCCGGCGGCAATCCGCCCGAACATCGCCTGCCGCTCCTGCCGCTTCACGTTTTCCTGCAGCTCGACCAGCCGGTCGGCCATCGTGTTGAAGGCGCGCCCGAGGTCGGTGAATTCGTTGCCGCCGCGGATGTGGACGCGCGTCTCGAGATCGCCGGCCGCGACCGCCTGCGTCGCCCGCTGCAGCGTGAAGATCGGGGCGATGAAGCGGCGGCCGAAGACCAGCCCGACCGCGACCATCGCCATCAACGCGAAGGCGATGGCGATCGACAGCTGCCGCTGCAGGCGCCGCGCGCTCGCGTAGGCTTCGCTGGTCGGCTGCTCGACCATCAGCGTCCAGCCGAGCGGCTCGATCTCTCGCGGCGACGGCGAGCAGTTCGCGTGCCGGTCTCGTCCGTGAACTGCGTGCCACTGCGGCTCGGCCTGGCCGGCCGCGATCAGCGGATGACCGCTGATGTTTTCGGCCTGTGCCACCAGGGCCTTCTTGTCGGGGTCGCCGTGCGCCACCAGGGCGCCGTCGGGCGCGACGACCAGCGCGAACCCGCGCTGGCCGATGCGGATGTTGTCGACGACGCGCCACATCTCCTCGAGGTTGAGCTCGCCGACGAGCCAGCCGGACGGCTGGTTGAGGCGCGTCAGCGCCACCGCGAACACGCTCGTCGGCAGCAGGTCGTCGTCGACCCGAATCGGCGCCATCGCGACCCGCTCGAACATGATCGGTGCGTCGGTCGGGACCGATACGTCGCGGCGCGCCGACGCGGCTCGAGGCGACGATGCGGCGGTTCTCGTCGAACAGCGTCAGTTCGCGGAATTCGTGGAACTGCAGGACGTAGTTCCGGAGGATCGTGGTCTGCTGCCACTGCTCGAGGCCGGTGTTCTGGAGCTGAGAGGCCAGCGCTTTCAGGATTTCGGCGTGGCCGGACACATAGCGGCGGATTTCCTCGGCCGCCCGGGTCGCGACTCCCCGGTTGCCGGTGACGACCGACTCGCGCGTGCCGCGCCGGAGAGAGACGATCGAGACCAGGCCGTAGCCGATCAGCGGCACGACGGCCGCCAGCGCCAGAATCAGCGCGAATTGGGCGCGGATGCCGCTGATTCGGGGGCGGGCCATGGTCAGTTGGGGCCTGTTATCGGGTTATCGGCCGCAGGCCGCCACGAGCGCAGCGTGCTGAGAATGTCGCGTCCAGGCTCGACAGGCACCTCGAAACGGGTGCTGACCGCTCGGGCTCGTTCGCTCCAGGCCAGGAATATCGCCGGTGGGTCGGCGACAATGGCGTCCTGGAATGCGGCGACGCCGGCCTTGTATTCGGCGTCGTCTACCGCATGTTGAATGCGTGAGAGCGCGGCGTCGACCGACTTGATTGCGAGTAGCGAGCGTAGTTGCAGAGGACCGTTCGAATGCCAGAACAGATACGGGCCGCACGAGCGGCCCGTTGGCGACGTCGATCAACAACGCGTCGAAATCCCCGGAATTCAGTCGATCCAGTCCCTTGTCCACCGGCAACTGTTCGATGAGCAGATCGAACCCCGACCTCTTGAAGTTGCTGCTGCAAGCGCAAGCGCGATTCGTTCGTGCGAGCTCTCCACGAAACGCAACGTGAACTTCAACGCGCGGACAGCGGTGTCGGTTTGTATTCGAACTTGCGCGCAGTGGGGCTGAAGGCCCAGTGCTGAGGCCAGACTGGCCCTTCGGCGGGGACCCATGGCCTCGCAAGGCCGTTCGATGAGCTGCTCTCGATCGACGGCAGCGTTCAAAGCCTCGCCGAAGAGCGGCATTCTTCAGAACGCCGGATCTGGTATTCAAGATGACCGTGTAGGCGTACGGACGTTGAAAGGCGAAGAGCTTGCGTATTTCGAGATGGTTGAATCAAGTCGATCGCGTCGAGACCAACCTCGTACAGCATGTCCACGCGGTCCCGCAGCATGTCTGCCCACGCGGCGCGAATAGACTGGTATCGTCTCAGCACGATTCTGTCGATCTGCGGTCTTGCCGGCGTAGTAAGCCTCGTTGGCGACCATCTCGACTTCTTGACCATCCAGCGGGCCGTTCACTTGAAATGGACCTGTCCCGATCAGGGGTTGTCCGGGTTTGGCTGGGCTTTTGGATAGGAAGGTCCAGACTGTCCATCAAGAACGTGGAGCGGTCGCTTTAGCTGAAATTCCAGCGTGTCGGTCGACGTGGCGACGATCTCGCGAATATCATCAAACGCCGGTCCCATGTACTCGGGCAAGTCGCGCATCGAGGACATCACGAACGTCAGATGCGCTCGAGAGCGCTCTCCATCGTGAAAACGTAATGTTCGGCCGGAGCTTCACCTGCCACGTCAGACCGCCCTGAGCGCTCTTCCAGTCTTCTGCAAGGCGCTGTTCGGGTCGACCTGTGGCGGAGTAGGCCACCAAGGTTTCGAGCGAAATGAGACGAACGGTCGACGTCATGCCGGCACCGCTGCCCTCCCCGGGTGCGGAACCGAGGCCAACCGTCAACGTAGTGTCTGAGCGGGTCGCGGCCGGTGGCTCCTGTGGAACGCATCCGGCCGCGAGAACGGGCAGAGCTGTCGCGAGCACGACGACGCTGCATGCGTGGTGCAGCTGCGAAGCCAAGCCGATGAGATACCTCCAGGTAACGGGATCTATTTCTTCGACATCGGCTGATCGTCAATCAGCACCGGGCAATAGCCCTGGGGCTTCGCGTTGACGGTGGCCTTCTTGATGACGGTGATCTTTGCCATTCTAGTCTCTCCTACGACACGCCGGCCGCAGAATGCGCCAGCGAGATGAGCGCCGATTCAAAGCTGGGCTTGTGACACGTCGGCAGGTTCATGTCACCAAGCTGTGTCTGCGATGCAACCAGGCATCCCCCGGCACAGACGGGGATGAAGGCACAGTCCCCGCACTCTTTCCAGGGATGCAGCCGTTCGAACTTCTCGCGCGCCGTCTCGCGCCACGCCTCGTGGCGGCCGTCGATGTGGCCCGTCGACAGCCCTTTCTCGCCGGTGAAGCCCGGGCACGCATAGAGCGACCCGTCCGGGCCGATGGTGTGCGCGTGCTTCGAATGCACGTGGCACGGGCCGTTGTGCAGCCCGTCCGGAGTGGGAAACCCGCGCCGCACCGTCTCCTCGCGGAGATACGCCATCTTCTCCGCGGCGACATTGCACGAGTCGCACGCGCCCGCCGGCGACAAGCCTTCGCCGACCGACGTCATGCACGTGCCGCCGAGCGGCTTGGTCGCCGTCCCGTTCGACGCCACCAGCGTCAGCGGGATGATGCCGTTCGCTGTAGCCGCCTGAACGCTCTGTTCGGGGCCACGGACGATCGGCTTGAAATTGACCTTCACCAGCTTGTCGGCAAACTCCTGCTCCCGGAGGTAATCCAGGAGCGCCGGGTAGCTGTCGACCGTCGACTCGTCGAAGTTGCCGCCGATGGCCACCGCCACTCGATCGGCGACGGCGCTGGATGTTCTGCACGATGCGATCGAAGGTGCCCTGGCCGCCGCGCAGCGGCCGCATCCGGTTGTGTGTGTCGCGATCGCCGTCGAGCGTGATCTTCACGCCGCGCAGACCGAACGGCAGCAGGCGGTCCACGATCTCCGCGCGTGAGCAACAGGCCGTTGGTGATGATGCTGATGCCGAGATCGATGCCGCGCGCCGCTGCCGACCGGTGCAGCCGCTCCGAGAGGTAGTACATCACCGGGAGGTTGAGCAGCGGCTCGCCGCCGAAGAACATCAGCGTGACGTGTTCCGGCGAGACGCGATCCATCTCGCGCTCGACCCACGCCGCCGTCCGAGCGGCGGTCTCGAGGGTCATCTTCTCGGCGAACTTGTTGTAGTCGCCGTGGTCGCCCTGGAAACAGTAATCGCACGCGAAATTGCACTGGAGCGTCGTCAGCACCGTGATGTGCAGCTCCGACGAATCGCTGGTGACGCTGGCGAAGTAGCGATCGAGGGCCCGATGATCCGATTGGCGATCGGCGACGAGGAAGCCGTTCTCGTGCAGCAGGTCAGCGGTCTCGCGTTCTTCTCCGGTGAGGGCTTCGAACGACTCGAGACTTTCGATCCGATCAAGGAGCGCCGTGACGTCGGGTGAGACGAGCAGCTGCGCGTCGGTCAACGTGTTCATCAGGAACACGTCGTCGCGGTTCGGGAGAGGCACACGGACGTTGAAAACGGAAGGCTGCATTCCTCTCCAAACTGCTCGGACTGAATCTTGTTTGCGAGCGCGCTCGAGATTTCAGGCTGCAACGCGTGTTCCACCAGGGCGCGCGCGGGAGATCGCCAGGGATCGCTAAAGGAAATTACTGATGAGTGACGGTTCTTCCGCCATGAGGGTGGATCTCTGTCCGTGTGGCCCGGACAGCAGGTTGTCTGGGACCTCGGTGGCCCGGTGCGGGCTCGAGGGAGTTACTGTCGATGAGTCAGAGGATTGCGAAGAGTGGTCAACCGCTTGGCCGGCGTGGCCAGTTTTCTACTCGATCAAACGCCGCGTAACCGCCGAGCTAGTTGCCTGACCTCAAGCTTGTCCATCTTATATTTCAACGTACTCAAAGGTATTCCAAGGTACTCGGCAGTGCCAGTCACGTTCCATCCGTTCTTCTCGAGGGCGCGCAGGATGAAGTTCCGCTCGAAGGTATTGGTGGCGTCCTCGAACAGGCTCTCGGTCCGGGCCCCCTGGGGCTCGAGCTGGGCGAAATGGAACTCCAGCGGCAGGTCCTCTTCCGAGATGAAGTCCTTGTCGCTGACCGCCACCAGCCGTTCGATCAGGTTTTCGAGCTCGCGGATATTGCCAGGCCACCAGTACTTCTGGAGCAGCGTCATCGTCTGCTCGGTGATTCCCTGGATGCGTTTCCGGAAGCGGGTGTTGTAGCGGCGCAGGAAGAAGTCGGCCAGCTGCGGGATGTCATCGGCCCGCTCGCGGAGCGGCGGCAGTTTGATCGGGATGACGTTGATCCGGTAGTAGAGGTCCTCGCGAAACCGTCCCTCCTTGACCGCCTTTTCCAGGTCGACGTTGGTGGCCGCAATCAACCGGAACTCGGTCTTGATCGGCTTGGTGCCGCCCACCCGTTCGATCTCCCCCTCCTGGATGGCCCGCAGGAGCTTGGCCTGCAGGTCGAGCCTCAAGTCGCCCACCTCGTCGAGAAAGAGGGTGCCGCCGGACGCCAGCTCGAACTTGCCAAGCTGCTGCCGGTGAGCGCCGGTGAAGGCCCCGCGCTCGTGGCCGAACAGGGTGCTTTCGGCCAGCTCGCGCGGAATGGCGGCCAGGTTGACCGGGATGAACGGCGCGTCGGCGTCCCCGGACTCACGGTGAACGAGCCGCGCCAGCAGCTCCTTGCCCGTTCCGCTCTCGCCCAGGATCAGCACGGTCGCCGAGAGTTTGGCAATCTTGTGCACGAGGTCGACGATGTCGCGTGTGACCTTGCTCGGTCCGACGATGAACTCCCGTTCGGTCTGGTCGGCGACCTGCGCCGAGAGCATCATCACCTGTCGATTGAGGTCCTGCCGCTCGCTGGCGTTGCGCACGAGCGATCGCAGCTGGTCGTAATCGAAGTCCTTGGTGATGTAGTGGTAGGCGCCGTGCTTCATCGCCTGGACGGCGGTCTCGACGTCGGTGATTGCCGAGATGATGATCACTTCGACGAGGCTGTAGTTCTCCTTGAGGATCCGCAAGACTTCGAAGCCGCTGATGCCCGGCAGGCGGACATCGAGCAGGACGAGGTCGACGTCGTCTCGGTTGAGAATCGGCAGCGCCGCCTCGCCGCTCGCGACGCGCAGCACCCGGTAGTCCCGTTTCAGGATCGCCGTGAGCGTATCGCGCATCCCCTCATCGTCGTCGACGATGAGAACCGACTTCGGCTTATGGCTCATGTCCCGGGAGGCACCGTATTGTCGCAGGCGGTTGACACTGTTGCAAGCCGTTCGATAAGGTGCAGTTTAGTTGACTATCCTGGCGGTCGTCACCCTGCTCGCGGTTGTGATCGCCGTGGCGGCGCTGGCGCGCGCGCGGCGGATCGGCCGGCGGCTCGACCAGGTGGTGGAATCGTATTGGGAGCTGCGATACGAGCACGGCCAGCTGCGCGCGCGGATCGACCAACTCCAAGGCAAAGCCGACCCCGCGGTGCCGTCAGGCACCACTGCCTTTGTGCCGCTCTCATCCATCAAGCGGACCTGACGGTTCGCACAACATGTAACCGCTGATGAACGAATACGACGTCGTGGTGATCGGCGCGGGCACCGGGGGGTACGTGGCAGCGATCCGCGCCGCCCAGCTGGGACTGAAGGTCGCGGTCGTCGAGAAGCAGAAGGCGCTTGGCGGGACATGCCTCATATGGGGCTGCATCCCGACGAAGGCGCTGCTCGAGCACGCTCACGCGCTGAAGATCGTCCAGCACGCAAAAGAGTGGGGCATCTCGATTCCCGGCGACGGGGTTCGCCTCGACATGCCGCAGGTGCAGGCGCGCAAGGACCGGGTCGTCAACGGCCTGACCAAGGGCATCGAGTTCCTGTTCAAGAAAAACAAGATCGACTGGATCAAGGGCACGGCGCGGTTAACGGGAAGCGGCGGCGTCGAGGTCTTCGAAGGCGACGCGCAGCGGCTGCGCGCACGCAAGGAGATCATCGTCGCCACCGGATCGGCGCCGCGCAGCGTCCCCGGCATCCGGATCGATCGCAAACGCATCATCACCAGCGACGAAGCGATCGGCCTGCGCGAGGTGCCGAAGTCGATCGCCATCCTCGGCAGCGGCGCCGTCGGGGTCGAATTCGCTTCCATCTTCCGGCGGTTCGGCAGCGAGGTCACCATCCTCGAGCTATTGCCCCGGCTGGTGCCCGTCGAAGACGCGGCGGTGTCGGCGGAACTGGCAAAGTCGTTTCGCAAGCAGGGCATCACTGCGCACACGGGCGCACGCGTCACGAGCGCGAACGTGGCCGGGGATCTCGTCGAGGTGGGAGCGCAGCTCGAGGACGGCAGCACGCAGACGATCCGTGCCGAGTATCTTCTCGTCGCAACCGGCCGCGGACCCGTGACGGAGGGCCTCGACGTCGAGCGCGTGGGGCTCGACCTCGAGAAGGGGTACATCAAGGTCGATCCTCAGTATCGGACCAACGTCCCCGGGATCTCGGCAATTGGCGACGTCATCACGCTGGGCAGCGCGCCGCACCCCCAGCTCGCACACGTCTCGTCCGCGGAGGGCATCGTCGCGGCCGAGCGCATCGCGGGACACGAAGTCAGGCCGATCAACTACGATCACGTGCCGGGCTGCACGTATTGCGACCCGGAGATCGGCAGCGTCGGCCTCACCGAGCAGGAAGCGCAGGAGCGGGGCTACGATGTCCGGGTGGGAACGTTTCCGTTCGGCGTGCTGGGGCGGGCCAAGATGGCCGGCGAAACGGATGGCTTCGTGAAGATCGTCGCGGAGAAGAAATACGACGAGGTGCTCGGCGTTCACATGATTGGCTCGCGGTCGACCGAGCTCGTCGCGGAAGCGACGCTGGCGCTGCGGCCTCGAATCGACCGTGGAAGAGCTGATCCGGACGATCCACGCGCATCCCACGATGGCGGAGGCCGTTGGCGAAGCCGCGCACGCCACTCATGGGGCGGCGATTCATTTGTAGGGCGGGCCTTTCAGGCCCGCCGTCGACGGCGGCCCTGAAAACGGCCGCCCTACGAAAGCGAGCTATGGCTACCGATGTCGTGATGCCGCAGATGGGCGAGTCGATCGCCGAAGGCACGATCGTCCGCTGGATCAAGAAGGTTGGCGAGAAGGTCGAGCGCGACGAGCCGCTGTTCGAGATTTCCACGGACAAGGTCGACGCCGAAATCCCTTCGCCGACTGCCGGCGTGCTCACCGAGATCCGTCACAAGGAAGGCGAGACGGTCCCGGTCAACAGCGTCGTCGCCGTGATTGGGCCCGCCGGTGCGAAGGCTGAGGCACCTCCCGCTCCCGCCGCACCAAAAGCTCAAGCGTCCGCTCCGCCGCCCGCCAAGCAACAGGGCGACGGCAGCTCGGCGCCGTTGTCGGCGGCGCCCGCGGCCCCCGCGCCCGCACCACGGCCACAGCCGTCGCGGCCCGAACCGCCACCCGTCGGTAGGGCGACCCTTTCAGAGTCGCCGCAGCCGAGACCAGGCGCGGCGGCAGCCCCGCAGTCGTCGGAGGAGGCGCTGCGCCAGCGGTCGTCTCCGCTCGTCCGTCGCATCGCGAAGGAGCACAACGTCGACATCTCGGAAATCCAGGGCTCTGGCATCGCAGGGCGTGTGACGAAGGACGACATCCTCGGCTTCATCGCGCGCGGCGGCCCATCTGGCACGCCCGCCGAGGCTGGCCGGCCCGCGCCAGCGGCCGGTGGGGAGTCCGCGCGGCCCGCGGCTCCGGCTGCGCAGAAGCCGGCCACTGCGCTGGCCGGTCAAAGCGTGCCGATGTCGGTCATGCGCAAGAAGATCGCCGAGCACATGATCGCGAGCCGGCGGACGTCGGCCCACGTGCATTCGGTGTTCGAAGTCAATTTCCACCGCGTGGCCCAGATCCGCGAAGCGAAGAAAGCGGAGTACGAACGTGCGGGCGCGAAGCTGACCTACTTGTCATTCATCCTGAAGGCCGCGGTGGATGCGCTGCGAGCCGTGCCGATCGTGAACGCCTCGGTCGACGGCGACACCATCGTCTACCACAAGGCGATCAACGTCGGCATCGCCGTCGCGCTCGACTGGGGACTGATCGTGCCCGTCGTCAAGAATGCCGACGAGAAGAACCTGCTGGGCTTGAGCCGGGCGGTCGCCGATCTGGCGAACCGGGCACGCAGTAAGCAGCTGAAGCCCGACGAGGTCGCGGGCGGCACGTTCACGATCACCAACCCTGGCGTGTTCGGCGCGCTGTTCGGCATGCCCATCATCAACCAGCCGCAGGTGGCGATTCTCGGCGTCGGCGCGGTTGAAAAGCGGCCGGTGGTTGTCGACGACGCGATCGGCATCAGGCCGATGGCGTACTTGTCGCTCGGCTACGACCACCGCATCATCGACGGCGCCGTCGCCGACGAATTCCTGTCGCACATCAAGAAGATCCTGGAAACGTGGGATCCGAACGACGCCTAGAAGTTCGTCGGCTGGGACTCGTTCCCTACGCCGAAGCGCTGTCGATGCAGCGGCAGCTGGTCGAAGAGCGGCGGGCCGGCCGCATCGAAGACGTCCTGCTGCTGGTCGAGCATCCCCACGTATTGACCCTCGGTGTCAAAGGCGACGGCGGACGCTCGCACGTCCTGGCCAGCGCCGACATACTTGCCGCCCGCGGCGTCGAGATTCACGAGGCGGGAAGAGGCGGAGACATCACGTATCACGGGCCGGGGCAGATCGTTGGATACCCGATCCTCGATCTGCGTCCCGATCGCTGCGACGTGCATCGCTACGTGCGCGATCTGGAAGAGGTGCTGATTCGGACCGCCGCCGACTTCGGCGTGGACGCGGGCCGGGTTGAAGGGCTGACCGGCGTCTGGACGGGACGGGATCGCCGCGCGAAGCTGGCCGCCATTGGCGTCCGGATCTCCCGCTGGATTACGAGCCACGGGTTCGCCTTCAATGCGTCAACCGATCTGGGCTTTTTCGACCTCATCGTGCCGTGCGGGATTGCCGATCGGGGCGTCACGTCGCTCCAACAGCTGGGCTGGCGGGGCGCTACGGTTGAGGTAGAACGCCGCATCGCCGGGCACTTCCTCACCGTGTTCGATCGGACGCTTGTTCCGGAGCATTCGACCGTAACATACTGACTTCAGGCCACTTCCAATAGGACCTGGCTGGTCGGAATTTTCCGGCCCCACGAGGGGTTTATACCCGCAGTGAAAGGCCATCTCATGCGGGACGACAACGCACTCTTAAATCGTTTGCAGGCCGGCGACGAGCGAGCCGTCGGCGAGCTGGTCGATACCTACGGCCAGCGAATCTACCAGCTCGCATTCCGGTACCTCAGGAACAGGGAAGACGCGGAAGAGGTAACCCAGGACGTGCTGTTCAAGGTGATCCGGAAGGTCAGCGCGTTTCGAGGCGACTCGGCGCTTTCCTCGTGGATCTACCGGATCACGTTCAACACCGCCATGTCGCGACTGCGCACCGGGAAGCATCAAACCCTTCCGTCGGACGAGCCGGTGACGATCGACGGCGGCCGCCGCGTCAAGCGGGAGCCCGCGGATTGGTCGGAGTTGGCGGACGAGCGCGTGTTCCGAGCCGAGCTCCGGCGGCGCGTGCTCCGCGCCATCCTCGCGCTGCCCGTGATCTACCGCGCGCCGGTCGTGCTTCGCGATCTGCAGGGGCTGTCCACGGAGGAGGCGAGCGCGCGGCTGCGGGTGAAGGATCAGACGCTCAAGTCGCGCCTGCATCGCGGCCGCCTGATCCTGCGCCGGCAGCTGGCGGATTTCGCCGGCGGGCTGGAGCTGCACCGAGCGGCCTGATCGCGGAATTTAAGATTTCAGATTTCAGATTTAAGATTGGTGCTGCCGCCGAGTCCGCAGCGCCATTCGCCAATCTGAAATCTTAAATCTGAAATCATAAATCTCAAATTTCAGCGACTTACAGCGTCATCGCGTTCTCGAGGGCGACGCGGTCGTGCGCGCTCAGCGTCATGTGTTTCGACCGGCGTGACGCCGCCAGATCCGAGACGCACCGGCAGAGCGGCCGCCTTGAATCGACGGCCCTGCGAGTCGTCCGGAGCGATGAATGCGCTGATCGACTGGCGAGAAGCTCTCCAGGTACCGACTGAATGGCCTTCGCGGCGGCGGCCGCGAGTGCGATGGGACCTGGTGGCCACAGCGGCGCGACGCGGGCGGCGATTCTTCGCCGTGCAGCCTGGTCGAGGACGGACGTCGCCAGGAAACCGCCGATCGTTGCCTCGTCCCAGGGAATAACGACTTGGGCCGGCGGGATCCCGACCAGAGTCAGCGCGACGTCTTTCGGTGAGGCGTCAGCTTCGAGGGCGACCAGCGCGCGGACCGCTGATGCCAGCGCCTCGGGAGCCGTTCCGAACAGGCGCTCGCGCGCGTAACCGAGTTCCCTGACACCGCGTTCGACGACCTCCCGCTGGGACGCCCCTGCGGCTATCACCACGCTGCGCTCCGCGGTCCCTCGCAGGCGCTTCAGCATCAGCAGCGCCTCGTCGCCCTGCCACTCGCCGCCGCGCACGCGGTCGGCAAGCACGATGACGTGGCCTGCCAGCGGCGCTGCGAGATCGGTGTGCCCGCTGACACGCGTCGCGAATCCCTCGACCGGCGCCGCCTGCATGATGTCGAGCGCCTTGCCTGCCGCGACCTGTCCGGCATCGTCAACCAGGCGGACGATCGAAGCGCTCTCCGAGCGCGCCAGGATGTGGGCGAGCGTGCCGCCCAGCTCGCCCGCTCCGAGGATGACGACGTCGACGACGTCGCGCATAGGTCCGCGTATTGTACTGATATGGTGCCGTTCGGCGTTCGCGTGGCCTCGTGATCGTTCGGCGTTCGTCGACGAACGTCCGAACGACGAACGACGAACGACGGGCTCCGATAACATAGAGACGTCATGCACACCTTGACCGGAAAAGCAGCAATCGTCACCGGCGGGTCACGCGGGATCGGTCTGGCGATCGCACGCGCGCTGCTGGCGGAGGGCGCGCAGGTCACGATCACGGGGCTCGACGAGGCGCACCTGTCGGCGGCCCGGCGTCAGCTCGAGGGTGCAGGCCCCGGATCCGTCGAAGCGCTTCGCGCCGACGTGCGCAAGTACGACGACGTCCGGCACGCCGTCGACGCGACCGTGGCGCGGTTCGGCGGCCTCGACTACCTGGTGAACAACGCCGGCGTTGGCGTCTTTGCCGACGTCGCCGACATGACGCCCGAGCAATGGGCGCGTGTCATCGACACGAATCTCACGGGTGTCTTCTACGCGTGCCATGCGGCGCTGCCGCACCTGCGCAAGCGCGGCGGCGGCTTCATCGTCAACATCAGCAGCCTCGCCGGCAAGAATGCCTTCACGGGAGGATCCGCGTACTGCGCATCGAAGTCGGGCTTGAACGCGTTCAGCGAAGCCCTCATGCAGGAAGTCCGCTACGACAACATCCGGGTGAGTTGCGTCATGCCGGGATCGGTCGCAACAGGGTTTTCAGGGAACGATGAGGCGCGCGGATCCGACTGGAAGATTTCGCCCGACGAAGTAGCGGAGGTCGTCCTCAACCTTCTCCGCCACAACCCGCGCAGCCTGCCGAGCCGCGTCGAGCTGCGGCCGTCAAAACCGCGGAAATGATGTCCTCCTGAGGTGTTATGTCGGTATTCGAGAAGCACCGCGACACGCTCGAACAGCACGAAACGATGATGGGCAGCGCGCGCGGTCGCCTTGCGGTTGCGCTCGACCTCCTGACCGATTCGCTGGCGCTCGTCGGCCAGCACGGCGTCTACTGCCGCAGCGAGCGTTTTCCGGGAAAGCCGAAGATGGACATTGCGATGGTGCTCGAGCAGCTGGACGATGCGAAGCAGCTCGTACAGAGCGCGATGGATGAAATGCGAACGAAGCGCGCTTGATTTTCGATATCTTCACCACGAAGGACACAAAGGACACAAAGGAAAGTGTTTTACCTACCGGATTCGGTCTTCGAGAACTTCCTCTTCCACCGCTGCAACTGCGGGGTCTGCGACTGAAGCTGTCGAAGGTCCCCACCGCGACTCGATCACGAGCCAGATCACGCCGGGCAGGCAGAACAGCGCCCCGAGCACGAACGACATTCGTCGCGGACTCCAGCCGGCCTGGTCGAGCGCATACGCGGTGAGATAACTCGATGCGGACGACGTGAGCGTCACGAGTGCCAGTTCCGCGGCGAACACCCGGCCGCGAAATCGGTCCGGCACCTCGAGCTGAAGCAGCACCGTGCTGAATACCCACAGGATCGCACCGCCGAAATGGGCGAGGAGCACCGAGAGCGCGGCCAGCGGCAGCGTCGGCGCGAACGCCAGCGCGATATAGAAGGCGCCAACGATGAAGTAGGCCGGGCCGATCGATCGACGCAGCCCTTCCGGCTGCTGGCCGAGGATCCACCGCAGCGCGATCGGCCCGAGTGCGGCGCCAATGCCGCGAGCACCGTAGAGCACGCCGATGCCGGCTGCCGTGCTGCCGCCGACCGGGAACACCCGCTGGCCGAAGACCGACAGGAGCAGAAGGACGCCCCCCGCCAGCCCCCAACCCGCCTTGACGAACATCAGCGCCGCGACGTGTGCCCGGGCGCGGACGTATCGCAGACCTTCCAGCAGGTCCGGAATGCCGGTCAGCGCGAACCATCCGGACAACGGCGGCGCCGGCGGCGGCGTCGAGTCGTAGCGCGTCTGCGCGATGAAGTACGCCGACGTGACGAACGAGAGCGCGTTGATCACGAACGCCACGTTCCGGCCGGCCAGCGCCGTGACGAGGCCGCCGATCGACGCGCCCAGCGCCAGCATCGCCGACCAGGTCGCGCTCGACAGCGCGTTGGCCGGCATCAGCTCGCGCTGCGACGTGATGTTCGGAATGGTGGCGGTCCGGGCGGGTTCGAAAAACGACGTGGCGGCGACGGTCACCGCCATCACGACGTATGCGATCCACACCTGGTCCGGCCTGCGGACGAGGAGCAGCCCGAGGATCAGCAGCCCTCGCAGGATGTCGGCCGCAATCATCAGCCGGCGCCGGTCGAAGCGATCGACGACCACGCCAGCCACCGGGCTGACGAGCGCCACCGGCAGGAACTGGACGATCAGCATCCACGCGACCATCGTCGCCGAGCCGGTCAAGTCGAGGACCAGCGCGAAGACGGCGACGGTGTTGAACCAGTCGCCGAGCTGCGAGATCGTCTGGCCGACGTAGAGGAGACGGAAGTTCCGGTTCTCCCTGAGGAGAGCGAGATAGGGATTCACGCGCGACTATAATTCTCTCCGATCAATGCTCGAGTCGGTTGCCCACTACAAGATCCTCGAACGCATTGGGGCCGGGGGTGTCGGCGAACTGTATCGGGCCCGCGATACCCAGCATGGACGGACGGTCGCGCTCAGGGTGGTGCGGCACGATCTCGTCGCCGATGCCCAGCGCTACGCCCGTTTCCTCGAAGATGCCAGGAAGACCGCGGCGCTCTCCCATCCGAACATCGCCACCGTGTTCGAAACCGGCGTCGATGAGGGCCGGCTGTTCCTCGCGTCCGAGTACGTACCCGGCCAGACGCTCCGGGGAACGATTGGCGGCCACGCCATCAATCCCCGGCGGGCGCTCGCGTTCGCGGCGCAGATTGCCGACGCGCTCGCGGAGGCGCACTTTGCCGGGATCATCCACGGCGACCTTCGGCCCGACAACGTGATGATCACGCCCAAAGGGAACGCCAAGGTCCTGGATATGGGGCTCGCGGTCTGGACGGAAGGCGGTGCGGCCCGTGCACGAGCAGGACTCGCCACAACGACGACGGCGTTGCAGGACGGAGTCGTGGCTCGCACGGCCCCCTACATGTCGCCGGAACAGGCGCTCGGCGAAGCGGTCGACTACCGCACCGACATCTTCTCGCTCGGCGTCGTGCTGTTCGAGATGCTCACGGGCCGCGTGCCGTTCCTGGCGTCCGCGGCGACGGAGGTGACGCAGGAAGCGGTCCACGGTCCGCTCGTCCCGCCGACGACACTCAACAAGTCGCTGCCTGCCGAGATCGATGCCATCGTCGAGCGGATGCTCGCGAAGAGCCCGGCTGAGCGCTACGAATCGGCCGCGACTGCGGCCGCCGAGCTGCGAGCCGTCTCGAAGATTCTGGAGGCGCGCCCTGCCGCACCGCCGCCGGCACCGGTTCGTAGGTCGCAGCGCTCAGCTTTGATCACGGCCGTGGCCATACTTGCGGCGATAGCAGCGCTCATCTGGTTTGCCGCGCGGATGTAGCGGCGGACTTCTGCAGGCGGACCTAATAGGCGGACCTAAGAGGTCCGCCCTACAGAGGTCAAAGAGGTCCGCCCTTCAGAGGTCCGCCCTACAAGGCTCTCGCGAGAATTTCCGGCAACCGCTGCGTGAACGCCGAACGCGCCAGGACGTCGTCCACGCCGGCCTTGCGCGCGGCCTCGATGACGTCGGTTTGAACGTGGGACGCAAAGCCGACGATGGGAATCTTTGTCAGCTGGGGGTCGGCCTTCATCTGTCCGACCGTGCCGAGCGGATCGGTGCGCGGATTGTTCAGGTCCAGAATCACCAGCTGTGGAGGCGAGCTCCGCATCTCGGCCAGCGCCGCATCGGATGATCGCACGAACGTGATCGGCACACCGACATGGGCAGCGGCCGCCTTGACCTTCGACGTGAACATCAGATCGTCGAGGATTGCTAGAATCACCTTGTGATCATAATCGAGACGCGCGCGGTCGAGCCGTTCTTCAAGAACGGCTTCCTGGTGGCGTGCCCGAACACCGGCGAGGCCGTACTCATCGATCCCGGCGACGAGGTTCCCGAGCTGCTGGACATCGCCGGCAGGCGGAAGTTCGCGATTCGGCACATCCTCCTGACCCACGGCCACGTTGATCATGTGACCGGTGTCGCGGCCGCCAAGCGCGCGCTCAACGTGCCGGTCCACCTGCATCGCGACGACCTGTTCCTCTACGAGCGGGCGATTGAGATGGGCCGGCAGTTCGGACTGTCTGTCGAACCTCAGCCGCCGATCGACGAGTTCTTTGCGCCCGGCGAGGTCATCGCGTTCGGCGAGTGCGTGGCCACGCCGCATCACACACCGGGCCATTGTCCCGGCGGCGTCTGCCTGCAGATCGGGTTGAAGCAGGAGGCCGGCAAGGACCTCTTCGTGGGCGACACGCTGTTCGCCGGATCGATCGGGCGGACCGACTTTCCCGGAGGCGACCACGCGACGCTCATCGCGTCGATCCGGACCGTGCTGTTCGCGTTTGGCGACGACGCCCGCGTGTATCCGGGGCACGGCCCTGCGACGACGATCGGCGAGGAACGCCGGAGCAATCCATTTCTGAAGTCGGACGTCGGAAGTTAGCGGACTCTGAAGTGTTCCAGACTACCGACGTCCGACTTGCCGCCCGTCAGGCGTTCAACGCCTGCTCGACTTTCAGTTCGACGCGTCCAATACGCAGGCGGTCGCCGCTCGTCAGCCGCGCGCGCTCGATGCGCTTGTCGTTGACGTAGGTGCCGTTGGTGCTGGCGAGATCCACGACTTCCAGTTTATCGAGGCCCGCTTCGAGCCGGCAGTGCAGCCGCGAGACAAGCGCCGCCTCCAGGATGAAATCGGCGCGCGGCGCGCGGCCGACCGTCTTCGTCGCGCCCGGCGACACACGAAAGGTAATCGGTCCGGCTTCGGAATCGGCGGCGTGCAGGATCCACATGTGGGAATCAGCGAGCGGCGGCGGGCAGCGTCTTCTGCAGCCAGGTGGCCAGCGCGCCGGTGACGGCAGCGCTCACCGTGCGGTCCGGGAGGGTGCCGTACTCGTCGATCTCGCCGGTGGTTGCGGGAACCAGCAGGTGGTTGACACCCGGAACCCGGACGACTTCGACCGAGCCACGGCGGCGCGCGCGCGCCAACTGCTCGAGGCTGTCGGCGTTCGTGGGTGCCACCTGTCCGTCAAGCTGGCCGTGCATGACGAGGAGCGGCTGCTCGACGTCACGCATGATCCTGGCCGGGTCGAACGTCAGGAAGCTGTGGAACCACGGTGTATCGGCCTGCCTGCGAACGTCGGGATCGACGCCTTCCCAACCAGCGCCGGTCATGACGGCGCTTTGAATCTGCTTCTGCAGCGCCAGTGCGGCCTGTTTGTCTGCTTCGGGGCGCGTCGATCGCTCGAGCGACCTCGTCACTTGCGCGAGGTTGGCCTCGGCGCCCCTGGTCCCGATCGAGGCGATCAAGGCAGCCGCGGCAATCCGATCCTCCTTCGAGGCCGCGATGAGGGCCACCGGCCCCCCATCGCCATACCCGACGGCCGCGATCCGGCGTCGGTCGACGTCCTTCCGGCTGCCGAGATAGCGGACGGCGGCGCGCACGTCTTCGGCGTAATCGTCGAGCGTGGCCGCCTCGGGGCGGCCGCCGCTCTGGCCCACTCCGCGCTTGTCATACCGAAGGACGACGAACCCGGCATCGGCAAGGGCGCCGGCGATGTGGCCGAAGATCGGGATGCCTGCGACGGTTTCGTCCCGATCGGTCGGCCCGGAGCCGCTGATGAGCACAACCGCCGGCCGCGGCTTGCCGTCGGCGTCCGAGGGCTTGGACAGCGTCCCGGCGATCGAAAAGCCATTCGCCTGCACGCGCACCTGCTCGTCACTCGGGCGCGACACCGTCACCCTGCGCGATGAGACCGACGCGATGTCTTCGCGGACGACTTCCAGGCTTTGCGCGGGCACGCTGACACGCAGCAGGCGTCCGGATTCGTCGCCCCAAATTTCGCCGGCGACTGGTGGACCGGCCGGCACCTCGAGGGTGATCGGCGTCCGCCGTGCCTTGATGACGCGGCTCACGGTCTGGATCTGCTCTTCGACAGGCGGGCCGACCGTGATCGACGCCGGGCCCAGCGGGGCGATGTAGACCGGGAGTTTCGCGCCTGGCTGCGCCCCGTGAAGCCGGGCCGAGAGCGCTTCGTACGGTGCGAAGACGAGATTCGGCAGCAGGACTGCCGATTCGTCGATCGTGTGGGTTTGATCCGATCCCGCGCCCGCTGAGGTCATCTCGTTTCGGGCCGTCGTCGCCGTGACGACGGTTCGGAGCGTCGTCGCCTGTCCGCCGACGGTCGCATCGATGAACAGGCTGAGCGGTTTCCAGTCGGCGTCGTACCGCACTTCCAGGTTGCGCGTGATGACGTCGAGCGGCGGCCCGAGGCGGCCGTCTCCCGAGATCGTCCATCCGGTCGCGGTGCGTGCAACCGTAACCTGTTCGGTCCCGACCGGCATGGCGCGGACGAAGATCGTGAACGTGGAAGCTGCCGGCGCGGCTGCCTGTGTGCCCGCCGGTTGAGCGTTGGCGATGCCCGCGCACACGGCCATCGCTCCCGCCAGGACGGCGCAAAGAGCGCGGCTACAATGAAGCGAGGGCATGCCTCAGCATAACAGCTATCACCAAGCGCGCAGTGCGGCCGCGATCGTCGACCGCTCCGACCGGGCGTGGGTCGTCGTGTCTGGAGCCGATCGGCGCTCGTACCTGCATGGGCTGCTCACCAACGACATCGCGGCGCTCGAGGCGGGTCAGGGTTGTTACGCCGCGTACCTCACGCCTCAGGGCCGAATGATTGCGGACCTCTGGGTGTACGAGCTGGGCGATGTGCTTCTCCTGTCGATGACGCGCGATGTCAAGCCGGCCGTGCTTGCCAGGCTCGATCAGTTCATCTTCACCGAGGACGTGCAGCTGGGCGACGTCAGCGACACGTTCGCCGCGACCGCGATCGTCGGACCTCGCGCCGCCGGCGTCGTCGCGGATGCGATCGGCACCCCGGTCGATCGACTGGCGCAGCTGCCGGAGCATGGCAACGTGCGCATCGACTTCTAGGGACAACCGGCGATCGTGCTGAGGACGACCGACACCGGCGAACCAGGGTTCGACGTGCTGGTGGAGACCCAGCATGCAGGCGCGCTGCGAGAGCGGCTTCACGCAGCCGGCGTCGTCGATGCCGATGCGGCCGTCGCCGAGGCGCTGCGCATCGAGGGCGGCGTGCCGAAGTTCCACCTGGATATGGACGAGGAGACGATTCCGCTCGAGGCCGGTATCGAAGCGCGCGCGATCAGCATGACCAAGGGATGCTACGTCGGGCAGGAGGTCATCATCCGGGTCCTGCATCGCGGACATGGACGCGTCGCCAGGCGGTTGGTCGGGCTCACGCTGGAAGGAACGGCCGCACCCTCACCAGGATCCCCTGTGCAAGCGAACGGTCGGGACATCGGATCGATTACCAGCAGCGCCGTGTCACCTGCTCTCGGGAAGCCGATCGCACTCGCCTACGTCCACCGCGACTACGTGGCCGCCGGGACGCCAGTCTCGGTGAACGACACGCCAGCCATCGTCACACCCACTCCGTTCGTCTAGGTCTTATCCGAGGGGCTGCGCCCCTCGGACTCCCCGACACGCTCTCTCGCGCGCCGCGGCGTCGGCGCGCTCCGTTCGCGTGGCTCGCTCGCGCGCTCGCTCGCGACGCAGCTCGTTGTGAGATAGCTTCTCAGGGTTGGCAAGTCAGCAGCGCGATGAGCTCCGTGTCGGCGGGCGGAAACTGCAGTGCCGCGAGCTCGCGCCGCTCCACCCACCGCATCTCCTGGCCGAGCTGTGGCCGCGGATCGCTCTCGAGGCTGCACCGGAAAAAGTGCAGCTCGACCCGCCGATCGCCGTAATCATGGCTGGTCGACAGCAGCTCGGGTCCGACCGCGGCGTCGACGCCTAGTTCTTCGCGAAGCTCACGCACGAGGCACTGCTGGAGTGTTTCGCCCGGCGCGCACTTGCCTCCGGGAAACTCCCAGTGCCCTTCGAGGTGGACGCCTTCCGGCCTCTTCGTCACGAGAATGCGGCCTTCGCGCTCGATGACGGCGGCGGCGACGACGACGAGGATCATTCGGCGCTGCGGCCCGCGGACGGGGAAGAGCGGCACGACGAGACCATCGGGCACACCAGGCATTTCGGGTTGCGGGCCACGCACACCATGGCGCCCAGGTCCATCAGCGCCTGGTTGAAGTCGAAGACATCGCGTCGGGGCACGAGCGCCTCCGAGACGGCCCAGAGGTGCCGCTTCATCGCGTGGCTCTTCAAGTCGCCCTTGCCGACGAACACGCGGAACAGCACGCGTGCCACGTTGGTGTCGAGAATCGCGGCTCGTTGACGGAACGCGAAGCTGCGAATCGCGCCGGCGGTGTACGCGCCAATCCCCTTGAACGACAACAGCGTTTCCTCGTCCGCCGGAAGCTGCCCCCCGTACCGCTCCACGGCCTCGCGTGCGATCGTCTGGAGCCGGCGCGGCCGGATGTTGTAGCCAAGGGGGTACCACGCGGCGGTGACTTCGCCTTCCGGCGCGGCGGCGAGCGCTTCAAGCGACGGGAACCGGTCGAGCCACTCGACATACTTCGGCAGGACACGATCCACCTGCGTCTGCTGCAGCATGATCTCGGACACGAGGATGTGGTACGGATCGGCAGTCTGCCGCCAGGGCAGATCGCGGCCGTGACGCTTGTACCAAGTCAGCAGGCGCCGGCGGAAACGGCGGCGTTCCGGCGTGGTTGGCATCGAGAGGCGTCTTCTCTCCGGGCGTCTGACGGTCATCTCGTATACTTTCGGTCGGCCGTGAAAATCTACACCCGCACTGGCGACGCTGGCGAAACGTCGCTGTTCGACGGCAGCCGGGTCAGCAAGGCCGACAGCCGGGTCGACGCGTACGGCGATGTCGACGAACTGAATGCCTGGCTCGGCCTCGCCCGCGCCGCCCGCCTGGACGCCGATCTGGACCAACCGCTCGTTCGCATTCAGCAGGACCTGTTTGCGCTCGGCGCGCAGCTCGCGGATCCGGGCGAGCGGATCGCGGAGCGCGTGCTCAAAGCGTCGCTGGCGGATGCCGACGTGGAACGGCTGGAGGCCCTGATCGACCGCCTGGAGTCGGAGCTGCCGCCGCTCCGACGGTTCATCCTCGCCGGTGGCTCGCCTGCCGGCGCCGCGCTGCACGTCGCGCGCACCGTCTGCCGGCGCGCGGAGCGCCGGATCGTCTCGCTCGCGCCGATGCCGGACGCCGTCCTGATCAAGTACGTGAACCGGCTGTCCGATCTGCTGTTCGTGCTCGCGCGCGTCGTCAACCATCGGGCCGGCGTGCCCGAGATCGAGTGGTGAGGAGCTGTCACCCGGCCTCCACCACGCGTTTGACGGCGTCGAAGACCGCACGCGCCAGCTCCTGTGACACGCGCTCGCGAATCGCGCCGCATTCGACCAGCACCGTTCCCGTGACCGTGTCGATGGCGACGTCCCAGCGATCGCGGGCGATCCCTTCCGGGCGATCCTCGAAGGCGGCCAGCGGACTGCCCGCATCGGTCGGCCGCCGCCGGCTCGTCACGGTGGCAATCGGCGCGCCGTTGATCAGCACGCGAACCGCGGTGATCAGGTCCTTGTCGATCGACCGGTCGCCATAATAGAAGCGTTTCGCGTCCTCGCTGAACAACACCAGTTCTTCCGCGGTGGGCAGCTCGGCGATGATCGTCCGCCCCAGCGCCTGCTCCGAGTCGTGCGCGCGCCGCCGCCGGCGGCGGTAATACTGCAGCGTCGTCGCCAGGCTGGCCGCGACGATGAGCAGGGCAAGCGCGAGAATTCCCGCGACGAGATCACGCATTAGAATGCCGGGTGTGTCTCCGTGGCCCGAGCCGCTGGCGCGCGCCTACGCGACGTGCGAGCGCCTGGCGCAGTCGCACTACGAGAATTTTCCGGTCGCCTCCCGGCTGCTGCCGAGCCGCATGCGGCCGCATATCGCGGCCGTGTACGCCTTCGCGCGCGGCGCAGACGATATCGCGGACGAAGGCGCGGCGACCGCCGCGGAGCGGCAGCGGCGGCTTCGGGCCTGGCAGCGGCGGCTGCACGATGCGGCCGCGGCCGATCACGGCGGGACAGCGTCTCAGCGGGACGAGGATCTGGTGTTCGTCGCGCTCGGTCACACGATTCGATCGCTCGATCTGCCGGTGTCGCTCTTCGACGATCTGTTGAGCGCGTTCGGTCAGGATACCATGACGACCCGCTACGCCTCGTGGCGCGACCTGCTCGATTACTGCCGGCGATCGGCGAACCCCGTCGGCCGCCTGGTGCTGCGCATTGCGGGCTACCGCGACGACGCGCTCGATCGATCGTCGGACGCGCTGTGCACCGCGCTGCAGCTGACGAACTTCTGGCAGGACTTCGGGCGCGACTGGCGCGCCGGCCGGCTGTACGTCCCGCGAGACGTGTTGAGCGCCGCAGGCGCACGCGAAGAGCAGCTCGGCGGCCCGCTCCTGCCGCCCGAATGGACGCGCGCGCTCGGCGCGTGCGTCGACTTCACGGCCGCCCGCTACAACGAGGGACGCCGCGTCTGCGACGGCACGCGCGGGCGGCTGCGCTACGAGCTGCGATTGACGTGGCTCGGCGGCCGGCGCATCCTCGACCGCGTCGACGAGGTCCGCGGTCGGCTGCTGCAGCACCGGCCGGTGCTCGGCGCGGCCGATGTTCCGGCGCTGGCGTGGCGTTTCTCGACGTGGCGGGGCGCCGCGGCCTGATGGCAAGAAAGACCAGCTTTTACTACGCGTTCCTGGTCCTGCCGCCCGAGCAGCGGCGGGCGATCATCGCCGTCTGGGACTTCTGCCGCGCGGTTGACGACGCCGTCGACGAAGCAGAACAGGAGCAACGACAGCGAGGCGCGCGAGGCGGTCTGTTTCTGGCGCGCCGAGCTGGCTCGCTGCTTCGAGAGCGGCGTTCCGCAGACGCCGCAGGGACGCCGGCTGCAACCGTTCATCGCCCGCTTCGACCTGCCGCGGGAGGCGTTTGACGACGTGATCGACGGCGTGGCGATGGACCTCGACACGACGCGCTACCAGACATTCGACGATCTGCTCGAGTACTGCCGCCGCGTCGCGTCGGCGGTCGGCCTGATCTGCATCAGGATCTTCGGCTGCCGCGATCCGCAGGCGCGCGACTACGCGCTCAATCTCGGCGTCGCGCTGCAGCTCACCAACATCCTCCGCGACATCAAGGACGATCTGGCGCGCGGCCGCGTGTACCTGCCGCTCGACGACCTCGCGGCCGCCGGCTGCACGGTCGAGGACCTGGCCGCCGGCCGGATGACGCCACGCGTCCGACAGGTCATTGCCTTCGAGTGCGGCCGGGCGCGCGACTACTATCGGCGGGCGGTCGCCGTTCGGCCCGAACAGGATCGGCGCCGGCTGGTGGCGGCGGAGATCATGCGGGCGGTGTACTTCGAGACGCTGCGGCGCATCGAGCGGCGCGACTACGACGTGTTCTCAGGTCCGACGCGGGTCGCGCGTCCCATCCAGGCGGCCATCGCGCTCAGGCAATGGCTCTGGCCCCAATGACCTACGACGCGATCGTCGTCGGCGCCGGATTCGCGGGACTGAGCGCGGCGGTCCGCCTCGCCCGGCACGGCGCCCGCGTCCTGGTGCTCGAAGCGCGCAGCCGGCTGGGCGGCCGCGCGACGGCCTTCAACGACCGGGAGACGGGCGAGCTCGTCGACAACGGCCAGCACGTGCTGCTCGGGTGCTACCGCGAGACGTTCGCGTTCCTCGACGACATCGGCGCGCGCGACAACGTGTCGTTCCAGCCGGCGCTGGGCGTGACGATGGTCGACCGGGACGGCGTGCGCAGCCGGCTCGATCTGCCCAGCGCTGCCGCCGCCGCTCCACCTGCTCGCCGGCGTCTTCGACTGGCCGGCGCTCGCCTGGAGGGATCGGCTGGCGATTCTGCGGATGCGGACGCCGCTTCGGATCGCGCGGCGGGCGCTTGAGCCCGGGGCGCACGCGATTGCCGCGTCGCCCGGCGAGACCGTCGAGAACTGGCTGATTCGCAACGGCCAGACCGCGCGGCTGCGCGAGATGCTCTGGGATCCGCTGGCGCTGGCCGCGCTCAACCAGCCGCCGTCGCACGCCGCCGCGCCGGCGTTTGCCCGCGTGCTCGCCGAGATGTTCGGACCCGACCCGAAGGCGGCGGCGATCGGCTTCCGACCCGGCCGCTCGACGCGATGTACGCCGAGCCGGCGCGCGCGTTCATCGAGCAGCACGGCGGTGCCGTCAGGACGGGAGCGCCGGCGAAGATCGGGCTCCAGGGAGACCGGCTGCTCCACGTGTCGAGCGGTGCGGACCGGTTCGAGGCGCCGCGTCGTGGTCTCGGCGGTGCCCTGGTTCGCGTTCGCGGATGTGTTCGACGGCGACATCGCGATCCGCTCCGAGACATCGCTGACCGCACGCCCGCGAGATGCAGTCGTCGCCGATCGTGACCGTCAACCTCTGGTTCGACGGCCCGATCTTCGACGAGCCGTTCGTCGGCCTGCCCGGGCCGCGCGATGCAGTGGGTGTTCGACAAGCGGCAGGCGTTTGGCGACGTCGGCCTCGCACCTGTCGCTCGTCTCGAGCGGCGCGTCGCCGTCGTGGCGAATCGGGCCAACGACGAGCTGATCGCCGTGGCGCACGAGGAGCTCCTGGACGCGTTTCCGCGCGCGCGGTCCGCGCAGGCTCCTGCGCGCCACGGTCGTTCGCGAGCCGCGCGCGACGTTCTCGCTTGCGCCGGGCCAGCCGCCGCGGCCCGAGCACGCACGGCGGTGCGCGGGCTCTGTACCTCGCCGGCGACTGGATCGACACCGGCCTGCCCGCTACGATCGAGAGCGCCGTCCGCAGCGGACATCGGGCCGCCGACGCCGCGCTGGCCCGACGCATGACCTCGATCGTCGTCCACTACAAGGAGCTGGCGCTCAAGGGACGGAACCGCCCCTGGTTCGTGCAGATGCTCGTCCGCAACCTGCAGCGTGGCGCTGGCCGGGCTCGACATCGTCGGCGATCCGCTCGGTCATGGGCCGGATCGAGATCGAGCTGGGACGCGGTGCGTCCTGGGCCGAGGCGCGCGATCGCGTGCGGCATGTGTTCGGCATCGCCAACTTCTCGTACGCCGGCCGCGGGCCGCACGACTTCGATGCGCTGGCCGCGGCCATCCTGCGGCGACTCGGCGATCGGCACGCCGCAGTCGTTCCGCGTCAGCGCCCGGCGCTCCGACAAGCGGTTTCCGTTCACGTCGCCGCAGATCGAGCGCGAAGTCGGCGGCCTGATCAAGGAGGCGCACCGGCTGGCGCGTCGATCTCGAGGATGCCGACGCTGACGCATCCACATCGAGATGCTGCCGGAGCAGGCGTTCTACTTCTTCGGCAAGGAGCCGGGCGCCGGCGGCCTGCCGACCGGCACCGGCGGGCGCGTGGCGTGCCTGCTTGTCGGGCGGGATCGACTCGCCGGTCGCCGCGTACCGGATGATGCGCCGCGGCTGCTCGGTGCTGCTCGATCCACTTTCACAGCTACCCGATCCTGTCGCGCGCATCGCAGGAGAAGGTGCGCGAGATCGCCGCGCTGCTGACGAGGCATCAGCTGCGGTCGCGGCTGGTGCTCGTGCCGTTCGGCGAGCTGCAGCAGCAGGTCCTGCTCGGCGTGCCGCCCGAGCTGCGCGTCGTCATCTATCGCCGGCTGATGCTGCGGATCGCCGAGCGGCTGGCGCGGCGCTGGCGCGCGCGCGCGCTGGTGACCGGCGAAGTCATCGGCCAGGTGGCGTCGCAGACGCTCGAGAACCTGACCGACGATTGCCGACGCGACGACGCTTCGAGGTCCTGCGGCCGCTGGTCGGGATGGACAAGGACGAGATCTCGGCCGAGGCCGGCGCGAATCGGCACGCTGCCGATCTCGAACATCCCGGATCAGGACTGCTGCCAGCTGTTCACGCCGCGGCATCCGGCGACGCGCGCGCGTACGCAGGACGATCGAAGCCGGCCGAAGCGGCGCTGCCGATCGAGCGCGATGGTCGACGCGGCCGTGGCGGCGGCCGTCGGTGGAGGACTTCAGATTCCCGGTGCTAGAATACCCGGCTGGCCGTTGAGTCCGCCTGAAGGCGGCACTACGCTCGTGACCGTATCCGCCTGAAGGCGGACACTACGGCGTGACGTAGTGTCCGGCTTTAGCCGGACGTCGGAGGACCCATGTTCACCTCAGTCAAGGAAATGACCGACGCCGTCAAGCCGGCGGCGACCGTGTTGAGCGATCGCGTCAGCGTGACCGAGCGCGTCGGCTGCAAGCCCACGACGATCGTCGACAAGCTGGCGTGGACCGCCGCGTTTGGCGGCGACGCCGAGCTGCGCGGCACGGCCCGGTGGATCATCCGCACCCTGGCGGCCGCCGCGGGCATCCGCCCCGCGTCGATTCACGACCTCTACATGGCGATGGGGCGCGGGAAGCGGGCGGGTTCACGGTTCCGGCGATCAACGTCCGCGCGATGGCCTACGACACGGCGCGCGCCGTCGTCCGGTCGGCGAAAGCCTCGATGCCGGCGCGTTCATTTTCGAGATCGCGCGCTCCGAGATCGGCTACACCGAGCAGCGGCCCCACGAGTACGCGGCGATCGTGATCGCGGCGGCGCTGCGCGAGGGGTTCAGTGGCCCGATCTTCATCCAGGGCGATCACGTCCAGACCAACGCGAAGAAGTACAACAGCCCCGAACGCGACAAGGAGCTCGACACGCTTGCGCGCGCTCATCAAGGAAGAAATCGCGGCCGGCTTCTACAACATCGACATCGACACCTCGACGCTCGTCGATCTTGACGAAGCCGACGCTGGCCGAGCAGCAGGAGGTCAACGTCTCGCTCGCCGCCGACTTCGCGGCGTTCATCCGCGAAGCACGAGCCGCAGGGCGTCACCGTGTCGGTCGGCGGCGAGATTGGCGAGGTCGGCGGCAAGAACTCCGACGTCCACGAGCTGCACGCGTACATGGACGGCTTCAACCGCGCAGCTGAAGGAGCGCGGCGCGCGACCTGATCGGCCTCAGCAAGATCAGCGTGCAGACCGGTACCGCTCACGGCGGCTTCGTCAACGCCGACGGCAGCGTGCGGACCGACGTGAAGATCGACCTGATCACGCTCGAGGAGCTGTCCCGCGTCGCGCGCGACGAGTACGGTCTGGCCGGCGCCGTCCAGCACGGCGCGTCGACGCTGCCGCCGGAGGCCTTCGACGCGTTCCCGCGCGTCGGCGCCTGCGAGATTCACCTCGCGACCGACTTCCAGAACATGGTCTACGAGCACCCGCAGTTCCCGTCCGATCTGAAGGCCGAGATGTACGCGTGGCTGCGCGAGAACGCCGTCGAGGAGCGGAAGCCGAAGGATACCGAGGAGCAGTTCATCTACAAGGCGCGGAAGAAGGCGATCGGTCCGTTCAAGCGGCGGATGTGGGGCATTGCCGACTCGTCACGGACCGCCATTGGCAAGTCGCTCGAGGAGCGGTTCACGTTCCTGATGCGCCAGTTGAAGATCGACGGCACCGCGGGCGCCGTCGCACGGTTCGTGCGCCCGGCGCAGGTGCCGATCGATCGCGAGGCCGAAATCGTCGCCGCCGGTGGAAAGATCACGGCGGCGGAGAAGAAGGCCGAAGGCCTCGCCGACTAATCCGGAATGCCGCCTTCGGGGACGTGGTTGGCGCCGCTCACCGGCCACCAGATCACGCTGAGTGGAACGCCGGGCACGTCCCAGTTCGTGTAAATGTCGACCGCCATCCACGCGCCGTTGAGCACGATCGAGATCTTGTCGGAAGAGATCGCGCCCGACGGATTGCGCTGACGGCCGGCCTCGTACCCGGCCACGTGCAGGTGCCAGATCGTTCGAAGCAGCAGCTCCTCGGTCAGGGCCGCCTTGAGGTTCCGGTCGTGGTGCGGCGCCGTGTTGTACGGAAACTCGGCTGCCGTGTTGTTCACTACCTGCTGCGCGCGGGCCTCGCTCAGGGGGCCATCCAGGACATGGTACGGATTCGGAGTATCGGGTGGCGGCGGCGGCGCCGGTGGTGGCGGCGGCGGGGGTTCCGGCTCCGGAGCCTTCTTCCTCAGGGTCTCGCTGCCGGACATGGGGCCCACACAGCTCGTCCCCGAGTAATCCACACGCATCGAGTTCTCGTCGAGGATGTGGCCGGTTCCCGTCAGCGAAAACGGGCACGTGAGCCCGGCGCCGACAGCCTGGCCGCTCGCGGTCATCGGCACGATCGTGCCGTTGATGTGCCCCGAGGCCGACCCGGTGATTTCGACCGCGCCGTTCATGCAGCTGGCGCTGAAGTCGCCCGCCATCGAGGTCGGCGTCTGGTTCGTGATCTTCCACTCGAAGTTGCCGCACGATTTCGGGTCGGGTGGAGTAAACGACATCGACGTCCAGACGCCGACGGCCTCCGGCGACAGGCCTCCGGGGCCGCTGGTCGGGATGACGACGTCGCGGGTTGATTCGAAGCCGCAGGCGGCCGCCAGGAGTGACGCCGCCGCGATCCCCGCGACCGGATGAATTCTACGCACCATTGTGCAATTCCTTATCGGCCGTGGGGGGATCGCCGATTACACGATCGATCGGCCGGCCACACACTTGTGTCCGCCGCGACCGAAAAGGTCGCAGTTTTTCCTGGAAAATAAGGCTACCTTGGGACCGGATGCAGGAGCCCGGCCAGGTAGTCGCGCAAACCCTCGTGCGTACTTCGGAAGGCCAGATTGTCCCAGGGAAGCGAAGATTTGTCGAACTCAGCCGTTTCCAGGCACTCGTCGTCGATGCACAGCGTGCCGCCAATCGCGGTCGCTGCGTACACGACGATCACCGGGGCGCGGCCCGCGTACGAGTAGATGTTCACCAGGCCGTCGAGACGCACGTCCAGCCCGCATTCCTCGCGCGCTTCCCGGACCGCAGCGGTGGGGAGCGTCTCGCCGCGATCCACGTAGCCGCCGGGGAATACCCATTTGCCGTATCCCGGGTCAATCGCGCGACGGACCAGCACAAGCCGATCGGTCGCCGATCGAATGATCGTCCCGACCGCGATCTTCGGGTCGAGGTAGAACACGAAGCTGCACGCGCCGCAGACCAGGCGTTCGGGCTCGTTCGATTTCAGCAGCCGCCGCTCGAGCGGGCTGCCGCATCTCGGACAGAAGCGGTAGCCGTGCGACTCGTCGTGCGGATGCAGATCCAGCTTCGTCACGCCTCGAAAAGTATAATTTGACGGATATGTCGATCCTGAAAGTCGCGCGAATGGGCCATCCCGTGCTGCGCCAGAAAGCTCGCTCCGTCGAACGCAGCGACATCCGCAATCCCGTCGTGCAGAAGCTGATCGACGACATGATCGAGACGATGGTCGAGTACCACGGCGTCGGCCTGGCGGCGCCTCAGGTGCACGAGGGCCTGCGGCTGTTCGTCGCCAGCCTCGACCATGACGATGCCGGCGAGTCGCCGTCGACGCCGATGGCGATCATCAACCCGGAGATCACGCCGGTGGGTTCCGAGATTGACGAAGACTGGGAAGGGTGCCTGAGCATCCCCGACATTCGCGGTCGCGTGCCAAGGGCCGCAGAAATCATACTGCGCGCCTGGGACCGGGACGGCGAGCGCATCGAGCTGCACGCCCGACACTACCCGGCGCGCGTCATCCAGCACGAAACGGATCATCTCGACGGCATCCTGTTCTTCGACCGGATGCGATCGTTTGATTCCCTCACCTTCCTCGACGAATACTCCCGCTACTGGGTAAAGGACTGACGTCCGGCTCAAGCCGGACGCTACGCTCGGTCCTGACGACGTCCGGCTCAAGCCGGACGCTACTGACGTCCGGCTCAAGCCGGACGCTACGAGATTTCCCTGGCGCGCCGCTTCGATTCGAGCGCCCGCTCTGACTGCAGCCGTTCGAGTTCGACGGAGGAGTGATCGGCGAACTGCATGGCGGCAGCGATCGCGCGGTGGCCCGCCACGTCGGCGATCGCCCGGTGCATCAGCTGGCAGACGCGCCGGTAGGACGGGTGGCCCTGCGGCGCGGTCCGCAGCTCGATGACGTGCATCGCCTCGCGCGCGTTCATGTCCATGTAGAACCGCACGCGGTAGGCCATCGCGACCGCGTACGACGCCGCCTCGTCGAGCCCGTGCGCGCGGAGCGCCGCCTCGAGCGAAGCCGATCGCTCCATCACGCTTCGCCAGTCGGCGAGCGCGCCGGCTTCCTCGATGGCCGCCGGCTCGGTGTAACCGTGCTCGGTGCCGAGCGCCTGCCATTCGATCGTGAGCAGGCGATGGCGCTGCAGATCGCGGAAGGCGCCGTAATCGGCGAGGACGTCAAACCGGTACTGGGTGCGTTCGAACGCGCGGCCCGGCTTGTGGCGCCGGTTCGAGCGCTGTCCGACGTAGGCGCGCAACAGGTTGGCTCGCTCATCCGGTGTCAGCCGGCGGGCGACCTCGAGCAGCTGATCGTCGGGAAGGCGGGAGACGGGGTAGAGCGCCGCCGCGACGACCTTGAGCTCGCCGTCGGGATCGAAAGCCGTCAGGCGCACTTCCGGACGCGGCTCCGCGGCGACAGGATCGAGAATCGCTCGCGCGGCCGCTTCGAACCCGCGCCGCGTGTCGGCGAAGTACTCGATCCAGCGGCCGCCGCGGTCCGGTTGATCGACGCGCGCGAGGAACGCCGGGATGACCTGGCGGAGCTCGGCGAGCATCAGCGCGGCGTGCGCGCGCACCTCTTCGAGCGGGTGCGCGAACATCCGAAGCAGCAGCGCTTCGAACGCCTGGCCGGTGCCGAACAGCCCGACGTTCGACGTCGTGGCCGCCGGCAGCAGGCCGCGCAGCGTATCGAGCGCCTTGGCGCGGATCACCGACCGGTAAACCCCGTCGGAATCCTCGGGCGACTTGGGGTAGCGGGCGCGGAAGTGCGCTTCCATCGCCGGAATCCACCGGCTGTAGGTCTCGAAGGCGGCGTCGAGCGTCTGCCTGAATTCGGACGCCAGCGGCGAGCGCTCGACTTCGGCGGGGACGTGATACTTCCAGCGGCCGTTCGGCCGATCGGTATACGGCACGTATCGCGTCGACTGCTCCAGGTACGCCATCAGGCGTCCCCACTCGAGCACCTTGGTCAACACGTTGGAGACGCCTTCGCACGCGACGTGCGCTCCCCCGAGCTGGGCGACGGAGTCGTCGCCGTACTCGCTCAGCACCCGCGCGTACAGCTTGTCGGCGCGCGCGAGACCGACCTCGGTTCGGCGGCCGAGCCTTCGGCGGCGCGACGTCGACTTTGGCGTCGACTTTATCGAGGAACTCATCGAGGAAGAGCCTCCGAAGCGACTTCGCGGACCTCGAGTAGCGGGCGAAGAGCGCGCCCTTGACGGTTTCCGGCAGGTTGGTCAGTGCGAACACCGGCCGATCGGTGTTGGTGAAAAACGGCGCCAGCGCGCGCGTTTCGGCATCGGTGAAGGTGTCCTGGGTCAGTGTTGGCGTGCCCACGGCGGTGGGTCATTGTACCGTGGTGTGTGAGATCATCGATCAGTCGAGGGCGAAAACGATGGTCGTCATCTACGGAAAAGACAGCTGTCCTTACACGCAAGCCGCGCGCGACGACTACAAGCAGCGCGGGATCGCGTTCGAGTACGTCAACGTCAAGAAGAATGCGGCCGAGCTCGAGAAGATGCTGGTCTTGAGCAAGGGCCGCCGTGCCGTCCCGGTCATTCTCGAGACGGACGGCAAAGTCACGATCGGCTTCGGCGGGACCTGAGGGGTGTAGTCGGGCGCCGGGAGGCGCCCCTGACGCGATCCGGGCCGGCGGGGGCGGTTTTGTGAAATAATTCACATAGCGCCGGGCCAGCTCCAGATCGGAAGCCATGATTCAGCTCGACCAGGTCACGAAGCGGTTCGCCGGCAAGCGCGACGTCAGCGCCTTGCGCGGCGTCACCCTGTCCATCGCCAAAGGTGAGATGGTGTCGATCATCGGGCCGTCCGGCTCCGGGAAATCGACCCTGCTCAATCTCGTCGGCGGCCTCGATCGGCCCACCTCCGGCGAAGTGCGAGTCGGCGGCCAGGCCCTCGGCGGCCTTTCGGACGACGAGCTCACGAAGGTCCGGAGAGACACCATCGGGTTCATCTTCCAGTTCTTCAACCTGCTGCCGACGCTGTCGTGCCTCGAGAACGTCGGCTTGCCCTTGCACCTGCGCGGCTGGCCTCGGGCTCGCGTCCAGGAACGCGCCACCGAGCTCCTGACGCTCGTGCAGCTCGCGCACCGCCTGCACCACCTGCCCGACGAGCTGTCCGGCGGCGAGCGCCAGCGCGTCGCCATCGCCCGCGCCCTCTCGATCTATCCGCCGGTCCTGCTCGCCGACGAACCCACCGGCAACCTCGACACGCAAACCGGCGAAGACATCCTCGCGCTCATCCGCGACCTGCACGCGCGGCTGGGCTCGACGGTGGTGATCGTCACCCACGACATGAACGTCGCGCGCAGCTGCAGCCGCACGATTACGCTGCGGGACGGGCAGATCGTCGAAGACCTCAGGCGGTCCGCGTGATCCTTCTCCGCTTGATCAGCTGGCCGTACTTCCGCAAGCACGTCGTGCGCACGATCCTGACGACCGCGGGGATCGTCCTGGGCGTGGCGGTCTTCGTCGGGATGCACACCGCCAACCAGAGCGTTCTGTTCGCGTTCAATCGCACCGTCGATCGCATCGCGGGCAAGACCGAGATCCAGGTTTCGGCCGGCGAAACCGGATTCGACGAATCCGTGCTCGAGGCGGTCCAGGCCGCGCCATCGGTGCGGGTCGCCGTGCCGGTCATCGAAGCGACCGTCGACTCGCAGATTGCCGGCCAGGGCACCCTCCTCGTGCTGGGCGTCGACATGACCGGCGACCGCAGCCTGCGCGACTACGATCTCGACGCCGCCGACGAGTCGATCATCGACGACCCGCTGGTCTTCCTGGCGCAGCCCGACTCGATCATCGTCACGCGGGACTTCGCCGACCGGAACGGCATTGCCCTTCAGAGCACCATCTCGCTCGGCACGGTTCTCGGCGAGCGGGCGTTCACGGTCCGCGGCATCATGAAATCGTCGGGTTTGTCGACGGCGTTCGGCGGCAACCTCGCGATCATGGACGTCTACGCCGCCCAGCGGATGTTCGGGCGCGGCCGGACCTTCGATCGAATCGACATCGGCGTGCAGCCCGGCCGCACCATCGCGCAGGTGCAGGACGAGCTGCGGACGCTGCTCGGACCGGGCTTCCAGGTGGATCCTCCCTCGGGACGCGGCCAGCAATTCGAGGCGATGACCGCCGCCTACTCGGTGATGGTGAGCATCTCCAGCCTGTTCGCGCTGTTCATCGGGATGTTCATCATCTACAACTCGTTCGCGATTGCCGTGACCCAGCGCCGATCCGAGATCGGGATCCTGCGCGCGCTCGGCGCCACGCGACAGCAGGTTCGCGTGCTGTTCCTGGCCGAAAGTGCGGTCACCGGACTGATCGGTTCGATCGGCGGCCTCCTGTTCGGCTTGCTGATCGCGCGGGGGATTGCCGCCTCGATCGGGACTCTCTTGAGCGATGTGTACGGCGTCGCGCAGCGGGCCGACGAGATTGCGACAAGTCCCGGACTGCTCGCGCTGGCCCTCGCCATCGGCGTCGTCACCAGCATCGTCGCGGCGGTGATTCCCGCCTGGCAGGCCGCTCGGGTGGATCCCGTGCAGGCGCTGCAGAAGGGCAAATACCAGGTGTTGTCCGCTGGCGAAAGCCGCGCGCGCGTCGTGGCCGCCGGGATTCTCGCGGCCGTATCGATCGGCTCCCTGACAGCCGGAGAGTCGCGCGCGGTGTTCTACGTCGGCTACACCCTGGTGATTGTGGCGGTGCTGCTGCTGGGGCCACTCCTGTCGCTCGCGCTGGCGCGTGCGATTCGCCCGCTCTTGAAGGGCGTGCGCCCGGTTGAAGGCGCGCTCGCCGCCGACAGCCTCATCCAGTCGCCGCGGCGGACGTCGGCCAGCGTCGCGGCGCTGATGTTGTCGCTCGCGCTCGTGGTCGCGTTTGCCGGCATGGCGCGCGCCAGTTACGTGTCGATCATCGACTGGATGGATACGACGCTCAATCCAGACCTCTTCGTGGCGCCATCGCAGGACATCGTGGTCAGGACGCTGCGCTTTCCGCCCGAGATGGAGGCCGAGCTGAGGGACACGGCCGGCATCACGCGTGTTCAGGCGGTCCGTAACGCGCGCGTGGTGTTTCGGAAGACGCCGGTGATGATCGTCGCGACCGACATCGCCAGCGTCGCACAAACGGTTCACGTCGATCCGATTGCGGGCGACGCCGACACGATGTATGCGCAGACGGCGGCCGGCACGGGACTGATGGTTTCGGACAATTTTGCCGAGCTGCAGCGGCTCGCCATCGGCGATCTCCTCGAGATACCCGCCCCGCACGGCGTCGTCAAGCTGCCGATCGTCGGGATTGTCCTGGACTACTCGGATCAGCAGGGCACGATCCTCATGGACCGCAGCGTGTTCGTGCGCTACTGGCGCGACGACTTCGTCAACGTGTTCCGCATCTACCTGGCGGCGGGTTCTGACGTCGCCGATGTGAAACGCCGGATTCTCGAACGATACGCCGGCGAACGGCAAGTCTTCGTGCTCACGAACAGCGAGGTGCGCGACTACATCATTCGCATCACGGACCAGTGGTTCGCCTTGACGTCGGTGCAGATTGCGGTCGCGGTGCTGGTCGCGATTCTCGGCATCGTGAATACACTCACGGTGTCGATCACCGATCGCCGGCGCGAGCTTGGAGTGCTGCGGGCGGTTGGTGGATTGGCCGGGCAGATCCGGCGCACGATTTGGATGGAGGCGCTGAGCATCGGCGTCCTCGGACTGATTCTCGGCTTCGCGTTCGGCGCGCTGAACCTGTACTACATCCTGCAGATCGTCCACCGCGACATCGCCGGCATGAGGCTCGAGTACTCCATCCCGGTGTCGACGCTGGGCATGCTGGTGCCGACGATCCTGGCGGCGGCCTTTGTCGCCGCGCTCTGGCCCGCCGAATCTGCCGTTCACGGCTCCCTGGTGGAGGCGCTCGAGTATGAATAGATGGCTCGCTCTGCTGAGCGTGATCGTCGCGTCAGCCGTTACCTCCGCCCAGGACGTGCGCCAGATCGTCGACGAAGCGCAGCGCCGATCGGCGGCGTCCTCGCAGCGCTACGAAGGGCTGCTGCAGGTGTTCGAAGCGAAGGGCAAGGTCTCGGACAAGCGCTGGACGCTCGAACGTCTCGGGTCGCACGGCAACAGCAAGGCGATCCTCCGATTCACGGCACCTCCCGAGGTGAAGGGCGTCGCCCTGCTCGTCGTGAATCACCCCGATCGCGCGTCGGACCAGTGGATGTGGACGCCCGCCATCGAGCGCGATCGCCGCATCGCGCTGCAGGATCGGTCGACGCGCTTTTTCGGCACCGACTTCAGCTTCGAGGATCTCGAAGAGCGCGACGTCAACCAGTACGACTACCAGCTGCTCGGCGACGAGACGGTCGACGGCGCGGCGTGCTGGAAGATCCAGTCGGTGCCGAAAGAGCGCAAGTCGTCGCAGTACACCCGTTCGATCGTCTGGATCCGCAAGGACAACTACGCCTTCGCCCGTATCGAAAGCTACACCAAGGACACGGCCATCCGCCGGCTCGATTACAGCGACATTCAGAACGTGCAGGGGATCTGGACGGCGCGCCGGCTGGAAATGACCGACCTCAGGCGCGGCAGCCGGACGCGGCTGACCCTCGACAAGCTCCAGTACAACGCGCCAATGCGCGAGGAGGATTTCACGCTCCAGGCGCTGCGGCGCCAATGAAGTGTCCGGCCGTCCTTGCGGCAACGATCCTGCTGGCCGGTGCCACGGTCGCCGACGCACAGCGCGTCAGCTCGCGGGGTTTCATCGAAGGCCGCACGTTCGTGTTTCCCCAGGACGCCAGCCTCGATCGTCAGAACGTCATCGTCGACCTGCTTGCGCGCGAGGAGCTGGCGGGACGACCCACGGATTGGTTGCGGCTGCAGGCCGGGTTCGAGTTCCGCGTCAACAACGCCGACCAGGTCGACGACTCCTGGCAGCCCAGACATCCGGGATCGCGGCATCAAGCGCCCGCTTCTTTCGGTGCGGCGTCTTGACGCCACGGTCACGCGCGGCCGGCTGACGGTTGACGCCGGCAAGCAGTTCATCCGCTGGGGCAAGACCGAGATCGTCACGCCGACCGATCGGTTCGCGCCCCGCGACTACCTGAATGTCTTCGACACCGAATATCTGGCCGTGCCCGGCGTCCGCGTCCTTGGCCAGCTTGGCGCCCACTCGCTCGATGCGGTGTGGGTCCCGGTGTTCACGCCGAGCCGGATTCCACTGCCAGGCAAGCGCTGGACCGTGCTTCCACCGGAGGCGCCGCCAGTCGAGGCGGTCGATCGCGCCATTCCCGAAGGCCAGCAGGCGGGCGTCAGGTGGGGATACGTCGCGAGCGGCTACGAGGTTTCTGCGTCGTTTTTCGACGGATTCAACCACCTGCCGGTTGTCGAGCCAACCGGACCGCTGTCGTTCAGGCTCATGTTCCCATCGATGCGGATGTACGGCGGCGACGCGGTCGTGCCGTCGCGCTGGGTCACGATCAAGGGCGAAGGCGGCTACTTCACCAGCGACGATCTGACCGCGGACGATTACGTGCTGTATGTGATCGAGCTGGAGCGCCAGCAGGGCGAACTGCTCGTGGCCGGCGGCTTTGCCGGAGAGCACGTGACGCATCAGCGCGCGTTCGGCCGTTTCGCGCCGGACCGCGGTATGACCAGGGCGTTTATCGGGCGCGCGTCGTACACGATCGATCCGAATCGAAGCGCCGCGGTCGAGACTGCCGTTCGCGCCAACCTCGACGGCATGTACCTGAAGGCCGAGTACTCGCAGGCCCGCGGCGACCACTGGCGAACGACCGTGGCGATGGCCGTGCTCGGTGGAGAAGCCGACGACTTTCTCGGTCAGTATCGCCGCAACTCACATGTCGTTCTGAGCCTCCGCTATAGTTTTTAGGCGGTGATGACGCCGATTCTCCTCGCGGCGCACAATCCGGGCCCGATGACCGGCAGCGGCAACAACACCTACCTGCTCATCGGTTCCGATCGTCAGGCGGTCCTCATTGATGCGGGTGTCGGCGATCCGCGCCATCTCTCGGCGCTCGAAGCCGAGCTTTCGCGACACTCGGCTCAACTCGTGCGAGTGCTCGTGACCCACGGCCACGCGGATCATGCGAGCGGCGCGCCGGCATTGCAGGTAGCGCATCCTGGAGTCCGGTTGCAGAAAATCCTTTGGCCGGGGATGGATGGGTCGGCCGCCATCAACTGGGAACCGCTCGCGCATGGCGAGCAGATCCCGGTGGGCGATCAGATCCTGTCCGTGGTCCACACGCCCGGCCATTCACCCGACCACGTTGTCTTCTGGGATCCCGTGTCGCGGACAGCCTTTACCGGCGATCTCGTCGTCAGCGGCAGCAGCGTGATGATCCACACCAGCCGGGGCGGGCACCTGGGTCAATACATGGCGTCGCTCGAGCATGTGCTGCGCCTTGGTGCGGTTCGTCTCCTTCCCGGCCACGGCGATGCCATCGACAGCCCCGCGTCGGTCCTCCAGGGATACCTGGACCATCGCCGGATGCGCGAGCGCCAGGTGATCGAAGCTCTTGCGGCGGGGCGCGCCACGGTGCAGGCGATCGCGGATTCCATTTATGATGGGCTGAATCCGGCGCTGATGCCGGCCGCCCGCGAGAACGTGCAGGCCCATCTCGAGAAGCTGAAAGACGACGGCCGCGCCGTCGAGGACAACGGCACATGGACAATGTCATCGACTTCATCAACGTCAACCGCGACCGGTACATCGACGAACTGAAGACGCTGCTGGCGATTCCGAGCGTCAGCGCGCTCCCCGCAGCACAAGGCCGACGTGCGCCGCTGCGCTGAGTGGTGCGCGGACGAGATGCGCCGCATCGGCCTGCAGAACGTGCGGCTCGTCGAGACGCCGGGCAATCCGGTCGTGTACGGCGACTGGCTCGGTGCGTCGGAGGCGCCGACCATCCTGTTCTACGGCCATTACGACGTGCAGCCGGTCGATCCCCTGAACCTGTGGGAGTCGCCGCCGTTCGAGGCGACGGTGCGCGACGGCGAGATTTACGCCCGCGGCGCCGCCGACGACAAGGGTCAGGTGTTCATGCATTTCAAGGCGGTCGAGGCGTACCTGAAGCAGAACGGCCGCCTGCCGGTGAACATCAAGATCATTCTCGAAGGCGAAGAGGAGGTCGGGAGCGAAAACCTCGACGATTTCATCCGCGCCCACAAGGGCGAGCTCAACGCCGACGTCGTCGTGATTTCCGATTCAGGGATGTTCGCGCGCGGTGTGCCGTCGATCTGCTATGGCCTGCGCGGTCTGGTGTATTTCCAGATCGACCTGCGCGGCAGCAGCACGGATCTGCATTCCGGCTCGTTCGGCGGTGCCGTCGCCAACCCCGCCTTCGTTCTGTGCCAGATGATCGCGCAGATGAAGGATCGCAGCGGCCGGATCAAGATTCCGGGCTTCTACGACGACGTGAAGCCGCTTTTGGATGAGGAACGGCAGGCGTGGGCGTCGCTGCCGTTCAACGAGAAGAAGTACAAGAAGGATTTCGGCATCCCGAAGCTGCTCGGCGAGACGGGCTACACCACCCTCGAACGCACGTGGGCGAGGCCGACCTTCGAGGTCAACGGACTGCTGTCGGGGTTCACCGGCGAAGGTGCCAAGACCGTCCTGCCGGCCGTCGCGATGGCGAAAGTCAGCATGCGGCTGGTGCCGAACCAGGATCCCAACAAGATTGCCGATCTGTTCCAGAAGTACGTGGAGGATATCGCGCCCAAAACCGTGGAGCTGAAGATCACGCGCATGCACGGCGGCAAGCCGTGGATGACCTCTTACGACAATCCCTACGTGCAGGCCGCCGGGAGAGCGATCGAGAAAGGATTCGGCCGGGCGCCGATTTTCACCCGCGAGGGGGGATCAATCCCGGTGGTGTCGACGTTCCAGGAAGAGCTCGGTCTGCCGTCGGTCCTGTTCGGTGTCGGCCTGCCCGACGAGAACGCGCACGCCCCGAACGAGAAGCTCGATCTGTCGAACTTCCATAACGGCATCATTGCGTCGGCCTACCTGTACGACGAGATAGGCCGGGGCTGATGCGCGAACATTTCAGATTTATGATTTCAGATTTAAGATTTTCGCCACGCGCGGCTTCGCCAATCTTGAAATCTGAAATCTGAAATCTCAGAATCCCAGTACCACCCCGACCCTGAAAATCCTGGGGCTCAAGTTCTGCGTGAGCGCATTGAAGTTCGACGCGCCGATGTTGTTGACGCGGACGAGCTCGGTGTTGGCGTTGAACGCGTTGAACAGGTCGCCGACCACTCGCAGGTTTGCCTGCTGGATGCGGAACGACTTTCCGACGCGCAGGTCGGTCGTCCACAGGTTGTCCAGCCGGTCCGAATCCACCTCGGGCGAGACGAGGACGTTCAGCGTATCCGCGCCGAGGGTCGCGGAGCGATAGATCGGGAACGGATAGCCCTGCCGGCCGAAGAGGCTCGCGGCGACCTCGAACCCGCGGCCGACCTGATACATGCCGTTCGCCGAGAACTGCCACTTCGCGTTCAGGTAGGTCCCGACGCTCGCCTGCGGCGCGTGCTGTCCGCCCTCGACCAGCGGTTCGTTGACCGTCCGCGTCGGGTTGCCGTTCGTGTCGTACATGCCGTCGACGGTGCTGAAATGCTCGCGCGAGTCGTTATACGAGAACCCGACGCGTCCCATCCAGCGCTGCGACAGCCGCTTCACGAGGCTGACTTCGACGCCGTTGTAGTCGACCGTGTAGCCGGGTACGTTGGCGAGGACGAAGCCGGCGCCGCCCGCAGTCACCGCCGCCGCATTCGGGATGAACGTGGGAATGTTGTAGGACGACCCGTCGGGCAGCGTGCCGGTCAACGGCGTGCCAGGCGCGTAATCGTCGGCGTCCACGCCGACGCGGCGCGTGATGTTGCCCGCGAGGTTGCCGAACAGATCGCTGGTGCGGCTGTGCGTATAGCTGACTCCCACCGCGAAGTTGGCCATCAGCTCGCGATCGAGGCCCGCGACGAAGTGCTGCGTGATCGGCGCCAGAAGATCGGGGTCAACCTGATTGGCGGACGTGACCGCTTGCGGATTGGCAGGATTGAACCCGCCACCCGGGCTGCCGACCTGCTGGGACAGGTTCACTTCGTTGGCTTGCGCGAAGTGATCGCCGTTGGCGTCGACCCAGCGATACGTCACGGAACCGGCGGTCGAGCTCGGGTTCGCGTAGCCAACGATGGTCGATGCGAGTTGAGACGCGAATCGGCTGTAGCTCGCCCGGGCCATCGTCCGATGTGACTCGTCGAGCGCGACGTTGATGCCGGCGCGCGGCGAGAAGTTGTTCCAGGTGAAGGGGGCGTCATAACCCGGGAAATCGATGCCCGGCACGATCTCCGGAAATGCCGGGTTGCCCGCGGTGACACTCGGCAGCGCCTTACCCCATTGACGGTCGTACCGGACGCCGACATCGATGGTCACCCGGTTCAGCGGAATGCTGTCGCCCACGTACAGATCGAACTGCTGCACGCGGTTGCCGCCGTTGCCCTGGCGGAACACCTGCGCCCGGAGATCCGTGCGCGACTGCTCGAGCCCGAGGACCTGGTTGCCCGGCCAGAGGTTTTCTGTGTACGCGTCGACCTTGCGGTAGCCGGCGCCGTAGCGCACGGTGTGCGATGCGCCGAAGCGCCGGCCGTACCAGCTCACGTCCGCGTTGACGGTGTGCTGCGGCCGCGCGCTGACCTGGCGCTGGAACGAGCCGTACGACCGAGAATCCGGCACGCTGCGCCCGGCTTGCATGTCCATGCCGCCCATCGGCGTCAGCGCCGTCCCGGTGTTGTAGTACGCGTACTTCGCCGAGAGGAAGGTGCTCGTCCCGATCACGCGGTCGTCGCCGATCTTCCACATGCCGTGCAGCGGGAAGTCACTGTACCAGTTGTCCTGGTGGAACGTGGCGGTCGGGGCGTCGAACTGGACGAGGCCTGGCGCGCGGTAATCCTTGATCTTCGACCCGTTGAAGAACAGGAAGTTGATCATGTCCTTCGACGTCGCCTGCCAGTTGACCTTGAACATCGAGTTCTCGAGGTTCGTCTTGTCGACGACCGCGCCGGCGCGCCGGACGAGGCGGATGTCCTGGACCGAATAAGACCCGTAGAACCACGCGCGGTTGGCGACGAGCGGCCCGCCAAAATCGAAGCCGTAGTCGGAAATCTGCTTCGTGTGATCGGCCGTTTCGGGCGTGACCGGTGTCGCCAGCGATTTCAGCTCGTCCGGCACGTTCGACGACTCGAGCGCGTCGTTCGTGAAGTAGCCTCGGGCATCGCCGCGATAGCGGTTGGTGCCCCGCTTGGTGACGAAGTCGAGGCCGACGCCGCCGGTCCGGGCCTGGATGTCCTGGCCGGCCGTCGACACGTGGACTTCCTCGAAGTTGTCGAAGTTGAAGTACGTGGGCGACTGGCCCGCGGCGGCGATGTCGGTGATCTCGACGCCGTCGAGGGTCCAGCTCGTATCCTGCTGCCGCGAGCCCTTCGCGGTGACGAGCGGCTGCTGGCCGGTCTCGTTCCCGCCGACGTTGACGCGATCGAGCAGCACGCCAGGCGCGGTGCGCGCCAGCGAGAAGGGATCGCGCGCCGTCGGCACCGCCGCCAGCTCGTTGGCGGTGAAGTTGGTCGCCGTGCCGCGGGCACGTGGATCGACGATCGGCGGCGCTGCCGTCACGTCGACCGATTCGATGACTGCGCCGATGCGAAGCAGCAGCTTGAGCTCGCTGCTCTTGCCGACTTCGACGATCGCCTCGCTCTTGAGGTCGGCGAAGCCGGGGTAGGTGACGGCGACGTCATAGCGCCCCGGCGGCAGGTTCAGAAACCGGAACTGCCCGAGCGCGTCTGTTGTGAAACTGTATGTGGCATCGCCAGCCTGCGCCTTTACATCCGCGCCGACGACGGCGCGGCCCTGCGGATCCTGCAGGGAGCCAGTAATGCTGCCGCCGGGTGCCTGGGCGGCTGCGTTCGCGACCGGGATGAAGGTCGCCAGTAACGCGACCAGGACATACTTCATGATTGCTGCCTCGTTCTCCTCTAGCTGGGGTATCTGATGATAGCACAATAACTGTCACAATATGACAATAGAGGACAATACTCGAGGTCAGTCCAACGGGCGGGTCTTTCTGGGCAACTTGCTGAGCTGCAACGCTTTTACGGCCCTTTGCCGCTGCCGCCGAGCGACCCGTTCGCGCTGTTTGCCTGGGAGGTGCTCTCGAAGAAAGCCTCCCCCGCCGGACGCGACGCGGCCATGGCGGCCCTTCGACGGGTGCACGTGCTGACACCAGATGCGGTGACCCGTGCCCCGCGCGCGACTCTCGAAGCCGCCGTGGCGCCCGCCGGTCCGTCCATCGAACTGCGGCTGGATGCGCTACGCGCGGGTGCCGAGGTGTTTCGCCGCCACCGGGCGCTCGCGGGGGCGATTCGCGGGTCGCTCGCGGCCGCGAGACGCTCGTTGAGAGTGCTGACTCAACTCGACGTGGCGGGCGCGCATCGCATGCTGCTGTTCGCGGGCGACCATGCGATCGTGCCGGTCGATGCTGGCGTGCGGCGCGTGGCGCTGCGGCTCGGATACGGCCAGCCGGGGAAGGTTCTATCGGCTCGCGGTGTCCGGCGAGTGCTCGGCTCGCTCCTCCGCGGAGACCTCGACGCCTGTCGCCGCGCCTTCGTCTACCTGTCGCACCACGCGTCGCTCACCTGCACCGAGCGCGAACCGCACTGCCGCGTCTGCCCGCTCGCCCCAGAGTGTCCCGAGGCGCTTCAGGGAAGTCCCTGCAGCGAAGCCGAGCAATCTGAAATCTGAAATCTGAAATCTGTAAATCTCAGCGATCAGTTGAGCGACGCCACCCGCCTGCGCAGCGTCTTGACGTGCTCCCAGATCTGCGCCTGCTCGCTGCGCTCGTCCTCGTCCAGGTTGGTCTTCGAGGAGAGCCGCAGGTATTCCTGCAGGTCGCGCAACGCCGCCGAGAAGTCGTTCAACTGGTAGGCGAGCAGCCCGCGGTCGCGCAGTTCGTGGGTCGCCGACGGATCGACGGCGACGAGCAGCTGGGTGATGTCGCGGGCCTGCGGAAAGGAGTACATCTGGACGTACACCCGCTTCAGGTTGACCAGCATCCGCACCAGGATCTGCGGCTTGGTCGCTCGCGCTCGGAGATGCGCGTCGTCCCACACCGCCCCCTCGCCGGCATGCTGCCGCAGCAGCTTCAGGCAGCCGTCCTCGGAGAGGAGCGCCCCGCCGTGGAACGCGTCGATGATCAAGTCCTTGAAGTGCCCCGGCCGCATCGGACAGCGCACGAGGAAATGGCCCGGGAAGTTGACGCCCTCAACGGTGAGGCCGGCGCGCCGCGCCACCTCCATGTAGACCAGCGCGAGCGTGATCGGGATGCCGGTGCGCCGCTCGAGGACCTCGTTGAGGAAGGTGTTGCGCGGGTCCTCGTAGTGAGTGGTGTTGCCGACGAACCGCTGTTCCTTGAACAGGTAGTCGTTCAGCGCGGCGACGCGCGCGAACGCTTCGGGGTCGACGCCCGGCGGCGTGTCGCCGCCCGGCCGCGCATGCGCGACCCGGACCGCCGCGTCCCGCCCCATCGCGTCCAGTTCTTCGATGTAGGGCCCGGCGTCGAGGTGCGGGATACTCGAGCCGCGCGATCATCAACGCCGCCACCGCGAGGTCCGGATCCGGACTGAGCGCGACGCGCGTGAACCGCATGATCGCGTGCTCGGATATCACCGTTTCTCAGGATACACCGGGTACACAGACGAAGGGCGGGGCTTTGCAGCCCCGCCCTCATCACGCCGCTTGAATTTCTGAGTAACCCAGACTAGAAACGAACGCCGAACGTCAACCGGAACGTCCGCGGCGTCGTGTAGGCGAAGCGGTTGAGCGCCTTTCCGAACGTTCGCTCCCTTCGCCCAGTTCGTGCCCTCAACTGGCGTCGTCGTGAACGGGTTGAACGCAGGCCGGGTCGTTGGATTGGTGACCGGCGTCTGAATCGTGCGGTCCACGTTGTTCAGCGCGATGCCTCCTCCGTTCTGGAATACGTTGTTCGCGCCGCAGCCGCACAGTTGGAACTGGTTGAACAGGTTGAGCACCTGCGCCTGGACGAAGATACCGACGGTGCGCCCGCGAGTCGACAGGTTGTAACTGTAGTTAGCGGCAAAATCGGTGCGCTTCTGTCCCTCGAGCCGGAACTCGTCTCGAGCCGTATAGAAGTAGGCGGTGTTGGACCCGACCGGAGGCGTTCTGTAGCCTGGATTCGTCACGTAGGGCGAGGGATTGATCCCGTTGGGGTTGCCGCCCTGGATCGGTAAGCCGCCGGCTCCGTACGGAACGCCGGTTTCGAGCGATTGCAGCACGCTCAGCGTCAAACCATCGACGCGCGGAACGCCGTAGTTCAGCCAGAGCCGTGCACGATGTCGCTGGTCGCCGGCGAGGTCCCCTTCCGGAAAGTTCCACGATTCTTCCTTGTACTCGGGATATTGCAGCGCTCCGCCGGTCACAGGCCCGTTGTTCACGGTCTCGCCGTCCAGGTTTCCCCAGAGTTTGGAAATCGTGTACGTGGCGCCCGCGTCAATTCGGCTCGTGAACCGATAGGTTGCCTGGGCCGTGAGGCCCTGATACGACCGGTTGTAGACGTTCGATGTTCTCGATGAGCGTGAGGTCGAACGTCTGTCCAGCCGAGTTGCTGACTTGGCCCGTGCTGGGGTCTGTCCGCGACACGTAGAAGTCGTTGAAGTCGCGGAACGCATAGTCGGCGCGGAGCGATGCCTTGGAGCCGAACTGCCGGGTGATGCCAGCGGCGTACTCGACGCTGTTCGGCGTCGTGAGGTCACCACCGATCTTCTGCGCCACACCTGGAATGGTCGGGTTGGTCGCACTCGGCAGGTTTGGCTGGCACGTCTGGCTCGGCTGGGCAACGCATCCGGACGCCGAGTTGAACCACGCCCAGACTTGCGCCAGGGCGTCAGGTGTTGCGGTGGGATTGGCCGGATCCCCGACGTTGATGTTCGGCCCCCTGTAGGTGTACTGCCAGGTCTGCGGGTTCCCGGCGGCAGCCGAGGAATCCGCGATGCTGTTCGCCACGGCTGCCACGTACTTCGCGTAGCTGGCGGTCACCGACCATTTGCCTTCGGCCGTCGGGTCGTAGACCACGCCAACCCGCGGGCTGATCGCGTCGTCCTTGGCGACGATCTCGCCGGCCTGGTTCTTGCCGTCGTTCTTGTCGTACCGAACACCGACGTTCGCGGTCAAACGGTTGTTCACGCGCCAGCTGTCGTTGAAGAACAGCGAGTGCGTCCGGAAATCAGATCCCTCGCTCAGGATCGGGATCGGATTCCACTGGATGAGCGTCGTGCCATCCGCGCCGTTGAAGACCGGAAAGATGTCCGTCGCCGCGAACGATTGTTGTCGTGCCGAGAATGCGGTAGTCGCTGCCCGACTGGCGGTTGTTGGCGCTGCGGATGTCGTTGAAGTTGTCGTACCCGAACGTCATGTTGTGCGAGCCGTAGCCGCTCGTCGACATGAAGTACGACGCCTTTGACGATAGATGTCCTGGTTGTCGCGCTCCTCGTCGGTGCAGACGCCGCAGAAGGTCGGCGACCAGTAGCGCAGCGATTGCCTCGGCGCTGGTCGAGCAGCAGCGTGCCTTCGATGATGTCGGTCGACTTGGAGCCCGATCCGATGAAGCGTGAAGTTGCGCTGCGAGTAGCGGCCTTCGATGAAGAAGGTCGGCGTCAGGATGCCGCTGTAGTTGATCGTGAAGAGGTCCTGCGGCTGCGATCGATCTTCGAGGCTTCGAAGGTCCATCGAGGCCGCCGTGCTGAAAGTGTTGTTGAGTCTGATCGAAGCTTTCCTTGATGTAGGTGGCCTGGACCCGATGGTTCGACGTCGCGGAATAGGTGCCGTTGAACTCGTAGCGCTTCGAATCGTTCGGCGACGATGTACGGGATATTCGTCTGCACGAGGTTGCCGCGACAACTGCTGTTCTGGAAGCGGCCCGCGGTGAAGAACCACAGACGGTCCCGCATGATCGGCCCGCCGAACGTGTATTCGTAGGTCGGCACGATCTTGTCGAGCTTCGTGTCGTTCGCGAAGGGGTCGCCGGTGCGCTTGCGGAACGAGCGTCCGCCAGTTGTCGTTGTTCAGCGTGTCGCGGAACGAGCCCGAGAACTTGTTGCCGCCCGACTTGGTGATCATGTTGACGACGCCGCCGCCGAACCGGCCGTACTCGGCCGACACGCCGGCCGTGGCAATCGTCGTTTCCTGAATCGCATCCTCGATGTAGAGGTTGAAGGCCTGCCCGCGCAGGTTCTCGTTCACCGTGACGCCGTTGATCATGAACAGGTTCTCGTACGACATCGACCCGGCGATCGAGTAGTCGCCGCTCGGGCCGGTCGGGTGAACCGACGGCGCGAGCAGCAGCGAGGCGTTGATGTCGCGGTTCGTCGGCAGCGTCGCGATCAGCTCCTGCGAAAAGTTGGTCGCCACCTGCGCGGTCTGCGTCAGCACGTCGGCCGCTCGGCCGACGACTTCGACGGTTTCCGCCACGCCGGCAAGGCCCATCGTCACGTCGATCGGCACGACCTGCGTCGGCGCGACGCTGACCGTCCGCTGCTGACGCTCGAATCCGCTCAGCTCGAACGTGATCGTGTATTGGCCCGACGGCAGCAGGGTGAAGATGTAGTCGCCGTTCTCTGAAGTGACGGCGGTGCGAATCCCCTGGAGATTCGCCGACTCCACGCTCACCGTGACGCCTGGAACCGTCCGTTCCTGCGCATCGACGACGCGGCCGGAAATCGTCCCGGTCGTGCTCTGCGCATGGGCGACGCCCGAGGCCGCCAGCATGGCCACGACCAGCCAGATTCCCAATCTCATAAAACGCATCCAAAGCCTCCCACAAACCTGATATCGGTGTTGACGGTTTCCAGAGTATGACCTACGTCCACAGAGTCATATGCGCCGATTTTGAGCACACGACGAAGAATCGCTGTAAGTATTCAAAAAAGCGAATTTTTCGAGCTTTTTATCTGGATCCGATTCGCCGTCCAGCGTGCACAGCATTTCCCACGTCAGCTTTTCGAGCGTGTCCACGACGACGTCAGCCTGGGCAAGCGCGTCACGAGTGTAGGTATGTGCGACACCCACCGTCAGGAGGCCAGCGGCCCTGGCGGATTCCAGGCCCCACGGCGAGTCTTCGACGGCCACGCAGTCGGACGGCAGCAGTTGTTCAGATCTGGCGGCGCTCGCCCTTCGACAGGCGTTCCACGGCGCGAAGGTAGGGGTCGGGAGCCGGCTTGCTGGCGCCGCCGTCGTCGGCGGAGACGATCACCGCGAAGTGGACCTTCAGCCGTTCGCGCTCGAGGGTCCGTTCGATTTCCGACCGGAGGGCGCCCGAGGCGATGGCGAGCGGGCACAGGCGGGCGAGCCGCTCGATGGCCTCGCGCGCGCCGGGGAAGAGAATCGACCCATGCTGTTCGAGTTCCTCGGTGACGAGCGCCTTGCGTGAGATGAGGTCTGCAATCGCACGCTCGTCCCAACGGCGTCCGCGTTCCACGCCAATCTCGCGGAACGCGCGCTCGTCGTTGTAGCCAAGGTAGCGCTCGTGGTACTCGGGCTCGGTGAGCGTGATGGCTTCGGTGGCCAGGACGTCCCGGAAGGCGCGGAAGTGCAGCGGTTCGCTGTTGGCGATGACGCCATCGAAGTCGAACACCACCGCACGTATCATCACGAGATTTCAGATTTCAGATTTCAGATTCAGACTTCTAGCCTTTTGCCTTGACGCGTTCTCCCGCTTCGATCCGGACGGGCAACCGGTTTTCCTGCGTCGGCAGCGGGCAGATGTACTTGGTGCTGAAGTAACAGTACGGGTTGTAGGCGAGGTTGAAATCGATCTGGTAGATGCCGGACCCGGTTCGATCGAGATCCATGTAGCGGCCGGTGGTGTAGGTCTCTTCGCCGCTCGTCATGTCGCTGAAGGGTACGAACAAGCGCGTGACCGGTTGGCCGGCCGGAACGTAGGCGGTGAGCTTGAACGGCTGACCCTTGAGCGTGAACTCGAGATGCCCAACGCGCTCGTACTTGTCGATGCTGCCGGTCGACGTCACGAGATCGACCGGCTCGAACTTCTCGAGCGTCTTCAGCCCGGCCGGCACGCTGTAGGTTTCGTTGATCGGGAAGTACTCGAGCGGCAGCAGCTTGGGCTTCAACTCCGCCGGCACGGGCTCGGCATCCTGTCGCAGCTGGACGTCCTTCTGCTCGCGTGACTGCGTCAGCCGCTCGACGTAGTCCTCCGGGTCGGGCGGCTTCGGGTTATTGCACGCCGCAGCGAACAGCGTCACCAAAAGACAACCGAGGAATCTACGCATCACCAGATGATTCTACCCGGAGGCTTTGCCAACTTTTTCCACTGGCGGCGGGGCCCCACCCCCGCCGCGAACTGACGCTGATGCTCGCCCTCGACCTTCGCTCTTCTATCGCGACGGCTAGGCCAAGCGGACGTCCCTGGCGCCGAGCGCGAGGCGAAGGCGGCTCGGGCTCGCATGGCCGCAGGCGCTTGTGATTGGGTTCCCGACCAATCTCGCCCATACGACACAGAGGCCAACCCTCAGAAAATATAGCCACCCCGGGCGACCGCCTCATCAGCAATCTTCCGGCGTAGCACAGCCGTATTCACCGGCGGCGCCTTGAACAGCCGGCGGAGGGCCGCCATCATCGTCCGCAGGGCATCGCCTTCGGCCATGATCGCGAGCGCCTGGCGGGCGGATGCCTCGATCCGCATCCCGGCGTCGCTGACGAACACGCGGGCGGCGTCGATCTGCAGCGGACTGCCTGACGCGGCCGCGCGGAGGACGGCGCTGTCGGCCGCGTAGGTATCGATCAGCATGTCCGCGAGGTGCATCAGGACCTCCTGCTGGTCCCCCAGCTTGTCGCGGTAGGTCTGCATGGCCAGGCCGAGGCCCATGACGACCGCCTTCTTGAACGAGTCGACCGCGCGCCGTTCTTCGCCGAGCGGGCCATCGCCGCTCGAGGCCTGGAGCGAAGGAGGGCCCATCAGCTCCTCCTGAAGCGCCTTGGCCGCGGCAATCAACCCGATGTCGCCCTTGACGGCGCGGCGCGCCAGGATGCCCGGGATCAGCAGGCGGTTGATTTCGTTCGTGCCCTCGAAGATGCGGTTGACGCGCGAGTCGCGGTAGTGCCGCTCGGCCGGGTAGTCGCGGACGTAGCCGTTGCCGCCGTGGACCTGGATGTTCTCGTCGAGCACGTAGTCGAGCATCTCGCTGCCCGCCACCTTGGCGATCGACGCCTCCGCTGCGTACTCTTCGAGAGTCGCGAGCGCCGCGGACTGATCGCCCGGCTGGTGCGGCGTCGCCTCGATCCGGGCGTCGATCATCCCGGCCGTCCGGTAGACGAGGCTTTCGATCGCGTAGGCGCGCACCACCATCTCGCCGATCTTGTGCTTGATGGCGCCGAACGAGGCGATCGGCTGGCCGAACTGCTTGCGCTGACCGGCGTAGCGCGCCGCTTCGCCAATCGCGCCGCGCGCCCCGCCGACGCCCATCGCGCCCAGCTTGAACCGGGCGAAGTTCAGCACGTTGAACGCGATCTTGTGGCCCTTCCCGACTTCTCCCAGGAGGTTCTCCGCCGGCACGCGCACGTCCTGAAGAATAACGGGCGTCGTCGACGACCCGTGCAGGCCCATCTTGTGCTCTTCCTTGCCATTCGAGACGCCCTTGAACCCTCGCTCGACGAGGAAAGCCGAAAAGTGCTCGCCCTTGTCGTCGATGACCTTGGCGAACACGATGTAGAGGTCGGCGAAGCCGCCGTTGGTGATCCACGTTTTCTCGCCGTTCAGCACGAAGCTGCCGTCAGGCTGGCGGACCGCGCGCGTTTTCGCCCCAAGGGCATCGGAGCCGGAGCCCGGCTCGCTCAAGCAGTACGCGCCGACGATTTCACCGGTCAGCAGCCGGGGCAGATACCGCTGCTTCTGATCCTCGGTTCCGAACAGCGAGAGCGGCAGCACCAGCAGGTTCGCGTGGGCGCCGAACGTGGCGCCGAACGAAGCCGCCTGCGACATCCGCTCGCTGACGATCATCGACGACACCTTGTCGAGCTCGACGCCGCCATACGCCTCGGCGACGTCGACGCCAAGCAGTCCGAGCTCGCCGCAGCGTTTCACGAGGTCGCGCGCCAGCCCCCACTCTTTCTGCTCGAGTCGATCGAGCACCGGCAGGACGTCATTGGTGACGAAGTCGGTGACGGTCCGGGCGATCAGCTTCTGCTCGTCAGTGAGCCGCGCCGGCGTGAAGACGTCGGCCGGGCTGGTCGGTTGCAGCAGCCACTCGCCGCCGCGCAGGGTTGCGGTCGCCGGTGATGCGGTCGTCGGTGTCATCTCATGCTCCTAGGAGGGTTCCTCCCGGCTCCGCGGTCTCAGAGACCCGCCCTACATGCGCTCGCGCGGCGCCTAAAGAGGCACCCGCCCTACATTCGTTCGAAAATACCTGCGGCTCCCATCCCGCCGCCGACGCACATCGTCACGAGGCCATAGCGGGCGTTGCGGCGTTTCATTTCATACAGCAGCGTCGTCGTCAGCTTGGCACCCGTGCAGCCGAGCGGATGCCCGAGCGCGATGGCGCCGCCGTTGACGTTGAGCCGATCGGGATCGATCGGCAGCTCCTTCAGGCACGCCAGCACCTGCGCGGCGAATGCCTCGTTCAGCTCGACGAGGTCGATCTGGTCCAGCGTCAGTCCAGTGAGCTTGAGCACCTTCCGGATCGCCGGCACCGGACCGATGCCGAACCGCTCGGGCTCGACGCCGGCGGTCGTAAACGCGACGAAGCGGGCGAGCGGCGTGAGGCCGCGTTCACGAGCCCTTGCCGCGGACGTGACGACGACCGCGGAGGCGCCGTCGCTCGTCTGCGACGAGTTGCCAGCCGTGACGCTTCCGCGCGCGTGAAAGGCGGGGCGCAGCTTGGCGAGCGCGTCGAGCGACGTATCGCGCCGCGGCCCCTCGTCCACCGCGAACGTGATCTCGGTCGTTTTCGGCGCCCCGCCGTTCTGTGACTGCACGACGCGCGTCGTGACCGGGATGATCTCGTCGGCGAATCGACCGGCTTCGATTGCAGCAAGGGCTCGTTGATGGCTGCGCAGCGCGAAGGCGTCCTGCTCTTCTCGCGAAATCCCCGACTCGCGAGCGTGATTCTCGGCCACCAGGCCAGTGCTCAGGTACACGTCCGGGTATGAATCGATCAGGGACGGGTTTGGCGCCACGGTGTGGCCACCCATCGGCACCAGGCTCATCGACTCGGTGCCGCCGGCGATCACCACGTCCGCAGATCCGCACATGACGCGCTCCGACGCGAACGCGATCGCTTGAAGGCCAGAAGAGCAGAATCGGTTGATGGTGACCGCCGACGCGGACACCGGGATGCCGGCACGGAGGCTCGCAATACGCGCGACGTTCAGGCCCTGCTCCGCCTCGGGCATTGCGCAGCCGAGGATCACGTCGTCCACCTCTGCGGCCGCGAGTGCCGGCGCGCGGCGCAGCGCCTCGCCGATCACGGTTGCGGCGAGCTCGTCGGGCCTGGTCCCTCGTAATGTCCCATTCGGGGCCTTTCCCACGGGAGTGCGGACGGCGGCGACGATTACAGCGTCATTCATAGTCCCCCAGGAGGTCTTCCACCGCATCGGCGACCTCCCCGACCTTTCCGTCGAACAGATGATCCGCCGCGTCGATCACGACGAGCTCCTTCGGTTCGCGGGCGCGCGCGTAGAACTCGCGCACCTGCTTCAGCGGACAGACCTCGTCGCGCTCGCCGTGGATGAAAAACTTCGGCTTGTCGCTCGCCGCGACCAGGCTGAAGTCGTAGCGATCGACCGGTATCGCGATCCCGATGAGCGCGCGCACCCGCGGGTCCTCGGCGCCGGTCGTCAGCGCGACCCACGAACCGAACGACATGCCGCCCGCCCACAACGGAGCGCCCGGGTAGCGGTCGTGCATGAAGTCGAGGGCGGCACGGTAATCGTCGCGCTCGCCGCGCCCTTCGTCGAAGGCACCGGCGCTGCGCCCGGCGCCGCGGAAATTGAAGCGAAGCACCGAGCATCCGATCCGCGACAGCGCCTTGGCCGTCTGATACACCACCTTCGTGTGCATGGTGCCGCCGAACTGGGGATGCGGATGCGCGAACACGACCGCGGCGCGGATCGCTCCATCCGCGCGGCCGTCTCTCGATCGAGTCCGTCCGCATTGACGCCGCGTGCAGGCGGCCGGCTCGTCGAGCAAGCACTCGAGGCTCCCCGCCGGACCTGGAATCTCACGCAGCATGGTCCTGCCGCCGAATCGAGAGCGCGAACTCATTCACGAGTGCCGCGAAGCGATCCGGCTGGGTCACGCACCCGATGTGACCGGTCCGCTCCAGCGTGACGCCCCGCGCGCCGGGAATCACCTTCACGTACGCGGACGTGGTGTGTGGCGCGACGACATAGTCGAGACCGGGATCGCCGCTCATGACCAGCGTCGGGGCGGAAACGCGCGACGCCTCGCTCGCGAAGTCGACGGTGGCGATAAGTCCGGCCCGCTTCGCCATGCGCCCCAGCATGACCGGGGCGCGAACGACCGTCTTCAGTTGCCAGGCGGCAAAGCGCAGCCGCGCGAGTCGGCCGGGAATCGCCCTGGCGATCTCTCGCCTCAACCGCCGCGGCGTTTCTGCAAGAAATGCGGGAGCGAACACCCACGGAAGGCGCACGTAGAGGCGGTGTCGCTTGCTCAAGTGCCACCCGGGTCCGGGGGTCGAGACCAGCACGAGTGCCGCCGTCCGTTCCGGCCGCTCCGCGGCAAACCGCAGGGCCGCCAGACCGCCGAAAGAGATCCCGCAGATGATGGCGCGTTCGATGCCGCGGCTGTCGAGCGCGGCGGCAATCTGGTCCACGAAGTTGTCGATGCCTCGCGCGTCATCGATCCGCGGGGATCTCAGCTCGCCGCACAACGAGAACGTGATCACGCGAAACGAGCGCGCCAGTGCGTCGATCGCCGGCGTGAAGTACTCCCACCGCCCCGGGAGACCGGGGACGAGGACGATGGGAGTGCCCGAGCCTCGTTCGATGATTCGCATCGTGATCGCGTTCAATGAACGCCCGGCCTGAAGGCCGGGCCTACACTGTCAATTCCTCAACGTTTTCCCGGTCTTCAACGTGTACTGAATGCGCTCGAGAGTCTTTCGCTCGCCGCAGAGCCGGACGAACGCTTCGCGTTCCAAATCAAGGATGTAGTCCTCACTCACCGTCGTCCGGTGCGGGAGCGCGCCTCCGGCCAAGACCTTTGCAAGCGTACGGCCGACGACCGCGTCGTGATCGCCGATGCGCCCGGCCCGCCACGCGAGGTGGACGCCGAGATTCAGCGCCGCCAGCAGCGTTTCGCCACCGACCGGTATCGAGGTTCGCCTGGGCGGCGGCCGATAGCCGTCGCGGACGCGCGCCAGCGCGACCGCTTTCGCGTCAGAGATCAGGCGTTCCCTGTTCATCGTCACGCCGTCGGCGGACGTCAGAAATCCGAGCTGCCTGGCATGGGCGGCGCTCGTCGAGACCTTGCCGAATCCGATCGTCTCGAACACGGGCTGCACGACGTCGAGCAGATCGTCCTGCGGCGCGGCGCACGATGCTGTGGCGCGCGCGAGCATTTCCTTGGTGCCGCCACCGGCCGGAATCAGACCCACACCGACTTCGACCAGGCCGATGTAGCTTTCGGCGGCCGCCTGCACGCGATCGCCATGGAGCAGGATCTCGCAGCCGCCCCCGAGTGTCATGCCGCAGGGGCACACCACCACGGGCACATTCGCATATCGGAGCGCCTGAGTGGTGCGCTGCAGCGTTCGGACCATCAGATCGATCTCATCCCAGTTGCCCTCTTGCGCCTCGAGGAGCACGAGCATGAGATTGGCTCCGACCGAAAAGTCCGGAGCCTCGGTGCCGATGACCAGCGCCGCGAAGTTCTTCTCGGCCTCCTGGACTCCGGCGTCGAGCATCGCGACCGTGTCGCCGCCGATGGTGTTCATCTTCGAGTGGAAGTCCACGGCCAGGACGCCGTCGCCGATGTCAACCAGGCTGGCACCGGCATTGCGCTTGACGATGCGTTCCCGGTCCCTCGCCGATCGCAGAATCTGCAGGTCGGGCGCCGCCGGGGGCACCGAGCCGCCGTGAAAACGATCGTTGCCGCGTTGGAGTATGTCCGCGACGAGGGGCGGTGCCTCTTTTTCGCCGACGGCCTTGAGGACGTTGCGGATTCCAAGGGCGTCCCACGTTTCGAACGGACCGAGCTCCCAGCCGAATCCCCACTTCATCGCCCGGTCCACATCGTTAATCGAGTAGGCGATTTCCGGCGTCGCGTGCGCCGTGTAGACGAGCGTCGGCCCCAGCGTAGCCCGCAGAAACGCGCCGACCTTGTCCGATCCGAAGAACAACGTCCGGATCCGTTCGCGCACATCATCAATCGATTTCGCGGCGTCGAGGGCGGGCAGCTTCACGGGTTGCTTCGCGCGGTACTCGTACGAGGCCGGATCGAGCGTAAGGATGTCGGCTCCCTCCTTCCTGTAGAATCCGCGTCCTGCTTTCTCTCCAACCCATCCGCGCTCGATTAGAGAGGCAACGAGGGCCGGTGTCTTGAACGTTGTTCGCTCCGGACCGGCAAGGCGTGTCGCGAGATTGCTCATGACGTGGCCGAGCACGTCGATGCCAGCGATGTCCATCGTCCGGAACGTGGCGCTCTTGGGGCGGCCAATCGCCGGCCCGGTGATCGCGTCAATCTCCTCGATTGAGTAGTCGCCGGACTCGAGCGCGCGCAGCGTCTGAACAACACCAAACAGGGCAATGTGATTCGCGATGAAATTGGGTGTGTCCTTCGCGACGACGACGCCCTTGCCGAGATCGTGATCGACGAAGGCGGAAACACGCGGCGAGCACGGCGGTGTCCGTCTCCGCGGTCGGGATCACCTCGACCAGCCGCAGGTAACGCGGCGGGTTGAAGAAATGCGTTCCCAGCCAGTGACGGCGGAACTCGTCGCTGCGGCCTTCGGCCAAGCGCGGCGATCGGAATGCCCGAGGTGTTGGAGGACACGATGGTCCCTGGCCGCCGCACCCGCTCGACCTGCTCGAGGAGCGCCTGTTTGGCGTCGAGGCGCTCGACCACCGCCTCGACGAATCCAGTCGGCGTCGGCGAGGCGGCCCATGTCCTCGTCGAAGCCTCCGATGGTGATGAGCGCCGCGGCGTCCCGGGTGAAGAACGGATCCGGCTTGAGAGACGCGGCGCGCTTCAACCCCTCGCGCGCGATGTCGGCGGTCATGTCGAGCAGGTGAGTCGGCACGCCGGCGTTCGCCAGGTGCGCGGCTATCTGAGCACCCATCGTGCCGGCACCGAGCACGGCCGCGGATCGGATGCGCGCTGATCATCGGACTGCGGCGCCTCGAAGGAAGAGGTCGACGACGGCATCGGCGTCCGCTTCGAGCGAGTAGCGCCGCCGGCTCAGGATCCAGTTGGTCGCCATTTCGTCGAGCGCGCCGAAGAACATCTTGGCGGCCGTCGTCGGATTGAAGTCGGCATGAAAGACACCCGCCGCCTGGCCGTCGGCAAAGGCGGAGCGGATGTGGCCGAGGTAATCCCGCAAGAGCGTGGACGACAGGCGTTCCATGAACTTCACCGACTGCCGCAGCTCCACCTGGAACACGATCGCCAGGTTGCGATCGCGGCCGAGCCGCGCCAGGTGCAGGCGCGCGAGCAGCCTGAGCCGTTCGGCGGGATCGTGCACGTCCGCCGCGGCGGCCCGCGCTTCGGCGAACGCCTCGCTCATCGTGCGCTCGAAGAGTTGAATGAGGATGTCGTCCTTGCTGCGGAAGTACAGGTACACGGTGCCGGCGGCGACCCCCGCCGCCCGCGCGACATCGGCGACCTGGGCGTTGAAGAACCCGCGGTCGGCGAACACGTCACTGGCGGCCCGCAGGATGGCGTCGCGCTTATTGATAAGGACGGCGTCGGGGCGTTTTCGGGCGGAAACAGAGGGCATAGGGCTACTGAATGAATGGTCATTCAGTCGACGGGGAATGTCAATCGAAAATCGAGCGCTGGGTGCCGGGTGCCGGGTGCTGGGTGCTGGGTGCCGGGTGCTGGGTGCTACTCCCGCGGCAGGTGCCCCGTGGTTGCGCGCAAAGTAGCCCGCCCATACGATCCTCGCATCCGCTCGTACCGCTTAATGGATGTGTGGTCCATCGCTACCAGGATCTTGTCTGCTGGCAGCTCGCAGACGAGCTCAAAAGGGAGGTTTACAAGCGTTCGCCGTCCGCGAAGAGCGACTTCGACTTCACGCGCCAACTGCGGCGTTCAGCGAGTTCCGGACCAGCGAATCTGTCTGAGGGCTTTGCGTATTACCGTCACAAGGAAAGCGCGAAACATGCACGAATTGCGAAGGGCTCGCTTACCGAAACGCAGAATCACATTGGCGACGGAATCGATCGCCGATATTGGACGGTCGAGCGGTGTGCGGCGGCGCGCCAGTTGGCCGATCGAGCCATCGGCGCGACCACCGAATGGATCAGATATCTGATGTCGTCAGAGGATCCTCCAGATCCTCAACGCTGATGCCCTCGCTAATCGCCAGGACGCGCCACGTGGCACTCAGCGCCTGCGGTGCCCAGCACGAAGCACCCAGCACCCGGCCCGAGGCACCCGGCACCCAGCACCCAACACGAGTCACCCGGCACCCGCACCCGGCACCCGGCACCTTGCACCCAGCACCTGGATCCCGCTATCTCCACCGCGTCAGTATCGTCTCGCGATCGAACAGCTTGACGCTGACTGCTGCGAGGATCGCCCAGATGAGCACGATGGCCGGCGGCGATGGCCGTGAGGGCGAAGGCGGACAGCCACAAGGCTCCCGTGAACTGGGCGACGAGCAGCGCGCTGATCGGAATGACGATGAACACGCCGAACTGCTGGGCGGTGCGGGCATCGTTCACGCGAGACGAGATCAGAATCGCCGCCTGTAATGACAGGAGCGCCGAAGCCGGACCGAGAAGCAACACCAGGACGGCAGTCCGCAGGTTGATCATCGCGCCCAGCACGCCGGGCACCGCGAACAGCGCGATGCCCGCCACGTAAAACGCCAGGCCAGCCATGGCGATGACGAGCGTCGGCACGAGCGCGCCGATCACTTTCGCCAACAGCAGTTCGAGCGTGCGATACGGCGTCGCGAGCAGCGGTTCGAGCGTGCGCGCCTGCTTCTCGCCGACGACCGCATGCGCGGCCATCGCCATCGCTCCGGTCGTTGGCGTCAGCAGAAACAACAGCAGGAACTGCTGGAAGAGGAACAGCTGAACGCGGCCATCTTGCGTCAGCCCGCTGGCCTGGATCGACGACCTCGCTGATGCCCACGAGGTCGGAGTCGTCGCTGAGGCGCTCGCCGATCACCGCCGGAATGAGCGATCGTCACGACGAACGGAACGATGAGCGAGATCGCCGTGACGAGAATCACCGGTAACAACGCACCGCTTGTTGCGCGAGACATCGAGCAACTCCTTCCGGACCAGTGCGGCAACCGCGCGACCGTTCATCGGCGCGGTTCCCGCTCGCCGCGCGCGACGAGCCCGAGATAGACGTCCTCGAGGCCGGGCACTTCGGGGCGCACCTCGATGATCCGGGCGCCGGCCGCCACGAGCGCTTCCACGAGCGCGGGCGTTCGTTCCTCGGGGTCGGCCAGTTCGACGTGAAGAATGGCACCCTCCGCGGTCGCGCTCGCCGCCACGCGTGGCGGCGACGTCCACATACCGACGCGGCCGCGCCATCGACGCGCACGTCGATGCGTCCGGTCGCCACCCGCGCGCCGGAGGTTGGCTGGAGCGTCGAGCGCGAGGAGGCGTTCCTGCAGGACCGCGACACGATCGGCGATCCGTTCGGCTTCGGCGAGATTGTGCGTCGAGAGGAGGATCGCGCAGCCGCGGCGCGGCGCCGTCCGAGGAGCTCGCGAACGCCGCGGGTGACCTCGGGATCGAGGCCCGACGTCGGCTCGTCGAGCAGCAGGATGTCGGGGTCGTGGAGCAGCGCGCGCACCAGCGCCACCTTCTGCCGCATGCCCTTCGACAGCTCGGCGGCCCGCACCTCGACGTGCGGCGTCAGGTCGAGCGTCTCGAGCAGCGCAGCCGCCCGGTCCTCACTGCGATCGAGCTCGTACAACTCGCTGTACACCGACAGGTTCTCGCGGACAGTCAGGCGATCCCAGAGACCGGGCGCTTCGGTGAGGAAGCCGATCCGGCGCCGCAGGGCCGAGCCGGTCGACGCGTTCATCGGCACGCCGTCGATCGTGACCGTGCCGGACGTCGCGGCGATCAGCCCGGCGAGCATCCTCAAGCGTCGTCGTCTTTCCGGCGCCGTTCGGGCCGAGCAGTGCGACGATCTCGCCGCGCTCGACGCTGAACGTCACGCGATCGACGACGACCCTCGACGCCGAACTGCCGCGTCAGCCCGGTGGCTGCGATCATCGCGGATCGAACTCGAAGAGGCCCGGGCTGACGAGCAGGCGGTCCTCGGTCGTGAAAAAGAGGCCGGACGGCGCGATGAGGTCGACGCCGCGGAACTGCACCGTCCGGATCTTGTCGCCCTGGGGATCGAACACATAGGTGTACGGGTCCGCGAGCGAGACCCACAGATTGCCGCGCCGATCGACGGCCGCCGCTCGAACGGTCGAGCGCACGACCGCCAGCTCGCCGTCACGCCGCGGCCACTGCGCCGGCAGCCCGTCGATCAGCTTGTCGGTTTCGGTGCCCTGCATCCGGCGCTCGAAGATCAGGCGGCCATCGCGATCGTATTTGCGGAACACGGGAAGGCCGGCGTGGAACACGAAGAAGAACCCGCCGGCCGGATCGACCAGCGGAATGCCGCTGTTCAGCGCGAGGTGCAGATCCCGGTCGTCTTCGTGGCCGGTCGCGCGCAGTGCCCCGAACGATCGCCCCTCGCGGCCCGATGCCGCGTACTCGGTGACGAGTGCGCCATTCTCCGGCTGCGAAATGAGGATCGACGAGCCGGTGAACTGGATCGACGCGATGCCGCTGACGCACCATGTCGTCAGAGGCGACGCGCGCGCGCGATCGATCGGGCAGCGTGAAGCCTGATTCCCGGAATCCGGCCGGGTTGAAGACCTGAATCCGCGGCCGTGCCCTCCGGCGCGTCGGCGACGGCGAACCGGCCGTCCGGAGCCGGTCGAAAACGCGGTCGGGCCGATGATGCGGCCAGGCTCGGCGCCGATCTGGACGATCTGCCACGCGCTCTCGAACTCCTCGTCGATGGCAAACACCCGGTGCGCGCGGCGATCGAAGACGTAGTGATGGCCTGCCGGCGACTGCTGAAACGCGCGGACGTCCCTGAACCGGCCGGCGACATGCGGCGGCACGGCCCGGACCGGGCGCAGGACCTCGGGTGTGAGCGCGACGAGCGATGGCAGGAAGAGGCTCGCGGCGACGAGCCAACCGCAGACAACCCGCAACACGAAACCAATTTAGTGCAGGCCTTCAGGCCCGCTAGTACGCGGCCGTCTCCTGAATGGCCGCGAGCACGTCCGCCGTCTGCGGCAGGATCGCTTCTTCGAGGTCGGGGCAGTAGGCGACCGGCGTGTCGAGCGCGCCGACCCGCCGCACGGGCGCATCCAGGTGCTCGAACAGCTCGCCGGCGATGCGCGCGGCGATCTCGGCCCCGAAGCCGCACGTCAGCTGATCCTCGTGCGCGACGATCACCCGGTTCAGCGCGCTTCACGTGCGCCGCGATGGCCTCCCAGTCGTACGGCACGATCGTGCGCAGGTCGAGCACGGTGACCTGCACGCCCTGCTTCTCGGCCTGGTGCGCGGCGACGAGCGCGCGCTGGACGAACGCGCCCCACGTGACGACGAGCACGTCGTCGCCCTCGCGGCGGACCGCCGCCTTGCCGAACGGCACCATGAAGTTCTTTCCGGGGTACTCGCCCTTGTTGTAGGTCTGGCGGTAGAGGTGCTTGTGCTCCAGGAACATCACCGGATCGTCGCACCGGATGGCCGTGCGCAGCAGGCCGGCGGCGTCGGCGGCGTTCGACGGGATACGCGATGCGGATGCCCGGGCAGTGCGCGAAGATGCTTTCGCCGGACTGGCTGTGATATGGCCCGCCGCCGCGAAGGTAGCCGCCGATCGGGACGCGGACGACCATCGGGCACGACCAATGGTTGCCGCTCCGGTAGCGCAGCATCGCCATCTCGTTGCGCAGCTGCATCATCGCCGGCCAGATGTAGTCGAAGAACTGGATCTCGACGACCGGCTTCAGCCCGCGAATCGCCATGCCGACCGCCCGGCCGATGATGTTGGCTTCGGCAATCGGCGCGTTGAACACGCGGTCGTCGCCGAACGCGCGCTGCAGCCCGTGCGTGACCTTGAAGACGCCGCCCTTGCCGCGCCACGAGCTTCAGCGCCTCGCGGCGGCTGGCGTCGGCGACGTCCTCGCCGAAGACCACGATGCGCGGGTCGTGCGCCATCTCGTCCTTCAGCGTCCGGTTGATGGCGGCGACCATCGTGTCGGGCTTGCCCTCGGGCTCCGCTGCCGTGCTGAACGGCATCGGAGGCTGGATCCACGTCCGGCGAGAAGACGAACTCGGCCGCCGTGTCCCTGGGCGGGCCGGGGCGCTCTCAAGGCTTCGATCGCGGCTTCGTCGACTTCGCGCTGCGACTTCGCCGTTGATCGCCTCGATCTCGGCGGCGGTCGCCAGGCCGTTGTGGCGCAGGAACTCCGCGAACCTGGTGATCGGATCGCGCCGCGCCTCGGCTTCGCGCTCCTGCGGCGTCTTGTACAGCTTCTCGTCGTCGGACAGCGAGTGCGAATACGGCCGGATCACGCGCGCGTGCACGACCGCGGGGCCCTTGCGCGCGCGCACGTAGGCGACGGCTTCGCGCATCACGCGCAGGCTGGCGAAGAAATCGGTGCCGTCGACCGACGCGACGTGCAGGCCGGGGAACGACGTCAGCAGGCGCGACACGTCGCCGCCCGGAGTCTGGACCTCGACCGGGCACCGAAATCGCGTAGCCGTTGTCTTCGATGAGGATAGAGGACCGGCAGGCGCCGGTGCAGGCGGTGTTGAGCGACTCCCAGAACTCGCCCTCGCTGGTCGCGCCTTCGCCGAGCGACGTGTAGACGACCTCGTCGCCCTGGAATCGCGATTCGCGATCGGGATCGCTTCGACGCGCTCGTAGATGACGCCCGCTTCCGCCGCCGCCGACGGCATGCAGCACCTGGGTGGCGGTGGCGCTCGATCCCGGCACGATGTTGAGCGCGCTTGTGCCCCCAGTGCGACGGCATCTGGCGTCCGCCGTTGCTCGGATCGGCCGCCGCGCCGACCGACGCGAGCAGCATCTCGAGCGGCGTCACGCCGAGCTGCAGGCACAGCGCGCGATCGCGATAGTAGGCGATGGAACCAGTCGTAGCCGGGCTTCAGCGTCAGGCCTGCCGCGACCAGCACCGCCTCGTGCCCGGCGCCGCTGATCTGGAAGAACGCGCGGCTCTGATTCTTGAGCTGGATTTCCTTGTCGTCGAGACGGCGCGATCGCACCATCACGCGGTAGACGTCGAGTAGCGCGGCGCGATCGAGACCGAGATCGGCGGCGCTCGTCGACTCGTCGGCTGGTGCGTTCGTCGCGGCCCGCGCCGTTGACGACCGAGGCCTTCATCCGGCTCATTTTATCGCATCCCCCGGATGATATATCCTGCCGCGCCATGGCTTCTGCAGGCGTGCGGCTGCATCGCTGGGACGAGATCGCGCTGGACAAGGTGACCGAGATGCTGTCGCGAAAGATCGTCAGCGGCGAGCGCGAGATGCTCGTGCAGGTCTACGTCAAGCGCGGCTGCCTCGTGCCGATGCACGCGCACGACAGCGAGCAGATGACCTACGTCCTGCAGGGCGCGCTGAAGTTCCTGATCCACGGCGAGGAGATCACCGTGCGCGAGGGCGAGGTGCTGCACATTCCTCCCGGCGTCGAGCACCAGGCCGAGGCGCTCGAGGACACGTTCGAGCTCGACGTGTTCAGTCCGGTTCGGCAGGCGTGGCTCGATCACTCGCTGATCGCCACGTAGCGGCGAACGTCGCCCTTGAGCGCGGCCAGATTCGGCTGCCGATCGCGAGGCAGGCTGAGGAAGTACTCGGCGAGCGGCCGGTCGTCGGTCAGCAGCGGACCCGGGCCGATGAAGGCGCGGATCTCATCAGGCCCGGCTGTGAAGGATCTCGAGCAAGGCGTCGAACGTCTCGATGCGCGCGTCCTGCATGCCCTGGGCACGCCCCGGCAGTCCTCTCTTCCACTCGAAATCCTGTCGCCGCAGCCGGAGCGGCTCGATCGAGCCGACGAACAACGATCCGTCGGCCCAGGCGGTCGTCTCGGGGAACACGCTCAGGAAGGTGCGAGCGATCAAGCTTGTACTCAGCTTCGGTGCCGGGAATCCACTGCATCACGACGCCCCCGGGCTTCAGCACCCGCCGCATCAGTTCGAAAGTACTCGCGGGATACAGGTTTCCCGCGCCGGCGATAGATCGGCTGCGTGATGTCCGCGGTGATCACGTCGTAGCGCTTCGGCGTCAGCATCATGAAATTGCGGCCGTCGTCGACGCGCAGGTGCACGTTGCGGCGATCGAGGACGTCGTAGTTGATCGCCCCGAAATTGTCGCGCCGCGCTGACCACGGCGTCGGCGAGCTCGACGACGTCGACGTCGACGCCCTCGTGGACGCTGACCGCGCCGGCGGTTGCGCCGCCGCCGAGACCGATCACGAGCGCGGTTCTGCGCCGCGGGTGGACGATCATCGGCAGGTGGCCGATCCGCCGATGCGTGAAGGTCGTCGGAAAGTCAGTGCCAGCCTGGTGGTTGCCGTTGATCGTCATCAGCAGGCGGCGGTTCGCCCCGGCGCCGAGCTCGTGCACGACGACCGTTGCCTCGACGCCTTCCTGCTTCCAGACGAGACCGGTGCCGGCGTAGCGCTGCGCCATGAACTGCACGAACGGATCGGGCGACGTCCAGACCGCCCAGCCGAAGGCGGCAGCCGCGACCGCGCCGATCGCCAGCCGGCTGAGGGCCGGTCCCCGCGCAACGACGAGCAGCGCGAGGCCGGAGCAGAAGCTGACGGCCGCGAGCAGCGCCAGAGAGGCTTCGCTGCCGAAGCGGGGCAGGAGCAGGAAGCCGCCCGCGAGCGAGCCGACGATCGCGCCGGCGACGTTCAGCGAGTAAAAGAGCCCGACGCGCTCCGCCGTGTGGCCGCCTGGCGAGGCCCAGAGCCGCAGGCCGATCGGGAACGCCATCCCCATCAGCAGCGCGGTTGGAAAGATCGCCAGCAGGCTGCCGGCGATGGGATACACCAGGTACTCGGGCATGATCCGCGACAACGAGGGCGCGAGCTCGCTGGTCAGTTGATTGAGGTAGACGAGCGGCCTGAACGACAGCACGATCGCGATCCCGATGGCGAGCTCGAGCGCGGCCAGACCGTCATCCAGCGGATCCGCCGGCCGAGCACGGCGTGGCGACATAGCTGCCGAGCGAAATGCCCGCCAGGATCGTCGCCAGCATCACCGAGAAGCCGTAGACCGTCGGGCGCAGGAACATCGTCAGCACGCGGAACCAGACGACCTCGAGCGCCAGCGAGACTGCGCCCGACAGCGTGAACACGGCGAGGATCACGCTGCAGTGCCGCGGCGGTCGGCGATCGGCTGTTCACCAGCGATCGCTCACCCGGGGCTCGCCGGCGCGGACGCGGCACGTCGCGACGCACGAACGTCGATAGCGCGACCGCGCTGGCGCCGACGAGGACGTTCAGGCCAGCGGCGACGAAGAATGTCCGCTGGATGCCGAGTTCGGGAATCAGGTACAGGCCGGCGGCCAGCGTGCCGACGATCGCGCCCGCGGCGTTGCTGCCATAGAGCACGCCGACCTGCTCGGCGAGCGAGCTGGCCCGGAACGTCGATGCCTTCAATACCAGCGGCAGCGTCGCGCCCATCAGGACCGTCGGGACGATCAGCACGGCAAACGCGATGATCAGCCGCGCAGTGGTCAGCGCGGCGATACCGTCAGGCAGCGACGGGTAGAGCCGCACGTAGAGCTGACTGAAGTGCCTCGAGGAGCGTTCGGCGTGGCGAGCGCGGTCACCCCGATCAGAGATCTCGGTGGCGCCGAACCATCTCAGTGGATTGCGGACGCGGTCGCCGGCGACGCCGGCCACGTAGCTGCCGATCGCCAGGCCCGCCATGAACGTGGCCCAGACGGCGCTCGCCGCGTAGATCGTGACGCCGAACACCCATCCGAGCATCCGCAGCCACAGCACCTGATAGATGAGGGCGCTGAGGCCGGAGCAGAAGAAGAAAACCGCGAGAGCGAGGAGAAGCCAGCGATGGCCGGCCGCGCGGGGAACTGCCAAGGTTGCCGAGTATAGCTCAGTGGACTCGTCGATCGCAAGTCGTTGGCGCGTCCGCCGGAGTAGACGTCGAACTTGCGACGGACGCGGTTGATCTTCCACTTGAGATATCGGTACTTGAGTTCGGACAGCGGATCGACGCGGGCGCCCTTCAGATAGAGATAGCCGACGACGAGACCGCCGAGATGAGTGACGCTGGCGACGCCGCCGGTCGCGCCGAGCGACGAGTAGAACGCGATCGCGCCGATGATCATCACGAAGTACTTCGCCGGGATCGGGAACAGCATGAACATCAGGATCGGGCGATGCGGAAAGTACAGGCCGTAGGCGAGCAGCAGGCCGTAGATCGCGCCCGATGCGCCGATGACGATCGAGTCTGCGCAGCTCGTCGGAGAAGCGCGAACGGCAGCAAGGAGAAGAGGACGGTGAGCACCCCTGCGCCGATGCCGCACACGAAGTAGAACTTCAGGAAGTAGCGGCGTGCCCCACAGCCGCTCCAGCTCGGTGCCGAACATCCACAGCGCCAGCATGTTGAACAGCAGGTGGAACAGGCCCGCCGTGCAGGAACATGTACGTCGCCGGCTGCCAGATGCGCAGCTGCGTGATGACGTCGCGCAGGGCATCAGCCCGAGCCAGCTTTGCAGGACGCGGCCGCCCGGTCAATCGACTCGGCGATGAAGACGCGCGACGTTCGCCGCGATGAGCGCCTTCATCGCGGTTGAGATCGGCCCGGGGCCGAATGAAAACGAAACGGCGTGCGGCGAAGGATAGCGGCGCATCGAAAACCGAATCGTATCACGCCATCGAGCGGCTCGCTCAGCGGTCGAGCAACTTCCGTGCCTGCGCGCGCGCGCTCGACACCGCCTCATCGAATTCCGCGATCCGCAGAATTCTGGCCGGCGATGGCCAGCACGGCCAGGCCGGCGCCGATCGCCAGCGCGAGCGTGAGTGCCTGCGCCAGCGTGTTTTGATCCTGAATGGTCCGCGTCAGCCATGCATGGGTCACCAGCGCGGCGCCCGCCATCGCCGCCGAGGCGGCGGTGCTCTTGATGAGGGTGGCGGCGAGGCGCCGCCGTCGAGTCCGCCGAGTCGCGCGCGCAGAACGACCAGCAGCGCGACGCCGTGCACGAGCGCCGCCAGCGACGTGCTGAGCGCCAGCCCGCGAAAGCCGAGCGGTCCGACCAGCGCGACGCTCGCACCGATGTTGACGAGCAACGGCCGCGACGCTGACGACTACCGGCACGCGGTTGCGGCCGAGCGCGTAGAAAACCGGCGACGCGATCCGCGCCGCCGAGTAGCCGACCAGGCCGATCGCGTAGAGCCGCAGCGCCGGCGGCGACCGCCTCGGTGTCGGATGGCAGAAACCGGCCGTGCTCGAACAGCACGCGGACAATCGGCACCGCGAGCACGATCAAGCCGATCGTCGCCGGAACGTTCAGCGCCAGCATCAGTCCCAGTCCGCGCGACACCGTCTGCCGGACCGCCGCAGCGATCCTCGAGCGCCGCGTGCCGCGCCGCGGCCGGCAGGACGACCGTCGCGATCGACACGCCGAACAGGCCGATCGGCAGGTACATCAGCCGGAAGGCGTACGTGAGCCACGACGCCGCGCCGGTCCCTTCGCCTGTCGCGAGCAGCGTGTTGACGAACAGGTTCACCTGCGTCGCCGCCAGCCCGATCGTGCCGGGCCCCATCAGGACGAGGATGCGCCGCAGTGCGGGATCGTGCCAGTCGACGACCGGCCGATAGCGGAACCCTTCGCCGTGCAGCGCGCGCCACTGCACGAGGATCTGCGTGACGCCGCCGGCGAGCGCGCCGACGGCGATGGAGGTGATCGGCGGCAGGCCGGCCGCGGCCATGACCGGCGTGAGCGCCACGGCCGCGGCGATCGTCGCGACGTTGAACGTCGCCGGCGACAACGCCGGCACGAAGTAATGATGCAGCGAGTTGAGCATCCCCATCATCGCCGCGGCGATGGCCGCGAGCGTGAGGAACGGCAGCATCAGCCGCGTCAGTTGGATGGTGAGCTCGAGCTTCCCGGGTATCGAGCGCGTAGTCGCCGGCGAAAGCGCTCGCGAGCGGACCGCGCAAAGATCATCCCGATCGACGACGACCACGCCGGTGGCGATCACCAGCGCCGTGATCACGTTGTTGCCCAGCCGCCACGCGGCGGCCTTGCCTTCGAGCGTCACGTGGCGCGTGAACGCCGGGACGAACGCGGCGCTCATCGCGCCTTCGGCGAACAGATCGCGGACGAGATTGGGAATGCGGAAGGCGACGGTGAAGGCGTCCATGTCGTTGCCCGCGCCGAACAGGGCGAGCACGACCTGATCGCGGACGAGCCCGAGGATCCGGCTGGTCAGCGTCGCGAGGCCCGCGACGCCTGCCGAGCGCGCGAGACGTGGCTCGGCGATCAAGCGCCGGCGAGCTTCTTCTTCACGAGGTCGTTGACGAGGCGGCCGTCGACTGTCTGGCCGCTGAGCCGGGCCATCGCCGCCTTCATCACGCGTCCCATGTCCTTCGGCGACGCGGCGCCGGTTTCGGCGATGGCTTCGGCGACGGCGCGCTCGAGCGCGGCGGGATCGGCTGGCGGCGGAAGGTACTGCTCGAGGATCGGCGATCTCGGCGGTTTCCTTGTCGACGAGATCCTGTCGGCCGCCCTTCATGAATTGCTCGATGGAATCGCGGCGCTGCTTGACGAGCGAGTTGACGACCTGGCGCGATTCCGCGTCGTCGAGCGCGCGGGACTTCTCGACCTCGCGGTTCATCAGCGCGGCCTTCAGCATCCGCAAGCGCGCTGAGTCGCGGCGCGTCCTGCCGCCGCATCGCGTCGGCGATCGCCGCGCTCACCTCGTCGATGAGCGCCACTAGAATTGTTGCGGCGGCGCTCCCGGGAACGTTCCGGGCGGAACCTGCTGCTTGCTGCGGCGCCGGAACGACCATGCCCGGCGTCGAGACGCCCGCGGGCGGCTGGCCAGCCGGCGGGCGCGTGCCGAACGGCGCCGCCAGGCGGCTGCTGCGGCGGACGCGGAGTGACGTTGAACACCGGCGAGCCGTTTGGCAAGACGACGTTCGGTGCCGGATCGTCCTGCACGTCGGCCCGTCGTCGTTCACCGGCCGCTGCGGCGGAAACTGCGGCGGGAACTGCGGCGGAACCTGCCCGCCCTGAAACTGCGGCGGAACCTGCGGCGGGAATTGCGGCGGAAACTGCCCCGGGAACTGCCCCGGAAACTGCTGCTGCCCCGCCTGCGGAAATGCGCCGGTTGCGGCGGCGGCGTCCCCGGCCGCGTCGGCGAGCTCGTCGGCATGACGAGGATGCGATCGTAGCGCGACGCGTTGACGACTGGGGATGGCGCGCGGCGCCGTCACGTACCCGGCGGCGGAGCGCAGGATGATTTCGAGCGCTTGTTCCTCGCTGACGCCGGTCAGCTCGATGCGTGATCGGTCCGCCGGGCATGCGCTCGCCGTTGACGATTCGTGTCTGCCCGACTCGCGCCCACTCCGCGAGGATCTCGCGAACGGTGGCGTTGGTCGCCTTCAGCGAGACCAGGCCGTTCTCGATGCGCAGCTGGACTTCCGCGCGTGCCGGCGCGGCCCACGACAACACGGCGGCGGCGAGCGAGAAATGCACCTGGAACTCGCATTCCCCAAGTATACGCGCCGCCGCCGAGAGGGCCTCCAAGCGCGGCCTTACTTGCGTCGGAAGTGCTCGATGATCTCGCACGAGGATATCGTCGAGCCCGAGCTTCGGCTCGTAGCCGATCATGTTGCGCGCCTTCGTCAGGTCGGGCACGCGCCGCGGCATGTCCTCGAATCCCGACTCGTAGGCTTCGTCGTACGGCACGTTCTTGATCGGCGACGACGAACCGGCGAGGGTGCGGACCCGCTCGGCCAGCGCGCGGATCGTCACCTCCTCGGTATTGCCCAGGTTGATCACCTGGCCGATCGCCGCCGGCTCGGCGACCAGCTTCAGCAGCGCGTCGACGACGTCCGCCACGTGCGTGAACGAGCGCGACTGCGTGCCGTCGCCGAACACGGTGATCGGCTCGCCGGCCAGCGCCTGGCGGACGAAGTTGGGGATGACCATGCCGTACTGGCCGGTCTGGCGCGGTCCGACGGTGTTGAAGAAGCGGACGATGATGACGGGGAGCTTGCGCTCCTTCCAGTAGGCGAGCGCGAGAAACTCGTCGATCGCCTTGCTGCAGGCGTACGCCCAGCGGTGCTTCGGCGTCGGGCCCAGCACCAGGTCGGAGTCCTCGCGGAACGGGACGTCGTCGCTCTTGCCGTACACCTCTGAGGTCGACGCGATGACGACGAGCTTCTTCTTCTTGTTCGCGTGCTTCAGGACCACTTCGGTGCCGTGCACGTTGGTCTCGATCGTGTGCACCGGCTGCTCGACGATCAGCTTGACGCCCACCGCCGCGGCGAGATGAAACACGACGTCGCTGCGATCGATGAGCTCGGCGAGCAGCGGCTCGTTGTCGACCGAGTCGATGAAGTACTCGAAGCCCCTCGCAGCCCTTGAGGTGGGCGATGTTCTCGATCGAGCCGGTCGACAGGTTGTCGAGGACCAGCACCTGATGGCCGCGCGGCGAGCAGCGCTTCGGCGAGGTGCGATCCGATGAACCCGGCCCCGCCGGTAATCAGCGCGCGCATGTCGGTCAGCTGGCTCTGGCCACCGCTGGACGGCGTCGGCAGACCGCGGCGACGGCGTGCTCCATCGAGCGCCGGGTGGAGCGGCAGCGAGAGCACGCGCGCGCACGACATCTGTCGGCGCGCGGGCAGTCCGCCGGCGCCAGATCCGCAAACGCCGGCTGACGATGGATGGGGATCGGATAGTGGACGAGCGTGTCGATGCCCGCCGCGCCGAGATGCTGCTGCAGCGCATCGCGCGCGTTCCCGGCACCGTCGACGAGCACGGGGAATAGATGATAGACGTGGCCGCTGTCGTGCTCGGGCGGCACCGCGACCGGTGCGGCCGGCAGAGCCACGCCGGTACTCCGCGGCGAGCTCGCGGCGCCGCGTCGTCCAGCGAGGCAAATAGGGCAGCCGCGCGCGCAGGATCGCGGCCTGCATCTCGTCGAGCCGCGTGTTCACGCCGAGTTCCTGATGATGGTAGCGGTCGGTTTGTCCGCCGTTTCGCAGGCGCTTGATCCGGTCGGCGAGCGCGGCGTCGCCGGTGATCGACCGCGCCGCCGTCGCCGAGCGCGGCGAGATTCTTCGTCGGGTAGAAGCTGAACGCACCCGCCGATCCGATGGTGCCGACCGGCCGGCCGATGCACGTGGCGAGGTGCGCCTGGCAGCAGTCCTCGACGATCGCCAGACGCATGCGCTGCGGCGACGCGTTCGATCGCCGCCATGTCGGCCGGCTGCCCGTACAGGTGGACGGGCACGATCGCCCGCGTGCGCGGCGTAATCGCGGCCTCGATCGCCAGCGGATCGATCGTCAACCGCGCCGCGTCGATGTCGGCAAACACCGGCTGCGCGCCGGCCATGACGATGGCGAGCGCGGTGTAGGCCGCCGACAGCGGGGTCGTGATGACTTCGTCGCCGCGGCCGACGCCGAGCGCGCGAAGCGCCAGCGCGATCGCGTCGGTGCCGGTGCCGACGCCGACGGCATGACGCGCGCCGGCCGCCGCGGCGAACTCACGCTCGAAGCGCCTCGACCTCGGGACCGAGGATGAACCAGCCGCTGGCGACGACGCGCTCGATGGCGGCGCGGACCGCGGCGGCGTCCTCGTGCAGCGCCGCCGACAGGAACGGCACGCGCAGCGCGCGTCACACGCGCTCCGCCGCGCGGCTCCGCCTGATCCACGTAGCGGTGAAAGTGCTGCCGGTAGTAGGCGATCGTCTCGCGCAGCCCGTCGGCGAGCGCGATCGATGGATTCCCAGCCGGTCGTGCGCTGCAGCTTGGTCGAATCGGCATAGAAGTCGCCGATGTCGATGGCCTTCTTCTCCGGCCGGCCAGTCGACGTACTCGATGCGGCCGCTCCCGGCGATCTCGAGGATGAGCGCGGCCAGCGCGCGCGTGCGTGATCGGCTGGTCGCCGCCGACGTTGAACACCTCGCCGTTGCACGCGTCGAGCGCGCCCGCCCGCAGGAACGCATCGGCCGCATCGTCGACGTAGACGAAATCGCGCCTGCTGGGTGCCGTCGCCGTAAATCTGGATGACGCCGGCCTTCGATGGCGAGCCGGATGAACCAGCCGATGAAGCCCTGGCGGTTGTGGCGGATCAGCTGCCGCGGACCGTAGACGTTGGTCAGCCGCAGCGAGCAGGCGCGGACCTTGAAGACGTTGTTGTAGACGAGATGGTAGTACTCGCCCGCCGCCTTGTTGATGCCGTTGACGTCGGTCGGCTTCACGAGGTGCTTCTCGTCGACCGGCAGCGACTCGGGGCGGCCGTAGACCTGCCGCGTGCCCGCGTAGACGACCTTGACGTCGGGATTGTTGTAGCGGCAGGCCTCGAGAATCGTCAGCTGGCTGCGGCAGTTGATCTCGAGATCCGAGTAGGGATCGCGGATGCTGTCGATGTGGCTGACCTGGCCGGCGAGATTGAAGATGACCTCGCGGTCGCGCACCAGGTAGTTCATCGTGCTCTGCTGGCGCACGTCGGCGACGTTGACGCGCACGCGGTCGGCGATGCCGTCGATGTTGAACAGGTTGCCGCCGTAGTCGGGAATCAGCGAGTCGACGAGCAGCACGTCGGCGCCGAGCGTCGACGAGGTGGCGCGCGAGGTTGCTGCCGATGAACCCGAGACCGCCGGTGATCATCACGCGGCGGCCGCGGTAAAAGGCGCGGTAGTCCACGCTCACGGGCGCGGCGCGCTGGGGTAGGTGCGGTTCGCCGAATCGGGCGCGCGGCGCGCGAGCGGCGTCAGGCCGGCGCGCTGGTGTTCGCGGCGGATGACCAGCGCGTGCCACAGCAGGAGCAGGTCCCGGCCGGTGCGGAGCAGGCGGCGGAAGTTGAAGAACTGCGACTTGCCGAAGGCGCGGTGGTAATGGTGCACCGGCACCTCGGCGATCCGGAAGCCGCCGTCCTGGATCTTCTTCATCATCTCGACGCAGATGATGCCGCTCGTCTTCTCGAGGTTGATCCGCTCGAAGATCGTGCGCCGCATCAGCCGGAAATCGCAGTCGACGTCGCGCAGCTTGAGGCCGAACAGCAGGCTGACGGTGTAGTGATAGATCGCGGCCGATGACGATGCGGTGCAGCGGATCGGCGCGGCTGATCTTGTAGCCGTTCACCAGATCGATCTCGGGCGTCATCTGCGCCCACAACACCGCCAGTTCGGCCGGGTCGTACTGCGCGTCGCCGTCCGTATAGAAGATCAGTTCCTTGGTGGCCGAGCGGAACCCGGTCTGCAGCGCCGCGCCGTAGTCGCGGTTGATCGGATGGTGGACGGCGCGGACCTGCGGATAGGTGCGCGCCAGCTCGTCGGCGATCTCCGCCGTCCCGTCGCCGCTGCCGTCGTCGACGACGATGATCTCGAAGTCCGGGGTCAGCTCCGCCGCCGCCTTCACGGTGCGGATCACCATGCTCGCGATGGTGCCGCTGTCGTTGTAGGCCGGGAAGAAGACGCTCAGGCTCGGAGCGGGTCCGGATGAGCGCTGCATGGAAAAAGCCGTTAAACGATAGCACGAAAAGGCTTGAGGACGAGGCGCCAGGGCGTGATCGCCGATTCGATCAGGACGCCCCGCGACACCTTCGATTGTCCCTCCCGCCGCTCCACGAACGTGATGGGAACCTCCACGATCCGGCAGCCGAGGCGCGCCGCGGAGAAGAGCGTTTCGATCTGGAATGAGTAACCGTCGGAGATGAACCGATCGAGCGGCAGGCGCGCGAGCGTGCTCGCGCCGCCAGCAGCGATACCCGGCCGTGCAATCGTGCGTCTTCAAGCCGCGTGATCGCCCGCACGTAGACGTTCGCGAAGCGGCTCAGGATCTCGCGGCGCTTCGGCCAGTTCACGATCTGCCGCCGGTGATGTACCGCGAGCCGATCACCACGTCGGCGTGCCTGGCCGCGGCAATCAGATCCGGAAGCTGCCGGGGATCGTGCGAGAGGTCCGCATCCATCTGGCAGACGACGTCGACCGGCTCGCGCGATCGCCTGCCGGAAGCCGTCGACATACGCGCGGCCCAGGCCGCGCCGGCCACTCCGGTGGACGACGTCGATGCGGCCGGGTGCTCGCGCGCCAGGGCGTCTCGGCGACGTCCCCGGTTCCGTCGGGTGATTGGTCGTCCATGACGAGCAGGCGCAGGCCGGGCTGCTGCATGAGCGCGTCCACCAGGATCGGCAGATTGCCGCGCTCGTTGTAGGTCGGGACGACGACGATCGCGCGCGTGCGTCACGGCTTCCTGCTCCCGAACCTCAGCGACGAGATCTGCTCGGAGACGAGGCCCATCAGGAAGATCACCACGCTCAGCACGATCAGCAGCACCGAGGAGTTGGTCACGTGCGACTGTGTGGCGATCGTCCACAACGCGTACCCGGCCCGATGCGCGAACGAGACCAGGCTGATCGGCACGAAGATGCGCAGCGGGCTGAAGATCGTGATCACCTTCAGCAGGATCAGGAAGAACGACGCGCCGTCGTGAAACAGCCTGATCTTCGAGTCGCCCTCGCGCTGCAGCGCCTCAACCGGCTGGAACGCGACGCTGTAGCCAGCCTTGAGAAAGGCGAGGGTGGTCGTCGTCGGCGTCGAGAAGCCGTTCGGCAGGAGATGGAGGAACTCCAGCAGATACTCCCGCCGCGCCGCGCGAAATCCGGACGTCAAGTCGGGATCGTCCGGTCGGCGAGATAGCCGGCGAGCCAATTGAGGAGCGCGTTGCCCGAGCGCCGCGTCCACGTGGCCTGGGAACGCGCGGACCGCGCGCCGACGACCAGATCGTATGCGTCCAGGCCGTGCCACGAGCCTCGCCGCGTCGGCCGGCGATGCTGGCCGTCGGCGTCGACGATCAGGACGAATTCCCCGGCGCATTGCCGGATCCCGGTCTTGACCGCCGCGCCGTTTCCTTTGTTGTACGGGTGGCGCACCACCCGCGCGCCGGCCACCGCCGCCTCGTGCCGCCGTTCCGTCGCTCGAGCCATCGTCGACGACGAGAATTTCCAGCCATTCGGCCGCGCCCGCAGGCCGGCGACGATGGCGCCGACGGCGTGCTCCTCGTTGAAGGCAGGAACGATGACCGACGTGCGCCGCGCGAGCGTCATGTGGCGAATCGGAAATTGATGATGTCGCCGTCCTGGACGATGTAGTCCTTCCCCTCGAGGCGCACTTCGCCGTGATCGCGGCAGGCGGCCATCGAGCCGCGGCCGATCAGCGCGTCGTAGCTGACGACCTCCGCCCTGATGAAGCCGCGCGCGATGTCGCTGTGGATTTCGCTGGCCGCGAGCTGGGCCGGCGTGCCGCGCGGAATCGACCACGCCCGGCACTCGTCCTCGCCGACCGTAAAGAAGGAGATGTAGCCGAGCAGATCGTAGCTGGCACGAATCACGCGATCGAGTCCCGATTCGGTCGAGACCGAGGTCCGCCAGAAAGCCGGCGCGGTCCGCGGCGTCGAGTTGCGCGATCTCCAGCTCGATCCTGGCGCAGACCGCGACCGCCGCCGTGCGGGCGCGTGAAAGAAATGGCGTCAGCCCGGTCGCCTCGGCGGCGCTTGTCGATGCGGGTCGCCGCTTCGCCTGCCAGCTGGCTTTCGTCGAGGTTGATGACGACGAGCAGCGGTTTGGCGGACAGAAACTGAAATCCGCGCAGCCGCTTCAGGTCCTCTCCCTGGAGGTCGAGGGCGCGCAGCGGCCGCCCTTCTTCGAGCGCCGGCCGGCATATCGCCAGCACGTCGCGCTCTTTCTCGAGATCGGCCGTCCGGGTCTTCTTCAGATCCTTCTCGAGCTTCTCGAGGCGCCGCTCCGCGACGCCGAGGTCCGCGAGAATCAGCTCGTCCTCGACCGACTGCGCGTCCCGGAGCGGGTTGACGGCTCCGGAGGGATGCGGAACCGCTGGATCCTGGAACGCGCGAACGACATGGACGAGAGCGTCCGCGTTCTTGTACGCCGCGACGTCCACCAGCGTCTGGGCGCCGCTCGCCCCGCCCGGCGCGGCCAGGTCCGAGAACTCGACGGTCGCCGGCACCCGCTTCCGCGGGTTGTACATCGACGTCAGGCGATCGAGGCGGTCGTCGGGCACCTTGGAGATCCCGATCGTCGCCTCGCCTTTGCCGTGAGCCGCGCGCCCGGTCTCGCGGGCGCTGGTCATCAACTGGAAGAGTGTGGTCTTGCCGCTGGATCCGAAACCTACGAGCGCCGCTTTCAGCATGGCAAACCCGGCATCGTAGCACGCGCGATCCGCGGCCGCCGGCCGGGGATCGCGACCCCTGGCGCTCAGCGATGCGTTCCTCGTCCCTCGCCCAAGGCCAGTCATGCGCGACCATCGTGTGGCAATTGCCCAAATTCATGCAAGGCGATGGAAACGACGAAAATTTAGCGTAACTTACTGATACGCCTTGACATCCAGCTAACGCTCACCTACTATGCCCGGTGGAAAATTTTGGCTGAAAGTGGAGTAGTGTCGCGTGTTTAGGGGCAACGCGCCTGCTCGCATCGATGACAAGGGACGGCTCAAGGTGCCGAACGCCTTCCGTTCCCTGCTCGAGGGCAAGTATGGTCGTGAGCTCTTTCTGACGAGCCTGACGGGCGAGTACGTCCGCGTCTATCCGATGCCCGTGTGGCTCGAAATCGAGCAAAAGCTGGCGGGAATGCCGTCCTCGCACCCGTCGAAGCTGCGCTTCCTCGACCGTGTCAACTACTTCGGTCAGGCGGCTGAGCTCGACATCCAGGGCCGCGTCCTCATCCCGGTCCGCCTGCGCGACGCTGCGACGATGTCCGGCGATGTCGACGTCCTCGGCCAGGTCAACTTACCTCGACGTCTGGAACCACGATCGCTTCCTGACGCGCCTGCAGCGCGAACAGTACACCGACGACGACGCGCGCGCGCTCGCGGAGTTCGGGATTTGACGACCCATATTCCCGTCCTGACCGCCGAAGCGCTGCTCCACCTCCAGCCGGAGCGCGGCGGCCTCTTCGTCGATTGCACCGTCGGCCTCGGCGGCCATGCCCGCGCGCTGCTGGAGGCCGGCGCCACGCGCGTCCTCGGGCTCGATCGCGATCCCGTCGGCGCATTGCCGCGGCGCGGCACAACCTGGCGCCCTGGGCCGACCGCGTGGAGCTCGTCCACGCCGATTATCGCGCGCTCGACGACGTCCTGGACACCCGCCGATCGACTGCATCGACGGCGCGCTGGCCGACCTCGGCATTTCATCCATGCAGCTCGAAGCCCCGGGCCGCGGTTTCAGCTTCCAGCGCGACGAGCCGCTCGACATGCGCATGGATCCGACCTCGGGCGAGACCGCGGCTGACCTCGTCGCCCGTTCGTCGGAGCGCGATCTGGCGGACGCCATCTTCAAGTACGGCGAAGAGCGGTTTTCACGGCGCATCGCGCGGTCGATCGTGGAGGCGCGGCACGAGGCGGCGATCGCCACGACCGGGCAGCTTGCCTCGATCGTGCGGCGCTCGGTCCCGCACCGCGGTTACACGCGGATCGATCCCGCGACCCGGACGTTCCAGGCGCTCCGCATCTGGGTGAACCGCGAGCTCGAGGGTCTCGACCGTTTCATCGAGGCGGCGGTGCGGCGGCTGCGAATCGGCAGGCGGCTCGTGGTGATCACCTTTCATTCGCTCGAAGATCGCATCGTGAAACACACGTTGCGCGCGCTCGAGCGCGGCGAGCAGGCGCTGCTCAGAGTCCTGACCAAGAAGCCGGTCGTGCCGAGCGACGACGAAGTGCGCAACAACCCCCGGGCAAGAAGCGCGAAGCTGCGCGCCGCCGAGCGGCTGGGATGAGGATGGCCTCCAATCATGGCTGAGCCCTTCGAGTACGCGATCAAGAAGGACGTTCGCAACAACCCGATCGTCCGGGAAGTCGACGAGGCGCGGCATCGTGAGCTGTGGAAGTCCGTCGCGCTGGCGGCGTTTCTCGTGCTCGTGCTGCTGTTTTCCGCCTGGCAGCACTTCGAGCTGCTGCGTCACGGCTACCGCGTCGAGCAGATGCAGCGCGAGCGCGCCGCCGAGGAGGAGGCGGCGCGGCACCTGCGGCTCGAGATCGATACGCTGCGCTCGCCGCAGCGGATCGAGGCGCTCGCCATCAAGCAAGCTGCGGCTGGTCGCGCCGTCGAAAGACGAGGCGATCGTCATCGAGCGGGTCGTGCCGAGCGACCTGCCCGCATCTTCGGTCGTGGCGCGGCGGTAGCGTATGCAGCCCCCCGCCCCGGACTGGCGTCAGACACTCAAGCGTCGCCTCATCGTCGCCGTGAGCGTGCTCGGCTTCTGGGCGCTCGCCATCGAGGTGAGGCTCGGCTATCTGCAGACGGTCCTGCGGCCAGAGCTTCAAGCGCGCGCCGAGAGCCAGCACAATCGGACACCGCGCGGCTCCGGCGAAGCGCGGCGACATCGTCGACCGCCGCGGCAATGTCCTGGCGACGAGCGTTGACGCCGATTCGGTCTACGCCGTGCCGTCCGAGCTCAAGGACAAAGAGCAGGCGGTGAATCGCCTGTGCGAGGCGCTCCGCGACTGTAACGCTCGCGACCGGCAGCGGCTGCTCGATCGCTTCAACACCCAGCGCGCCTTTGCCTACGTCAAACGGCAGGTCTCGCCCGAAGTCGCCCGCGACGCGTCGCTGCGCTCGATCTCGACGGGGTCGGGTTCATCAAGGAAAGCCGCCGGCTCTATCCGAACACGCGGCTGGCCGCGCATGCGCTCGGCTACGTCGGCATCGACAACAAGGGGTTGAGCGGCATCGAGTCGGCCTACGACTCCCAGATTCGCGGCAAGGACGGCACCGTCCTGGTCACGACCGACGCTCGCGGCCACGTGTTCAGCCGCGTCGAGCGGCCGCCGACGGCCGGCTCCTCGATCGAGCTGACCATCGACCAGCTACCTGCAGTTCATCGTCGAGCGCGAACTGCACGCCGGCGTGGTCGAGAACCGCGCGCCGGGCGGCGCCGCCGTCGTCCTGGATCCGTCGACCGGCGAGATCCTGGCGATGGCGAACGAGCCGACGTTCAATCCGAACGTCTTCGGCGACTCGTCCGAATTCGGCACGGCGCAATCGCGCCGTCCAGGACCTCTACGAGCCGGGATCGACATTCAAGATCGTCACCGCCTCGGCCGCGATCGAAGAGCGCGTGATGGCGACGACCGCGCTCATCGACACGAGCCCCGGGATCCTCCGCATCGGCAATCGCATCATCGACGAGTTCCGCGGCCACAACTACGGCGTGCTGTCGTTCAGCGATGTGCTCATCCGCTCGAGCAACGTCGGCGCCGTGAAGATTGGATTCAGGCTGGGCGCCGAGCGTCTGGGCCGTTACGTCGAGCGATTCGGGTTCGGGCGCCCGATCTCGCCGGATTTTCCCGGCGAGAGCCCGGGCATCGTCTGGAGTCCCGACAAGTGGACCGAGGACGCGATTGCGTCGGTGTCGATGGGCTACCAGGTTGGCGTCACGCCGCTGCAGATGGTGGCGGCGGCCGAGCGCCATCGCCAATGGCGGCGAACTGATGGAGCCGCGCATCGTCCGGGCCGTGTATCGCGACAACCGCCGATACGCCGTCAAACCGAAAGTCCTGCGCCGGGCCGTCGAACCGACCACCGCCGCCACGCTGACGACGATCATGGAAGCCGTGGCGACGGATGGCACCGCCAAGCTTGCGCAGATCGACGGCTATACGGTTGCCGGCAAGACGGGCACCGCCTCGAAGCTGATCGACGGCCGGTATTCGGCATCCGAGAACAACGTATCGTTCGTCGGGTTTGCGCCATCCCGAAAACCGGCGGTCGCCATCATCGTGATGATCGACGCGCCGCACGCCAACGGCAACAGCGGCGGGGCGGTGGCCGCTCCCATCTTCAGCCGCATCGCCGGACCGGCGATGCGATACCTCGGCGTGGCGCCGACGATCAATCCGGCTCCTCCGGTGCTGGTCGCGCGCAATGCGCCGTCGCCCGTTGCGGCGCGTCCCGTTGCGACCACGGCACCGGTGGTGGCGCTCGTATCGGACGCCGGCCCGCAGACGATGCCCGATCTGCGCGGCTTGAGCGCACGCGACGCGATGCGCACGCTCATGAAACTCGGATTGTCGGCGCGCATGTCGGGGCAGGGAGTCGTCCTCGCGCAGGACCCGCCACCGGGCACTCCTTTCGAAGGCGGCGAAACCTGCCGGCTGCAGCTGGGCCGCCGCCCTTCGGCGTCGCGGGCCGCCGACGCAGCAGCCATGACCTGGGCCGAACTGCACGGCGTGCTCCGCGAGGCAAGGGGTTGGTCCGCGCTGACGACGCGAGGCAGGCGGAGGCAGCCGTCGGCGTCGTGCGCTCGATCGCGTACGACTCGCGCGCGGTGGGAGCCGGCGACGTGTTCGTCGCGCTGAAGGGCCAGCACGCCGACGGGACGGCGTTCGCGCGCCAGGCGATCGAGCGCGGCGCCGTCGCGGTCGTCTCAGAACAGCCGGCGCCGCCTGACGCGAAGGTCGTCTGGACGGTGGTCGACGACGCGCGCCGGGCGCTCGCCGTGCTGGCGGCGGCGTTCTACCGCCATCCGAGCGCGCGAGATGCAGGTGGTCGGCATCACCGGGCACGAACGGCAAGACGACAACGGCGTATCTGGTGGCGTCCATCTTCGACGCGGCCAACCTGCGCTGCGGCCTGCTCGGCACGGTCGGCTACCGCATCGGATCCGAGCTGCGCGACGCGACGCGCACGACGCCGGAAGCGCCCGAGCTGCAGGCGATGCTGCGCGAGATGGTCGACGCCGGCTGCCGCGCCTGCGCGATGGAAGTGTCGTCGCACGCGCTGTCGCTCCGCCGCGTCGACGGCGATGACGTTCGCGGCGGGCGTCTTCACGAACCTGACGCGCGACCATCTCGACTTCCATGCCGACATGGAGGACTACTTCCAGGCGAAGCGCCGGCTGTTCGAGATGCTGCCGCGCGACGCGCCGAGCCTGATCAATATCGACGATCCGCGCGGGCTGTCGCTGACCGAGGTCGGCGGCCGGCCGGTGACCTACGCCATCAATCGCCCGGCCGACATCACGCCCGGCCCGCTGTCGTTTTCGCTCGAGGGGCTGGCGTTCGACGTGCGGACGCCGCGCGGCACGATCCGCGTCAAGTCGCGGCTGGTCGGCCGGCCCAACGTCTACAACATCCTCGCGGCGGTCGCCACCGCGCACGGCGCTCGACCTGTCGTTCGATGCCATCGAGCGCGGCGTCGCGGCACTCGACGGCGTGCCGGGCCGCTTCCAGGTCGTTTCGGGCGCCCGCGACGAGGTCACCGTCGTCGTCGACTACGCGCACACCGACGACGCGCTCCGCAACCTGCTCGAGACGGCGCGGCCGCTGGCGCGCGGCCGGCTGATCACGGTGTTCGGCTGCGGCGGCGATCGCGATCGCACGAAGCGGCCGCTGATGGGCGCGGTCGCCGGCCGGCTCAGCGACGTCATCGTGATCACGTCCGACAACCCGCGCAGCGAGGATCCCGGCCGGATCATCGAGGAGATCCAGCGCGGGCTCACCGCCGACACGCGGCGCGACAGCGATCAGCGGATGCTCGCGATCGTCGACCGCCGCGAGGCGATCGCCAGGGCGATCGGGCTGGCGCGCCCGGGCGATCTGGTGCTCGTCGCCGGCAAGGGCCACGAGAAGTATCAAGTGATCGGCAGCCAGGTGCTGCCGTTCGACGATGTCGCGGTCGCGCGGGAAGCGCTCGATCGCAGGCGGACGCAACTCCGGTGTCGTCTAGGGCCGATGCTGTATCACCTGTTGTCCTACTTGCAGGGTCAGCTGACCGCGCTGAACCTCGGCGCGCTCGTGAACGTGACGCGGTACATCACCGTCCGCACGGCGGTCGCCAGCCTCTCGGCGCTGGCGATCAGCCTGCTGCTCGGCCCGTGGATGATCCGCAAGCTGCGCGAGTTCCAGATCGGCCAGGTGATCCGGCAGGAAGGCCCGACGTCGCACCGGCCGAAGGCCGGGACGCCGACGATGGGCGGGCTGCTGATTCTGACGGCGGCGCTGGTGCCGACGCTGCTCTGGGCGGATCTGACGAACGTCTACGTCTGGATTGCCGTGCTGACGACGGCGGCGTTCGGCGGCGTCGGCTTCCTCGACGACTATCTGAAGATCGTGCGCCGCGATCATCACGGCCTGTGGCCGCGCTACAAGATGGCCGGGCAGGCCGGCATCGCGCTCGTCGTCGGCATCGTGCTGCTGGTGCTGGCGCAACAGGGCCAGTACAACACGCGACTGATCTTTCCGTTCTTCAAGAACCTGATTCCGGATTTCGGGTGGTGGTACCTCCCGTTCACGGTCTTCACGCTCGTCGCGTGGTCGAACGCGGTCAATCTCACCGACGGGCTCGATGGCCTGGCGATCAGCACGTTTGCGATCGCCGCGGCAACGTTGACTGCCCTGGCGTATGTGACCGGCCATCGCGAGCTGGCGGCGTACCTGCTGCTGGTTCACTTCGAGACCAGCGAGCTGACGATCTTCTGCGGCGCGCTGGTCGGCGCCTCGCTCGGCTTCCTCTGGTACAACGCCTATCCGGCGGAAATCTTCATGGGCGACGTCGGATCGCTGGCGCTCGGCGCCTCGCTCGGCATCGTGGCCACGCTGATCAAGCAGGAACTGCTGCTGGTGATCGTCGGCGGCGTGTTCGTGCTCGAGGCGGCGTCGGTCGCGATTCAGGTCGCCTCGTTCAAGTTGACCGGCAAGCGCGTGTTCAAGATGGCGCCGCTCCACCACCATTTCGAGCTGATCGGCTGGAGCGAGCCGAAGGTCATCGCCCGGTTCGTGATCGTCGCGATCATCTTCGGGCTGTTCAGCCTGACGACGCTGAAGCTGCGGTGAAACGGGGCTGGGACTGGGCTGGGACTGGAACGGAGTTGGACGTTCTCGGTTGAGGGGAAGACGAGTGACGGTGGCCGGCGCGGCACGGAGCGGCATTGCCGCCGCGCGGCTGCTCGTCGAGCGCGGCGCGCGCGTGACGCTGTCCGACGCGCGCGCCGACGTCCCGGAGGCGCAGCCGCTCGCGGAGATCGGCGTCGCCCTCGAAACGCGGCGGGCATCAGGACGCGACGTTCACGGGCGCCGACCTGGTCGTGCTTGAGCCCGGGCGTGCCGCCCGAGCAGCCGGCCGTGGCGGCGGCGCGCGCGCGCGGCGTGCCGGTGATCGGCGAGATCGAGCTCGCGTCGCGCTGGCTGCGCGGCCGGATCATCGCGATCACCGGAACGAAAGGGAAGTCGACGACGACCGCGCTGACCGGCCGGATGCTCGAAGCGTCGGGCTTCAAGGTGACGGTCGGCGGGAACATCGGCGCGCCGCTCAGCGCGCAGGTCGCGGAGTCGACGCCGGACACGCTGCACGTGGTCGAGACCAGCAGCTTTCAGCTCGAGCAGATCGAGACGTTCCGTCCGTGGATCGCGGTGATGCTGAACTTCTCGCCGGATCATCTCGACCGCCATCCGAGCGTCGCGGCGTACGCAGCCGCCAAGGCGCGGATCTTCGAGAACCAGACGGCCGACGACTGGTCCGTGGTGAACGCCGACGATCCACTGGTCCTGGAGCTGGCGCGGCGTGGCGCGGCGCGCCGCCGGCTGTTCGCGCGCGACGCGGCGCTCGAGGAAGGCACGGCGATCTCGGACGGCTGGATCGTCAGCCGGCACGACGGCCGCGTCGAGCGCCTGGTTCCGCTGGACGCGATTCACCTGATCGGTCCGCACCTCGTCGTCGACGTGATGGCGGCCGCCACGGTCGGCGACGCTTGCCGGCGCCGCGCCGGCGGCGATGACCGCGGCGGTCGATGCGTTTCCGCGGCCTCGAGCACGCGATGGAGCTCGTGGCCGAGTGTCGGCGGTGTGCGGTTCGTCAACGACTCGAAGGCGACCAACGTCGAGTCGGCGCTCGGTCGATCGAGAGCTTCGAAGTCGGATCTGGTGCCGATTATCGGCGGGCGATTCAAGGGCGGCGATCTGCGGCTGCTGCGCGGCCCGCTCGCGCGCTCGCGCCCGGGCCGTCGTGGCGATCGGCGAAGCGCGGCCGCTCATCCAGCGACGCCCTGCACGACGTCGTGGACGTGCATGAGGCCGACAGCCTGGAAGCGGCCGTACGGCTGGGGTTCGATCTCGCCGCGCCGGCGGGGGTCGTGCTGCTCGCGCCGGCGTGCGCGAGCTTCGACATGTTCCGCGACTACGCGGAGCGCGGACGGCGGTTCAAGGAGGAAGTGGCGCGGTTGGTCGACGGTAGGCGGACCTGTAGGTCGCGGTCGGAGTGAACGCCGGGTCTGCGGCCTGCTAGGTCCGCCGGACTGTGAACGGTGAGCTGTCGTCAGTCGGTCTGAGCGGTAGAGGACTGGCTGCTGGGAACACAGGCTGCCCCGGCCTGTGAAGCTGGTGCCTCTGCCCGAGGCCGACTGACGACTGCTGACCGCTCACAGTATTTCGGGTGATGAGCGGCCCGGCTTTATAGACCTGAATGGCTCGAAAACTCAAGTCCGACCGGATCCTGTTCCTGACGACCATCCTGCTGGTCGCCATCAGCATTGTCATGGTCTACAGCGCGTCGGCGGTGATGGCCGACGAGCGGTACGGCCAGCCCTATTTCTTCCTGATCAAGCAGCTGATGTGGGCGATCCTCGGCGTCGCCCTCCTCGGGGTGGTCATGCGGATCGACTACCGCAACTACCGCGAGCCGGTGTTCATCTGGTCGTGCTTCGGCATCGTCTGCCTGGCCCTGGTCGCGGTCCTGTTCGCCCCGCAGCGTGTCCGGCGCCCGCCGCTGGTTCTCAATCGGCGGCCTCGGCATCCAGCCGTCGGAGCTGGCGAAGCTCAGCGCGATCGTCTTCATCGCCGCCCTGCTCGAGCGCCGCATGCACCGGATCAACGACGTCACCTACGCGCTGGCCCCGATCAGCCTGGTCGTGGCGCATCTTCGTCGGTCTGATTCTGCTCGAGCCCGATTTCGGCACGGCCATGTCTCTGGCCGTCATCGCCGCGGTCATGGTGTTTGCGGCGGGAGTCAGCTACGTCTACATCGCCGGCGCGGCGCTGACGATGCTGCCGCTGGTTGCGCTGCTCGTGATGGCGTTCCCGTACCGGCGCCAGCGGCTGATGGCGTTTCTCAATCCCTGGGACGACCCGCTCGGGAGCGGCTTTCAGATCATCCAGTCGTTCATCGCGGTGGGCACCGGCGGCATCACCGGCCGCGGCCTGATGAACGGCGTCCAGAAGCTCTTCTACCTGCCCGAGGCGCACACCGACTTCATCTACGCGGTCATTGCCGAGGAACTCGGATTCATCGGCGCGAGCTGCCTCCTGATCTGCTTCTGCGTGATCACCTGGCGCGGCCTCCGCATTGCGCTGCAGGCGCCTGATGCATTCGGTGCCTTCCTCGCGCTCGGCGTGACGACGATGGTCGCCATCCAGGCGTTCATCAACATGAGCGTGGTGCTCGGGCTCCTGCCGACGAAGGGCATTCCGCTGCCATTCATCAGCCAGGGCGGCTCGTCGATGCTGGTCAATCTCATGGGCATGGGCGTGCTCCTCAACGTGTCGCAGCACGCGGCGACTGAGACATGAAAGGGGGCGGGGATTTCCATACGAGTGGTGATCGCCGGCGGCGGCACCGGAGGCCATTTGTACCCGGGCATTGCCGTCGCGCGGGAACTGCTGGTCGCGGCGGCCCGGACGCGCAGATCTCGTTCGCCGGGACGGCGCACGGGATCGAGGCGCGTGTCGTGCCGCGCGAAGGGTTTCCGCTCGACCTGATCCGCAGCGCTGGCCTGAAAGGCAAGTCGCTGGCCGCTCGCGCACGCGGCGCGGTGCTGGTGCCGTTGGGCCTGATCGACTCCTTCGCGCATCATCTCGGCGCGGCGTCCGCACCTGGTGATTGGCGTCGGCGGATACAGCTCGGGTCCGGTCGTGCTTGCGGCGGCGCTTCGCGGCGTGCCGACGATGCTGCTCGAGCAGAACGCGGCGCCCGGGCCTGACCAATCGGCTGCTCAGGCCGTTCGTGCGGGCGGCCGCGGTGTCGTTCGAATCGACGAGGAGGTTTTTCGGCGAGAAGGCGTTCGTCAGCGGTAACCCGGTTCGGCCGGAGTTTCTGCAGGCGGTCGAACCATTCGGGAGTCGGGCGCGAATGACGATGCATCCGGCGGCGGGATCCTAGTTTTTGGCGGCTCTCAGGGCGCGCACGCGATCAATCTGGCCATGGTGGAGGCAGCGCCGCAGCTGGCGGCCGGCGGTCACCGTCTTCGTCTCGCGCACCAGACAGGAGAGCGAGATGTGGAGATGGTGCGCGCCGCTTACCGGCAGGCGGGGCTTCAGGCCGAAGTCGAGCCGTTCTTCTTCGACATGGGACGGCGCCTCCGCGCAGCGGACCTGATCGTCTGCCGCGCCGGCGCGACGACGCTGGCCGAGATCACTGCGGCGGGGAAGCCGGCGATTCTGATTCCGCTGCCGACGGCGACCGACGACCACCAGCGCCGCAACGCCGAGGCGCTGGCGTCGCGCGGGCGCCGCCGAGATGCTGCGGCAGTCGGACGCGACCGGCGGCGGTGCTGGCGCAGCGCATCGTCGCGCTCATGCGCGACGCCGCGGCGCGGCAGCGGATGGCCGCGGCGGCGCGCGTCGCTCGCGCGGCCGGACGCCGCGAAGGTGATCGTCGATCGCGCGCTGCAGTTGGTGGCGACGTAGGCCGGGTCCTTGTCGGATCCGGCGTGAGAGGCCGGTGCTCGGGAAGACGCGGCGGGTCCACTTCATCGGGATTGGCGGCATCGGCATGAGCGGCATCGCCGAGCTGCTCGCCAACCTCGGGTACGTCGTCACCGGCTCGGACGCAGCGGCGGTCGCCGGTGACCGACCGGCTCGCGACGCTGGGCGTCCAGGTGGCCATCGGGCATGCCGCCGAGCACGTCGGCGGCGCCGACGTCGTCGTGGTGACGTCGGCCGTCGGCGCCGGGAACGCGGAGGTCGCCGAAGCGGTGCGCCGGAAGATCCCGGTGATTCCGCGCGCGGAGATGCTCGCCGAGCTGATGCGTCTCCGTTTCGCGATCGCGGTGGCGGGCGCGCATGGCAAGACGACGACGACGTCGATGATCGCGCTCGTGCTCGAACGGGCGGGCCTCGACCCGACGGCGGTGATCGGCGGGCGGCTCAGCGCATTCGGCAGCAACGCGCGGCTCGGCCGTGGCGAGCTGATGGTCGCCGAGGCGGATGAAAGCGATCGATCGTTTCTGAAACTGTTTCCGACGGTGGCCGTGATCACGAACATCGATCACGAGCACCTCGAGAGCTACGGGAGCTTCGCCGACTTGCAGCAGGCCTTCGTCGAATTCGCCAACAAGGTGCCGTTCTACGGCGCCGTGGTCGCCTGCGCGGACGATCCGCATCTCGCCGCCGTCGCTGCCCCGGATGACGCGGCGGACGACCACGTATGGGCTCGACGCGCCCGCCGCCGACCTGACCGCGACGGACGTGCAGCTCGGTCCCGCTGTCGGTGCGGGCGACGGTCAAGCGCCGCGCGCGACGGGCCGACGACCCGTCGCAGGCGGTGGTGACGCTCGGTCCGCTGGCGCTCAACGTCCCGGGCCGCCACAACCTGCTCAACGCGCTGGCGACGCTCGCGGTCGGCCTCGAAGTCGGGCTGCCGTTCGATCGGATCGTTCCTGGCCTCGAAGAATTCCGCGGCGCGGAGCGCCGGTTCGACGTCCGCGGCGAGCCGAACGGCATTCTGGTCGTCGACGACTACGGCCATCATCCAACCGAGATCGCCGCGGTGCTCGAAGCGGCTCGCCATCTCGGACGGCGGACCATCGTCGCCTTTCAGCCGCACCGCTTCTCGCGGACAGCTGCGCTCCTGGACGCATTTGGCCCCGCCCTGGCTGGCGCCGCGCACGTCGTGCTGACCGACATCTATGCCGCGGGTGAGGAGCCGATCGCCGGCGTGACGCTCGACGCGCTGGCCGCGGCCGTCCGGCGCAGCGTATCGGTGCCGGTCGATGTCGTGCCGCCGCTCGATGACGTGCCAGCCGCCCTCGCCGCGATCGCCAGGCCGAACGACGTCGTGATCGTGCTCGGCGCCGGCTCGATCGGCTCGGTGGCCGATCGACTGGTGCAGCTCCTTGCGCCGGGAGGCGCCTCATGAGCCCGGTGGCCGCGCCGTCGGATCGGCGATTCCGTCGGGCGCACGTCAAGCCTGGCCGCAAGCGCGGCCGGCTCGTCGCCGTGGTCAGGCCCGCTGCTCAAGACGGCCGTGCTCGTGTTGCTGGCGCTGTATGCGCTCTACCGCGGCGGCAGCGTCGTGACGCACGCGCGCGTGCTCCAGATCGACGACATCGTGATCCGCGGGAACGGCCGGCTCTCGACCGGGGAAGTGCTGGCGGTGCTTGGCGGCCTTCGCGGCGAGAACATCGTCCTGACCGACCTCGATTCGTGGCGCCGCCGCCTGCTGACGTCGCCGTGGGTGCGCGACGCGGCGTTCCGGCGTTCGCTGCCGTCGACCGTCGAGGTGACGGTGACCGAGCGGCAGCCGGTGGCGATCGGCCGGATCAGCGGCGAGCTCTACCTCGTCGACGAGCGCGGCACGGTCATCGACATGTACGGTCCGCAGTATCGCGACCTCGACCTGCCGATCGTGGATGGCCTCGCCCCGCTCGAGAGCGGCCCCGCGATGCTCGACGAAGCGCGCGCCGATCTGGCCGCGCGGCTGATCGAATCGCTGCACGCCGATCCCGAGATCGCGGCGCAGCTGTCGCAGGTCGACGTCGCCGACCTGCACAACGCCAAGGTGATTCTCAATGACGACCCGGCGGTCGTGTTCGTCGGACGCGATCGTTTTCTCCAGCGGATCCGCACCTACCTGCAGCTTGCCGCGGCGCTGCGGCAGCGGGTGCCCGAGATCGAGTACGTCGATCTGCGGTTCGACGATCGGATTTATGTCAGGCCGGCGCGAAGTAGTCGGTAGTCGGGAGTCGGGAGTCGGGAGTCGGGAGTCGAGCGAGGTCGAGGAGCCAGTAGCGGCGAGCTAGAGAGCGTGTCGGGGAGTCCGAGGGGCGAAGCCCCTCGGTAAGGCGAGTCGGGAGGCAGATGGCGCGTAAGGAGCGGTACCTTGTCGGGCTCGACGTCGGCACGTCCAAGGTGACGGCCGTCGTCGCGGAAATGATCGACCGCGGCGGGCTCGACGTGGTGGGGATCGGTGTCGCCGAGTCGCGCGGCATCCGGCGGGGCGTCGTCGTCAACCTCGAAGCGGCGGTCGATTCCATCAAGAAGGCGATCGAGGAAGCCGAACTGATGGCGGGCGTGGAGATCGATTCGGTCCACCTCGCCTTGTCCGGGCCGCACATCAAGGGGTTCAACAGCCGCGGCGTGATTGCCGTCGCCGGCAAGAACCGCGAGATCACCCGGGAGGACGTGCGACGGGCGATCGATGCCGCCAAGGCCGTGTCGCTGCCAACCGGGCGCGAGATCCTGCACGTCCTGCCCCAGGACTTCGTGGTCGACGAGCAGGACGGCATCGGCGCGCCGGTCGGCATGACCGGCGCGCGCCTCGAGGTCAACGTCCACATCGTCACCGGCAGCCAGAGCTCGACCCAGAACATCGTCGCGTGCGTGAACCGCGCCGGCGTGAACGTCGCCGAGACGGTGGTCGAGCAGCTTGCCGCCAGCGAATCGGTCCTGACCGACGACGAGAAAGAGCTGGGCGTCGCGCTGGTGGACATCGGCGGCGGCACCACGGATATCGCGATCTACGAGCGCGGCAGCCTGTGGCACACGGCGGTGGTCGGCATCGGCGGCGATCACTTCACCAACGACATTGCCGTCGGGCTGCGGACGCCAGTCCCCGATGCGGAAAAGATCAAGCGCAAGTGCGGCTGCGCGCTCTCGGGAATGGTCGACGAAGACGAGACGATGGAGGTCGCGAGCGTCGGCGGCCGGAAGCCGCGCGTCATGGCGCGGCGCATCCTGTCGGAGATCCTGCAGCCGCGCGCCGAGGAAATCTTCCACCTCGTCTGGGACGAGATCCGGCGCGCGGGCTACGAGAAGAGCCTCAACTCCGGCATCGTGCTGACCGGCGGCGGCGCCATCCTCGACGGCATGCCCGAGATCGCCGAACAGATCTTCGACCTGCCCATACGCCGCGGCTGCCCGACGGGTGTCGGCGGCCTGGCGGATCACGTGAACAGCCCGACGTTTGCCACCGGAGTCGGGCTGACGCTGTACGGCTACCGCAACGCGAGCGGAGACACTGGCCGCGCGCCGGTCGGCGCGGGCGCGCTGGTGCGGGTAGCCGGCCGGCTCAGAGGATTGTTTCGAGAGTTTTTCTGAAGGGAGCGACGAATGGCCCAGTTCGAACACATGGCTGATCCGACGATCTTCTCGACGCGCGGCGGCTGCGCCTGCGGCTCGAGGAGGAAGCGTCCACCGGGGCGCGGATCAAAGTGATCGGCGTCGGCGGCGGCGGCGGGAACGCCGTCAATCGAATGGCCCGCGCCGGCCTCGAAGGCGTCGAGTTCATCGTCGCCAACACGGATCGGCAGGCGCTGCAGAATAACTTCGCTCCGATCAAGCTGCAGATCGGCAGCAAGCTGACGAAAGGCCTCGGCGCCGGGGCCGATCCGAACGTCGGCCGGTCGGCGGCGCTCGAGGACACCGAGAAGATCATCCAGGCGCTCGACGGCGCCGACATGATTTTCGTCACGACCGGCCTTGGCGGCGGCACGGGCACCGGCGCGGCGCCGGTGATCGCCAGTCTCGCCACCGAGCTCGGCGCGCTGACCGTGGCAGTCGTCACCAAGCCGTTCAAGTTCGAAGGCAAGAAGCGGCAACTGCAGGCCGAGCGCGGTCTCGACGCGCTGCGCGACTGCGTCGACACGATCATCACCATTCCGAACGAGCGGCTGCTGACGATCATCGACAAGTCGACGCCGCTCACCGATGCGTTTGCGACGGCCGACGACGTGCTGCGCCAGGCGATTCAGGGGATTTCGGACCTGATTATCGTGCCGGGGCTGATCAACCTCGACTTCGCGGACGTCAAGACGATCATGAACGGGATGGGGCTGGCGATGATGGGCACCGGCGTCGCCGAAGGCGAAGACCGCGCGATCGAGGCCGCCCGCCGCGCCATCTCGAGCCCGCTGCTCGAAGGCGCGTCGGTCAACGGCGCGCGCGGCGTGATCATCAACGTGACCGGCGGCCCGGACCTTTCGCTGGTCGAGGTCAGCGGCGCGTCGACCATCGTGCAGGAAGCCGCCCACGAGGACGCCAACATCATCTTCGGCGCGGTCGTCGATCCGGCGCTCAAGGGCAAGGTGAAGATCACGGTGATTGCCACCGGCTTTGAACTTGGGGCGCAAGCCAGGCCGGCCGCCTCGACGGCACAGACACCCGTCGACATGACACCTTACGCCGATGTGGCCCGCGATGCGTGTCGACGTACCGCCCGTGCCGCCGATGCCAGCGATGACGGCCCCGCGGCTGTCGATTGCGCGGCGTCCTCTGCTCGACCTTCCGCTGGCGGCGGCGCGGCGCTGCAGCGGCGAGCGTGTCGAGCGACACTGGCGGGGTGGATGAGGCGATCGACCTCGACTCCGGTGTCTCGTCGTTCGACATCCCGGCATTCCTGCGCCGGCAGGAGAACTGATCGAGGCCGACCCTGAAAGGGTCGGCCTACAAGAAGCTCTGCCGACCGCGACAGGGTCGGCCTACACGAGCGCTCCTGCCGATCCTGAAAAGGTCGGCCTACATGACGGCTTCGATGCGGGCCGACTGCTCAGGTCGGCTCCACCTGCATCGATGTAGGCCGACCCTTTCAGGGTCGGCGCAGCCCGATCTGCCCCCGATGGTAAAGTAGATAGACCCACGGCACACGCGACCGTCGTCGCCGCAGTATCAGCGGCCGAACGACCGCCTGCAGAGGCGGCTGCACCCTTGAATTCCTGGCAACAACGCGAACGGGCACTGGCGACCCTCTCGAAGGAAACCGGCTACATCCGCAAGCCGCACGGCGGGCGCCTGCGCGTCGCGCTGGTGTTCCCGAACACGTACTGGGTTGGCATGTCCAACCTCGGCTTTCAGACGGTCTACCGCCTGTTCAACGCGCAGGACGACGTCGTCTGCGAGCGGGTGTTCCTGCCGCCGAAGCAGGAGTTGTCCGACCTGCTGGCATCGAAGACGCCGCTGCTGACGCTCGAATCGCAGACGCCGGTGGGCGACTTCGACGTGGTCGCCTTCTCGGTCTCGTTCGAATGGGACTACGTCAACGTCCTCACGCTGCTGCGCCTGGCCGGCGTCCCGCGTTATGCCTCCGAGCGTGGTCCGCACCATCCGCTGGTGATGGTCGGCGGCGCCGTGACGTTCGTGAACCCGGAGCCGCTCGCGCCGTTCGCCGACGTCGTGGCTGCCGGTGAAGGCGAGGTGCTCGTGCCGGCGCTCGACCGGGCCTTCCGCGAAGCGACGGGCCGTGCCGACCTGCTCCAACGCCTCAGCCGGGAGCGCGGCTTCTACGTGCCGTCGTTCTACGAGCCGCAGTACGGCGTGGACGGCGCACTGACCGGCTACTTGCCGACAGCAGGCGGCTGCGACGCGCCGCTGCCCGTTCGGAAAGCGGCCGTTCGATCGACCGACGCACTCGATCCGCCGGCGACGAGCATCTTCACGCCGGAGACGGAGTTCGGTTCGCGCTTCCTTGTCGAAGTGGTGCGCGGTTGCGCGAACCTGTGCCGCTTCTGCTGGGCCGGCTACAACTACCTGCCGGTCCGGCCGTTCCCCGCCGACCGGATCCTCGAGCTGGCCGAGGCCGCGCGCCCGCATGCGAACCGCGTCGGGCTCGTCTCGATCGCGCTGTGCGACCATCCCGAGATCGACCGGATCCTGGCGCGGCTGCACGAGATGGGCTTCGGCATCAGCCCGGCCTCGCTGCGGCTCGACGACCTCACCGAGCCGATCGTGCGCATCCTTGCGCGCGAGCGGCGAGCGGAGCATCACGATCGCGCCCGAGACTGGATCGGATCGGCTGCGGCGCGTCATCAACAAGACGGTGACGAACGACGAGATTCTCGATCGCACCGAGCTGATCTTCGCGAGCGGCATCGAGAACTTGAAGCTGTACTACATGATTGGCCTCCCTACCGAAACCGACGAAGACCTCGTGGCGATCCGCGATCTGACGCTGCAGATGCGCGAGCGCATGATCCGGCACGCCAAGGGCCGCGGACAGATTGGCCGCATCGTCGGCAGCGTCAACCCGCTGATTCCGAAGCCGGGCACCGCCTACCAGTGGCTGCCGATGGAGGATCCGGCGGTCACCGATCGCAAGATCAAGCGGCTGCGCACGCTGACGGCGGGCATCGACAACGTCTACTTCAACATCAAGTCGGAGCGGCACTCGTACTACCAGGCGCTCCTGTCGCTCGGCGACCGCCGCGTCGCGGCAGTCGTGGAAGCCGCCGAACGCAACGGCCAGAACTGGCGCGCCGCGGTCGCCGAAACGGGCGTGGACGCCGAGTTCTACATCTTTCGCGATCGCAGCGGCGACGCTGTCCTGCCCTGGGACGTCATCGACGGCGGCATGAAGGCGTCGTTCTTCCAGAGCGAGTACGAGAAGTCGCTACGCGAAGAGTGGACGCTCCCGCCAAAGCGGCAGCAGGAGAACGCGCGCCTGCTGCCGGTGATTCAATAAGCCAGCGGCGGCTCACGACCGCTTCCGCCGTCCGCGCTTCGTGCTCCTGGTAGGCTTCGAGAATCATGTCGCGGATCCGGTGCTGAGCCGTCCCATCGACCGTCGGGCGAAGCAGCGCGAAGCTGCGGCGTTCGCCGTTGACGCTGTACTGCCGGGCGGGAAACGTGACGTTGCGTCCGTTGCCGCCGCGGCGCTCCCAGACCCCGAATCCGATCAGCTTCAGCCCTTCGAGCGGTCCCTCGCTGAAGTGCAGCTCCGCGTCGGCCAGCTTGCCGGGCGGATTCCCTTTGTCGTTCGCCGCAATCTTGATCGTCACGCCTGACTCCTTCCTCCTGGCGCCCGCAGCGGGCCGCCACTCACGTCGGAAGCGAAGCCCACCAAGAGCCGCGCCAGGGCCGACGCTGGTGTGTGGCGCTGTAACTTGAAGCAATCAGGCTGGTTGCAGTCGTCGAACCCGAAGGCCCGGCCGGAGCACTACGCGTCAGGGTTCAGGATGACGCCATCCGGTTACGCGCGCAGGATGAGGACCTGCGCGAGCGCGAGCGTCTCCGAGTGCGTGATCGTCAAAAGGGAAGATTGCGCGCCCATCGCCGCGAAGCGACGGGCGGCGCCGCCATGGAACTGCAGTTGCGGTGGTCCGCCGTGGCGCACCACCTCGACGTCACGCCAGAGGACATTCTGCGAGTGGCCGGTGCCGAGTGCCTTCATGGCCGCTTCCTTGGCCGCGAAGCGTCCAGCGAAGTGGATGGCCGGCTCGCGGCGCCTCCGGCAGTAGGCGATCTCGCCGTCCGTGAAAATCCGCGTGATGAAGCGCTCGCCATAGCGCTCGAGTGTCGCCGCGATACGGGGAATGTCAGTGGCGTCGATGCCGAGACCGATAATGTTGGACATGACGAATCCGCTCCCACAGCCTACCGGCCGATTCCGGTGGGTGCAAGCCGCCGCCGGCCGGCTGCTGCCCGCTCCGGCGCTGGTGTGCGAGCCGCTGCTCGAGTGGGCGGAGCACCTGTTCACGACCCGAGCCTGGACGCTCGGCCACGGCACGTTGCCGTCGGGACGCGACGGCTGGGACGAGGTCGCCGACGCGCTGGGGGTTGCGCCCGATCACTTGAGCCGTCTCCGACAGGTGCACGGCGCCACGGTCGTCGTCGCCGGACAGGAGCGCGGTGCGCTGCCAGACGCGGACGTCGTCATCTCGAATCGAACGGACCTCGCGGTGGCGGTCCAGGCGGCAGACTGCGTGCCGCTGCTGGTCGTCGACAGGCGCACCGGCGCCGTGGCGGCGGCGCACGCCGGCTGGCGCGGTCTGGCGGCGCAGGTGCCTGGGGAAACCGTCAACGCGTTGAACCGCGTGTTCGGCAGCCGGCCCGAAGATCTTCTCGCGGCAATCGGACCGGCAATCGGCCAGTGCTGCTACGAGGTCGGCGAGGACGTGCGGGAAGCCATGGCCCGCGCATTTGGCGGCCGCGATACCTCGAATTGGTTCACAGCCGGCCGGGCGAGCGGCAAGTGGATGTTCGATACGTGGGCGTCGGCGCGCGCACAACTCGAAGCGGCGGGCATCCCGGCCAGTCAGGTCTTCGCGGCCGGACTTTGCACCGCCAGTCACCCTGACGCGTTCTGCTCGTATCGCCGCGACGGGCCGCCAGCGGGCCGCATCGCCGCGGCGATCAAGCCACGTCGGGGGTGAAGACCAGCAGCCGGGCCTGAAAGGCTCGGTTGCGTGCGTCTGAAGCTGCCTCGACCGGCCGCGTCCATGGCCGCGTTGGCCAGGCGGTCGGCGTGCCGGTTGGCTTCGCGGCGGACGTGCTCGTACCTGACGCGTCCGATCTCGTGCGCCAGCAGGCGCGCCTTCGCGTGGAGCGGCTGCAGGCCGGCATGCTTCACCTTGAAGTTGCCGAGCATCTGCTGGACGAGCAACAGGGAGTCCGAGCGGATCAGGAGCTCTTTTTCAGCGTGGGCGCGAGCCCACTCCAGCGCCGCGAGCAGGCCGCGGTACTCGGCGACGTTGTTCGTGGCGGTGCCGATCGAGTCGTGAAATTCCTCGACCAGCGTGCCATCAGCACGCTCGATCCGCACGCCGAACCCCGCCGGGCCCGGGTTGCCCCGGGCCCCGCCATCGATATACGCGACGATCATGCTTCGGCAGGCCGTCTCATGGCGTGGGCGCGGCTGCGGCCGCCACCGGGACGAAGTACAGGATCCGGTTGCAGTGGTCGCACTGGTGGATCTCGTCGTTGCGCCGGACCAGGTTGAAGACCTGAGGGCGCAGGCGGACGTGGCAGATCGTACAGATCCCGTCGCGCGCTTCGGCGACCGCCACTCCGTTGCGCCGTTTGGCGACCATCTCGAAGGTTGCCAGCAGCTGCGGGGCGATGCGCGCGCACCAGATCGGCGCGCTCCGCGTTCATCCGGCCGAGCCGTTCGCGCACGCCGGCGAGCTCCGCTTCGTACGCCTTTCGATCCGCGTCCACTGCCTTCTGCTCGGCCGCCGCTTCGGCCTCGGCGCGCTTGACGGCGGCCGTCAAGTCGTCGGCCTCGAGCATCCGCTCGAGGATCCGATCCTCGTGGCTCTTCACCTCGGTCTGCGCGAACTCGATTTCCTTCTGCATCGCCTGGTATTCGACGTTGGTCTTGACCGACATGAGCTGGTCGCGGAACTTCGACAGCCGGCCCTGATGAACGGCGACATCCTTCTCGATGGCCCGCCGCGCCGTCAGGTTCTCGGCCAACCGTTCCTTCGCCGTCGCCACCGCGGCGCGCGCCGACTCGAGTCGCGCGTCGAACGCCTTCAGCCGCTCGGGCTGCCTCGGCCAGCCGGCGCTGGGCGTCGTGGGTCGCCGAATCGAGCCGCTGCAGCGCGATCACTCTTTCCAAATCCGCGTTCATTGATCAGCCCTCACCAGGCGCCCCAAACAAAAAAAGCCCCGGCGCTTGCGCACCGGGGCTCATGAGCTGCGGTTGTCCCGCGCGCTCGCGTGAGCGTTAGAGCCAGTCGGCGATGAGATCTTGAATCGAAATCTGCACTCTAGAATTCCGACGCTGAAGTCCGCCTCCGCCGCTTCGCGGCTTCGGCGCGACAGCCTTCGCTTGTCACCGCGCGAGCCTGCGCTAGCCGTAGCTCGCGCGCGGAGCGGCGAGCGAAGGCTGGGCCCACCAGGATTCGAACCTGGAACGGGCCGGTTATGAGCCGGCGGCTCTAACCGTTGAGCTATGGGCCCGAACAAGTGTAACCAAAACAGTTGGTGAATTGGTGAGTTAGAGAGTTGGTGAGCTCAAGTTTCCTAAACTCTCCAACTCTCCAACTCTCCAACTTACGATGTTCTTCCCTCCAGAAACGCCCTGAGCTTGCGGCTGCGCGACGGATGCCGCAGCTTGCGGAGCGCCTTCGCTTCGATCTGGCGAATCCGCTCGCGCGTCACCGCGAAGCTCTGGCCGACTTCCTCGAGCGTGTGCTCGCTGCCGTCGCCGACGCCGAAGCGCATCTTGATGACCTTTTCCTCGCGCGGCGTCAGCGTCTTCAGCACCGACTCGGTCTGTTCCTTCAGGTTCAGGTTGATCACCGCTTCGGCCGGCGAGACGACCTGCCGATCCTCGATGAAGTCGCCCAGATGTGAATCTTCCTCTTCGCCGATCGGCGTCTCGAGCGAGATCGGCTCCTGCGCGATCTTCAGGACCTTCCGGACCTTGCTGACCGGGATGTCCATCCGCTTCGCGATCTCCTCGGAGGTGGGCTCGCGGCCCAGTTCCTGGACGAGCGCGCGCGACGTGCGAATCAGCTTGTTGATCGTCTCGATCATGTGCACCGGGATGCGGATCGTCCGCGCCTGGTCGGCGATCGCGCGCGTGATCGCCTGGCGGATCCACCACGTCGCGTAGGTCGAGAACTTGTAGCCGCGGCGGTACTCGAACTTGTCGACCGCCTTCATGAGGCCGATGTTGCCTTCCTGGATGAGGTCGAGGAACTGCAGGCCGCGGTTCGGTGTACTTCTTGGCGATCGAGACGACCAGACGCAGGTTGGCCTCGACCAGCTCTTTCTTCGCCTGCTCGGCCTGGTATTCGCCGCGGATGATCGTGTCGAGCGTCTTCTTGAGATCGGCCGGCTCCTGTTCCAGCGTGTCAGTGAGCGACTTGAGCTTGACCTTCTGATCCTTCTGCTGGCGCAGCAGCGTCTTGCGGTCTTCCTCACGCAGCTTGTGCTTGCGGTTCTTCGGGCTGAGCACCTTGTCGACGCCCTCGATCTCGCGCTGGACCGACTTCACCTCTTCGACCGCCGTCTTCATCTCGTCGATCAGCCGGCGCTTGACCGCCTCGGTGAACTCGATCTCGCGGATCCGCTGCGACAGCTCGACCAGCGCGCGCATCGCGGCCCAGCGCGCCTTCCGGTACTTCCGCTTCTCGCGCGTCGTCGTGCCCTTCGGCGTATCCGCGAGCTTCTCGAACAGCTTCTCGGACACTTCGCGGGCCTTGCGGACGGCCTCGATCTGCCGCTGGACCTGCTTCGACCGCTCCTGGATGCGCTCGTCGGTGATTTCCTCGTCGTTGAAGATGACGAGCTCGCGAATCGTCCGATCGCCGCTGCGCAGCTGATCGCCGAGCAGGATCACCTTCTTCGCGACCAGCGGCGTGCGGGAAATCGACTTGATGACGGCGAGCTTGCCCCGCTCGATGCGCCGCGCGATCTCGACCTCGCCCTCGCGCGTGAGCAGCGGCACGGTGCCCATCTCGCGCAGGTACATCCGGACCGGATCGTTGGTCTTGTCCAGCGCGCCCGGCGTCAGGTCGAGCTCGATCTCTTCGGCCCCCTCGGCGGTCCGATCGATCGTCTTCTCGTCCCTCAGGTACTTCTGGTCCGAGTCGATGACCTCGATGCCGGCGCTGCCGAACGTGTTGAACAGATCGTCGAGCTCGTCCGACGACGTGATCTCGGACGGCAGCAGCTCGTTGACTTCGTCGTACAGCAGGTAACCCTTTTCCTTGCCGATGTTAATCAGCTGCCGTACTTCGTCGTATTTTTCCTCAATCGACATTCATTAATCCTCGCGGGGCCCGACCCCGCTCCTTAGACGCCCTCGCGCCGTGGCGCTCGCGCGTATCTAGAACAGCGCGTACTCAAGCCAACCCCTGGATTCGCTGGAGCAGTACCTTTTTCTTCTCCCACAAGATGTCGATTTCGTGATCGTGCTGAGCGGCGCCGCTGTCCTGCAGCCGGTCGATCTCGCGCTGCAGCCCCGCCTTTTCCCGTTCCCAACGGATCAGTTTAAGCGCACGGACGCATTCGCCGACAATCAAGGCGGGGGGCGCCTTTTCGGCGGCAACCCGGGTGACAAGCTGAGCGCTCATGGTACTTAGACGCTGAAGCAGCCCTGAGGGTAGATGCTGGGGCGATTCCGGGTGCAGGGTCCGGGCCACCGCAAGGATTTCGCCCGCCGCCAGCCCCTCCAAGTCCTCCGGATCGAGCTCCTTGAGAGCTGTCTTCGCCTCCGCCGGGCTGTTGACAATCCACCACAAGAGCGCCCGTCTCCGCGTCCCGGACGTGGCCCCCGGACAGCGGTCCCCGGCAGCGAGCCACCTGCGTCTTCCGCCCGGCCGCCGCCTTCCGGATTTCTGCCCGGACAACCTCTTCTGTAATACGGGCTTTGTGGGCAATCCGATCGGCGAACTGGTCCCGGGCCGCCGCCTCCGGAATGGTTGCCGCCACGGTCAGCATGCTGGACAGAAACCGCCGGCGCCCGAGGTCGTGGGCCAGATCCGCCGCCGCCGCGGCACGATCCAGCAGGTACTCCAAATACGGCCGCGACCGTCCGCAATCTTTCACGGTATTGATCAGCGCCCTTTCTGCGAATGAACGTGTCGGGGTCCTCGCCCTTGTCCAGCACCGGCGACGTTGACCTCGAACCCCTCAGCCACGAGGATCTCGCACGACCGCGCCGCGGCGCCCTCACCGGCGGCGTCGGGGTCGTAGCTCAGCACCACTTTTGTCGTGAACCGGCGAAGCAGGTGGGCCTGCGCCGCCGTCAGCGCCGTGCCGCACGACGCCACCGACCGGAGCCGCCTGCGCCTGGTAACCTGGGCGAAGTCGAAGTAGCCCTCGACGAGCACCGCGTAGCCGAGCTTCCGGATCGCCGCTTTTGTGAGGTTCAAGCCGTAGAGCGTCCGGCTTTTCGAGTAGATCGCCGTTTCCGGCGAGTTCAGGTACTTGGGCTGCTGGTCCGGGACTCATCGCCCGCCCGCCGAACGCGACGACCGACCCGGTCTCCCGGCAAATCGGCACGATCAGCCGGTTGCGGAACCGGTCGACGACCTCACCGCCGTCCCGCTGACACGACGAGTCCGCTCTGGAGGAGCGAGCGCGTGCGGGATCCCCTGGGCGACGAGCGCCGCGCGCAACCCGTCGCGGGACGGCGGCGCGAAGCCCAGACCGAGTTGCTCGATGGTTTGACCGCTCACCCCGCGGTCCTGCAGCTGCTGCCGCGCGCGTGCGCCTGCCGGCCCGGCGAGCTGCTCGCGGAAATACGCCGGCGGCGACCTCGTGGATCTTCAGCAGCTCTTCGCGCAGCCGCGCATCCTGGCGGGGGCCATCCGCGCCCTCATCGCTCACCTCGGGCAGCGCGACGCCGAACTTCTGCGCCAGCATCCGCACGGCATCGGGAAACGCGACCTTCTCGTGCAATTCGAGGAACTTGAACACGTCGCCACCGGCGTGGCACCCGAAGCAGTGGAAGAATCCCTTTTCGGGATCGACGTGGAACGACGGCGTCTTCTCCGAGTGAAACGGGCACAGGCCCTTGTACTTCGTGCCCGCGCGGCGGAGCGGCAGGTAGTCCTGCACGACCTGCACGATGTTGGCCTGCAGGCGCAGGTCGTCGATAAAGCGCTGCGGGAATAACGACATCGCAAATTGGAGAGTCTAGTGAGACCAACTACTCCTTCAGTTCCACCACTGTCACGCCGCCGCCGCCCTGTTCGGGTGGTGCCTGCGCGAAGCGCGCCACCAGCGGATGCTGCTGCAGAAAGCCGGCGAGCGCCCGCCTCAACTGTCCCGTTCCGTACCCGTGAATCACACGAATGACGCGCTGGTCGTTCAGCAGCGATTCGTCGAGAAAGCGTTCGGCCCTGGCCAGCGCTTCGTCGACGCTGCAACCAATCACGTTGAGATCGGCGAGCGCGCCGTCGCGAGGCTGCAGCGCGACATGGACGTTGACCCTCGCCGGCGGCGCCGTCCCGGCGACGACCCGCAGTTCGCGGACGTTCACGCGCATCCGCTTGCCGCGGACGTCGATCTCGGCCCCGCCGTCGTGCAATGCGGTCACCGTGCCTTCCAGACCGAGACCGCCGAAGACGACGCGGTCGCCGACGTGCGGCGCCTGAGCCGCGGCAGCCTCCGCCGGTGCTTCGGCACGCGTCTCGACCGGTTCCAGGTATCGCTTGACCACCGAATCGACCGCCGCGCGGGCATCGCTGCGCGCCCCGCCGGTCTCGCCGGTTGGCACCATTGGCCGAACCCCCGCCTGCGCCTCCTGCGCGATCGCCGTCGTCTTTGCCTTCAAGCCGGCGATGACGTCGTCGATCTCACGTCGCGCCTGACGGACCTGCGCGTCGAGCTCCTCGTTGAGGCGGCGGCGGAAGGTTTCCTCGCGCTGCCGCAGCGCGTCCTCACGCTGGCGCATCCGCGCTTCGGCGGTTCCCGAGCGTCTCCCGCTCGCGGGCGGCGAGCCGCTGCTCGTGCTCGAGCGCGCGCATGTCGCGGTCGATCTTCGCGAGGTGCTCGGCGAGCTGTACCTCGCGCGCGGACAGGTTCTGGCGGGCCGCCGCGATGATCGAGGCGTTCAGGCCGAGGCGCGCCGCAATCTCGAGCGCCAGGCTCCGGCCGGGCGACCCGTAGATCAGTTGATAGGTCGGAGCGAACGTTTCAGCGTCGAACCCGAATGCGGCGCTCACGACCCCATCGGTGGTCGAGGCGTAGGTCTTCAGCGCGTCGTAATGGCTGGTCGCCATCACCGTCGATCCACGCTTGCGGAAGTGATCGACGACCGCCACGCCGAGCGCGCCGCCCTCGACCGGGTCGGTTCCCGATCCGACCTCGTCGAGGAGCACGAGGGCCGGCACCACGAGGTGGTGATCCATCGAGGCGAGGTTCGTGACGTGCCCCGAGAAGGTGCTGAGACTGGCCTCGATCGACTGCTCGTCGCCGATATCGGCGAACATCGACCGGAAGACCGGAACGCGCGAGCCGTCCGCGGCCGGAATGCGCAGCCCGGCCTGCGCCATCAGCGCGAGCAGCCCTGCCGTCTTCAGCGCCACCGTCTTGCCGCCGGTGTTCGGACCGGTGATCAGCAGCACGGTGGCCGGCGGCAGGATCTTGATCGTCACCGGGACCGGCTGCTTCAGCAGGGGATGCCGCGCCGCCTGCAGCTCGAAGGCGCCGTCCGCCGACAACTTCGGTTCCGAGGCGTCGATCGACTGCGAGTAGCGGGCGCGGGCCTGCCGGACGTCGAGCTCCGTGGCTGCCTCGATCGTGCGGTACAGGTCGGCGGCGCGCGTGCGGAACGCGTCGGTCAGCGCGAGCAGGATCCGGCGGACCTCCTCGGCTTCCTGCTCTTCGAGCGCCACGATGTCGTTGTTGATCTCGACGGTGCTCAGCGGCTCGAGGAACAGGCTGGCGCCGCTCGTCGAGGCGCCGTGCACGATGCCGGGAATCCCGCTCCGATGCTCGGTCTTGACGACCAGCACGTACCGGCCGTTGCGTTCGGTGACGACCTGGTCCTGGAGGTATTTCGCCGTGTCCTTGCCGCGCAGGTACGACTCGAGTGTGCCGCGCAGCCGCGTGCGCTGCTTGCGCAGGCGCTCGCGGATCATCTTCAGCTCGGGGCTCGCGTGGTCGAGCACCTCGCCCGACGGATCGATCTTGTCGCGCGTCTGCGCGATCTCGCCCTTGAACGACGCCGCCCCGGCACTCGCCTGATCGAGCAGCGGGAACGACGCGGCCACACGCCGGATGGCCGCGCGCGTCTCTTCCATCGATGTCGAGGAATGCCGACAGCTCCAGCAGCTGCGTCGCGTCGAGCGGGCGCCCCTCGACGGCGAGGGCGCCGAGAATCCGCGGCAGGCCGGCCGACGCGGCAAGCGGCAGCAGGCCCTGCTTTGTGATGAAGGCGACCGCTTCCGTGGTCGCCGCCAGGAGCTGCCCGACCTTCTGTGGATCTGGCGAAGGCTGGAGCCGCGAGAGGCGCTCGTCGCCCATCGGCGTCGCCGCAAAGCCGCGGACCGCTTCGACGATCCGATCGAACTCGAGCGCCCGCAGAACGGCTGGTTGCATCACGTGGAGATAGAAAAACCGCCAAGGGCGAGAGGCGGGGAATCTCTCATTCTATCCGCGATCGGGGCTGGGGGCTCAGGGCTCGAAAGCGCTCGGGGCTCGGGACTCGAGGCTCGGGACTCGGAAACCGGAGCCCCAGCGCCCTACAGGTGATTAATCAGGCTCGCGATGTTCGCCGCCCCGAACCCGTTGTCGATGTTGACGACCGACACCCCGGACGCGCAGCTGTTCAGCATGCCGAGGAGGGCCGCGAGGCCGCCGAAACTGGCGCCGTACCCGATGGATGTCGGAACCGCAATGACCGGCACGGCCACGAGCCCGGAGACGACGCTCGGCAGGGCGCCTTCCATCCCGGCGACGACGATGATGACGCGGGCGGCGTCGAGGCGGGCTCGCTCGCCGAGCAGGCGATGGATGCCGGCGACGCCGACGTCGTACAGCCGGTCGATTTCGTTGCCCATCAACTCAGCCGTGCAGGCCGCCTCTTCGGCGACCGGCAAGTCGGACGTGCCGGCGGCGACGATCAGAATGCGGCCCTTGCCCGGCGTGACGTCCTGCTGACGCAGCGCGATGATGGCCGCATCGGCGTAATACGCGGCCGCCGGCGCCACGGCGCGGACTGCGGCATAAGCCGCCTCGCTCGCGCGCGTCACCAGCAGCGTCGAACCGCGTCCGGACGATCTCGGCGGCGATCGCCGCGATTTGGGCAGGTGTTTTGCCTAGGCCGAGAACGACTTCGGGGAACCCGTTCCGGATCGCGCGGTGGTGATCGACCCGCGCGAACCCGAGGTCCTCGAACGGGCGGCCGCGCAGCTCTGAAAGGAGCGTCCGTTCCGCCGCCTGCGGATCGAGCGTGCCGCGCGCCACCTCATCGAGCAGGGCGCGGAGTTGGGACGGGTTCATCGTGGAAGGAATCCGCCGTTTTGTGCCAAAATCTTATGGTTGACGTCCGCCGATGACACCCGCTGAGACCCTCACGCTGGCCGCGTATTTCTTCGTCCTGATTATTCTCGCAGTTTACGGGTGGCACCGCTATTACCTGGTCTACCTGTACATGCGGAACCGGGACAAGGACCCGCAGCCGCTCGCGCCGCTGAGTCCCCTGCCGGCCGTCACGATCCAGCTGCCGCTCTACAACGAGATGTACGTGGCGGATCGGCTGATCGATGCGGTCTGCGGCATCGATTACCCGCGCGAGCTGCTGGAAATCCAGGTGCTCGATGATTCGACGGACGAGACGCGGAGCCATTGCCGAGTCGGCGGTTCGCCGCTTCGCGGCCGAAGGCGTCGACATCCACTACATCCACCGCGCCGATCGGACCGGGTACAAGGCGGGTGCGCTCGAGGCCGGCTTGAAGGTCGGCGCGCGGCGAGTTCGTCGCCATCTTCGACGCCGATTTCATCCCGCGGCCCGACTTCCTGACCCAGCTCATGCCGCATTTCGCCGATCCCAAGGTCGCGATGGTGCAGGCCCGCTGGGGGCACATCAACCAGGACTATTCGCTCCTGACGAAGATCCAGTCGATTCTCCTGGACGGCCACTTCGTGCTCGAGCATGGCGGCCGGCATCGGGCGGGACGGTTCTTCAATTTCAACGGGACGGCCGGCATCTGGCGGCGGGCCGCGATCGAGGACGCCGGCGGCTGGCAGCACGACACCCTGACCGAAGATCTCGATCTGAGCTACCGGGCGCAGCTCCGCGGGTGGCGGTTCGTCTTCAGGCCGCGACGTCATCGCGCCGGCCGAGGTGCCGGTCGAGATGAACGCGTTCAAGTCGCAGCAGCACCGGTGGGCGAAGGGCTCGATTCAAACGTGCCGCAAGTTGTTGCCGCGCATCCTCGCGGCCGACGTGCCCCTCGGCGTCAAGGCGGAGGCCTTCTTCCACCTCACGGCGAATTTCAACTACCCGCTGATGTGCGTCCTCTCCGTGCTCATGTTTCCGGCGATGAAAATCCGCTACAACATGGGCTGGTACGAGATGCTGCTCATCGACGTGCCGCTGTTCTTCGCGGCCACCTTCTCGGTGTGCAACTTCTACATGATCTGTCAGCGGGAGATTCACCACGACTGGCGCGCGCGGATGCGCTATCTGCCGTTCCTGATGTCGATCGGCATCGGGCTCTGCATCAACAACACGAAGGCGGTGTTCGAGGCGCTGTTCAACAAGCACACCGAGTTCAACCGCACGCCGAAGTACCGGATCGAAGGCGACGGCGACGAGTGGGTGGGAAAGAAGTACCGCCAGTCCGTGCAGATCCAGCCGCTCATCGAGCTGGCCCTCGGCCTCTATTTCACGTGGACGGTGTTCTACGCCCTTGCCAGCCAGATCTACGCGACGGTGCCGTTCCTGGTGCTGTTCCAGATCGGCTTCCTCTATACTGGGCTTGTCTCGCTCGTCCAGCAGTACGCCGAGGATCCCGTGGTGCTCAAGACACAGGTTGCCAGCGGTAAATGAAATCCAAAGTCGCGGTCCTGCGCGTTTCGCCCGAAACCATTCTGTCCGACATCGATCGCCTCGTCGATCTCGCCGGCGTCTCGGCCGCGCTCGATCGCAGCCGGACGACGATCCTCAAGGACAACATCTCGTGGCACTTCCCGTTCCCGGCGGCCAACACCACGCCGTGGCAGCTCGAGGGCACCATCCAGGCGCTCGCGCGGCGCGGCTTCGCCGATCAGGTCTGCGTCCAGAACAAGACCGTCGTCACCAACGCGTTCAAGGGCGAGGATCTGAACCACTACGTTCCGATCTTCAAGCGCTACAACATCCCCGTCCTCTACAACTTCAAGGACGAGGACATGACGTGGATCCGCTACGAGCCGAAGGCGAAGATGCGCGTCCTGAACAGCATCTTTCCCGAAGGCATCACGATCCCCGACTACTTCTTCGGCAAGAACATCGTCCACCTGCCGACGACCAAGTGCCACATCTACACGACGACCACCGGCGCGATGAAGAACGCGTTCGGCGGCCTGCTGAACACGCGGCGGCACTACACGCACTCGTGGATCCACGAGACGCTGGTCGATCTGCTGGCGATCCAGAAGGAGATCCACCCGGGGCTGTTCGCGATCATGGACGGCACGACCGCCGGCAACGGCCCGGGACCGCGAACGATGTACCCGGTCGTGAAGAACGTGATGCTGGCCTCGGCCGACCAGGTGGCGATCGACGCGGTCTCGGCGAAGATGATGGGGTTCGACCCGATGTCGCTCGACTACATCCGGCTGGCGCACCAGGACGGTCTCGGCGTCGGCGATCCGCGCGAGATCGAGATCGTCGGCGACGTCGACGCGGCGAGGGAGAACTGGCAGTTCCACGTCGGCAAGAACCTGGTGCGCATCGGCGGCGGCGATCTGATCTGGTTCGGCCCGCTGAAGCGCTTCCAGAAGCTCTTCTTCCACACGCCGCTCGTGAACGGGTTCATCCTCGCGAGCGACGTCTATCACGACTTCTACCGGTGGCCGCTCCTCGACCGGCGCGTCTTCGAACGCTGGTGCGAGACCACGCCGTGGGGCCAGATGTTCCTGCGCTACGCCCAGATGGGCCCGCAGGGCGCGCTGGCCATGCCCGAAGAAGCCGTCACGACCGTTCCCGCCTCGACGCGCGTCCACTAAACTAACGTGCCACGAGCTCGAAGAAGGACGCCACGAAAACGCGAAGCACGAGCTAGCGTGTCCGGCTTCGTGAGCGCGTGGCGCATTTCGACGGCGCTATCATTGAGTCATCATGACCACTGCCGCGAAGCCCAAAGCCGGGCTCGAAGATACCGTCGCCACCTCCTCGTCGATCTGTTATCTGGACGGCGATCGCGGCGTGCTCGCCTACTGCGGCTACGACATCCACGATCTCGCGACGCGCTCGACGTTCGAGGAAGTCTGTTTTCTCCTCTGGCATCGTCGCCTGCCGACCCGGGCGGAGCTTGGCGATCTGCAGTCTCAGCTGGTCGGCCGGGCGGCCGCTGCCGGAGCCGGTGCTCCGCCTGATGCGCGCGCTGCCGCACGGGCGACGGCATGGACGCGCTGCGGACGCTGACGTCCGCGCTCGGACACTACGATCCAGACGCGGCCGACAACTCGCCGCAGGCCAACTACCGCAAGGCAGTGCGGCTGACCGCGCAGCTCGGATCGCTGGTGGCGACGCTCGGCCGCGTGAACGCCGGCGGCGGTCCGATTGCGCCGGATCCAGTGCTCGGCCACGCCGCCAACTTCCTCTACATGCTGACCGGCGAGCGGCCGAGCGGCCTCGCGACGCGCGCCTTCGACGTCGCGCTCGTCCTTCATGCCGATCACGAGCTCAACGCGTCGACGTTTGCAGCCCGTGTCGCGGCCGCGACGCTGACCGACATCCACTCGACGATCGTCGGAGCCATCGGAGCGCTGAAAGGCCCGCTGCACGGTGGCGCCAATGCCGACGTGATGCGGATGCTCCTCGAGATCGGCAAGGACGCCGGCCCCGACCGCGCCGCCGAGGTGGTGCGGGCGAAGCTGGCGCGCAAGGAGAAAATCCCGGGCTTCGGCCACCGCGTGTATCACACCGAGGATCCGCGCGCGACACACCTGCGCCAGATGTCGCGCGAGCTCTGCCAGCGCGCCGGCATGCCCGAGTGGTTCGAGATGTCGCAGCGGATCGAGGCGGTCGTCAAGGCCGAGAAGAAACTGAATCCGAACGTCGACTTCTATTCGGCGACGACCTATTACGCGCTCGGCATCCCGATCAACCTGTTCACGCCGATTTTCGCCGTCAGCCGGATCTCGGGCTGGACGGCGCACGTGCTGGAGCAGTACGCGAACAACCGCCTGATCCGGCCGCGGGCCGAGTACCATCGGGCCCGAGTATCCGCAGCGGTACGTACCGGTGGAGTCGCGATAGCGTTTGCTCGGGGCTCGCGCCGTCTACGATCCCGCCGTTTCGGTCAGAAGCTCCTCTACAAGGTGGCGAATCGAGTCACGGGTCTCGGTGTAGAAGCGGCCGCTCGCCTTGCTCGGGAATCCCGCGTGGACCTCGCGGACGAGGCCATCGCGCCCGAGGAAGATCGTCGTGGGGAACGAGTTCAGGTTTTCGATCTGCGGCACCTTCTCGGTGAGCTGGTCGGGGAGGCCAGCCAGGAGCATCGGGTAGCCGATCCCGTATCGGGCGGCGTAGGCTTTCAGGCGCGCCGGGTCCTGAAGCTGCGCAGCCTCCTCGAATGACAGCGCCACGATCTCGAGCCCGAGGCCGCGATACTGCTCATAGAGCTCGCTGAGAAACGGCGCTTCGTCATGACAGTTCGGGCACCACGTTCCCGTAATGCTGATGATCACGACCTTATTGCGAAAGCGCTCGTCCTCGCTCGAAACGACGCGGCCATCGGCGTCGGGAAAGCTGAACGCAAACCGTTCGGTGCGACTCCGCGCGAACGAATGACGAGAAGGATCAGTCGGCGCCGCCACGCGGCGCTCGTTCGCCTCCTCCTCGCGGACCGCGGTCATTTTCGTCCGTCGGTTCTGAAGAAGCGCGAGACTGCCGTCGGGCTCGAGCGTCACTTCAATCAACGCCGGCCGCTGGCCCGAAAAATGACTCAGGACGAATTTCCCGTCCCGATAACGGCCGGTCAGTGCCCCGGTGTCGCCATCGACGCGCAGGATCGCGGCCGACACGTCTGGTCCGTTCTGATGGACGATGAACCGCCAGGCCGCCTCGCCCTTTGAGCTCTTGACGGGAATGTGCCACAGCCCGCCGATCGAAGGCGCTTCCCCGGACGCCGCCGCCGGCGCCGCCGCTGGCCGGGCCCGGAACGGATACGGCGCGCCACGAGCACGCTCGTAGCGACCATCCAACTGTCCGTCGATCAGCCGGGCCTCGAGCTTCGTTGCGTAGTGGTCGTAGGAAAGGCGCAGCGTATCGCCGCTGAAGGTCCCGCTGCTTGATTCGATCCGTTCGTCGCCGTTGAAGAACGATCCGTTCACGCCGGCCGCGGTCTGGCCGATATCGAGTCGAAAGGGAATCTCGACGTCGTTGACGACGACGACGGCATCCCAGCGGCCATGAATCGAGGGCGTGCCGCAGCCGACGGACAGTGCCGCGCCAATCACGAAGGCTGGAACGCCGCACCGCTGCCAGTAATCTGGCCGCATCGCAACCCCCTCTGCCGTTTCGGCGAATGCCCCCGCACCAGCGGAGCGGCGACGATCCTACTCCCGGTGGAAGGTGGCTGGAAGCAGTTCCAGCGGCCGATATAATGAGTAATTCCCGGCCGGGCCGAATGGCACCCGGCACCAAAGCCCCGGCACCAAAGCACCCGGCACCTAGCATCTGGCACCAAAGCATCTGGCACCTAGCACCCTGATGGACCTCCGTTACATCCGCAACTTCTCAGTCATTGCGCATATCGATCACGGCAAGTCGACGCTCGCGGATCGGTTTCTGGAGATCACCGGCGCCCTGCAAGCGCGCGAGATGGAGGCCCAGGTGCTCGACGCGATGGACCTCGAGCGCGAGCGCGGCATCACGATCAAGGCGCACCCGGTCCGCCTGAACTACAAGTCCAAGGCCGGCGACGACTACGTCCTCAACCTCATCGACACGCCCGGGCACGTCGACTTCTCCTACGAAGTGACCCGCTCGCTGGCCGCCTGCGAGGGCGCGCTCCTGCTGGTTGACGCGTCGCAAGGCGTCGAGGCGCAGACGCTGGCGAACGCCTACCTGGCCGTCGACAACAACCTCGAGATCATCCCGGTCATCAACAAGATCGATCTGCCGGGCGCGCAGCCCGAAGAAGCGCGGCGCCAGATTACCGACATCATCGGCCTCGACGGCAGCCATGCGCTCCTGGCGAGTGCCAAGCAGGGCACCGGTGTGCCCGAGATCCTCGAGGCGATCGTCGAGCGGCTTCCGCCGCCGGCAGGCAATCCCGAGGCGCCGCTGAAGGCCCTCATCTTCGATTCGTGGTACGACCCGTACCGGGGAGTCGTGATCGTCGTCCGCGTGATCGATGGAACGATCCGCAAGGGCATGAAGCTGCGCTTCATGGCCGAGGGTCAGGATTACGACGCCGAGCAGCTGGGCTTCTTTACGCCGAAGGCCGTGCCGGCCGACGAGCTCGGCGTCGGCGAGGTCGGGTTTCTCGTCGCCAACGTGAAGAAGATCAGCGACGCGAAGCTCGGCGACACCATCACTGAGGTCGCCCGCCCGGCCGCCGAGCCGTTCCCCGGCTTCAAGGAACTGAAGCCGATGGTGTTTGCCGGGCTGTACCCGGTCGAAGGGCACGAGTACGCCGAGCTGCGCGATGCGCTCGAGAAGCTGCGGCTCAACGACGCGTCGTTCTTCTACGAGCCCGAGACGTCGGTCGCCCTCGGCTTCGGGTTCCGCTGCGGGTTCCTGGGGCTGCTCCACATGGAGATCGTCCAGGAGCGGCTCGAGCGCGAGTTCGACGTGGACCTGGTGACGACGGCGCCCGGGGTGTTGTACCGCGTGACGACGACCGACGGGGCCGTGGAGGAGATCGACAGCCCGGCGAAGCTGCCCGATGCCGGGCGCATCCAGAAGATCGAGGAGCCGGTCATCACCGCCATGATCCTCACGCCGGCCGAGCACGTCGGCGGCATCCTCCAGCTATGCCAGGACAAGCGCGGGGTCCAGAAATCGCTGGAGTACCTGTCCGCCGACCGGGTGCTGATCACCTACGAGCTGCCGTTCAACGAGGTCGTCCTCGACTTCTACGACAAGCTCAAGACGATCTCCCGGGGCTATGCCTCGCTCGATTATCATGTGACCGGCTACTGGCCGTCTCCGCTGGTCAAGCTGGACATCCTCGTCAACGGCGACCCGGTGGACGCGCTGTCGATCATCGTCCACCGCGACATGGCCTACGAGCGGGGCCGCGCGCTGGCGTCGAAGATGCGGGAGCTGATCCCGCGGCAGATGTTCGAGGTGGCCATCCAGGCGGCGATCGGCGGACGGATCATCGCCCGCGAGTCGGTCAAGGCGATGCGCAAGAACGTCCTCGCCAAGTGCTACGGCGGCGACATCACGCGCAAGCGCAAGCTGCTCGAGAAGCAGAAGGAAGGCAAGAAGCGCATGAAGCGGGTCGGCAAGGTCGAGATCCCGCAGGAAGCGTTCCTCGCCGTGCTGAAGATGGGCACCGAGAGCGAATGACTGAATTCAAGAAATCGACCGCGCGCGAGTACTTCGAGTCGATCGTCGTCGCGGTGATCCTCGCGCTGTTCATCCGCACGTTCGTCGTCCAGGCGTTCAAGATCCCGACCGGCTCGATGGAGGAGAACCTGCTCATCGGGGATCACCTCCTCGTCAACAAGTTCGTGTTCGGTCCGACCGCGTCGGGCGCCGAGAAGGCGGTGCTGCCGATCACCGACATCAAGCGCGGCGACGTGATCGTGTTCAAGTATCCGGTCGAGCCGGAGCGCGACTTCATCAAGCGGGTGATCGGGCTGCCCGGCGAGACCGTCGAGGTCAAGGAACGGAAGATCTACATCAACGGCGCGGCGATCGACGATCCCCATGCGCACTACCTGCTGCCGGCGTCTTCGACCGACTACCACGAGGTGACGTCGTTCGACGTCCGCGAGCGCTACGGCCCGGTCACGGTGCCGGCCGAACCACTACTTCGTGATGGGCGACAACCGCGACAACTCGCAGGACAGCCGCTACTGGGGTTTTCTGCCGCGCGAGCTCGTCAAGGGGAAGGCGCTCGTGATCTACTGGTCGTACGAGTCGGAGCGGGACGAGTACGAGGAGGCCAGCGCCGGCGCCACCATCCGGAACCTGGCGTCGGTCTTCACCCACTTCTTCACCCGGACGCGCTGGTCGCGCATGCTGCACCAGATCCGCTGATGATCAAGCTGGCCATCAAGCTCGCCATCGCCGCGTTGATTGCGAATGCTGCGTGGCAGGCCGGCCGGACGTTTGCCGCCCATTACCAGTTCCGTGACGAAGTGCGCCAGGCCGCGCTGATCCGCGGGCAGACCGACGCACAGCTCCAGCAGCGCGTGCTGGAACTCGCCGCCAACTACGACATCCCCCTCACGCGCGGACGCAATTCTCGATCCGCCGCGAGGAGCGCCATGTCTATGTCGAGGGTTCCTACCTGCGCGTCGTGCCGATCGCGCCGCGCGTGGAGTACCCGTGGCGCTTCGACTGGGAAGTCGACGCCTACCTCATCGACCCACCGAAGGTGGAATGACGCAATTAAGAATTTGGAATTCGGAATTTGGAATTCGGCGATGTACGAATTCCTAATTGATTCCAATTCCAAATTGCGCTTGTCTGCCCTATCCCATCGCCGCGATCGCGTCGCGCACCAGGCCGGACATCTGACCGGACAGGCGCTCGGATTCGGCGGTGACCGCATCGACGTAGGCGCGGTCGGAGATCCCGCCGAGGTTGACGCGGACGTTGAGGCGAGCTCCTTCGAGGCCCGCCTGGAGGAGCGCGAGCGCGACGCCGACGTCGCTCGAAGCAGCCCGGTGGCCATGAGCGGCAACCGCCTGCGCGTGCTTGATGCGCGTCGACCGACAGGCGCATCACGCCCAGCGGAACGTCGGTGGCCTGCCGCAGCGCACGCTCGATCGCCGCCTTCCTCGCGCTCTTTTCGGCATCGGTCGCCTTGGGCTGGCGGTACGCCGTCGACGACGTGACCGTACGCGGCGCTGTCGGCGTCGATCGCTTCGGTCAGCTGGTGCTGGATGCCGGTGAGCGCGCCAGCGGCAAACGCCAGCGCGGTACGGTCATCTTCCGACTGGTTGCGCGTCTTCGGCAGGCTGGCGACCATCACCAGCAGCGAGGCGCCGACCGACGACGCGAGCGCCGACGCCGAGCCGCCGCCAGGCGTCGGATCGGACGAAGCGAATGCGGCAGATGACGTCTCGAAGCGATTTCGACGTGAGCATGGTCGAGTGGCGGGGGACTCGATGATACGTCCCTTCTTGATCACCGATCGAATGGTCCGCGCGCCCGCGCGAATCAGCTCGATTGCCGGCCCGTCGACCACGACCGCATCCATCTGCTTGCCGGGCTCGAGGCTGCCGACCGTGCGATGCCGATCGAGCGAGTACGCGGCGTTCAGCGTCGCGCCGACCAGCGCTTCGTCGAAGGTCAGGCCCATCGCGAAGCAGCCGAGCGTCATCGCGAACGGCATCGACGGCGAGAAGCCGCCGCCGGGATTCACGTCGCTCGCCAGCGCGACCGCGACGCCCGCGTCGATCAGCATCCGGGCGGGAGCGTAGCGCCGCGAGCTTCAGGTAGAACGCCGCCGACGGCAGCAGCGTCGCCACGGTGCCTGCCGCCGCGAGCGCCCGCGCGCCGTCCGCGTCGACGAAGATGAGGTGGTCGGCCGACCGCGCACCGACGGCCGCGGCGACGGTCGACCCGCCGCTCGGACCGAGCTCGTCGGCGTGGATGCGCAGCTTCATGCCGGCCGCCCTGGCCGCGGTGAGAATCGCGCGTCGCATCGGCCGGCGTGAAGACACCGTCCTCGCAGAAGACGTCGCACCATTCGGCCAGCCCGGCGCGCGCAACCGCCGGAATCATCTCGCGGCAGACGAGCGCGACGTAGGCGTCTCGCGGCGTGCCGCGGTACTCGGGCGGGACTTCGTGGGCGCCCATGAAGGTCGGCGCGATCTCGACGGGATGCTCCTTCTGCAGCCGCGCGATCACGCGCAGCAGCTTCAGCTCCGACTCGGTCGTCAGCCCGTAGCCCGACTTCGCCTCGCACGTCGTCGTGCCGTTCGCCAGCATCTCGTCGAGCCGCCGGCTCGTCGCCTGAAACAGCTCGTCGCTCGCTGGCAGCCCGTGTCGCGGCGACCGTCGCCAGAATGCCGCCGCCGTCAGCCGCGATGTCGCTGTAGGTCGCGCCGGCGAGACGGCGGCGGAGCTCGTCGCGGCGATCTCCGGCGAACACGACGTGCGTGTGCGGATCGACGAAGCCGGGCACGACGCTGCCGCCGCTCGGCATCGATCGTCCTCGCGTCAGCCGTCAGCTCGACGGCGCGCTGGCGGTCGTCGTCCGGCCCGGCGTACACGATCGTCGCCGCCGAGCGAGGCGACAGCGCCGGCGGCGATCCGGCCGGCATCCGCCTGGGCCGGCCCGCGGCGCGGGGCGGGACCGGCGCAGGTGTAGATCTCCGTCGTGTTGTGGATCAGGAGATCGGCAAGCACGCGCTCATTCTACGTGCCGTGACGCCGTCGATCGCGACGCGCTTCAGCCGTGAGTGGGCGCCGGAGAGGATTCGGATGGAGGAACGGTCAGCGGGATTCCGCGATCAGGCCTTGCGGGCTCGTCGAAGGCGTCGAAGTGGCGCGGCCGGTGGAGCAGGATCTTGTCCTCGCGCTCGCGCACTTCCTGCTCGCGGACGTACTCCAGCGTGTTGCGCAGCGTCTGGATCGTCGATTCGATCGACGTTTCGACGTCCTTCCGCTTGAGCTTGAGGCCGTCGATCTCGCGCTGCACGTCTTCGAGCCGCGCCTCGGTCTTCTGCAGCAGGAGATCCGACCGCGACTGCGCATCTCGGATGATGCGGCGCGCCTCTTCTTCGGCGTGGGCCTTGATGTCGTCGGCGAGCTTCTGCGCGGCCATCAGCGTGCTCTTCAGGTTGCGCTCGTGCTCGCGGTGCTCGTTCAGCACCGCCTCCATGCGCGTCAGGTCGGTGCGCAGGCGGTCGGCCTCGCGCAGCGCCTGCTCGTAGTCCTCGGCGACCGCCATCATGAAAGCCGTGACCTCGACCGGATCGAACCCTCTGAACGACTTGTTGAACTTCTGCTGCCGGAGGTCCAAAGGGCTGACATTCATGGATTTGATGCTCTCCGGCTCGGTCTTATCGGCCGGATCGGCGACAGGCAGTAGGACGGCTCTGTCAGCGGCGGCGGACGGCGCGACCGAAGATCGCCGATCCGACACGGACCATCGTCGCGCCTTCCTCGACGGCAACCTCGAAGTCGTGGCTCATGCCCATCGAGAGCTCGCCGAGGGTCGACGGGTCGGCGCCTTCGGCGAGCAGCCGATCGCGAAGGGCGATCAGCGCCTTGAAATAGGGACGGGCCGCCTCCGGCTCGTCGACGGCGGGCGGCAGCAGCATCAACCCGACGACGCGCGCCGATGCGCACGCCGCGCGGCGGCGAGGATCGCGGGCACCGCGTCGGCGGGCGCCCCATGCTTGGTCGCTTCTCCGGCCAGATCGACCTGGATCAGCAGCTTCATCGTCCGGCTGGCCTCGGGGCCGCCGCGTCGATGCGCAGCGCGAGATCGGCGGTGTCGACCGAGTGGATGACGTCGAAGCGCTGCGCGGCCTTTCGCGCCTTGTTCGACTGCAGGTGGCCGACGAAGTGCCACGTCACGGCGAGATCGGGCGCGCCGTCCATCTTGGGCAGCGCTTCCTGGATCTTGTTCTCGCCGAAGTCGTCTCTGCCCGGCGCTCGCGGCGGCGCTGATGTGTTCGACGGAGAATGTCTTGGAGATGGCGACGAGGCGGATGGCGGCGGGGTCGCGCCCGACCCGGCGGGCGGCGTCCGCGATGCGTTCGCGAACGCTGTCCAGCCGGGCGCGGAGCGCGGCGGGGTCGAGCACGATCCGACGGTTACTTCTTCAGCTGCGCGACGAGCGATTTCGCCGTGGCGGCGTTCGGCCCGCTCGGGGCAAGCTTCAAGTACGTCTCGAACTCGGTGGCGGCGCCGGCGAGGTTGCCCTCGTTCACGAGCGCCATCCCGAGCTGATAGTGCGCCTCCGCGTGGGCTCGGGTTGGCCTGAACGGCGCCTTCGAACTGCTTCTTGGCCTCGGCGACCTTGCCCGCGTTCCACAGGATCACGCCCTGGTTGTACATCGCGTCGGCGCCGGCGCCGGCACCGCCGGTTGCCGACAGATTCGTCGACAACTCGGTCGCCTTGGCGCTGGCCTTGGCAGCTTCGATCGAACTTGCGCTGCGCGTTGTAGACCGTGGCCAGCCCGTTCCACGCCGCCGCGTCGTCCGGCTTGATCTCAGTGGCCTTCTTGTACGCTTCCTCGGCCTTGTCGAATTCCTTCTTCTGCATGTGCGCGAAGCCGATGTTGTCGTAGCAGTCGTAGCACTTCGGGTTGATCGCCACGCCGGCTGTTGAACTTCTCGATCGCTTCGTCGTGACGGCCCGCATTGCCGGCGGCGACGCCGTCCTCGAACAGCTTCTTCAACTCCGCGCCCTTCGCGGCGAGCTCCTTCGCGTCGGCTGCGGCGGCGGATGCCGACAGCGCGCCCAGCACCAGGTCGATCGTCGACGGCGCGCCGATCCTGACCGCCGGTCTTCTCGGTCGTCGACGCCAGCGTGATCCTTCTCGGCCTGCACGGTGTAGGCGCCGCCGGAGAGACCGATCTGCAGGTACTCGCCTTTCCGGTTCGTCTTGACCGTGAACTTCCGTCCGGTATCGGCCATGATCATCGTGACGACGGCGCCTTCGACCGGCTGGCCCTTGACGTCGCGAACCACGCCTCGAATCTGCCGCCCGGCTGCGCCGCGACGGGCGCGGCAATGGCCAGCAGCAGCAGTCCAATCAACAGCAGCCAGATCGGCCGGCCATTTCGGCAGACCATAACGCTCCTCCTATCGTCCCGAAGAAAAAGACGTAACTACTACGCGGATTGTATCTTACACGATCGACAGGAAGCGTTGGACCGACCGCCAGCTCATGGACGATCGGCGCCGGCGGCAGCGAGGCCAGAAACCGGCGGCCGTAGCCTTTCGTGCGGAGCCGCGGGTCCAGGATGGCGAGGACGCCGCGGTCGCGGCGGTGCCGAATCAGCCGGCCGAGGCCCTGCAGCAGCGCCAGGATCGCCAGCGGCACCTGATACTCGTCGAACGGTTCGCCGCCGCGCGCCCTGATCGCGTCGATGCGCGCGCTGGTGATCGGGTCGGCCGGCGACGCGAACGGCAGCTTGTCGACGATCACGCAGCTCAACGCCTCGCCGACGACGTCCACGCCCTGCCAGAACGACGCCGTCGCGAAGCAGCACCGCGTGCGGCGTTTCGCGGAACTGCCGCAGCAGCTGCGTTCTCGGCGCCGTCCCCTGCGCGAAAATCGGATAGTCCAGCGCCATCTCGGCAATCGCCTGCACGGTCCGCATCGTCGCGTAGCTGGTGAACAGGACGAACGCCCGGCCTTCGGTCCGCTTGAGGATCTCGACGACTTCGCGCCCTGCCGCTCCGGTGAAGTCGCTCGAGCGCGGATCGGGCATGCGCGGCGGCAGGTAGAGCACCGCCTGCCGCGAGAAGTCGAACTCGGACGGCAGCCGCAGCTCGTCGGCGCCGCCGAATGCCGAGGCGCTCGCGGACGTAGTCGAAGCGGCCGTCCACGGTCAGCGTGGCCGACGTGAACACCGTCGTCTGCATGCGGTCGACGAGCGCGTCGCGGACGATGCTCGAGACGTCGATCGGCGCCGCGCGCAGGAAGACGCCCTTGCCGCGGAACTCGACGAAGTAGACGAAATCTGGATCAGACGCCGCGAGCAGGAACCTGACGTCCGTGCGAATCTCGCCGGCCCGGCGCGCGAGTCCGGCCGCGGCTTCGCGAATGCCGTCGTCGTCACTTCGTCGGCGTTGGGACTCGCCGGGCGTTCCCAGCAGCGCGAACGTCGCCTCGAAGACGTCCAGCGCGCCGGTGAGCGCGGCGCCCTGGTCGCGTGCGCCGGCGAGCGACGCATCGGTGGCGCGGACCCGTTCCTCGTCCTTGAGCCGGTCGCCCGAGCGGTGCGCCGAACGCGACCTCCGAGAAGAATGCGCGCGGCGCTGGTCGCGGAGCCGATCGACCGCCCTGGCGATCTCGTCGCGGGCCTTTCGATCGGTGAGCGTCTTGGACGCGGCGAGCCGCTCGGCGTCGCGCGCCAGATCCTCGATCCGGTAGTTGCTGACCGACAGGCCGAAGTACTGCGTCACCACGTCCTCGAGCTGGTGCGCTTCGTCGAGGACGAGGTGGGTGCACGCCGGAATCACTTCGCCGAAGGCGCTCTGTCGGACCGCCGCGTCGGCGCACAGCAGGTGGTGGTTGACGATCACCACGTCGGACGCCGCCGCCTGCTGGCGCATCCGCGTCACGAAGCACTCGTCGTAGCGAGGGCATTCGGTGCCGAGGCAGGTTTCGGCGGTGGCCGCGACCTCATTCCAGAACGGCAGATCCTCGGGCAGGTCCTCGAGCTCGGCGCGGTCGCCGGTCGTCGTCCGCGCGGCCCATTCGCGGACGATGGGCAGAAAGACGTCGTGCGCCATCGGGCCTGGCCTGAGCGAGTCGAAGGCCCGGCGTCGTTCAGCTGATCGAGGCTGTGCAGGCACAGATAGTTCGCACGGCCCTTCATGTATGCGGCGGTGAACGGCACGTCGAGCGCGTCGCGAAGAGCGGGGATGTCCTTGAAGAAGATCTGTTCCTGGAGGTTCTTCGTGCCGGTCGAAACGAGCACGCGCTTGCGGCTCAGGATGGCCGGGAACGAGGTAGGCGAGAGTCTTGCCGGTGCCCGGTGCCCGCTTCGGCGAAGAGGACGCCGCCGTGCTCGAAGACGCTGGCGACGGCGGCCGCCATCTCGACCTGGCCGGCGCGCGGCTCGAAGTCGGGGATGCGGCCGGCCAGCGCGCCGGTCGCGGAGAACACTTCGGCGACCGCCGCGGCAAGGTCGGTGGTCGCCGACTGCCGTTCGCGTAGGGCGACCCTTTCAGGGTCGCCACCGTTCAGGCCTGCATTTCCGGGTAGAGCGGGAACTTCCGGCACAGCCGTTCAACTTCGGTCCGGACCGTTGCGAGCGCCGCGTCGTCGTCCGGTGTCTTGAGCGCGCGAGCGATGAGCTCGCCGATGACATCCATCTCCGGCTCGCGCATGCCGCGCGTGGTGACCGCGGGCGTGCCGACGCGGATGCCGCTGGCGACCATCGGGGGATTCTGATCGAACGGGATGGCGTTCTTGTTGACCGTGATGCCCGCCTTGCCGAGCGCCGCCTCGGCCACCTTGCCGGTGATCCCCTTTGAAAACACGTCGACGAGCATCAGGTGATTGTCGGTGCCGCCGCTGACGAGGCGGAAGCCGGCGGCCGAGAGCACCTGCGCCAGCCGGGCCGCGTTGGCGACGATCTGGCGCTGGTAGTCCTTGAAGTGCGGTTCGCCCGCTTCCTTGAAGCACACCGCCTTGGCCGCGATGATGTGCATCAGCGGGCCGCCCTGCACGCCCGGGAAAGAGGCTCCGATCGAGGTCCTTGGCGTATTGTTCGCGGCACAGCACCATCCCGCCGCGCGGTCCGCGCAGCGTCTTGTGCGTCGTGGTCGACACGAAATCGGAGTGCGGGACAGGGCTGGGTGGCACGCCGGCGGCGACCAGGCCGGCGATGTGGGCCATGTCGGTGAACATCACCGCCCCGATCCGGCTCGCCGGCGGCGCGGATGCGCGCGAAGTCGATGACCCGCGGGTAGGCGCTGGCGCCGACGATGATCATCTTCGGCTTGTGCTGGTCGGCGAGCCGGTCGAGCTCGTCGTAATCGATCCGCTCGTCGTCTTTCCGAACGCCGTAGGGGACGATCGTGTACAGCATCCCGGAGAAATTGAGCGGATGGCCGTGGGTCAGGTGGCCGCCGTGCGCGAGGTTCATGCCGAGCACCGTCTCGCCCGGCTTCAACGCGCGTGACGTAGACGGACATGTTCGCCTGCGCGCCGGAATGCGGCTGCACGTTGACGTGATCGGCGCCGAACAGCGCCTTGGCGCGCGCGATGGCGGCGCGCTCGGCGACGTCGACGAACTCGCAGCCGCCGTAGTAGCGGCGTCCCGGGTACCCCTCCGCGTACTTGTTGGTGAGGACCGAGCCCGCCGCCTCGAGCACGGCGCGGCTGACGAAATTCTCCGACGCGATCAGCTCGAGGCCGTTGTTCTGCCGCTGCCGCTCGTCGCGGAGCACGGCGGCGATTTCCGGGTCGGCGTCCGCGAGCGAGCGCCAGGTTGCGACGCTGGTGGTGTCAGTGGGCATGCCCTTCGCGCTCCATCTGCGAAATCTGATCGAGCCGCCGCTGGTGGCGGCCGCCGTCGAAGCCGGTCTTCAGCCACAGCGCGACGATTTCCTCGGCGAGGCCGAAGGCGACGATCCGCCCGCCCATCGAGAGGACGTTGGCGTCGTTGTGCTCGCGCGAGAGCCGCGCGGTGTAGAGATCGTTGCACAGCGCGGCGCGGATGCCGCGGCACCTTGTTGGCCGCGATCTGCTCGCCCTGGCCGCTGCCGCCGAGGACGATGCCGCGTTCGGCGCGGCCCTCGGCGACCGCCCGCGCGACCGCAAAACAGATCGGCGGGTAGTCGATCGATTCCTCGCTGTGCGTGCCGTGATCGTCGACCGTGTGGCCGAGCCGCTGCAGCGTGGTCTTCAGATGTTCCTTGAGCAGAAACCCCGCATGATCGGCGCCGATCGCGATGCGCACAGTCGACAATTGTCACTATGGTCCGTTCGACGTTCGCGCGCTTCGACGAACGTTCGAACGTTCGAACGACGAACGACAATGACTACCGACCGTCGTCCTCTCCGCCCGCGGCGAACAGCGCCTTCGCAGCGGTCATCCGTGGATCTACCGCGCCGACGTGGCGGACGTCCAGGCGGGCGGCGGCGAGCGTGTCGTGGTGCGCGGCGCGCGCGGGCGGACGCTGGGCTACGCGCTGTACAGCGATCGATCGCAGATCGCGGTCCGGATGTTGTCCTACGGCGAGCGGCCGGCCGACGACGAGCTCCTGAAGGGCCGGATCGAGGCCGCCCTCGCGTTCCGGCGCGCGCTCGACATCGACGCGACGGCGTATCGGCTGATTCACGGCGAGGCCGATCTGCTGCCGTCGCTCATCGTCGATCGGTACGGCGACTACCTCGTCGTCCAGGCGCTGTCGCAGGGCATGGACCGGCTGCTGCCGCAGGTCGTCGACGTCCTGAACCGATCAGCTCGCAGCCGCGCGGCATCCTTGCACGCAACGATCCGCGCGCCCGGTCGCTCGAAGGCCTCGAGCAGCGGGTCGAGGTGGTGAGCGGAGAAGTGCCGGACAGCGTGACGGTACGCGAGGCCGGCATCGAGTACGACGTCGACCTCCGCCGCGGGCAGAAGACCGGGCTGTTCCTCGATCAGCGCGAGAACCGCGAAGCAGCGGCGCGCTACGCGCGCGGCCGGCTGCTCGACTGCTTCACCTACAACGGCGGGTTTGCCCTCAAGCTGGCCGCAACCTGCACGGAGACGATCGCGTTCGATATCTCGGAGGAGGCGATTGCCCGGGTCGAGCGCGAACGCCGACGCGCAACGGGCTGACCGATCGACGCCCGCGTCGGCAACGTCTTCGACGAGCTGCGCGGGCTCGAGCGGCTGCGCGAGCGGTTCGACACCATCGTGCTCGATCCGCCGGCGTTCGCGAAGACCAAGGCCGCCGTACCGAAGGCGGCCGCCGGCTACAAGGAAATCAACCTGCGCGCGCTCAAGCTGCTCAATCCCGGCGGCACGCTGGTGACCTGCAGCTGCTCGTACAACGTCAGCGAGGCGGCGTTTGCCGAGATCATCTACGATGCGGCGGTGGACGCGCAGACGCACGTGACGGTGGTCGAAAAGCGGATGCAGGGACGCGATCACCCGGTCCTGCTCGGCGTGCCGGAGACCTACTACCTGAAATGCTTCATCCTGCGAAAGGTCGCGTGACGCACGCCCGGCGCAGGCGGCGCGCGAGCGCGAGGCGCGCGCTCGCCGCGCCTCGCCACGGCCGGCCGGAGCCTTCGACGCGTCGCGGTACTTCCGCGATGCCGGCGGCCTCGGCTTCTACAACATCGGCGCCGATCAGGTGCGCGCGATGGCGCGCGCGATCGCGACGCAACAACCAGGAGGCCTGGAGCGGTCGACGATGCGTGCGCCTTCGCGAGCGCGCTCATCACGGATCGCCATCTCGAAGTGAAGGGCATCGGCATCGAGGTGCTCGCCCGCTACCGCCGGCAGTTCACGCCGGCGCTGCTGCCGCGTCTGGAAGCGGTGGCTGGCGCAGAACCATTCCGCCAACTGGGCGACGACCGACGCGATCTGCGGTCTGCTCATCGGTCCGCTGGTCGCCGCGCATCCGAGTCTCGCGGGCGGCGTCGCCCGATGGGCCGGCCGATCGCAACATGTGGGTCCGCCGCGCGTCGATCGTCGGCCTGATCCCGATCGCGCGGCGCGGCCTCGCGCTCGACATCTTGTACAGGACCGCGCGAAAGCTGCACCGCGACGACGAGGATCTGATTCAGAAAGCGGTGGGCTGGGCGCTGCGCGAAGCGGGCAAGAGCGACATGGATCGGCTCGAGAGATATCTTCGAGCGAACGGGCCGAGGATCCCGCGAACGACGCTGCGCTATGCGATCGAGCGCTTTCCACCGCGGAAGCGCAAGCAACTATTGCTCGCGACGAGAAATACAGCATGGGCACTGAGGCGCACTGCACGATCAGCGTCAACGGCAAGAGCGTCCGCGGCAAGGCGCGGCTCGAGACCGACGTGCTTCAGCTGCGCGGCGCCGACCTCAAGCTCGACGTCCCGTTCAAGCAGATGAAAAAGGTCCGTGCGGACGACGGCGCGCTGTCGTTCAATGGTCCGGATGGCTCGGTGACGCTCGACCTGGGTTCCGACGCGTCGAAGTGGGCCGGGAAGATCCTTCATCCGCCGTCGCGCCTGGCGAAGATCGGCGTCAAGCCGGACTGGCGCGTCGCCACGCTGGGAATCGAGGATCAGGACTTCCTCGCCGAGCTCGAAGACGCGGCCGCGTTCCTGTCGATCGGCCGAACCGTCAAGAACTGCGACGCCATCTTCTTCGGCGCAACGGCCGCCTCGCAGCTCGGTCGTCTTTCTGTGTTGAAACGATCGTTGAAGCCGAACGGCGCGCTCTGGGTGATCCGGCCGAAGGGCCGGCCGGAAATCAGCGAGTCATCCGTGATGGCGGCGGGAAAAGCCGCGGGCCTCGTCGACGTGAAGGTCGTCAGTTTCTCGGCGACTCATACCGCCGAAAAGTTCGTCATTCCCATCAAAGATCGATAAAGAGGATCCGATCCGCTGGATCGGCGGACGATTCCAGTAAACGCATTACTGCGGCGGTAAAACCGTGAACCGGCTCAGCACTGGTTTCCGTGCGTTTGGCCGCGGGAAATCATGATCGAATAATGGTCCGGGGCTTGCGGGGCGGGGCGCATGCGACATTCGCGCACGCTCGCCGTCTGCCTCGCGGTCTTCCTCTTGTGTCCACCGCTGCCGCCGCTCAGGACGACCCTGCCGCCGCCGCGCCGCAGGAATCTCAACCGTCGGACGATGCGGTGTTGCGCCCGGCGGAACCGGATTATCGTTTGATCAACGTGCCGACCACCCTTGTCCTGCCGCGTAACCGCGGCGCTTTCGAGTTGACGCACCGCTTCAACGAGAACCTCGCGAAGGGCAGCTTCGGCAGCCACGCCGATCGGCTGTTTGGGATTGACGCCGGCGCCGTCGTCGGCTTCGAATTCCGTTTCGGCATCGCCCGCCGCGTCCAGGCAGCGGCCTACCGGACGACGATCGAGCAGACGCTGCAGATCCACGGCAAGTACGACGCCTTCCAGCAGGGCGAGGGACTGCCAGTCTCCGTGTCCGCGCTTCTGTCCGTCGAGGGCAACGACAATTTCCGCGAGGACTACGCTCCGGCGCTCGGCGCCGTGGTCGGCCGCACCTTCGGCGAGTGGGCCGCGGTGTATGCGTCGCCGGTCTGGGTGCACAACACGGGGGCAGTTCACCGAAACAGAGACGCGCGACACCGGCTTCGTCGGCCTCGGCACGCGCCTGCGTATCCGTCCGACCGTTTATCTCGCCGGCGAGGTCACGCCTCGCGTGGGAGGGTACGAGTCCGGCGAGCCCGAGTTCGCGTTCGGCATCGAGAAGCGCGCCGGCGGCCACCTGTTCCAGCTGAACTTCGCCAACACCGTTTCGACCACCTACCGCCATCTCGCGCGCGGCGGCTTCTCCGACTCGCTGTTCCTCGGCTTCAACATCGCCCGCAAGTTCTTCTGATCAGGGAGGAGAGAACCATGAAACGTCTCGCGTATCTGCTTGCAGCCGTCGTCGTGTTCATGCCCGCCTGCGACGACGACGATCCAGTGAACCCGTCAGGTGCTTCTTCCGCTCAGATTTACCGCCGACCTTAGAGCCGCGAACGAAGTGAATCCGCCAGTAACCAATGCCGACTCGGGCGCGACCGGAAGCGATGACGCTGACGTCGACGTCACGACGAGATTCGTCGAACAACATCACGGCCGTCAATTCATCGGAGTTCGTCGTGAACAACATCGCCGGGTTCCCGGCCAGCAACGTGCTGACCGGGGCGCACATCCACGCCGCGCCAGCCGGTCAAAACGCGGGCATCTTCATCAACACCGGGCTCGCGAACGGCGAGGTTACCCTGGCGAACGGATCCGGCTCGTTCACAAAATCGCCGACCTGCCGGCGATCACGGTCGAGCAGGCGCAGAACCTGGTCGCCAACCCGGCGGGCTTCTACTTCAACGTGCACACGCAGTTGAATCCGAGCGGGGCCATCCGCGGGCAACTGGTGCGGGTGCAATAAGCCGATCGGGGGCTCCGGAATCAGGCTATAGTCATCGGTACCGCCAGGGGTATCCGGCTCTCGATGTTTGGTGAGCGGGATTGAGAACAAACCCTTGGAACCTGATCCCACCGTCGCGCTGCGCGCTATGGTGGGTCCGCCGACGCTATGCGGAGGCGGACCGGTTGACACCGGCGAAGGGAGTGCGGTGCCCGCCGCCCTCCCCGCCAGATTTCGGAGCTTCCGATGCTTGATTTCTCAGAGCGCCTATCCGAGCTCGCGCAAGGTGTACGTCGACGGCGGCCAGGGCGTCCGCGTCCCGATGCGGGAGATCGCGCTCTCCGGCGGCGAGCCGCCGCTGCGCGTCTACGACACGAGCGGTCCGCACGGCCACGAGGTGGAGCGCGGCCTGCCGAAGCTCCGCGAGCCGTGGGCGCGATCGCGGGAGGGGCACGCCTGCGTCACGCAGCTGCACTACGCGCGCAAAGGCGACATCACTCCGGAGATGGAGTTCATCGCCGTTCGCGAGGGGCTGCCGGCGGAGTTCGTCCGCGACGAGGTCGCTCGCGGCCGGGCGATCATTCCTTCCAACATCCGGCATCTCGAGCTCGAGCCGATGATCATCGGCCGCAATTTCCTGGTGAAGATCAACGCCAACATCGGCAACTCCGCGGTGTCGTCGTCGATCGAGGAAGAAGTCGAGAAGCTGCGCTGGGCGACGCTCTGGGGCGCCGACACGGTGATGGACCTCTCGACGGGCAAGAACATCCACGAGACCCGTGAGTGGATCGTCCGCAACTCGGCGGTGCCGATCGGCACGGTCCCGATCTATCAGGCGCTCGAGAAGGTCGGCGGCCGCCCCGAGGACCTCACCTGGGAGATCTACCGCGACACCTTGATCGAGCAGTGCGAGCAGGGCGTGGACTACTTCACCGTGCACGCCGGCGTCCTGCTGCGCTACGTGCCGATGACGGCCCGCCGGATGACCGGCATCGTCTCGCGCGGCGGCTCGATCATGGCGAAGTGGTGCCTGGCGCACCACCAGGAGAACTTCACCTACACGCACTTCCGCGAGATCTGCGAGATCATGCGCGCCTACGACGTCTCGTTCTCGCTCGGCGACGGCCTGCGCCCGGGCTCGATCGCCGACGCCAACGACGAGGCGCAGTTCGCCGAGCTGAAGACACAGGGCGAGCTGACCCGGATCGCCTGGGAGTACGACGTCCAGGTGATGAACGAGGGCCCGGGCCACATCCCCATGCATCTCATCAAGGAGAACATGGAGAACCAGCTCGCCTGGTGCGGCGAGGCGCCGTTCTACACGCTGGGGCCGCTCACGACCGACATCGCCCCCGGCTACGACCACATCACCTCGGCGATCGGCGCCGCGATGATCGGCTGGTACGGCACGGCGATGCTGTGCTACGTCACGCCGAAGGAACACCTCGGGCTTCCGAACAAGGACGATGTGAAGGCGGGCGTGATCGCCTACAAGATTGCCGCGCATGCCGCCGACCTGGCGAAGGGCCATCCGCGGGCGCGCGAGTGGGACGATGCGCTGTCGAAGGCGCGGTTCGAGTTCCGCTGGGAGGATCAGTTCAACCTCGCGCTCGATCCGGTGACCGCTCGTGCATTCCACGACGAGACGCTGCCGGCCGATGGCGCGAAGGTGGCGCACTTCTGCTCGATGTGCGGGCCGAAGTTCTGCAGCATGGAGCTGACGCAGCAGGTGCGCGACTACGCGCGCGAGCACGGCGTCGACGAGCAGGGCGCGCTCGCGGCCGGCATGGAGGAGAAAGCGCTGGAGTTCCGCCGCCGGCCGCAGATCTACTCGCCGGTCGAGAGCTGATCGCCGCCCGATGACGCTGCGATCGATCCTGCTCTCGCTCGCGGTCGTCGTCGGGTTTCCAGCCGCTGGCCTGGCACAGGACGCGGCCACGTGGCGCTGGACGTGGGACGGCAACGTCTTCTTCGGGCTCAATCGCCAGGACCGCCGCTTCGTCGACGTGACGGCCTGGGAGTCGCAGAACTGGGGCATGCTGGCGGTCGACCGCCCCGTGCGGTCGACGGATCGCTTCACCGTGATGTCGATGATCTCGGTCGAGGCCTTCACCATCGACCCGCAGGGTTCGCCGCAACTGTTTCAGACCGGCGAAAGCTACAACCAGGTCCCGCTCGTCAACTACCAGCACCCGCACGATCTGCTGATGAATCTCGGCGCGACCTACCGTTTCGTCCGGCCGGGCGCGTCGTTCATCATCGGTGCGGATCTGGTCGGGACGCCGACCCTCGGACCGACGCCGTTCATGCACCGCGCGTCCGGCCGCGACAACCCGCAGGTGCCGCTCACGCATCACTACCTCGATTCGACCCACAGCACGCCAGGTGTCATTCGCGGCGGCGTCGAAATGGGCGCGTTCACGCTCGAGGCATCGGTCTTCCGCGGCGAAGGCCCGGACGAGGATCGAACGAACATCGAGCAGCCGAGGCTGAACTCGTGGGCGGTGCGCGGCAGCTGGAAGAGCGGCCCGTGGTCCTTCCAGGCGTCAGGCGGACACCTCAAGCAGCCGGAGTGGTTCGAGCCGTTCGATGCGACTCGGCTGACCGCCTCGCTGTCCTACGAGGGAAGCGTCGGAACGCGTCCGCTCGCGGCGACGCTCGCCTTCGCTGAGAACCGCCAGTTCAACGGCTTCAACGGCAATACGAACGCGTATCTCGCGGAGGCGGTGTCGGGCATCACGACGCGGTCGACACTCTACGGCCGCGCCGAAGTCGCGGGCAAAGAGCTATTCGGCCTCAGCCCGCACGAGAAACAGTATGCCCATCGTCACTGGATTTCGACGATCGGCGCGTTCACCGTCGGCTATTCGCACCTGCTGCCGCGGCTGCCGATCGCGCTTGGCGCGGACATCACGCTGTATCACATCCCGACCGACCTCGAGTCCTACTACGAGCCGTCGCGCTCGTTCCACGTGTTCGTGCACTGGCGTCCGCGGACCGCGCAGCCCGCGACACATGTGCATTGAGGTCGATATGTAGGCCGGACCTGTTAGGCCCGCGCGAGGCTCGTCAGCGCCCGCGTCCACCCAGAAATCCACCCAGCGTTCCGCGCAGGATGGCGCGGCCGAGGCTGGATCCGACCGAGCGCGCCGCGCTTTTCGCCGCGGCTTCAATCACGCCTTCGCGTCGGCCGCCGCGCGGACCGGTCGATCCGAAGAGGATGTCGGAGATCGGGCCCGATTGAGCAGGCGCGGCTGATGGCCGGGGCGTTGGAGACGCCGGCGGCATCTCGGCGCGGTCGGCCTTTTCCGCACTCCGGTTCGTCAGCTTCTCGTAGGCCGACTCGCGGTCGACGGGCTTGTCGTAATGGCCGTAGATGCGCGAAGACTCGCTGCGAAGCCGCTCGCGCTCGGCATCGGCAATCGGTCCGATCTGCGATGAGGGTGGCGCCATCCACGCGCGCTCGGTCACGGACGGCGTGCCCTTCGCGTCGAGCAGCGACACGAGCGCCTCGCCCACCGCGAGCTCGGTGATCGCGCGCTCCACGTCGAGCGAGGGGTTCGGCCTGAGTGTCTCCGCCGCCGCCCTCACCACCTTTTGATCCTTCGGCGTGAAGGCGCGGAGCGCGTGCTGGATGCGATGACCGAGCTGCGCTTTCACCGCGTCCGGGCAGGTCGGCCGGACTGTGGGTGACGAAGAAGACGCCGACGCCTTTCGATCGAATCAGCCGCACGACCTGTTCGATCTTCTCGACCAGCGCCGGCGGCGAGTCGGCGAACAGCAGGTGCGCTTCGTCGAAGAAGAAAATGAGCCGCGGCTTGTCGGCATCGCCGACCTCGGGCAGCCGCTCGAACAGCTCCGAAAGAATCCAGAGCAGGAAGGCGGCGTAGACCTTCGGATGGTTGATGAGGTCGGATGCCGCGAGGATGTTGACCACGCCACGTCCCTGCGGATCGGTCTGGAGGATGTCGTCGACGTCGAGCATTGGCTCCCCGAAGAAGCCTTCGCCGCCCTGCTGCTCGAGCTCGAGCAGCGCCCGCTGGATCGCGCCGATGGACGCCATCGAGACGTTGCCGTAGCGGGACCGGAATTCACCGGCGTTCTCGCCCACGAACTGCAGCATCGAGCGCAGGTCCTTCAAATCGAGCAGCAGCAGCCCGGCATCGTCCGCGATCTTGAACGTCATCGTCAGCACGCCCTGCTGCGTCGGGTTGATGCCGAGCAGGCGGCCGAGAATCAGCGGGCCGAGATCCGAGATGGTGGCCCGGACTGGAGTCCCGCGCTTGCCGAACACGTCCCACAGCACCACCGGATCGGCGCGCCACGCCGGCTCGGCGACGCCGGTCGCCGCGAGCCGCTCCTTCATCTTCGGCGTCAGCGATCCAGCGGCAGCCAGTCCGGTCAGGTCGCCCTTGACGTCAGCGAGGAACACCGGCACGCCAATCGCCGAGAAGTGGTCCGCGAGCACCTGGAGCGAGACCGTCTTGCCAGTTCCTGTTGCGCCGGTAATCAGGCCGTGGCGGTTGGCCACTGCGGGACTGAACAGGATGTCGGCGCCGCCGCCGGTTCGAGCGATCGAAAAGGGCTCAGCCATGCGGCCATCATAATCTGCGATCCGATTCGACCATCACCTTTGCAGAAACTGCAATCGCGCGTGACTTTCCTCGAAGTATTTCGTGGAATTCTGCACGGCACGGACGATGCTAGGATCCCGGATCGATGTCGCTCACGCGTGAGGAACTGCGGGACGAACTGGCGGCGTTTCCGACCAGAGAGGAACTCCGGGAGGAACTTGCGGCGTTTCCGACGAGGGAGGAGTTCCGGAAGGAGCTTGAGACGTTTCCGACCAGGCAGGAGCTCCGTGAGGCGTTAGCGGCGTTTCCGACCAGGAGTGAGCTCCGGGCAGAGTACACGTCGCGAGCCGAGCTCGAGCGAGCGCTGGAGCGGTATGCGACGAAGGCCGATCTGAACGAGTTCTCCGGGAGGAGATGGCCCAAGCCTTCAGCGATCTTCGCCGGTACGTGGAAATCCTTTTCAAGGATCTGAAGGCCTGGACCAAGACGCTGTTCGACGAAACCAATGCACGCGCCGAAGCCGTTGACCGCCGATTGACCGCCAAGGATCACGAGCAGGATCAGCGGCTCGACGATCTCGACGGTCGCGTGGCCCGGCTCGAATCCCGCCCGCGGCGAACGTCCAAGTAGCTCGCCGAGCAGGTGTAGACAAACGACACCCCTGGGGTGTAGCGTGTCGACACCCTATGGCACGGCTCCGCCATCAGAACCACATCGAGCTGCTGCAGGGCACGCTCGACCTCCTCATCCTCCAGACGCTGCAGGCCGGACCGCGGCACGGCTACGGCATCAGCCAGACCATCCGTCTCGACTCCGGCGAGCGGCTGCAGGTCGACACCGGCTCGCTGTATCCGGCGCTGCACCGCCTCGAGCGGCAGGGCTTCGTGAAAGGACAGTGGAAACTGTCCGACGCCAGGCAGCGCACGCGCGTCTACGCATTGACCCGCGCCGGCCGGAAGCAGCTCGACGTCGGAGCGATCGCGCTGGTCGCAGCTGTCCGACGCGATCGCCGGCATTCTTCATCCCAAGAGGACCAGCGAGACATGACGGCCTGGTGGCGGCGCGAACGCGACCTCGACGAAGAGATCGCCGGCCACTTGCGGATGGCAGCGAAGGACCACGCGGCGGGCGGCAAATCAGCCTCGGAGGCTAAGGCCGCGGCGCGATCGGAGTTCGGCAATGTCAGCGTGATCAAGGATGTCACGCGCGACATGTGGGGCTGGACGTGGCTCGATCGGGCCGGCCAGGATGCTGCGGTACGCGCTACGGCTGTTCCGGCGCAACCCCGGTTTGACGATCTCCGCCGTCTTGACGCTGGCGATCGGCATCGGCGCGAACACCGCGATCTTCGCCGCAGCGCGCGCGATTCTGCTGCGCCCGCTTCCGTACGCGGATCCAGATCGACTCGTGATGGTGTGGCAAGGCGACAAGAACGGCCCGCCGCCGGTGCGCGGTTATGCGACGCCGATTCACGCGCTGGAGTGGCGCGCCCGCAACGCCAGCTTCAGCGCTCTCGCGGTATTCGAGCCGTGGGCGGCCAACCCGATCCTCCAGAGTCCCGAAGGCGCCGAGCGTTTGCTGGCCACGTGGACCTCGCCGAATTTCTTCGATCTCCTCGGCGTCACGGCCGCGATCGGCCGGACGTTTTCCGAACAGGACGAACGCGACGGCTCGCGCGATGTGATCGTCCTGAGTCACCAGCTCTGGCGCACGCGCTTTGGAGCAGACCCGGCGGTCATCGGCCGCGTCGTCGATTTCCCAGTCGGTCGTGATCGCGCAGTCGGCCGCTTCAATGTGATCGGCGTGTTGCCGGAGCGCTTTCGCTTCACATATCCGGACGAGACGCAGGTCTGGCTGCTGCGCCCTTGGAGCGAAATTGAACGAACCGGACCACTCTCGCTGCAGTATCAAACGATAGCCAGGCTCAAGCCGGAAGTGTCGCTGGGGCAGGCTCGAGCGAACCTTGATCGCGGTCGCCGACTCGATGGTGCGCGATCTCCCCGAGCGCTACGACGCGCGCACGCGAAAGACCTTTCAGTCGGCTGCGGCCGAAGACACCGTATACCTGGAGCCGATTCAGGAGTATGTGGTCGGGAAGACGCGTCCAGCGCTGATCCTGCTGGGCGTGGCCACGGCGTTTCTGCTGGTCGTCGCCTGCGCCAACGTTACCGCGCTGCTGCTCGCTCGTACTGCGCAACGATCGCGAGAGCTCTCGCTTCGAGTGCGCTTGGAGCGGCTCCGAGTCGTCTGCGCCGCCAACTGTTCACCGAAGGACTGGTGTTGGCGGCTGCAGGCGGGGCCGCTGGTTTTGCGGCCGTGGCGTTGCTGCAGCCGCTGCTTCGATTGGCGTTGCCCGGATCCTACCCGCGGGTCGACGAGTTGACCGTCGACGCGACAGCCGCTCTTTGGGCCAGCGGACTTGCCTTGGCCGCTGCTTTCAGCGCCGGCATCGCACCAAGCTGGCGTCAGGCTCGCGTCGATCCTCACGCCATCCTGAAACAGGGTGGCAGCCCTGCAACCGTCGGGCCTCTCGCCGCAGCTCTGGAGGCGCGTGCTCGTGCGACACAAGTCGCACTCGTCGTGCTGCTGATGCTGGGCGGCGGGCTGCTGGCGCGGACGCTGTGGAACCTGCAGCGGGTTGATCTGGGCTTCAATGCATCCAACGTGCTGACGATGGAAATGCGGCTGCTGGACGTGAAGTACCGGAACGTCCAGACGCTGCGGTTGTTCGAGCAGAATCTGCTGTCAGCGGTCCGCGCGCTCCCAGGAGTGGAACGCGCCAGCATCTCCTCGGCGATCCCATTGCGCGGCAACGACATGCTCTTCGCCGTGCCGACTGCATCGGGCCGACACCGGGTCAACCTGCGGCCCATCGACGCGGACTTTTTTGACGTGCTCCGTATTCCCGTTCGCGCGGGACGGCTGTTCGGTCAGGGAGAAACCGGTGAGGTTGTGATTCTCTCGGAATCGGCGGCGGCGCTGCTGTTCCCTTCGGTCGATCCACTCGGCGAGACCCTCGAGATACAGCCCTTCTATACCCCAGTGCAGGCCCGTGTGGTCGGCATCGTCGCCGACGTTCGTTACCTGCGGGTCGAGGAGCCCGGCCGTCCGGCGATCTACGTGCCGCGCGACGCTCAGTCGCTCGGGTCAACGATTTGCCTGGTCGGTACGGGGTTCTGGAAACGCGTCCGGGCTTGCCGGGGCCGTGCGCGAAGTGGTTCGCTCGATCGATCCGGGTCAGCCCGTGGAAGGTGTGACCACGATCGGCCAGATCGTCGCGGCGTCGATTGCCGACCGGCGCTTCTACGCCGTCGCGACCGTCGGCTTCTCGCTCGTTGGTCTGTTGCTCGCGGTTGCCGGGCTTTATGGCGTCGTCTCGCAGAGCGTCGCAGAGCGGGTCCGCGAGCTGGGCGTCCGCATCGCGCTGGGCGCGAGTCGCAAACACGTCGTGCGCCTGGTGTTGCGCCAGGGGCTCCTGCCGGTCGTGGCAGGTCTTGGTGTCGGTGGAGTCGCAGCGTTCTGGACGACGGGATTGCTTCGGCGATTCCTGTTCGATGTGGCGGCGACCGATCCCGCGATATATGCGGCGGTTCCGGTGCTGGTCGTTATAGTAGCGGCAGTCGCGTGCTGGATTCCGGCCCGTCGCGCCTCGGATGTCAATCCAATCGAAGCACTGCGAGCCGAATGATTTGCCTTACTCACCGCACTGCGTTGGCTGCTCTTAGTCTTGCCGCAATCGTGGGCCAGGCGTCGGTTGACGGCCAACTCGCCGGCGCGTCGAATCCGTCGATGCTGCGTGGTGCAATTGAACTTAGTTCGAACCCGAAGGGTTCCCTGTTGCTCCTGACCATCGACCTGCCATTGGCAGGCAGGTTCGACGGACTTCGCCGATCGAGCCTTTATCCTCGCTGGGATGGAACACAATTCATCGATCGGATCAAGGGTGCCGGCACCGTCCCGGTGTCGGAAAGCGTCGTTGAACTTTCTCTGGATCGAAGCGGTCGCTGGCTATTCGGGAGCGACGGAGCCCTATCGAGCCGACGGAGCGCCGCTGACGCCAGCGCCCGGAAAATTACCGTCGAATCGGTTCCGGCAGTATTGGGCCCCGTCAAAAGATCCCATCATTCCGCACGGTTCACCTGGCACCGGGACCATTACGCATCTTGCGCAAGAGCAACCGCTCTTTGCGGTAAATCCGTAGAACTGGAAACGTTGCATCGGCAAGGTTCGGCGTTGAGGCGACCCTGAAAGGGTCGCCCCTGCAATTCCGAGCCCCGAGCCCCAGAGTCCCGAGTTGATTCGTCAGCGTTCGGAGGCCGGCGCCGGAATGATCTGAATGATGGTGGGAAAACGCGCCGGCGTGCCGCCCGGCTTCGGATTCGGATACCCCTGCGACACCTCGGACTGGAAGTCCTTGATTGTCACGCTCGGCGGGAACGCCATCGTGTCCTCGCGAAAGCGCCCGATGTCGAACACGTGCGTCGCCGGGGCGTCGAACACCAGGTCGCCCCGTTCCTTCAGGATCTCGCGATAGAAGGCGACGATCGCCGGGAACGAAGCGGTGGTGCCGAAGATGTAGAACTTCTGCCCGCGGCCTGCGTCATACGAACCAAGGAACTGCGCGCCTGGATACATCGTCACGCCCAGGTTGACATCCGGCTGCGCGGGCGCTGTCTGGGCGGGCGGCGTGGCCGGCGGCGGCGCCGGTTTGGCCGGCTCCTGGGGCGCCGGCTGCGTGGGCCGCGGCGCCGGTGCGCCGGGAAACGGCTTCGGCACCGGCTTTTGCGCCGGCGTCTGCTGAGCAAGCAGCGCCGCCACGAGCAGCGCAGCAACAGAAAGCATCTCCGGAATTATAAGGGCGTCCCAGGTGTTTTCATGTGTGGAGCTAAAATACGAGTATGCCTAACGGATTGAAGACGGCCCTCTTGCTCGGCGCCCTCAGCGGGTTGCTCCTGCTGATCGGCGAAGCGCTCGGCGGCTCGCAGGGCTTGATGTTCGGCTTCGTCCTGGCCGCCGCGATGAACTTCGGGTCGTACTGGTTCTCGGACAAGATCGTCCTCGCGATGTACGGCGCGAAAGAGGTTGGCGCCGGCCATCCGCTTTACCGGATCACGGCGAACCTGGCGCAGCGCGGCGGTTTGCCGATGCCGCGCGTCTATGTGATTCCCCAGGACTCGCCTAACGCCTTTGCGACCGGCCGCAACCCGAACCATGCGGCGGTGGCCGCCACCGAAGGCATCATGCGCATCCTCGACGAGCAGGAGCTGGAAGGTGTCATCGCCCACGAGCTTGCGCACGTCAAGAACCGTGACATCCTGATCAGCTCGATTGCGGCGACGATCGCCGCGGCGATCATGATGGTCTCGCGGTTTGCCATGTTCTTCGGCGGGTCGCGCGACAGCGACAACCGTGGCGCCAACCCCATCGCACTGATCGCCACTATCATCCTGGCGCCGCTTGCCGCGATGCTGATTCAGGCCGCGATCTCGCGGTCGCGAGAGTTCGCGGCCGACGCCGGGGGCGCCGCCATTGCCGGCTCGCCAGCCGGTCTGATGAGTGCGCTGAGAAAAATCGATGCGACGGCGCGCCGGATCCCGCTCGACGCCAACCCGGCCACGGCGCACATGTTCATCATCAAGCCGTTCTCGGGCGCCGGGCTCGCGTCCCTGTTCAGCACGCACCCGCCGACCGAGCAGCGTGTTCAGGCGCTCATGCAGCTGCCCCGGCTGTAGGCCCTCGACCGGGCTCGGGCCAGGGCCGCTCCCCGCGGATTCCACTTTTCTGGTTCAAACGGGTGTGGCCGTCCAGCCACGCCCGTCGCTTTATCGGCCGTCCAGGCTGGCCTGCGTCTTGCTCTGTCCGGGGCGAGACGGAGGACGCGCGTGCAAGTAGACGATCTCGACATCTCACCGAACAAGATTGCCGACACTGCGCAACGCATTGTCGACCGCGCGATCGAAGAGGCACGCCGGCGGGAGCATGCCCTGCTGACGAACGAGCATCTCTTCCTGGCCTTCGCGCAGGTCGAATGGGACACGTTCGCCGAGGTGATGCATGACGTCGAGCTGAACCCGCACACCATTCTTCAAGCGCTCGAAGAGCACCTGCACATGATGCCGTCGCTCGCCGGCCGCGAGCTGCGCGTGGCGCCGGCAACCAAGCTCGTCTTCAAGCTGGCCCTTCATCACGCCAGCCGGGCCGGCCGGCAGACGATTGAAGGGGCCGATCTCTTTGCCGCGGTGTTCGAGGAGAGCCAGGGCGTTCCGGTGTCGATCCTGCGCCGCAACGGCGTCGAGCCCGAAGTGCTGACCACCCGGCTGGCGGCGCGGATGCGCGACATGGAGCTGCGCGAGGAGCGCCTCAAGAAGCGCTTCGAGCTGCCGCCGTTCCTCAAGCACTTCGCGACGAACCTCAATCTGCTCGCGCGGCAGGACAAGGTGCCGCCGGTCTTCGGACGTGACAAGGAAATCCAGCAGGTGCTCGAGATCCTCTGCCACCGCGAGCGGGCCAACTCCGTCATGCTGATTGGCGAACCCGGCGTCGGCAAGACGGCGATTGTCGAGGGCCTGGCGCGGCGGATCGAGTTCGAACCCGAAACCGTACCGGTCCGGCTGCGCGACTGCCAGGTCGTCAACCTGCAGATGAACACGATGGTCGCGGGCACGATGCTGCGCGGGATGTTCGAGGACCGCATCCAGAACGTCATCCGCGAGCTCAAGGAGCGGCCGAACCTCATCCTGTTCGTCGACGAGGCGCACACGATGGTCGGCGCCGGCTCCGCACTCGGTGCACCGTCGGACGCGGCCAACGTCTTCAAGTCGGTCCTCGCGCGCGGCGAGATCCGCATGGTCGCCGCCACCACGCTCAGCGAGTACAAGGAATACATCCAGGAAGACGAGGCGCTCGCGCGGCGGTTCCGGTGCGTCACCGTCCAGGAACCGACGATCGACGAAACCCGGCGGATCCTGTACACCCTGCGGCCGCGCCTCGAGCGCAACTACTCGGTCCGCCTGCTCGACGAAGCGATCGAGATGGCGCTGGCGATGTCGCCGCGCTACATGCGGCACCTGCACCTGCCGGACAAGGTGATTGGCTGGCTCGACACCGCCGCGGTGCGGGCCGAGATCGATCACCGCTGGGAGGTCACGACCGACGACGTCGTGGCGGTGATTTCACACGCGGCGCAGATTCCGGTCGACATGGTCTTCCGCGACGTCACTGATCGCTTCAAGGACATCGAAACGCAGCTGCAGAAGCGCGTGGTCGGCCAGAAGAATGCGGTTCGCGCCGTGGCCAAGCGGCTCGTGCTGAACAAGGGACCGCTCAAGGACGGCTTCGATCGACCGGACGGCGTGCTGCTGTTCCTCGGACCGACCGGCGTCGGCAAGACCGAGCTGGCGAAGGCGGTGGCGCAGTTCCTGTTCGGCGACGAGAAGAAGATGGTCCGCGTCGACATGTCGGAGTACCAGGACGGCTCGGTCGCCGTCGACAAGCTGATCGGCATGCCGCGCGGCATCGTCGGCAGCGAGCGCGGCGGCATCCTGACGAACCAGTTGAAGGACAACCCCTACACGGTGGTGCTGCTCGACGAGGTGGAGAAGGCCAGCCCGAACCTGTTGAACCTGTTCCTGCAGGCGTTCGACGAAGGCTGGCTGACCGACGGCCGCGGCAAGCGCGTGTATCTCAGCGACGCCGTCGTCATCATGACGTCGAACATCGGATCCGAGAACTTCCGGAAGCTGACGAGCCCGCTCGGCTTCCTCTCCCACGAGGTGGGCGTCGAACAGGTCCAGGGCGAAGTGATGCGCGAGCTGGAGCGCCGCTTCCCGCCCGAGTTCAGGAACCGGATCGACGAGGTCGTCCTGTTCGCGCCCGCTCAGCCGCGACGAGGTTCGCGACATCGCCAGGCACTATCTCGAAGAGGTCAAGCTCACGCTCGCGAAGGCGGGCAAGGCGCTCGACATCGCTGATGATGCCCTCGAGCTGCTCGTGGCGCAGGGCTACAACCTCGCCTTCGGCGCGCGGTTCCTGAAGCGCGTCATCGACGAGCGAATCAAGCTGCCGATCAGCGAGCGGTGGAAAGAAGGCGACCTGTTCGAGGTCCGCGTCGTCGGAGGGCGAGGTCGTCGTCCGAGCCGTCATCGGAGCTGATGTCCGCAGCCGATGCGATCGCCTACGGCGACGTCGCGTAAGATGTGCATGACGCTTGGAGCTGCGGCCCTCTTAGGGCCGCCTTGCGCCTTCCTCTTACCACGCGAACCCTACCTGCTCGGGATCCGACGGTACCTGTCGCCTTAGCGCCTCGCGTCCTCGGCATCCTCTGCGTCCTCGCGCTCTGCTCAGCCCGTAGCGTTCCTGCAGGACACGGACCATCGCCTTGACTTCCTTGCGATACGCGTCCGGCGGGTATTTCCTCGCGTACAGCCGCTCGAACCGCGGCACGCATCGCCGGGAACTCGCGCTCGATGAACTTCATGAAGTGCGTGCGCGTGCCGTCCTGCAGGTACATCACGTTGCAGCCGACGAACCGCGCGCCGTGGTCGGCGATGGCCTTGATCGTCCGTTCGAGCTTCGTCCGGGACGATGAGAAGCCCGGAACGATCGGCGCCATGAGCACGCCTGCATTGATGCCCGCGTCGACGAGCTCGCGGACTGCGCGCAGCCGCTGCAGCGGGTGCGCCGTCCCCGGCTCGAGGATGCGCCACGCGTCCTCGTCGACCGTGGGCACGCTCATGCAGACCGTGCAGCCGGCCGCGTCGGACAGCGTTCTTCAACACGTCGCGGTCGCGAACGACCATCGGCCCTTTCGTGATCAGGCCGATCGGCGTTCGCCGCGGCTGCCAGCGCCTCGATCGCCCCTCGAGTCAGGCGGTAGTGCCCTTCGATCGGCTGGTACGGATCGGTCGCGGTGCCGAACGCGACGTGATCCGCGCGTCCACGCCGGACGGTCGAGCTCGCGGCGCAGGACCTCGACGAAGTTTCGCTTGACGAGAATCACCGACGCGAACTCGTCGTCCGAGTTCATCTCGAACTGCACGTGATAACGCCGTGCGAAGCAGTAGTGGCAGCCGTGCGTGCACCCGCGATAGGGGTTGAGGGTCCACTCGAACGGCATGCCCTGGACGCGGTTCAGCGCCGACCGGCAGGTCACTTCCTGGTAGCGCGCTTCGTTCCCCCACGGCGGCCCGTCGTTCCGCCTCGGTCAGCGCCGCCGTTCCGCCCGCCTTGACCCGGTCGGCAATCTGCGCGTGTTGTCGGGCCGCGGCTACCTATATCAAAGAGGAGAGGATGGGCGGACATTCGCCTTTATTTCGCCGCCATCATCGTCCCGCCTGAACGGCCTGTCAAGCGCTGCCGTTTGGACCGTGCGGTGACACTCCGCGCTGCCGATGTCGAAAGTCGGGGCGCGTCTCCTGCTGGCCGCCGCTCTGGCCAGCCTCGTGCTCGCCTTCGCGCTTCTCTGGGGTTTCGACTACTCGTGGAGGCTTGGGCCGTTTCGGCTCCGGATCACGGAACCGCTCAGGCCGCTTGTTGTCGCCGCGATCTTGAGCCTCGCCGCGCTCGTTCCTCGCCGATCCCGGACGGCCGCCCTGTCCTGGTCGCGGCGTGCGGAGCGGCAGCGCTCATCGGTCTATGCACGAACGGCGGATGCGGCATGGGCGCCCGCGGGCGACATCGCGCTGATCGAGGCCTACACGATCCACGCGACGAACGGCGAGCTGCTGCTCGGGCCGTATTCACGTTTCGGATGGAACCATCCAGGCCCGCTGTATTTCTACCTCCAGGCACCTTTCTACGTGATGAGCGGATACCGGAGCGCCGGATTGTCGGCCGGAGCGCTGGTCATCAACTTGTCGGCGTTGGGGATCCTCGTGTGGGTTTGCGTGCGGGCCGCTCCCCAGGGCTTCCTCGCCATTGCGATTTCCGCGGCGTCCGTGCTCTTCGCGTGTCCTGACCCAGGAGATGCTGGCAAGCCAGTGGAACCCGCACGTCCTCGTCTTTCCGACGATGGCGATTGTCGTCGTCGCGGCGGCGGTCGCCGCCGGACGAATCAGGTGGCTTCCAATACTGGCCGCGCTCGCCAGCTTCGTCGTCCAGACGCATCTCGGGCTTGGCCCGGCGGTCGTCGCCCTCAGCGGGGCGGCGACGGCCAGCCGTTGCGCTGCGCGCCTACTTGTTCCGCTCTGAGCGATGCGACGCCGCGATTGTGGCCGATCCTGAACGGCACACTCTGGCTCCTTCTTCTCCTCTGGCTGCTGCCGCTCGCGCAGGAGCTTTCAGAGCCCGATGGCAATCTGTCGCGGCTGTGGACCTTCTTCGGCGCCGAGGCGAGGCCCGGTCAGCTGTGGCGGACCTCCTTCAGGACCTGGTCCGACATGATTTCAGCGCTCCTGCGTTCGGACGTTCACGTCGGATGGGGGAATCGATATGGGCCCAACCCTGGCCCGATGGAGCCAGTTCTGGGCGATTGCCGAAACGCGTTGCGGTGGCGCCGATCGCCGTCAAGGCGGCGCTCGAGAAGGATTCGTTCCGTGGCGCGCTGGCCGTGATGGTCCTCATCGCTTCAGGCGTCGGTCTATGGTCGATCACGCGGGTCGAAGACGACATGTACGATCACCTGGTGTTCTGGCTGGCGGGATTGGCGCACTGCACCTCGGGCTGATCGCGGACGCGCTCATCCGGCTGGTGCCTCGGGCGGCGGCTGCGGCTGGCACACGTCAGGTCGCGGCGGCAGGCCTGCTGCTGTTCGGTATTGGCGCGGCTGCGGGCTTTCAGGATCTGCGAGTGATCGTCAGCCGATCGTTCAGGCCGCGCATCGAGCAGCTTTCAGTCCGACGGCTCGCTGACGCGATCGTGCCCGCCTTCGAGACGAACAGGATGAAGCGGCCGCTGGTGACGATCGATCAGCCGACGTGGGGCATTGCCGCCGGCGTCCTGCTGCAGCTTCAGAAGCGGCACATCCCATTCCTAGTGGACGAGGGCTGGTGGTTCATGTTCGGCCCCCCCACGCGCCCGCCGGCCGACCGCTCCGCGACGAGCACGTTGATCTTCGCGGGCCCCGAACTGGCGGTGCGTCTCGGCGGCCAACCCGGTCTCGAGGTCCTCGCGCAGAGGGATCGCGTCTCGATCATTCTCGCCGGACGTCAGCCGTGAGGGCCTGCCCGCGCCAGGACTCGAGCAGATCGTCCAGCGTTCTCTCCAGTGGAATTTCAGCCGTCCATCCGAGTTCGGTCTCGGATCCGTGTCGGATCGCCGACGACGATCGGCTGATCGTTCGGGCGGTAGCCGCGCGTGGATCGGTCGACGATGCTGGATCGGCACGCGGGCCCGCGACAGCAGCATGTCGAGGACTTCGCGGATCGCGACCGCCCGTCCCGAGCAGACGTTGTACGCGCGGCCGGGCGGCCGCGCTCGGCGATGGACTGGTAGGCGCGAACGGTATCGCGCACGTCGGTCAGATCGCGCCGCGCGTCGAGATTGCCGACCTGAATCTCCGGCTTTCCAACGGCCGGCCTCGATATCCGCAACGCGTCGCGCGAACCCTGACGCGGCGAAAAACGGATCCTGCCTCGGCCCGATGTGGTTGAAGGCGCGCGCGACGAACGCCGAGCGGCCCGCCGAGATTCTCGATCCCGACGAGCTCCTGCGCGAGCTTGCTCAGCGCATACGGGCTGGCTGGCAGGATGGGTGGTCTTCGGACAGCGGCCCGTCTGCGGCGCCGTAGACGAGCGAGGAGCTCGGGATGAGGACGCGGGCGGCGGCGCAGCCGCAGGCGCGCAGCCCCTCGATCAGGTGATGCGTGCCGCGGACGTTCGTCGCGAATGTCGGCTCGGTCGATTGCCACGCACGCCCGACGTGGGCGGCCCCGGCGCAGTGATAGACGACCGAAGGCCGCACCGAGTTCCGAGCGCTCTCTCGACGCTTCGCTTTGTCGAGCAGATCCACGTCCTCCCATTCGACGCTGACGCCCAGCCGTTCGGTCCAGCGATCGCCGGCCGCGTGGCGCCGAAAGGTCGCCGCCACGCAACCAGCCGCCCGGGGATTGCGCGGCAAGGAGTTCGAGCAGGTGACTGCCGGCAAACCCGGCGGCGCCGGTAACGAGAGTGGTGGCCAAGGCGTCAGATCAGAAGCTATCTCAAAACCAATTGCGTCCGCGAGCGAGCGCGCGAGCGAGCCACGCGAATGGCCCGTCCACCGTAGCTTCAGCGAAGGTCTCGCCGTAGCTTTAGCGGAGGCGGAAGCGTGTCGGGGAGTCCGAGGGGCGAAGCCCCTCGGGTAAGGTTAGCGCGGAATGTTGCCGAGGGCGCCGCTGAACGGCGAGAAGTTGCCCAGGCCGGCCAGCGTGAACGACATGAAGAAGCGATTATCGGCAGGGACGCCGACTCGACGACGAGTAGTTGAACCGCTGGATACTCGACGGCGATGCCGCAGCACTGCGCGTTGTAGTAGCCGTTGATGCGCTGCTGGGTCATCCTGGACTGGATGACGTCGAAGTTCATCGAGTAGCTGCTGCCGAAGCGGTTGTTGGCGGTCGACAGACGCGTGTCGACATTCAGATAGTGGTTGAGCAGTTCGGGGTTGTCGTACCCCGCCTTGCCCTCGATGAAGTACCGGCGGTTCCAGCCAACGTTGGTAGTGAAACGCGTGGTCCAGTTGTAGCCGGTCGAGAGCGACGTCATCAGCAGTTCCCGGAATTGCGGGTCCAGCTCGGCGCGGAACGTTGTATTGAACGCCTGCGTAGGGCTCGTACGGACGGAGAGGGCGAGCGGCGAAAACTTCGAGGGCGTCGTGTTGTAGCCGCTGTGTGTACTGCGGATCGTTCTGCGACGATCGCGCGTCGGTGTAGTAGGACTGCCGCAAGATCGACGGTCACGATTTCCTGCGCCTGGCTGATCGTTCCCACCCGCCGCTTCGCGTAGACACGGTTGCTCAGGCCGTAGGTATAGCTCGTCGAGTTTCCGACGATCGAATCGCTGGAGTCGGTCTTGATGATCCGGTTGTAATCGTCGATCGCGGTCGTCCGCTGGATGTTCATGAAGGGCTCGATGGTGTGCTTGAACCGCTCGGCGTAGCCGTTGTCGGGCGTGTTCCAGACGCGGGTGAAGACGGGTCCGACGGTGTTCGCGTTCACTGCGACGTACTGCCGGAGCAGATTGTCGTCGCCGATGAGCTGGACCTCGCCAGGGCCGCCAGAGAAGTAGCTGCGATCGTAAAACGTGGTGCGCCACGAAGCGGTCGATGTTCACCGTGAACCACTGCCACCGCTTGAAGGGATAGCGAATCTGCGGGTTCAAGTCGAACCGGCCGAGTCCGGTGTCCACGACTTCCTCGCCGCGCCGCGTCTCTCGTTCGTATCGCACGTATTCGCTGCCGATGGCGAAGTACACCGGAGAGTTCCGGTAGAGCGGCCGCTCGCCACGATTCACCGACACACGCGGCGCGGTGCCGAGCAGGCTCGAATCGGTCGCGTTCGAGAACTGCTCGGAGCGATCGAACGTGCCGTTGATTGAGTTCCCACGAAAGACGCCGACGACGTTGCCGCCGATGGTCCGCCGGCTGTTCGAGGCGTCGTAGAGGCTCGAATGGAGCGTCTGATTGGTCGCGAGGCTGGAGAAGTAATCGATGCGCGCCCGGCCGCGGAAGTTGCCCGGAAACCGCTGGTTGCGCGCCGCCGCGGATGTTGAAGCTCCGGCTCGGGAGGCCGTACCCGTTGTTGGACTGGTCGAGGACGTGCCCTTCGATCGTGCCGTCGCCGCTCAGCGTCACGTAGCGATACTCGGTGTTCATAGCCCTGGTCGCCCTTCGAGTACCAGTCGTGCTTGATCGTCGCGTCCTGGCTGCGATTGATCGCCCAGAAAAACGCGTTGCTGAACTGCTGCCCCCTGAGGCTGCTCCTGCCGTAAGTCGGCAGCAGAAACCCGGTCGCCCGGCCTTCTTCCTTGGTGGGGTAATAGAGGACGGGGAGGTAGAACAGCGGCACGTCTTTCACGTTGAAGACCGCGTTCTTGAGAAGCGTATACGAGTCGATGTTCAGCACGAGTCTCGCCCGCATTCATGTTCCACCGCGGGCTCGGCTGGACGCAGGTCGTGAAGCCGCCGTTCTTGATCTTGTATTTCTTCGGGCCGACCTTCTCGACGGTCTCGCCGAAGAAGTAGACGTCGGTATCCTGGCCCGTGAGCTGGGGCGCGACGAAGCCGCCGACTGGGGCCACCTGCTGCCGCTGCGGCTGGATATTGGCAAGGCCCCACGCGTTATGGAACACGCCGAGCCGCGTCTCGTGTGTCCATCTCGGCGCGATCGGCTGAGATTCGGTTGTTGCCCTGGATGAATAGGTGACGTTCCCGGCGGCAACGGCGCGCTTTTCGTCGGCGAAGTACCAGGCCTCGTCGGCGAACAGCGTCGTGTCGTCCATCGTCAGCTCGACGTCACCGATGCAGTGGAAGACCTTCTCGCCGACGGACCTCTTTCGTCCGGCACATCGATGTTCTGGAGCGGGCGGGCGGCTTCGGCCTGCGCCGCACGCCGTCTGGCGGCCGCGAGCACCGCGCACGAGCGTCAGAAGTGCGCGCACGGTCCGAGGGTATCACGGTCGCTTCAGTTCCTTGATCACGTCGCCGAGGAGAAGATCGAGCCCGCGACAACAATCTCCCGAGAGAGCCGCCATGCGTGCGCGATCGCCTAGCCGGCCGTCGGTTCCGCCGCGACCGTGAGATGCGGACTGACGCGGCGGGCCAGCTCGGCGAGCGTGGATGGCTCGCTCGACCGGGCGTTCGACGCACGAGTCATGACGAAGGCGCTCACGACCGGCGCCAGCGTCTCGATCATCACCGCGGCGTCCTTGTCGCGCATTGCGGCAAACACCATTGGCCGTGGCGGCGCCGCTCGCGAGGTGATCGCGGAGCGCCAGTGCGCCGTCGGCGTTGTGGGCGGCGTCGAGCAGCACTGTCCTCCCATCCGGCAGAGCGCGATGCTCGAGCCGTCCCGGCCAGACGACCTGTTCGAGCCCCACTCGGGCGGCCGATCTCGGATACCGCGATCCCCTTCCGATCGAGCTGTTCGAGCACCCGTACCACCACTTCCGCGTTTGCGACCTGATGCGCGCCCTGCAGCGCAAGACGCACCGGCGCGTACAGGTTCGAGCGCACCAGGATCGGCGCGGACGACCGGCGCCTGCAGGCCCGCCGCGACCTCCTCCACGACTTCTGCCGCCTCAGCGCGGAGCCGTCCGATCACGACCGGAACGCCCCGCTTGATGATGCCCGCCTTCTCGCGGGCGATGTCTGCGAGGGAATGACCGAGGTACTGCTGATGATCCAGGCCGATTGTGGTGATCGCGGTGACGACCGGTTCGAGGACGTTGGTCGCATCGAGGCGGCCGCCCAGACCGACCTCGCAGACGGCAACCTCGACCTCGGCACGGCGGAACAGCTCGAAGGCAATCGCGGTCGTCGCTTCGAAAAAAGTCGGCGGCGTCTGCAGCCGTCCGCGGGCCAGAAGCCGTTCGACCGCGTCACGCAGATCGGCGGTGGCCGCTTCGAGCTCGGCCCGGCCGGCGGGCCGCCCGCCGATGACGAACCGCTCGGACAGATCGACGAGATGTGGTGACGTATACCGCGCCGATCGATGTCCGGCCGCGGTCAGTGCGGCGTCGACCATCGCGACCACCGACCCCTTGCCGTTGGTACCGGCGACGTGGACCGACCGGAACGACCTTTCGGGATGGCCCAGCTCGGCGACGAGGGCCTGCATGTTGTCGAGCCCGAACTTGATGCCGAACTGTTCGAGCCCGAACAGCCAGTCGATGGGATTGGGGGCGTCCGTATCCAGTAACCGGCCTGCTCAGGGTTGGGTGGCCGGCTCCGGCGTCGCTGCGACCGGCTGCGGTGGCGCTGCCGGAATCTGCCTTCGCGCCCATGAAGCGCAGCGCAGCCGAGATCAGCGGTCTTCATCTCCCGCCGATCGACGACCAGATCGAGCATCCCTTTTTCCAGCAGGAACTCCGACCGCTGGAATCCTTCCGGCAGCTTCTGGCGGATGGTCTGCTCGATGACGCGCGGTCCGGCGAACCCGATCAGCGCCTTCGGCTCGGCGATATTCAAGTCGCCGAGCATCGCGAAGCTGGCCGTGACGCCGCCGGTCGTCGGGTCGGTAAGCACCGCGATATACGGCAGGCGCGCGCGATCGAGGCGCGCCAGCGCGCCGCAGATCTTCGCCATCTGCATCAGCGACAGAGCGCCCTCCATCATGCGGGCGCCGCCGGAACAACAGACGATGACCACCGGGACCGCGCTGTTCGATGGCGCGTTCGATGGCGCGCGCGATCTTCTCTCCGACGACGACGCCCATGCTGCCGCCGATGAAGCCGTACTCCATCACCGCCACGACCGTCGGGATGCCGTCGATCGTCCCTGACGCGACGACCACCGCATCCTTCATTCCGGTGGCTGCCATGCTCGTCTCGAGCCGCGTCTTGTACGGCTTGGTATCGGTGAAGTTGAGCGGATCGGTGGAGGTAAGGCTCGCGTCGTGCTCGACCCACTCGCCGTCGAGCAGCGTCTTGAGCCGCTCTGCCGAGCTGACGCGGAAGTGGTGCGCGCACTTCGGACAGACGCTCAGGTTGGTCGCCAGATCCTTGTTGTAGATGATCTGCGAGCATTCCGGGCACTTCACCCAGAGCCCCTCGGGCACCCGGCTGGCTTTGTCTTTGGCCGGCGCGATCGGCTTTCGCGCCTTCTTGAACCACGCCATAACTGAGCGTCTAGTATTTCAGATTCAGGATTTCAGATTTAAGATTTCGGCTCGGAAGGCTCCTGCGCTCTCCACGACCGTGCACTGAGTCCGACTATCCACTACTTTGTCCGCGGCACATAGTACCGCGTCCCGCCGGTCATGCCGCGAATCTGCTTCACGAGATCGTCGAGCGCTACGTCGCTCGCCTCGGAGTCGAACTCGGAGGTCTCGACCACCAGCAGCGGTGTGGAGTTGTAGTGAAAGAAGAAGTGGTGATAGGCCTCGTTCAGCTCGCGGAGGTACTCCGGATCCGGAATCGAACCGATCGCCCTCGGGGTCTGCGGGCCGGCCGCGCAGCCGGCGCAGCAGGACTTCGGTCGGCGCCTGGAGATAGACGACGAGATCCGGAGGGGACACGTCTCGCGCCAGCAGATCGTAGAGCCGCTGGTAGATGAACAGCTCGTTGTCGTCGAGATTGAGGTACGCGAAGATCTTGTCCTTGTCGAAGAGATAATCGCAGACCGTGATCTGGCTGAACAGATCCGCCTGACGCAGCATCGTCTGCTGGCGATGGCGATTGAGGAGGTAGAACAGCTGGGCCTGCAGTGCGGCGCCGGCGCGGTCCGCGTAGAAGTCGGCGAGAAACGGATTGTCCATCTCCTCAAGGACGACCGTCGCATCGAGGCGCGTGCCGAGGCGCTCCGCCAGCGCCGTCTTGCCGGCGCCGATCGGACCTTCGACAGCGATGTAACGGAAGTTCAAGAGACCCCGATGATAACATTCAGGATCAGTGGTAGGTCGGGTCATCGGCATCGGCATCGTCGATCACTGGACGTCGCTGAGATTTAAGATTTCAGATCAGTGCTGTCCAAATTAGCCGTGGTCACCGTTGAGTCGCGCCGCGTTTCCCGCGAGAAATGGCGGTGGTTGACGGCTTCGCAAACGACACCTCTCACGATGCTGTCCGAATTAACTGAACGCCAGCGCGCCTTGGACAGGGGCGGCGAGCGGCGGCGGACTCGTGAACGGGTCGTCGAGCCAGGCCCAGAGGTCGCGATACACCAACAGGTTCATCCGCAGCAGGGCGACCAGATTCGAGAGCGACCAGCCGAAGCGCGCTTTCAGCTGCAAGTACTTCAGCACGAGCAGGGCGATGAGCGCCGTCCAGATTTGAATGTGCAAGGCGTTGGCGGAGGTCCCGACGAACGTCTTCACGCGCAGGTTCTGCTTCAAGCGCTTTGAAAAACAGTTCGATCTGCCACCGGTCCTTGTAGATCCGCGCCACGGTCGAGGCGCCCGAGCGTCAGGTGATTGGTCAGGAACTCGAGGCGCTCGCCCTCGGGCGTGCGCACCACGACGCGCCGGAGCGGACCGGGATAGCGCCGCCGCGTCACCGGGCCCCGGAACCGAATCCGTCTGATCGCACAGGATGCCGCGGTCCTGCGGCGGCATGCGGCGCTCGACGACGGTGTAGTCGGCATTGCGCTTCAGCCGGGTCACGAAGAACACCCCGGCGGCCGTCAGCTCCGCGAACCAGGCGAAGTCGATGTAGCCCTTGTCGAAGACCAAGATCGTGCCCGGCGAGAAACGTCTGCTCCCGCGCCATCGGTCCCTCGTGGTGCTTGCCGTCGGTGATCACCAGGAAGGTCGGCAGATACCCGTCGTGATCGAGCGTGAAATGCAGCTTCACCGCGCCTTTGGTGCGGCGAAACACCGCCCACGGAAACATCTCCGCGCACAGATCGATGACCGTCGCATCGAGGCTGAGCAACTTGTTTTTGAACCGGAACGGCTTCGAGCCCGCGACCTCCCGACACCGCGCCAGGACCTGATAGAACACGGCTTGATAGAGCGGCCACGGCCGGTGCGCATTGGCGTACGCGAGCGTCGACCGGCGCGGGGCCGCCGCCCCGAGATGCGCCAGCTTGCCCTCGCAACTCGCCAAGCCGCCGCAGATCTCGCGCAACGAATGCGCGCGCCCGAGTTGCGCGAACAGCATCGCGACGAATTGGTCCCAGCACGTGAAGCCCGCGCGCGTGCCGCTCCGCCCGCGTGTCGATCACGGCCTTCTGAAACTCGGCGCGCGGAAAAAGCTGGAGCAACTGATTGAAGATGCTGCAGAATCTCGTCACAGGGGTTGGCCTCCACGGTGATGTGATGAAGTTTGGACACTCCATCGCCATCATACGCGGCGCGCTCAACCCCTGTTTCGTGTACGGCTAATTTGGACAAGAGTGATTTCAGAATTAAGATTTAAGATTGCGGATTAAGAGTTGGGAGTGAACCAATCTTAAATCTGAAATCTTCAATCCTAAATTTCATTGTTCATGTCTCGTACCTGATGCGCACGACGCTTGCGATCGCTGCCGCTCTCCTCGTCTCTGCATGCGCCGCGAAAGCGCCGCCGCCCGCGCCGCCGAAATCTCCCGAACCGTCCTTCGAGGAGAAGTCGTCGTGGATCCTGCGGCTCGAGGATCAGCGCGTGCTGCGCGATCCGGTGCCGCCCGCACCTCCTCCAGCGCCGCCCGTCATGGGCGAGAAGCCGCCGGTCGTCGTGCCGCCCCGCCCCCGCCCCGCCCGATCTCGTGCGCCTGCTCGGCGATTCGCGACGCGCGCATTCGCCGCAGGCGGCGCTGGCCATCGGACGCGTCGGGCTGCCGGAAGGCGTACCGCCGCTCGTCAAGCTGCTCGCCGATCCCGATCCGGAAGTCCGTCAGATTGCGGCGTTTGCCCTCGGCCTCATCGGCGATCCGTCGCGCGCGCGATCCGCTGGTCGCGCGCCCTGCGCGATCCGTCGCCGCTCGTCAAAGGCAGCGCCGCAGAAGCGCTGGGCTTGATCGGCGATCGATCAGCGGCCGATGCCGTGGGCCAGATGGCGGCCGAGATCGTTCAGTCGGGTGCGCTGGCGCAAACCCCCGGGCCGAGACGCGGATGCGGCGCGCGACACGCCAATCGGCGCGTTTCGACTGGCGATGTTCGCACTCGTCCGGCTCAACGCCTACGACCAACTGGCTGCGGCCGTGCTCGACGGCGCGCAGCCGCGCGTCCGGTGGTGGCCAGTCGCCTTCGCCCTGCAGCGTCTCGAGGATCCGCGAGCCCTTCCCGCACTGCTGACGCTCGCGCAGGATCCACACCCGTACACGCGGGCGTTTGCCGTCAAAGGCCTGGGCGCGACGAAGGATCGGCGCGCCGTCCCGCTGCTGGCGCCGCTCGTTGACGGACCGGATCGCGCCGTCGCCGTCGAGGCCATCCGCGCGCTCGGCCGGCTCGGCGATCCGGCGGCGGCCCCGCCGCTGCTGAAGCTCATCGCCGCGCTGAAGGCCGACCCTCAGCTGCGGCTCGAAGCGGTCGCCGGCGATCGGCGGGATCGAGGGAGACGGGCGTGATCGACTGCTGCTCGACGTCCTCGGCGACCCGAGTCACTCGATTCGCGCGGCGGCGATCCGCTCGCTCGCGCAGCTCGACCAGGAGAACTTCGTCACGGTGCTTTCCGGACTCGATCCGGATCCGCACTGGACCGTGAGGTCGGCGCTGGCGTCAGTGCTGGGCACGTTGCCGGCGGAGGTCGGGCTGCCGCGGCTGCAGGTGATGCGCGACGATTCCGACGAACGGGTCATTCCCGCCGTGCTCACCTCGCTCGCGGCGCTTCGTGCCGCCGGATGCGGTGAACTTCATTTTCGAGCGTCTGAAGACAGGCGACCCGGTCGTGCGCGCGGCGGCGGCCACGGCACTGGGTCGGCTCAAGCCGCCATCCGGCCCGGCGCTCCTGCTCGAGGCGTATCGCACCGGCCGAAGGACACCACTTATGTGGCGCGTGGCGCGGCGCTAGCCGCGCTCGCCGAGTACGGAGCCGCGACGGCGACGCCCGCGCTGACCGAAGCGCTCTCGGACAGCGATTGGGCGGTGCGGGTCCGCGCGGCGGCGCTGCTGAAACAGCTCGATCCGTCGAGCGACGCGGCCCGCAGGATCCGGCCCGCGCCGACCGGCCGGCCCGATTCGGCATACGAGACCCCGCGCCTCCTGCGCCGACCGTGTCCACGCAGGTGTTCATCGAGACCGATCGCGGCACGATCCAGATCGAGCTCGCCGTGGTCGATGCCCCGTTTGACGGTCGAGACGTTCGTGACGCTGGCCCGGAAGGGGTTTTACGATGGCCTGACCTTCCATCGCGTCGTGCCCGACTTCGTCATCCAGGGCGGCGATCCGCGCGGCGACGGCGAGGGCGGCCCGGGCTTCACGATCCGCGACGAGCTCAGTCAGCGGCCGTACCTGCGCGGCGTCGTCGGGATCGCGCTCGACTGGGAGGACACCGGCGGCAGCCAGTTCTTCATCACACACTCGCCGCAGCCGCACCTCGACGCGCGCTATACGGTCATCGGGCGCGTCCTGTCGGGCATGGACGTCGTCGATCAGATTCAGCCGGGGGATGTGATGCGGCGCGTGCGGGTGTGGGACGGCGTGCAGTAGAGCGGGCTTGGACGCTGTCGGGGCCAGAAATCGAAAAGGGGGCGACGGCCGCCCCCTTTTTTTGACGGGCGAGGTCAGCTTACCGCTTCTTGCCGGCCTTCTTCTTCCCGCCCTTGGCTTTCTTCGCCATTGTCTGTTATCCCCCCCTTCATGTGGGTTTCACTGCGAGAGCGCTCACGATTCAGTGCGGCTGCCGCCTGGCACGCTCGCCTGATGATCGGCACCCGTCGCTTCGGGGCACCTTCCGCTTACGTATCGGCTGCGCGGGAACCTGGTTACGGTTCAGCTCGGCGACCGCCGCGAAAGGGCGAGGTCGAACGGTTCTCAACCTCACTAGGGCTGGCCTGAGTTGGCCACCCTCATACCAGATGTAGATTATGGATGAGAACTTTTTGATGTCAAGCACAAAACGCGATCTTTTGTCAAAAATTTCTTCAAAACACGGTCCGCGATCGCGCGCGCCGCGATCGCGTGCGCGCTGACCGCATGGTCGCACGCGCTGAGCGCGCGGCTCGTCGCGCGTGTGCGTGATCACGCGACGACGATCAGCGTCCCGAGTTGTACACTTCCGGCGACTGATGGCCTCACCACCGTTCGCGTTCCGTCTGACGCACACGGACGGACACGCGCGCCGCGGTGTCATGACCACTGCGCACGGCGAAGTGGAGACGCCCGCCTTCATGCCGGTTGGAACGCAGGGGGCGGTGAAGGGTGTGACGCATCAGGATCTGGACGCCGCCGGCGCGGCGATACTCCTGAGCAATACCTATCATCTGTACCTGCGGCCCGGCGACGATCTCATCGCGCGACGCGGCGGTCTCCACCGGTTTATCGGCTGGACGAAGCCGATCCTCACTGATAGCGGCGGGTATCAGGTCTTCAGTCTCGCGGCGCGACGCACGATCGGCGAGGAAGGCGCGAAGTTCAGCTCGCATCTCGACGGTTCCTCCCACCTCCTGACGCCTGAACGTGCGACCGACATCCAGGCCCAGCTGGGATCCGACATCGCCATGGTCCTGGATGAATGCCTGGCCTATCCTGCGGAGCACGGCCAGGCGCGGCTGTCGATGGAGCGGACGCTGCGCTGGGCCGAGCGGGCGCGACAGCGCATGCTGACGCTGCGCGACGGCCGCCGTGACGGCGTCGTCGTGACGAACGCCGGCCAGGCTCAGTTCGGGATCGTCCAGGGCGGCGTGTTCGAGGACCTCCGGGACGAAAGCGCGAAGCGGACGGTCGCGATCGGGTTCGAGGGGTACGCACTGGGCGGCCTCAGTGTCGGAGAGCCCATCGACGAGATGTATCGCATCGTCGAGCGAACGGCGCCGCTGCTGCCCCGGGATCAGCCGCGGTATCTGATGGGGGTGGGCACGCCGCAGGACCTGGTCGAATCGGTCGCCCGCGGCGTCGATCTCTTCGATTGCGTGCTGCCGACGAGGAACGGCCGCAACGGCCAGCTCTTCACACGTGACGGCCGTATCAATATCAAGAACGTGCGTTATGCCGAAGACGACCGCCCGGTCGACGCCGACTGCACGTGCTACACGTGCCGAACCGCCTCACGCGCGTATCTGCGGCATCTTTTTCTGGTCGGCGAGATCAACGCGGCCACCCTTAACACGTTGCACAATCTACACTTTTACCTTGACACCCTTGCGATGATTAGGGAGGCTATACTGTTCGGGCGGTTCGAAAGCTTCAGGCAGGCGTTCCATCAGCGCTTGTCCCGCAGTCCGGATACCCCGGAGTGAGTTTCGCGCCCGGGGCCGAACCCCGCGTTTACACGTTGTGCACCGATGTCGAGCACGTGGCTGACTCTCGTTCCATACGTCCTCATCCTCGGGATCTTCTATTTCGTGATCCTTCAGCCGATGCGGAAGAAGCAGCAGAAGGTCGAGCAGTTTCTGAGCAATCTCAAGGCCGGCGACCGGGTGATCACGACCGGCGGGATCTATGGTCAGATCACGAAGTTGAACGACCAGTAGCGTGCAGCTGCAGATCGCCGAAAAAATCAGGATTGAAGTGGCCAAGGCGGCGATCGGCGGATACCAGGGGCAGCCGCCGGTTGTCGAGCGTTCGGAGTAGGGCATGCAGAATCTCCGCTGGAAAATCATCACCTGCGTCGCGGTGTTCATCATCTTTGCGGCGGTGCGGCGTCTATCCCGCACTCGCCACTCGCTTCGGCCTGCCGGCTCCCAAGTGGCTCATGGACCGCCAATTGAAGCTCGGCCTCGACCTGCAGGGCGGCGTTCACCTCGTGCTGCGCGTGCACACCGACGATGCGCTGCGGCACGAGACGGAGGCCGAGTCGGAGCAGCTGCGCGAGGCGCTGAAGACCGCGGGCATCACCGGCGGCAACATTACCGTCGAAAGCCCGGCGCAATTCAAAGTCGAAGGCATCGCGCCCGAGCAGGACGCGGCCTTCAGACAGGCGGCCACCACGGTCGAGACGAACTTCGACCGCAGCCCCGGCGCAGGCGGCGTCTACACCTTCACCATGAGGCCGAATATCCAGGTGACGCTCCGCGAGGAGGCGGTCACGCAGGCGCGTCAGACGATCGAGCGGCGCGTCAACGAGCTGGGCGTCGCCGAGCCGAGCATCGCGCAGCAAGGGCGCCAACGGCGACGAGATCCTCGTCCAGCTCCCGGGCGTGTCCGACATCAACCGCGCGAAGGAGGTCATGGGGTCGCCGGGCCTGCTGCAGCTGAAGATCGTCGAGCAGGGTCCGGTCGTCGTCGCGCGAGTCGCTGCTGGTCAACGGCCAGGTTCCCGCGGGCATGGAGATCGTGCCCGGCGCGAGCGGCGCGCCCGGGGATGCCTCCACCGTGTATTACCTGGTGAAGCGGGTGGCCGCCGTCGAGGGCCGCGACCTGCGCAGTGCCCGGCCCGGGATCGACTCGAATGGCCGCCCGGCCGTGAACTTCACGCTGAACAGCGAGGGCGCCCGTAAGTTCGGCGACGTCACCGGCGCGAACATCGGCCGCAACCTGGCGATCATTCTCGACAACCGGGTGCAGACCGCGCCGGTCATCAACGGCCGGATCACCGCCGACGGCATCATCGAAGGCATCGGCATCGCAGGAAGAGGTGCAGGATCTGTCGCTGATCCTGCGGTCGGGCTCGCTGCCGGCGCACGCTCTCGCTACCTGCAGGAGCGCAGGATTGGTCCGACGCTCGGCGCCGACTCGATTCGGTGCGGGCTTCGTGGCGTCGCTCGTCGGCTTGCTGCTGGTCGTGGTCGTTCATGCTCGTCTACTACAAGCTGTCGGGCGTGAACGCGGTGGTCGCGCTGCATCTTCAACCTGGTCATCCTGCTCGGCCTGATGGCCTACGTCGGGCGCGGTGATGACGCTGCCCGGCATCGCCGGCTTCATTCTGACGATGGGCATGGGCGTCGATTCGAACGTGCTCATCTTCGAGCGCATCAAAGAGGAGCTGGCGGCCGAACGCGGCGTGCGCGCCTCGATCAACGCCGGCTTCAGCCGCGTGTTCCTGACGCTGCTCGACACGCACATCTCGGCGCTCATCGCCGCGGCGTTCCTGTTCCAGTTCGGCACCGGCCCGATTCGCGGGTTTGCGGTCACGCTGTCGGTCGGGTTGCTCTCGAACATCTTCACCTCGACCTTCGTCTCCAAGACGCTGTTCGAGCTGGCGCTGGCCGAATCGCCGCCAGGTGGCGACGCTTTCCATTTGACAGCCATGCAAATTCTGAAGAACCCGCACATCGACTACCTGCGCTGGAAATGGCCGGCGCTTGCGGTCTCGGCGGTCGATCATCATCGCGGGCTCGCCGTGATCTTCACGCGCGGGATCCCGATGGGCATCGAGTTCGCCGGCGGAACCGCCGTGGTCGCGGCCTTCGAACAGGAGGTCTCGCTCGACCAGGTGCGCGACGCCGTCGACCGCACCTTTGGCGGCGAGAACGTCGTGCACACCGTTCGGCGACCCCGACGCAGCACCAGATCATGATTCGCGTTCCGCAGGTCGGCGCGGAAACCGGCACCGCGCTCGGCGAGGTCGTCGACAAGGTCACCGCGGCGCTCCAGTCGGCCGGCCTGCCGAAGTTCGACATCGCCTACCGCGAGGCGGTCGGCCCGGCCGTCGGCCAGCAGCTGCGGACGCAGGGATTCTGGGCCGCGGTGCTCGCCCTTGGCGGCATCCTGCTCTACATCACCTTCCGCTACCAGTTCAGTTTCGCGATCGGCGCGATCATCGCCACCATTCACGACCTGCTCGTGACGCTGGCGTTCCTGGCGTTCTTCCAGCACGACATGACGCTGAACGTCATCGCCGCCCTGCTGACGATCGCCGGCTACTCGAGCAACGACACCATCGTCATCTTCGACCGCGTCCGCGAGAACCTTCGCGGCATGCGCCGCGACGCGATCAGGGACGTGCTGAACCTGTCGGTCAATCAGACGATGAGCCGGACGATCATCACGTCGGGCACCGCGCTGTTCAGCGCCCTGGCGCTCTACCTGTTCGGCGGCGACGTGCTGCGCGGCTTCGCGTTCACGCTGATCGTCGGCCTGATCAGCGGCACCTATTCGACGATCTTCATCGCGATCGCCGTGGTCTCGATGTGGCGCGGCCAGGGGCCGCTGAAGGCCGCGGCGCGGGCGCCGGCTGCCACGCCGAGCGCCCCGCAGCAACCGACGCGCAAGTCGAAGCCGCAGCGGAAAGCGCGGGCGTCGTAGGACGGCGATGCCGCCGCTCGTCCAGGCTGCGCTGCTGGGCGTCGTCCAGGGGCTGACGGAATTCCTGCCGATCTCGTCACCGCGCACTTGCTGATTGCCGAGCATGTTCATCGGCTTCGACGGCACAGGTTCGGCCTTGCTTCGCGGTCGCGACCCAGCTCGGTCACGCTCTCGCCGTCGTGTGGCTTGTCACCGATCTCGACATTCCTCGCGGTCGCACTGTTCGGCCTGCACCTCTGCGCGCCGATGCACGGCGTTTCGCCCTGATGATTCTCGTCGCGGTCCTGCCGTCAGCTCGTGGTCGGGGCTTTCCTGGCCGACTTCATCAAGACGGTTCTCTACGAAAGCTTCGAGCGGTGATCGCGGCCTCCTTCGTCGCTCGGCGGCGTGGCGTTCCTGGCGGTCGAGCGACTGCGGCCGGTTCCGGTGGTGACCAACGCCATGCGAGAGCCCACTCGGGCGGGCCTCTGGCGATCGGCTGCGCTGTCAGACACTGCGGCGCTCGTCCCGGGCGTGTCACGGTCGGGCGCGACCATCATGGGCGCGCTGTTGCGCTCGGCCTGACCGTCGGGCGGCGGCGCAGTTCTCGTTCTTTCTCGCCATCCCGACCATGACCGCGGCGTTCGCGCACGATTTCTACGAAATGCACGAATCAGGGCTGACGCCCGAGCGAAGTCTGGAGATTGCCGTCGGTTTCGTCCTGGCCTTTGTGGCCGCGGCACTGGTCGTCCGCCCCTTCCTTTCCTTCGTCGGCCGCTCAGGCTTCGCGCCGTTTGCGTGGTATCGCATCGCCGCCGGTGCCGCGATCGCGACAGCCCTCGTCGCCGGGGTGTTGTGATTGCAGTGGCTGCGTCGGAGCTTCATCGCCGGGTTCTTCGTCACGGTGCCGCTGTTCGTCAGCGTCGCCGCGTTCGTCTGGCTGTCCGGCGTCGTCGACGGTTTCACCGCGCCGGTGTTTCATCGGTTCGTGCTCGGCGTCGGCAGATCCCCTGGGGCTCGGGATCCTGACGACGGCGGCGGCGATTCTCGCGGTTGGCGCGGTGGCGACCAACGTCATCGGCAAGCGGCTGCTGCAGCGGACCGAGTTCTACCTGCTGAAAGTGCCGGTGTTCCGGACGATCTACGCGCCGGTGAAGCAGCTGGTCGCCGCCTTCTCACCCGACAACGAATTCGGGTTCAAGCGCGTGGTCATGCTCGAAGACAAGCAGGGCTTCTCGCTGGGGTTCCTGACGAAGGAGTTCACCGTGGATCGAGGCCGGGGCCCCGAGGACCTGGTGGCGGTCTACGTGCCCACCAATCACCTGTATCTGGGCGACATCGTGATCGTCGAGCGCGCCCGCGCGCTGTTCCCCGACATCACGGTCGAAGAGGGCATCCGGGTCTTCCTGACCGGAGGCATGGCGCTGCCGTCCCGGCTCTTGAGCGCCGCGCGCGACGATATATAATCCGGACCTTTGTGGCCGGGCCGCCGTCGCGCGCATGTCACGCGCGGCGAGCGGTGAGGCGGACTTTTTCAAAAAAGCGAGATCAACGTGATGCTGCGGACGTTTGCGGGACGGGTCGCCGTCCTGGTGTTGCTGGCGGGGCTGGCGCCGGCGTCGATTTGGGCCCAGCCGGAGCCGGCGCGAACGGAAGCCGGACAGGGGCTGGCGCGTGCCGGGCGGCGAGGCCAACCTGGTCGTCCCCGATCTCTCGGTCGTCGAGTTCGGCGGGATCAATGGCCGCACGCTGTTGATGAGCGGTCTGCTGATCTGCGGGCTCGGGTTGCTCTTCGGGCTGACGACCTTCACCGGATTGAAGAACCTCCCGGTCCACCCGTCGATGCGCGAGGTCTCGGAGCTGATCTACGAGACCTGCAAGACCTACCTGCTCACGCAGGGAAGGTTCATTCTCATTCTGTGGACCTTCATTGCCGCGATCATGGTCGCCTACTACGGCTGGTTGAACCCGATTCCCGGAAAGTCGATCGCGACCACGCTGCCGATCATCCTGGCGTTCTCGCTGATCGGCATCGGCGGCAGCTACGGCGTCGCCTGGTTCGGGATCCGCGTCAACACGTTCGCCAACTCGCGCGCGGCGTTCGCGAGCCTTCGCGGGATGCCGTTCCCGATCTACGCGATCCCGCTGCGCGCCGGCATGAGCATCGGCATGCTGCTGATCAGCGTCGAGCTGCTGATCATGCTGTGCATCCTGCTGTTCATCCCGGGCGATTACGCCGGCCCGTGCTTCATCGGCTTCGCGATCGGCGAATCGCTCGGCGCGGCGGCCCTGCGTATTGCCGGCGGCATCTTCACCAAGATTGCCGACATCGGCTCGGACCTGATGAAGATCGTCTTCAACATCAAGGAAGACGACGCGCGCAACCCCGGCGTGATCGCCGACTGCACGGGCGACAACGCCGGCGACTCGGTCGGTCCGAGCGCCGACGGCTTCGAGACCTACGGCGTCACCGGCGTGGCGCTGATTTCCTTCATCCTGCTGGCCGTCACCGACGCGCGCGTCCAGGTGCAGTTGCTGGTCTGGATCTTCGTGATGCGCATCATGATGATCGTCGCCAGCGGCGTGTCGTACTTCGTCAACGAGGCGATCGCCCGCGGCAAGTACGCTCAACGCGCCGAAGATGAACTTCGAGGCGCCGCTGACGTCGCTGGTCTGGCTCACCTCGATCGTTTCGGTCGTCATCACCTATCGTCGTGTCGTACTGGCTGGTTCCCGACCTGGGCGACGGCTCCCTGTGGTGGAAGCTCTCGACGATCATCACCTGCGGCACGCTGGCCGGAGCGATCATCCCCGAGTTCGTCAAGGTATTCACCTCGACCGAATCAAGTCACGTGAAGGAAGTGGTCACCTCGTCGCGCGAGGGCGGGCCGTCGCTCAATATCCTGTCGGGCTTCGTGGCCGGCAACTTCAGCGCCTACTGGCTCGGCCTGAGCATCGTGGCCCTGATGGGCATCGCCTACTGGGTCAGCGGCTACGGGCTCGAAGCGCTGATGCAAGCCCCGGCGGTGTTCGCGTTCGGGCTGGTCGCGTTCGGCTTCCTGGGCATGGGTCCGGTCACCATCGCCGTCGATTCCTACGGGCCGGTCACCGACAACGCGCAGTCGGTCTTCGAGCTCTCGATGATCGAGCAGGTGCCGGGCATCAAGCAGGCGCTCAAGCGCGAGCAGGGCTTTGACGTCAACTTCGAGCGCGCCAAGGATCTGCTCGAGGAGAACGACGGCGCCGGCAACACGTTCAAGGCGACCGCCAAACCGGTGCTGATTGGCACGGCGGTGGTCGGCGCGACGACGATGATCTTCTCGATCATCGTGATGCTCACCGAGGGCCTCACCGCCAACACCGACAAGTTGTCGATCCTCCACCCGCCGTTCCTGCTCGGGCTGATCACCGGCGGCGCGATGATCTACTGGTTCACCGGCGCGTCGGCGCAGGCGGTGACGACCGGCGCCTACCGCGCGGTCGAGTTCATCAAGGCGAACATCCGGCTCGACGGCGTCGAGAAGGCGTCGGTCGCCGACAGCAAGAAGGTCGTGGAGATCTGCACGCAGTACGCGCAGCGCGGCATGTTCAACATCTTCCTGACCGTCTTCTTCGCGACGCTGGCGTTCGCGTTCGTCGAGCCGTTCTTCTTCATCGGCTACCTGATCTCGATCGCCCTGTTCGGCCTGTTCCAGGCGATCTTCATGGCGAACGCCGGCGGCGCGTGGGACAACGCCAAGAAGATCGTCGAGGTCGAGCTGAAGGCGAAGGGCACGCCGCTGCATGCCGCGACGGTCGTCGGCGACACGGTCGGCGACCCGTTCAAGGACACCTCGTCGGTGGCGATGAACCCGGTCATCAAGTTCACGACGCTGTTCGGCTTGCTGGCGGTGGAGCTGGCGGTGAAGCTGACAGCCGAGCGCGGGCGCCGGGCTGAGCCTGATGTTGGCGGCGATTTTCCTAGTGATTTCGATGGTCTTCGTCTACCGGTCGTTCTACGGGATGCGGATCGGCTCGACAAAGGCCTGATTTCGGCCCGGGCCGTGTCCGAATGGTCCGGGCTGCGGCGGTGGGCGGCGCCGAATCGCGAACTTCGGTGTCTAAGCTCGACTGGGGAGTTTCGTTGACTCTCTGAATTTCGTCTGACTATAATCCCCGGCCTTGGTCAGAGGTCAGAGCCCGTTAGGAGAGGAAGGAAACCGTGCCACGCGATATGTTCGGCGACGTCGTCGATCCGTCGATCAAGGTGGGCAGCCAGAAATGGTATACGGTTCCGCTGTCGATCGCGGTTCACACGGGCGTGATCGCCGCCGTTGTGATCATCCCGCTGATGGCCGCGCCGATGCTGCCTGGCGTGCCGCAGATGATGGCCTTCGTGGCGACTGCTCCGCCACCCCCTCCACCGCCGCCGCCGCCGCCGCCGCCGCAACAGGCCCAGGCCCCGAAACCGGTCGTCGAATCGAACCCGACGGCCGCTCCGGTCGAGGCGCCGAAGGAAATTGCGCCGGAGACCGGGATTGAAGCGGGCGTCTCGAGCGCCGTTGCCGGCGTTGAAGGCGGCGTCGTCGGCGGTGCGATCGGCGGCATCGTCGGCGGTCTCGAAGCTGCGCCGCCGCCCCCGCCGCCGCCGCCGCCGCCCGCCCCCGTTCGCGTCGGCGGCGCCATCCGGCAGCCGACTCAGCTCAAGAAAGTGAACCCGGTCTATCCGCCGATCGCACAGTCGGCGCGTGTGCAGGGCGTGGTGATCATCGAAGCGATCATCGGGCCCGACGGCCGCGTCACCGAAGCGAAGGTGCTGCGGTCGATTCCGCTGCTCGACGCGGCGGCGCTCGACGCCGTCAAACAGTGGGTGTACACGCCGACCCTGCTCAACGGCGTGCCGGTGCCGGTCATCATGACGGTGACCGTCAACTTCACGCTGCAGTAGTTTACGAATCTCGTTTAACTTCGTTCGAGGAGGATGGACCGTGGATTTCATGGAAATGTGGGAGTCGATGGGGTACGTCGCCAAGGGCGTGGCCTTCGTGCTCCTCATCATGTCGATGTGGTCGATTGGTGTCGCGGTTGAGCGGATCTTCACCTACACGCAGGCACGGAACCAGTCGAAGCTGTTCGCGCCGCAGGTCGCCAAGCACCTCCGCGAAGGGCGCCTGAAGGACGCCATCGCGCTCGCCTCCTCCAAGAACTACCGTTACAGCCATCTGGCGAAGGTCGTCCTCGCCGGGCTGCAGGAGTATCAGTTCCAGCAGGAGAGCGGCGGCGGCTTGAGCCGTGAAGACCTGATGGACACGGTCCGCCGCGCGATTCAGCGCGCGTCGGCGCTCACCGCGTCCGACCTGAAGAAGGGCGTCTCGGCGCTCGCGACCATCGGTTCGACGGCCCCCTTCGTCGGCCTGCTCGGCACGGTGGTCGGCGTCATCAACGCGTTCACCGGTATCGCGACCAGCGGTTCGGGCGGCATCGGCGCCGTGTCGGCCGGTATCGCGGAAGCGCTCGTCGAGACCGCGCTCGGTCTGGTCGTCGCGATTCCGGCGGTCTGGTTCTACAACTACCTGACGGGACGCATCGAGTACTTCAACGTGGAGATGGACAACTCCTCGTCGGAGCTCGTCGACTACTTCATCCGGAAGACGGCGTAAGCTGCGGAACCAGGGAGCTAAGGGGCTGAGGAACGAATTCCACAGCTCCTCAGCTTCACGGCTCTTCAGTTAGGAGAATTCAGCCATGTCAATGGATCTCGGCGGCGCCAAGGGCGGGGTCAAATCCGACATCAACGTCACCCCCCTTGTCGACGTCATGCTGGTGCTGCTGATCATCATGATGATCGTCGCGCCGATGCTGCAGCAGGGCGTGCAGTTGCGGCTGCCGAAAGCCAGCAACACCCAGAGCAAGCCTGAGTCGGCGGAGCAGACGGTGCTGGCGATCGCCGCCAACCGCTCGCTCTACCTCAACTCCCGGCCGGTGCAGGAGAGCGAGCTGGCGACGAGGATCAACGAGATTCTCGAGACCAGGGCCGAGAAGATCGTCATCATCCGCGCCGACGCGGAAGTCGATTACGGCACCGTGATGGCCGCGATGGACCAGCTCCGCACCGCGGGCATCGAGGACATCGGCCTCATTACCGACCCCGAGGCCGGGAGCAGCGCGCAGGGAGGCCAGTGATGGCTCACGCACATCATCATCTCGGCGCCGACAAGGTCGTCAAGGGGGAGGTCCCGGTCGCCAGCTCCGACATGAACGTCACGCCGCTCATCGACGTGCTGCTCGTGCTGCTGGTGATCTTCATGGCGACCCTGCCGCTCAACCAGCGCGGCGTCGACATCAACCTGCCGGCCGAGACCAAGACCAAGACGCAGGTCGCAAGAATCGACGGTCAGCCAGATCATGCTCCTCTACGACGCGGAGCGGCGCATCTCGGTCAACAACCGTGACGTGCCGGTGGCCGATCTCGAGAGAAACCTGCGCGACATCTTCGAGCCGCGCCGCGACAAGACGCTCTTCCTCGCGGGCGCCGGCACGCTCCGCTACGGCGACATCATCCAGGTGATCGACGCGGCCAAGGGCGCCGGTGTCGAGAAGGTCGGCATCGTCACCGAAGGCATGCGCCGCGCGGCGGGCGTCGCCAGCGGTAACTAGCGACCGCAACGTCTGTCCGGGTCCGAGAGGGCCCGGACCCCTTCCCTCTCCCGGCATCAGCTCGGCATCAGTTCCACAGGGGCGCCAGCCGCTCGATCGTCCAGTACACCGACACGCAGGCAATCCCCAGCGACGCCGGCACGACGACACGGCTGCGGTACCAGCTTCGCCCGCGGCAGCTCCAGATGACCAGCAGGAACGCCGCGGCAATCACCGCCAGCTGTCCGGCCTCGACCCCGACGTTGAACGCTGCGAGCGCCGTCACGAACTCCGACGAGGGCAGACCGAGCTCGCCGAGGACGCCCGCAAACCCCAAGCCGTGCAGCAGGCCAAAGGCGAACACGATCGCTATTCGCCGCCTGGTCAGCTCTGACACGAGCAGGTTCTCGACCGCGACGTAGACGATGGACGCCGCAATCAGCGGTTCCACGAATGGCGGCGCGATCGGCACGATCCCGTACATGCCGAGCCCGAGCGTGATCGAGTGCGCGGCCGTGAACGCGCTGACCTGCCACAGCACTGGACGCAGGCGACGGTTCAGCAGACAGATGCCCAGCACGAACAGCACATGATCGAGGCCGCCGGGAACGATGTGTGTGAAGCCGAGTCGCGCATAGCGCCAGGCGATTCGCACGCGGCCAGGCCCACGGTCGGGTTGTGTCAGCGTGATGGGTTCGCTCGGCTGCCCACCCTCCAGCCAGGACGTCTCGCCCGGGCTGTCCGCGCGCTTGACCGTGAACGCATACGGCGTGAACGTCCACGCGTACACCCAGATCAGCGACCGTGCCGACGGCGGAACGGTGCCCGAGAGCCGGATGTTTGCGCGCGGAGGCTGCTGGGGATCGATTGGAGGGTGAACGTCGTAGCTGATCTCGGGTAGGAGCGTGTCCTCGGCTTTGTTCTGATCGAGGGAAACGCTCACACGGCGGCGGAAGACGTGATCCAGGTTACGTAATCGTTCCTGCATCGCCGCCCCGGCTGTCGGCACAGCCTCCATGCCGGCGGCGTTCTCGAGCTTCTCGAGGAGCGACGCGGCATCGGTCTCGATCTCGACGCGATACGTCTGGTCGGCTGCGACGTTGAGCGTAATGTGTGTCCCGCCGATTTCGTGCGCGTCGAGAGACCCCGCTATCAGCAGACAGACGGCAAGCGGCGCGAGTCGACTCATCGAGCGCTCCGGTCGAGCGGAGCCGGCGCGTTGACCTCGAACGTCAACGACGCCCAGATGCTTTCCCAATCCGCGGCGGATCCGGCCGGCGCAGGCACCATATGAACGGCCTTGATCAGCCATGTCCCGTCGTGGGCGAGCCGGAAGCGAACCCGGCCGCTGGTGTCGGATCGCGACGTGAGTTTTGCGTCGGGATGACGGCGGTTCACCGCTGCGACGAGCGCTCCGGCCAGCGGGCGACCCTCGTACAGCAGACGGAAGGACAGTTCGTCATTGGACGGGAGCAGGTACGGACTCCCGTCGGCAATCAGCTCGAGCCTGAACCCGAGCGGCCGGTCGCCATGGGTTGGCCTCGCTGGTCCGGAGAGCACCAGGCTCTTTGCCGAACGGGAAAACAGCTCGCGCCCGTCCGCACCGGTCTGACCGCGTTGCGCCCGCGCCGCCACCACCGCGTCGAGGCCCTCCTCCTTTAAGTACTGGTTGAACTTGTCCGCAGGGATCACGATTGGCGCTGGCCGGCTGCGGTAGCCGATCACGATGAGTCCCTCGGCGTCGACCCGTACGATCCCGGCCGGATCCGCTCCGTCGACGCCCGCGACCGGATGCCGGCCGTCGCCAGCGAGGATCACGAATTGATCGATCGCGGCTGGATCGCGCGGTACCGGGTCGCCGAGCAGGTCCTGGCCGACCCGCAGCCGGAGCGGCACGACCTTGCCGGGTGCCGTCAGGAATGCCGCCGGTTCGATCCAGAGGTCGTGCGCGCCGGCCTCACCGACGCTCAGGACAATCAGGAGCAGGAGCAGAAAACGGGACATCATCGCTGCGTTCGCCTTTCTGGAGAAATGCGGTCGGGCGACCCGTTCGGGCCGCCCGACTCGCGAGGTTGCTTACTGGTGCGTCGGGTTCGGCGATCCCGACAGCGGCGTTTGCAGGTACGGGAACGAGTCGCGGAACAGGCGGAACGAGGGATCCGCGGTGATCGTGCCATCCGGGCTGTAGGCGATGGTGGCGTTCACGAACGCGCCGTCAGTGACCGCTGGGAAGGCGGCCGGATCGGGCGCGAGCAGAATGCCCTCGGCCGCGCGCAGCGCGATGTCGACGACATCGTCGCCGACGCGACGGCCGTTCGGGAAGCCGGCCAGGTCTCCGCCAAGGACGCCCAGCGGATTCTGTGCCGCAGGCGCCTGGGGTGCGATGCCCGTATTCAGGCGGAGCATCTCCGCCGGCTTGACGTTGTTCGGCCGGTTCAGGCCAGGGACGCCGGTGAGGAACACCTGCACCAGGTCGTTGCGCGGCGCCGCCGGGGCCGGGACGCCGAAGAGCGCCTGCACCAGGACCGGCAGCGTGGGATGGGTGACGTACTGCGCGAACTGGGCGTCGTCTTTCGGCTCGCTGGAGTTGAAGGTGTCCTTGTCTTTCAGTCCGATCACCAGCTCGTTCACGAGCGGGCTGCCGAGCCGCGACACCTGCCAGAAGAACGGCAGATCCAGCCGCGGGAACAGCATCTTGCTCGAGGTCGCCCACGCGCCGATCACCGGATCCTGCTTCGCCAGGCAGTCGATCGGGACCTCGATCGCCATCGACGTGACGTTCTTGTCGGCCACCGCGTTGGTCTCGCCGTTCACGGGGCCGAGCGGATTCGTGTTGATCAGATCGAACGCCTCGGCGAGGTTCACGACGAACCCCTCGCGCCGCTGTCCGACGAAGACGCGTCCGGCGCCGCACCCCGGCAGGCTCACGTTGTAGATGTGGTTGTTCGCATACTGCTCGTAGACGTTCGGCGCGTTGTCGCGAATCGACTTGTCGCCGATCCGATCGACCGGCTTCCGGAACGTCGTCCGGCCGTCCGCGAGATTTCGAACCGCCGTCCGAACCCCAGTGCGCCGATCGCCCCGGATCATCGTGACGGTGTAGGTCTCGAGCACGTTGAGGTTGGCGTTGTCGTCGGCGGCTGGCCCGATGCCGCCGATATTGATCAGCGGCACCGCGACCTCGCGATCGCCGACCGGCACCGTGAGGTTGCGGGTGCGATTCTGGAACTGGAACTGAAACGTGATGTCCTCGCGCGCGTCACCGCTGTTGTCGACGTGGATCTCGTAGACGGCGTCGGGATCGAGCGTGAAGAAGTTCGGCCCGCCGTACACGTCCTGCAGCGGGACGAAGTTCGCGATCAGGGTGACGTACCCGGCCCGGCCCGCCTCGTAGCTGCGGAACATGTAGAAGTCGGTTCCGTCCAGCTTCGGGCTGTGGGTGATTCCCGGCGCCTCGCGATGGCTCGACGCCTGGATGGTGGCGCCGGCCGCGGCGACGAGCGCGGCCGCAATCCACTTGTTCGACTGCTTTCTCATATCCCCTCCTGTCGATGTCTCGACCGCAGGTGGCCCGCCGGCGGATGCCGGCGAAACACTCCGGCCACGCGGGGATTACGCGGCGGAGGGGAAACTGGATTGGTTTCTGACCTGGCGGGCCTGCCAGATATGCCGCCGTTCGTGGGTGATCACGAGCGCGAACATGGTGCCGAGGCTCATCTTCACCAGGGGCAGAATCGGTGAGCGGCGGCGTGCCCGCCGCAGGTCGAGGCCGTCCGCCGCGTGGATGCGCTCGGACAAGCGGTCCTGCCAACCTGAAAAGGCGTTCATCACGGCGTCGCGCGCAAGCCGCGGCGACGGGCGGTACGGCTTGAACGCCCGGAAACGGCGTCGCGGCGGCGGTTCGTTCGAGGCGACGAAGAGCCGCTCCAGCATCGGGTAGACGAACGGTCCCTGGGAGTGGAGATTCCTTGCGCGGGCGTCGGCGATCGCGGCGTCAATGGCCGGGATGTAGGCGGCCGCCGTGAGGTTGAGGTGCTCGAAGCATTCGCCGATCGACCAGCGATCGGGTGCCGGCCGCCAGGTGAACTGGTCGTCAGCGAGGTTCGCGACGAGGGCCGCGACGTCCTGCCGGATGTATCGGATCTGCTCGAGGTAGATTTCGAGTTCGGGGTTCAAGTCAGTTGGGCCAGGTGCGGACCAATTTACCGCACCTGGCCTTGGACACCGCCGCGGACTTGGCTAGAACCGAAACCTCGCCCCGAACTGACCCTGCCACCGCGACCGCAGGTTGTCGATGGTGAACTTGCGGTAGGTCGGCGACGTAAGGGTCGCGATGTTGTATATCGGTTTCCCGGTCGCCGCGTCGATACGATTGGCGGGCATGGAGACTGAGTTCAGCGTCTGGAAGTCGAGGAATTCGTAGCGGCCCCATTCGTCGTTCAGCAGGTTGGTGAAGTTCAGGATATCGAACGTGAGCTCCACGTTCGTCCGGCCCGCTGGCACCCGCAGCGCGAACTTGACGTCGACGATGTTGGTGAATGGCTGGCGTGCGCAATTGCGCTCGGCGATCTGGCCGCGGCTTTCGCTGAGGCACGCGTCACCGTTGATGAAGTCCTCGAGCTGCTGTGGCGTTCCGTTAGTGACGACTACGTCGCTCGCGCTGTTCGGCACCCAGAGCAGATCGTTGAAGAACTGCGCGTCACCATTAACGTCAGTGTTGTTGTACCAAATCGAATATGGCCGCCCCGACTGGCCGTTGTAGAACATCGACGCCGTCAGGTTGAGGCGACGGGGCAGGTCCCAGCCGTACGACGCTGCGAGGTTGAGGCGGTGGCCAACGTCGAAGTCCGAGCGCGCGAGCGGCAGATTGTTCGGATTGCCGGGCGTCCTCGAGTTCCCCCAGTTCGAGGCGGCCTGAGAGCTCTTCGCGTCGAGAACGGATTGCGTCCGGCCGTAGGCATAGGAGCCCGACGCAAACCAGTGGCCGCGAAGCGGTCGCTCCAGCTTGAAGCTGAGGTTCCACTGGTCGCCTTCGTCAGTGTTGGCAAGTAGGATCGTGTTGCTGATCGCTGTCGACACGCGTCCGCCAAACACAGGCCGGCCGTCGTACGGCAGGGTCCCGTTCTGGAACATGTTGACGTTCTCGTAGCGACGTCGTTGACGGTGCCGAGATCAGAAACTCCGCGGATGTCACCAGCCCCCAGAAATTAAGTTGGCGATCGTAGCCGACGTTGCCGCGCCACAGCGACGGGAACTCGTAGGCGGGGTCGATCACGTCGATCTCGTTGCCCAGCACCCGGGCGCCCGCCACCGTGATCGGCTGGCTGTTCGGATCGGCGACAAAGGGGATCCGGTTGGCCGCATTGTTCGTGACCTGAGGCGGGCGAACTCGTTGCCGGTATTGCCGTACTGGTTCGAGAGCCAGACGTACGGCGTGCGGCCGGTGAACAGGCCGATGCCCGCCCGCACCTGGGCGCGGCCGTCGCCGTGGAGGTCGTAGTTGAAGCCGACTCGCGGCGACCACAGCTGGCTCGAGGGCACGATATCCGTGCCGTAGCCGAACGTCGGTTCAGAGAACTCGTTCCGCGTCGGCTTGTCCGGGAAGATCGGCAGATCCACGCGCACGCCGTAGGTGACGGTCATCCGGCTCGACGCGCCACTGATCCCCGGCATAGAAGCCGAGCTGTCGGACGTGAAGTCTGCCGACTCGAGCGGATTGCTCGGTGACCGAGAAGCTGTAGTCGTAGGACTGCGCGAGGCCCTGCTCGAACAGGTCGAGGCTCGAGAACTGGTAGTTGCCGAAGTTGTCGCGGATGAAGAGATTGTCGAAACGAAGAACTCGTTGTGGGTGCCGAACGTAAACGTGTGGTTGCCGCCAGACCCTCGTGTAATCGTCGGTGATCTCGATGATGTCCTGATCGAGGGCGTTGCGCGGGGAGAAGTTCTCGGTGCCGGCCCGCATCGACGTGTTGTCCGGCAGGAACACGCGCACGAACGGGAAGTTCGTGGCGTTGGTCGCGCTGGTCGCGAATCCGCTGATACGTAAAGCGCAGCTCGTTGTACCCCCGGCCGAACGTGCTGTTCAGCTGCGCGACCGTCGAGTTCTGGTTGTTGTTGAACCGATAGAAGTTGTCGGGGAAGTAATAGAGGACGTTGGTGGGGAAGCCGACGTCGTTGAGCGCGTCGATGTAGTTGTGGCGCACCGTCAACCGGTGCTGCGTTGCTCAAGTTGATGTCGGCCCGCACGAACAACTTGTTGTTGTTCGTCGTGCGGACGAACTCGCCCAGCGGGTCACCACCGGCTCCCGCATCGTAGTTGTAACGGTTCCGGAGGATGTCGACGAATCGCTGCGCTTCGGCCTGATGTCCCCAGGGTCTGGCCCGTGCCGTCGACTGAGAATCCCGAAGGCGTGTCGCGCCGGCCCAGATCGAAATTGCCGAAGAAGAACGCCCGGTTCTGGACGATCGGCCCGCCGATGCTGAACCCGGCCTGCTGGTCGCTGAACGGACCGAGCGGAATCTCGGCGCCGCGGTCCGAGATCGCCCGACCAGCGCTTCGCTGCGGCCGAAGTAATACCCAGTTCCGTGGAAATTGTTGCTGCCCGGAGCGCGTCACCGCGTTGATGCCGCCGCCGGTGAAGCCGCCCTGCCGCACGTCGTACGGCGACACCACCAGTTGCAGCTCCTCGATGGCGTCGAGGCTGATCGGCTGCGTCTCGGCGGCCCCGCCCGGCGCGCTCGCGTCCGAGATGGCGAACAGGTCGTTGTTGACGGCGCCATCGATCTGGATGCTGTTGTAGCGGTTGTTGCGCCCGGCCACCGAGATCACGGTCCCGCCCTGCCCGATGGAGGTCGTGACGAAGTTGGGATCGAGCCGCGCGAAGTCGGCCAGGCTGCGTGACACGGTTGGAAGCGTCTCGATCGTTTCGGTCGAGACGTTCGAGGCAGTCCCGGCCCGCATCGTGTCGATCACGGGGCTTTCGGCCACGACCGTTACCTGCTCGTTGATCGACGCCAACTCCAGCTCGACGTCCACCTTCTGGTCGGTCCCGAGATTGACCGTGACGCCGGCTCGCTCTCGTCACGGAACCCCTCCATCTTGACCGTCACGGTGTACGGTCCGCCGACGCGGGCGTTCAGGATCTGATAGCGGCCGTCGGCGCCGCTGATGGCTTCGTAAGTCGTTCCGGTCGGGGTATGAACCGCCACGACCACGGCGCCGGGAAGGGCGCCGCCCTGGAGGTCGACGACCTCGCCGCTGATGGAGCCGGTTGTTACGGTCTGCGCCGCCGCTGCCGCAGCAAACGCGGCAAACAGGCCGCGCAAGCAGCAGCACTTTCAACTGTCGCATGGGCAAAACCTCATCTGAATCAATGTGAAGGACAAGAATGACGGCCATTCTACTGTGAGGGCATCACAGCGATAAGACGAAAAGGCCGCCGGCGTTGCCGGCGGCCTTGAATCCAACGCGCCGTAGCGGCTAATTGCCGACGCCGGTGACTTGCCGCTTGCGGAGCTCGTTCGCCTTGTCGCTGAGTGCGGTCGCATCCTTGATCAACTGCTGCTGGACCTTCGGATCCTTTTCGAGCAGCGCCTGCTGGCGCAGCAGCAGGCCCTTGAATGTCAGGGCTTCCACGTAGTCGCTCTTGAGCGACAGCGCCTTGTCGGCCGCCTCGAGTCCCTTCTGGACGTATTCGCGCTTCTGCGCGTCGTTCAGCCGGACGTCCCGCTGCGTCTCGTCCCAGTAGTAGCCGGCGATGGTATGGAAGGCCTCGGGATTGTTCGGCTCGAGCTGCGCGCGCTGCTCGAGCGCTTCGATGGTCTTGTCGAACTGGCCCTGGCGATTGTAGTACGCCGCGAGCTGGAGATAGACGGCCGGGTCCTTCGGCTTCACGTTCTTGGCGTTCTGGTAGGTCTGCTCGGCTTCGGTGTACGCGCCGGCGTCCTCATACAGCCGCGCGAGCTGGAAGTAGTTGCCAGGGTCGCTGGGATCCATTTGAATCAGCTTCTGGATCACGGGTTCCGCCTTCGCCGGATCGTTCAGCTTGTCGGCGCCGTAGACCTGCGCGAGGAACTCGAGGCAGCGGCGCGCGAGCAGCTTGTTCTGCTCGTCCGGCTGCGTGTTGAGCTTCTCGAACCCGGTCTGGTAGTTCTGAACCGCCTTCTCGAGCAGCGCATCGTTCTCGCTCTCGCCCTTGCGGCTCGGCCGATACTGCTGCTCGTAGCTGTTGGCGAGGTAGAAGTACGCATACCCGAGATGCCGGGTCCGCTTCAATCGCCTGGTGATACTGCTCGGCCGCCTCGCGATAGTCCTGCCGCGCGTACGCCTGATTCGCCGCCTTCGCCGCGCGCCTCGCCTGGATGATGCCGAGCTGTGAACAGCCTGCGCTGGTTAATATTGTGGTTGTCGCTCCGAGAGTCAGCGCCACTGTCAACGCGATCGGCGCACCCGAAAAAGCACGCATGCAGCCCCCTTTGTAGCCGAAACTATAGTTCGGGTCCTTACCGGCCGGCAAGCGCGTCCCGCCCGATTCGGGGCGCACCCTGTTCCGGTGGTTAGACACCACTTTTCATGATTCGATTCGAGGATCTGCTCGAAAAAGTCCGGGCCTACAGCCCGGATGCCGATGTTGAGCTCCTTCGCCGGGCTTACGTGTTCTCGGCGTTCGAGCACCGGGGCCAGGTCCGGCATTCCGGCGAGCCATACCTCATCCACCCCCTCGCGGTCGCCGATTTCCTGGCCGACATGAAGCTCGACGTCGTCGCCGTCGCGGCCGGGCTGCTCCATGACGTCGTCGAGGACACCCTGACCACCATCGACCGGATCAAGGAGCTGTTCGGGCCCGAGGTCGCCCATGTGGTCGAGGGGGTCACCAAGATCAGCGCGATCCGGTTCGCGTCGAGCGAGGAGCGTCAGGCCGAGAACTTCCGGAAGATGTTGCTCGCGATGGTCGACGACATCCGGGTGATCCTCGTCAAACTCGCCGACCGCCTCCACAACATGCGGACGCTGAGCCACCTTCCCGAGGACCGGCGCATCCCGATCGCGCAGGAAACGCGCGACATCTACGCGCCGATTGCCAACCGCCTCGGCATGAGCAAGCTGAAGAACGAGCTCGAAGAGCTCGTCGTTCCGCTACCTGGAGCCGCAGGCCTACGAGGCGCTGCGGATCCGGGTCGACGCCAAGCGCCGCGCGACTGAGGGCCTCATCGAGCAGCTGCGCGCGACGATCGGGGCGAAGCTCCGCGACCAGGGCGTTCCGGTGATCGAGATAGACGGCCGCATCAAGCGGTTGTGGAGCATCAACCAGAAGCTGAAACGCCAGCGGATCGAGCTCGAGCAGGTCTACGACTTCATCGCGCTGCGCATCGTCACCGAGAGCGTCAAGGATTGTTACGCGGCGCTGGGCATCATCCACCAGACGTGGTCGCCGGTGCCTGGACGCATCAAGGACTTCATCGCCATGCCGCGGCCCAACGCCTACCAGTCGCTGCACACGTCGGTCATCAGCGAACACGGCATGCCGTTCGAAGTGCAGATCCGGACGCAGGCGATGCATCGCATGGCGGAGGAAGGGATCGCGGCCCACTGGAAGTACAAGGAGGGCCGCGTCGGCGACCACAAGGACGAGCGCTATTTCCAGTGGATGCGGCAGCTGCTCGATTACCAGCAGGAAGTGCGCGATCCGCAGGAGTTCATCCAGAACCTGAAGGTCGAGCTCTACCCGGAGGAGGTCTACACCTTCACGCCCAAGGGCCAGGTGAAGGCCTTTCCGCGCGGCGCGACGCCGATCGACTTCGCCTATCGATTCACACCGACGTCGGCCACCAGTGCGTCGGCGCGCGCGTCAACGGCAAGATGGTGCCGCTGCGCGCGCGGCTGAAGAATGGCGACATCGTGGAGATCGTCACGTCGTCCGGCCACAAGCCGAGCCGCGACTGGCTCAACTTCGTCGTCACCGCGCACGCCCGGTACAAGATCAAGCACCTGATCCGGCTCGAAGAACGCGCCCGCGCCGTCGAGCTCGGCTGGAAGGTGTTCGAGAAGGAAGCGCGCCGCCACGACGTGCCGCTCAAGGGCGTGACCGACACCGAGGCGTTCGCAAAGGCACAGGCCGACGTCGGCGCCAAGACGCCTGACGATGTGTTCGCCCAGATTGGATACGGGACGCTGTCGGCGAAACAGCTGCTGGCGCGGCTCGTGCCCGCCGACCGCCTGCGCGAAAAGGCGCCCGAAGGGGCGATCACCGCGGCCGTCAAGCGCGCGTTTGGCGGCGGCGAGGAGAAGATCAAGGTGCGCGGCTCGGACGACGTGCTGGTCTTCCGGGCGCGGTGCTGCAACCCGATTCTCGGCGAGAAGATCGTCGGCTACATCACGCGCGGCAAGGGTGTCTCGGTCCATTCCGCGACCTGCCCCAACGTCGTGAACCTGATGTACGACCCGGAGCGCCGCATCGAGGTGGAGTGGGACAAGGCGCGCGCGTCAACCGCCGGCACGCACTATACCGTGCGGCTGACGATGGAGGTCGAGGACCGCAAGGGTGTCCTCGCGGCCGTCAGCGCGAAGATCGCGGACATCAACACGAACATCAAGAACATGGAAGCACGGACCGGCGATCCGGACCAGCGCGCCCGGATCGACGTCACCGTCGAGATCAGCGATCTCAAGCACCTCGAACGGGTCATCAAGTCGCTGAAATCGGTGAACGGTGTGCTGGACGTCGAACGGGCGGAGGAAGGCAGAAATCAGAAGTCTGAAGACGTCAGACTTCGTAGCTCGCGATCACATCGATCTCGACCCGCGCGTCGCGTGGCAGGCGCGCGGCCTGGACCGTCGACCGCGCCGGATACGGTTCCTTGAAAAACGTCGCGTATACCTCGTTCATCGCCTGGAAGTCGTTCATGTCGGCGAGGAACACCGTGCTGCGGACGACGGCGGCAAAGGACAGGCCGGCGGCCTCGAGCAGCGCGCCGACGTTTTCGAGGACACGCCGCGTGTGCACGGCGATATCGCCCTCGACCATCCGGCCGGTCGCGGGATCGAGCGGCACCTGGCCCGATACGAACAGCAGCTGGCCCGCGCGCAGCGCCGCCGAATACGGACCGACCGGCTTCGGCGCGAGCGGGCTGGCAATCGATTGCTTCAAGCGGCCTTGGTGACCTTGCCCGAGCGCAGGCAGCGCGTGCAGACGCGAATGCGCCTGACGCCGCCGTTGATCATCGCCCTGACGGTCTGAAGGTTCGGCTCGAACCGGCGCGCGCTGACGTTGTGCGCGTGGCTCACCTGCCGGCCGACGACCGGGCTCTTTCCGCAGATTTCACAACTCTTGGCCATCACCTACTCTTTTCGCTACGCAGGGAACCACCAAGTATACCGGCCGCATCACGGCAGTATCAAGCGCGACGCCGCTGGGTTGTCCTCGGGGCGCGGCTTCAGAGCGAGCGTCGTCGAGCTTCGCCAGCACGCGATCGAGCAGCTTGAAATAGGCGCGCGAATCGGCGGCGCCGTTCGCGTGCGCCGTCCGCGCCGTCTGCTCGACACGCCGGAGCACCACTGCCGCATCGCGTTCGAACGCCGACCCGCCGCTCCGTCCGGCGTCGACCAGCATCGTGCGGATCGACGTCGCGAGCCGCTCGGCCGCCATGCGTCGACGGACGGTGCTCGTAGATGACGCCGCGCGAAGCCGTCTCGTAGGTGGCGGCCAGCGCCGCTGCCGCGTCGAACACGTCATCGTCGACGATCGGCCTGCAGCTCGGGCGGTTCGTATCGGGCAATCACGGTGTTGATGGCGAGAAAGAGCTGCGATCTGCCGGCGATTGAGATCGCGCAGCGCCTGCACGAACAGCGTGAGGTCGTGCTGCTGGCGCCGCACGGCGGCCGCCGGCGGGTGATCGCGCGCCGAGGCGAGATAGACGCAGTCGGACGGACAGTCGATCTCGGTCAACCGCTTGGTTCCGCAGCAGACAGTACAGATTTGATCGCGGACCGCCGGACACGCGCGGCGCGCCTTCCTGATGCCGCAGAGAGGACAAAGCACAGCCGCGCATTATTGTATAATCCGGCCAAAATTCGCGAGAGCTCATCGGAACGCGCCTTGCACTGTCCAGAGAAGTTCAGGGAGGGAGTCCCTGTATGGGCGAAGCGATGTTTCGACCGGAGTCGCCCGTCGAGTACTTCAAGGAGCTCGTCGACGGCGCACTCGCACGGCAAGGTCTGGTCGCGAACGACCTCACCTCGTTCTACGTCGTCCACCTTCTCGCCGGATTCATCGAGCGGCGAGCGGGTGACGAGGACGATGCGCCGCTCGGCATTCAGCTGGCGCGCGCCCTCGATGCCGGCGGCGTCGAGCAGCGCGCCAGCCTGAAGCAGATCGGCGATCTCTCGCTCTTCGTGTCAGGATTCTTTGCCGACTCGCTTCGCGCGCAAGCTGGTCGACGTCGACTACTACGCCAGCATCGGTGGCGTCGCGTACCAGGCGCTCAGTCGCTACGAGACCGACACGTTCTCGCCGGCGTTCGCCGAGCTCGCCGAGAAATTCCTCGCCTTCGTCGACGTCCTGTCCGAGGTCAGCGAGCGGTCGTCGTGCGCCTCCAATATGGACCTGCTGCGGTTATACGAGCGGTGGCTGAGGAGCGGCAGCCGGCGCAGCGGCCAGCTCCTGGTCGAGCGCGGCGTGGTGCCCAACTCCTCGCTCAAGTCGACCCGCATCCAGTGACCACGCGTCGGTCGTGATTGGCGTCGGTTGAGCTGGAGAGCTCCGTAACGCTCAAACTCCCGAACTCACCAACTCACCGATGATCGAATGAGCCATTTCGTCCGGCTCCGACCGGGGGTGGCTGACACGTTCTGTCGTGGCCAACCGGGCACAGCGACAATTTTCTGCCACACAAATACGTCACCCAAAGCGGACAAATCCGTCCGAGTGCCGATCGAACCTAATGACGAATACCGGCGTCTAAAGGAGCGATCAGTTTGAACAAACGGTCGATTTTGACGAGAGCCAAGTGGCAAGTCATTCAAAAACATGTGGTTACAGAGCAGGGCGGCAGAACGGGACGAAATCGTGAGCGAATTACAGTTTCGACGAGTGGCGTCGCGGAACGAGGCAGGCTCTGAAGGGGTTCTGACTTGTCATATGACTTTAGTTCAGGTTACGATTGGCAACTTATTTGCATGACGGACGGCAATTCTAGGCGGAGGGCCCGGCGTTCCGGGCAGTGAAGGAGCGGCGTCATGAAGGACAACTCAAAGGCGGGCACAGCAACGCAGGAGCGAACCCGCTATACCGAACTCAAGCGGATGCTCGAAGAGCGGCGGCGCGAGATTCAGGCCGAGGTTCAGGGCAAGATGCGCGATGTCCGAGCGGAAGGCACCTGGGGCGGCAAGCAGAACGAGGTGTTCGATGCCGTCGAGAGCTCCGAGGCCGACATCCAGGACGACATCGAGTTCGCGCTCATCCAGATGAAGTCCGAGACGCTCAACAAGATCAACGACGCGCTGATCGCGGCTCGAGCAGGGCGATTACGGCAACTGCTTCGATTGCGGCGAGGAAATCGCCGAGAAGCGGCTGCGGGCGCTGCCCTTCGCGGTCCGCTGCAAGGACTGCGAGGAAGCGCGCGAGGTAGCCGAGCAGCGCGAGCGGCAGCTGGCCGCCCGGCGCGGCACGTCGTCGCTGTTCCTCGACATGTAACAGCCGGCGTCCCGAACCAGTCAACGGGCTCCGCCGGTGGCGGAGCCCGTCACTCCCGCCACCGGCGTCCCTCCATGACAATCTCGAGCCGGAGCGAAAGAAGAGGTCGCCATGAGCGATCAACTCGAAGACCTCAAGCCCGAGGACCTGACGGCGACCGAGCGTCCCGTCTCGATTCCGTCGGAGCTGCCGATTCTGCCGCTGCGGGACACGGTGCTGTTTCCCAATTCGTTCATGCCGCTCGCCGTGGCGCGCGAGAGCTCGGTGCGCCTGATCGACGATGCCATCGCGCAACGGCAAGCTGATCGCGGTCTTCACGCAGCGCGACGCGGCGGTCGAGGAGCCGGTCCAGGACGACCTCTACGCGGTCGGCACCGCGACGCACATCCACAAGATGTTCAAGCTGCCCGACGGCAGCCTGCGGCTGATCGTCCAGGGCCTGGCGCGCCTCACGCTCGACGAGGTCGTCTCGACGCACCCGTACCTGCGCGCGCGTGTCAGCGCCGCGAGCGAGGACACCAACGACGCCGATCGGCTCGAGATCGACGCGCTGGCGCGCAACATCAAGACCAACTTCCAGCAGGTCGTCTCGCTGTCGCCGCTGCTCTCCGACGATCTGCAGACGCTCGCCATGAACATCACCGAGCCGGGCCGGCTCGCCGACTTCATCGCCTCGAGCCTCTCGACGATCAGCACGCCGGTGAAGCAGGAAGTGCTCGAGACGCTCGACATCCGCGCGCGGATGGACAACCTGAACCGCATCCTGATCAAGGAGCTCGAGGTGCTCGAGCTCGGATCGAAGATCCAGTCGCAGGTGCAGTCGGAGGTCGGCAAGAACCAGCGCGAGTACTTCCTGCGCGAGCAGATGAAGGCGATCCAGAAGGAGCTCGGCGAGGGCGACGACCAGACCAAGGAGATCGAGGAGCTCGCCGAGAAGATCGAGGCGGCCGGGCATGCCCGAGGCGGTCAAGAAGGAGGCGCTGCGCGAGCTCGATCGGCTGTCGAAGATGCCGGCGGCCGCGGCCGAGTACACGGTCTCGCGCACCTACCTCGACTGGCTCGTCGCGCTGCCGTGGGCGAAGCGGACCGACGAGGTCATCGATCTGCCGCGCACCAAGAGCGTGCTCGACGCCGATCACTCCGGCCTCGAGAAGGCCAAGGATCGCATCCTCGAGTACCTCGCCGTGCGGAAGCTGAATCCCGACGTCAAGGGGCCGATCCTCTGCTTCGTCGGCCCTCCCGGCGTCGGCAAGACGTCGCTGGCGCGGTCGATCGCCGAATCGCTCGGCCGCAAGTTCGTGCGCGTCTCGCTCGGCGGCATGCGCGACGAGGCCGAGATCCGCGGCCACCGGCGGACCTACATCGGCGCGCTGCCCGGGCAGATCATCCAGGGCCTGCGGCGCGCCGAGTCGAAGAACCCGGTGTTCATCCTCGACGAGATCGACAAGCTCGGCTCGGATTTCCGCGGCGATCCCTCGTCGGCGCTGCTCGAGGTGCTCGATCCGGAGCAGAACAACACGTTCCGCGATCACTACCTCGACGTGCCGTTCGATCTGTCCGAGGTGCTGTTCATCACGACCGCCAACGTCCTCGATCCGGTGCCGCCGGCGCTGAAGGACCGGATGGAGGTGCTCGAGATCGCCGGCTACACCGAGGAAGAGAAGCTGGCGATCGCGACCGACCACCTGGTCGAGAAGCAGGTCAAGAACCACGGGCTCACGCCGGAGTACATCCAGCTTCACGCCCGACGCGCTGCGCCAGGTGATTCGCGGCTACACGCGCGAGGCCGGCGTGCGCAACCTCGAGCGCGAGATCGGCGCGCTCTGCCGGAAAGCGGCGCGGCGCCGCGCCGAAGGCGACGAGGCGCCGATCGACCGTCACGCCCGACGTCGTGGTCGAGATGCTCGGCGCGCCGCGGTTCCTCGACGAGGAGATGGAGGAGCGCACCAAGGATCCGGGCGTCGCCATCGGCCTGGCCTGGACGCCGGCCGGCGGCGAGGTGCTGTTCATCGAGGCGTCGCGGATGGCGGGCACCGGCGCGCTGACGCTCACCGGCCAGCTCGGCGACGTGATGAAGGAGTCGGCGCGCGCGGCGCTGTCGTGGCTGCGGACCCACGCGCGCGAGTACGGCATCGACCCCGACTTCTTCAAGAACGCCGAGATGCACGTCCACGTGCCGTCGGGCGCGATCCCGAAGGATGGTCCGTCGGCCGGCGTGACGATGGCGACGGCGATGGCGTCCGAGCTGACCGGGCGCCCGGTTCGCGGCGACATCGCGATGACCGGCGAGATCACGCTGTCGGGGCGCGTGCTGCCGGTCGGCGGCATCAAGGAGAAGGTGCTGGCGGCGCGGCGCGTCGGCATCCGCGAGGTGATTCTGCCGAAGCAGAACGCCAAGAACGTCAACGAGGATCTGACGCCCGAGCTGCGGCAGGACCTGACCGTCCACCTCGTCTCGACGATCGACGAGGTGCTGGCGCTGGCGCTCCAGCCGGTGTCGTCGGACATCCGTCCTCAGAAGTCCGAGCGCGAGACCGAAAGAGCCGAAGGAACCCAAGCCGCGTTCGCCGATCGCCGCGCGGCACTGAGTGGCCGTCGCCGCTCTTCTACTCAGCCCGGTATCACATCGATATCGGGCTGCACGTTTTTCCAACCCGGAAATACCAGCTCGTTCGCGAACAGGCGGCCGCCCGTTCGAGGTGCGACGGGCCGCCGCTGTCGTTCATCGAACCCGAGCCCGCCACGTGGGAGGAGCTCGCGCTCGTCCACACCACGGAGTATCTGGCCAGGCTTCGCGCGGGGACGCTCTCCGCCGACGAGGTCGCGCAGCTCGAGCTGCCGTGGTCGGAAGAGATGGTCGAAGGGTTCCGCGTGATGGTCGGCGGAACCATTCAGGCCGCCCTGCGTCGCATCCGACGTCAGACGTCGGCACTGTCAGCTTTCCGGGTAGCGGTCCATATCGGCGGCGGACTGCACCACGCGTTTCCCAATCACGGCGAGGGATTCTGTCCGTTGAACGACGTCGCGGTGGCGGTTCGCGTGCTGCAACAGCGCGGGATCGAGCGCGCCGCGATCGTCGACCTCGACGTGCACCACGGCAACGGGACGGCCTTCATCTTCGAGAGCGACCCGCGAGTCTTCACCTTCTCGATGCACCAGCAGCACAACTACCCGATGTGGAAGCCGCGCGGTTCGCTGGACATCGGCCTGCCCGACGGCGTCCACGACATGACCTATCTGGAGGAACTGGAGAAGGCGCTGCCGACGGTCATGGCGAGCCGGCCACAGTGTGTGTTCTATCTGGCTGGAGCCGATCCGTACAAGGACGATCAGCTCGGCGGCCTGCGGCTGACCCGCGAGGGACTCCGCCAGCGCGACCGGATGGTCATCGAGGCGTCGCGCGCCAGCGTCCCGCTCGTCATCGTGCTGGCGGGCGGCTACGCGCGCAACGTCGACGACACGGTGGCGATTCCACGTCGCGACCATCGAAGAAGCACCGAGGCGACCGATGCACGGAGGCGCGGCGAGACGCGATGTGCGAACGAAGCCGGCGTACACTGCGCACTCGATGCTCAGCGGCAATCAGATGCGTTCTCCTTCGCGCCGTCCCTCCTCAGAGCGAGCGTCAGCCCGTACGCCGTCTTCAAATCCACGATCTCGCCGCGGGCGGCCATCGCTTTCGCCTCCTGGATCGTGAACACCCGGACCTTGATGTTCTCGTCTTCATCCGGCTTGTGAGGCGAGTCTGGTGAAGGCGGCCGCAGATCGGTCGCGCGGAAGAAGATCATCTCCTCGTCGCAGAAGCCGGGACTCGGGAACCACGCGCCGAGCCGCTCCAGTGCGTGTGGGACGAGCGCGATCTCCTCTTCGCATTCGCGGCGCCGCCGCCTGCTCCGCGGTTTCGCCGGGTTCGATGCCGCCCGCCGGCAGTTCCCACGTCTCGCGCGCGATGCTCGCGCGGTACTGGCGGATGAGGATCACCTGACCAGGTGCCGGCACCGGAATCAGCACGACGACCGGCGCGTGGCGCACGACGGCAATGTCCCGTTCGCGTCCGTCCGGAAAGCGCACACGGGTCTCCTCGACCTGGAACACGCGGCTCTTGTAGACAATCATGGAAATTGAGGATTTCAGGATCTCAGGATTCGAGGATTTGCGAAGTTCTCCCTCAGCTCATCGAGCACGCGCTGAAGATCCTCCGGCAGGTCGCTCGAGAACTCCAGCCGGCGTCCGTCGGCCGGATGCTTGAAGGCGAGGCGGGCCGCGTGCAGGAACGGGCGATCGAGCCGCGCGACCGCGCGGAGGTCGCCAGGGACGCGGCGCCGGACGCCGCCGTACAGGGAATCGCCGACGACCGGGTGGCCGATCGCGCTGAGATGCACGCGAATCTGGTGCGTCCGCCCCGTGTGGATCGCGACCCGCGCCAGCGTCAGCGCGCGCCCGAAGTGTTCGGCGCCGACGATGCGCGTCACGGCCGCCCGCGAACGCCGCGCGCGGGCCGACATCTTCTTGCGATCGGCCGGATCGCGTCCGATTGGCTCGTCGATCCGCCGCCCCGCCTGCACGGTGCCCCAGACCAGCGCGACGTACTCCTTTTCGACTTCCCGATCGTGGAACTGCCGCGCAAGCTCGTCGTGCGAGGCGTCGTGCTTCGCGACGACCATCAGGCCTGACGTGCCGCGGTCGAGGCGATGGACGATCCCCGGACGCTGTTCGCCGCCGATGCCGCTCAGATCGTGGACGTGGTGGAGCAGCGCGTTCACCAGCGTGCCGCCGGCATGGCCGGCCGCCGGGTGCACGACCATCCCGGCCGGCTTGTCGACCACCACGAGATCGCGATCCTCGTAGAGGATCCCGAGCGGGAGGTCCTCGGCTTCCACGGCCGCCGCGACCGGTTCGGGCACCTCCAGGGTGACGACCTGTCCAGCCTTGACCGGCTGGTTCGATTTGGCCGTCCGCCCGGCGACCTGCACGCGCCCGTCCTCGATCAACCGCTGGATCTGGGATCTCGAGTGCGTGCCGAGAACCGACGCCAGAAACCGATCGAGCCGCAGGCCAGCCGATTCCTCGGGGACGGTGAGCTGATGAAGAGCCACGAAATTTGGGAATTAGGAATTTGGAATTTGGAATGCCGGAGCGGGCATATGGGTACGACATTCCTAATTCCAAATTCCCAATTCCAAATTCGCTACGCTGCCCGCCGCCGTGCCTGCTTGGGTTCCGGCTGCTCGCGGCGGCTGAGATAGACCAGCATCACGATCGCGAGCGGCGCCAGGATGACCGAGATGAACTGCGACGTCGAGAAAATGGTGAACACCGTGCCGCGCCCGACATCGCCGCGGAAGAACTCGATGATGTAGCGCGAGACCGCGTAGAGCAGCATGTAGAGCCAGAAGGTTCGCCCGGGAAACCGCCGGCCGCGGGATTCCGTCGCGAGGAGGAAGAGGAGAATCAGTGCCTCGGCCCCCGCTTCGTACAGCTGCGTCGGGTGCAATGGCACGTTGAGCGGCGTGCCGACGTTGGCGTTGGCGAACGGGTCGGTGAACGTAATCGCCCAGGGCACGTTCGTGGGCTTGCCGAAGCAGCAGCCGGCGAACAGGCACCCGAGCCGGCCGACGACGTGCCCGAGGGCGATGCCCGGCGCAAACACGTCGCACGTCGTCCACAGCGGCAGACCGATCCGGCGGATGTACCAGACCGCGACGATGACCGCGACGATCAAGCCGCCGTAAAACACGCCGCCAGACCGGGCCAGCGACAGCAGTTCGCGCGGATTCGAGGTGTAGGTGCTGAAATCGGTGACGAGCAGCAGCAGCTTCGCGCCAACCAGCGCACTGATGATGATGTAGATGCCGAGGTCGAGCACGCGCGTCTGATCCAGCCCTCGCGTGTGAGCCCGCACCATCGCGAGCTTCAAGCCGACGAGGTACGCCGCGGCGAGCAGGACGCCGTAGGTGTAGATCGTCGCGGAGCCGATGATCGGCAGCTCCGGCAGTTCAAGCAGTCTTGGATACATGTGCGCGTACGCCGAGCATGTCGAGAATCATGATCGCTACCCCGATCGTAATCGCCGAGTCGGCTACGTTGAAAGCCCAGAAGTGATAATCCCGCCAGTAGACATCGACGAAATCGACGACGTAGCCGACGAAGACCCGGTCGATGAGGTTGCCGGCGGCGCCGCCGATGATCAGGGCGAGCCCAACCCGGGCCGCCAGCTGATGGCTGGAGAGGCTCGCCGAGTAGACGGCCACGCCAATCAGCCCGGCGGTCGCGATGATGACGATGAAAGCCGTCTTGTAGGGGAAGTCGGCGCTGTTCAGGATGCCGAAGGCGGCTCCGGTGTTGCGGACGTGCGTGAAGTCGACCAGGCCCGGGATCACGGTCGCGCTCGCATGCAGGTCGAGCGAGCGCCTGATGAGCTCCTTCGTGAGCTGGTCGAGAGCCAGGATGAGAAGCGGCAGCCAGATCTCGAGCGTGCGGCGCGCCCTGACGGCCGGCGTGTGAGTGATCACCTCATCCATGGATGGTCTCGGCCAGCGCCTCCTGGCACCGCTCGCACAAGCCCTCCCACTCGGGATCGGTCGAGACGGCCGGGACGTATCGCCAGCACCGGTCGCACCTGACCCCGCCGGCGCGCTCGATCGTCACCACGGTGCGTTCGTCGACGCTCGGACGCAATTCGACGCTGGACACGATAAACAGCATCGGCAGGTCCGCCTCGTGCCGCCGCAGCAGCTCGAGCAGGGCGTGCGGCGCCGCCACCACGGCCTTCGCCTGCAGCGAGCTGCCGATCTGTTTGTCCTTGCGCAGTGGTTCGATCTCGGCGAGCACCAGGTCGCGCACGGCAATCAGCTGATTCCATCGCTGGACGAGTTCCGTATCCGCGAGGGCCAGCAGTTCACCGCTGTCCGGAAAACGGGCGATGTGCACCGACGCTTCCTTCCGGTTCGGCACGCTCGCCCACAACTGATCGGCCGTGACCGGCACGAGCGGCGCGAGCAGCCGCGTCAGGCCATCCGCCATCACGTACATCGCTGTCTGGGCCGACCGCCGCTCGTGCGAACGTGCGCCGAACGTATAGAGGCGATCCTTCGAGATGTCGTTGTACAGCGAGCTCAGGTCGACGGTCGTGAACGAGTTGACCGCCTGGAAGATGGTGGGGTAGTCGTAGGCGTCGTAAGCCGCCACGAGCCGGCGGGCCAGCTCCCCGTAGCGAGCCAGCACGTACCGATCGACCTCTTCCATGCGCGGGACCGGGACGGCGTGGGAGGACGGATCGAAATCGTACAGATTCGCCACGAGATACCGCATCGTGTTGCGGATCTTGCGGTACGCCTCGACGACGCGCGAGAGGATCTCCTTGCTGATCCGCATCTCCTCGCGGTAGTCGACGCTCGCGACCCACAGCCGGAGCACGTCGGCGCCGCTCTGCTTGATGATGTCCTGCGGATCGATGGTGTTGCCCAGCGACTTGGACATCTTGCGGCCGTCTTCGTCGATAAAGAAGCCGTGCGTGAGCACCTGCCGGTAGGGGGGCCGGCTGCGGGTGCCGAGGCCGACGAGCAGCGAGCTCTGGAACCATCCCCGGTGCTGATCGCTGCCTTCGAGATACATGTCGGCCGGCCAGGTGAGCGCAGGCCAGAAGGGCAGCACCGCTTCGTGGCTCGATCCCGAATCGAACCAGACATCGAGGATGTCCCGCTCGCGCTCGAAAGTACGGCCGCCGCAGGACGGGCAGGCGAGGTCTTCCGGCAAGAACTCCTCGATCGGCCGCTCGTACCAGGCGTCGGCGCCGTAGGTATCGAATACCGAGGCGGCGCGTTCGACGAGCGCCGGGGTCAGCAGCGCTGCTCCGCACGTTGTGCAATCGACCGCCGGAATCGGCACTCCCCACGCGCGCTGCCGTGAGATGCACCAGTCCGGGCGATTGGCGACCATGTTGTAGATCCGGTCGCGTCCCCAGGCCGGAATCCACTTCACGTCGTTGTCGATGGCGTCGAGCGCCGCCTGCCTGAGTGCCTTCGTAGCGTCCGGCTTGAGCCGGACTTCCTTGGAATCCGGCTGTAGCCGGACTTCGTCCAATCGGATGAACCACTGGTTCGTCGCCAGGAAGATCACCGGGTTGTGGCAGCGCCAGCAGTGCGGATATTGATGCGAAAACGCTTCGCGGTGCCACAGTCGCCCGCGCTCCTTCAACGCTCGCTCGACATTCGGGTTGGCGTCAAACACGCGCTGGCCGCCGAACAGTCCCACGGTATCGAGAAAGTGCCCGCTCGGACTGACTGGCGCGTAGATCTCGAGCCCGTACTTCACGCCGGTGTTGAAGTCGTCGGCCCCGTGGCCCGGCGCCGTGTGCACCGCGCCGGTGCCGGCTTCGAGCGTGACGTAGCCGCCAAGAACGCCGAGCGAATCGCGGTCGTACAGCGGGTGACGGAAACGCAGCCGCTCGAGCTCGGACCCGGCCACGCGCGCGACCGGCGTTCCAAACGGTCGACCCACCGCCTCCCCGACCCGCGACGCGAGCGCCTCCGCCACGATGACGGTGTGGTTGGTTCCGTCCGGGGCCTCGACATTGTACGCGCCGGTACTGAAGCTCCGGATGAAACGCGATCGCCAGGTTTGAGGGAATCGTCCAGGGCGTGGTCGTCCAGATGAGGACGGACACCTGCTTGCCCGCAAGCGCCGGCACGCGTGACGGCGAGATCGCCTGCGCTGTCATCGGCCAGCGGAAACTCGACGTAGATCGACGGCGACGCGTGATCGCCGTACTCGACTTCAGCTTCGGCGAGCGCGGTGCGGCAATGGATGCACCAGTGGACCGGCTTCTTGCCTTTGTAGACCAGCCCCTGCTCCACGAATCGGCCGAGCGCACGCGCGATCGCCGCCTGGTACCGGAAGTTCATCGTGACGTAGGGGTGATCCCAGTCGCCGAAGACGCCGAGGCGCTTGAACTCCTCGGTCATCACGCCGATGAACCGCTCGGCGTAGGCGCGGCAGGCGCGGCGAAAGTCGGCCATCGGCATGTCGCGCCGCTTCGGCCCCAGCTCGCGCTCGACGCGGAGCTCGATCGGCAGGCCGTGGCAGTCGTAGCCGGGCACGTACGGCGCATCGAAGCCCGCCATCGATCGCGACTTGACGACGAAATCCTTGAGGATCTTGTTGAGGGCCGTGCCGAGGTGGATCTGGCCGTTCGCGTACGGCGGACCGTCGTGCAGCACGAACTTCGGAGCGCCCTGGCGGCTTTCGGCGATCTTCCCGTAGAGATCCATCGCCTGCCAGCGCGCGAGCCACTCCGGCTCGGCCGTCTGCAGGTTGGCCTTCATCGGGAAGTCGGTCCGGGGCAGATTGACGGTTTCCTTCCACTCGGGCATGGGTATCCGGCAATTTTATAATGAACCTGATGCGCCAAACGACGCTCGATAACGGGTTGAAGGTGCTGGTGCGTGAAGAGCACACCGCGCCGCTGGCCTCGGTGTGGTGCTGGTACAAGGTCGGCTCGCGAGACGAGCGTCCGGGCCAGACCGGCGTCTCCCACTGGGTCGAGCACATGAACTTCAAGGGCACCGAGAACATCCCCCGCGACCAGGTGAAGGGCATCATCGAACAGTTTGGCGGCAGCTGGAACGGGTACACCTGGATCGATCAGACGACGTACCTCGAGACCGCGACGCGCGACGCGCTCGATCGGATGCTGTTCATCGAATCGGAACGGATGGCCCGCTGCCTGTACCATCCTGACGACTGCGAGTCGGAGCGAACCGTCATCATCTCCGAGCTGCAGGGGGGCGAGAACGATCCGGACGTGCTGCTCGACCAGGAGCTCACCGCCACCGCGCTCAAGGCGCATCCGTACCGCCATCCGACGATCGGCTGGCTGTCGGACCTGCAGACGATGACGCGCGACGACCTGTACGGCCACTACCGTCGCTTCTACATTCCGAACAACGCGACGCTGGTCATCGTCGGCGACGTTGACGCTGACGAAGCGCTGCGCCGCGCCGACAAGCACTTTGGCAGCATTTCTCCCGGTCCCGCTCCTGAGCGGCACTGGACGGCCGAACCGGATCAGACCGGCGAGCGCCGCGTCACCATCCGGCGCGAAGGGACCGCCGCGTATTTCAAGGTCGCCTACCACGCGCCGGCCGCCGCTGACGCCGGCTTCTTTCCGGCGCTGGTGCTCGACACGGTGCTCACCGGCGCGAAGGGCGTCAACCTGTGGTCGAGCTTTCGGGGAGTACCGCCGCAGCGCCAGGCGCGGCTCTATCGTGCGCTCGTCGAGCGCCGGCTGGCATCGATGGTCGCTGGTCAGATCGTGCCCACCGCCGAGCCATTCCTCTATACGATTTCCGCCACCGCGACTGACGGCACATCGCTCGGCTCGGTGGAGTCGGCGCTCCTGCAGGAGCTCGACGACGTGCGCGTGAATGGCATTACCGCCGCGGAGCTCGCGCGAGCGAAGAAACAGCTGCACGCCCGCTTCGTGTTCGACAACGACAGCGTGACCAACATCGCGCACCAGCTCGGCTACTTCGAAACGATTGCCGGCGTCGACGTCTTCACCTCGCTTGAAGAGCGGGTTCAGGCCGTCACACTCGAAGCGGTGTCGAAAGCCGCCGGCTCGATGTTGACGCCGGCCAATCGCACGATCGGATGGTTCGAGCCTGCCAGCGACGCGTCAGCCCAGCCCGGGCCGGGTCGATAGATGGCCACCTCGATTCAAGCCGGGCTGACGCCCCGCCGCGTGACGCTCGACAACGGCGCGGTCGTCGTCGCCAAGGAAACACATAAGACTCCCGCAGTCGCACTGCACGTCGCCGTACGGGCGGGATCGATCAGCGATCCTCCAGGCCTGCCGGGTGCGACGTTTCTGCTGTCGCGGGTCATCGATCGCGGCACCACGACGCGGACGGCCGATCGAATTGCCGACGAGCTCGACAGCCGCGGCATCTCGCTGACCATCGCGGTCAACCGGCACCAGTTGTCGGCCCAGTGCACCTGTCTCGCCGAGGACTTCGAGGATGTGCTGTCGCTGGTCGGCGACATCCTGATGGCGCCCAGCGTGCCGGACGCCGAGTTGGCAACGCGGAAGGGCGAGGTGATCACGGCGATCCGTCAGGATCAGGACAACCCCGCCGTCCGCGCAGTCGAGGCGCTGATGGCGATCCTCTACGGCGCCGACCATCCGTACGGGCGCCCCCAGAAGGGAACGATCGAGTCCGTGGAGGCGCTGTCGGCCGCGCGCCTCAGGGCGCTGCATCAGCAGCGGTTCGCTCCAAGCGAGCTGACCGCCGTCATCGTCGGCGACGTCGACACCGCACAGGCGGTCGGCGCGGCCGAACGGATCTTCGGCGGGTGGCGTGCGGCGCAACCCAGGCCCATACTCGTGCCGGAGCCGCCGGCCGCGGATTCGCGGCGCCGGCTTGTCATCCCGATGATGAACAAGGCGCAGGCGGACATTGCTTATGGATTCGTGGCGATCAGCCGCACCGACCCCGGCTACTACGCGGCATGGCTGATGAACAACGCCCTTGGCCAGTACGCGCTGGGCGGCAGGCTCGGCGACAACATCCGCGAGCGTCAGGGGATGGCCTACTACGTGTCGAGCATCTTGGACGCGAACGTGGTTCCGGGTCCCTTGTTGATCAGGGCCGGCGTGAGCGCCGCCAACGTCGACCGGGCGGTCGCGGCCATCGACGCGGAACTGGTGCACATCCGGACCCAAGGGTTGACCGCTCAAGAGCTGAATGAATCGCGCCAATTCCTGATCGGGGCGATGCCGCGCGCCCTCGAAACGAACGCTGGTATCGCGAATTTCCTTCAAGCCGCGGAATTCTTCGGCCTCGGGCTCGATTACGACTTGCGCCTCCCGGCCCTGCTGTCCGCCGTGACGCTCGAACAGGCGAACGATGCCGCCCGACGCGCGCTCGATCCAGATCGCGCGGCCATCGTCGTCGCGGGGCCCTACCAGGAGTGACGATCCGCGCCGTTTTCTTCGACGTCGATTTCACGCTGATCTACCCAGGGCCGACGTTCCGGGGTGAAGGCTACCGGCGGTTCGCTGCCCGGTACGGGATGGCGGTCGACATCCAGGCGTTCGATCGGGCGGTCGCCAGCGCCGCGCCGATTCTCGATCAGCCGTCAAGCACGGCGTACGACGCCGAGATCTTCGTGAGGTATACCCGTCACATCCTGGAGCAGATGGGCGCGCAGGGCGGACAGCTGGAGGTGTGCGCGCGCGAGATTTACGACGAGTGGGCGGCCTGCCAGCACTTCGAGCTGTACGACGATGTCGCACCCGCCCTTCGCGCGCTCGAGCGTGCCGGCATGCGGATCGGGCTGATTTCGAACTCGCACCGCTGCCTCGCGTCGTTCCAGTCGCATTTCGAGCTCGACGGCCTGATCGCGGGCGCCGTCTCCTCGTCGGAGCACGGCCTGATGAAGCCGCACCCCAGCATTTTTCGCGCGGCGATGGACCTCGTGAATGTCGCCGCCGGCGAGTCGTTGATGGTGGGGGACAGCGTCCGCCAGGATGTCGACGGCGCCCTGGCCGCCGGCATGCGCGCGGTCCTCGTTCACCGCGGCGCCGGCGCCCCACCCGCTCGCAGACGAGCTCGCCGCGCGCGGCATCCCAATCGTTCGGTCGCTCACGGAGCCGTCGTAGATTCTTCGTAGCGTCCGGCTTTAGCCGGACATCATGAGGTCCGCCTGAAGGCGGACCCTACGAATGCGGACTTACCCGGGCGGCCAGGCCATCGCCCGCCCGCCGAGCAGGTGCAGGTGGATGTGAAAGACCGTCTGCCCGGCGTCGCGATTCGTGTTGAAGACAGTTCGGTAGCCGCCCGCCGAGATCCCGCGATCCTTTGCGATCACGGCTGCTCGCCGCACCATCGTTCCGACGAGGCGATCGTCCGCGGTGTCGAGTACGTTCAACGAATCGATGTGACGCTTGGGGATGACCAGCACATGCGTCGGCGCCTGCGGATTGATGTCCTCGAACGCCAGCAGCTCGTCGTCTTCGAAGACGATCTTGCCCGGAATCTCGCGGCGGATGATCTTGCAGAAGAGACAATCGGCCATTTCAGATCCTCTGAGCGACGACCGTTCTCGGAATGCCCTGGAGGTCGTTTCGCAGGCCCAGCATTCTGAGGCCCGGGCTGCCGGAGATCAACTCGGTCACGTTGCGGTCTTGACCGGAGCCGATCTCGAAGACGAGATAACCGCCCGGTTTCAGACGCTGCGCGGCCGCAGGGATCAGCCGCCTGATCACGTCGAGTCCGTCCGGTCCGGCAAAGAGCGCCTCGGCCGGCTCATAATCGCGGACTTCCGGCTGCAGTGTTGCCCGGTCTCCTTCAGGGACGTACGGCGGATTCGAGACGATGAGGTCGAAACGCTCGAACGTCGGGCCGAGCCGTTCGGGCAGTAGATCGCCGTAAGCAAAGACGACACGGCTCTCCACGTCATGCCTGCTCGCGTTCTGCTGGGCCACCCGAAAACACGCTACGGAGATATCGGTCGCTACCACTCGAGCCGCGGGACGCTCTTTGGCCAGCGTGATGGCCAGGCAACCGCTTCCCGTGCCGATATCCGCGATCTGAAGCGCGGCACTCGTATCCGGAAACAGTTGCAGGGCCGTTTCAACAATGAGCTCGGTTTCCGGCCGCGGTATCAGAACCCCCGGTGTGACCTCGAACATCAGCCCCCAGAACTCCCGGCCGCCGAACAGATAGGCCATCGGCTCCCGCGCCGCGCGGCGGGCGATGAGCGCGTCGTATCGAGCCTGGAAGGTGGGCGGCGGCTCTTCAGCGGCCGATGTGAAAAACTGCGCGCTGTCCCAACCGAGCAGCCACTGCGCTATCAGCCTGGCGTCGAGGTCGGCCTCGACGTCGGGGATGCCTGCCTGGCGGAGTGTTTCTCTCGCCGCGGCGACGCGAGCGTGGATCGATGCGTTCACACGAAGGGATCGGCTTCAGCCGCGAGGCGCGTCAGGAAACGGCCGTCGCGTCTTTCAGCTTTTCCGACTGGTAGTAGGTGATGACGTTGTCGAGCAGCTCGGCGAGGTCGCCGTTCAGGACTTCGGTCAGCCGGTAGAGCGTGAAGTTGACGCGGTGATCGGTGACGCGGTTTTCCTTGAAGTGATAGGTCCGGATTTTCTCCGACCGCTCGCCGGTGCCGACCTGGCTGCGACGGTCCTTGGCGATAGCTTCCTGCTGCTTGCGCAGCTCCATTTCGTAGAGGCGCGACCGCAGCACCTTCATCGCTTTCGCCCGGTTCTTGATTTGCGATTTCTCGTCCTGCTGCGAGACGACGACGCCCGTGGGGATGTGTGTGATCCGGACCGCGGAGTAGGTCGTGTTGACGCTCTGGCCGCCGGGGCCGCTGGAGCAGAACGTATCGACCCGCAGGTCCTTCTCGTTGATCTGGATGTCGACCTCTTCGGCTTCGGGCAGGACGGCCACGGTCGCGGTCGACGTGTGAAGCCGGCCACTGGCCTCGGTCGCGGGCACCCGCTGCACGCGGTGCACGCCGCTTTCGTACTTCAGCTTGCTGTACACGCCGCGGCCCTCGATCGTGGCAATGACTTCCTTCAGACCGCCGATGCCGGTGTCGCTGGACGACATGACCTCCATCTTCCAGCCCTGGCGCTCGGCGAACTTGCTGTACATGCGGAACAGCTCCGCGGCAAAGAGCGCCGCTTCGTCGCCGCCCGTGCCGGCGCGGATCTCGAGCACGACGTTCTTCTCGTCGTTCGGATCTTTCGGGACGAGCAGGACCTTGAGCTCGGCGACGAGCGCTTCGCGGCGGGTGACGAGGCCCTTGAGCTCCTCCTGCGCCAGCTCGCGCATGTCCGGATCGGCTCCCGCGGCGAGCTCTTCGGTCTGGGCGATGTCGCGCGTGACGGTCTTGTACTCACGGAACCGCTCGACGGTCAGCTCCAGGTCCGACAGGGCCTTCGCGTGCTTCCGGTACACAGCGGGATCGCTCTGCACCTCGGCCGAGCCGACCAGCCCGAGCAGGTCTTCGTATTGCCGTTCGACGGCAGCCAATTTATCAAACATATAACCCTGTCGTTCCGCACGTTCGTCGTGCGGCGTTCGTGCGCCGCACCGCTCGATCGACAACGCGCGCACGTCGAACGTCTAGCTGTCTATCCCCCGGAGACGGGCGGCAGAAACGCGATTTCGTCGCCGTCGCCGATCGCGTGGTCCATCCGCGCGTAGTCGGCGTTCACGGCCGTCGAGATCGATCGCTCGTAGCCTGCCAGATCCGGGAACTCGCGGGTCAGTTCGGTCCAGATGGACCCGATCGTCGCCCCGGGCGCCACGTCGCGCACCAGTTCGGCGGCGCCCGCGATGTCCCGGAGCCTGGCGAACAGTCGCACCGTCACGCGCATGCCACGCGCTCCGCTTCAGCCCGTGCGCGCTCGTCGTCGGGATCGGCGGTTGCGCCCTCGATCCAGACGTCGCCCCCTTCGAAGAACTCGCGCTTCCAGATCGGCGCGATCTGTTTCACGCGCTCGATCGTGTAGCGGCACGCAGCGAATGCGTCGGCTCGATGCGCCGAGCTCGCCGCGATGGCGACGCTGGCTTCCCCGATGGCCAGCCGCCCGATCCGATGATGCAGGGCCAGCCGCACGCTCGGCCACCGTGCCGCGACCTCCGCGGCGATCCGATCGAACGCCTTGAGCGCCAGGGGCTCGTACGCCTCGTACTCAAGATATCGGACGCTCCGGCCGGCGTTGTGGTTGCGGACCAGCCCGAGGAACGTCGCCACGGCGCCGTCCGAGCCGGCCGCCGCGCCGCGCGCGCAGACGGCGGCAATCAGCGGCTCGAGCGCCAGCGGTCCCGGGCCGATCGCCAGAAGCGGCGTCATATCTTCAGTATAAGTGGTGCCGGGTGCCGAGTGCTGGGTGCCGGGTGCGGGTGCTCAGTGCCGGGTGCTTGTTGAGTTCACAGCGGAGGGGCGGGCTGCCGCATCTGCCAGAAGTGATCGAGCGGTCCGTGGCCCTTGCCGATTGCCAGACCGTGACGTATTGCGCCGGTCACATAGGCCTGGGCCCTCGCCGTGGCGTCGTGGAGCGAATGGCCGAGCGCCAGGTGAGCGGCGATCGCGGACGCGAACGTGCAGCCGGTGCCGTGCGTATTCCGGGTGTGGATGCGCCGCGTCGGCAATTCCGTGAAGCCATCCCCGTCGAACAGGAGATCGACGATCTCGTCGCCGGCCGCGTGCCCCCCCTTGATGACGACCGCACATTTGCCGCTCGCGCGGATGCGCCTGGCGGCCTCGCGCGCGTCCGCCAGGCTGCGAATCCTCGAGCCGGCCAGGATCTCGGCTTCGGGGATGTTCGGGGTGACGACGAGCGCCCGCGGCAGCAGCTCCGCCCGCATCGCGCGAACGCCGTCGTCGTCGACGAGCACGTCGCCGCTCTTGGCGATCATCACCGGGTCGACCACGACCATCGGCAGATCGAGCTCGTCGATCGCGGCGCCGACCGCTTCGACGATCGCCGCCGACGCCAGCATCCCGGTTTTCGTCGCGTGCAGCTCGATGTCGCCGGCGACGGCCTCGATCTGGGCCGTGACGATGTCGGCGGCGACGGCCGAGACCGCCGTGACGCCGACCGTGTTCTGCGCGGTGATGGCGGTGATGGCGCTCGTGCCGTAGACGCCCAGCGCCGCGAACGTCTTCAGGTCGGCCTGGATGCCCGCGCCGCCGCCCGAATCGCTGCCAGCAATCGTCAGGACGGTCTTCATCGGCGCGTCACGGCGACGGCGCGCATCGCGAGGTCTCCTTGCCGAAGACCAGCAGGTAGACGAACGGCGGGATCGTCTCCCGCGCCAGGAGATTCAATCCGGCGGCGCTCGCCGTCTTGATCACCTCCTCGGGAGCGACGCGCTCTTGCGGTTCCGGTCCCGGGCCGCCGCTGCCGGGCAGGAAATCGACCACGCCGAAGCATCCTTGCGGCGTAAGCGACCGCGCCGTGTTCGCGAAGAGCGTGACGATATCCTTTGGGCGCGTCGGATCATCCATCTCGCGGTAGCCGAAGGCGATGAGCACGACGTCGAGCTTCGGCGGCAAGCGTGGATCGGTCTCCGTGCCGAGCAGCGGCTTGACCCACGGCAGGTTCTCACGCTGCACGCGCCGGACGATGAACTCCACCATCGGCGCCTGAATGTCTTCGGCGTAGACGACTCCGTTCGGTCCGACGCGGCGCGCCAGTCGAATCGTGAACCATCCACCGCCGGCGCCGACCTCGCCGATCGAGGAACCGTCGGCGATCCGTAGCTTGTCCATGATCAAGTCGGGCTTCTGCCACTCGTCTCGATCCGGCGCTTCGATGAGACCGAGATCCTGAGGCGGAAACAGCCGCGGCCGCTCCTGGGCCTTCGGGGCGGGTGCGGCAGATGGGGCAGGTTGGGCAGGTTGGGCAGGTGGGCGGTAGGGCAGGTGGCAGGGCAGGTAGGGCACGGAGAAGAGCAACGGAGCTCACGGAGAAAAACGCGACGACAGTGACCGCGCGCAGTTTGCGTTTCACGCTCTCCCTCCGTCTTCTCCCGACCTGCCCCATCCTGCCGTCACCTGCCCCGCCTGCCTTACCTGCCCCTGCCCGCCCCACCTGCCTTACCCGCCCCACCTGCCCCGACGATCCCCGGCTTCGTCATCGCCTCCACCGACAGGATCTCGTCCAGCTGCTTTGCGTCCAGCAGTCCGCGCTCGAGCACGAGGTCTCGAATCGGCCGTCCGGTCTTCACCGACTCCTTCGCGATCTCGGCGGTGGCTGCATAGCCGATGTATGGGCTGAGCGCGGTCGCGGTGGCGGTGCTGCGATCGAGCAGTTCGCGCGCCCGCGCGCGGTCGGCGGCGATACCATCGACGCAGCGTTCCCGAAGCGCGGCCATCGAGTTGCGAAGGATGGTCGACGCGTGCAGCGCGTTCCACGCCATCACCGGCATCATCACGTTCAGCTCGAGCTGTCCCGCTTCCCCGGCCAGTGCAATCGTCGCATCGCAGCCCATCACCTGGTAACACACCTGGTTCACCATCTCGGGGATTGAAGGGTTGACCTTGCCCGGCATGATTGACGAACCCGGCTGCACCGCGGGGAGGGCGATTTCTGCGAGGCCGGCCCGCGGGCCCATGCTCAGGAGCCGGAGATCGCTCGCGACCTTGCTCAATTCCACCGCCAGCCGCCGCATCGCACCCGAGAAGGCGACGACATCCCCCATGCTCTGCGTCACCCGGAATAGATTCCTGGCGGGGACCAGCGGAAAACCGGTGTAGCGCGAGAGGTTGTCGATGACCGCGCGCCTGAAATCCTCTCCCGCGTTCAGGCCGGTGCCGACCGCGGTCGCTCCGATGTTCAGCTCCGCAAGCTGTCGCGCAGCCTCCGTGATGTCGCGGGCGCCGCGCTCGACGCACGCCGCGAACCCGCTGAACTCCTGGCCAAGCGTGATCGGAACGGCGTCCTGAAGATGGGTCCGCCCGGTCTTGATCACGTCGTCGAACTCGTCGCCCTTTTTCGCGAGGCTCTCCGCCAGCGCGCGCGCTTCATGGACGAGGGCTGCCGTTCCCAGAAGCAACGCAAGTCGAGTCGCCGTCGGGAAGACGTCGTTCGTCGACTGGCCCATGTTGACGTGATCGTTCGGGTGGACGCGCGTGTAGACGCCCTTGGGCTCACCGAGAATCTCCGCCGCCCGGTTGGCGAGGACCTCGTTCGCGTTCATGTTGTGCGACGTGCCGGCGCCCGCCTGGTAGACGTCGACGATGAACTGATCGCGGAAGCGGCCGGCCAGGATCTCGTCGGCGGCCTCGCGGATGGCGTCCGCGATCGCACGATCGAGCCGCCCGAGCGCCGCATTGGCTTCCGCCGCGGCCTTCTTCACCAGCACCGTGGCGGTCACGAGGTCGGGCGGGGCGTGCAGCCCGCTGATGGGAAAATTCTCGGCAGCGCGCGCGGTTTGTACGCCCCAATACGCGTCCGCCGGCACCTGACGCTCTCCGAGCGGGTCACGTTCGGTGCGGTAGGTCATAAAGGTCAGGTGGGACGGGTAAGGCTGGTACGCCAGGTCGGGCGACAACGCTCCGGCCCCACCTGGCCTACCCGGCCCACCCGGCCCGACACTAGAATCATTCTATGCTGCCATCCTTCTTCGACAGCGTGCTCCAGCTCATCGTCCGCACGTCGACCGATCTGCCGCCCGACGTGCGCGCGGCGATGAAGACGTCGCTCGACGCCGAGCCGGCCGGGACGCGCGCATCGCAGGCGCTGACGATCATCGCGCAGAACATCGACCTCGCCGTCGACCACGAAGGGGCGATCTGCCAGGACACCGGCATGCCGACCTTCGAGGTGAAGACGCCGGTCGGCGCCAATCAGATCTGGATGCGACAGCAGATCCGCGAGGCCGTCGCCGAGGCGACGCGGCGCGGCAAGCTGCGTCCGAACTCGGTCGACTCGATCACCGGCGAGAACTCCGGCGACAACCTCGGCCCGGGCACGCCGATCGTGCACTTCGACCAGTGGGAGCGCGACGAGATCGAGGTCAAGCTGATTCTGAAGGGCGGCGGCTGCGAGAACACGAACGCGCAGTACGCGCTGCCGGTCGAGCTGCCGCACCTCGGACGCGCCGATCGCACGCTCGAAGGCGTGCAGGAAATGCATTCTCCACGCGGTCTGGAACGCGCAGGGCAAAGGCTGCAGCCCCGGCGCCGTCGGCGTCTGCATCGGCGGCGACCGCACGTCCGGCTACACGCACGCCAAGGAGCAACTGTTCCGCACGCTCGACGACGTCAACCCGGATCCGCGGCTCGCGGCGCGTCGAGGCGGGCATCATGGCCGAGGTGAACAACCTCGAAATCGGGGCGATGGGCTTCGGCGGCAAGGTGACGCTGATCGGCTGCAAGATCGGCGCGCTGAATCGCCTGCCGGCGAGCTTCTTCGTGTCGGTCGCCTACGACTGCTGGGCGTTCCGGCGTCTTGGCGTCGTGCTCGACGGTCGCGGCGCGATCGTCCGCTGGCTGTACCGCGATCCATCGACTCCGATCATCCCGATGCTCGATCAGGCCGGCTTCGCGCGCACCGGCCGCGAGGTGGCGCTGAACACCCCGCTGACGGACGAACAGGTCCGCGGTCGCTGAAGGTCGGGGACGTGGTGCTCGTGTCGGGCCGCATGTTCACCGGCCGCGATGCCGTGCACTCACACCTGATGAAGCACGAGCCGCCGGTCGATTTGCACGGCTCGGTCCTCTACCACTGCGGGCCGGTCGTCGTGAAGGCAGGCGATTCGTGGCAGGTGACCGCCGCCGGCCCCACCACCAGCATCCGCGAAGAGCCGTACCAGGGCGAGATCATTCGCCGCTACGGCGTGCGCGCCGTGATCGGCAAGGGCGGGATGGGCGCCAAGACGCTCGCCGCGCTGAAGGAGCACGGCGCGGTGTACCTGAACGCGATCGGCGGTGCGGCGCAGTTCTACGCGCGCACCATCACGGGCGTCGACGGCGTCTCGCTGCTCGAGTTCGGAACGCCCGAAGCGATGTGGCACCTGCGCGTCAACGAGTTTCCGGCGATCGTGACGATGGACGCGCACGGGAACAGCCTGCACAAGGACGTCGAGCAGGAGTCGGGCAAGCACCTGGAGGCGATCGGCGTCTTAGCGTCTCTTGAAGTCCTTGAGAGGCGGCCGCCGGTACCCCTTCTCCATCGCCATCATGTCGAGCTCCATCGTCTCCAGGTCGGCGACGGCGAGGAGAGGAAAGGGTGAGAGCTCGTCGACATCGACCGTCTTGAGATAGCTGCCGCAACCGCCGCAGATTTCGACGCGCCGGTCGGGACGATCGGCGCTGCCGGCGAACGTGACGAACCGGTCGCCGCCCGCGCCGCAGTACACGCACGAGAAGGTCTTCAGCTCCCACGCGTGCGCGCAGAACGAGCAGCGAAGCACGCGGTGCGACTCGTGGATTTCGGCCAGTGCCGGCCAGGAGCCGCAGGCGGGGCAGTAGCCGTGGCCCCAGTTTGCGAGCGCCGCCGCCAGCGTCGGATCCGCCGGCCGTCAGCAGCACGCGCTGAAGGACGTGCGCGTAGGGGCTCACCGCGAGCTCAGCCACGAGCCAGACGAGATCGGGCGACAGGCTGCGATGAGTGGCGCCGGTGCGAATCGCGTCCTGGTCGCGGGTGAACGAGGCGGTGAGAAGCGACCCGGCGTCCATCCGCGACTCGGCGATCGCGGACTCGAATGTGCTCGGCGGTCTCGCCGGCGCCGCCGCGGGCGAGCTCATCGCACAGGCTGAGGAGCGCAGGAGCCAGCGCCGGCACCGGCAGCGGGATCGGCTCGGTCGCGAAGGCGGGGATGCCGCGCGTCAGCTTCGCCGCCAGGTATCGCGGCGGCAGCGACAGCCGCGGGAGACGCGCATGCTCGACGGTTTCGGTGAGGTCGACGACGAGCGCGATCAGCTGCTGCTGCAGCGCGACGGCCGGCGCCAGCTCGGGCCTGGCGGCCAGGATCGCCGCCCAGCGGCTGGCCGCGGCAGCCATCCTGCTCTCTCGCGTCGCGGCGGGGGCCGGGGCCATCGGGATCGCAATGGTATAATGGTGAGGAATCTGAGGAGAAATCTCGATGATTAACGTGTCGGAAATGGCCGCGGCCAAGATCAACGAACTGCTCACGGAAGAGAACAAGGCGGGCAGCGGCCTTCGCGTATTCGTCCAGGGCGGCGGCTGCTCGGGTTTCCAGTACGGGTTGATGATCGAGGAAAACGGCCAGGGCGCCGGCGACCAGGTATACGAATCGCACGGGGTGAAGCTCTACGTCGATCCGATCAGCATCCGCTATCTCCAGGGTGCCGAAGTGGACTTCGTCGACACGATTACCGGCGGCGGCTTCACCATCAAGAACCCCAACGCGACCTCCACCTGCGGGTGCGGCCAGTCGTTCACCACTGAATAGGGAGGTCCGGCTCGAGCCGGACGCTAAATACGCCGGACCCTGCGAGATAACGTGGAGCGCCCTCTTCCGGACATCGCGAGCCTGCGCCCGGCAGGAGGCAAGCGCTCCAGCAAGCGTGACCTCATCCTCAGCCTCTTCCTGCGGCAGCAGGGGCATCTCAGCGCGGACGATCTCTTCGACATCGTCCGCCGCGAGGACTCGGGGATCGGGCGGGCGACGGTCTACCGGACCTTGCAGTGGATGCTCCGCGCCGGCGTGGCGCGGAAGGTCGACTTCGGCGAAGGCCGCTCCCGGTTCGAGCCGGCCTACCGGCATCCGCGCCATTTCCACTTCATCTGCAACACCTGTCACCGCTCGTCCGAGTTCCTCAGCTCCGACATCGAGTCGTTCGTCGAGGAAGTCTCGGCGGCGCGCAGTTTTGCCGCGGCGCAGACTGTGCTCCAGATCTTCGGCACGTGCGAGGAGTGCCGCACCGGCAAACAGGTACCGACCCTGGACGGCGCGACGACCGAGCTCGTCTTCGCGCGCGACGCGCTGCGCATCGCGATCGCGACCGAACGCAGCGGCCTCGAGTTCTACCTGCGGGCGGCCGCTCATGACGACGGATGCGAGGGGCCGTCACGTCTTCGAGCGGCTGGCGGCCGAGGAGCGCGACCACCTCAGCACGCTCGAGAAGCGGTATGCGGAGCTGCTTGCCCAGGATCCGCTGCTCGAATCTCGTCCGACGTTCCTGTTCTTCAAGGGCGCCGCGAGCGGCCTGTTCGCCGAGGGCGCCGACAAGCTGCGCCGCGGTGTCGACGATCAGCAGGCCCTGCTCATCGGCATCAAGTGCGAGCGTGGATCGCACAAGTTCTTCAAGCGCTATGGCGAGCGGTTCGAAGACTCGGAGGGCAAGCAGATTTTCCTCGAGTTCGCGACCGAAGAGCGCGCGCACCTCGACTTGCTGATCGGTGAATATCGCGCGCTCCGCGAGCGCCTGACCGGTTCGAAGCGGAAGGCGCGGTCGAGCCCTAAACTGGTGCGGCCGAACCAGGGCAAGAGCCTGGGCGCCGCTTCCCGCCGGAGTCTATCGGGCAAAGCCGCGCGTTCCTCGTGATCGATCTTCACACGCACACGACCGCCTCCGATGGGCGTTGCACGCCGGAGGAACTGGTGGACCGCGCCTCGCGCGCCGGCGTCACCGTTCTCGGCCTGACCGATCACGACACCGTGGCCGGCGTCGAGCCAACCGCCGCGGCGTGCGCGGGCGCCGGCATCGAGTTCGTGCCCGGCATCGAAATCACCGCGATCGCCGGCGGCATCGACGTGCATGTCCTCGGCTACTTCATCGACGCCGCCTCGACGTCGCTCGAGTCGTTCCTGTCCGAGCAGCGGCAGCGCCGCCTCGATCGCGTGCAGCGCATCGTCGAACGCCTGGCGGCGCACGGCATCCTGCTCGACGCCGACGCGATCATCGCGCCCGCCGTCGCGAACCCGTCGATTTCCGTCGGCCGGCCGTGGATCGCGCGCGCGCTGATCGCCGGCGGACACGTCGCCGACACCGGCGAAGCGTTCGAGAAGTGGCTCGCCACGGGCCGCGCCGCGTTCGTGCCCGCGGATGGGCTGCACCGCCCGAGGAAGTCTTTGCCAGAATCCACGAGGCGGGCGGCGATTGCGTCGCTCGCGCATCCGGCGCTCGTCGAGCACGACGACTGGATTCCGGGGTTCGCTGCCGCCGGCCTGGACGCCCTCGAAGCGTACCATTCGGATCACGACGAGGCGCAACGGTCGCGTTATCGTCGGCATGGCGGATCGGCTGGGACTTGCCGTGTCAGGCGGCTCCGACTTCCACGGCGACGACGAGTATCACGGACCCGGCGGCCCGGGCAGCGTCTCGCTGCCGCGCGATCGATTCGATCGGCTCAAAGCGCTCGGCGTGCGCTAAGCGCGATGGCCCAGGCGCTTCTGACCGCGGTCGCGCTCGGAACGCATCGGCCAGGGGGCCACCGCCGTCCTCGGCCTGCTCGGCACCGATCTCTCGCGTCACATCACCTTCGGCATTTTCTCCACGATGATCACGCTGCTCGCCCACTCGATGATGATGTTCTATCTCATCGGCAAGGGCAAAGCGGTGAAGGACGCGATGGCCGAAGGCGGATTGACGGGCGATTACTTCCGCCGGATCGCGATCGCGCGCAAGCCGGTGTTCTCGATCGGGACGGTCGCGATGGCGATGACCATGGCGACCGCGATCCTCGGCGCGAGCGTCGACACCGGCGTGCTGCCGCCGATCGTCCACGGGATGATCGCCTACGCGGCGGTCACCGCGAACCTTGCCGCGGCGAAGATCGAGATCGACGCGCTCGGCGAATCGAGCCGCGTCGTCGGCGAGGTCAACCGGCTGCTCGGTTCGTGAGCGCCGTCCTCGAGCTCTCTCACCTCGTCAAGGACTACCGCGGCCTGCGGCCGCTGCGCATCGATCAGTTCGCGCTCGGCGATGCCGAGCAGACTGCGATCCTCGGGCTCGATCGACCCGCCGCCGAGACGCTGATCAACCTGATCACCGGCGCCGCGTTGCCCGATTCGGGCGACATCCGCGTGTTCGGCCGGCGCACGGCAGACATCACCGACAGCGCCGACTGGCTGGCGGTCGTCGATCGCTTTGGCATCGTCACCGAGCGCGCCGTCCTGCTCGACGGCTCTGACGGCGGTTCAGAACCTCGCGCTGCCGTTTTCGCTCGACATCGAACCGCCGTCCGACGACCTCCGCTCGAAGGCCATCGGCGCTGGCGCGACGAGGTCGGCCTGGCGCGAGGCCGACTGGGATCGCGCCGGCGGGATCGCTCGATGGCCTGGATCGCGCGCGGCTGCGATTGGGACGCGCGCTGGCGCTCGGCCCAAGCGTCCTGCTGCTCGAACATGCGACCGCTGGCGTTGAGCGGCAGTCGGTGGCGGCGTTCGCGGCGACGTTCCGCCGCGCGGCGGCCCGCCGCAACATCGCCACGCTGGCGTCTCGGCGCGGATCCCGAGTTCGCTGCCGCGGTCGCCGATCGTGTGCTGACGCTCGATCCCGCCACGGGGCGGCTGGCGGCCCGGCGGAGACGATGGTTTATGTAGAATGTGCCGCAAAGGAGATTCGCGCATGAATGGCAGAACATTGCAGTGGCTGGCCCTGGGCCTGACCGTCGCGGCCGCGGCCGCGTGCGGCGGCAGCGAGCCCAAGCCGGCCGCGACGAGTACATCGACGGCGCCGCCCGCGGCGACCGCTGCCAAGCCCGCCGCATCCTCGTCGGCGCCGCGGGTGTTTTTCGTCGAGCCGGCCGACGGCGCCACGGTCAAGAGCCCGGTGAAGCTTCGATTCGGAATCGAGAACTACGAGCTCGCCGCCGTGCCCCAGGGCGACATCACCGCGGCGAGGCCGCGAGCATGGGCCATCACCATGTCGGCGTCGACACCGAGTGCCTCCCGCCGGTACGGTCATCCCGAAGGCGAATCCGTGGGTCCATCACGGTGGAGCGCAGACCGAAATGGACATGCAGCTGACACCCGGGAAGCACAGGCTGACACTCCAGCTTGGCGACGACACGCACACGACGATCGCGGGTCTCTGTTCGTCTCCATCACCGTCAATGTACGCTCGAGTAGACACGTAGGCTCGAGCTACGCGGATGAGCTTGGCAGGTTTCCTCGCGGAACAAGAATTGATTGTTCCGAACCGGGCGCGGTGCCCAAGGAGACTCGTATGCCAGGCGGCCAAATCAAGCGACTCGTGCGGGATCGTGGGTTCGGGTTCATTCGCGACGACGGCGGGCAGGAGTGGTTCTTTCACCGGAGCTCGGTGGAGGGCAACTTCGACCAACTGAACGAAGGACAGCGTGTCACGTTCGAAGAGGAACCCTCGGCGAAGGGGCCGCGCGCTGGAAACGTTCGCTCGGAGAGCTGACGCGAACGCGGCTCTCCCGTCGCATCCGCCGGCTATTGACAGTCCACCGGAAGCGAACGGGGTCCGGTGGCCCTCCCGGTCTTCAAAATCGGCTGCTCCCCGCTCGCGCGGGGAGGCTGGGTTCGACTCCCAGGCGCTTCCGCCAGTCACGCGTGAAAAGAAAAACGGCCCGGAGCATGTTGCTCCGGGCCGTTGATGATCGTCGTGAGTCGCAGCGTCAGCCTTCGATCAATCGCACGTCGCCGGCGCGAGGGCCCTTCCCTGAATCCTCGGGCGTGAACTCGACGCGCTGCCCTTCGCGAAGCAACTCGAACACCGCACCTCTGACGGCGCTGCGGTGAAAGAAGTGTTCGATTCCGCCTTCGTCGCGGATGAAGCCGAACCCTTTGTCGATCAGGAGCCGAGCGATTGTGCCGGTAGGCATACCCGAAGCCCTCCGAATGGGTCCAGCTCTGATGAGCTGGAAACCGGGCGCCAGTCTAGGCACGTTCCCGAACGGAAGTCAAGCAAAGGCCTCGCCGTTTTCAGCCCCAAATTCGGCTCCCTCCGAACCTGCCATGTTTCTGGATCCTCGGGTTTTTGTCCTCGTCGTCCTCATCATCTTCGTCGTCTTCATCGCCGAACTCGTCGTCGATGTCGTCGTCTTCGTCGTCTTCCGCGAACCAGGGCGGGGTTTCCTCCGAATAGTCGTGCGCAGGATCGTAGGTCGTCATGTCGTCGGCTCCGCGGCCGGCTTTCGGCTTTGGCGGGGCGGGCGGCGGATAAGTCGTCCAGAAATGCCGGCCGCACTTCGGGCACACCCAGAATTGATCCGGCGTCCACGGCTGCCCAGGACCCGGATCGCGCATGTCCATCTGGGCGCCGCAGCGCATGCAGCGGATTTGCAGGTTCGCATCGCTCATGGATGGCGATTCTAGCGCATGATCGAAGCGAATGATTCCGGCGGTCGTGCTCGCGGCGGGGAAGTCGACGCGCATGGGGCGCACGAAGGCGCTGCTCCCGCTCGGCGGCGAGACGTTCGTGTCGCGGATCGTTCGCACGTTTCGCTCCGCCGGAGTGGAGGACGTCGTCGTGGTGGTCGGCCACGACGCGGAACGCGTGTGCCGAGTGCGCTCGGCGGGATGGACCTCGCGCCGCGCGTGATCCTGAACACGGAATACGAATCAGGACAGTTGTCGTCGATCCTCGCCGGCCTCCGCGCGGTCGATCGGCCTGGTGTTGTCGGCCATGCTGATGACGCTCGTTGATGTGCCGCTCGTTTCGGCGGAGACCGTGCGCGCCGTGCTCATGCGTTACCGGTCGACGTCGGCGCCGGTTGTGCGGCCAGTGAACGGCGACCGCCATGGGCACCCGGTCCTCATCGACCGCCGCTTGTTCGGGCAGTTTCGCGCCGCGGACCCAGCGAGCGGCGCCAAGCCGATCGTGCGCGCGCATGCCTCAGCCGTGGGAGATGTCGAGGTGTTCGATGAAGGCGCATTTACCGACATCGACACACCGGAAGAATACGCGGCCGTGGCGGACAGAATGTGAATAGTTGACGTGATTACTTGCGCCGTCGCTCAGGCGAGACACTCCTCGGCTGACGGACGGCGATCTCGTCGTCCTCGGGTGTTCGGCGCATTTCCGGATAGGCATATCCCTGCACGATGAGCCAGCTCCCGACCGTTGCCGACACATCGCAGACCTTGCCGGGCCGCAGAGTGTCGAGGCTGACGCCTTCGATGTCGTGCTCGCGAGGCTTTGCGATGATTCGGACGCGCACACCTCTACCCTTGCTGCATGATCTTGAGCAATGCTGGTGCCAGTAGCCGCGAGCTGATCGGGCATCACGATCGAGAGAGCGGCGCCTGAGATCTTCCATAGAGAAGAACCTTCCAGGATCACCTTGCGGATTCGTAAGTCGACCGCCCAGGGATGTACGTGTCTCTCTCGCTCGGTTGTCGTCCATCTGAATAACTTCAGCACTTTACGGGGACTCGGCCGTTCGGTCCCGTCCGTGCACTAGCGCCCGCCGCCGCGCCCGCGCGGCCGACTCCCTCCGTTTGCAAAAGCGTGTCAAACAGACTCCGTCGCTCTGCGATCTTGATCGTTTCGTTGCTCTGGGCCTCGGTGGCTGCGGCCCAGGCGCCCGTCCTGAACCCGAGGTTCCTCGAATTCAACGCGTCGGCCGATCACTCGACGAACGCCCCCACTGGTGAGCCACTCGTCACTCGCTACGATCTCGAGTTCTACAATATCGGCGCCCCGTCGCCGTTTCAGACCAACTCTCTGAACAAGCCCGCGCCGAATGGCAGCGGCGTCATCCGGATCGACCTGGCCACTACGTTTGCGGCTTTGCCGACGGGCACTACCTTCGAGGCCCGCGTCGTCGCCGTGGGGCCCGGCGGAATCGGTCGGAGCGGCCTTTCGAACCAGTTCGCCTTCACGAATCCGTGTGCGGTCACGATCACGCCGACGAGCACGTCGGCGGGCGCCGCAGCCAGTACCGGGAGCGTGGCCGTATCGACCGGCGTGGGGTGTGCCTGGACTGCGACGAGCAATGCCGCCTGGGCCACAATCTCGAGCGGCGCGTCCGGATCCGGGAACGGCACAGTCAACTATTCGATTGCCGCCAACACGTCATCGAGCGCACGCAGCGGGACGCTCACCATTGGTGGACAAACCTTCAATATTTCTCAGGCCGCCGCTTGCACCTACACGATCTCGCCGACCAGTCTGTCGGTCACGTCGGATGCCCGCACTGGGACCGTATCGGTGACTGCGGGCACGGGATGCGCCTGGACCGCTGCCAGTTCTGCATCGTGGATCACGGTCACGAGCGGAGCGAGCGGCAGCGGCAACGGCTCGGTCGGCTACAGCATCGCCGCGAATCCGACCATCAACCCGCGCACCGGTGTCGTCACGATTGCGGGGCAGGCTTTTACCGTTACCCAAGCGGGTATCCCGTGTACGTCGACCATCTCGCCAACCGGCGTGTCGGTTGACGCAGCGGCGACGACAGGCAATATCGCGGTCTCAATTCCGGCCGGCTGTGGCTGGACAGCGGTGGACAACGCACCGTGGGTTTCGATTACGAGCGGCGGGACCGGAACCGGCAATGGGACCGTGGCGTACAGCATCGCGGCGAACCCCACCACGACCCAGCGCACAGCCACGATCACGGTAGCCGGTCAATCGTTCGGCATTACCCAGTTGGGGCTCGTCTGCAGCACGACGATCGCCCCGACGGCGAGCTCGCCGACGTACGCGGGCGGCACTGGCACGGTCAGCGTGACGGCCAATTTCGGGACCTGCCCGTGGACCGCCACAAGCAATGCGTCGTGGATCACGATCACCACCGGCGCCAGCGGCAGCGGCAACGGCAGCGTGTCGTACACCGTGGCGGCAAACACGCTGATGAACAGCCGCACCGGGACGATGACGATCGGCGGGCAGACGATGACGGTGACGCAGGGCGCAGCGCCGTGCAATTACACCATCTCGCCGGTGTTCGCGTCGGTCGGGCCGGAGGCGTCGACAAACACGATTTCCGTCAGCGCGCCTTCAGGATGCGCATGGTCGACCAGCGAGAGCGAGACGTGGCTTTCGATTACCGCCGGCGCGTCAGGGTCTGGGAACGGGACGGTGACGTACAGCGTAGCGGTAAACCCGACGATCACGCCGCGCAGCGGGCTGATGACGATCGCCGGGCAGAGCTTTGAAGTCATCCAGGTGGGCCAGCCCTGCACCTACACGTTGACTCCGCTTGGGGCGTCGGTGCCCCCGGCGGCGACGACCGGCACGGTGGCCGTGGCAGCGCTCAGCGGGTGTGCTTGGGATGCGACGTCGACGGCGCCGTGGGTGACGATTACCAGCGGGGACAGCGGCGTCGGCGCCGGAACGGTCGGGTATGCGGTGGCGGCGAACACGGTGACCACTGCGCGGACGACGACGCTGACGATCGGCGGCCAGCCGTTCACGATTACGCAGGCCGCGGCGTCCTGCACCTACGCGGTGAGCCCGGCGACGCCGTCGTTCCCGGCGAGCGGCGGCCCGGGCACGGTGACGATGACGACGCTGGCGGGCTGTCCGTGGACGGCCACGACCAGTGCGTCGTGGATCACGATCGGCGGCACGGGCAGCGGCAGTGGCAGCGGGACGTTCGATTACACGGTCGCCGCCAATGCGGTGCCGACGGCGCGGAGTGGGACGATTGCGGTGGCGGGGCAGATCGTCACGGTGTCGCAGGCGGCGGCGCCGTGCAGCTACACGCTGTCGCCGGCGAGCATCTCGGTGGCGGCGGATGCGGCGACCGGGACGTTCTCGATGGCGACGATCGCGGGTTGCAGTTGGACGGCGACGAGCAGCGCGCCGTGGCTGACGGTCACGAGCGGCGCGACTGGCAGCGGCAACGGCACCGTCGGCTACAGCGTCGCGGCGAATCCGAATACGACGGCGCGGACGGCGACGATCAGCGCCGGCGGGCAGACGTTCACCGTGACGCAGGCCGGCGTGGTCTGCAGCACGACCATCTCGCCGACCGCGAGCTCGCCGACCGCGGCCGGCGGGCCCGGGACGGTGACGGTGACGGCGAATGCGGCGTCGTGTGCGTGGACGGCCGCGAGCAATGCGGCGTGGATCACCATTACGGCCGGCGCCAGCGGGAGCGGGAACGGCACGGTCTCGTACACGGTGGCCGCCAATGCGTTGACGACCGGGCGCACCGGGACGATGACGATTGCCGGACAGACGATGACGGTGACGCAGGCGGGTGCTCCTTGCAACTACGGGATCTCGCCGACCGTGGCCTCGCTCGGGCCGTCTGCCTCGACCAATACGGTGACCGTCAGCTCCTCGACGGGCTGCGCGTGGACGGCGAGCGAGAGCGCCAGCTGGATCACGATCACGAGCGGGGCATCGGGCTCGGGGAACGGGACGGTGACCTACAGCGTGACGGCGAACCCGACGATCACGGCGCGCAACGCGGTGATGACGATCGCGGGGCAGAGCTTCGACGTGACGCAGGCCGGGCAGACCTGCACCTACACGCTGACGCCGGCGGGGGCGTCGGTGCCGGCGACGACGACGACCGGGACGGTGGACGTGGCGGCATTGGGCGGCTGCGCCTGGACGGCGACCTCGTCGGCGCCGTGGCTGACGATCACCAGCGGCGCGACAGGCAGTGGGAATGGGACAGTTGGCTACTCGGTGGCCGCCAACCCGACGACGAGTTCACGGACGGCGACACTGACGATCGGCGGCCAGTCGTTCACCATTACCCAGGCTGCTGCGCCGTGCGTGTATACCGCGAGTCCGGCGACGCCGTCGTTCCCGGCGAGCGGCGGCCCTGGCACGGTCACGATGACAGCGCTGGCGGGCTGCGCGTGGAGCGCGACCACCAGTGCGTCCTGGATCACGATTGGCGGCACCGGCGCCGGCTCGGGCAACGGGACGTTCGACTACACCGTCGCCGCCAATGCGGTGCCGACCGCGCGCAGTGGGACGATTGCGGTGGCGGGGCAGATCGTCACGGTGTCGCAAGCGGCGGCGCCGTGCAGCTACACGCTGTCGCCGGCGAGCATCTCGGTGGCGGCGGATGCGGCGACCGGGACGTTCTCGATGGCGACGACCGCGGGCTGCAACTGGACGGCGACGAGCAGCGCGCCGTGGCTGACGGTCACGAGCGGCGCGACTGGCAGCGGCAACGGCACCGTCGGCTACAGCGTCGCGGCGAATCCGAATACGACGGCGCGGACGGCGACGATCAGCGCCGGCGGGCAGACGTTCACCGTGACGCAGGCCGGCGGTGGTCTGCAGCACGACCATCTCGCCGACCGCGAGCTCGCCGACACACACCGGCGGGGCAGCGACGGTGGCGGTGACGGCGAATGCGGCGTCGTGCGCGTGGACGGCCGCGAGCAACGCGTCGTGGATCACCATTACGGCCGGCGCCACCGGCAGCGGCAACGGCACGGTCTCGTACACGGTGGCCGCCAATGCGTCGACGACCGGGCGCACCGGGACGATGACGATTGCCGGGCAGACGATGACGGTGACGCAGGCGGGTGCTCCTTGCAACTACGGGATCTCGCCGACCGTGGCCTCGCTCGGGCCGTCTGCCTCGACCAATACGGTGACCGTCAGCTCCTCGGCGGGCTGCGCGTGGACGGCGAGCGAGAGCGCCAGCTGGATCACGATCACGAGCGGGGCATCGGGCTCGGGGAACGGGACGGTGACCTACAGCGTGACGGCGAACCCGACGATCACGGCGCGCAACGCGGTGATGACGATCGCGGGGCAGAGCTTCGACGTGACGCAGGCCGGGCAGACCTGCACCTACACGCTGACGCCGGCGGGGGCGTCGGTGCCGGCGACGGCGACGACCGGGACGGTGGACGTGGCGGCATTGGGCGGCTGCGCCTGGACGGCGACCTCGTCCGACGCCGTGGGTGACGATTACCAGCGGCGCGAGCGGCAGCGGTAACGGCACGGTTGGCTACTCGGTGGCCGCGAACACGACCACGCAGTCCGCGGACCGCGACGCTGACGATCGGCGGCCAGCCGTTCACGATCACCCAGGCCGGCGGCACCTGCACCTATACCGCAACGCCGGCGACGCCGTCGTTCCCGGCCACTGGCGGACCCGGCACGATCACGGTGACGACGCTGGGGGGTTGTGCGTGGACCGCCTCGACGAGTGCGCCGTGGATCACGATCGGCGGTACCGGCACGGGGACCGGCAGCGGGACGTTCAATTACACAGTCGCCGTCAACCCGGACGCGACAATCCGGAACGGAACGATTGCGGTGGGCGGGCAGGTCGTGACGGTGTCGCAGGCGGCGGCGCCGTGCAGCTACACGCTGTCGCCGGCGAGCATCTCGGTGGCGGCGGATGCGGCGACCGGGACGTTCTCGATGGCGGCGACCACGGGCTGCAGTTGGACGGCAACCAGCAGTGCGCCGTGGCTGACGGTCACGAGCGGCGCGACTGGCAGCGGCAACGGCACCGTCGGCTACAGCGTCGCGGCGAATCCGAATACGACGGCGCGGACGGCGACGATCAGCGCCGGCGGGCAGACGTTCACCGTGACGCAGGCCGGGGTGGTCTGCAGCACGACCATCTCGCCGACCGCGAGCTCGCCGACACACACCGGCGGGGCAGCGACGGTGGCGGTGACGGCGAATGCGGCATCGTGCGCCTGGACGGCCGCGAGCAACGCGTCGTGGATCACCATTACGGCCGGCGCGAGCGGCAGCGGCAACGGCACCGTCGTCGTACACGGTGGCCGCCAATGCGTCGACGACCGGGCGCACCGGGACGATGACGATTGCCGGGCAGACGATGACGGTGACGCAGGCGGGTGCTCCTTGCAACTACGGGATCTCGCCGACCGTGGCCTCGCTCGGGCCGTCTGCCTCGACCAATACGGTGACCGTCAGCTCCTCGACGGGCTGCGCGTGGACGGCGAGCGAGAGCGCCAGCTGGATCACGATCACGAGCGGGGCATCGGGCTCGGGGAACGGGACGGTGACCTACAGCGTGACGGCGAACCCGACGATCACGGCGCGCAACGCGGTGATGACGATCGCGGGGCAGAGCTTCGACGTGACGCAGGCCGGGCAGACCTGCACCTACACGCTGACGCCGGCGGGGGCGTCGGTGCCGGCGACGGCGACGACCGGGACGGTGGACGTGGCGGCGTTGGGCGGCTGCGCCTGGACGGCGACCTCGTCGGACCCGTGGGTGACGATTACCAGCGGCGCGAGCGGCAGCGGTAACGGCACGGTTGGCTACTCGGTGGCGGCGAATACGACCACCAGTCCGCGGACCGGGACGCTGACGATCGGCGGCCAGCCGTTCACGATCACCCAGGCCGGCGGCACCTGCACCTATGCCGCAACGCCGGCGACGCCGTCGTTCCCGTCCACTGGCGGACCCGGCACGACCACGGTGACGACGCTGGGGGGCTGTGCGTGGACCGCCTCGACGAGTGCGCCGTGGATCACGATCAGCGGTACCGGCACGGGGACCGGCAGCGGGACGTTCAATTACACAGTCGCCTTCGAACCCGGACGCGACAATCCCGGAACGGAACGATTGCGGTGGGCGGGCAGGTCGTGACGGTGTCGCAGGCGGCGGCGCCGTGCAGCTACACGCTGTCGCCGGCGAGCATCTCGGTGGCGGCGGATGCGGCGACCGGGACGTTCTCGATGGCGGCGACCACGGGTTGCAGTTGGACGGCAACCAGCAGTGCGCCGTGGCTGACGGTCACGAGCGGCGCGAGCGGCAGCGGCAACGGCACGCGTCGGCTACAGCGTCGCGGCGAATCCGAATACGACGGCGCGGACGGCGACGATCAGCGCCGGCGGGCAGACGTTCACGGTGACGCAGACCGGGGTGGTCTGCAGCACGACCATCTCGCCGACCGCGAGCTCGCCGACACACGGCCGGCGGGGCAGCGACGGTGGCGGTGACGGCGAACGCGGCGTCGTGCGCCTGGACGGCGGCGAGCAACGCGTCGTGGATCACCATTACGGCTGGCGCGAGTGGCAGCGGCAACGGCAACGTCTCCTACACGGTGGCCGCCAATGCGTCGACGACCGGGCGCACCGGGACGATGACGATTGCCGGGCAGACGATGACGGTGACGCAGGCGGGTGCTCCCTGCAACTACGGGATCTCGCCGACGCGTGGCCTCGCTCGGGCCGTCTGCCTCGACCAATACGGTGACCGTCAGCTCCTCGGCGGGCTGCGCGTGGACGGCGAGCGAGAGCGCCAGCTGGATCACGATCACGAGCGGGGCATCGGGCTCGGGGAACGGGACGGTGACCTACAGCGTGACGGCGAACCCGACCATCACGGCGCGCAACGCGGTGATGACGATCGCGGGGCAGAGCTTCGACGTGACGCAGGCCGGGCAGACCTGCACCTACACGCTGACGCCGGCGGGGGCGTCGGTGCCGGCGACGGCGACGACCGGGACGGTGGACGTGGCGGCGCTCGGCGGCTGCGCCTGGACGGCGACCTCGTCCGACCCGTGGGTGACGATTACCAGCGGCGCGACCGGCAGTGGTAACGGCACGGTTGGCTACTCGGTGGCCGCCAACCCGACGACCAGTCCGCGGACGCGACGCTGACGATTGGCGGCCAGTCGTTCACGATCACCCAGGCGGCGGCGCCGTGCACCTACGCGGCGACGCCGGCGACGCATTCGATCCCGGCGTCCGGAGGACCGGCAACGATCACGTTGACGACGCAGGCCGGCTGCAATTGGACCGCGACCACGAGCGCGCCGTGGATCACAATCAGCGGCACGGGCACCGGCACCGGAAGCGGCACGGTTGATTTCGTGGTCGCTGCAAACCCGGACGGCTTGGGGCGCAGTGGGACGATTGCAATCGGTGCGCAGATCGTCACGGTGTCGCAGGCGGCGGCGACGTGCACCTACACGTTCTCGCCAGCGAGCGTGTCCGTTGGATCGGACCTCTCGACGGGCAGCTTCTCCGTCGCGGCAAACAACGGGTGTGCATGGACGGCGACGAGCAGCGCGCCGTGGTTGACGATCACGAGTGGTGCGAGCGGCAGCGGCAACGGCACGCTCGCGTACAGCGTGGCGGCGAATCCGAATCTGACGCCGCGGACGGCAACCATCAGCTGCCGGCGGGCAGACGTTCACCGTGACGCAGGCCGCGATGGTCTGCAGCACGACGATCTCGCCGACGGCGAGCTCGCCGAACGCGACCGGCGGACCGGGAACGGTGGCGGTGACGGCGAACGCGGCGTCGTGCGCGTGGTCGGCCGCGAGCAATGCGTCGTGGATCACGATTACGGCCGGCGCCAGCGGGAGCGGTAGCGGCACTGTCTCCTACTCGGTCGCCGCCAATGCGTCGATGACCGAGCGCAGCGGGACGATGACCATCGCCGGGCAGACGATGACGGTGACGCAGGCCGGCGCCGGCTGCAATTACGCGATTTCGCCGACGCTCGCGACGCTCGGCCCGTCTGCCTCGACCAACACGATTTCGGTCACATCGCCCGCTGGCTGTGCATGGACGGCGACAGAGAGTGCGAGCTGGCTCACGATCACGAACGGGGCTTCAGGATCGGGCAACGGAACAGTCACGTACAGCGCGCTCGCGAATGCCGCGACGTCACCCCGCAGCGCCGTCATTACCGTCGCGGGGCAGAGCTTCAACCTCACCCAGACTGGCCAGACCTGCGCCTACACGCTGACCCCGGCCGGCTCGTCGGTACCGCCAGCCGCCTCGACGGGTTCAGTAGCGGTCGGAACGATCAGCGGGTGCATCTGGACAGCCGCCTCGTTGGCGACGTGGGTGACGATTACGAGCGGCGTCAGCGGCAGCGGCGATGGCACGGTCGGGTACTCGGTGGCTGCGAACCCGACCACCAGCCCGCGGACCGGGACCCTGACGATCGCCGGTCAGCCGTACACGATTACGCAGGGCGCCGCGACGTGCAGCTACGCCGTAAGCCCGACGACGCAGCCGATCGGTGCATCTGGAGGCCCGGGAACGGTAACGCTGACGACCCAGGTCGGCTGCGCGTGGAGCGCCACGACCAGCGCGCCGTGGGTCACGATTAGCGGCACCGGCACGGGCTCTGGCAGCGGCACAATCGGATACACAGTGGCCGCCAACCCCGACGCCATCGGGCCGGTCCGGCACCATCGCCGTGGGCGGGCAAATCGTGACCATCACTCAGGCGGCGGCGACATGCAGCTATACCTTGTCGCCCACCAGCGTCTCCGTTGGATCGGACGCGGCGACGGGCAGCTTCTCGGTGGCGGCAGCCAGCGGGTGTGCGTGGACGGCGGCCAGCGGCGCGGCGTGGTTGACGATCACCAGCACCCCGGGCGGCAGCGGCAACGGCACCATTGCTTACAGCGTCGCCGCCAACACGACGGCCGTGGTGCGTTCGGCGGCGATCGTCGTCGGCGGCCGCACCTTCACAGTGACGCAAGCGGCGCCCGGCTGCACGTTCACGTTGTCGTCCACGAGCCTCTCCGTGCCGTCGGGTGCGTCGACCGGGACGGTCTCAGTGACCTCCGGAGCGGGCTGCGCGTGGACCGCCGTGAGTGCCGACCCGTGGATTACGGTGACAGCCGGCGCCGGCGGCACCGGCAGCGGCGTCGTCTCGCTTTCGTTTGCCGCCAACACCGGCAGTGGTTCGCGGACTGGCACCCTGACCATTGCGGGCCAGACCGTCACAGTCACGCAGCAGAGCGCATCGTGCTCGACGACGATCTCGCCGTCGAGCGTCACCGCTCCGGACACTGCCACCAACGGCACGGTGAACGTGACGACGGGAGCGGGATGTGCGTGGACGGCCGCCAGCAATGCGGCGTGGATGACGATCGATTCGGGCGCAACCGGCACGGGCCCGGGCGCGGTGGCCTATACGATCGCCGAAAATACCGCCACGACGGGGCGGACCGGTTCGATGACCATCGGTGGACAGACCTTTACCGTGACCCAGAGCGGCCGTTCCTGCCTGGCGACGTTCAATCCCAGCAGCACCTCGGTTGCGGCAGCTGGCGGCAGTCTCACGGTGGATGTGACGACCGGAGCCGGCTGCAACTGGACCGCCAGCACCTCCCAGCCGTGGATTTCCATTACATCTGGTGGAACGGGCACCGGTCCCGGCACGATCGGCTTTGACGTTCAGGCGAACACAGGCGTGTTCGTCCGCGCCGGGACGATTTCGGTCGGCACCAGGATCTTCCAGATTTCGCAGGCCGGCGCGTGCGCGTATTCGATGTCGCCGGTGAGCGTTTCGACAGGAGCGGCGGCCACGACCTCGAGCGTCTTCGTCTTCACCGCGATCGGTTGCAGTTGGACGGCTGCCAGCAACGATCCGTGGCTCAGCGTGACATCAAGCCCATCGGCTTCCGGCAGCGGCACCGTGACACTCAGCACGACCACGAACAATACGGGTACCACGCGCACCGGGACGGCGACGATTGCGGGTCAGACGTTCACGATGACTCAAAGCGCGTGCACTTACGGGTTCTCCCCAACGGCCGTTTCGCCCAGCGCGAGCGGCTCCACCAGCAACGTCTTCATCTCGACGGCCGCAACATGCGATTGGTCGGCCTCGAGCAACGTGTCCTGGATCACGATGCCGGACGGCAATACGGGGGCGGGCGCCTCCTGGCTGACGTACACCGTCGCACCGAATCCGGATACCACACCGCGTACGGGGGCGATCACCATCGCCGGACAGGCACTGACCGTCAATCAGGCGGCAACCGCATGCACTTTCAGCGTGAGCCCGACCGTCGTCGACGTCGCGAAGGCCGGCGGAACAGCGACCGTGACGGTGGACGCTGCCGCCGGGTGCTCGTGGACCGTCCAGAACTCGCTCAACTGGGTGACCGTCACTCCTGCGCAAGGCACCGGGAATGGCAGCGTGACGCTGCAGATTGCTGCCAACCCGCTCGCGTTCCCGCGGTCCGCGCAAATCAACGTCGCTGGCGAACTGGTCATCATCAATCAAACTAATGCTGATGGTCTGAACGCCCCCGTGAACCCGAGGATCGTCGTCCAGTAGGACGGGCGGAACAATCCCCCGCGGCTGAGCGTCCTGTTCCTTATGGCGCCAGCTCAAACCGGCGAAACGCTCCTGCGCAAACCGCTCAGGTTGTGGCCCGGCGTGGCGCTCGCGGCCGCGCTGGTGGTTGCCCGATACGTTCTTCCGCCCCTCATTCCCGACGCCACGCTCTTCTCGTTGCCGCTCGGGATGATTGCGGTCATCGCCGGGATGCTTTGCGCTCTGGCCATCGCGGCCTGGTGGATGTTTTTCAGCAGGGCGGCATGGGCCGAGCGCCTGGGTGCGATCAGCCTCATGGGTGTCGCGCTGTTCGCGACATCGCGCCTCGTTCACGAATCGATCGCCGGCGGCATGCAGGGGATGATGTTGCCGATGTACGCGATTCCGGTCGCGACGCTGGCTCTTGTCGCCTGGGCAGTGGCCACTCAACGACTCCCGGATGGGCCTCGGCGCGCGCTGATGGTCGTCACGATCCTGCTGGCCTGTGCAGTCTTCACGGTGATTCGGACCGACGGGATCTCGGGCAGCGGCGGCGCGCAGCTCGCGTGGCGCTGGACGGAGACGGCCGAGGAGCGCCTCCTGGCTCGTGGGGGCGAGGCCCCAACGCAACTGCCGGCGCCTCCGCCCGTTCAGACCCCGACTGAATCGCTCGTGCCCGCTGTCAACAAACCCCTCGAACCCGAGAAAAGCACAGCGGCGGCAGTGCACGAGCCCGCTGCACCGATCGAAGACCGAACATGTCGGTCATACACGCAACAGGACAGCTTCCGAGTGGCCTGGCTTCCGCGGAGCGGGGCGGGACGGCATCGTCAGCGGTGTGCGGATCAGCACTGACTGGTCAGCATCCCCACCAGTCGAATTGTGGCGTCGTCCGATCGGGCCAGGGTGGTCGTCGTTCGCGGTTGGCAGCGATCTTCTCTACACGCAGGAACAGCGCGGTGACGACGAGATTGTGGCCAGTTACAGCGTGACCACCGGCAAACCGGTCTGGTGGCACCGGGACGCGGCGCGGTTCTGGGAATCGAATGCCGGCGCCGGTCCGCGCGGAACGCCGACGCTGAGCAACGGTCGCGTCTATGCACTGGGTGCGACCGGGATCCTCAATGTGCTCGATGCACGAAGCGGCAGCGTCGTGTGGTCTCGCAACGTGCCGTCGGACAGCGGCGTCGCTGTTCCGGACTGGGGCTTCTCGAGTTCTCCCCTTGTCGTTGACGATCTCGTGATCGTTGCCGCCTCCGGGAAGCTCGTTGCGTACGATGTGGCCACGGGCTCTCCCCGCTGGAAGGGACCGGCGCGCGGCGGCAGCTACAGTTCGCCTCAACTCTCGACGATCGACGGAGTACCCAGGTCGTTCTGCTCAGCTATTCCGGTGCGACGAGCGTCGCGCCTGCCGACGGCCAGGTGCTTTGGCAGCACGACTGGCCCGGCAGCACCATCGTGCAGCCGGGGGTTGCGGGCGACAATTTCCTGATCAGCAACGGCGGCGGGATGGGTGGATACGCCACGCGGCGGATCGCGGTCGTGCATGGTCCCACCGGCTGGAGCGCGGAAGAGCGGTGGACATCGAACACCTTGAAGCCAGACTTCAACGATTTCGTCGTTCACAAGGGCCATGCCTTCGGATTCGACGGCAGCATCCTCGCCTGCATCAGCGTCGAGGACGGGAAGCGCATCTGGAAGGGCGGACGCTACGGAAAGGGTCAACTCGTTTTGTTGCCCGACCAGGATCTCCTGCTGGTGCTCTCGGAGGAGGGCGAACTGGCACTCGTCAGGGCGACGCCCGACGAGTTCAAGGAGCTCGCGCGGTTCCAGGCGATCGACGGTAAGACCTGGAATCACCCGGCGCTCATCGGCGACGTGCTCCTGGTCCGCAATGGCCAGGAGATGGCCGCGTTCCGGCTGCCGCTCGTCGAGCGCTGACGCGTCGCGCCTCAGGCGTGAGCGGCGGGTCTGAAGGGTGCTTGCGCTTCACGGCTGAGCGGCTGCAGCCGTCCGTAAGTCGCCGACCTCCACAGCCATTCAGCCGGCCCCATCCGGAACCGCGACAGCCAGGCTGCGCTCCAAGCCATCTGCGCCGCGTAGATCAGCAGCGCGATCAACAAGCCAAACGCTGGACCCGTGCGGCCAATCAGCCCGCCGCCGTAAAAGATCGCCAGGCACACAAGCGTTTGCGTCAGATAGTTCGTCAGCGCCATCCGACCTGCCGGCGCAAACGCCGAAAGACAACGTTGCCAGAATGGCCGACGCAGGAGCAAAGCGACCAGCGCGACATATCCTGCCGCCTGGGCCATCGTCGTGACGGTCAGGACATACATGAGCAGCGCCAGGTCGGCCCGCGCGAATGCGGAACGTCGTCCGACCGTCACCGTGATGATGATGTCGACGATGCCGCCGGCGAAACCGATCGCGAGGCCCCACGTTGCGACACGCCGCAAAACCGGCTCGTACCGCCCGACCTGCTCGAAGATCCGATGCCGGCCGACATAGAGTCCAAGCAGGAACAAGCCAAAGTACTGCAGCTGTAGCAGTCCCTCGATGCCGCGGAAGAACTGCAGCGCCTGAACGATGTTCTCGCGGATCATCTGCGAGTACGAACCGCTTTGAAAGACGGCGAGAGTCGCCGCGTTCACTTCGGCGCGCGATGGTCCGGCCGGCGCCGCCGCCCCAGCGCTGGTCAGATTCTGAACCGTCGTCGCTATCCCGAGTGCAATCGGAAGCAGCACGACCAGGCTGGCGGCGCAGAGGAGCACGGTGCGATCGGACCGGTTGACGAACAGGATGAGGACGAATCCCAGCGTGGCATAAAGGCTCAGGATGTCGCCGTACCACAGAAAGACCGCGTGCAGCAGCCCGACCATCAGCAGAACCGTGAGGCGCCTGACGTACAGGTGCGTGGCTGACACTCCTTGCGCGTGCGCCCGCAGCATCTGAATCGCGAAGCCGAGTCCGAACAGGAAAGACAAGGTCGCGATTGCCTTCCCTCTGACCAGCAAGCTCATTCCGTGATAGACGATCGAATCTCAGCGACAGGACCTGTAGCTCGGCCCGATAGGCGGGAAATCGGAACATCACGCCGCTGAAAAACAGCATGTTCGCGACGATGACGCCCAGAAGGGCGAGGCCCCGCAGGACGTCGAGCGTGACGATCCGTTCGTCCCGGCCGACAGGCTGGATGCCGATGCCGTCTTCGGAATGCACGTACTGCATGTCACTCCTCCGCGCGAAACGCGCACATCGACGCCGGTCCGGTTTCGACTGAATCTGGACGCGGGACATCCTAGCCGATTCGCTCGGGCCCGCCGCCCTTGAATCGAGTCGAACCCCGCCGCTGTGAATCGCCCGCCGCAACGCCGCTGCGGAATCGCGACGGAAGCGCGCCTGAAGCAGGCGGACGATCGGATAACCCACCCGCGCCGCCGCGGCGCGCGGCCACGAAATGGCCTTGATTCGATACATCACCTGGCCGGTCGCTGGCTCGATGAAGACCTCGAACAGTTCCTCGCCACCCTCGGCATGATTGGTCAGGGTGCCGTACGCGAAGCCGTACCGCTGGGTGTCATCCGAAGCGCTGCCGACGGTGTACAGGAGTCGGCATCCGTTCAGCGACCAGAACCCGAGATGGCGGATGAGTACCGCCACGACGGCCCCGACTGACACGCCCGCCCTTTGCGGATACACGGTCACCCAGTTCATGTCGTAGTGCTTCCACGACATGAGCGCTCGCCGTGCCTGTTCGAAATCCTTGCGGCCCGAGCCAATGGCCACGACCTGCTCGTCCCGATCGCCGCGGTGCCTACCTGACATCGCGATGCCGACGGGGTCATAAGAGAGCGGCAGCTTCTCCGAGTTGCGAAGAAATCGGTCGATGGCGAGCTGCGACGGCCGAATGGGCAGAAACATCAGCCTGAAACCGGAGGTCCGAACAGGGCCTCACGAATCAGCTCATCGACCGAGATCACGAATCGCCGAACGGGTGGCAGCCGCACGGCCAGGGCCGCAGAAGGCAACAGTTGCCGGGTGAGCGCCACGAGCGCCGTCGTCGCGCGCTGGTTGCGGCTCTTGTCCAGCAGCCACCAGAGAAGCACCGCCAGGTGGATCAGGTACAGGAGCCGACCGAGTGCGTCAGCCAACGGTTGCTTCGGCGAGTCATTCGCTCCGGTGACCGCCTGTTCGAAGACCCGCTGCACGCGCAGGCGCGAGAACGCGGTGCTCGCGGCGAAGATGCCCTCTTCGGGATCGCTCACCAGGACCGGCGTCAGCGCGCGAAGCGCAAGCTCGTGCGGCTCGAGGACCTCGAGGCTTGTGGTCAGCGCGAACATGAAGCGCTCCCGCCAGGTTCCCGGCGGGAGGTCCGACGTCCGGCGCGCGTATTGCGCCGACAGTTCGTCGTAGAGCGCGATGACAATCGCTTGCTTGCTCGGGAAGTAGCGATAGAGGAGCCCGACGCTCACGTCCGCGGCGCTGGCGATATCCCTGAGCGTCGTGGCCTCGTAGCCGCGATCCGCGATCAGCCGGATCGCGGTGCCATACAGGCGCTCCTTCGCTGCCGCGCCCTGCGGGGTTTGCCCCGGCGGCCGGCCCCGTCCGCGCCGCTTGACATTTTGAGTGAACATGTTCATTAATATTAAAGCATGACCGAGGAACGCGGACAACCCCCTTCCGGCGCCGGCGGCGCTCACCTGGTGCTGTACGACGGCGTCTGCGGGCTCTGCAGCCGGCTGGTGCAGTTTCTGCTCGAGCACGATCGGCGCGCCGTCTTCAGCTTCGCGCCGCTCCAGGGCCCGACAGGACGGTCTGTGGTTGCGCGCTTCGGGGGCAATCCGGACGACCTCACGACGTTCTACGTTTGCGCGAACTTTCGCACCCCGGGCGCGCGCGTCGTGGCCAAAAGCGACGCAGCACTCTTCGTCGCGCGCGAGCTTGGATGGCCGTGGAGGGCTCTGACGGCCGCCCGTGTCGTGCCGAAGGTCCTCCGCGACGCCCTTTACGACGTCGTCGCCCGGACCCGGTATCGGGTTTTCGGCCGCTACGAGCAGTGCCTCGCGCCGCGTCCGGAATTCCGCAGCCGGTTCGTCGAATGACCCGGGAGGGCAAGATGAAGATCGTTATCGCGGGAGGGTCGGGGCAGGTCGGGACCGTTCTGGCCCGTGCATTTCACGGCGGCGGAGACGAGGTAGTTGTCCTGAGCCGCCGCTCCGGCGTCGGCACGCCGTGGCGCGTCGTCGCGTGGGACGGTATCTCAATCGGCGACTGGCAGCGCGAACTCGACGGATCGGACGTCGTGATCAACCTGGCGGGCCGCAGCGTCAATTGCCGATATACGGCCGCACATCGCAAAGAGATCCTCGAGTCGCGCGTGCTGTCGACTCGCGTCGTCGGAGCGGCAGTGGCGCAGGCCTCGCGGCCGCCGCGCCTGTGGCTCCAGGCGAGCACCGCCACCATCTACGCGCACCGCTACGATCGTCCAAACGACGAGTACTCGGGCATCCTCGGCGGCGACGAACCCGGCGCGCCTGGCACCTGGAAGTTCAGCATCGACGTCGCGCGTGCCTGGGAGTCTGCGTTCGACCAGGCCGTGACAAAGCGCACCCGAAAGGTGGCGCTGCGGTCGGCGATGACGATGAGCCCCGACGCGGGCGGGATCTTCGACACGCTACTCGGTCTCGTTCGCCGCGGCCTCGGCGGCACCGCCGGTGACGGCCGGCAATTCGTGTCGTGGGTTCACGAAGACGACTTCGTCTCGGCCGTTCGATGGCTGATCGATCGCGACGATGTCCACGGCGTCGTCAACATCGCCGCCCCGCATCCTCTGCCGTACGCGGACTTCATGCGGGTTCTGCGCGAGGCTTCGGGTACGCGGTTCGGACTGCCGGCGAACAGATGGATGCTCGAGCTCGCCGCGCTCTTCATGCGCACGGAGACCGAGCTCATTCTGAAAAGTCGTCGCGTCGTTCCGGCGCGACTCCTTGAGGGCGGGTTCGCGTTCAAATTTCCGCAGTGGCCCGCCGCTGCGCGCGATCTGTGTCAGCGGTGGACGATGCGGAGACTGGGCCTGAACGGCCCGGCCGACAGGAGCGCTTCACTTCAGAACGCCGGCGAGCAGGCTCCCGACGTTCGCGCCTCCTGACTTCGTCACGAACGACGTCAGGACGGGTACGGCCTTCGCCACCAGATTGGGACTGAGTCCCATCTTCGAGAATGCCGTGGCGGCCGCGGCAAGGCCGCCCGCGGATCCTCCGAGCTGCGACAGCGCGCCGGACGTGCCCGCCACCTCGCCAGCCGCCGGCGCAGCTTTCAGCATTAGGTCCATGCCCGGGACAGCGTTTGCGACCTGGGAGACCTGGCGTTGGCGGCGGCTTGTGCCGAAGCTGTGGAGAATGGCTGAGCCTTCGGGGATTGCGCCGCGGCACGACTCGCGATCGAGAAGACGAACAACGCAGCGAAACCAAGGCTCGAGTAGCTTCGGCGTGTCATTGCAGACCTCCTCCGCTCACCGATTGCCGCCGGCCGAACCAGCGGCAGGCCCACGATATGTCGTGACCTCCTCCGAACGTCCGGCGGCAGTCCCCGCTGCTGAAGGACGTCAAATAACGACGACCGCGGCGTCAGGTCAGGCCGATCGGGCCATGTCCAGCGGCGGGACGGCCGTCGAGCTGCTGGACGGAATATCCGGGCGCCGGAACCGGGAATCCAGCCTCCGTGAACGTCTCGCGAATGAGCCGATTGGTGTCGAAGTACACCTGCCAGTAATCCTGGTTGTCGCAGTAAGGCCGGACGCACAGCAGGGGCCCGGCAGGCGTGAACTGCAGCACGTCGACATCCGGCGCCGGAGACGACAGGACGTTCGGGATCGTCGACAGCCGCTGCTTGATCAGCCGGATCGCGTCACGGTGGTCGACCGAGTTGCTGATCGTCGCCGTCAGATCGACGCGCCGGTACGGGTTCGCGGAGAAGTTCTGGATCGTGTCCGAGAAGATCTTGTTGTTGCCGACGAGCGTCTGCACGTTGTCCGGCGGTGTTGATGACCGTGCCGAACAGGCCGATCGCTTCGACCATGCCGGTGACCCCGCCGGCGCTCACGACGTCGCCGACCTTGAACGGACGCAGAAACACGAGGAAGACGCCGGCCGCGAAGTTCGACAGCAGGCCGCCCCACGCCACGCCGATCGCGACGCCGCCGGCGGCGAGCAGCGCGGCGAATGTCGTGGTCTCGACGCCGAAGAAGCCGAGGATGGCGACGATCAGCGCGACGTTCAGGACGATCCTCAGCGCGGTCTGGAAGTAGCGCGTCAGCGTGAGGTCGACCTTCTGCCTGGTGAACGCGCCGGAGGTCAGGCGGAGCGCGAACGAGATCAGCCAGCGGCCCACGAGCCAGAGCGCCGCTGCCCCGAGCACCTTCCAGGCGACGGCGACGAGCGTCACGCTCGCGTTTTCGAAGAAGCGTGTTCATGTCCATGATGATCCCTCGCGGTTGACGTTCCTCGAGGCTCGGCCGGTGTGCAATCGACGCGCCAGCGTGAGCTTATGGCGTGCGGCGCCAGTCGACAACCCAGCGAGTAGAATGGACCAAGCGGACTCGGAAAGGTGAGCGCAGAATGGCATTGATTTGGCTGAGGACGCGGCGGATCATGCCGATGTTGCGTAGGGCTTCCGAATCGTTCTTGATCGTGGGCGATCACGAAGGGCTGGCGTCGATCACGAACATGTCGTGATCGACGGCCGGTTCGTGACGTCGATCGGTCGCAAGGCCGCTGCGGCAATTCTCGTGTCGTGCGTCTGTTTCGGCCATTGTCCTGGCGCAGGCGCCCCAGCCGCTGTCGCTCGTCTCGACCGCGTGGACGCCCTTCACGAACGAGCCCGGGCAGCCCCGGTTTGCCCTCGACCTGGTGGAAGCGGCGCTTGGACGGACCAAGCGCACGGCGAAGACGGCGATCGTCCCGCCGGCGCAATTCACGACCGCGCTCCTTTCAGGAAAGTTCGACGGCAGCGCGGCCGCGTGGAAGGACGCCGAGCGCGAGCGCGTACTGCTCTATCTCCCAGCCCTACCTCGAGAACCGCCTGGTGCTGGTCGGCCGCCTCGGCGCGGACGTGTCGGCGAAAACGCTGGCCGATCTCAAGGGCAGGCGCGTGGCGATCGTCGAAGGCTACTCGTACGGCGACGCGGTGGACAAATCCGGCGCCACGTTCGTGCGTGCCGCCAGCGAAGAAGAGAGCCTCGCCCTGCTGCTCAAGCTCGCCGTCGACTACACGCTGATGGACGATCTCGTCGTCGACTACATCGTCAGAAACTACCCGAAGGAGTCGGCGAGCAGGCTCCAGATCGGTTCGACGCCGCTCGTCACGCGCGAGCTCTACCTCGCGATTCGACGGTCGCGGCCGGACGCCCAAGGCATCATCGACGGCTTCAATGCCCAGCTGCCGCGCATGATCGCCGACCGCACCTACCACCGCCTGCTGCACGTCGAGTGGATTGGCGCCGACGTCAACGGCGACGGCGTCCCTGAGTATGTACCCGCGAGCGATCGCCCGGGCGCGGCCGAACCGCAGCGGGTCTACACGCTGTTCTCGAGCCCCTCGAATCCCGGCCTGAAGATCGGCTCGCTGCCGACGCTGGAGACGCCGACGAAAGAGTCCAGCAAGCCCGGGTTCTACGTCGGCGGCAACATCTACAGCGACTGGGCGAGCGTGCCCGAGAACTACAAGACCACCGGCTCGCGAGCGCCCGATCCGAGCCGATCGACCGCGAGCATCTTCAACTTCATACCGTGGTGAACGTTCGAACGTTCGTTGTTCGTCGCGAACGACGAACGGCATGTCGTCAAAATCGCGTCGTCAACGACACTCGAAACGCGCGGGGCGAACCCGGCGTGATGTTGTTGTTGTTGTGCGAGAACGCGTAGTAGCCGGTCGTCGAACAGGTTTTCCATGTTCACCTGCGCCGCCAGCGGCCCGGGTGAGGTTCACGAACACCGCGCCATCGACCCGAGTGAAGGCCGGAAGCCTGACCGTGTTGTCGGTGGAGGTGAACATGTCGGCGTTGTGGATGATCCCAGCACCGGCCCCCCAGCGCCGTGACACGTCATAGCGATTCCAGAGCGAGAACGTATGCGTCGGCACCTCGGCGAGCTTCGCGCCGTTCCTTGCGCTTGCCGAGAGCGTGTTCGTGATCCGGCCATCCTGGTAGGCATATCCGCCGACGGCGGTCCACGCCGGCGTCAGCCTGCCGCTCAAGCCGACTTCGACACCCTTCGTCCGTGCACCATCGACCAGGATCGAGCGGCTCGCATCGGTCGGGTCGGGCACCACGACGTTCGTCCGGTCCAGCCTGTAGATTGCGGTGGTGAAAGACAGGCCAGGCTGGAGATCCCACTTGGCGCCGACTTCGTAGTTCGTGAATCTCTCTGGATCGAGCGATTGATTCGTCAGCGACAACGACGACAGCTGCTCGCCCGCGCGCGGCAGGTAGGTGAGGCGTGTAGCTGGTGTAGATCGAGACCGGCTCGACGGGCTTGACGATAACCCCCGCCCGCGGCGAGAGCAGGTTGTCGGTGCTCGCGAAGTCGGCGTGCGTCCGGTTGTTGTGGAAGTCGACGTCGAACCGGTCGAAGCGAAGTCCGACGACCGCCTGGACGTAGCGCGACAGCTCGACCTGGTCCTGCGCATAGACCGCCGCCAGCGTCGCGATGCCGTGATTGTCGGCGTCGGTCGCGCTCTGGCGATACGAGACCGGCACGGAAACCGTCGGCGCGATCACCGGCACCGTGTAGGAGGTCGCGTTGGGTCCGATCGATGTGAAGTACCCGGTGTTTCGAAAGTTGTCGGTCACCTGATGCCCGAACTCGGCGCCGGCGAGTAGGACGTGCTTGATGCGAGCCGCTCGATGCGGTGATGTTCAGATCGGTCTGGTTGAAGAAGTTCTGGCGCTGGGTGTCGTTGTTATACGCGGAGAGCGACAGCGACGATCCGTCTGCGCTCACGGCGCTGCCAGGATAGACGTTCTGATAGAACTTGTCGTAGTCGGCGTAGCGCGTGTCCGGTTGCGCAGCACGACGCTCCGCGTGAGCCTGTGATCCACCGCCGCGTTCACCGCGTTGACGGTGACCAGGCTGTTACTCGTCCCTGGATCGCCGAAAAAGGTCGTCGCGTCGGTTTCAACCGGCCCAGTCGCCAAACGACGGGATGCCGCGATCGGCGGTTCGGTCGTCCTGAAACCGCTCGTATCCGACACGCAGCGTGGTGGCGTCGCCGGCCAGGTACGCAAACGTGGGATTGAAACCGTAACGTCCGATCCCGACACCATGGCGATACGTGTCCGAGTCCTCGTACATCCCGGTGAGGCGCGCCGCGAAGGTCTGCGTCAACGGCCGGTCCAGGTCGACGGACAGCCGCCGATTGGTGTGCGATCCGGCCTGGAGCATGACTCTCGTGCGCGGTGTTCCAATCGGCCTGGCGCGTCGCGCGGTTGATCACGCCGCCCACGCCGCCGCGCCCGAAAATCATCGCGTTGGGCCCCTTGACGGCCTCGATCCGCTCGACGTTGTACAGGTCGCGGAAGTACTGGACGTCGTCGCGGACGCCGTCGACGAAGAAGTCGGCGGTCGTGCTGTTGCCGCGCAGAATCGGCGTGTCGCGATTGCCCTCGCCCTGGCCGATGCCCACGCCCGGCACGTAGCGGACGACGTCGGCCATGCTCTGCATGCGCTGGTCGGCAATCATCGTTTGCGTGATGACCGTGACCGACTGGGGCACGTCCCTGAGCGGCGTCAGCGTCTTCGTCGCCGTCAGCGAGGTGCCGGCGGCATCGGGCAGGCTGGCTCGGACTTCGACGTTCTCGGACACCGGCCGCACGTCGATCGCGTAGGTGTTCGCAGCAGCCAGCCGAGACGCCAGGCCGGTGCCGGCGAGCAGGCGCTCGAGCGCCTGCTCGAGCTGCGTAGGCGCCCGCGACGCCCGGCGACTGAAGTCCTTGGACCGTGGCGTGCGAGCGACGGCGACACGGAATCGGTCACCCCGGTGACGGCCTCGAAGGCGCTCGAGCGCGGCGTCCAGTGGCCCGGCCGGGATGCTGAACCGGAAGATGGTTTCGGCGTCGGCAGGGGCCGGCGGGTCGATGGCGGCGGCTTTGACACTGCTGACAGCCGAAACGCCGAGCAGAAAGAGCCAGAAGAAGATCTGTCGAGGACGGAGCCGAATCATGCGCGCTTCCATGGAGTGAAAGTGAGACCCAATCTCACTTCAGCGCACGAGGATAACTCCGACCAATTTGGTCGGTCAAGTCCTAATTCTCAAACGCCCCGTTCCCGCAGGCCGACGTCTTGCCTGATGCCTCCTGACGCATGCGGGACGCGAAACTTCCCGGCTGGATCCGTCAGAACAGTGTCCAAAACGTCAGGATGCTGCGGCGCGCCCTATTCACGCTGCTTCTTCTGACGGCGCTCGATGTCGATCGAGCGCTTGCGTGCAGTTGCGCGGGTCCGTTGGCGCCTTGCGCGCTGGCCTGGCGGGTCGATGCGGTCTTCTCGGGCCGTGTCCTCGACATTCGACGCTCGGATACGCGTGGCCAGCTGGTACGCCTCGCTGTCGAGCGGCGAGGGCGCGGAGTGGACACCGACATCGTCGACATCCAGTCTCCACAGAACGTCAACTGCGGCTATACCCTCCAGACCGGCGAACGTTACGTCGTTTGCGCGTTCCGATCACCATCAGGCCTCACCACGAACAGGTGCGCGGGTACGAAACGCGCTGCGGAAGCGGCGGTGGATCTCGCATACTTGAGCGAGTTGGCCGGCCCGCCGCGCGGCGGGCGCATTTTCGGCACGGTCCGCAGAACCGGGTCCGACCTCGCCACGTCCGATCGCCGCGACTACGGTCCGGTCGCAGGCACAATCGTGCGCATCGCCGGGGAGCACGCCTCGCGATCTGTCACGATCAGCGCGAGCGGCCAGTTCGATGTGCGCGACCTCCCGCTTGGCCAGTACACGGTCTCCATGTCCTTTCCCCCCGGAATCGCGTTTGTGGGACCACCGCTGCCGGCACTGGAACATCAGCGCCATCCCTGGACGGTTTCGCTGACGAATCCATCGCAGTGCGTGGAACTCCGGGCGAGGCCGCACACCGATTCGCAAGTCAGCGGTGTCCTGTTGACGAGCGACGGGCGACCGGCTGCCGGCGAGTACGTGATCCTGATCGCTGCGGCCAACGCGGATCGCGCGTCGCCTCCCGTCCCGCATGTGAGCGTTGTACGGGAGTTGACGGCCGCTTCACATTCGCCTTCATGCCGCCCGGCAGATATCTGATTGGCCTGCACCTGAACGTGCCGCGACCTGGTTCCCCGCTGGATCGCCGTTCGTATCACCCCGGCGTGACCGCGCCGGCCGAAGCGAGTGTGGTGACGGTCGCGCCTGGCAGCCGGATCGACCTCACGCCGTTCACGCTCCCGACATGGCCGCGGCTGCGAACGATCACCGGAACCGTCAAGTGGAGCGATGGCGTCGCCGCGCCGAACGCGACCCTCCTTATCACTGGCGTTATCCGCGAACGGGTCGTGCTCGACAAGGCGGGCCGGTTCCGTCTGACGCTGCCGTACGGCGAACTCTTTTCGCTTCGCGCGACGGCGACCCGGGCCGTCGGCGGCGGCCCGATCTCCGCTCGCTCGCCAGACCACTACATCGAGCTCGACCAGCGTGACGGGGAAGTCTCGATCGTGTTGCCGTTGCCGCCGCTCCAACGATAGCCCTCGACGGAAGCTTCAACGAACATCGACGCGCGCTATCCTACAATCGTCCGTTGCGGCAGGCCGGGACGTATGGGAACAAGAGGCGAAGACCCGCCGACGATCGTCGAGCATTTCCAGACGCACGGCTGGGTACGCGTGCGCTCCGCGTTTGGTGCTGACGAAGCCGCAGCCATGCGGGAGGTCGTCTGGCGAGCCCTGGGCGATGTCGGCATCGTGCAGGACAAGCCGGGGACCTGGCACAAGGAGCGGCCCGACCACCTGCAGCACCTGAAGAGCAATCCCGTGTTCCGCGCCGTGGGCAGCGACCGAACGATGGCGGCGATCGACGAGGTCCTCGCGGGGCAGCGATGGCCGCGACCCTCGGACTGGGGCGCGTTCTTCATTCTTCCCGCCCTCTTCCCCGCCAATCGGCCGTGGACGGTCCCGTCCGCTGGCTGGCACGTTGACGCGGACTATACGGGGCCGGTGACGCCGCCGAAGGGCGTGAAAGTCCACGCGATGTTTGGAGATGTCGCACCCAGGGCCGGCGGCATGACGATCGTCAGCGGTTCGCATCGACTGGTCCATCGCTGGTTCGTCGACCACCCGCCGAGAGCGGGAGCGCGCGGCGCGGAATTGCGGAAGTCGGTCCTTCGCCATCCGTACCTGCGGGAGCTCTGCACCGCGAGCGACCCGGCTGCCCGCATCGAGCGGTTCCACGATCGCGTTGAGGAAGTGGACGGCATCCCGTTGCAGGTGCTGGAGAACACGGCGACGGCAGGCGATGTCATCCTGATGCATCCGCTGTTGCTCCATGCTCCGCCGACGGCACATCTCGGTTCCGCACCTCGATTCCTGCTGAACAAGGACATCCAGCTGTGATGTCCGCGGAAGGAATAGAGCCGGGCTCTCTCTGATCTGCAGAGCTGATCCGATTGTTTCCGGCAGCATTGTTGCTCCTCCCGAGATCGGAAAAGGAGGCTCGACGTGCTCAGAAAGTTGGCGATCATCGGAGTGGCGTTGCTGTTACAAGCGAGCCCTTCCTCGCAGACCCAGCCGGTTGGTACTGCTGGCAGTTCGAACGCGAAGCCGGGCAGTTTCGATCAGGAGATTCAACGCCACGCGCAGCAGATGATCGAAGAGGGTCGAAAGATCTTTCGCTTCGACACATTCGGTGACGAAGCGTTCTGGGGCGATCAACTCAAGCTTCATCAGGCAATCGCCGGGGCAAAGTTCGGGGGCGTCGGCCCCGGCTTGTCGCCGGCCAAGGCTCTCGAGCTCGGTTTGAAGGTCGACTCGGAAATGGTCCCGGCCCAGGTGGCGGCGGGATAAAGGCTGGAAAGGTCGATCTGAATGATTTGGCGAACACCATCGCGTTGCTGAAGGCGAACGCCGTGGTCGGTGTGACGGCCTTTGCGGATGCCAACGGCAACGTCCGGTCGATGGGAATTCAATGCGCCCTGTGCCACTCGACCGTCGACGACTCGTTCGCGCCCGGAATCGGCCGCCGTCTCGACGGCTGGCCGAATCGAGATCTCGAACGTCGGCGCTATTGTTGCGCTCGCGCCGAATCTGAAGCCGTATACCGACCTGCTTGGAGTGGATGAGGCGACAGTCAAGAAAGTCCTGACGAGTTGGGGGCCGGGAAGATACGACGCCGAGCTAGACAAAGACGGGAAGGCGTTCGGTCCAAACGGAGCAGCGCCTCGACGGTTCTTCCAGCGGCTTTCGGGTTAGCGGGCGTCAACCTCCACACGTACTCCGGATGGGGCTCGGTGACCTACTGGAACGCCTACGTCGCGAACACTCAGATGCATGGCAAAGGGACGTTTTTCGATCCGCGACTCAAGAACGGGAACAAGTTCCCGCTCAGCGCCAAGCATCGTTTCGACAACATTCGCAACACGCCGGATTTGATCACACCGAAGCTCGCCGCCCTGCAGTTCTATCAGCTCTCCATTCCGGCCCCGAAGCCGCCGGCCGGCAGCTTCGACCAGGCAGCCGCCGGTCGTGGAGAGGGCGTCTTCAACGGCGCCGCCAAGTGTGCGACCTGTCATGTGCCGCCGCTGTTTACGGAACCCGGCTGGTCCATGCACGCGGCCAAGGAGATTGGGATCGACGACTTTCAATCCGGCCGATCGCCGGACGACATGTATCGGACGACCCCGCTGCGAGGGCTCTTCACGAGGGAGAAGGGCGGGTTCTATCACGACGGCCGGTTCAAGACCCTCGACCAAGTCGTCCAGCACTACGAGAAGACACTCGAGCTGAAGCTCTCCGATTCACAGAAGCGGGATTTGGTCCAGTACCTCAAGTCGCTTTAGACCAGTCGCCTGTTCCACCGCCGTTGCCATGCGCGGCGGTGCAGCAGATTCGCGTCGACGTCGTCCCGCGGCGACGGCGAGCCTGAAGGTCTCACCTTGTCAGCGGAGGAACCGCTTCAGTTCGGGCAACGGAATCCGTGTTTGAGGTACGCCTCGACGCGATTCTCCACGATCGCCTCCAGCAGATTCGCGACAGCGGTCAGGTGCTGTTGCCGGAGAACGGCAAGCTCGGCCACCAGTTGAGGAGTCCCGCCAATGTTCGCCAGGTACTGGTCGCCGGCAGGAAAGGCCAGCCAGTCGTTGCCAGGAAAGGCGATGCCTGCCCGCGCCGTGGTGGGAGCGCCACTATCTTGAGCGGAAAGTACGTCGCCCGTGGGTCGGTCTCCACGGCCGCGGCCGCGGCGAGGCCTGAGATGAAGCGCTGCTTCGTCACGGCCGGTTGTAGAAACAACATCGAGTTGTTCGTCGAGGAATTGGCGAAATCAACCTGGGTGAAGCCGCGGAAACAGGCCGCTCCACAACGGGCGTCGAGTCCCGAGCTGTTCGCCAGAACTGGTCGAGGCAGAACTGGCGGGCTTCGTCGCCGCTCAGCGTTCCCAGAAAAGTCACCGACCGCGTAATCGAGGCACGAAGCGTAGGCCTTGGCGTTGTCGGCGCTGAAATGCGCCGTACTTTTTTTTTTTTTTTTTCTCTCACCACGTACGCCCTGATTCAGAACGTAGCCCAGTGCGTTGTCGAGCACGTTGACGTCGCGCATGCTTACGGCACCCGGGCCGGAATCCTGGACGGTGAACACATACGACGGGTTGGTTGCGCCCTCGAACCCTCCGGCCGCGACCACGAACCGGGTGTTGGTGTTCGTGACCGACGTGATCGCGCCATGGGTAGCTCAGCGTCTCGATGACGCTCTCGACCACGAGGCATTTCGAGAGGAGCAGGTTGCTCCATCGTTCGAGGTTGGGATAGCCGATGCTGCGGAGCAGCGTGAGGTTGTCCTGCCCCACGATGTCACGGTTGGGAATTGGCTCCACCGACATGTATGTGGTGGCCGAAACCGCCTGGACCGCCGTGAGAAAGACAGCGGCAACGAACAGTCCAGCGATTCGCGTCCTCGGACGGGGGCGTTCTTTGCGTGAGGTTGGCATCGAGGTGCTCCATGAAAGTGGCCAAGGGTAGCCATCAGTCGAGCAATGGTCCATACAGGCTTTCACGGACCGAAACCTGCACGAGTATGCGGTCCGCCGTACTTTAGCGAAGGTGGATCACCTCTCCCGATGTGCGCTCAGTCTGTCGATCCACTTCTGAATCGCGCGTGTGTCGAGGCGATTGTTGTTGTTATGGCGGCGGCAGTCCTGGCCGCCATCGCTGACGTTGGCAACGAGTCGGTCAGCTGCGCGGCTCGACGACGCACTCAGGAAAATGCCGCCGCCGGAATCCCCCCAACAGACGTAGCTCGGTATCGACCAGAGTCCCCACGTTTCATCGACGATCCTCCGCACGGCCGAGGCCCTGATACGCCGCTTGCCGTCCCATGGCCATGCCTCTACCGCGACGCCCTTGTCCGCAGGTGACGTGGTGCCGTATCCCACGATCGTTGTGCGAGCGCCTTCGGATCTCTCGAGCGTGCCAGGCGCCGCAAGCACGGCTGGCGTGATGTTGGCCGGCGCACGTTCGAGGAACACGAGTCCGACGTCGGCAATGCCGGGTTCGAGCGGAGCGACGAGGATTTCGTCAGTCGGATCGCATCCAGGCGGCGGCGGGCAGTGCGGCATCGATGGGTGCGTGGCCTGAGCACGTCACCGGAATCCATGTGCCGGGATCCCGTGCATCCGTCGCGACTGAAGCTCGCGAACATGCGAATCGTGGGTGGCAGCTCACCGAGTGCCTTGGCCGGAGCGGTGAAGTGACCGGCCGTCACCATTACCTGGCTGCGAATCAATGTGCCGCTTGCGAACGCCAGTAGCTCTACGGGCTTTCCGGACTCATCGACCCGCCAGACCATGATCGCGCCAACATTCGGGTAGCTGTTCTCGACGTCGACGGTGGCCTGGGCCGACCCGGCTACCGATCCAAGCAGGACTGCTGTCATGACCGCGGCTGCCAACCTGATTGCGCGAGCCATGGAGTAGCTCAATGTAATGGATCGCGCGAAGTGTCGCATAGGCGGGGGCGCGACGCACGAGTCCACTGACCCTGGGCGCGCGACCGTGCGCCGGGGTGCGGAGGCGGTAGTGGTCCGTGGGGATCCTTCAGGCGGCTGCGCGTCCGGTCGTGTGCGGAAACAACCGGACGTACTGACCTTGGGACGTTCTACTCAGCACGCCCGCCTCGACCAGCACGTTCAGCACCGCCTCGCACGTGGCCGCACCGGTAGAGAACCGCCGCCGCGCCTGCGGCAGCGTCAGCCTGAGGGCTGGCGCATCGAGAAAAGCCTGCTGCATCCTGACGACCAAGTCCTGAATCCGGCGGCGGCGACTAGAAATCATTGTAAAAACCTCCACATACCGTTCGGGTGGGCCAACTGCGTACCGTTTGGTGCGCGAAACGGTCGTTTCGTTACACGCGCCGAACGGCCTGTGTGGATTAACGACCGACGGGCGCTACAATGTGAGCCGCAGAAAGGTGGACCAGATGGCGACACCATCGTGGAAGGTCAGCGGTCAATACTACGAAACGTGCAGTTGCGACTTCGTGTGCCCGTGCCTCCCGGCCGGGCTGGCCGTCCGCCCGAGCAAGGGATCCTGCACGTTCGCGATGGCGTTCTCGGTTGATCGCGGATCCTATGGGGCGGTGTCACTCGATGGACTCGGGTTCATCGTGCTGGGCTTCACGCCCGAAGAGATGGGCAAGGGCAACTGGTCGGTCGGCCTCATCGCCGATGAGAGGGCGACCGCCGAGCAGCGCGACGCAATTGCCGCGATCGCCAGCGGCGCCGCCGGTGGTCCGATGGCGGCGCTTTCGGGACTCGTCGGCACATTCCTCGGCGTGGAGTCCGCACCAATTCAGTTCGATCGCAGTGGAGCGAACTGGTCCGTCAAGGCGTCGGGCTTCGTCGACATGGCGGCCGAGGGCGTCCGGGGCCTGAACCCGAATTCGTCCGAGCCGATACATCTCGACAACACCGGCCATCCAGCCGCGGATCGTTTCGCGCTGGCACGCGCCTCGAGCAGCCGTGTGCAGGCTCTCGGTCTGGCATGGGAAGACGCTGAGCGGCAAGAACAATGGACAGTATGCGCCGTTCTCCTGGCGCAACGCCTAGCGCGACGCACGCCAGTCCTGTCCTTCCCGCCGAGCGTCCCCTCACACTCGTCGAGCACGCACTGCGCCACGACCGCGCGACGCTTTTGGTGCTCCTCGTCCTGATGCCGGTGTTCTCCTGGATCGTGGATCGTCATGATGGCGCGCGACATGTACGGACCGATGACCGGCGCGAGCGCCTGGATGATGACGCACGCACTGGGATGCACCGCATCTGCTGCTGCTCTGGGCGATGTGGGCCGTCATGATGACCGGCATGATGCTCCCGTCCGCCGCACCGCTGATCCTGCTGTACGGCGCAGCCGCCCGACGATCCCGCACAACAAACGGCGCGCGGCAGACCTACGCGCTCGCCGCAGGCTATCTCGCCGCCTGGACCGCGTTCAGCCTTGGCGCAACCGCGCTTCAGCGTGCACTGGCGTCGCTGCTGCTCGTCTCGCCGATGATGGAGGCGGCCAATTCCCGAGTCAGTGCGACGTTGCTGCTCGTCGCTGGGGTGTATCAGTGGACGCCGCTGAAGCACGCATGTCTGCGTATGTGCCAGTCGCCCCTCGGCTTCCTGATGAGCCCGTTGGCGCGATGGGGGGTCAGGTGCGTTCCGCATGGGCCTCGAGCACGGCTCCTACTGTGTCGGCTGTTGCTGGGCGCTGATGTTGCTGCTGTTCGCCGGCGGCGTGATGAACGTCGTGGTCATCGTCGGCCTGACCGCATTCGTCGCCTTCGAAAAACTGGCGCCGCTCGGCCGTCGCGGCGCGCAGATCAGCGGCGCGCTCATGATAGCGGCCGGCTTGTGGATGCTGGTGCGCTGAGCCGAAACGTCCGCATCAAAACGGAAAGCGCATGCGATGAGCACAACCGATGACCCCAGGCAGAGTTTACGCATGGTCCACCTCCTAGGCTCGTACCAACACCCCCCCGGTCTGGAGCCTAGAAGCGGGCTGCGGCACGGGCAAGAGACAAAGACTGCCGCTGCGCCGGTGACCGACTTTGTCTCATCGCCGTCACCGCGTCCGTTGGTCGATGGAAGGGAAGGAACTAGAATGGCGCCAGCGCTCTGAGCCTTCATGGGTACGGCTCCGCTTGACCCCCGATCGGATACGGACGCCTCGCGGACCGGCGAGCGGCTCGATTCCTGGAAGGCGATCGCTGCCTACCTGAGCCGCAGTGTCCGAACGCTCCATTTCGTCCTCATCAGGCGTTTCGACGAGTCTCTATCGCGGGCGGTTTCTCGCAGGAAATCGCCCCGTGGTCCTGGAGTCGCCAGCCTTTTGCAGCCGTGGATTCTCACGGCCGCATGGCGGTTCACTCGGTGATTGAACGCGGCCAGTTACAGGAATCACGCCTGCGCGACCTCGACAACGGCGAGGAAACCACGCTCCCCTTCGCGCTGTACCTGAACCGGTACTCGCGAGACGGCCGACGGATCGCAGGCGAATCCCGCGAAGGCGAGGTCGTCGTCTGCGAGACGTCGAACGGCCGCTGCCGGCCGCTCTCGGCGAAGGACGAGCATGGCCTGGCTCTCTGGCATGGTCGGGAGATGGGACTCGACTGTTCCTTCTACGCCATACCAAAGCGCAAGAGATCGGGGACCTCGCGTCAGTCAGCGTCGAACGGAGGCGTCCTGAAGATGCATGGACCGATTGGTCCATTCCAGCACCGGTATCTGATGTCGATGGACGCCTCGCCGCGCGACGAGATCGTCTTCGCGCGCTATCGCGAAGGCCCGCACGAGTTGTGGCTCGCAAGGCTGCACTGACCACGTGCGCGGTCGCCGCCGCTCGGTAAACCGCCAATAGAGCAACGGTCCAGTACATAAGATGACGCTCGGCCGCCAATCAGGGAGGGAACTCGTTGACCGATCCCGCCGTCACGTATGCCAGCTACCTGAAGATCGACGAGTTGCTGACGCTGCAACAGCCGCGCTCGCAGGGGCCGGAGCACGACGAGCTGCTGTTCATCGTCATCCACCAGGTGTACGAGCTCTGGTTCAAGGAGCTGCTGCACGAATTCGACCGCGTTCGCCAGCTCCTTGACGACGAGGAACCGCATCGCGCGCAGCACACGCTGAAGCGGATCCTGACCATCCTCAAGGTCATGGTCGCGCAGCTGGACATCCTCGAGACGATGACGCCGCTCGAATTCCTCACCTTCCGCGAGCGGCTCGAAGCGGCGAGCGGTTTTCAGTCCGACCAGTTCCGGCAGATCGAGTTCCTGCTCGGCGTGAAGTCGCAAGCAGCGCTTCGCCGCTTTCCGGAGGGGAGCCGCGCGCGGGCCGCGCTGGAGCGCCGTTACCAGGAGCCGACCGTGTGGGACGCGTTCCTGCGTTACCTGTCGAAGGAAGGGTACGCTGTGCCTCCCGCGCATCTCGAACGCGATGTGGTCGCGGCCATCGAACCGTCGGCGGAGGTGCAGCGGATTCTCGTCGCGGTGTACAGGGACGACACCAAGAACGCGGAGCTGTGCGAGCGGCTGGTCGACCTCGACGAAGGCATCCAGGAGTGGCGCTACAGGCACGTGAAGATGGTCGAGCGGACGATTGGCGCGAAGAGCGGGACCGGTGGCTCCGCCGGCGCGGCGTATCTGCAGGCAACCGTCGGGCGTCCGCTTTTTCCGGATCTCTGGCAGATCCGGTCGCAGTTGTAGCGCCGTGGACAATCTCGCTGCGCACTACTCCCGCTTTCGTGTCGCCGAACGGCTGCTGCTGACCGGCCACTCTCATCAGGCGTGGCCGGACGTGTCGTTCGACGCGCAGCAGCGGGCGTGGCTCGACGCGGCGGAGCTGGTCGACGACAAATGGGAACGGGCGGCGGAGCAGGCCGCCCGCGTGCAGCAGGGTTTCCGTCGCCTGCTGAACGATCCCGACGGCGATATCGCGCTCGGTCAGAACACGCACGAGCTCGTCACGAGACTGCTGTCGGCGCTGCCGCTGCGCGCTCGGCCGAAGCTCGTGACCACCGACGGAGAGTTCCACACCATCCGGCGGCAGCTCGATCGCCTCGCCGAAGAGGGACTCGCGATCGTCAAGGTCGCCGCCCGGCCGGCCGAAACGCTGACCGAGCGTCTCGCTCGCGCCGTCGACGATGCCGCATCGTGTGTGCTCGTATCGTCGGTGCTGTACGACACCGCGGAAATCGTGCCCGGCCTCGACCTCGTGGCGCGCGCGTGCGATCGGCACGGCACGACGCTGCTCGTCGACGCGTATCACCATCTGAACGTCGTGCCGTTCGACATCGCGACGCTCGGCCTCGGCGGCGCGTTCGTGACCGGCGGGGGATACAAGTACCTGTCAGCTCGGCGAAGGCAACGCTTTCCTTCGTGTGCCGCCCGGGTGCCGGCTTCGGCCGGTTCTGACCGGCTGGTTCAGCGAGTTCGGCGCGCTCGAGCGGCCTGCGTCCGGCGGTCGCGTGCGAGTACGGCGAGGGCGCCGCGCGGTTCAGCGGTGCGACCTATGATCCGGCATCGCACTACCGCGCCGCCGCGGTGTTCGCATTTCACGTCGAGCAGGGCCTGACGGCGGAGCGCCTGCGCGAGATCAGCCGCAGGCAGGTCGACTGCCTGCAACGGACGTTCGAATCGTTGGACCTCGACCCTGCGGTCGCGCACGTCGAGCCGATGCCCGCCGAGCGGCGCGGAGGATTTCTCGCGATTCGGTGCGCCCGCGCCGCGGCCCTGTCGCGCGCGCTGCGGGATCGAGGCGTGCTCACCGATGTCCGCGGTGATCTCCTTCGGCTCGGACCTGCGCCGTACCTGACCGACCGTCAGCTGCGCGACGCGGTCAACGCACTACGCGGGATCCACTAGAACCGGACCGAGTCAACGTCTGGTTCGACCGCATGCTTCTTGAACGTCTGCGGCGATCGCTCGTTACAGATGGGCAGGACGGCGAACGGACACCCGCCCGTAACCCCTGCCGTTTATCGATCTTGTCACGCGCTTATACGGCAGAGCTGCCACTCCCGCTGGCTCAGGTCACCGCGCTTGCAGCTCCTGCAGTGGCGGAACGCACGAAAGCTCGTGCGTTGCTGAAAGGGAGACTGAATATGACCGTTGGCAAAGCAGCAGCTCTGACGGCCGGATTCCTGGGTGCGTTCGCCGTAGGCGTAGCGGTCGGTCCGTCGGTTCGAGACAGATTGTCGGTTGAGAATACGCGCGTGACGGTTCCCTCTGCCGAGACTTCGGCAACGAACGCTTCGCCACCGACCGCCTCGTCCACGGCACCCGCCAAGACCCCGCGGGCCAGAGCGACGGCGGCGGCCCCGAAAACGGCGCCGTCGAGTGCGGTGAAGACCAGCTCAGTGCCCGTGTCGGAACCGCGTCTGCACGCCCGACTGAAACCGGTTCTGAATCGCGGCGCACGCATGGACGTTGCGGCCGAGGGTTTCCGGAGCGCCGAGGAATTTGCAACGGTCGCCCATGCCGCGCGCAACACCGACGTGCCGTTCATGGTGCTCAAGCATCGCGTTCTGATTGACGGACGCACGCTTGCCGACGCCATTCACGAAGCGAAGCCTGAGATCGACGCCAGGGCCGAAGTCGCACGCGCCGAAGCAGCCGCAAAGTCAGATATCGCCACGGTCGAAGGATAGTCGACAGCAACGGATCGGCCAGGAGCCGGGATCTCGTTCCCGGCTCCCCTTCTTCAGTGCCAACGGGCCGAGCCTCAAGGCGACGCACCACCACCATCAGGATTTCCGCCTCTCAACACGGCACCACGGGCTCAACTGGGCCAGAAGGGCTTGGTGGAGCATCGTGTACGTCCGCCTCCCCAGGCGGCCGTCGTGATGCACACGTTCAACGCGCTGGGCGATGGCGCCAAGCCGGATGGCTTGTCCATTCGTGGTTTCGGCACACGGGTGGTGCTCACCGCATCCGTGTTCACTGGCGGACGCGGCACCGGCATTGCTATGGCGGCAGCCTCCGGCGGTTCGTCATCATCAGGCGCGGCTTGGTAGTAAGCCTCCGCAAGAGCTGCGAACCTGTCAGCCTTAGCGCTCCGACCCCTCAAGCGGTGGTGCTCAGCGAGGTCTGAATAGCGGTCGTAGAAGAAGAGATGAGAGTCGAGGATGCCGCCGTTCGGATCTACCGCCCAAGTAAACAGCTTTCCGAGCACCCACACGAACACCTTCATCGACACGATGTCGACGAGGATAAGAGTGTGTGACCAAGTCGACGGCATCTCCCTGAAACAAAGTATCTCACCCTTAGATCAGCCAGACCATTCCAGCCGCGGCACATAGCGCCGCTGGTCCGTCGCCGACGGCATTCCTGCGCCGTGGTCACAAGCGGCGAGCCGCGCGCGGGACTTCGGGGCCAGCGCTGACTTCAGTAGAATGCGGTCGTGGGGCACGAGCGATTCGAACCTGGACTGCCCTTGATGTTTTGCCAGGACTAGCGTGCGCGCCATCACAATCGCGGCCATTACGTTCATCTGCACTTTCGGCAGCGCGCTGGGCGGGACTTTCATCCGGAGCTGGTTGCCACCGACGCACCTCAGCAAAGAGTCACAGGATGTCGTGCGGCTCGGGATCGGGCTGGTCGCTACGATGACCGCGCTCCTCCTCGGCCTCGTAACCGCCGCGGCCAGAAATACGTTCGACACGCAGGACGCCGCCCTCAGAAACAGTGCCGCGACGATCCTCACCCTGGACCGGCATTTGGCGCGGTACGGTCCGGAGTCCAAGCCAACCCGCGATCTGATTCGCCGCGCGGTGGAATTTCGCCTCCGGACGACGTGGGCCACAAGCAGCGGTGACCTCCGGGGCCTCGCCGTTTCTGAAGGCACGCCGGCGGTCGAGGAAGTTGAGAACCAGATTCTCCGCCTCTCGCCGCAGACCGAAGAGCAGCGGTGGTTCAAGTCCGAAGCCCTGAAGCTCAGCGAAGAGGTCGTCAAGGCGCGATGGCGGGTCCTCGGCAGCGGCGGCGGGGTACCGTTCCCGTTTCTGGTCGTGGTAATCGCCTGGCTGACGGTGACGTTTGCCAGCTTTGGGCTCTATGCTCCCCGAAACGCCACCGTCGTCGCGGTGCTTGGCGTCGCTGCGATGTCGGTGGCGGCGGCAGTCTTTCTCATCCTGGAGCTCGACGGTCCGTTAGACGGGGTGATCAAGATCTCGAGTGGGCCGCTGAATTACGCACTTGCCAATCTGAGCCAGTAGACGCCTCGCCGCCTGGCCGTCGGGGCAGGGACATCCTTCGCGTGCTTTCATGAGCGAAGGTTGGCGTCGGCAGTCGGCGCCGGAGCCGATTACTTCAGCTTCGCGTACTCTGCCTGCGCCTGCGCCAGAACGGGCACATCCGGGTCAGCGTCCTTCCACAGCAACAGGAATTCCTGATACGCGGCTCGTGCGCCCATCTGATCACCCGCGCGCGCCAGCGATCGGGCTTTCTCCAGGAGAGCGCGAGCGCCGGCCGGGTCTCCCATCATCAATCCCCGGTGGTCGAGGATCTTCTGAAACTCCGCGACCGCCTGCTGATGCTGTCCGTTGGCGGCATAGGCTTGAGCACGGACATACACGGGATACAGGCTTCCGAAGAAAGAGTTGAATGCCGTCGGCGGGACTGCACGCTCGTAGGGGACGTTTGCCTGCAGCAGTTCGATCGCCCTGGCCGGTTCATTGCGCGCGACTGCCGCGAGCGCGCGCAGCGTCGGCACATACGTGAATCTGACGACCGTATCGCGTGGAAATCGGCGCTCGAGATCGTTTGCCAGTGATTCCGATCGTGTGGTCTCCCCCGCGAGGGCCAGCGCGAAGCCGGTGGCATAGCTGACGTCGCGTGCACTCGACATCTTGAGGGCCGTCGCCGCACGCCGCCTGGCCGTTGACTGATTTCCCGACAACGCTTCCCACACCGCCGCCGCCGATTCGTAGATCGCCGCGGTCTCGCGTCGGCCGAGTGCTTCGGCTGGCGTCGATGGCCTCTCGCCCGAGCGTCCTCGCGCGCTCGAGCTGTCCGGCGCGAGCCAGGGCCAGCGACTGTGCGTGTCGCAGCAGCTGGGGGTCGGACGAATCCTTGAATCGCGCGGCCAACCGCTCGATGCCGCTGGTGTCGTGCTCCAGCATCGCGATGTAGTAGCCGAGCGCAAGCGAGGGCGGATCGACCGCTGCGCCCGCGCGCTGGAGCGCCCGCTTGGCCGCATCGAAGCGGTCCAGAAACATGTTGGCCGAGACCGACTCGCTATGGGCAAAGACGAAATCGGGATCGATCGCCAGGGCGCGCTCCGCCGACTGGATCACATCCTCGTACCTGCCGGTGCCATGCGCGCTGTAGCCACCGCGCAGGCCATGCGCATTGAGATCGCGAGGATAGGTCTGTGTCCAGAGCGTGACGGTCTGGAATGCCCTTTCGAGATCGCCGGTGACGTCGCGGTCGTACGCGTATTCGATGAAGAATCGTTCCGGGTCGGTCGTTCGTTGCCGCAGCTCGTAGGCGCGGGTCGCGCTCTGAATCGCCAACTGCCGCCGGCCGGTCCCGCTGTAGCACGGACCCAGACCGGCGTGGGCCAGAGCAAACTCGGGATCGAGCTCGACCGCGCGCTCGAGCAGCGGAATCCTGGCGTCGCATCCGCCGAATCCCGGCGCCCTCGTGGCGCTGTACGCTTTCAACGCCTCGATTGATGCCGTCGTCGCTTCTTCGAAGCGGTTTTTCATGGGTCTGAATCATCGCGAGGGACTCTCCGGCCCGCGCCCGGAACGCACGTGCCATTCCGCTGAGCGCGCTGAGCACGTCTTCCTTGCGAGGCACTTGCGATTGCTGCGTATCGAGGACCTCTCCGGACCGGCAATCGGTCGCCCGCAGCCCCAGGACGTACTGATTGCCGAGACTGGCAATCGATCCCTCGATGACGGCGGCACTGCTGCTTCGCTCGCAGACCTCCAGCGCGACCGCCGGCGTCAGCCGCGCATCGGGCGGCAGGCCCATCATCGCGATCACGCGGCGAACGCGCTGATCGGGAAGCACGTGGAGGAAAGGCGATTGCTGTAGCTGGACGATCAGGCCTTGCCGGAGGGCGTCGTCGAACACCGCATCGCCAGTCGTGTTGGTGAAGTCGCTCAACACGATGGTGTCGGTCTCGGTCAGCTTCGGCGTGCCCGGTCTGGAGAACGCCCAGTATCCAGCCGCGATGACGGCGGCAAGCGCGGCGGCGGTGCCCGCCAACAGCGCGCGCTTCGATCGGCGCGGCGGCGGCGCCGCGACCGCAGAGATCGCGGCGGCGTTCTGATCGCTGGAGCGCTTCTGGCGTTGCAGATCGGCGCGGACGTCCGCTGCAGTCTGATACCGAAGCTGTCGATCCTTCTCGAGCGCCTTCAGCACGACCTGTTCGAAGCCTTCGGGCAGGTCGGGTCGAATGGTCCGCAGCGGCGTCGGTTGCTGATGGAGAATCGCGGCCCCAACGACGGCACTGCTTCCCGCAAACGCCGGACGGCCGGTCGCCATTTCGTACAACACCAACCCGAACGAGAAGAGGTCCGTTCGCGCGTCGACCTCTTCGCCGCGCAGTTGCTCCGGCGACATGTAGGCCAACGTGCCGACAACGCTGCCCGCGTCGGTCAGGAGCGCTCGGGTCTCGAGCTCCGCCGCCGCCGCGTCTCCAGGCGGAACGCGAGGGTCGGCTTTGACGAGGCCGAAGTCGAGAATCTTCGGTCCGTGCGAGGTCAACAGGATGTTGGCGGGCTTGATATCGCGGTGGACGATGCCGGCGGAATGAGCCGCCTGAAGGGCGTCGGCGAGGGCGGCGCCGATCTCGAGGATGACCCGCTGGTCCAGCGGGCCGTGCGCGATTCGCTGCTGCAAGGTCTCACCCTGGAGCAGCTCCATGACAATGAATGCCTGGCCATCGGCCGTTTCTCCGACGTCGTAGATCGTGCAGATGTTGGGGTGCTGCAGGGCTGCCACTGCCTGCGCTTCGCGCTTGAATCGCTCGCGAGCTCGAGTCGAATCGGTGGAGTGCGCCGCCAGCAGCTTGATGGCCACGTCTCTGGCAAGTCGCTCGTCACGCGCCTTGTAGACCTCGCCCATGCCACCCGCACCGATGGCGGCAACGATCTCGTACGGGCCGAGGCGGGTGCCAGCTCGCATGCGCGGTGAATGTTCGAGAATCAGTGCACGATGGGTTCGATCAGGATCACAACCCAGGGCTCGTCAGGCGGCGAACGTGGATCATGAATCTGCCCTCACAGATGAGTCCTCTAAAATCCAACGCCCGCCGTCGCTCAGGGCAGCACCAGGGATATTTGCAAGAAGAGATCGTCGGATTCGACGACCTCTCCTATTGTGTTTAGGTCTGGGTGCGCAGGCCTTGGAAATACGCAGTCCCCTTCGCGAGGGCCTGATCCGTTTTCGAGAAGACCTCCGCTCCCTGCACGTTCAGCTTATCCGCCTGCGGTTTGAGCGTCGTCATCGCCGACGGAGTCAAATCGCTGCCAAGAAAGGTAATCTGGTCGGCCAGCTGCTTTCTGAAAGGCTCTAACGCCCCTCCCGCGTCACGTAACGACGCCAGGACCTCGGCAAACTCCCGCTGGTTCGCCGTCAGTCGCTCCTGCGCCTGAGCCTTCAGCGCTGGATCCACGATGTCCTTGATCGTCTCGGCGCGCCCGCTGAAGTAGGTCTCTCCACTCTTCTGCATCGCCTCGATCTTCTGTCGCGCCGAGGCCACCTTGTCATTCATGGAATCCGACGACTTCAGGAGCTTCTTGTAGTCACCCTTCATGTCCTTCGAGGGCTGCGTGACCAGCGTGTTGTAGGCCCCGAGGGTCTTCTGCAACTCCATCTTTCCATTGGTAATAGCCTGAGACGTGGTCTCGCTGGCCTTGACGAATTGATCGGTTTCCTTGAGACCTTGCGTTCGGCTGCGCTCCGCCGTTTGACCGAACATCAGAACCGGCATTGCGAGAATGGCAATGACGATGGTGGGCGAGAGTCTACTGAGGGTTGTGTGCATGGGCTGATCCTTTTTACCGTTGCTGCTGTTACCGCTATGGATAGAGAAGTGGAGAGGTATCAAGAAACGTCAAGGCCGCAACACGCGGAAGCCTCCGTACGAGGACGCAGGGGGCCGACGTGGCGTCATGCGCCTGGGCAGCGGGCCGTTCTCTTGATCGCCCTCAGACGTTACCGACGTAATACGTGAAGATGTTGCTCATGGACGTGACTTGTCGGGAGGACCTCTTCTGAATCGCCAATCCAGCGCGGCAGTTGGACGGTTGCCGACAGACACTGAGGACACGAAACACGTACCGCACGACTGAAGTTACCCTGAGCAACGATCGGGACGCCGTTCACAATTGCACAGCGCATGGCCGGACCCTCGCATTGCAGCAGGCAGCTCATGTGGATCGCAATCGTGGTTACGAAGGCACGCTCAACGAGCGGTGTGCCCTAACAGTGACGCCGTGAGCTCGCCACTTCGCGTTGCGCGCGCATCTGAAGTCGCTCGGAATCTCGCTTCGCTCGGCGACAGAGTCGATCGACAACACCTCCACCGGGAAACTGATGAAAGGTGTCCTCGCCGCGTTCGCGCAGTTCGACAACGACGTGCGATCCGATAGCACGCGTGCCGACTTGCGCGGCGCGCGCGATTTCAGGCGATGGCACATGCCTGCCCGTTGTCAGCGCAGGTGTCGCTGGGCGAACGCGCCGCCGGAACCCGATTTCAGATAGCGCTCGAATTCGAGCGCTCGTGCTTCATCGCGAAACGCGATCACCACGTCGAGCTCCCACGGGCGATGTCGCGTCGTGTGGACGCATTCGCCAGCGTTGTGCGAATACAAACGCGACCCCACGTCGTAAGTCACGCCTGTGTAGTAGCGATCGCGATTACTGAGGCTCCGGAGCACATATACGAAGCGTTTCTGTGGGACCACGACCGCCCTGCGCAACGTCCGTGCCGAGCCAGATTGCCAGGAATCAGGCAGGATCCTTCGTCTGGTCGTCCGAAAACGTCAACCAGGGTTAACGCGCGGTCGCCAATCCGTCGCGCACCATCCTGCGCGGGCTGGAATGTGCTCGGAGTCTTCTGAAGCTGGCGCGGAAGGTCGAGGATGGCTTGCTATCCGAAGCTCGGTCCTCCTTCGCGCCACGCGCTTCGGAGGACACCATCCTTCGCCGGTGTGGATACTCGCAGTTTAAA
>CAVREM010000047.1:0-15685 GCA_963720005.1 uncultured Acidobacteriota bacterium | reverse complement strand
CTCACCTCGACGTCGGCATGTCGCCGCGCCGCAACGTCTTCACATAGTGGATGACCGTCCACACCTCGAGCGTCGCCATCTCTGACTTCATCGCGGGCATTTTTGGCTTCGTCCGGCCGTTCCAGATTTTGTAGAACATCACACCATCCGGATTGCGGAGCGCGCGACCAGCGTCGGTCAGGTTACCTGGCGCGTGATCCGGATCGGCGTCGGGGCCGTTGCCCGTGCCGTCCACGCCGTGACAGCGCTGGCACTGCGAACGATAGAGGCGCTGGCCGCTCGCGATCACGGCCGCATTGATCTGGACGGGGTTGCGCTCCGTCTCCGCTCCGTCGGGGATCTGCCAGCCTTCGGAGTGGCCGGGCGCGGCGGCGGCCCTGACGACTCCGACCGCGAACGTCAGGCAGCTCCACGTCAGGACGGCGCGCAAACGTGGCATGTTTCGAACCTTCCACATCATGACCCCGCTCCGGCCAGGCGCGCCGCTTCCTGTCGACCCCAGGCACACAGCGCGGCGACGTCGACCTCGGTGAGTCGCGACTCGCGGTGAAGGACGCGGTACTGCCACATGGGCATCTCCCGCGCCGTCACCTTCTCGCAGGCTTTGTCCAGCAGGTCGGCGCGGTCGAACCTGTTGTACTGTGTCCAACGTGAGAAGTTCAGTTGCGCGCGGCCCTCGCTGACATCGTGCTCGATGAGCCACGATGCGACCGGCAGCGCCGAGTACCAGGGCCAGCGCGTCTCGTTCGAATGGCAGTCGAAGCACGCTCGGCGCAGGACAGACATGACGGGCGCGTTCGCATCGATGGCTGCGGCCGGATCGCCGGGGAGCGCGGGCGCGCGGGAATACGAGCGGGCTGCCGATGCGATCAGCAGCATCAGCAGCCCGACCAGGATCACTCTGCTTCGTCGCACGTTGGAACCCGTGCTCACTGCGCCTTCGTCAACTGGCCCCGCGCGACGCCGTCGGGATTGCGCGCCGTGTGGATATTGAGATAGAAGCCGGACGGGTTCGCCAGAATGGTGTTCGCCTGGTCGACGGTCAACGCGATCCCGTTCTTGGTGAACGAACCCGCTCCGGAAGGGAACGTCACCTCGCCATCGGTCAAGCCGACGTTGACGAACACGCCACCGTTGGTACCGGTGCCGCCGGGATGGATGTGGGCCTTCGTCAACGCTGTGCCGTTGGGGAAGCCGGTTGCGGTCAGGCTCACGTTCATCGAGGCGCTCGTGACGTACCCCGCCGAATCCTTGGTCAGCTCGAAAGTGATTGTCGCGCTGGCCGATCCGCCGGCCTCATCGTTGGCTATCGGCGGAACCTCATTGGCCGTCAGAAGGGCGGCCTTGAACGTCTCGGTGGTCACGGCGGATGGCGACGCCGGCGAATCGCTGGTGCAGCCGGCGAGACCGAACCCGAGAACCAATATTGCTGCGGCTTGAATCATGTGCTTCATCTGTCAGCTCCAGTCACTAATCAATAGAATTTCCGGCCGAGGTTGAATCCGAGATACAGCGTGTTTGTGGCACCGCCTCGCGCGACTTGCGCGTAGGTCGTGCCGAACGTGTTCGTGAACGTCAACGAGAACATGTGTGAGCCGACCCGTTTCTCGATGCTGACGCCGTAGGCCGGCTCGTCAGGTGCGTAGCCGGACGCCCGCGGCACGATCTCCGCCGCAACATACGTGCTGCCATGCACCCGCACACGTGCGCCGACGCCGACGGAGGTCGTGCTCTGGTGCCGCTCCGGGCGCTCGACAGTTGGCGCGTCGGCGGCGTCGTGGTCGTGGGCAATCGCCTCGAGCGACGCGGTGGTGTTGTCGGTCCAGATTGGCGTGAGATAGGCGGCGACCCTCGTCCCGACGATGCGCGAGACGACGACGCCAAACGAGGGGGCGTACTTCTCCCTGAAGTTGTTTGCTCCCTCGACCGACGCGAGCGCCGAAATCGACGCCGGCATCGACCCGCGCTGTCGAATCGCGTCGTACTTGCCGTGCAGCTGAATCGTCCGGTCGAAGCTCGATCGGTAGAACGATGCCTGCACGTCTTTGGCGACGGCCATTCGATATTCGAAGCCGATGATCGCTCCCTGATCGATCCCGAAGAGGCTGCTCGCTTGTTGACTGAACGTGCCTCTCTTCAGATTGCCGGCGAAGCGATGGGTCAGCCGGAAATTGCTCTTGAACAAGGGCAGACGCATGGCGGTCGGCAAATTGACGACGACAAAGTCAGGTTCTGCCTTGCTCAGGACCGCGTCGTCGTCCTCAGCCGTCTGCGGCCGTTCCGCCGTCGAGCCGGTGCCCGTGGCCGTGCCTGACAGCGACTGGGCTGACGCGGTGCTCACGGCCGCGTTCAGGATCAGGCACGCACCAATGAGGCTCCGGCACCGCAACACGAGGGTGCTCCACATCCGCGCTCGCTCGTACCCGCACCTGACGGTGGCGTCGAATTCCACTTCGTTCTCCTTCAAAGCTGCTGTCCGTGGGAAGAGACCGTGACGGCCGCCGAAATATTCCGGAACGGCCTGAGGTGAGATCACTCAGTCGGTTTTTGGTGAATGGCCATCGTCGGTTCAGTGCGCGACGGCAACCGCCGAACGCTCCGTGATAATCGCGCGGACCGGCGACGTCACGACGCGCCGTCCCTCGGCCTGTATCTCCATCGCGAGACCGACGGCAATCCATCCGAGCTTCAACGCACCCAACCCGACGCGGGAGCCGTCTATGTAAGCCGACACTGGATTGGGGAAGAACTCGCCGCCCTGCACGTAGACTCTGTCGCCGTCGGTCACCACAATCCGGTACAACGAGTGCGTCGTCTGCACCAGCAGCGTTGTAAACGGCGTCAGCTGCCGCAGGCGCACACCTTCGATCTCTTCATAGGACGAGCGCATCATGATGTTCTCCAGCCGGACCCGTCGGGGCCACGTCACACTCGGCATAACCTGGCGGGGTGCTGGTATATTCCGGCCTGGGACGTTCTGTGTGAGGGCCGATGAAGATCGCCATCCTGGATGACTATTTCGATACGCTCCGCACGCTCGACTGCTTTCGCCAGCTTGATCAGCACGACGTGATGATCTGGAACGATCACACGGACGATGTCGATGTGCTTGCCGAGCGGCTCCGGGACGCCGAGGCCATAGTCCTGATTCGTGAAAGGACGACGATTTCCTCGACGCTGCTCGAACGTCTTCCGAGATTGCGGCTGATCAGTCAGCGGAGCGTCTATCCGCACATCGACGTCGAGGCCTGCACGCGGTTGGGAATCGTCGTGTCATCCGATCTGCACGCCGGCACGCCTTCGTATGCGGCCGCCGAGCTGACGTGGGGACTGGTACTCGCCGCGATGCGGCAGATTCCTCAGCAGATGGCCGCCCTCAGATCAGGTTCGTGGCAGACGGGAGTTGGTCGTACTCTCCGCGGCCTGACGCTCGGCATCTACGGCTACGGACGGATCGGCGAGACCGTTGCGGGCTACGGGAGGGCGTTCGGCATGAAGGTTCTCGTGTGGGCGAGGGACCCGTCGCTCCAGCGTGCTCGAGCGAACGGCCTCGAAGCCGCGTCATCCAGGGACGCCTTCTTCGAACAGTGCGACGTGGTGTCGTTACATCTGCGTCTGGTCGCTTCGACGCGCGGGATCGTCACCGCCTCCGACCTCGCCCGTATGAAGACCACCGCCCTACTCGTCAACACCAGCCGTGCCGGCCTGATTGAACCCGGCGCTCTGGTCAGCGCTCTCGACAATGGCCGACCTGGGATGGCGGCGGTTGACGTCTTCGAGCACGAGCCGGTGCAGGATGGCCAACATCCCCTGCTTCTGATTGATCGCGTGGTCTGCACGCCGCATATCGGCTACGTCACGCGTGAAGAGTACGAACTGCAATTCGCGGACATCTTCGGCCAGATCCTGGCGTATGCGAACGGGCACCCGATCAACGTCGTGAATCCGGCCGTCCTGCACAGCGAAGCGTTGCGGCGGTAGGTTCAGGCGGACTGTTCTGCAGCTGATCGGCGCGTCATCGCATCGCTCGGCGGAATATTTGACGACGGTCGGCGGTTTCGATCAGCGATGATTGCTTCACTCGATCTGTTCGAAGCGCACCTCACGGTGGCCGACCTGCACGCCGCGATCGACTTCTATAGGGACGTCGTCGGCCTTCGTCTGGCGCATGTGACGCCGGACGGCGACGCGGCGTTCATGTGGATCGGCGCAGCGGGCGAGAGTATGCTCGGGCTCTGGGCGGCGGGGCCGGCGCCCCTCCGCCTCACTTCGCACGCCGCGTTCCGCGTCAGCGCTGCCGATGTGATGACGGCACCACAGGGGTTGCGCGCCGCAGGTGTGACGCCGCTGGATTTCTCAGGCCGGCCGACCGATGCGCCAGTGGTCCTCGCGTGGATGCCGGCGGCCGCGGTCTATTTCCACGATCCCGACGGCAATCTGCTGGAGTTCATCGCGATGCTGCCGGACAGGCCGCAGCCGGAGCTCGGAGTGCTCCCGTGGCGCATGTGGGACTTCATCCATCAGCCCGCTCCGGCGCACGCGTCTTAGCGAACGCCACGACGAACAGGAGCCCGAGCAGGAAATCAGGCGCCGCCGCCATCGCATCCTCCGTGGCGATCCGAGACTGCAGGTACAACACCATCACCGTCGACACGTGGCCGAATTTTTCGAGCATGCTCGGCAGCATCAACGGCCGGAAGCGCGCCGGATTCGATCCGATCACGAGGAACGCAAACTGCCACGCCATCGCGACCGAGAGAAAGCCGTAAAAGAAGTGTGGGTAGTCGGTCGGCGCCGCGTAATGCCGGCCGGTCACGTCAATCAGAAAGTACAGCGGCGTCAGCACCGCGATCCCCCAGATGCCGGCGCCGATGAAGATCGTCCTGGCAATTCTCACGTGTCCCTCCTTCACTCTGGCAGTGCAGACCTTGGAGGGCTCCGGATTATTCCTCAGGTCGCGGCGGTCTCGATGTCCTTGAGCAGCGAATCGATCGAGGCCGTCCGGCCGGCGGCGTAGGCGCGTGCCCAGCGATCGGGACCGAGACGGCCCCGCCCCTGCCGCTCCGCTTCTTCCCGCAGGCCGCGGATCGAGCGATCGGCCACCGTCCCGCCGGTGCGCTCGGTGATCGCATCGCGGGCGCCGAGAATCCTCGCCGCCCAGGCATCGTCGCCTTTGAGCGACGCGGCGGCGGCGAGAGGGACCAGGGCGTACACGAACGCGAATTTGTCGTGCAGTTGGCGGCTGCAGGCGAGGCTTTCGCGCACGAGCGCGATCGCGGCGTCGGGATTCCCGCGCTGGACCGCGAGAATGGCATGGATGTAGAGCGGCAGGTTGAGGAACCAGGGGCCCGCATCGCGCAGGACCGCCGTGGCCTCGTCGAGAAGGCTGTTCGGCGCTGTCAGCAGCGCCGGCGCCGAGGGCGATGCTCGCGAGACCGATCAGCGCATTGCCGATTCCCCACGGAATCGCCAGTCTCTTGAATCCCTGGACACTTCGATCGAACAGGTCGCGCGCGGCCTCCACATTGCCGCCGGCACGTTCGACGTGACCGAGCAACACTTCCGCGTGAGCGGCCACCGCCGGATCGGTCGCGTCGGGCGGGCCAGCCAACGCGCGCACCAGCACGGTGCGCGCCCGCTGCGGATCTCCCTGCACGTGTGCCATGACCGCCGCGCCGACCTGCGCCCTCGACTCGGTCGTAGGGGGTGAAGCGGGAAGGTTCAATATCCGCTCGAACCACTGGAGCCCTTCCGCCGCGCGGCCACGAATCAGCCAGAAGAACAGCAGCCGCCACGCGATGTCGCACGCCGCGGCGGACTGGCCGCGCTCGATCAGCCACGTCAACGCGCCGCGGTAATTGTCGAGATCGTCGCGGACCCGATCCAGCCACTCGATCTGCTCGGGCCCGATCAACCCGTGTTCGGCGCGCGCGGCTTCGCCGCCGCAATAGCGAGCCAGTCCCTCGAGGACTTCGTCGCGCTCGCCAGCGGCGGTGAGCTCGGCCGCTGCGAACGCGCGCACCGCTTCGAGCATCTGGTAGAGCGGCCGCGAGGTCACCGCAGGCTCGACTCGATGCAGCAAACTCTTGTCGATCAGGCTGGCCGTCGCGGCCAGTGCGTCATCGAAGCTCACTGAAGAAACGGTCTCGCCGAGCACCGCCGCGGCGGCCTCGATCGGAAACCGGCCTGGCAGAGCACCCAGCCGGCGGAATGCCCGCTGTTCGAGCGGATCGAGCAGCTGATAGCTCCACGCGACGGTCGCGTTCATCGTCTGCTGACGCTCGGGCAGGTCGCGTGGACCGGCCGACGCGAGCAGCACGTCGTGTTCGAGCCGGTCGAGCAGGCCCTCGACGGTGAGCGCCTTGATCCACGGCGCGGCCAATTCGAGCGCCAGCGGCAGGGCATCGAGTCTTCGACAGATGGCGGTCACCGCGCCGGCATTCGCGGCAGTCAGCCGAAACGCCGGCTCGACGTCGCGAACCCGTTCGAGGAACAGCCGCACCGCGGGGGCGCGGGCGAGATCCGCCGGCGGCATCGTCTCGGCGTCAGGCTGCAGCGCCAGCGGGCCAACCGTATACAACCGCTCGCCTCGCACTCGAAAGGGTGCGCGGCTGGTCGTCAGCAGTCGCAGCGCTGGCGCCGATGACAGGAGGTCGGCGACGAGCGGCGCCGCGTCCAGCACCTGCTCGCAGTTGTCGAGGACCAGGAGCGTCGGAGCCCGTCGATCGGAGGCGACTCGTACCCGGCGCGGCAGGTCCACCGCCGTCACATCCGACAGACCCATCGCCTCGGCAATCGCCAGCGCCACGAACGCCGGATCGTAGACGGTGGCAAGTTCGACGAAGACCACACGACTGCCCCCGTCCGCCACGCTGTGGGCAAGCGCCAGCGCCAGGCGGGTCTTCCCGACTCCACCGGGACCGACGAGCGTGATCAGCCGGGCGCCAGGGTCGCGCAGCCATTGGCGCACCGTATGGATGTCGCCGTCGCGCCCAACCAGCTCGGTCAACGCGACCGGCAGCGACGCCGTCGTCAGTTCGGTGACCGCGGTGTCGTCCGCTGAGGCCCGCGCGCTGAGCACGAGCGCGTCGCGGGCCGGCCCCGTCAAATCGAGGGCCGCCGCAAGCGCGCGTACGGTGTCGACGTGAGGCCGTCGCCGTTCGCCGCGCTCCAACGCACTGACCGCGTGCACCGAGAGGCCCGCGATCGTCGCCAGCTCTTCCTGCGTGAACCCTGCCGCGACGCGCAACGCGCGCAACTGCGCCCCAAAGGATTGCGGAGCGCCGGATTTCATCGTCCGATCATCTTACTGCGCCACGCGTACGGGTGCCGTACGGGTCCTGTGTGGGCGTCGTGGGTGGCCGCCAGGTTCGCTGGTGGGCAGACTCACTCCATGGGCACACGCCCGGCAACGACCGCGTTCGTCACGAATCCCGAAGGGTTCGTCGGTGCCGAACTGGTTTCCACCCTGGTCGCCCGCGGACTCCAGGTACTGGCGCTGACTCCGTCACCAGAAGCGGCGGCCCGCGTCCGGCATGCTGGTGCCACCGCCGTCATGGGCGACCTGCTCACGCCGGGCCGATGGCAGGACGAAGTGGCGGCTGACTGGGTGTTCCACCTTCCCCCGCCGTTCGCCCAATCGCACTCGTGGCTCCACCGACGAGGACCTGGCGCGCGCACGCGTCTCGATGGATCGCAACGTCTTCGAGGCGGTCGCGGCGGGCACGGCGCGCCGGATCGTGTACGTCGCGACCATCAGTCGCGGCCGTGCCACGAACGCACGGCCGATCACGGAAGACGAGCTGCCCGCTCCCTGCGACGCGGACCGTTGGCGCACTTCGGCGCCCGATTGTCTCGAGGGTTACGTCCTCGCCGGGCTGCCGATCGTCACGGGCATTCCCGGATGCATCTACGGCAGCGGCGGATGGTTTCGCGAACGGGTCGTCGAGCCGGTCATGGCGGGACGGCGCGTCTGGCTGACGGAGCCGGCGGGACAGTGCGTGTCGCCCATCCATGTCCGTGACTGTGCGCGAGCACTGGTGCATCTCGCCGAACGAGGCGAGCGGGGCCGCCGGTACTTCATCGCGAACAGCGAGCCCACGCGGATCGATGAGCTCGCTGGCACGTTCGCGCGGGTCGCCGATCGTCGGCTGCGCGTCTGGCGCCTGCCGGCGGCGGCTCGCGTCATCACCCGGCGCCGCGCCGCGTGCGCAGGTTCGGACATCGTCCTGTCGAATATCCGCCTGCGCGGGACCGGCTTTCAATTCGAGTATCCCACCGTCGAGGAGGGATGCCGCCAAATCCTGAGGACATTTCATGGATAGCACCACGGTGAGCACGCCAGCCGGCGCCACGTTCGAAGAGGTCGTTTTGCCCCATCTCGACGCAGCGTATCGCCTTGCACGATGGCTTACCGGCAACCAGCACGACGCTGAGGACATCGTGCAGGAGGCTTCGCTGCGGGCGCTTCGCTATTTTCAGACGTTCTCCGGCGGCAACGGCCGCGCCTGGTTTCTCAGGATTGTCCGCAACACCTGTTACGGATGGCGCAACCACGAGCCGCCTGCGCCCGTCGAGCTCTTCGACGAGGAGCAGCACAGCGGCGTCAATGCGACCAAGGATCCCGAAGCGCTGTTGATTGACGCCGCGAACGCCGAATTGATCGACGACGCGATCCGCAGCCTGCCCGAGCGATCCCGCGAGCTCCTGGTCCTGCGCGAGCTCGAGGGCCTCTCGTACCAGGAGCTCGCCGACGTCCTGGATATCCCGATCGGCACGGTGATGTCCGGGCTCTCCCGCGCCCGCCAGGCGCTCCGCCGAGCGGTCATCGTCCAGCTCGAGCTCGTTGGCCAGGAACCGGCCCTGGCGATGGCCTGACACGCGGAAACATCCGGGGCCTGACAGGTGCCTACGGCGGGCCTAAGAGGCCCGCCCTACAAGAGGTCCGACCTGCTGCCTACGACGGCCGCCCTACCGCTGACCTGAGAGGTCCGCCCTACTGCTGATCGACGGTCGATCCCACCATCGACGGATGGAGCGTGCAGTGATACGGACCGTCGGCGGCGAGTGTCATCGGCGCGCTGAAGGCCCCCGCCGCAATGTTTCCCGTGTCCAGGCGGCCGTCGTCGAGCCGCACGCGATGCGTCTGCGAATCAACGTTGTGCCACACCACGGTTTTTCCAGGCGGCACCGCTGCCGGATTGGGGTTGAACGATCGCGAGCCGTTGTCGGCGACGATGTCGATCACGATCGCGTCCGGCGGCGGCGCCGACGAAGGGCCTGGACTCGTGGGTGACGGATTGTCATTGGTGCAAGCGGAAACGGTGAATGCAAGCGCGGCGATGCCTAGCGTAATCGGGAGTCTCTGCATGTGTTCATCCTTCTGGCGTTGTTCAATCAGCCGGACCATCCGTCAGTCGTCGCAGGCAGACAGAACCGTCGAGGGCCCTGGGCCAGCGGTTGCTTGCATGTCCAGTTCACGTTCGCGTTCCCGGAGACGCGCGATTTCAAGGTCGGAGAGCGTGTAGCCGCGGCGGCGATAGGCGACGAGTTCGGTCGCCGCGATCGTGGCGCGCATCAAGCCGCGTCGCTGATGACTGTCCGCGCCGAGAAGACCATGGCCGATCTCGTGAGCCAGCACGCGGCCGAGCGCACGACCCATGTCCGACGCCGTCGTGTCGCGGCGACCAATCGCGTGATCCAGCTGGTCGGTGTTCAGCGACCCGATGAGCCGCCTGGTCGCAGCGTAGTCGAGATGAATGGGCGAACGCGTCGATGCAGGGAGGCGGCGCACCCAGTACTGCCCAACGTCAGCGGCCGCGCCGCCGAGCGCGGCGGGAACCCGTCGTTCACCTGAACCTCGAAGGACCAGGCGATCGAGGGGCAGCGCACCGTATCGACGTCGCGCGTCCACTGAATCCGCACGCCGTATGGTTTCCAGATCGCGTCCACTTCGCTCGCCATCGATCCGAGGAGCACGGAAGATGGCGCCGGGCCGGCCACGCGCACGTCAACCTCCACGCAGACTTCCGCGGCCACACGGTGTGCTGAGCGAGAGCACCGCAAGAGCGGCAAATGCTGCAGCGCGCAACAACATCGCCGCCCGCTCACTGTCCTTCGCACGACACGCGCGGGTTCCAGTCGACGAACGCGCCGTTCGGGTTGTCGCGCCACGCCCAGACGTGAATCTGGTAGAACGGCGGCAGGCCGAACCGGTTGGGGCTGTCTTCGAACTGCAGCAGCTGGCCTTCGAGAACCGGCGGGTCGTCCGGCGCGTGCGTCTGATGCCAGACGGTCGCCAGCACGATGAACTCCACACCGACCAGACGCGCGACGCCATTCGTGAACTCGTAGATCAGCGCTTCAGGCTGCGCCGCGTCAAGGACGCCGTCCGTCAGGAGCTGCTTGTTGACGAAGTGCAGCCCCATCGCGCCCTCGAGCGGGCCGCTGACGCATCCGAGAATCGGCTCGTACAGGCCTGATGTGTTGCGGACGTCGCGAAAGGGCTCGGTGGCCGCGCGAACTTTTTCGATCAGCGCAGACGTTGGCTTGGTGTCGTGCCCGGCCCCGTGCCCGACCACCTGGGCGCCAAGCAACGGCTGAAGTGCAGCCAGCATCAAAGGAAGAGAAGCGGTCCAGACGATGTTCATCAAAATGCGACTCCGGCTGTGCGGGTTGATGAAGACACGGCGCCACAGGCGACGCGCCGCGGATCGCCCTGGTGGAGCGTCCACACTTCGCCTAACCTGCGATTCGGTTGGGTTATTCCAGGCGGGGCCGGAGGTCCGGGCTATTCCTTAGCGACCAGGCTCAGCCGCCTGGTGGCCAGCGTCTCGGTTCCGCGCTCGGCAGTGATCAGAACATTCCACGTGCCCCCCATCGAGAGGCGCACGTTTCCCCGGTATTCTCCGCCGCCGGCGTGCTGAAGATTCGCCTCGCTGCGCATCGCGGGCATGTTCATCGACGGCATCGCGGGCATCGAGAACACCGCCTTGACTGCCGCATCGGTTACCGGCGCTCCACCGGGCTGCCTGATGCTGACGGTGATCGCGTTATCACCGGCCGCCGGCGGGTTGGGTGAGCTGGCGAAGTCGATCGTCGCCGATCCACTGGAAGCCGATTCCGCCGCGCCGGTTGCCGATGCCGGCGCGTTCGATTCGGTCGCGGGCGTATTGCCGCCCCGGCCGCATGCCGTCGCGGAGGCGACCGCCACACACAGGACGAGCACGCCAAGCGCCGCGCCGGCGCGGCGGCAAACCGCTGCGGCCAGCGGCGGCGGACGTCGTCGCCGATTGCGAAGAGGCATGGGATCAGGAAGAGCACGTAGATCGTCGAGCTGATCATCCCGCCGAAGGTGGGCGTGGCGATTGGCTGCGTGATGTCCATTCCCGACCCGCTCGACAACATGATCGGCAGCAGTCCCAGCACCGTCGTCGCCACCGTCATCAGCTTGGGACGCAGCCGCGCCACCGATCCTTCGACGACCGCTTCCATGTAGGTCTGTCCCGCCGGCCGGCTGGCGAGCGCCTCGCGGATGAACTCGATCATGATGATGCCGGTCTGGATCGCCACGGCGAACAGCGAGACATAGCCGATGATGACGGCCGTCGTCATCGAGTAGCCCTGATACCACTGGAGCAGTACGCCACCGACGAGGGCAAATGGTGCTGACAGCATGATCAGCGAGCTGTCAGCCACCGACCGGAACGCCATGACCAGCAACCCGAACATGATGACGAGGGTGATCGGCACGACGATGCGCAACTTCGAGCGTGCCTCCTCGGCGTACTGATAAAGCCCGGTCCACTCGAGCAAGTAGCCCGCCGGCAGCTCGAGTTGCTGCTGGAGATGCGCTCGCGCCCGGTCGACGTATTCCGGCGCCGTGATGTTGTCGAGATAGACGTAAATGTAGCCGGCGAGGTCGCCGTTGTCGTTGCGAATCATCTCCGGGGCTTCGCGCACGGCGACGTCGGCGACATCCGCCAACGGGACGGCGCGGCCATCGGCCGTGATGACCGGTGTATTGCGCACCTTGGCCAGGGTATCGACGTACTCGGGTGAGTATTGAATCGCGAGCGGCACGACCGTCTTGTCGGATTGCCGGATGCCCACGACGTTGTCGCCGCCGAGTCCGAATTGCACCGTCGGCATGGCTTCCTCGACGGTCACGCCATGTGCCGCCATCCGTTCGAGGTCGAGTCGCGCATCGACGAAGTAGCCGCGCGAGATTCGTTCCGCGATGACCGCCTGAGTGCCGGGGAGGTCCTTGAGCAGGCCCTCGACCTGGCGCGCCACGTCTTCGATCGTCGCCAATTCAGGTCCCTTCACCTTGATCCCGACCGGCGTCTGAATACCGGTGTCCTGCATCATCACGCGTGTATTGATCGGCTGCGTCCAGCTGTTCACGTACCCGACGACCTGCATCGCGTCGTTCATCTCAGAGACGAGACGATCCTTGGTCATTCCGGGGCGCCACTGCGATCGTGGCTTCAACGTGACCGTGGTTTCGATCATTTCGACCGGCGCCGGGTCGGTCGCGGTGTCGGCGCGTCCCAGCTTGCCGAAGACTCGCTCCACTTCCGGGAACGCCTTCAGCTTCTTGTCCATCTGCTGCAGGATCCAGCCGGCCTCCTTCGACGGCAGTCCGGGCAGCGTCGTCGGCATGTACAGGATGGAGCCTTCCTCCATCTCCGGCATGTAGTCCTTCTGGAAGCCGGCCATCACGATCGTCGAGACGACGAACAGCAGTGCGCTGAGCCCCACGAATGCGTAGCGGTGGCGAATCGTGCCGACCAACGCGCGGCGATACGCGCGGACGAAGCGGCTTTCTGTCGGGCCGTCGGCCGGGGGGATGTGCCGCTTGAACACCCAGACGATGATCGCGGGAAGCAGGAAGAGCGTGAGCAACGTCGAGAACGCCATCGCGAACGTCTTGCTGAACGCCAGCGGGTTGAACAGGCGGCCCTCGCGGGCGCCGAGAAAGAAAATCGGCAGAAACGAGGTGACGATGATCAGCATCGAGAAGAGCAGCGGCCGTGTCATGGTCGCGGTGGCGCGGATGATGGTCTCCATGCGCTCGGCCGGTGTCACCCTCCCGCGCCTGGCCAGTTCCGCCGTGCAGTTCTCGACGATCACGATCGTGGCGTCGGCCATTTCGCCGATGGCGATCGAGAGGCCGGCCAGTGCGAACAGGTTGATCGTCTGGTCGAAGGCCGAGAGCGGCAGGGCCGTGAAGAGGGTGCCGAACAGCAGGACGCAGACCGGCGCCACGGCAGCGCGTAGATTCTTGAGCGCAAGCGCGATGACCACGATCACGACGATCAGTTCGTAGCCGATCGCCCGGAAGAAATTCGTCAGCGTGTCCCAGATCAGGCCGGAGCGATCGTAGGTCGTGACCAACTGGACACCCTGAGGCAGCGTCGGAGCGACCGCTGCCACCCTGCCCTGCACCGCGCGCGTCACCGCGAGCACGTTTCGGCCCTGCTCCATGATCACGATGCCGCCGACGACTTCGCCCTCGCCGTCGAGGTCGGCGATGCCTCGCCTGAGGTCGTAGCCGACCTGCAGGTAGCCGACATCCCGCAAGTGAACCGCCTGCCCCGCCTTGTCTCGCCCGACGACGAGGTATTCGAGCTTGTCGAGGTCCTCGGTGTTCGACCGAACCGCGCAGCTGATACTCGCGGTTGGTGACCTCAATAGTTCGCCCGCCTGCTTCCTGGAACGCCCTCTGAAACGCGCCGATGATCTGCTGCAGCGGGATGCCACGTTCAGCGAGCAGCGGCGGCAGCAGGCGAACCTGGTACTGCTTTTCGAGGCCGCCAACCGATGCGACTTCCGCGACCCCGGCGGCTGACTGCAGCGCCGGCTTGACGGTGCTTTCGTTCAGGAGACGCAGTTCGCGGAGGTCGTGGGTGCGCTCCTGGTCGACCAGGGCGTATTGGAAAATCCAGCCGACGCTGCTCGCGTTGGGGCCGATGACGACATTGGCGTCTGGGGGAAGCTGCGCGCGGATGGCGCTGAGGCGGTCGGCGACGTATTGGCGGACGGCCGCTCGGCGGCCGGCGTCGCGCAGGATCACGTAGACGAACGAATACCCCATGTGCGAGGTCCCGCGCACCGATTGGATGTCCGGCGATCCGGCCAGCGCGCGGATGATCGGCTCGGTGACCTCGGTCTCGATCACCAGCGGACTGCGCGGCCACTTGGTGTAGACGATGACCTGCGGGTCGGCGATGTCGGGGATCGCGTCGAGCGGCGCCACGCGAAGCGCGTAGACGCTGAGCGCGACGAGCACCGCGGTCAGCGCCCACACCAGCCAGCGAAACCGGATGACGCTCCTGATGATGGCGGCGATCATCCGTTGGCCTAGAATCCCTTGAGCTTGTGGTCGGCGTCGATGAAAAAGCTGCCGAACGTCACGACCTGCTCGCCCGCCTTCAGGCCGCTGCGCATCTCGGTGTAGAGCTCTCCCTGCAGCCCTGGCTCGATCTCGCGGGGCTCGTAGCGCCCCTTCTCGACCTGGACGTAGACCACCCGCTTGCCGTCGGATTCGATGATCGCCTCGTTCGGCACGGAGAGCGCTTCCATCGGCTCGGTGACGATCTCGAGCACGTACCGTGCGCTCCCGGCATGAGCGGGCCCGGACAGGGTGGCGGTCACGAACGTCATCGCACCGCGGCTCACGACGCTGCGTGACGCGCGCCTGGAACATCGACGAGCGCGACTCTGGAGGAAACGCGCGAACGCGCTGTCCGACCTGGACGTTCGCGCCTTCTGCAGCCGGCAGCGCGGCCGTGATGCTCCGCTGCGCCGTGTCGATGGCCCCAGCCGTCCGCACCCAGACCTGAATCGGACGGACCGACGCGTCGTTCAGCGTCAGCGTCAGTTCGTTCGCCTGCTGCTCGGTGATCGGCGTGCGCTTCTCGGGGCTGAGCCGGATGCGGTCTCTGATGCTCTGGGCGGCACTGACGGCGGCGATCAGGACCAGGATGACGGTGTCGACGCGACTGCCGCATGGGGTGACGTCTGCATAACCGTGCGGTGATGCCGGGCCGGCAGCCGCAGCCACGCTCAGTGGCAGTAGTTGTCCTTACTATCCATGATGTGCGTGCCCCATGGAAAGAGGCCGACGTTCCTGACCCGCTGAATCGAGTTGTCCTTCGAGTCGATGATCACGACCTCGTGATTCGTCGACTCCGCCAGGTAGATCTTGCGGTCCTGCGCGTCGGTCGTCGCCGTCTCGAGCTGGATGTTCGTGCCGATCCTGATGCGCCCGGCCGGCTTCAGGCTCGACATGTCGTAGATGTACACGAAGCCGCTCGTCGAGCTGATGACGTAGGCCTTGCCGCCGGCGAAGTTGACGCCGGTCATGTCCGGCCCGGCCTCGAGCGTCGCCGCGACGCTGTTCGATCGGGTGTCGATGATCGAAATCGTCTCGTCGCCGTTGTTGGCGGTGATGCCGTACTTGCCGTCGTGGCTCATGTAGATCCGCCACGGATCGCGGCCGACGCGGATGGTCTTGATTACCTTGTCCTCGCGGGTGTCGATGACGCCGACGACGGCGAGGTCGCTGTCCGCGGCGTAGACAGGAACGGCCGTCAATCGAGGGCGCGGCGATGTCGATGCCCTTGATCTCGCCGAGGTACTTCCCCGGATCGAGCTTGGCGATGCCGGGGACGTTGCCCAC
>CAVREM010000046.1:0-64746 GCA_963720005.1 uncultured Acidobacteriota bacterium | reverse complement strand
CGGGCCTTGCCTTCGAGGTGACGACCACGGCGACGTATTCGGGCCCGATCACGACCTGCTTCATCCTGCCGTCCATTACAAGCGCAGCGACGTTCAACAGTCTCCGCATCCTCCACCGCGAGGCGGTCACGTCGCAGGGCACGACCACATATCAATTAATCGATCGAACGATTCTTAACGGCGTGGAAAGACCGAATTTCGCCATGCGGCGCATTTGCGCCGAGACTTCGTCGCTCAGCCCGTTCGTCGTGGCTGTCGTCACCGACGTGATGCCGCCCAGCCTGGTAGAGATCACGCTCAGTCAGAATCCGGCGGCAATAGGGAACTGCCGTCGGCCTCACCGTCAGCGCGAGCGACGTCGGCTCCGGGGGCAGCAACGTCGCGCTAATCGAGTAAGCACCGACGGTGACGTTACATGGCTGACGGTCGGCGCGGACTACTATGTCAGGCCAGAGCTGAGCGCTACTGCATCTCTGCTTCTTCAGGTAGGTGTCTACAGCATCTGCGTGCGCGGGACGGACGCGGCACAGAACACCACGACGTCTTGTGACCTGATCCTGGCTGTCTAGATCCGGCTGGCGGCTTCGTTACCGGCGGAGGGTGGATCGTTTCACCTGCTGGCGCCTACACCGTCGATCCATCTTCTGACTGGGAAAGCGACATTCGGCTTGTGTCCGAATACGGAAATGGAACGAATCCGGTTGGGAGGGACCGATTCCAATTCCACGCGGGCGGCCTCAATTTCCGGTACTTCCTACGAGTGGCTGGTTGTCGCCGGGGCGCGTGCCCAGTTCAAGGGCACCGGCACCATCAACGGAAGCGGTTCGTATCAGTTTCTCCTGACGGGAGTTGACGGTCAGGTTGGTGGGCATGGGGACACCGATGCGTTCCGAATCAAGATTACGGGTCCGGGCGGCGTGGTCTACGACAACAACATGGGAAGCTCGGACGCGGGAAACGATGGAACAGAACTAGCGGGAGGGAACATTCACATCTCATCCGTAGTGTGGTGACCAAAGAGGTGGTGTTATGCATCAAATTGCGGCGGCAATAATCGCTCTGACGACACTCGCCACTGTGACCCTGGCACAGGGCGATGAGGTCCGGCGGTTGGAGCAGGTACACGCATGCGAGACGAACTGGGGCGAGTCTCTTGCCGCTCCCTGTCAGTCGATTACTTCGATGTGATTCCTCCGGGAACCACTCGTGCGGCGAAGGATCTCGCGGCTCTTAAGGCAGCGCCAAGTTCTGGCAACAATCCGGAACTCCAGGGGCGGATGTTCGGGGACGTCGGACTGGTCACCGGGTTGCTCGACGGCCCGCAGGGGAACGGCCGCGACCGTGTGCTGCGCCTGTGGGTCAAGGAAGGCGGCCAATGGAGAGCCTCCATTTGGGCGCTGCACGAAGCACTCGAAACGGCTGTTGGCAAAGGAGACCAGAAGACCTATCGAATGTTGACCACTCCAGATTTTGTCCGCGTCACCTCTGACGGCCTCGCGCACCAGCGGGAGGAGCGGGTCAGCCGCTTGAAGGGGTCAGGCGGATTGGCGCGGCAGACAAATGTGCGTCTTCGCGTCTTCGGCGACCTCGCTCTGTTGACTTACCTCAACGTGGGGCAGGGTACCGGTGACGGTCCCCTTGGACGCCCATAACCACGCTGGGCCTCGCGGCCGCCGTGGAACGGCCACCAGCGCGTGGCAACACGTAGATCCGACGGAGTTAGATCCGTCGCCGGTGGTGACCCGTACCGCTTTAGGAGAGGAGCGCCTGATGTCTGCAGCAAAGATCGTTGGCGTAATCGCGGCCGTCGTTCTTACCGTGGTGCCCGCGTCGACACAAACCAAACCGTCCAGCAGCTCGCAAATCCAAGGTGTGTGGCGCATCATCCAGACCACGACTTCTGGGCCAAACGCGCGCACGATTGACAAGTCTTCGCCGGACCTCGGTGGGATCGTCATAGTGACCGGGAAACACTTCGCGTATGTCGACGTGACCGCCGACAAGCCGCGACCCCCGCTGCCGCAGGGCGGCGCTGTAAAAGCAGGCGCCGACGAGCTGCGGGCCACGTGGGGACCCTTCGACGCGCAAGCCGGGACATATGAACTTAAGGGGAATGAAAGTACACAGCGTGTTCTGGTCGCGAAGGCGCCGGCCCTGATGCAGCCCGGCGCTTTCTATGTGCTGTCGTTCAAGGTGGAAGGTGACACGCTGCTGCTCACGCAGGTCAGGAACCAGACCGGACCATTTGCCAACCCGATCACCTATCGCGCGACGCGGCTCGAATGACTCGCATCAGATTCCAAGCCGCGTCCTAAGCTCGCGCACCCGATCCCGTGACACGCTGAGCTCGGTTTTCCGGTCGTCTTTCAGCCGGACCAGCATGCCGTCGATGCCAGGATACAGCTCGGCGACGAACGCGAGATTCACGATCGTCGCTCGATGGATCCGCACGAACCGGCGCGGGTCGAGCCGCTCTTCGAGCTCGGCCAGCGTGTAGTCGATCGCGTGCTCGCGGTTGGCCGATACCGCGAAGGTGAGCTTGTCTTTCGAGAAGAAGTGGCTGATGCGCGCCACCTCGAGAACCGTCGTCCGTTCCCCGACCCGCGACGCCATGCGTTCGAGGCGCCGGCCGCTGCCGAGCTGAGCGGCCAGCTCACGCGCCAGCGCCCGGACGTCCGGCCGCGGCTGGCCCGACGAGGCGCGACAGCTTGTCCAGCGCGCGCTCGAGCCGGTCCGGCTCGATCGGCTTGAGCAGGTAGTCGATCGAGTTCACCGCGAACGCGTCGAGCGCGTACCGATCGTAGGCCGTCGTAAAGATGACCGGCAGGTCGCGATCGAGCCGCTCGAGCACGTCGAAGCCGGTCAGACCGGGCATCTGGATATCGAGGAACAGCACGTCGACCTCGCGATCGCGCAGCTCCGCCAGTGCCGTTTCGGGATCAATCGCGCTGCCGGCGAGGCGGACCCGTCCGGTGGCCTCGAGCAGGCGCGTCAGCCGTTCGACCGCCAGCCGCTCGTCGTCAACGATGTAGGCGCGGAGCATGTTTCGTTCGGCGAGAGCGGACCCTACGACCGCGGAAGCTCGATGATGATCAGTGTGCCGCCCGGCGCGCTCTGAATCTGCAGCGTCGCTCGATCGCCGTAGGTCAACGCGAGGCGCTGGCGCAGGAGCGCGAGTCCGTGATTGCCCGGGATGGCGTCCTGGTCGAATCCCGGCCCATCGTCCTGGACTTCGATGCGCACGCGGCCGTCGGCCGTGGAGGCGCGAACCGAGATGCTGCCGCCGTTCCGGCGGGGCGAGATGGCGTACTTCACGGAGTTCTCGACCAGGCTCTGGAGCGATAACCGCGGCACGAGCGTCCCTTTTGCGCTCTCGTCGATCGCCAGGTCCCCCTTCATGCGATCGCCAAAGCGGACGCGCTCGATCTCCAGGTAGTCGCGCACGGTCTGCACCTCCTGCTCGAGCGGGACGAGCGGGCGGTCGGCGACGTCCAGCGACGATCGCAGCAGCGACGCCAGCTGTGCCGTCATTTTCTCCGCGCCGTTCGGGTCGCTCGGAATGAGCGACGCGATCGAGTTCAGCGTGTTGAACAGGAAATGCGGCTGGACGCGCGATTCGAGCGAGGCCAGCTGTGCTTCGACGGCGGCGCGGCGGGCCTCCGCCTCGTCGCGCTCCTTCGTCCGCACGGCCAGCGTCGCGTCCTCGAGCCGGGCGCGCATCATTCGTAGGCGGAAATCGCGATACCGAAGGTGAGGGTCGTGATAATCGCGTACCTGGCAGACCCCAGCAGCCAGCCGGCGAACTGAGCGGCCGGAATGTAGCCGATTCCCGTCAGGATGGCGATGGTGATCACGCTGCCCACCATCGCAAACGCGAACAGGGAGGCGATGAGCAGCACCCAGTTGATCGGGAAACGATGTCGCCACAGCCGCGGGCTGATGCGGGGGATAAAGGCTGCGCACAGGGTGCCGATCGTGAATGAGAAGAGAAACGCGACGCCGAGGGCTTCCGCGGCCTGCCGCCACGGCATGCCGAAGCCGACGCCGATGAAGGCGACGGCGACGAAAACGGTCGCGGCAATATTGACCGCGACCATTCTCAGGATGTAGCGCGCTCTGGGAGTCACGGCGCTCACTTGTGGCAGCCGAAGCAGCCCAGCCCCGGCGCCGGCGGAACGGCTCCGGTCTCGATCCACGCGCGGCCGCGGGGAGCCTGGCCGGACGCCGGCGCCTCGGCAATCAGCCGCTCGAAGTAGGCACGCGCCTTCACCTTGTCGCCGAGCCGCGCGTAGCCGTCAGCGAGGCCAAACAGCAGCTCGCCTTTCGGATGATCCCCCAGGGTGTGGAAATACGACTTCTGCAAGTCGAGGACGTGCTCGAAATCGCGGACCCCGGTCTGCAGCAGCGGCTCCGCCATGGCAGGAGGGACGGACCGCGCCGCCTGCAGCAACACCGCGCCTCGAGGAATGACGACCGCGAGGCTGTCGGGCGCGAGCGAGACCGCTTCATCCATTTCGGCGAGGCCTCGCTCCCACAGCGGCCCACCGTTGGCCATGTCGCCCCGCTGGAACGCCTGTCCGGCCTGGAAGAACAGCCCCGATCCATGCCAGACGAGCGCTTCGGAATGTTTCGCGTCGCGCGCCAGTGTCCGTTCGCACGCCTCCATCGCCTTTGCGAACCGCGCCGTGTCGCCGGCAAGCCCCGCGAACATGTCGGCACGAACGACCGTGTAATCCCAGGTGTCCGCCGCAGCCGGCGCCTGATCGGGCGCGAGCGCGATCGCGAGTGCGAGCAGCAGATTGATCAACCACATAAACACGCTCCTTTCACCCTCAAGCTACCGGGGCGATCGGGGCGGGCCGGTCGTCAACCGACGAAAGGCTTGAATTTCAGGACGAAGGGTCCTTCGACAGGTCCTTCGACGGGTTCAGCCAGCGGTCCATCCAGCTCACGATATGCCGCAGGCGTTCGACCCGGTGCCACGGCTCGCCGGAGCGCGACAGTTCGTGATTTTCCCGCGGGAAACGCACCATCACGCTCGGCACGCGCCGGTATTGCAGCGCCCTGAACATCTGCTCGCCGCCGTTCGCCGGCGGCGTCCGGTAGTCCTGGTCCCCGAGGATCAGCATCAGCGGCGTCGTCACCTTGGCGACGTGGGTGATGGGCGAGCGCGCCGCGAAATCCTGCGGATCCTCCCACGGCGCTTTCCTGAACCAGAACGGGGTGAACTGCGCGAAGTCGGCCGATAACCAGAATCCGGTCCAGTCGGCGATGTCGCGCTGCGACACCGCGGCCTTGAATCGTTGCGTCTGCGTGATCGTCCAGTTCGTCAGCAGGCCGCCGCCGCTGCCGCCGGTCACGCCCAGCCGCTCGGGATCGACATAGCCGCGTTTCAGCACCTCGTCGACGCCGGCCATCAAATCGCGGTAGTCGTCGCCCGGGTAGTGGTACTGAATGATGTTGCCGAAGTCCTGTCCGTACGACGAGCTGCCGCGCGGGTTCGTGTAGAGAACGACGTAGCCCTTCGCCGCCATCCACGCAAATTCGTGCGTAAAGGTGTTGCCGTACGCCGAATGCGGCCCGCCGTGGATCTCCAGGATCATCGGATACTTGCGGCGCGCGTCGAAGCCCGGCGGCTTCAGGATCCAGCCGTGAATGCGCTTGCCGTCGAAGCTCTGATACCAGAGCTCTTCGGGCGGCGTGAGGTTCAGCCGCTCGAACAACCCATCGTTGAAGTGCGTCACGGCCACCGGCGCCGCTGCGCCGCCGGTCGTCCTGACGACGTTGACGTTGCCGAGGACGACAGGAGTGGAGATGACCGCGGCCAGCGTCGACGCATCGCGCGACGCCGTGAACGACATCACGTCCCGCGGGCCGTCGGTAATCGCCTCGATCCTGGCGTCGTCGATCGTGATCCGCTTGATGTTCGCGCTGCCGCGTTCCGAGGCGACGGTCAGCAGCGAGCGATCGTCCGGCGCCCAGACGATCGCCTTCGTTCCCGCGCCACGCGGCGCGGCCTGATCGCCTCCGATGCCGCCGCCGATGTCGTAGTCGTAGCGTAAGGTGAGATTGCGTGGTTCGCCCTTTCCATCGGCGTCGACGACGAAAAGATCGGGCACGTCGTAGGAGCGGATAGGGTTGCCTTGCGGGATTCCGACGAACGCGATGCGGCGGCCATCGTTCGACACCGCGAACCTGCCGATAACGCCGTCGATGCTCGCCATGCGCATGATCTCGCCGCCGCCGGCAGGCACGCTGTAGAGATCCACGTCGTCGGCATGGAAATAGGGTTCTGCCCGACGATCGGAAACGAACAGGATTCGCGAACCATCATGCGACCACCTGACGTTCGACTCGTCGAATCGGCCGTCGGTCACGCGGCTCGGAGTCGCCGGGTTGGAACCGGCATCCCCGGCCCTCACGGTCCAGATGTGCGAATGGCGGTCATCGTCGACGTAGTCGGGGTCGCCGTTTTCGCGATACACAGGTCGATCGATGACGCGCACGTCGCTGCGCCGCTCGGGCGGGGGCGGCTTCAGATCGGCGGCGGTTGTCGTGCTGCTGAAGGCGATCGTCCGGCCGTCAGGCGACCACACGGGACTGGTTGCGCCGCGCGGTAGATCGGTGAGCGCCTGCGCCTCGCCGCCGGACAACGGCAGCACGTGCACCTGCGGCAGCGACGGGCCGTCCTTCTTCTCGACCACGCGCACGAATGCCAGCGCTTTCCCATCGGGCGACCAGCGCGGCGACGTGTCGCGCGTGCCCGATGTCAGCGACCGCGGCGGCTGGCCCCCTGCGGCAGGCACGGCGTAGATGGTGGTCTCGTAACGGTTGTCTTTCTCGTTGACGACCACCTTCACGAACGCGATCGTCGACCCATCAGGAGAGATCTGTGGATCCGCGACCCAGGTGAACGCGAACAGGTCGGTCTCGGTGATGCCGCGCTTCTCCACCTGGAGAGCCGGGAGCGCCACCGACGTCAGCACGTACGCGGCAACAACGGCGATGCATCTGCGCAGCATGCGGAGCATCCTACAATGAAAGGCATGCCGGTTCGCGACGTGATCATCGTCGGCGGCGGGCCCTCGGGGCTCTCAGCCGCCATCGCCGCCAAACAGCGAGGCCTCGACTACCAGGTCCTGGAACAAGGAACGCTCGTCAACTCCATCTACCGGTTTCCGCCGCAGATGGTGTTCTTCACGACGCCCGAACTCCTGGAAATCGGGGGATTGCCGTTCGTCTCGCCGTTCGAGAAGCCGACCCGTGCCGAGGCGCTCCGGTATTACCGTCGGGTCGTGGATACATTCGATCTGCAGATCGCCTTCGACGAGCGGGTACTCAAGATTGATCGAGAGGAGGAGGAGCGCCTGCGGCCATGCCGAGCCGAGGACCAGCAAATCCGAGGCGAGGCATCAGCGAAGGAACGCGCTGGGGGTGGGGCCCCAGCGCCATTGGAAAAGAGTCAGACAGTCTTCGTCCTGGAGACGTGTACGTCACGGGGCGGCACGCGCGTTCGCCATGCGCGGAACGTCGTGCTCGCCACTGGCTATTTCGATCTTCCGAACCTCTTGAACATCCCCGGCGAGGACCTGCCGCACGTTCATCACTACTACTCTGAGCCACATCCGTACCTACCGGCGCCGCGTCGTCATCGTCGGCGGCGGCAACTCGGCGGCCGAGTCGGCGCTCGAGATGTACCGTGCCGGGGCGCACGTGACCATCGTCCACCGCTGGCCGGAGCTGAAGTCCACGATCAAGTACTGGGTGCGGCCCGACATCGAGAACCGGATCAAGGAAGGCTCGATCGCGGCACGCTTCGGCGCGTGCGTCAGGGAAATCCGGCCGACTGCCGTGCTCCTGGCCACCGGCGAAGAGTTGCCGGCCGAGGCGGTCTTCCTGCTCGTCGGCTACCACGCCGACTGGGATCTCCAGCTGTCGGCCGGCATCGAGCTGAACGATCGCCGCGCGCCCGTCTACAACCCCGAGACCTTCGAGACGAACGTCCCGGGCCTGTTCGTCGCCGGCGGCGCGCTGGCCGGCGTCGACACCGGCACGATCTTCATCGAGAACGGTCGGTTCCATGGGGAGAAGATCATCGAGGAGATTGCGAGGCGCGTCTAGAAGCTGAGGAGCTGAGGAAGCTGAGAGAGCTGAGGAGCTGGTTACCGCCGGCGAAACAGGATCAACGGGCCGTTGGTCAGCCGCTCGAAGCGCGAGTCCCCTGTGTAGTGTGCGACCTGCTTATCAATGTCCGCGGCCGTGAACGGCCACAAATCACCTTCGCGCGACAGCAGGACGAACGACGCGTCGTCGGGCTGGCCGGCCGCGTAGACGCCCAGCGAGTGCAGCTCGAGCCGTCGGGGAAGATGCGGAATCAGGTTCGGCTGCGCCAGGACACTGGCGTCTCGAGGAACAGACTCCAACTGCCGCAGGAGCTCACGCGCTTTGTCAGGCTGCCGCCACGATGCCCGGGCGATGGCGCGCGGCAGCGGCAGATCGATGAGCGCGACGAGCAGAATCGCCAACGGGAGCCATCGGGTGATTCGCGGCGACGGTGACCCTGAGAGGGTCGCCTTACTTTCCAGACGGCCGGCGCCGATCGCCGCTGCGGCAAAGAGCCACGGCAGGATCGGCCACAAGTAGTGGCCGAGCAGCGCCGCCTGCAGCGACTCAGGGGCCGCGGCCAGGTTGACCAGCATGCCCGGTAGGGCAATCGCTGCCCACGCGGGGGCGAGCAGGCAGGCGAATCCCGTCGCGCTGAAAACCGTGATGATTCGGCTGAGGGCTTCCAACGAGACGAGTCGACCTGCTGCATCTGCCAGCCCGCCGTATCGCCCTTCGAGGAACGGATTCGCCGAATCCAGGCCGTAGATCCCGCGCCAGAACGGGATCGCGACGCCAAGAGACACGGCGAGCCAGACGACGGACAGAGCGGTCGTGGCGATGCCGATCCGCCGATCGCGCTCGGCGACCGCGACGACGATGCCGAACACCGCAAAGTACAACGCGACATCTTCCTTGCACCCGAGCGCGAGCACGACCAGGAGCCAGTAGACGGGCAGCCGCCGCGACTCCCGCGCGAGGAGCGCACCGAAGATCAGCAGCGGCTCGGCGCTCTCGATATAGAAGACGCTGGTCGCGGCGCCATGCGCGCGCCGCGAGAACAGGAAGGCCGCGGTCAGCGCCAGCGCCACGCCGCTGGATGCGTGGCGCCGCGCGAAGCGGTAGAGCAGGAAGCCGGCCGCCGCATGGAACAACGCCTGCACCACGAACAGCCATGCCGGTCCGTCGAACAGCCGGGCGAGCGGGGACAGCAGGACGAGCGTCGGCATGAAGTGCTGCGCGAAGAGCGAGTGCCGGAACATCGGCACGTAGGCGACAGGTCCGCCCGTGGCCGTGCTCCACAGCGCGTAGTCGAACACAGAGAGATCGAAGGCGTTGCTGTGGAGCGAACGGTGCGCGGCGAGCCCGAGACTCGAATAGAGCAGGAACGCAGCGGCGCACAGGAGAAGGGCAGGAAGAGGCAGGACGGGCGGGAGGGAGGAAGGGTTTCCGTGACCTCCCCTTCCCGCCTCTCCAGCCCTTCCTGCCTTTCCCGGCCCCACTAGTGCGCGACGTTCGACAATCCGGGCGTGCGGGCGATGAGCAGCTTCATCTCGAGCAGTTCCACGAGCGACTCGGCGCGCGTGCGCAGGCTGTCCTGCTCGAGGAGCGCCTGCCGCTCGAGCGGCTCGAGGTCGAGGTACTGCGCCAGCGCGTTGACGAGGTCCTCGTCGCACATCGCCGTGGCGGTGCGGAGGTCCGGCGCGGCGTCGGCCGCGCCGTGCGTGCGTCGCAGCGTGGCCGTCAGCAGCGCCTCGAGCCTGGCGCGGGCGTTCTTCACGATCTGCCGGTCGTCGGTTTCGAGGTGCCGTTCGACGAGCGGCTCGATCGCTGCGCGCCGGTAGGGCTTCGTCTCGTCCTCGGCCGCGATCCGGAAGCGCTCGAGCCCGCGCAGCACGATGTTGTAGCGGCCGTCGGGCAGCTTTTCAACGTGCGTGATCACGCCGCTGCAGCCGATCGGGTACACCGGCGGCCGCCCCTCGTAGTCGCGCTCCCAGCCCGGCCTGAGCAGCACCATGCCGATCATCCGATCGCTTGCGAGCGCGTCCGCGATCATCTCGCGGTAGCGCGCCTCGAAGATGTGCAGGGGCAGAAAGACGTTCGGGAAGAGGACGACATTGGGCAGCGGGAAGATGGGAAGCAAATCGGACATGGTGCCTGAAGCCTGATGCTGCGTGCCTAGTGAATCGTTTTCGTCTTCTTATCCATGTAATCCATCAACACGTACTGTCCGAGGGTGTATGGCGTCGTGAAGTACGCCTTGCCCTTGCAGATCTCGGCGACGCGGCGGACGAAGCTCACCAGGTCGTAGTCGCGGGCGAGCATGAACGTATTGATCATGATGCCGCTCTTGCGGCAGGCGGCCACCTCGGCGCAGGTCTCGGCGACGATGAACGGATCGAGGCCGAAGGCGTTCTTGTAGATGCGGCCGTCGGGCTGCGTCAGGGCGGACGGCTTGCCGTCGGTGATCATGATGATCTGCCGCATGTCCTTGCTCTGCCGCTCCAGGATCCGCCGGGCGAGCCGCAGCCCCTCACGCGTGTTGGTGTAGTAGGGACCGACGCGCACGCGGCCGAGCTCGGCGAGCGGGATTTCCTCGGCCGAATCGTGGAACAGCACCACCTTCAACGCGTCGCCGGGATACTGGTTCTTGATCAACTGCGCGAGCGCCAGCGCCACGCGCTTGGCCGGCGTGAATCGATCCTCGCCGTACAGGATCATGCTGTGGCTGCAGTCGAGCATCAGGACGGTTGCGCAGGAGCTCTGATATTCGCCCTGCACCACCATTAGGTCTTCGTGGGTGACGCGAATGCGACGGGTGCCGGGTGCCGGGTGCTGGGTGCCGGGTGCTGGGTGCAGGGTGCCGGGTGCCGGGTGCCGGTGCTGGGTGCGGCGTGCCGGGTGCCGCGTCGCGCGCTTCGCGGGCGACGGCGTTGAGAAGCGTGGCCGCCGCGTCGAGGTTGAGGGTGTCGCCGAACTCGTACGGCTTCGGCGCCCCGGTGGTTTCGACGCCGGTGGCCTGTTCGCGCGTGTCGTGCCGGCCGAAGCTGCTCTTGCCCAGCGATCCGAGCAGGTCGCGCAGCGCGCGGTAGCCGAGGAAGTCCAGCGTCTTGTCGGTGACCTCGAAGTGCACCGCCTCGGCCTGCGCCGGATCCTGGCCGCGGCCGCGGCCGCTGCGCCGCTGGCGTTCGCTTTCGAGGTCGGGCGGCATCGAGATGTATCCCTGCTCGCCCATCCGCTCGATGATCTCCTGGATCAGCTCCTCGAGCTTGGAGCGCATCTCTGATTGATCGCCGTCCGCGGGGTCGCCAAGCAGCCGTTCGATGGTTTCCTCCGGCAGGACGCCGCCGTTGAACAACGCGTCGAGGATCGCATCGTGCAGCGCCTGCAGCGTCCGCTCGTCGTCGCTCGTCCCATACGGGTTGCCGAAGCCGCTCGACAGCAGCAGATCGGACAGCTTCGCCACGAGGTCCTCGAGGTCGAGCTCCTCGAGCGGATCGCCGGTGAATTTCGTGTAGCGATACTTCACGAATTCCTAATTCCTAATTCCTAATTCCAAATTACTCAGTTGTAATATTTCTTCTTTCCGCCCGGAAACCTGATCTCCTCGTCCATCCCCGTTTCCTCGCGACGCGACGGGCGTCGAGGCGCCGATTCCGCCCCGGCCGTATAGCCGCGCTCGTCGCTGCGGCTGATCTTCTTCTGCGCGTACAGGCCTTCGAGGACGAAGTCGATGGCCGAGGCCATGGCGGGCGCCGACGCTCCGCCGGCCAGGCCCGTGCGCTCGGCCAGCTCCCGCAGGCCCTGCACGCCGCGGGTCAGCGCGATGACCTCGGCGGCGGCCGTGGTGTCGCTCAGCGGCAGCGAGCCGCCCAGATCGAACCACTCGGTGACGGTGCGCGTGTCGACGCCGTCGAACATCCCCGTGAACACGTTGCCGACCGCGGAGCGAATCAGGTCGCGGGCGACCGCTTCGGCGCCCTTCAGCTCGCCCTCGTATTCCAACTCGAACTTGCCGGTGATTGACGGCAGCGCCGCGTAGACGTCGGTGACGCGCGGCACGACCACTTTCTCATCGTTGGCGAGCGCCCGGCGCTCGGCGTTCGAGATGACGAGTTCCAGCGTCGTGATCGGCAGCCGCTGGCTCACGCCCGAGCGCTTGTCGATCTTGCGATCGGCGCGCGCCTGGAACGCGACTTCCTCAACGACCTCGCGGAGATAGGTGGGGACCTCGACCTTCAGTCCGCCCGGGCGCTGAACCCACGCCTCCTGCGCCGTGATGGCGATCGCGTTCTGGCGCGTGGCCGGATAGTGGGTGCGGATCTCCGAGCCGATCCGGTCCTTGAGCGGCGTGATGATCTTGCCGCGGGCCGTGTAGTCCTCCGGGTTGGCGGTGAAGACCAGCAGGACGTCGAGCTGCAGCCGGATCGGGTAGCCCTTAATCTGGACGTCGCCTTCCTGGAGGATGTTGAACAGCCCGACCTGGATTTTCCCGGCGAGGTCGGGCAGCTCGTTGATCGCGAAGATCCCGCGATTGGCGCGCGGCAGCAGCCCGTAGTGCATCGTCAATTCGTCGGCGAGGTTGAGCCCGGCCTGGGCCGCCTTGATCGGATCGATGTCGCCGACCATGTCGGCGATGGTCACGTCGGGGGTTGCGAGCTTCTCGACGAACCGCGCATCGCGGGGCAGCCAGCCGATGGGCAGGTGGTCGCCCTCCTTGGCCACCCGCGCGCGGCAGGCGCCGCACAGCGGCGCCTGCGGATCGTCGTGGATCTCGCAGCCCGGCACGACGGGGATTTCATCGTCCAGCAGATCGATCAGGCTGCGCAGGATGCGGCTCTTGGCCTGGCCGCGCAGTCCGAGCAGGATGAAATTGTGTCGCGAGAGGATGGCGTTGACGAGTTGCGGCACGACGGTATCGTCGTAGCCGATGATGCCCGGGAACAGCTTTTCTCCGGCCTGAAGCTTGCGGACCAGGTTGTCGCGGACCTCCTGCTTGACGGAACGCGTCTCGGATCCACGCCGCTGCCGAAGTTCACCCAGGGTTCGAATCGGGTCCGCCATGAGAGGATCTGTACTCCGGGTGCGCCATCCCTTCTTCGAATCAACTCGCCCGCTGGTCTTCGCGCACCGGGGCGGCGCCGCGCTCGCGCCGGAGAATACGATCGCGGCATTCGACAAGGGACTCGCATCAGGCGCCGACGGGATCGAGCTGGATGTCCGCGTGTCGCGCGACGGCGTCGTTGTCGTCCACCACGACGCCATTCTCGATCGCACGACCGACCGCCGGGGCGCCGTCGCCGCACTGGATGCGCGCGAGCTGGCGCGAGTAGACGCCGGTTATCGCTTCGCCCAGTCCGGCACCCATCCATTCAGGGGGCATGGCATTGGCGTCCCCGCGCTCGGCGAGGTGCTCCGCCGCTATCGCGACTGCCGCGTCATCGTCGAGATGAAAATCAATTCCGCCGAGTTCGCCGCCGCCGTTGTCGAGGCCGTGCGGTCGGCGGACGCCGTGGACCGGGTGTGCCTGGGGTCGTTTGGCCGTCGAGCGCTGCGCGCGGCCCGCGAGCTCGAGCCGGCCCTGGCCACCAGCGCCGCGCGCGAGGAGGTGCGGTGGGCGCTCTATCGCAGCTGGCTCGGCTGGCCGGTCAGCCGCCCTTCGTACGCCGGCTATCAGGTTCCCGAGCGCGCCGAAGCCACGCGAATCGTGTCGCCAGGCTTCATCCGCTCCTCACATGCCGCGGGGCTCGGCGTTCAAGTCTGGACGGTGGACACCGAGGCCGATGCCCGCCGACTTCTCGAGTGGGGAGTGGACGGGTTGATTAGCGACCGCCCGGATCGTACTCGCGCCGCTTGTACACCCGGTATAGAACCGGGCGCTCGGCCAACTTTTTTCCACTGGCGCTGGGGCCCCACCCCCAGCGCGAACTTACGCTGATGCTCGCCTCGGATTCACTTGTCCTCGGCTCGCATGGCCGCGGCGCTTTTCCACTGGCGCCGGGCCGCCTTCGCACTTCGGCGCCCAAGCTTCCAGTGCCGCGCGTAGCTCGCAAAAGTCGTGCGAGCGGAGGCGGGCCGCAGGCGCTGCTGATTGCTATTGAAGTTTGAACTGGACGGTGACGGTCATCACGACCGGAATCGCCTCACCGTTCAACCTCGCGGGCTTGAACTTCCACTGCTGCACCGCGTCCAGCGCAGCCGGGGCGAGCAGCGGATCCCCTCGCAGCACTCGCGCCGAGGTGACGTTACCGGACTCGTCGATTACCGCTTCGAGGATCACCACGCCCTCGACACGAGCCGCTCGTGCAACCGCCGGGTAGGTCGGCGCCACATTGACGACCTTGTCCGGTGCCTCAATCCCGCGATGCATCCGGACCGGCTCTTTTGGCGTCGTAACAACAGGAGCAGGCGGCGCATCGAGCACGCCGTGCACATCGCCGCCAAAGCTGTCCACAATCCCGTTCACGACGCCGTCGCTCGACGGCACAAATGCCGGCGCCCATGTTTCGGGCGTAATGGCTGTCGGCGCGACGACGGGCGCCGCGTTTGGTGACACTGTGGGCAACTCAGGCGCCGCTGTTGGCGGGCGTGGCGCGGGCGGGGGCGGCGGAAGCTCAATGTCGATCAGCCGCGCGGGCTCGTAGAACGCGAGCGCTTCGCGAGGCGTCGGCAGAATGTCCGGCGCGATGGCAGTTGCGACGAGCACGGCGATCACGACGAGCACGTGGACGCCGATCGACGCGACGACGACCGGTGAACGGTGGGAACGAACGGACGGCGGACGAACAGCGACGTTACCGAACAGATCGCGCGGCATGCGGCCCTCCATGCGCCCGCCCTAAAAGGGCGGGCCTACAACGACGTTTGCAGTTGTAGGCCCAGCCTTCAGGCCGGGCATCGACATGCGCGCGATGTCGTTCTGTGTTGTTGGACACCGGGGATCAGCGAAGGTTCCCCGCCTTCGCGCACGACAAATCTGTGTGCGCTACGGCGAGGCAAGCTTTCGACGCGGCACGCATGTCCCGGAAAGATGTCGCTCATCATCCGCGCCGTGAGCTTCCCGGTGTTGGTGTTCTGGCGGCTCGGGTGATAGCAGCCGATCAGCGTCTGGCCGTTCGGCAGGATGGCGATCGATCCATGCGCGAACTGGGGCCGCGGCCGCACGACGATGCCTCGCAGTTTCAGCATCTGCAGGTACGCGTCGAACGCAATCTTGCCGAGCGCGACCACGACGCGCACGCGGGGCAGCGCCGCGACTTCGGCGTCGAGGTGCGGAAGACAATTGGCGATCTCCTGCGGCGTCGGCTTGTTGCCGGGCGGCGCGCAGCGCACCGCCGCGGCGATGAACGCGTCGCGGAGCGCGAGGCCGTCGTTCGGATCGCGCGACGTCGGGATGTTGGCGAACCCGTGACGATTGAGCGCCGCCATCAGGAAATCGCCCGAGCCGCCGGCGCCGTCTCCGGTGAAGACACGGCCGGTGCGGTTCGCACCGTGCGCCGCCGGCGCCAGCCCGACGATGAGCAGCCGCGCGCCGGCGTCGCCGAATCCTGGCACCGGTCGCGCCCAGTACGTGTCGTGACGGAACGCGCGGCGTTTTTCGACGCCGATCCGCTCGCAGTACGCGCGAAGACGGGTGCAGCGCTGGCAGGTCACAATCGTGTCGCGTACGGTGACGAGGTTGCGGTTCATTCTCGGGTCAAGGTTACAATGGGAGATTCCTACAGGCGGCGCGCGGATCGGCCGACACTGTAGCTAGCTTAGGCTGGGAGGCGAAAGGACAACGTCCTGCTGTGAGACACATTGCTCCGAAAGATGCGGCCGAGCTCGACGCCGTCGAGACGCGTGAATGGCTCGACTCGCTCGACTACGTTCTACAGTCGGGCGGCCCCGCGAAGGTCGCCCAGCTCCTGCGGGACCTCGCGGTTCATGCGACCGAGAACGGCGTCAACCTCCCCTTCAGCGCCAACACCCCTTACCTCAACACGATTCCCGCCGACGAGCAGGCGCTCATGCCGGGCAGCCCCGACCTCGAGCGCCGCATCAAGAGCCTCGTGCGATGGAACGCGGCCGCGATGGTCGTCCGCGCGAACAAGGCCGAGGAAGGCATCGGCGGTCATATTTCAACCTATGCGTCGGCCGCGACGCTGTACGAAGTGGGCTTCAATCACTTCTTCCGCGGGCACGATTCCCCGGACGCCGACATCATCTTCTTCCAGGGACACGCTGCCCCCGGCATCTACGCGCGCGCCTACCTCGAAGGCCGCATCGACGAAACGCACCTGGAGAACTTCCGCCGCGAGCTGCGGGCGGGCGGCGGCCTGTCGTCGTATCCGCACCCGTGGCTGATGCCCGACTTCTGGGAATACCCGACCGTTTCGATGGGCCTCGGCCCGATCATGGCGATCTACCAGGCGCGCTTCATGCGCTACCTCGAAGATCGCGGACTGAAGCCGAAATCCGCCTCGAAAGTCTGGGCCTTCCTCGGCGACGGCGAGACCGACGAGCCGGAGGCGCTGGGCGCCATCACGCTGCCGGCGCGCGAGAAGCTCGACAACCTGATCTTCGTCATCAACTGCAACCTGCAGCGCCTCGACGGCCCGGTGCGCGGCAACGGCCAGATCATCCAGGAACTCGAGGCGATGTTCCGCGGGGCCGGCTGGAACGTCATCAAGGTGATCTGGGGCCGCGAGTGGGACGCGCTGCTCGCCAAGGATCGCGACGGCCTGCTCGTCAAGCGCATGGGCGAGATCGTCGACGGCCAGTACCAGAAGTACGCGGTCGAATCGGGCGCCTACGTCCGCGAGCATTTCTGGGGAGCCGACCCGCGGCTGCTGGAGATGGTCAAGCACCTCTCCGACGACCAGTTGAAGAAGATGTCGCTCGGCGGCCACGACCCCGTCAAGGTCTATAACGCCTACAAGGCGGCGGTCGAATACAAGGGAGCGCCGACGGTCATCCTCGCGCGCACCATCAAGGGCTACGGCCTCGGCGAAGCGGGCGAAGGCAAGAACATCACCCATCAGCAGAAGAAGATGAACGAAGAGGAGCTGCGCGCCTTCCGCACCCGCTTCGGGATCCCGATTTCCGACGCCGAGATCAGCAATACCCCCTTCTACCGTCCGGCCGACGACAGCATCGAGAGCCGCTATCTGCGGCAGCGCCGCGAGACGCTCGGCGGCTACGTGCCGATGCGGAAGATCCGCAGCGAGCCGCTCAAGACCGTTCCGACGGAGCTCTTCGACGAGTTCGCGTCCGGCACCGAAGGCCGCAAGGCCTCGACGACGATGGTGTTCGTGAGGCTGCTGTCGAAGCTGCTGCGCGACAAGGAGATCGGCCACCTGGTCGTGCCGATCGTTCCCGACGAAGCGCGAACGTTCGGTATGGAGGCGCTGTTCCGGCAGGTGGGGATCTACTCACATGCCGGCCAGGTTTACGAGCCGGTCGACATGGATACGCTCCTGTATTACAAGGAGGCATCCGACGGCCAGATTCTCGAGGAAGGGATCAACGAAGCCGGTTCGATGTCGTCGTTCATTGCCGCCGGCACGTCGTACGCGACCTACGGCGTGAACACGATCCCCTTCTTCATCTTCTACTCGATGTTCGGCTTCCAGCGGATCGGCGATCTCATCTGGGCGGGCGCCGACTCGCGGACCCGCGGCTTCATGCTCGGCGGCACCGCCGGGCGCACGACGCTGGCCGGCGAGGGGCTGCAGCACCAGGACGGTAACAGTCACCTCCTGGCCTACCCCGTCCCGAACATCGTCGCCTACGACCCGGCGTTCGCGTACGAGATCGCGGTCATCATCCAGGACGGCATCCGGCGCATGTATGTCGATCAGGAGAGCATCTTCTACTACCTGACCGTCATGAACGAGCAGTACGCGATGCCGCCAATGCCCGAAGGCGCTCGCGAAGGCATCCTGAAAGGGTTGTACCGGTTCCGCGCCACCTCGGCGCCGGACCGCGCCGCGCGCGCGCAGCTGTTCGGCAGCGGCGCGATCCTGCCCGAAGTGATCAAGGCGCAGGAAATCCTCGAGAGCAAATACAACGTCGGCGCCGACGTCTGGAGCGTCACGAGCTACTCGGAGCTGTATCGCGACGGCCACGCGTGCGAGCGCTGGAACATGCTGCACCCTGGCGACAGGCCGCGCCTGCCGTACGTCACCGCGTGCCTCAAGGACGCACCGGGCGTGCTCGTGGCGGCGTCGGACTATGTGAAAGCGCTGCCCGACTCGATCGACCGCTGGCTGCCGCGGCCGTTGACGACGCTCGGCACCGACGGCTTCGGCCGGAGCGAGAACCGCGCCGGGTTGCGCGAGTTCTTCGAGGTCGACTACCGCTACATCGTCGTCGCGACGCTGGCCGCTCTGGCCCGCGAAGGACGGATCGACGTGTCGGTCGTCCAGCAGGCGATCAAGACACACAACATCAATCCCGAGAAGAGCAATCCTGCGACATCTTGAAGATGAGCCACGAAGGACACAACGGACCACGAAGGTCGATGTGACAGATTTCACCCTGCCTGAACTTGGTGAAAACGTCTCGTCAGGCGATGTGCTGCGAGTGCTCGTCAAACCCGGCGACGTCATCACGAAAGATCAGCCGGTCCTCGAGCTCGAAACCGACAAGGCCACGATCGAAGTGCCCTCGTCCGTCGCCGGGCGGGTCAAGGAAATCAAGGTCAAGGCCGGCGACAAGGTGAAGGTCGGCCAGAGCATCCTCGCCGTTGACGGCGGGGCGGCTCCGTCAGACGAACCGAAGGCGGCGCGTCAGGCGGCGGCCGAGCAACCGGCCCAGGAGGCGCCGAAGCCTGCCGCTGAACCGCCAGCGACATCGCCGGCAGTCGCCGCCAACTCGGTGGAAAAGGTGGAGCCCGGACTCGAGCAGCACGTCGAAGGTCAGAAACGGCCGGGGCCGGAAAAGGTGGTTGCGATCAGTCGCGGCGCGCGACAGAGTGCCGAACCAGCCGCGCCCGAGCTCCCGGTCGCGCCGGCGGCACCGTCCGTGCGCCGCATGGCGCGGGAACTCGGCGTCGACATCGATCAGGTGGCGGGCAGCGGCGGCGGGGGCCGCATCTCGATCGAGGACGTGAAAGCGCACGCCAAGCGAATCATCACCGAGCCGTCCGGGGTGGGCGGAGCGGTGCCTGCCGAGCCACTCCCTGATTTTTCGCGATGGGGTGAGATCGAACGACAGGCGATGCGCGCCGTGCGGCGCAAGACCGCCGAGCACCTGTCTGCGGCGTGGGCGACGATCCCGCACGTCACGCAGCACGACCTGGCTGACATCACGAACCTGGAGGAGCTGCGGAAGCGCTACAGCAAGCCGGCCGAAGCAGCCGGCGGCAATCTGACGGTGACGGCGATCGCCTTGAAAATCGTCGCTGCCGCGCTGAAGGTGTTCCCGCAGTTCAACTCGTCGATCGACATGGCGGCCGGCGAGATCATCTACAAGAAGTACGTGAACATTGGCGTCGCCGTCGACACCGATCGCGGCCTGCTCGTGCCGGTCATCCGCAACGCCGACGCCAAGAACATCATCCAGATCTCCGTCGAGCTCACGCAGCTGTCGGAGAAGGCGCGGAACCGGAAGATCTCACTCGACGAGATGCAGGGCGGCTGCTTCAGCGTCTCGAACCTTGGCGGGATTGGCGGGACGTTGTTCACGCCGATCGTCAACGTGCCCGAAGTCGCGATCCTCGGCATCTCGCGCGCGAAGATGGAGCCGGTCTTCGACAAGGCGTCGAACGGGTTCGTGCCGCGGCTGATGCTGCCGCTGTCGCTCTCCTACGATCACCGCGTCATCGACGGCGCCGACGGCGTCCGCTTCCTCCGCTGGGTCGTCGAAGCGCTCGAACAGCCGTTCCTGCTGGCACTGCAGGGATGACGGCGGAACCTCCGAAATTTACAATTTGCAATTGTGAATTGTAAATTGCGGATCGTCACGCTCGTGATCTCCACCCAACTCGTGGTCGTCGGCGGCGGCCCTGGAGGGTACGCGGCTGCGTTCCTCGCGGCCGATCTCGGGCTGTCGGTGGCGCTCGTCGACCCGGAGGTGAATCCGGGCGGCGTCTGCGTCTACCGCGGGTGCATTCCGTCCAAGGCGCTGCTGCACGTCGCCAAGGTCGTGGATGAAGCGCGCCACGCGAAGGCGTGGGGCGTCGAGTTCGGCGAGCCGCGCATCGATCTCAACAAGCTGCGCGCCTTCAAGGACAACGTCGTCAAGCGGCTCACCAGCGGCACCGGGCAGCTCGTCAAGCACCGGAAAGTGCAGTACATCCAGGGGATCGCCACGATCGCCGACCCGCACACGCTGCGCATTGCGCGGACGGCTGGTGGAGAAGAAACCCTGACCTTCGAGCACGCGATCCTCGCCACCGGCTCGCTGCCGGCGATGCCGCCCGCGCTCAAGCTCGACGATCCTCGCGTGATGGATTCGACCGCCGCTCTGGACTTGCCCGACGTCCCGAAATCGCTGCTGGTCGTCGGCGGCGGCTACATCGGGCTCGAGCTCGGTTCGGTCTATGCGACGCTCGGCAGCGCGGTGACGGTCGTGGAAATGACCGGCGGGCTCCTGCCCGGCGCGGATCGCGATCTCGTGGACGTGCTCGCCAAGCGAATCGACGTGCTCATGAAGGCGGTGATGCTGAACACGACGGTCACCGCGATGGCGCCAGAGCCGAAGGGCATCCGCGTGACGTTCGACGGGAAGGACGCGCGGCTGTTCGATCGCGTGCTGGTGGCGGTCGGCCGGCGTCCGAACTCGCGCATTCCTGGCCTCGACGGCACCCGGGTGAAGGTGACCGACCGCGGCTTCATTGCCGTCGACGAGCAGATGCGCACCGACGAGCCGTCGATCTTCGCGATTGGCGACGTGGTCGGCGAGCCGATGCTGGCGCACAAAGCCTCACACGAAGGCCGCACCGCCGTCGAAGTGATCGCTGGCGAGAACGCCGCGTTCGAACCTCGCGCGATCCCGGCCGTGGTCTTCACGGATCCCGAGCTCGCCTGGTGCGGCCTGACCGAAGCCCAAGCGCACAAGGACGGCCGCAAGGTGGCGGTCGCGAAGTTTCCGTGGGGCGCGTCGGGCCGCGCCATCACGTTGGATCGCACCGATGGCCTGACCAAACTGGTGCTGGATCCAGAGACCGAGCGGATTCTCGGCGTCGGTCTCGTCGGGCCGGGAGCGGGTGAGCTGATTGCCGAGGGGGTGCTCGCGATCGAGATGGGCGCCAACGCGACCGATTTGAAGCTCTCGATTCACCCGCACCCGACGCTGACCGAAACGATGATGGAGTCGGCCGAGGTGTTTTTCGGCCAGGCTACGCACGTTTACCGCCCGAAACGCTGGCCGGAGCGGTAGAACACCGCATCGCGAGCGAGCGCGCGAGCGAGCCACCCACCTTCGCAGCGTTGAAGGCCACCGCTGCTACGGCGGGCAGGCGCGAACGGCCTGTCCACCGTAGCTTAGCGGACGTGGAAGCGCGCCGACGCAGCGGCGCGCGAGAGAGCGTGTCGGGGAGTCCGAGGGGCGAAGCCCCTCGGTTAACTATTGACACCGTCGTAACGCCTCCAGATACTAGCGCCGTTCCTCGTCGCTAGCGCGTTTCTTACCTGTTCGGCGCTTCGTCGCGTCTTCTTATTTCCCGGTCGTCGACGCAATTTTTCAGCGGAATCATTTTCGCTTTCCGCGGGGAGACGACACATGAAGACGATTGTGCGGGTCGTGCTGGCCATCTGCCTCCTCTCGATCGCGGCGTACGCTCGCGCGCAAACCAACGCGGTCATCGCCGGCATCGTGCGGGATGCGACCGGCGCCGTTCTGCCGGGCGTGACCGTCGAGGTCAGCAGCCCCGCGCTGATCGAGCGCGTGCGCACGGCCACCACCGACGAGACCGGGCAATACAAGATCCTCGAACTGCGCCCGGGCACCTACACGGTGCTCTTCTCCCTGCCGGGGTTCTCGACGGTCAGGCGCGAGGGCATCGAGATCACCACTGGCTTCACGGCGTCGATCAACGCCGAGCTGAAGGTCGGCGCGATCGAGGAGACGGTCACGGTATCGGGGTCATCTCCCGTCGTCGACCTGCAGAACGTCAAGACGCAGGTCGTGATGACGAGAGAGATCGTCGACGCGATTCCAACCGGCCGCTACTTCCAGAGCCTCGCCGTGCTGATCCCCGGCGTCACCGCATCGGGCGGCTACTCGGCCACCGCCAACCAGGACGTCGGCGGGCAAAGCGGCCAGGCCCACTCGGCGCTGGCCATTCATGGCAGCCGCGCCTCCGACATGCAGCTGCAGCTCGACGGCATGAATACGTCGTCGTGGAACCGCAACGATACGTCGATCGTGCTCTTCACCGACGGAAACATCGGCGAGTATGCGATCGAGGTGGCGGGCAAGTCGGCCGAGGCGGAAACCGGCGGGGTGCGCATCAACATGATCCCGCGCGAGGGCGGCAATCGCTTCCGAGGCGGCTTCACGACGACGTTCTCGAACCCCTCGCTGCAGTCCGACAACGTCACCGCGGATCTGGAGGCGGCGGGGCTGCCGGTGGCCAACACGCTGAAGCGCATGTGGAGCGTCAATCCAACGCTCGGCGGCCCGCTGTGGAGGGACCATCTGTGGTTCTTCTCCACGTACACCCACAGCGTGTCGGACAATTACGTCGGCGGCCTGTTCTACAACGCGAACCCGGCGGCCTGGACCTACACACCAGACACGAGCCAGCAGGGGTATCTCGATTTCTTCGGACATGACGCCGCGGTGCGCCTCACCTGGCAGGCCACGCAGCGCAACAAGTTCGCGATCTATTACGACTACAACGACAACTGCAACTGCCACTTCCTGGTGAGCCCGAACGTCGCGCCCGAAGCGGGCGTCGTTTCGACGGGAAAGATTCACACGACGCAGATCACCTGGACGTCGCCGGTGACGAACCGGTTCCTGCTGGAGGCCGGCTTCTCGACGCTGCCGCAGGACAAGGCCTACGACGTCGATCCGTCGGCGGTGGCCGCCCCGATCACCGACCAGTCCTCCGGCCTGTTGTACCGGGCGCGGAACAACCTGTATCGCAAGGAAGACTTCCAGAACCAGACGCTGCGCGCCTCGGCGTTGTACGTGACCGGCGGGCACTCGGCGAAAATCGGGTTCACCGCCGTGTTCGGGACCACCGACGTCGTCTACTACGATCCGTTCGAGAACATCCTGTATCGGGTGATCAACGGCAAGACGAACGCGTCGCCGAATCGAGTCACGTATTACGGACTGCCGACGCGCGCCCGCGACTACCTGCGCCCGAACCTGGGCATCTTCGCGCAGGATCAGTGGACGCTCAGCCGGATGACCTTGAACGCCGGGCTGCGCTTCGACTACCTGCGGACCGGCTATCCCGATCACGACATCCCGCCGACGCAGTACGTGCCGGTGCGCCGCGTGTTCGAGGGCGAGGACGTGATCAGCTGGACCAGCCTCTCGCCGCGCGTCGGCGTGAGCTACGACCTGTTCGGCACAGGGAAGACGGCGGTGAAGTTCAGCGCCAACCACTACGTGCAGGCCGACGGGCTGCCGAACCGGCGTCCGGTCAACCCGGTCGTGCAGAACAACAGCATGAACCGGACGTGGACCGACAACGGCAACTTCATCGTCGAGGGCGACCCGTTCAACCCGAACACGAATGGCGAGCTCGGGCCGAGCGACAACACGAACTTCGGCCTCGCCGTGCGCAATACGTTCTACGACGAGGCGTGGGCCAAGGGGTACAACACGCGGCCGTACAACTGGGAGATGTCGGCCGGCGTGCAGCACGAGCTCCTGCCGCGCGTGGCGGTGAACGGATCGGTACTTCCGGCGGATGTACGGGAACTTCGAGATGACCGACAACCTCGCCGTTGCTGCCGCCGACTACGATCCGTACTGCGTTCCAGGGCCGTCCGATTCGCGGCTGCCCGGGGGCGGCGGCGAGACGATCTGTGGACTCTTCGATGTCAAGCGCGACAAGGTCGGAGCCGTGAATAACATCACTCGGTCCAGCAGCTATTACGGCGTTCGGACCGAGCACTGGAATGGCGTCGACCTGGGCGTCAACGCGCGCCTGGGCAACGGCGTCCTGCTGCAGGGCGGGACGAGCACCGGCCGCACGACCGCCGATCAGTGCGACATCGCGTCAAAGGTTGATAACCCGAGCGAGCGGTTCTGCCGCACGGAGGCGCGGTTCCTCACCCAGTTCAAGATGCTCGGTGCCTACACGCTGCCCTGGCAGATTCAGCTGGCCGGGACGTTTCAGAGCATTCCCGGGCCGGCGATCTCGGCCAACTACGTGGCGTCGAACGCGCAGATTGCCCCGTCGCTCGGACGGAATCTTTCGGCGTGCCCGGCGCCCACCGGCGCCTGCACGGCGACCGCGACGATCAACCTGATCGAGCCCGGCACGATGTACGGGGAGCGGATGAACCAGTTCGACATCCGCCTGGCGAAGATTTTCACCGTCAACGGCGTCCGCCTGCAGAGCAGCATGGATCTGTACAACGCGTTCAATTCGAACGCGGTGCTGCAGCTGAACAACACCTACGGCACCAATGGCGCGTCGTGGCTGGTGCCGCAGGCGATCCTCAATGGCCGCCTCGTGAAGTTCGACTTTCAAGTGAGCTTCTGAGGAAGTCGTACCCGCGAAGGACTACGGGCTGCGTCCGCGAGCGAGCGCGCGAGCGAGCCACGCGACCGGAGCGCGCCGACGAAGCGGCGCGCGAGAGAGCGTGTAGGGGAGTCCGAGGGGCGCAGCCCCTCGGATAACAGAACGACCTGGCCGGGACGAGCCGTGCGGGGGGAGGCATCCCCGGCAGCGCCATCACCCGCGGCCAGGTCTTGCGGTAAACCTCAGCGGTCGCCGCGCGCCACGACGCCGGCGGCGGCCCATCGCAGGAAGTCGGTGCGCACCAGGCGGTCGACGACCTGGCGGCACACCTCCTGCTCGAGCCCGAACAACCTCGACGCCTGTCGGACGGTCAAGGTCAGTCCGGGCATTTCCACGAACTCCGCACGAACCCGATCGGCGACAACGTCCACGTTCATGGGTCCCAATCTCCTTCGCAGAGGATTGGAGCAAGAGCGGGACCAGCGGCGCGCCGGCGGATCGCGCAGAAATGGCCGGTTTTGGCGCGTTGCGCGGATCCAGGGTCCTACAATTCGGTAGGATCGACTAATTGACCGAACCTGAATGTAGGAGCAGCTGCTGGCGCAGGAGGGCCCCTGGCTGGGCAGGACTCGGCCGATAAGCCATTTTTGTAGGAACATCGATATCAATGAACTAAAACGTAGGGCCGTCCGGTCTTTACTTTCCTGCCGATCGCAGGCATAACTTCGCCGTGCACCTCACGCCGCGCGAGATCGACAAGCTGCTGATCTTCTCCGCCGGCGAGCTCGCCCGGAAGCGGCGCGCGCGCGGGCTCAAGCTGAATCATCCGGAGGCGGTCGCGCTGATCTCGGCGGAGATCCTCGAGCTGATCCGCGACGGACGGACGGTCGCCGAGATCATGAGCCTCGGCGCGGCGATCCTGCCGATCGACGCGGTGATGGACGGCGTCGCCGAGATGGTTCCCGAGATCCAGGTCGAGGGCACCTTCCCTGACGGCACCAAGCTCGTGACGGTGCATCAGCCCATCAGGTAGAGGCTGGGGGCTGGAGTCTCGAGGCTGGAACGGATGAGCGGCGGAGATGGGGGAATGATTCCCGGGGAATACCTGCTTCGCGACGAGGAGATCGAGATCAACGCTGGCCGCCAGACGGCGTCGATCGAGGTCACCAATCGCGGCGATCGGCCGGTGCAGGTCGGATCGCACTGCCACTTCTTCGAGGTGAACCGCGCGCTGGATTTCGAACGCGCGCGTGCCTATGGCATGCGGCTGAACATCGCCGCCGGTACGGCCGTGCGCTTCGAGCCGGGCGACACCAAGCGCGTCGAGCTGGTCGCGCTCGCCGGCGCCCGCGAGGTCGTCGGCATCAACGGTTTGGTGAATGGGCCGCTCGACTCTCCAGGACACGGAGGCGGCCGGCAGCGATGAAACTCTCGCGCCGCACCTACGCCGACCACTTCGGCCCGACGACCGGCGATCGGATCCGTCTTGCCGACACCGACCTCATCGTCCGCATCGAGCGCGACTTCACGACCTACGGCGATGAGGTCAAGTTCGGCGGCGGCAAGGTGATTCGCGACGGCATGGGACAGTCGCCGTCGGCGACGCGCGCCGCGGGCGCGCCCGATCTCGTCATCACCAACGCCGTCGTGATCGATGCCTCCGGTATCTACAAGGCGGACGTCGGCGTGCGCGACGGCCGGATTGCCGCGATCGGCAAGGCGGGGAACCCGGGGATCATGGCAGGCGTCACCTCCGGCCTCGAGATCGGCGCGTCAACGGAGATCATTGCCGGCGAGGGGAAGATTCTCACCGCTGGCGGCATCGACGCGCACGTGCACTTCATCTCGCCGAATCAGATTCCCGACGCCTTCCACTCCGGCCTCACCACGCTCATCGGCGGCGGCACCGGGCCGGCGACCGGCACGAACGCGACGACCTGCACGCCCGGCGCGTGGCACCTGCGCCGGATGTACGAGGCGGCGCAGGGCTATCCGCTCAACTTCGGCTTCCTCGGCAAGGGCAACGCCTCGACGCCCGAACCGCTGCGCGAGCAGGTGCGCGGCGGCGCGCCGGGCCTGAAGCTGCACGAGGATTGGGGCACGACGCCGTCCGCGATCGACACATGCCTCGCCGTGGCCGACGAGTTCGACGTACAAGTGGCGATTCACACCGACACCCTGAACGAAGCCGGCTTCGTCGAAGACACGATTGCCGCGATCAAGGGCCGGACGATCCACACCTATCACACCGAAGGGGCCGGCGGCGGGCACGCGCCCGACATCATCCGTCTCTGCGGCGAGCCGTACGTGCTGCCCTCGTCGACGAACCCGACGATGCCGTTCACGAGGAATACGCTGGACGAGCATCTCGACATGCTGATGGTCTGTCATCACCTGTCGCCCAAGGTGCCCGAGGACGTCGCCTTCGCCGACTCGCGCATCAGGCCCGAGACGATTGCCGCCGAGGACGTCCTGCACGATCTCGGCGCGATCAGCATGATGTCGTCAGACTCGCAGGCGATGGGGCGCATCGGCGAGGTGATCTGCCGTACCTGGCAGACCGCCGACAAGATGAAGCGGCAGCGCGGCGCGCTCGGCGGCGACTCCGCCCTCGACGACAACCTGCGCGTGCGACGCTACATCGCCAAGTACACGATCAACCCGGCGATCGCGCACGGCATTGCCTCCGAGGTCGGATCGGTGGAGGTGGGGAAGCTGGCCGACCTGGTCCTGTGGAAGCCGGCGTTCTTCGGCGTCAAGCCGGAGCTCGTGATCAAGGGCGGCTTCATCGCGGGAGCGATGATGGGCGACGGCAACGCGTCGATCCCGACGCCGCAGCCGGTGGTCGCCCGCTTCATGTTCGGCGCGCTCGGCGCGGCGCTCGACACGTGCAGCGTGCACTTTGTGAGCCGGGCAGGCATCGAAAGCGGCGCCCTCGCCGGACTCTCGCGGCCCCTCGTCGCCGTGCGCGGCTGCCGCGGCATCGGCAAGCGCGACATGGTCCTCAACGACGCGCTGCCGAAGATCGAGGTGGATGCCGACAGCTACGAGGTCCGCGCCGACGGCGAGCTGCTGACGTCGGAGCCGGCCGACGTCCTGCCGCTCGCGCAGCGATACTTCCTGTTCTGACGCTGATGCTCCACGCGTTCAAGTCGCTGCCGATCGCGCGCGCCATCCATCGTGCGGAGGACCTGCCGGCGGCCGCGCGCGCCTACGCGTCGGACACCGTCACCCTCGGCTGGGAAGAGCGACTTCGTGCACGGGGACGCCGCAGGTCCGACGGCGGAATCGAGTTCGGAACCGCGCTCGATCGGGCACCGTGCTCAAAGCCGGCGACCGCTTCGTCCTCGATCAGATCTCGATCGTCGTGACCGTGGTCGAGCGGCCCGAAGCGGTCTTCGTCATCGAGCCGAGAACGCCCGTCAGAGTGGGCGCTGTTCGCCTACCACATCGGCAACTGTCATCAGCCGCTGATGGTGACCGACGAGGCGATCGTCTGTGCGGATCTGCCGGGCATGCGCGAAGCGCTCCAGTACCACCGCATCCCGTTCACCGAGCGGACCCAGCCCTTCACGCCCGTTGTCGACATGGCGGCCCATACGCATCAGCCGTGACAGGGCATCGCCTGCTGCCGCTGTTGCACCTGTGCGACAGCCTGTTCCCGACTGGCGCCTTCGCGCATTCCGACGGCCTGGAATCGGCCACCGATGCCGGGCTCGTCGCCTCGTCCGCCGATCTCGGCGCGTGGATGGACGCGTCGCTCTCGCAGGTGTTGGCGCAGTCGGATGGTCCGGCGGTGTGCCTGGCGTGGCGGGCGTTTCGAGAACGCGATTGGGACAGCCTGTCGGCCGTCAACGCCGATACCTGGGCGCTCCGGCCGTCAGCAGTCTCCCGGCAGGCGACGCCGGGCGATGGGGGCACGCCTCGTGCACACCTGGCAGAAGCTGTACGAGCCGGCCGGCTTCGCCGAGATGTTCGCCAGGATCGACGTCGAGCGGACGATGACGCTGGCTCCGGCGTTTGGAGTGGTGTGTGCCTCCGTCGGCGTTGAGGCACGCGAAGCGGTGGAGGGGTTCATCTACACTCGTCTCGCGTCGGTTGCGTCGGCGGCGATGCGGCTGTTGCCGATCGGGCAGCACGAAGCGCATCGGGTGCTGGCCGCCCGGCTGCGCTCGGCGGCTTCGATCGTCGACGCCATGGTCAGGCAGCCCGCGGCGATCTCGAGCTTCGCGCCGGCGCTCGACATCGCGTCGATGTCGCACCAATACGTGCATTCGCGGTTGTTCCGGTCGTGAGACGCAGGCGGCACGCCTGACGTGAAGACTGCGGTTCGCATCGGGGTCGGCGGTCCGGTCGGATCGGGGAAGACGGCGCTGGTCGACACGCTGTGCAAGCGCATGCGAGCGACGTATCAGCTCGGCGTGGTCACGAACGACATCTTCACGCGCGAGGACATGGAGTTTCTCGTCCGCAGCGAGGCGCTCGCCGCGGACCGGATCATCGGCGTCCAGACCGGGGGTGTCCGCACACGGCGATCCGCGAGGACGCGTCGATGAACTTTGACGCGCTGGACGAGCTGGCGCGGCGCCACCCCGATCTCGATGTGGTCTTCGTCGAGAGCGGCGGCGACAACCTGGCGGCCAGCTTCAGCCCGGAGCTTGTCGACGCGGCCATCTACGTCATCGACGTGTCGGGCGGTGACAAGATTCCGCGGAAGGGCGGGCCGGGCGTGACGCGGTCGGACCTGCTGGTCATCAACAAGATCGATCTCGCCCCGCACGTCGGGGCCAGCCTGGACGTGATGGCGCGCGATTCGAAGGCGGCGCGCGGCGATCGGCCATTCGTCTTCACGAACCTGAAGAGCGGCGAAGGCGTGGCTGAGGTCATCGCCTGGATACAGCGGGAGGTCCTCTTTGATCGATAGTGCCGCGCCCATCGATCGCCGCAAGGCGGGGGTGGATCGGACGGAGCGCCCGGCTGGAGCTGGTGTTCGCGCTCCGCCGCGGTCGCACCGTCCTGACGCATGGGTACGCGGAGCCGCCGTTCCGGATCGGCGCGACGCTTCCGGACTTGCACGGCGCGCGGATGATCCTCGCCTGGTCGGCGCCCGGTGTGTTCGGCGGCGATTGCCTCGAGCAGCGCGTGCGTGTCGAGCGCGGCGCATCGGTCAGCATCGCGTCGCAATCCGCACTGCAGGCTCATCCCTCCCCTGGCGGAGCGATCGCACGGATGCGCACGATCGTCGAAGTCGAGGAGGAAGCCGAGCTGCGGTGCGATTGGGATCCGCTGATTCCGTTTGCCGGCGCGCGCGTGAGCCAGCGATATGACGTGCGGCTGGCCCCGGACGCGACGCTCTATTGGAGCGATGCGTTCATGAGCGGCCGCGAAGGCCGGGGTGAGCGCTGGGCGTTCGAGACGCTCGAGCACGAGCTGGCCGTATCGTGCGGAGGGACGCTGGCTTACCTGGAGAGGTATCGCCTGGAACCTGGGACGCAACCTCTGGCGGCGCCCTGGGTGGCTTCTGATTGTTGTTATTTCGGGACGGTGCTCCTTCGCTCGAAAGCAACTGGCGCGAGCGACGGCGAGGCAAGCCCCCGTGGGTCGGGGTCTCAGGCGCCCGACAGCCTGCAACAGGAGTTGTCGAGCTTCGACGGGCTCCGTGGTGCGGTCGATACGCTCGATCCGTGTCTGAAGCTCGTGCGGCTGATGGCGAGTCGGGGCACGCCGTTTCACGAGGCGCGGGCGCTGGTCCGGCGCCGCCTTTGCGCTTGACACGTGCGGACGCCATCCCCATAGTTGGACCGTTTCGCTCCTGCTTCAGAGAAGGAGAGTTTGCATGCGCTCCACCTCGTTCAGGCTCGCCCTTGTCCTCTCAATCGCATTCCTGGGTTCCAGTCCGACAGCCGCACCGCAGGCCACGGCTGCGCCGGCCGTACCGGCGTTCCAGTCCATTGGACCGCTGACCTTCGGCGCCGACGGCGTCCTCTTCGCGGCCGATGCGCAGGGCGCGACGATCTATGCCGTCACGCTCGGCTCGGCGCTCCCCGCGGGCACCGCTGGGACGAAGGAGATTCCGTCGATCGACGCGCAGATCGCGGCGCTCCTCGGCGCCGAGGCGCGCGACATCTCGGTGACCGATCTCGCCGTGCAGCCGAAGACCGGCAATGCGTTCCTGTCGGTGATGCGCGGCCAGGGCGCGGGCGCGAAGGCCGTCCTGCTTCGCGTCGATGGCGCCGGCAAGATCGAGGTGGTCGACTTCGGCAAGACGACCGCCACCAAGGTGACCCTCCCGAACTCCGCGCAGCGGGTCGAGGGGATCACCGACATGGCGTTCGCCGACGGCAAGCTGTACGTGGCGGGCCTCTCGAACGAGGAGTTCGCTTCCAAGCTGCGGTCGATTCCCTATCCGTTCGCGTCAGTGGATCGCGGCACGAGCGTGGAGATCTACCATGGCTCGCACGGCCAGTTCGAGACGCGCTCGCCGGTGTACACCTTCGTCCCGTACCGGGTCCAGAACACGCCGCACCTGATTGCCGGCTATCTCTGCACGCCGCTGGTCAAGTTCCCGGTGGCCAACCTGAAGCCGGGCGAAAAGATCATGGGCACGACGATCGCCGAGCTCGGCGCCGGCAACCGGCCGATCGACATGGTGGTCTACAACAAGGGCGGGCGTGACTTCCTGCTGATGTCGAACACCCGCCGCGGCGTGATGAAGATCCCGACCGAGCAGTTCGGATCGGCGTCGGCGATTACGGCACCCGTCAGCGACAAGAGCGGCATCGGCTACGAGACGGTGACGAGCATGACCGGCATCGAGCAGCTCGACCTGCTCGACAGCGGACATTCGCTTGTCCTGGCACGCGCAAACGGCGCGCTGAATCTGAGCGCCGTCGCGCTGCCGTAGCGTTGCGCCGCGTTTCGACCGCGGTCGTGTGCGCTTTGGCGCTGGGGGCGATATGCGCCTCCGGCGCCGGAGCGCTGTCGTGTGGCTCGGGCGGCGCACCGCGTCGGCTCGAGATTCAGTTCGACCCCGCCGGCGATCGTCCCGACGCCGCCACCGTCCGCGTGGTCGGCATTCCTTCGGAGCATCTCCGCCCGGCGCGCGACTGGCCGCCCGAACAGTGGTCGTCCGTGTTGCGCGTCACGGTCGTCTCGGACGCGGCGGGACCGGACGCGGCGATGCTGCCGCCGGTGATCGGCACGTATGCCGTCGAACGCAGCGCGGTCGTCTTCAAACCGCAGTTCGGTTTCGACCCCGGACGGCGATATCGCGTCGTCTTCGACGCCTCGAAGCTGACTGCCGGCGACGAGAGCTGGCATCCCGCCCCTCTGACGTCCGACGTCGGACTTCCTGGCAAGGACCTGGTTCCCACCACGATCGTGACCCAAGTCTTTCCGTCGACCGAGGTAGTACCGGAGAACCAGCTGCGGCTCTATATCCACTTCTCGGCGCCGATGGGTCTGAAAGGTGGCATCGGTTACGTCCGGCTGATCGACGAGGCTGGTGACGAAGTACGGGATCCGTTCCTGCCGCTCGATGCGGACTTCTGGAATCGCGATCGGACGCGGTTCACGGTGTTCTTCGATCCCGGCCGCCAGAAACGCGGCATCCTGCCGAACGAAGAGATGGGCCGCTCGCTCGTCGACGGCCGCTCCTACACGCTCGTCGTCTCGCGCGAGTGGCGTGATGCGCAGGGGATGCCGCTCAAGGAGGAATTCAGGCGCCGCTTCAGGGTCGGGCCGCCAGATGAACGTCCGCTGGACCAGCACACGTGGCGGACCGAACCGCCGCGCGCGGGCAGCCGCGAGCCGCTGGCCGTGACCTTTCCCGAGCCGCTCGACCACGGCCTGCTGCTACGCGCCCTGGCGATCGCCGACAGCCGCGGCCGCCGAATCGACGGCGAGTCCGCCATCGACGCGCACGAAACGCGCTGGCGGTTCACGCCAGCCGCGCCATGGCGCAGCGGCGACTACTTCCTGCAGGCGCTGACGATCCTCGAAGACATGGCCGGCAACCGCATCGGCCGCGCGTTCGAAGTTGACGAGTTCTCGCGGGCGGACGAGTCAGCGGCGCAGGAAACTGTTGCTGTTCAATTTCGTGTCGAGTGAGCACGGAGGGGACGGAGGCAGACGGTTCAACACGGAGCCACGGCACGGGGACGACACGGGAGAAGCGATGCGACGGAGCGACGAAAACACAGCCGCATGTCGAGGCTTGCGTTTCGTGAGCTCTTCGTCGTCAGCACGGCCGCTCGCGGCCGCGGTTGCACGCTGCCGTGCGTCTTCGTGACTTCGTGACTCCGTGTTGAACCGTTTGCCTCCGCCCGCTCCGTGACCTCGCGCATGATCAGCGCGCCGCGGACTGATAGGCGTCGGCGGTCTCGTGCGCGTGGTAGGAGCTGCGCACCAGCGGGCCCGATTCGACGTGGACGAACCCGAGGTCCAGCGCGATCTCTTTGAGCTCGCGGAACTCGTCAGGGTGGTAGTACCGCACCATCGGCGCATGCGCCTCGGTGGGCCGCAGGTACTGCCCGATGGTCAGGATCGCGCAGCCCGCCTGCCGCAAATCGCGGAAGGTCGCCACCAGCTCGTCATGCTCTTCGCCGAGCCCTACCATCAAGCCGGTCTTGGTGGGGATGTCCGGCGTGTAGCGGCGCGAACGATCGAGCAGCTCCAGCGTACGAGCATAGCGGCCGCCTGATCGCGCCATGCGATACAGCCTCGGCACCGTTTCAGTGTTGTGGTTGAGGACGTCGGGCCGGGCGTCGAGCACGGCTCGAAGTGCAGACTCGTCACCCTGGAAATCTGGAATCAGCACCTCGATCCGGCAGTTGGGCAGGCGTTCGCGTGTCTCCCGGATCGTCGCGGCGAAAATCGAGGCCCCGCCGTCCGTGAGGTCGTCGCGGTCGACCGAGGTGATGACCACGTAGTCGAGGCCGAGCGTGGCGATTGCGGCGGCGACGCGTGCCGGCTCGCCGGTATCCACCTCTGCCGGCCGGCCATGCGCGACCGCGCAGTACGAACAGGCGCGCGTGCAGACGTCGCCAAGGATCATGAAGGTCGCTGTGCCGTGGTTCCAGCACTCGCCGATGTTCGGGCAGCGTGCTTCCTCGCAGACCGTGTGCAGGCCGAGGTCGCGCATCAGGCCCTTGAGGCGCAGGTAGCTCGGCGACCCTGGCGCGCGCACCTTCAGCCACTCGGGCTTCGGTTCGCGCGGGCGCGCGACGGAGAGGGGGATCACACGTGACATGTCTGGTGGCGCATCCGATCAATTATATCGGTCGATGGCTCCCGCGCTTACCGCCGCGGCGCTCGGCGTGCCCGAGGTCTTCAATGCCGCGGAATACTTCATCGATCGGCACGTCGGGGAGGGCAGGGGCGCCCACGTCGCCATCGAGTGCGGCGACGCGCAGGTCACCTATGCCGACCTGCTCGAACGCGTCAACCGGTTCGGATCGGCGCTGCGCGACGGGTTGGAGATCCGTCCCGAGGAACGGGTCGTGCTGCTGCTCCTCGACGGTCCGGCGTTCACGATCAGTTTCTTCGGGTCGATCAAGATCGGCGCAGTGCCGATTCCACTCAACACGCTGTGGAAAGCCGCCGACTACCGTCATGCGCTCGCCGACTCGGCCGCCCGAATGGTCGTCGTCAGTCGTGAACTTCTTCCGGAGCTGGAGAAGATTCCACGATCCGATCTGCCGGCCTTGCGGCATGTCGTGGTCGTCGATCAGGGCGGCGGGTTCGACGCGCTGCTCCAGCGCGGATCGTCGTCGCTCGAGGCGCATGCCGTGAGCCGCGATGCACCCGCGTTCTGGCTGTACTCGTCGGGCAGTACGGGTCGCCCGAAAGGGTGCGTGCACCTGCAGCACGACATGTTCGTCTGCGCCGAGCTCTTCGCGAAAGGCGTGCTTGGCCTCACCGCGGGGGATCGATGCTTCAGCGTCCCCAAGCTGTTCTTCGCCTACGGGCTCGGGAATGCGGGCTACTTCCCGCTCGCCGTCGGCGCGACCACCATCCTCTGGCCCGGGCCGCCGCAGCCGGCGCACGTCTTCGCGACGATCGAGCGATACCGGCCGACCTTGTTCTTCTCGGTGCCGACTGGCTATGCAATGCTGCTGGCGCAGGACGGGGCATTCGATCTCTCGTCGATCCGTCTGGCGGTATCGGCCGGCGAAGCGCTGCCGCCCGCCATCTACGATCGCTTCCGGCAGCGATTCGGGATCGAGATCATCGACGGCATCGGGTCGACCGAGGCGCTCCACATGTTCATCTCGAACCGGCCTGGTCAGACCCGTCCCGGCACGAGCGGCGTCGTCGTCGACGGATACGACGCGCGCATTCTCGACGATGCGGGCGTTCCGGTGGCGGCGGGCGAGATCGGCAATCTGTGGATCAGCGGTGATTCGACGAGTGCGTACTACTGGAATCAGCACGAGAAGTCGAAGACCACGTTCCAGGGCGAGTGGCTGCGCACCGGCGACAAATACTCACAGGACGCAGACGGCTTCTTCTGCTACGCGGGCCGTTCCGACGACATGCTGAAGGTCGGAGGCCTGTGGGTCAGCCCGGTCGAGGTCGAGAACGCGCTCATCGAGCACCCGGCGGTGCAGGAGTGTGGCGTGGTTGGCCGCGACGATCGCGACGGGCTGACCAAGCCGGCGGCATTCGTGGTCTTGAGGTCCGGCCAGCAGGGCGAGCGCAGAGCTCGCGGCGGAGCTGCAGCGCTTCGTGCGCGAACGGCTCGCCGAGTACAAGCGGCCACGCTGGGTGGAATTCCTGCCCGAGCTACCCAAGACCGCCACGGGCAAGATTCAGCGATACCGCCTGCGGCAGCTTCAAGGTTGAGACGGCAGCGGCGCTTTGCCGTCCAGCACGAACGTCAGCATCCGCGGCGGGACGCCGGGGCCTGGCTGCAGCGGGTTACCGCGTCCGCCGCCCGCTGCCGCCTGACCGCCGGCTGCTGGCGGCTGGCCGCCGCCTGCGGCCGGGGGCTGGCCGGCGGCTGGCGTCAGAGCGGCGCCCGCGCCTCGACCGCCCATCAGCGTCACGTACTGGCGACCGTCGACCGACCACGTCATCGGTGGTCCCATCCCGCTGCGCTGACCTGTCTGGATCTCGAGCAACTGTTCGCCAGTGTCGGCTGCATACGCCAGCAGGCGACCATCGGTGATGGTCTGGAAAACCAGGTTTCCTGCCGTGGTGACCGTGCCGCTGCCGATGCTGCCGCCGCCCGACTTAAACCATCGCTCTTTCTGCGCAATCGGATCCCACGCGATGAGAACGCCGCCGCGCCCGACGTCACGCACCGGACCGATCGATGGCGGAGTGATCGGCGTGATCCCAGGCGCGGGCGGTGAGACCGGATCGCCGCCCTGCGCATTGGCGCGCGCTGGGCCGCCGCGGCCGGTGCCCGTATTCCTCGCGCCTTCGCGGAATTCGAAATCCGGGTTGTAGGTGTAGGTGGTCGTCGTGCCCATCGACGACGGGATGTACACCAGGCCCGTTTGCGGATTGAAGGACATCGGCGACCAGTTGTGAGCGCCGACGGCGCCCGGCATGATCGTCACCGGCTGAGTCGTCCCGTAGTACGCGTCCGGACTGACGAGCGGCCGGCCCGTTTCCACGTCGATGCCGGTCGCCCAGTTCACCGTGGCGAACGGCTGCGCCGGAGATGAACGCGCCCGTGATGCGATCGAGCACGTAGAAGAAGCCGTTCTTGTTCGCCTGCATGATGACCTTGCGCGTGCTGGCGGTTGATCGTGACGTCGGCGAGGATCAGCTGCTGCACGCTGTCGTAGTCCCACGAATCGCCAGGCACGACCTGGTAGTACCACCGCATCTCGCCCGTGTCGGGACGGAGCGCGATGATCGAGCACACGTACAGGTTGTCCTTGCCCTTGGAGCCGCGCAGCGGCTCCGGCCACGGCCCGCCGTTGCCGGTGCCGAAGTAGATCAGATCGGCCTCGGGGTCGTAGGCCAGGCCGTCCCACACCGTGCCGCCGCCGCCCATCTTCCACCACTCGCCGCTCCATGTTTCGGCGGCCTTGCGCATCGCCTCGTTCTCGAAGCCTTTCGAGGGATCGCCCGGCACCGTGTAGAAGCGCCATGCCCTCTGGCCGGTCGTCGCGTTGTAGCCGTCGACGAACCCGCGCACCGGGTACTCGGATCCGCTGCCGCCGATGATGACCTTGCCCTTGGCGATCCGCGGCGCCATCGTCAGCGTGTATTGATCTTGCGGATACGCGACGCGCGATTCCCACACCGGCCTTCCAGTCAGCGCGTCGAGCGCGACGAGGCGTCCGTCGATGATCGGCGCGATGATCTTGCCCTCGTAGATGGCGACACCGCGGTTGACGATGCCGCAGCAGACCTTGGGCTGAACGGCGGCCCGGTTCACCTGCGGATCCCAGCGTCCAGCGCTCCTTGCCGGTTCGTGCGTCGACCGCGAAGACGACGCTCCAGGTGGTGATGCCGTAGAGCGTGCCGTTCCACATCAGCGGCGTCGCTTCCTGGTTGCCGCCGCCGGGCGGGTTCCCGAACGTCCCTGGGATGTCGTACGACCAGGACAGACCGAGCCGGCTGACGTTGGTCGCGTTGATCTGGGTGAGTGGGCTGAAGCGCTTCTCACCGAGGTCGAGCCCGTAGGTGAGCCACTCTTCTCCTGTATTTGGCGCCGTTCTCAGGACGGCGTCGTTGACCGGCCGGCCCTGCTGCGCCACGACGATCCATGTCGCGAGAAGGACTCCGAAGGGCACGAGCAACCAGGATCGGCGACCCGGCGTGACATGCGACATCGGCCGAACCTCCAGAAAATCTGCGGAAAGTGCGCGGAGGGTAGCGGATCTTCAGCCGGTGGTCAACGTCGGACCTGTAGCAGAATCTTGGCGGCGTTTCACTTGTGAGGAGCTCATGAAGCGAAGTCTTCGACGTGACATCCGCCTGCTTCAACTCTGGGCCATCGTCAGTAGTGGCGTCCTCGTCCTGCTGACGGCTGCCGGGTTCACTCAGGGACAGCCTCGAGGAACGCGATTCGAGGAAATCAGCGTCGAGCGCATCAACATCGTCGAGCAGGATGGACGCGTGAGAGTCGTCCTGGCGAATGGCGCCAGGCAGGCAGATGCAGTCATGGATGGGCGAGTGCTCGCTCCCGGTCGGAACAGACCGGCAGGGATGATCTTCTTCAATGACATCGGAGACGAGGTCGGAGGACTGATTTTCAGCGGCCGCCCGCAAGGCAGCGGCTACAGCGCGACCGCGAGCCTCACGTTCGACCAGTGGAAGCAGGATCAGACGGTCGCGCTGCAGTACGTCGATCAGAATGGTCAGCGGAGAGCAGGCCTGGCGGTCATCGATCGTCCGAACACGTCCCTTGCGACGAGGGTCGATCTCACAGGAAAAAGGCGCACTGCGACGACCGACGCCGAACGGACTGCCATCGACCGCGAAATAGCCGCGTTGGGAACGCAGGAGGTGCCGCGCATGTTCGTTGGCAGGGATAACGAAGGCAGAGCGACACTCGCCCTCTCGGATCCACAGGGAAGACAGAGGCTCCTGCTGAGCGTTGACTCGGGGGGTCGTGCCACTATTCGTTTTCTCGACGAATCGGGCAAGGCCGTCCGTGAGATCGTCCCTTGAGCGTCAGGTTCGCCGCAAGCCGGCGATCAGGTAATCCGCGAACTTCTCGGCGATTTCCTCAGACGTCGAGGGCCCGTCGGGGTTGTACCAGCGCGGGATCCAGTTCACCGCGCCGAGGATCGCGAACGAGAGGAGCTTGGCGTCGGCGTAGATGAACGTGCCCGAGCGAATCCCTTCCTTCAGCACCTCGCGCATCCCTTTGTCGAACCGGTCGCGCCGCGCGATCACCGTCCGCAGGTGCGCCGGTGAGAGCGCTTCGAGATCCAGGAACAGCGCCGTGCCGTGCAGCTCGTCGAGGATCGTGTGGACGAACGATCCGATCAGGCGCCGCAGCTTCTGCTCGGGCGGCAGGCCGCTCCGCTCCAAGTCTTCGAGGATCGCGAGCAGCCGATCGAGCGAGTACCGGTGACAGGCGAAGAGGATTTCTTCCTTGTTCCGGAAGTAGTAATAAAGGTTCCCCTTCTTCATCTGCAGCGCGGCCGCGATTTCTTCGACGGTTGCGCCGTGGTAGCCGAGCCGCCGGAACGCGGCGGCCGCGGCCTTGAGAATTTCGACGCGCGTCCCGCCGGGCGTGCCTCCGCTGCGCGCGGCGCGCCGCTTTCGGACGGGCTTGCCGATCCTTGCACCCGGTTCGGCGGTTGACTCGCCAGAGCTCACCATCTAAAGTTAGTTTGAACGGGCGTTCAATTCAACAGCTATGGCTGATCGCGTTCACGCCCCCGACCCCGCCCCGGTCAGCTTCGAGACGCGCCCCGATCTGTACAAACACTGGCGCCTGCAATTCGACGGTCCGATCGCCACGCTGTCGATGGACGTGCAGGAAGACGCCGGATTATCGGACAGCTACCGGCTGAAGCTGAACTCCTACGATCTGGGCGTCGACATCGAGCTGGCCGACGCCATTCAGCGCATCCGCTTCGAGCATCCCGAGACGCGCGTCGTCATCGTCACCAGCCTGAAGGAACGAATCTTCTGCGCCGGGGCGAACATCATGATGCTCCGCGAGTCGAGTCATGGCTGGAAGGTGAACTTCTGCAAGTTCACCAACGAGACACGCCTGGCGATCGAGGACGCGAGCGAGCACTCCGGCATCAGGTTTCTCGCGGCGCTGAACGGCATCTGCGCCGGCGGCGGCTACGAGCTGGCCCTCGCCTGCGACGAGATCGTCCTCGTCGACGACGGCAACTCGGCGGTCAGTTTGCCGGAAGCGCCGCTGCTCGGCGTCTTGCCGGGCACAGGCGGCCTGACGCGCGTCGTCGACAAGCGGCGTGTGCGGCGCGACGTCGCCGACTTCTTCAGCACGCTCGTAGAGGGCGTGAAGGGCAAGCGCGCAGTGGCGTGGCGGCTCGTGGACGCCGTCTACCCGAGGAGCCAGTTCGACGCCGCCGTTCGCAAGCGCGCTGCCGAGCTCGGTGCGGGAGGCGAGAAGCTCAGTGCGGGAGGCGAGGTCCGGCAGGGCATCCGCCTCGAGCCGCTCAATCCAACGGTGACCGATGGCGCGATCACGTATTCGGCGGTGTCGCTGACGTTCAATCGCGAGAAGCGGACAGCCGAGCTGGTCGTGCACGCGCCGGCCGGCCCGCAGCCGGATACGCCGGAGGGGATCGTCAAGGCCGGCGATCAGTTCTGGCCGCTTCGCGCGTTCCGTGAGCTCGACGACGCGCTGCTACGGCTGCGGCTGAACGAGCCGCAGATCGGGACGATCGTGATCAAGACAGAGGGCGATCCCGAGGCGGTGCTGGCCGTCGATCGTACGCTTGCCGGGAACCAGTCGCACTGGCTCGTACGCGAAATCACGCTGCTGATGAAGCGTACGTTGAAACGGCTCGACCTGACGGCGAGGACGTTCTTCGCGTTCGTCGAACCGGGTTCGGCGTTCGCCGGTTCGCTGTTCGAGCTGGCGCTTGCCGCCGACCGGTCGTACATGCTCGACGATCCGGATCGCGACAACTTCATCTGGCTGTCGCCAATGAACGGCGGTTTGCTGCCGATGAGCAACGGCCTCTCGCGCCTGCAGGCGAGGTTTCTCGGCGACGAGGAAAAGGTCGCGGACCTGCTGAAGCGCGCCGAGCCGTATTCCGCGGCGGATGCGCTCGAGGCGGGACTCGTGACCTTCGCGCCGGACGAGATCGACTGGGACGACGAAGTCCGTCAGGCCGTCGAGGCGCGCGCCGCGTTCTCTCCGGATGTGCTGACGGGTCTCGAGGCGAACCTGCGCTTTGCCGGGCCAGAGACGATGGAGACGAAGATCTTCGGCCGCCTCACCGCCTGGCAGAACTGGATCTTCCAGCGTCCCAACGCGGTGGGAGAGAAGGGCGCGCTCCAGGCTTACGGGCAACAGGGGCGGGCAGAATTTGATTGGAGAAGAACCTGACGCAGAGGCACTCATGATTTCGGCCGACAGAATACCGAATAACGTTGATCTCGCCGGCAACAAGCGGCTCCAGCGCGCGCTGGAGCACTGGCAGCCGAAGTACCTGCAGTGGTGGCGCGACATGGGGCCGCAGGGCTTCCAGGACTATCACCAGGTCTACGTCCGCACCGCGGTCAGCGTCGATCCCGAAGGCTGGGCTCATTTCGAGTACGTCAAACTCCCTGAATACCGGTGGGGCATCTTCCTCGCGGACCCGATGAAGGATCGCCGGATCGGCTTCGGCGATTTCATGGGGCAGCCGGTCTGGCAGGAAGTGCCGGGTGAGTTCCGGAACCAGCTGCGGCGGCTGATCGTCACGCAGGGCGACACCGAGCCGGCCAGCGTCGAGCAACAACGGTTGCTCGGCCAGCGCTGCCCGAGCCTCTACGATCTTCGCAACCTGTTCCAGGTCAACGTCGAGGAAGGCCGGCATCTGTGGGCGATGGTCTACCTGCTCCACTCGTACTTCGGCCGCGACGGCCGCGACGAAGCGGAAGAGCTGCTCGAGCGCCAGAGCGGCAATCGCGACAAGCCGAGAATCCTCGACGCCTTCAACGAGCCGATCGACAACTGGCTCGACTTCTTCATGTTCACGATGTTCACCGACCGCGACGGCAAGTCGCAGCTGATGTCGCTGGCGGAGAGTTCGCTCGACCCGCTCTCCCGGACGACGCGGTTCATGCTCACCGAAGAGGCGCATCACATGTTCGTCGGCGAGAGCGGCGTGTCGCGGATCCTCGAGCGGACCTGTCAGCTGATGCGCGAGTCGGGCTTCTCCGAGGACGTCCGCCGCGTCGGCGGCATCGACCTCCCGACGATTCAGAAGCATCTCAATCAGTGGTTCAGCCTCAGCCTCGACCTGCACGGCGGGGAAGTGTCGAGCAACGCCGCGTCGTACTTCGCGAACGGCCTGAAGGGACGCGCCAAGGAAGACACCTTCGACGATCACGTCGTCCGCGACGCGGTCTACAACATGGAGTTCTTCGAGCAGGGACGGCCGGTCACGAAGGAAGTGCTGATGCGCAACGCCCTGAACGAGGTGCTGCGCGACTGGTACGTGGGCGACTGCGCCGCCGGCGTCGAACGGTGGAACCGCATTCTCGAGCGCTCCGGGGTGTCGCAGCGGCTGCGCCTGCCCGACCGGAAGTTCAATCGCGGCATCGGCATGTATGCGAGCTTCAGGTTCGATCCGGACGGCAATCCACTCACCGATGAGGAGTGGCAGCGGCGAAAATCAGAGTGGCTGCCGACTGAAAAAGACTCGGAGTATCTCCTGAGCATCATGGCGAGCCCGGTCTACGAGCGTGGCAAGTTCGCCAATTACATCGCCCCGCCACGGCGCGGCATCAATCAGCAGCCGGTCGATTTCGAATACGTGAGGACCGAAGCGTAGCGTCCGGCTTTAGCCGGACGAATCACCGGCGGACCTGAAGGTCCGCCGCTACGAACGCGGCGGCTATCTCTGTGTCGCAATCATTGCGAGCGTCAAGCCAATCATCACCGCGACCGTCGTCCAGGCGATGATGTTGAAGCCGCGGGTGTTGACGTGATCGCCCATCAGCTCGCGGTCGTTCGTGAGGATCAGCATGAAGATGAGGACGAACGGCAGCACGATGCCGTTGACGACCTGCGACAGCACCATCATGTGCGTCATCGGGAAGTTGGGGAGGAGCAGCACGCCGGCGCCGGTGACGATGAGCAGCGTGTAAAGCCAGTAGAACGCCGGCGCCTCGTGGAACTTCTTGTCGAGTCCTGATTCGAACCCGAGTCCCTCGCACACGGTGTAGGCGGTGGTGATCGGCAGCACGGTGGCCGCGAACAGGGATGCGTTCAGAAGCCCGGCGGCAAACAGCAGGTAGGCGTACTCGCCAGCCAGCGGCCGCAGCGCCTGCGCCGCGTCAGCCGCGCTGGTGATGGTGGTGACGCCCGTCCGGTGCAGCGTCGCGGCACACGCGACGATGATGAACCAGGCGACGATCGCCGCGAAGACCGAGCCGACGATCACATCCCAGCGCGAGGCGCGGTACTGCCGCACCGTGATGCCCTTCTCGACGACCGATGCCTGCAGGTAAAACTGCATCCACGGCGAGATCGTCGTGCCGACCAGGCCGATCAGCATGTACATGTACCCGTAGTTGCGGATGCCGTTGGCTTCCGGGGGCGCGAACGTGGCGCGCGCCGCCGCCAGCCAATCCGGTCCGGCCAGCAGGCCCGCGACGATGTAGCAGACGTAGAACGCCGACGCGGTGAGGAAGATCTTTTCGACGGTGCCGTACGTGCCCTGGACGACCAGCACCCAGACCGCCGCCGCCGCCAGCGGCACGATGATGTAGCGCGACACCCCGAACAGCTCGAGGCTGCTCGCGACGCCGGCGAACTCCGCGGTCACGTTGGCGAAGTTCGTCACCACCAGCGCGATCATCAGGAAGAACGTGATCCGCAAGCCGAACTCTTCGCGGATGAGATCGCTCAGTCCCTTGCCGGTGACCGCGCCCATGCGTGCGGCCATCTCCTGCACGACGATCAACGCGGCGGTGGCGGGAATCATCGCCCACAGCAGGGAATAGCCGAATTGCGCGCCAGCAACTGAATAGGTCCAGATGCCGCCGGCGTCGTTGCCGCCCTCGCCCGCAATGAATCCGGGACCGATGACCGCCAGGATCATCAGCAGGCGCAACCGCAGCGATTTCCACGAACGGATCATCGGCGATCGGCTAGTGGCGATGCCTGAGCATCGCGATCACGTCGTCGGCAGTGATGATGCCGGCGATCCGCCCATCGTCGTCGACAACGGCGAGCGTCAGCAGGTTGTACTTGTCGAACAACGACGCGACTTCGTCATCAGGCGTGTCCGGGGCGCAGGCGATGAACGGTTCGCTCAACAGCGACAGCTGGACCGCCGGCGACGAGGTGGCGATCGTCACCAGCGGCACCGCGCCAACCAGCCGGTGGCCCGGTCCGGTGAGGTAAATCGTCGACAGCGCCTCCCGGCCACCCTCGAAGGTCTTCATCGCCTCGATGGCATCGTCCACCACCGCGGTTTCATTGACGGCGATGTACTCGGTCGTCATGCGGCCGGCGGCCGTGCGTTCGCCGAACTCCAGGAGCTGACTGACTTCCTGGCGCTCCTCCGGCTCCATTTCCTTGAGGATCTCGCCCGAGCGATCCTCCGGAAGATCGGCGAGCAGGTCCGCCGCCGCGTCGGGGTCCATCTCCTCGACGATGTCGGCGGCGCGGTTGCTGTCGAGCGATTCGACGATCGACACCTGGATATGCGGATCGATCTCCTCGAGCGCTTCCGCCGCGACCTCTTCGTCGATTGTCTCGAACACCGCCTCGCGCTCGGCGGGGGGCAGGTCTTCGACGATGTCGGCGATGTCGGCCGGGTGCATCTTCGACAGCCCTTCGTAGGCGATCTTGAGCTTGACCCGCCGCGCCGGGTCGGTCTCGATCAGGTCGACGAACTGCCAGGGGATGACCCGCGGCGGTATCTTGTTGAGAAGGGCCCTCAGTGTGAATGACGGGACGATACCCTTGCCGAGACGGCGGATAGCGCCCCGGGCGCCGACGTCGACGGCGACCACGTTCAGGGTGATATGGCTGTTGATCGGGGTCGAGTCGATCTCGACGTCGTTGACCCGGACGACCTTCCGGCCGTGGACGTCGATGATCTGCTGGTCCAGGAGGTCGCGCTTGAGCAGGAGCAGGCCGTCAGACGGGGTGTAGGCCTCCCATGCCCCGGCGTCCGCCGACGTGCGGACCGTCGGCCCGCACGATTTCAGCGATTCGGCCGGCAGCGCCCGCTCGCCATCGGCCGTCCGGACGATGAGGTAAGCCACGCGCGTGGCATGGTCCTGGGGCGCCACGGCCACTTCACGCACCCGTCCTCTGACGGCGCCGCTCGCATCGCGCACCGAGGCACCAAGGAGTTCCGACAGCGCAACCAGGGACATTGCAAACTCGGCAGTGTCATGCGCGATTGCTGACAGTGTCAAGACTGATGTTAAGCTTGAACGAACCGTGAGCATCAGGGGACGGCGGTCGTGGGTTGCCGCGCTGTGGCTGGCCATTCAGTGCGCGTCGTTCTCCGTCGCGCCTGTCCTCCTGGCTGCCGCCGCTCACTCCGACGCTGAGGTCACGATCTGCACCTGCCCGGGCGACCATCGCGACGAAGCATGCCCCATGCATCGGGCGGGTGGCGCTGCGAAAGACGACACTGACGCTTGCTCGATGAGGAGCACCTCGACAGCAACCGACGCGGCTCTGCTGTCGCTCGCCGCGGGCCTCGGTATCCCGTCGACCGCAGGCGCTCTTCCTTCGCCACGCGGTTCTGATCGAATCAGTTCCGACTTCGACATCCCGACCGATCTCGCCATCCTTCCCGACTCTCCACCGCCCCGTTACTAGGCGCCACTAGGCGCCGGCATCACACAGCCTCGTAGCGTCCGGCCTTGTGGCCGTAGCGTCCGGCTTTAGCCGGACGGCCGTGGTTCTTTGGACGTCGACCGCGGGGGAGTTCATGGAGAGAAAGGTGATGGCGCGAGCCCTGCCGTGGCTTGCTGCTGTCGTATTGGCATTCGCAACGGATGCGCGCGCTGGTCAGTCGCTCGCGGCCGCGAGCGTTGGCGGCACGGTTTACGATCCGTCGGGACTGGTCGTGCCTGGCGCGGTCGTGACGCTGACGAGCACCAGCACGAATCAGACGTTGACGACCCGTACCGACGAGCGTGGTCGGTTCCTGCTGCCGTCGGTGCCCGTCGGCGGCCACGATCTGCACGTCGTGGTCCGCGGCTTCGCGGACGTCCGCAGTCACCTGACGCTGACGGTCGGGCAGGCGGTCGATCTCCCGGTCACGCTGGCCGTGGCCACGGCGAACGAGGAAGTGACCGTGACGGTTGCCGCGCCGATCATCGATACGGCGCGCATCCCGCTGGCCGCGACGATCACACCGCGTGAAGTCGACTCGCTGCCGCTGAACGGCCGCAACTACCTCGACCTGGCGCTCCTCGCGCCCAACGTCTCGCGCACCAACACGCGGTCGAACGAGCGGTTCGCCGAGACCTCGGCGGTGCCCGGCACGGGCATTTCGGTTTCGGGCCAGCGCAACATCGGCAACACCTTCATCGTCGACGGTCTTTCTGCGAACGACGATGCGGCCGACCTCGCGGGCACCTATTTCAGCGAAGAAGTGATCCGGGAGTTCCAGATCGTGACCGCCGGCGGCGCGGCCGAGTTCGGGCGGGTGTCGGCCGGGATCGTGAATGTCGTGACGCAGTCTGGCGCGAACCAGCGGCGCGGTCGCGCCTACGGGTTCTTCCGCAATGACGCCCTGGACGCAAAGAACGCGCTGGCGGTCGCCGAAGACCCGTTGAATCAGCAGCAGTACGGCGTGAGCTACGGTGGACCGGTGATCGCCGATCGAACCTTCTGGTTCGGCAACGTCGAGCGCACGAACCAGGATCGCACCGGCATCGTCACGGTGCCGCCGGCCAGTCAGCAGGCGATCAACGCCGCACTCGACCGGTTCAACTACCCGGGAGCGCGTCTCCAGACCGGGGCATTCGAAACCGGCTACGAGACGGTCAATGTGTTCGGACGGATCGACGATCGCAGCAGCAAGGGAACGCTCGCGCTGCGCTACAGCCTGTACGATGTCGGCAGCGCAAACGCGCGCAATGCCGGCGGGCTCAACGACGTCAGCCGCGGCACTCGATTGGACAATCGGGACCAGACGGTGGCCGGTGTGTTCCAGTCGCCTTTCGGCGAGACCGCCTTCAACGAGATCCGGCTGCAGTGGACACGCAGCCGTCTGGACGCTCCCCCGAACGACCTTGCCGGGCCGGCCGTGAATATTTCGGGCGTCGCCAGCTTCGGCACCGCGACCTTCTCGCCGACCGTGCGCGACCTCGACCTCCTGCAGGCCGCGAACACCGCGACCCTGCAGCGCGGTGCGCATCTCATCAAGGTCGGCGGCGATCTGATCGTCAATCGCGTGAGCATCGGCTTTCCCGGAGCGCTGCAGGGTGTCTACACGTTCGCGTCGGCGGCCGCATTCGATCGCGGTGAATACATCACCTACCAGCAGGCGTTCGGTGAGGCGGTCACGCGGCAGACGAATCCGAACTTCGGCGGGTTCGTGCAGGACGAGTGGCGCCCGCGTCCCGCCCTGACCGTGAACGCTGGACTCCGGTACGACTTGCAGTGGCTGCAGTCGCCGGTCGCGCTCGACGGGAACAACGTCTCGCCGCGGCTGGGTGTCGCCTGGGCGCTCGACGATCGAACGGTCGTCCGCGCCAACGGCGGGATCTATTTCGACCGGATCCCCCTGCGGGCAACGTCCAACGCGCTGCAGCGCGACGGGGCCAAATACAAGGTGGCGGTGCTCTCGTTTGGAGAGACGGGCGCCACGGCATTCCCGGCCGTGCTGCCGGCTTTTCCATCGACCACGCTGACCGCCATCACGGCAATCGACCCTGGCGTGCAGAGCCCGCGCAGCGAGCAGATGGGCGTCCAGATCGAGCGCGCCATTGGTCACGCCACGACGGTGACCGCGTCGTACACGCACCTGCGCGGCCGCGGCGTCCTGATGTCGCGCAACGTCAACGTGCCGACGCTGACGGCCGCAGAGGCGCTTGCCCAGGGCGTCCCGAACCTCGGGCGGCCCAACCCGGCGTTCGGCAACATCAACCAGTACGAATCGATCGGCGATTCGTGGTTTGACGGCTTCACCGTGGGATTTGAGGCGCGACCGGGCCGGTGGGGCAACGCACGCTTGTCTTATACGCTGTCGCGCGCGCTCGACACGGCGGGCAATTTCTTCTTCAACTCGCCGCAGGACAATGCCGATATCGCGGCTGAAAAAGGCCCGTCGGACAACGATCAACGTCATCGGCTGATCGCGAGCGGCAGTGTTCGGGCCTTCTGGGGCCTGGAGTTCGCGTACGTTGCAGCCGCGGCCAGCGGCGTGCCCTTCAACGTCCAGACTGGAAACGACCGGAACGGCGACACCAACGCCAACGATCGGCCCGCCGGCGTCGCCCGCAACACCGGGCGGCAGCCCGCGACGCGCAGCCTGGATCTGCGCGTCAGCCGCCCGTGGGTCTTCGGCGGCAATCGCGTGGAAGTCATGCTCGAGGCGTTCAACGCTCTGAACCACACGAACGTGCTCGCCGTGAACAACGTGTTTGGCACCGGTCCGGTGCCGCGTGCGTCATTCGGCCAGCCAACGCTCGCCGGCGATCCTCGCCAGATTCAGGTAGGGGTGCGATGGGGATTCTGAGGGCAGGAAGGGCAGGTGGGCAGGTAGGGCAGGTAGGGCAGGTAGGGCAGGTGGGGCGGGTGCAGTGCTGCTACTCACCTGCGTCGCATGCGGAGCGGGCTCGAACCAGTCACTCACGACGCTCGCCGTGCCGGGCCGCGCGAACGCGAACGTCTCGCTGGCCGCCGACGGGGAATTCATCGCGGCCGCGTGGTCGGCATCGGAAGCAGGCGGCTCGATGGACATCTATTTGTCGGTCAGCGACAACGGCGAGACATTTTCTCCGCAGGTTCGCGTCAACGCCACGCCCGGTGAGGCACGCGTGAACGGCGAACAACCTCCGCGCATCGCGCTTGTCCCGCGGCCCGAAGGGCCGCCAGCCATCGTCGTTGTCTGGACGGCAAAGAGGGCAGAGGGGACGGTCCTGCTGACCGCGAGATCCGACGACGCCGGGCGCTCGTTTGGGCCGTCCCTGTTGATCCCCGGCACCGATGCCCCGGGAAACCGCGGTTGGGAAGCGGTCGGCGTCGATCCCGCGGGCAAGGTGCATGTCGTGTGGCTCGATCACAGGCGCCTTGCAGCCGACTCGAAGGTCGAGAGCACGCACCGGCACGGCGCCACCACTGAGCCGGCGGGCGACAGCGCGGGGATGGCACAGTTCTCCGACCTGTATGTGGCAACGCTCGACGATCAAACCGCTCCAATGCCGCTGACGGCCGGCGTGTGTTACTGCTGCAAGACCGCCATTGCTGCCGGATCCGGCGGGACCATGCACCTGGCCTGGCGGCACGTCTATCCAGGAAACCTTCGCGACATTGCGTTCGCGACGCTGCGAGGTGCGGGCGTGCAGAATGACGGACCGGTGCGCGTCAGCGAGGATCGGTGGATGCTGCAAGGATGTCCCGACGACGGCCCTGCGATGGACGTCGAGGAGAGCGGCCGCGTGCACATCGTGTGGCCGACTGTTGTCACAGAGCAGGGAGCGCCGCAGAAAGTGCTGTTCCACGCGTCGTCGGCAGACGGACACACCTTCACGAGCCGGACGCGCCTTCCCGTCGAAGGACAGGCGAACCATCCGCAGATCGCGGTTACCCGCGATGGCACGCTGCTGCTCGCCTGGGACGAAGTCCAGGGCGCGGCGCGCCGCATCGTCGTCGCCGGCGCGGATGCGGGCGAGCGTTCGGCATCGCCGGTCTTCCAGCGCGACCGATCGATCGGCGATCGCAGTGGCGTCTATCCTGCGATCGCGGTGACGCCGACAACATCGATCGTGGCATGGACGAGTGGATCGCCTGCGGAATCGACCATCCAGGTGATCCGCACGCGTGCTGTTCACTAGGCACCTTGGCGGTCGATCTGGTATCCTCGGGAGATCCAAGTGAGACGGGATCTCAGTTCGGAGGAGCGACTCGATGCATGCCGACGTGCTTCGCGCGATTAACGTGCAGATCAATTCGGAATTTGGCGCCTGGTATCAGTACCTCGCGATGGCGGCGTTCTGCGAGCGCGAGAAGTTCACCGGCGCGGCGAACTGGCTGAAGGCGCAGAGCGCCGAAGAGTACGGACACGGCATGAAACTGTTCGACTTCGTCCACGCCCGCAATGGCGTCGTTGAGTTGCTGCAGATCGCGCAGCCGACCCGCGAGTTCGACTCGTTCGCCGACATCTTCGAGACCGCCCTCAAGCAGGAAGAGAGCGTCACCGCACAGATCAACGCGCTGTACGAGCTGTGCTTCAAGAACAAGTCGTTCGCCGAGATGACCGAGCTGCAGTGGTTCCTCACCGAGCAGGTCGAGGAAGAGAAGACCGCGCGCGAGCTGGTCGCCAAGTTCCGTCTCGTCGGCGACGACCCCGGCTCGCTGCTGGATCTCGATCGCGAGCTCGGCTCGCGAATTCCCACAGGAAAACACTGACGACATGACCTCGTTGCCCGACCTCGGCGCGTGGATCAACGCGCACGCGATATGGCCGCAGCTCCCGTTGTGGAGCTACGCGCTGATCGCCGTCCTCGACACGCACGTCACCACCGCCTGCGTCACGCTCTATCTGCACCGGTGCCAGACGCACCGCAGCATCACGTTCCATCCGGCGGTCGCGCATTTCATGCGTTTCTGGCTGTGGGTGCGGACGTCGATGCCGACCAGGGAGTGGGTGGCGGTCCACCGCCTTCACCACGCGCACGTCGACACCGCCGAAGATCCGCACAGCCCGATCTTCTACGGCATCTGGCGGGTCGTGTTCCTCGGCACCGGCCTCTACCACAAGGCTGCGCACAACGACGCGGTGATCGAGCAGTACGGCAAGGGGACGCCGGACGACTTCATGGATCGGCGGATCTACACGCCACTGGCGATCGGCGGGCCCGTCTTCACGCTAGTCACCAATTTGTGGCTGTTCGGCACCTGGGGCGTGGCGATGTGGCTGTTCGAGATGGCGTGGATTCCGTTCTTCGCCGCCGGCGTCATCAACGGCCTGGGGCACTGGTGGGGCTACCGCAACTTCCAGACGCCGGACGAATCACGCAACCTGCCGGGCCACTTCTGGTCGCTGATCACCTGCGGCGAGGCGCTGCACAACAACCATCACCACGTCCAGAATTCGCCCCGGTTCGCCATGCGCCGCGGCGAACTCGATCCCGGCTACTGGTATTTCCGCGCGCTCAGCTTCCTCGGCCTGGCCCGCGCCCGCCAGCACGAGACGGCGGCGGCAGCGTAGTACCAATCACTGAGGATCTGCGGTTCTGACGTTCTTCGTTCTAGTCGTTCTTGTAGAACCGTAGAACCTAAGATCCACAGAACGATCTTGCTTCACCGTGACCGTGATCGTCCCTTTCAGGCTGGCGACTGAATCCTGCAGGTGGTCGTGAAAGCCGCACGTCCGGACGGTGTTCAGGTTTCCCGTCTCATTGCTGCGCCCGGGCTGCAGCACACCCACGGAATTGATCTCCCGGCAGTCCGTGTGTTCCGGATGCGGATCTGACGACATGTCGTGGTTGCGCGGTGCGTCGTTGTTGACGAACATCACCCGGCAGCCGGGGCTGACCGTCACCGCGTTCGGACTGACCGCGTTGTTGGCGATGGTAATCGTCGCGCAGGGTGGATCGGTCGGATCGGTCGGCGATTCGTTGCTGCAGGCGGCGGCCAGAGCGGCCGCCGCCAGGATGCCAATGCGGAGCATCGTCTTACCCGAGGGGCTTCGCCCCTCGGACTCCCCGACACGCTCTCTCGCGCGCCGCGCGCTGCCGGCGCGCTCCGTTCCGCGTGCCTCGCTCGCGCTCGCTCGCGACGCAGGCCTGCTGAGTTGCGAGATAGCTTCTAGGCCCCATCAGAAGAACTTCCGCGAGATGTTGAAGCCCATGTACCAGTGATCGCCGTCCAGGGCGCCCTGGGCGATCTGGCGCATCGTGGTTCCGAAGTAGTTCGAGAAATTCAGCTGGAACACGTGCCCGCCGGCCCGCTTCTCGATGGCAAACGAGCCGAGCATGGTGTCGGGCTTGTAGCCGGACACGCGCGGTGTCATCTCGCCGACCAGGTAGACGGTCGGCCTGATGCGGATGCGGCTGCCGATGCCGATCATGAACGTCGAGTCTTCGTCGATGTCCGGGTCGAACAGGTTGCTGTTGACGACGAACATCGGCTCGAGGTGCACGGTTCCGCGGTCGCCGATCAGCCGCGTGAGAATCGCGCCGAAGGCGCCGGAGTAGTCCTCCCGGAAATTGTCCGTGCCCTCGATCTCCGCCAGCGCCGCGATCTCGACCGGCATGCCCTCGCCCTGGCGGGTCAGGTTGTACTGGCCGAGCAACTGGATGGTCTTGTCGACGCGCGCGCGGTGGATCACCACCTGTCCGCCAGGCACGAGGCCGAACCGGAACTCGAGGCCGATCGCCGCGCCGTTGTCGATGCCGAACAGATCCTCGAGCAGGTTGTCCTCGCATTCGTCGCACTTGAGCGGCCGCACGAAGCGATGGGTCACGCGAAACGCCGCGCGCATCGAGGGCAGACGGAGCGACGTCGGCAAGTTGACCAGCGTGAAGTCCGGCTGCCCGATGTTCAGCGTGGCATCGTCGTCCTGGGCGAAGAGCGGCGAGGCGAACAGCACGACGGCGAGCGCGAGCGCGAGTCTGGTCGATGTACGGATCACAGTTGCTCCTTTGCGTTGAAGGCTGCGGTCAGTCTATTCGGTACTTGGCCAGGTAGTAGGAAAGGGCGCGCTGGCTGATGCCCATCAGCTCCGCGGCGTCCTTCTTGACGCCGCGCGCGCTCTCGAGCGCGCGCCGGATGGTTTCGCGCTCCACCCATTCGATGTTCTGCCGCAGCTTGAGCGACGGCAGGCCGGTGGTCGCCGGCGCGGCGGCCCCGACCACCGAGATCGCCCGCGCCGTGATGACCGGGCCGGACGAGAGCACGACCGCCCGCTCGATGGTGTTCTCCAGTTCGCGGACGTTGCCCGGCCAGTCGTACTGCTGCAGCGCCGCGAGCACCCCGTCCTCGATGCGCTCGACCGGCCGGCCGGTGCGCTGCGCGTGCTTGCGGACGAAGTGCTCGACCAGCGCCGGGATGTCGTCGCGGCGATCGCGCAGCGGCGGCAGCTCGATCGGGATCACGTTGAGGCGATAGAACAGGTCCTCCTGGAACTTGCCGTCGACCACCAGCTGCCGCAGGTCGCGGTTGGTCGCGGCGATCACCCGCACGTCGACCTTGTCGGTGCGCTCCGCGCCGAGCGGCTCGAACTCGCGCTCCTGCAGCACGCGCAGCAGCTTCGACTGCACGCGTCAGGCTCATCGTGCCGATTTCATCGAGGAAAATCGAGCCGCCGTCGGCCAGCGCGAACTTGCCTTTCTTGGTCGTCGTCGCGCCGGTGAACGCGCCGCGGACGTGTCCGAACAGCTCCGACTCGAGCAGCGATTCGGGGATGGCGGCGCAGTTGACCTTGATCAGCGGCATGTCGCGCTGCGGGCTGCGGTTGTGGATCGCGCGCGCCACCAGCTCCTTGCCGGTGCCGGTCTCGCCGGTGATGAGGACCGTGCTCTTGGTGTCGGCGACGCGCTCGGCGCGGCGGATGATCTCCTGGATCGCGCGGCTCCGGCCGATGATGCCGTAGTGATCGAACAGCTCGTCGCGCTCGCTGCGCAGGTAGCGGTACTCGGTGCGCAGCCGCTGATGGTCGAGCGCGCGATCGACCACCACCAGCAGCTCGTCGATCTCGAACGGCTTCTGCAGGTAGTCGAGCGCGCCGAGCTTCATCGCCGCCAGCGCGCTTTCGATGGTGGCGTGCGCCGTCATCATCAGCACCTGCGCCCGCTCGCCTTCGGGCGTCGACGCGACGTACTCGCGAATCACGTCGAGGCCGCTCCGCTCGGGCATCACGTTGTCGATCAGCAGCAGGTCGAACGGCCGCTCGGCGAGCAGGCGCTCCGCCTGGCGGGCGCTGGAGGTCTCGATCACCTCGTGCCCCGCGCCGCGCAGCGCCCGGCTGAGCGCTTTCATGATCTTCTCTTCGTCGTCGACGAGGAGGATCGATCCGCGGTGCGGCATCAGCGCGGAATCGCGAAGCTCGGCGCCGGGCCGCGGTCGGCCGCGCGGGAAGTGTCGGGGGCGGACGCGGCGTCGGGCCGCGGTCCGGCGGCGTCGTGGACCGGCAAGTCGATCCGGATTTCGGTGCCGCGGCCCGCCGCACTGGCGACGGCAATCGTTCCGCCAAGGCCGTCGACGATGTTCTTCGCGATCGGCAGTCCGAGCCCGGTGCCGCCCCGCTTGGTGGTGAAGTAGGGGTCGAAGACGCGGGACAGATCGGGGTTGGCGATGCCAGCGCCGGTGTCCGCGACGAGGATCGAGATGTGCGCGCCCGCGGCGCGCGTCGACAGGAACACGCGCGGACCGCCGGGCGCGGCCCCTTCGACGGCCTGGCGCGCGTTGACCAGCAGGTTGACGAGCGCCAGCCGGAGCCGCTCGGCGTCGGTCGAGACGAGCGGCAGCGCCGGATCGAGATCGAGGTGGATCGCCGGCCCGGGCGCCGCCTCCGCGGCCAGCCGCCGAGTCGCGGCAGAGCGCGTTGACGTCGGTCGGCGCGAGCTCGAAGTGAATCGGCCGCGCGAAGTCGAGCACCTCGTTGACGATCCTGTTCAGCCGCGCAACCTCGCCGTCAATGTCCGCCGCCGCCTCGCGGGCCGCGTCGGCGCTCAGGTCGCGCTGCCGCAGCGTGTGGAGCGCGGCCTTGATGATCATCAGCGGATTGCGCACCTCGTGCGCGATCACGGTCGAGAGGCGCCCCAGCGACGACAGCCGTTCTTTGTGCGACATCTCCCGCTGGAAGCGCGCAATCGACTCGGTCAGCGTATTGAATGTCGTCGCCAGCAGCCGCGCGTCCTCGTCCTCGCGGTCGCCGCGGAGGACGATCTTCTTCGTGAGGTCGCCGGTGGCCGCCACCTCGCGCATGATGTCGGTGATCGTCGCCAGCGGCCGCGTAATCGTGCGAGCCACGGCGAAGCTCAGGAGCATGGCGAGCCCGGCGGCCACCACCGCGGTCATCGCCAGCTCGGTGCGAATCGCGCGCAGGAACCGCAGTTGCTCGGTGCGGGAGCGGAGGATCAGCGCGACCGGCGCCGCCGCCAGGTCGCTCGTCACCGATGCCGACGAGAGCGGCAGCGGCAGCGCCATGTACTCCTCGGTCCTGAGCGTCACGTTGCGCGCGTCCTCGGCGCGGCGGATCGAGATCGACCAGCGCGGGGCGGTCTTCCGCGCGGCAGCGTCGTCGCGAGGATCTGCCCGTTCATGCCGAATGCGATCTCGCTGCCGGTGATCTGTTTCAGTTGCGCGGCCAGCGCCTGGTCGAGCCGGAAGCCGACGCTCAACGTGCCGAGGAACTCCAGTGTGTCCGCGCCGCGCGGTTGAAGGACGATCGGCACGGTGACCAGCTGCAACAGCCCATCCGGCTGCGGGATCAGGCTGGTCGTCTCCCGTTCTGGCAGCGGCGTCACGGACCGCCGGGTGGCTGGCAAGGCTGTTCGCGGCAGCGCCGGCGAAGCCCACCGTTCCCAGGACCTGACCGGTCCGGCTGGTGACGAGCAGGAGGTTCGAGTTGAGCTGCGCCGGAAAGTCGTCGACGACGTCCTGGACGGTCGCCGGATCGTTGGTGGCGACAGCGGCCTTGAGCGGCGGCGCGTCGGCGATGACGCGCGCCATCGTCGTGAACGTCTGGGCCCGCGTCGTCCGCAGCTCGTTGACGATCGCGCCGGTTGCGGTGATCTCGCGCTGCAGGCCGTTCTCGGCTTCACGAATCACGCCGGCGCTGACCAGGTACACGGCGGCGCCGACCGACAGGACCGCGAGCAGGGCGCTGGTCAGAAAAATGCGGCTCCGCAGCGAGGAAGGGAATGTCTTCATCGAACGGTGAGGTCGATTTCGGTCGCGCCGCCGTCCGGCACGGTGACGGCACGCGGCTCCGAGGACACGCCCCTCGTTCCAGGCCACCAGGCTGTAAGTGCCCGGCGGCACGTTGTCGATGCGGTAGCGGCCGTCGACGTCCGTCATCGCGAAGAAGGGATGACCGAACACCAGGATGAACGCGTTCATGTGCGAGTGGATTTCGCAAAACACCCGGACGACGCCGGGCCGATCGAAGCGGACCGATTTCGAGTGGCCGGTTTCGTAGCGTCCCAGGTCGAACCGCGATACTTTCGAGAGCGAGAACACGTTGTGGTAGATGCGGTCGCTGTTCGGGAATTCGACGACGTGCCCGCGGTGATGGCGAGGACGTGCGGCACGAAGGTCTCGTTGCGCTGGTCCATGACCGCGCGCCCCGGCTCGACCTGCTCGAACGCGCCGCGCGGCGCCGACTCGAGGTACACCGACCGATCGCGGCCGATCGGTTCGCGCCGTGTCGACCGGCGCGCCGAGCGCCGCGACCGTCGGCCGCCGCGGCGGCGACCGCGGGCGGCCGCCTGGCGTCGACTCGGCCGCGGATGGAGCCGAGGGCCGACGAGGAAACAGACGATTCCAAGAACCCATAGGACGACAGGAGAGACCCCGAGCGCGAGCAGCGCGACCGAGCACAGCCTCTGCGCGCCCTGAGCCATCTGCGCTCTGCCTCTGCGCCTCTGCGCTCTGCGTCCTCTGCTCCCTCTGCGTCCTCGTCATCGTCAGAACCAGTAGACCAGCTGTATCGCCCCCGCGTTCGCCGCCGCCGCTCGCGACGTCTGACGGGTGTTGTGCTGGAACGCCAGCTTCAGCATGACGTTCCGCTGCAACGAGTAGCCGCCGCCGACTTCGAGACGGGTGACGGGCGCATCCCATCCGTCGTTGCGCACGGCCCCGGACACCTTGCTGAACGTGAGGCGATCGGAGCGCGCGGCCGACGTAGAGTCCCGGGCTGATCTTGTACCGCCCTTCGATCGACGTCGACACCGCCCTGAGCGGCGAGATCGATCGCCGGCGTCCGCACCAGCGGCAGCCGCCAGTCGCTCACGATCGCCTCGAACCGCACCAGGTAGTAGCCGCGCGAATACTCGGCGTCGGCGCCCCAGGCCGTCTGCGTGAACTCGCGGGAATCGGCGTCGACGCCGCCCATGCGCAGCGCCTCGGTCGTCACGAACGGGCCGCGCGCAAACGAGGCGCCGGTCGCCAGGCCCATGATCGGCCGCAGCACGAACACGTCCGGCAACCTGCCGGCCGCCGTTATCGTCGCCGACCAGCGGGTTGGCGAGCGTCCCGGTTGTCAGGGCGACGGTCCCTTCCGCTCGTTGATTCGCCGCGTGCACCTGGACGCCGGTATCCCACCGGAACGCGTGGACGAGCGGCATGCCATTGTCCCGCGCCGGGTTGCCGACGGAAAAGTTCGAGAGCCAGCCGCGTCCGCGCATTCCCAGCAGTTCGTCGGCGTTCGCGGGCAGCGCGTCGGGACGCAGCGACGTGAGGTACTGATACGCGAGCGGGTAGCCAATCAGCAGGTTGTCGTACGGATAGTACCGCCGGGCGAACGCGCCGAAGGTGGGCGGCACGCGCCCGGCCTGGATGTCGAAGCCACGCGTGCGGCCACGGTCTGACGCGCACGTAGAGCGCGTAGGGGTTGGGCAGCCCGCCGTTCTCGCTCCGAATCTCGGCCAGCACCGAGAGCCGATCGCCGGCCTTCACCTCGGTGGTGATGCCGACGATCAACATGCGGAGCGCCGAATGCTGATAGTCCGTGTAGTTGAAGAAACCGGTGTCCGTCGTGCAGTGGGACGAGTTGCCCGCGACACTCGCGCAGCTCGCCGTCGCCGACACATCAGCGCCGATGGTCAGCCACTCGGTGCCGAAGGTCAGCGGCTCCGAGGGGAGCACCTGCGCCTCGGCGCGGAGGCCGCCGACCACCAGCGCCGATACCAGGAACACAGGGACAACGTGCCACCGGGCCTTCGAGGCCATCACGTCTTGAGACAAATTATCCCTTAGTCGAAGACGAAGTAGCGAATGACGAGGGTGCCCGGCTCGAGCGCTGTGAGCTGACGGTTGGGATACGGCGACACAAGCGTAATCGCCTGGAACCGGCCGTTGTCGTCGACCCATCCGTGAGCAACCGACGGGTAGCGCCCGCCGTACAGCCGCGCAACCGCTCGTCGGTCGTACGCGCCCGCGGCGCCGAAGGCATCCGGCGGCGGCATCGTCTCGATCGTCCACTCGGGCTTCGCGACCTCCTGCAGTGGCCGCGATGTCGTGCACACCTCATACCGGCCCAGTTGAGGGTGTCTTGGGGTCCAGAGCACGGCCAACGCGTCGTCGCACACCAGCTGATCGGTCTGGGCATCGGCCTGGGCGCCGAGCGCCAGAAGCGGCAGGAAAGCGGCCATAGCCGCGGCCCGTTTGACACTCACGAGCAGGCACGAGTACATTCTTGGAAGTCTCTGTTTCACAATCGTTTAATGGCCTACATCATCTGCGAGCCGTGCATCGGCACCAAGGACACCGCCTGCGTCGACGTGTGTCCGGTGGATTGTATTCACCCGCGCAAGGACGAGGCGGGCTTCGCGGCGGCTGAGATGCTCTATATTCATCCCGACGAGTGCATCGACTGCGGCGCCTGCGTGCCGGCCTGCCCGGTCGAGGCGATCTTCGCGCTCGACGAAACACCGCACAAATGGTCGTCGTTCATCGATAAAAACCGTCAGTATTACGGGTAGGCATCGACTGAGTCCGACTACCGACTACTGACTACGAGACTGACTATATGGGACTCATCGATCATCGCTTCGAAGACAACTTCATCACGACGAGCATCGATCGCATCCTGAACTGGGCGCGCGAGTCGTCGATCTGGCCCATGGGCTTCGGTCTCGCGTGCTGCGCGATCGAGATGATGGCCGCCTCGGCCTCCCGCTTCGACATCGCGCGGTTCGGCGCCGAGGTGTTCCGCGCCTCACCCCGACAGTCCGACCTGATGATCGTGGCCGGCACGGTGACCAAGAAGATGGCCCCGGTGCTGCGGCGCCTGTACGATCAGATGCCCGAGCCGAAGTGGGTCATTTCGATGGGGAGCTGCTCGAATGCGGGCGGCCCGTTTCCCACCTACAGCGTGCTGCAGGGTGTCGACAAAGTCGTCCCGGTCGACGTCTACGTATCCGGGTGTCCGCCGCGGCCCGAAGCACTTCTCTATGGGCTGATGCGGCTGCAGGACAAGATTCGCAAGGAAGGCACGGTCCTGCGCAAGGAGCGCGTGATTATGTCAGGGGCGAGCGAGCCGGTCCTCATTGGTGATCGGGCATGAATCCCATCATCCGTTTCTTCAAGACGATTTTCCTCCTCGACCTGCTGAAGGGGCTCTGGATCACGCTGAAATACACGCCCCAGCCGGCGTTCACGTTCCAGTACCCGGCGGAACGGCGGCCGACGGCGCCGCGGTTCCGCGGCGTGCTGCGGCTGCAGACCGAACCGGGCACAGGGGCCCAGACCTGCATCGTGTGCGATCAGTGCGCGAAGGCGTGCCCCGACGACCTGATTGCGCTCGGCGGTCACCGCGAGCCCGGACAGAAGATCAAGATCCTCGACTACTTCGATTTCAACCTCTCCCGGTGCAGCTTCTGCGGGCTGTGCGCCGAGGTCTGCCCCACGAAGCCGATCAAGGCGCTCATCATGAGCGAGGATTACGAGCTTGGCAGCTACAGCCGTGAGACGCAGATCCTGCGCGTCGACCAGATGTACGACGGCGTCCCGATCGAGCAGTACACGCACTAAGACGTAACGCTTTTTCCATTATCGAAAGCCGCCGTCCTGCGGTATCCTCCTCTGTCACGGCAGGGACATCGGCGCGGTTCTTGAAGGAAGCCGGCGAACCCCACGACTGTCTCGGAGGATCCATGCAGATCGGAACCCGTCGGGTCGCGGTCGCTGTCCTGGTCGGCCTGACCGCCACCGCCTCGCTCGGTCTGCGGGCCGACGCCACGCCGCAGTCTGAAATCGCCGAAATCCAGCTGCAGCTCGCCAACGAGCTGTTTGCCGAAGGCCGTTACTCCGAGGCCCTCGACGCCTACCAGCGGGCCGTCAACGCTTCCGGTCCGGATGACGTCCGTCGGCCCCGCGCGGGCCTGATCGTGTCGGCGCTCCGGATCGCGGAGTTCGATCTCGCCCGCGCCGAGGCCGAGACGCACGTCAAGGCCTCGCCGCGCGACGCCGATGCCGTGGCGCTCTATGCCGACGCCCTCTGGTCGTCCGGTCTCTTCGAAGAGGCCGAGGCGCGTTACGAGGAGGCGTACACCCTGAATCCCGAAATCGCGCGCGGCCGGCATGGCCGCGCCCGCTCGATGGCCGCGCGCAGCAAGCTCGCCGAGGCGATGGAGGAAGCCCAGGCGGCGCTCCGCATCGCGCCGCGCGATCTCGAGATCCACCACACCATCGGTGCGATCTACGAGCGGATGCATCTCTTCGAAGAGGCCGCCAGCTCGTTCAGCAACTACGTCAACCTGCTGCCGAACAAGGACCGCAGCGACAAGGCCGACTGGTCGCGCTCGGAGATCAAGTTCCTCCGCTCCTTCGGGCAGCGCGTCCCGTTCGAGTTGGATCCGGGGACGGAGGACCAGACCTACACCATCGACTTCCGGCTGGTGAACGAGAAGGTCATCGTCCGCGCGAAGGTCAACGAGGGGTCGTTCCAGGACTTCGTCGTCGACACCGGCGCGGAGAACACCATCCTGTCCGGGCCGACCGCGCAGCGTCTCGGCGTGACGCCGATCACCTACACGCTCAGCGCGGGCGTCGGCGACGTCGGCCTCCGCGGCCTGCAGTTGGCGCGAATCAACACGCTCGAGCTCGGGCCGCTGAGGCTCCGCAACGTGCCGTGCATGATCAAGGATCCGCCGCTGCGCAACCTGCCGGTGAAGGAATCCGAGAGCCTCTCGCCGCTGTCGCTCGGCTTCTCGATGATCATCGACTACCAGACGCGGAAGATCACGTTCGGCAAGAAGCTCGCGCCGGAGCAGTACGACTTCCGCCTGCCGCTGCGGATGCACCGCCTCGCGATGGTCCGCGGTCTGGTCGACGGCACGCAGCCGGCGAACTTCGTGGTCGATACGGGCGGCGAGGTGATTTCCATCAGCCAGGCGGTCGCGTCGAGCCTCAATCGGCCGGCGCCGTCGCGGCGGATCGCCCTGCAGGTGTTCGGGTCTTCGGGCTGGGATAAGGACGCGTTCCTGATGCCGGGCGTCGACCTCAGCTTCGATCGCATCCAGTACACCAACTTCCCGGTGGTGGTGCTGAACCTCAACACGCCGAGCGCCCTCCTCGGCTTCCGCCTCGGCGGCATCGTCGGGCACAAGTTCCTGAGCCAGTTACCGCGTGACGATCGACCTCGAGAACTCGGTGCTGGGACTGAAGCAGATCTCGTAGCGTCCGGCTTTAGCCGGACGACGACGTCCGCCTGAAGGCGGACGCTACGAACGCGTGGATCTGACCCCGAAGCGCGCGGACGAATCCGCGACCGAGATGGTGCAGGTCGTCCTGCCGAACGATGCGAACCCGCTCGGGTTCATCCTCGGCGGTACGGTGATGCATCTGATCGACATCGCCGGGGCGATCGCGTGTCACCGCCACACCCGCAGCCTGCTCGTGACGGCGGCCGTTGACGACCTGCAGTTTCTCCATCCGATCAAGGTCGGCGACCTCATCATCCTGAAATCGCGGGTCACGTGCACCTTCAACACATCGCTCGAGGTGCAGGTTGACGTCTATTCGGAGGAGACTCTGACCGGGCGGCTGCTGCTGACGAGCCGCGCGTTCCTGACCTTCGTGGCGATTTCGCGGGAGGGCGGCCGGGTCCGGGTACCGCCGCTACTCGTGGAGACTGAGGAAGGGCGCCGGACGTGCGAGGAAGCCCACGCCCGGCGCGCTGAACGGCTTAGGAAGAAGTCGGCAACCGCAAAGTAGGCGCGCCGAGCGCGCGAGGCTTCAGGCGGCGAAGCCCCCTGATCTTAAAAGTCGTATCCGATCCAGATCGCGAACTGCGCCTCGCGGAACTTGTTGCTGCCGCCCTGCGAGGCGAACAGCACGTTCTCCCACTGCTCGTTGAAGAGCGACCGCCACGCCCAGTCGAAATGGATCGGGAAGCCGAGCGCAAACGTTTCGAGGCCGACGCCATATGAGGCGCGGCCGTCCTTCAGCCGGAACCCCTGGACGATCTGCTCCTGCCCGTAGATCGGGATCGGCAGGCCGGTCGTCAAATCGATGAACGGATTGCCGCTGGCATCGCTCTGGTAGCCGAGGATCGGCGTGTGCAGCTCGGGGCTGTTGGTGCTGAACTCGTACCCCGAATTGTCGAACCAGCCGCCGCCGATGTTTGCGAAGAACACGCCGCGAATGCCGCCGATCACGCCGATCGGCGTCAGCGCCGCCTCGATGATCGGGAAGCGCAACTCCGCATTCGCGAACATCACGTTCTGGCCGACAAACTGCAGATACTCGTAGCCGCGCATCTCGGAGTTACCGCCGAAATACATGTAGTCGGGGTACTCGCCGGTGCTCTTGAAGCCGCGGAAGCGCAGCGCCAGCACGCCGCTCGTCGCCAGCCGCTGATAGTAGCGGGCGTCGACGTCGAAGGTCTGGCGCGACAGCGCGCCGGCGATCTTCGGCGCGTTGTCGTAGGCGAGGCGCAGCGTGTTGCCGGCGAGCGGCCCGAACTCGCGGAACACGGTGGTTTCCTGCACGTAGGCCACGCCGAACGGGATGAGCGTTGCCGGAGCGGAACACATTCTGCGGCTGGAGGCCGTAGAAATCGAGGTAATCCTGGGTGTTCTGTTCCGTGTACTCCTCGTTCAGGTTGTAGAACCCCGTCGAAAGCTCGAGCCGGCGATACCGATCGATCGGATAGATCGCGAACGCGCTGCCGCCCTGGGTCGTCCGCGTCGCGACCGCCTGATCGCGGCTGACCAGCGGCGCGAGCGCCGGATCGTAGAAGACGCCTTCGAGCGAGCCGTAGAAGAACTGCGTCTGCGAGAACCCCTGCAGCGCGAACTGGAAGCGGCGCGACAGGTTGGTGTACGAGACTGCGAAGCGAGCGGTACTGCGCGATCGACGATGCGAAGACGTTGAACTGCTGGTCGCCGAGCACATCGCCGAACGTGATGGCGGTGCCGCCGTAGACGTCGCCGCTGCTCGTGACCCCCAGGTTCACCGGCGGGCGCCCCTCGAGAAACATCTTCTCGAACCGCGTCTTCTTCCGGTTGTTCTCGGCGACGAGCGTATGGCTCATCGGCGCCTGGAAATCGATGATCGGGCCGGGGCTCCCGAAGTCGGCCGACGCCGCCGTGTGCAGCGGCTCCTTGCGATCGAGCGTGTGGATCCCGTACTCGTCCTTGTAGTAGCTGACGAACGCGATCCGCTTGTTGTCGCCCTCGTTCAGGACGACCGGCGACAGGTTGCCGCCGAGCGCATCGGTGAACTGCTTCAGTTCGCCGGTCGTCAGGTCGAGCGTCCAGATGTTGAAGATGTTGCCGTTGCGCGCGACGTCGGGCTCGAGTGGCACCGTCGGATCAGTGGCCGTGGACGGGAACACGATGGTGTTCGCATCGACGAACTGCGCCGACGCCCTCGTCGTGCGTGCCGAACGTGATCTGCGTCTTCTGCTTGGTGGCGAGATCGAGCTTGAAGAGCTTGTGGTTGCCACTGATGCGCACCATGTAGATCAGGTACTTGCCGTCGGGCGAGTACACCGGGCGCAAAGTCGGCGAAATCGTCGCTCGTCAGGTTCTCGTACTTGCCGGTCGCCAGGTCGACGGTGAAGATGTCGCTGATGCCGCTGGTCAGCGCCGAAAACGCGATCGTCGAGCCGTCGGGCGAGAACGACGGCGACTCGGGCTCGTCGACGAACCGCATCGGGATCTTGACCTCGACCTTGCGGTTCGTCACGTTCTGGACGATGAGCGCGCGCTCCTTCTCGGTGCGGGCGAAATAGGCGATGCGGTCGCCCTTCGGCGACCACGACAGCCAGTGGACGGTCGTGTAGCGCTCGCCTGGGATGGCGAGATACGAGAACCCCATGTCCTTGTCGAAGCCCTCGGTGAGGTTCTTGAACTTCGATCCGTCCTTGGCTGACAGCAGCACGATGTCGTACTCGCGGTCCTTCCGGTTGACGGTGACGACCGCCATCAGGTCGCCGGACGGCGACGGCGCGATCGTGAACGCCTGCATGAACTCGGTCTTCTCGGCGTCGGGCGCCAGGTTCATGCCGTAATCGGCCGGCCGCTCCTTGTCGCGGAACGGGCGGAAGCGGTCCTTCAGGTAGCGATCGAACGCCTGATCGAACTCGGCGGGCTTCATCCGGAACGCTTCTTCGTACGCGTCCTCGCCGCCGCCGATGACGCTCTTGCGCAGCGCGAAGATGAAGCTGCGGATGCCTTCCTTGCCCCACTTCGCCTCGATGAACTCGAACAGCGCGTGCCCGAGGTTGTAGATCAGGCGCGGGCTGTTGCCGTTGCCGTAGCCCTGGAGCTGGGACATGTTCGGCACGACGTCGGCGACGGCCGCGTCGCGCACCATCATCAGGTCGAGCGGCGTCCACGCGCCGCGCTCGTAGTCGGACAGCCCTTCGTTCACCCACAGCGGCACCGTCTGCGCGGATCAGCGACTGCGGGATCATGTCGAACTCGAACTGGTGGGTCAGCTCGTGGACGACCAGGCCGTAAGGCGATCGGGCGGATCGTCGAGCGGCAGCACCATGCGCTGCCGGAACGGCTCGGCGAACGCGCCGACGCCTTCCTGCGCCGCGCCCGGAATGACGTTCTGCTGCTCGAACTCGCTGTGCGTCTTGAAGAGGATCATCTGCACCTTGAACGACAGGTCGTGGTGCAGGTCGGCGCTGATTTGCTGATAGGCGCTCTCAGCGTAGCTGGCGACGCGCTCCAGGTGCTGCTCGATCTCCGGGTAGTAGTAAATCTCGAAGTGGTCGGTCGTGTAGATGAACCACTCGAACGATGTCGTAGTGAATGTTGTTCTTGCCGAAATAAGGCACGAAGGGCGTCTGGGCGGCAGCGGTCCCGACCAGCGCCGACAGGAGGAGGGCCGCGGCGACAGGAGCAGTGCGCAGAAGCAATACCTCGCGTCGGGATAACGCGGGCCGCCGCGATCTTACTGTGACCGCGGAGCCCTGCAAAGCGCGTGCTGGGCGGTCACACCGGAAAACACCGTTCGTTTCCGCCAGCCGCGCGCCGCCGGCGACATCTGGAGGCGACAACGTATACTGCGA
>CAVREM010000045.1:0-6744 GCA_963720005.1 uncultured Acidobacteriota bacterium | reverse complement strand
TCGAAGCACCAGCTACTCGCTCGCTGGCCTCTAGTTGGCTCGAAGGGCGCGCCCTTGTATGGCCCCATGGTGCCCGCCATTCCTTGGTAGCCCTCGGGTTAGATTCTCGTTTTTTGCTCGAGTGTCCACAATCGAGATGTATCCAAAGAGGACACACGTGCAAAAAACAAGATTCGACCCCTCCCGTAAGGCTAGGGCTGGCGTGACATCAGGACGACGTCGCTTCTGTTGACGCCGCTGGCGAGCGACAGCCATCGGCCATCGGGTGACCACGCGAAACTGAAGATTTTTCCTGCGCTGAAGCGCGTGATTTGTACGGGCGGGCCACCGGCAGGCTGAACGCCCGGCCGTCTCTGTGGACGGCATTCAAGCGTCCGCTCAAGTCGCGATACACCATCGTGTCGTTGTCTGTTAGCCAGCTGTGACGCGAAACCACGGGGTGATCCCAGGCGACCTGCCTGGGCGCGTCCAGGCGATCGGCCGGCGCAATCCCAGAGGTCCGACACGAGCGTATTGATGACGTTCGCGACGACGCTGCCATTCGCGCCGACGTCCAGGCAACAAGGATCGTGGTTGGCCAGGTCGGACGTCAGGCGTTCGGCTCGACCGCTTGGTTCACCCGATTCGCCAGATCGCCCCTCCCGAAACGCTGCCGAATTGGCGTCGCTCCAGCCGTGCCGAGATGACCGTCAGCAGCCCCGATCCGTCCGACAGCCAGCGGAGACGGCCGAGACCACTGTCAGTCCTGTAGAGTTCGCGGCTGCTGTCGCCGTCCACCGGGAGAAGAACGATCGACCGCGATCCGTTCCTCGCATCGATCACGGCCGCCGCCACGACTTTGCCGTCGGGGGACCAGTCCGGCGCGAACGCCGAAAACCTGACCGGGAATTTTCGCCTCGCCAGGATCCGTTGAGAGCCGCCTCCGGCAGCGGCAACGACGATGTGAGACTCGGGGTCGGCGCCGCGCTGGAACACGAACTCACGTCCATCGGGTGAGAAACTCACGGGCGAATCGACATCCTCAAGAATAGGCATCTCGAGGCCGCCGATGGCCGGGACTCGGGAGAGAATGAATATCGGACTACGCGGACTGCGCCGCGCGAAATAGAGGAACCCGCCGTCCGGGCTGAAGCTCAGATGCGCCAGCGCGAGCGGCTGGCGTGGACCGACTTGGGTTTTCCCCTCAGTGCCGACCTGTTTCACCCAGAGGCGAGTGGCTTCGGAATTGAGTCGCGCTGTACACCAAGCCGGCCCCCGAGCGGCGGCCTTGTCATGAATGCGGATCGAGATCGTCAGCCGCGGGCATCAGCATTTCGGTTTGATGCGTATACAGCAATCGGTTCGTTTTATATTATCCGCAACTAATCGGACGGTTGACGGAGGACATCAAAAGCATCGGGACGGGTTGACGTCAACGAAGGGCCTGGCTCGATCGCCTTTGTCGTCCGGCGCGGGGCCACATTCAGCACGATCGGAGTCTGTTCGTGCGCCAGCGTCAGGACCCGATCACCTCGCCGTCCATGGATCCGGCGGCAATGACGCGGCCGGGCTAGTCCGCGGTTACGGGCGATTCGGTGCCGGCGGGCGTTGCCGCGCCAGCATCCGGCGTCGCCTCCTGCTCGGCGATCCAGGCGCTGAGCTCCGTGTACGTGACTGCGAGCACCACGGGGCCGACGAACAGACCTACCAGCCCGAAGCCGACCAGGCCGCCGATCACGCCGGCCATTATGAGCAGCAGCGGCAGGTCGGCGCCGCGGCGGATCAGAATCGGCCGGAGCACGTTGTCGAGCAAACCGACGATCACCGTCCACACGAACAATCCGATCGCCGCCGTCGTGGCGCCGCCGAGGTAGAGCCAGCCGACCGCCGCCAGCATTGGCAGCACGGGTCCGAGCTGCGCGATGCAGAACACGAACATCACGGCTGCGAAGATCGCGACGTAGGGTGCGCCGGCGACGACGAGGCCGACGGCCCCGAGCGCGGTCTGGACGATCGCGGTGACGACGATGCCGAGCGCCACCGCGCGGATCGAGCCGGCGGCGAGCAGCACCAAGTGATCCCCGGCCTCGCCCAGCAGGCGGCGGGCGAACCGGCGCACGCCGAGAGCCGCCGTCTCGCCGGTGACGTAGAGCACCGCGCAAAGCAACAGCGTCAGGACCATGTGGAGCAGGAACGTGCCGAAGGTGCCGGCGCGGTCGGCGATCCAGCTGACGACCGTCGTCATGTACGGCGCGGCCTTGCTCGCGAGCTCCTCCGGCGTCGCCGCGGCGTAAACGCGCCACTCGGCGGTAAGCGTCGCGCCGACGACCGGAACGCCCTCGATCCAGACCGGCGGCATCGGAATCCGGATCTCGGCGACCTTGATGTCCGACAGCCGCGCGGCCTGTTGCACAACCGTCGATATCGCGACGGCGAGCGGCGCGATGACGATCACGAACAACAGCGCGGTCATCGCTGCCGCGGCCAGGCTGCGCCGGCCCCCCAGCGCGCGCTGCAGCTGCAGCAGCAACGGCCAGGTCGCGACGACGATCATCGTCGCCCATATCAGGGCGGGCAGGAAAGGCCTCAGGATCGACAGCGCGCCGCCGATCAGCACCAGGATCAGGAGCACGCCGAGGACGATTCGCACCAGATCGCGGGAGCCCGGCGGCAGATTCATCGAAAGCCCTCAATAGGACGTCAGCTCGGCGGTCGCGAGCCGGACGCCGGCAGTTGCTGCTCCGCTAGCATCACCCAGGACGACGCCCCGATCGCCAGCGCGTCGCCGTTGAAATCATAGCGCGGATTGTGGACCTGCACGGTGCGCTCGCCGATGCCAGTGCCGATCTGCCAGAGGGGGAAGAGCCGAGCAGGGACCGAGAACAAGCGTTAGCTAACCGCGAGACGGCCCTCATGTTTCCTATCGCCTCTTCGGCGGACCAACTGGAGCGTGCGGATGCTTTCGGACGACGCTATCTTGCGCCGTTCGGCCGACAAATGGCTGACAATCGGCAATGGCCCGTCGTCGATCGGGGTTGAGAGGAGTGGTCGAGAAACAGTGATCGTTCCCGGCCGCAGCATCTTGGTGATGTGAGGACTGACCTGTTGCGCACCACAAGGAGTGGTGTGTACGCGATGGTCGCGCGGGCGCACGCTTCACCGATGGGACGCTGGAGGTATGCGCATCAACGGGCAGACGCCAGCATCGTGTTGAATTTCAGCTTGACGCCGCTTTCCCAATAACGTCCATCGTGACCAGCCCACGGCGATTGGGTCGTCCAGACAACATGTTCTTGAACGATCGCGCGCGATTGGGCCATGATGCAAATCAATCGCAGCCTGGAATCAGGTCACTTGAATGTGGGCCCCCCTGAAGCGCCTCTCGCTTGGCATCTCGCTCATCGCGCTCACCTCGACCGTTCTGGTCCTGTCCGACGTGGACCGGCGCAATCCCGAAGCGCGCAAGATCGTGAGAATTGCCATCCTGCAGCACGCAAATAGTCCCGTGTTGGACGACGGCGTAGCCGGGATGATGCAGGCACTCGAACAGGCGGGATTTCGCAACGGCAGCACCGCCGTGATCGACAAGTACAACGCCACGGGCGACATGGCGATCGGCAACGCCATCGCGACCCAAATCACCAACGGTGAGTACGACCTCGTCCTCACGTCGAGCACACCCTCCATGCAGGCGGTGGCAAGGGCTAATCGTGAAGGACGGACGATTCACGTCTTTGGTGTCACCGCCGATCCGTTCAGCGCCGGCATCGGCCTGGATCGCAGCGATCCCCTTCGTCACCCACGGCACATCGTCGGGCAGGGAGGTACTGCTCCCGGTCATCGACAGTTTCAGGATCGCGAAACGGATGTTTCCAGGTCTGCAGACCGTCGGCGTCGCCTGGAACCCGGCGGAGTCGAACTCAGTGGTCTTTACGGAAATGGCCCGTGCGGCGTGTCGCGAGCTCGGGATCACCCTTCTGGAGACCAACGTCGACAGCACGTCAGGCGTGCTCGATGCCGTGAACTCGCTGGCCGCGCGCGGAGTGCAGGCACTGTGGATCGGCGGCGACAACGTCATGATGTCGGCGACCGATACTGCGCTCCTCGCGGCGCGTCGCGCGCGGATCCCCGCGTTCACCATCACGCCGGGGCGCCCGGATCGCGGAACGGCTCTGGATGTCGGCCTCGACTTCGTCGAGGTCGGGAGACTCGCGGGTGCGCTGGCGGCGGACGTGCTGAAGGGAACCAACCCCGCCACAATCCCGATTCGCAACGTGGTGGATATCGTTCCGCGCCGTGTGATCGTGAACACGATGGCGCTGCGAGGCCTGCGTGATCCCTGGCGCGTCCCGGACGACGTGCTGAGGACGGCGACCATCGTCGTCGACGATGGCGGTGTGCACACCCGCGGCGGATCGTCCCCTGCAAAAAACTGATATCGATGGAGATCGTCCGCCTTGTCGTGCAGGATGGCGTCGACCTGACGATCAACGGTCGACTCGACAGCTACTGGGCCGAGCACCTGGATCACAGTCTCGCCGAGGCGGTTCGGGAAGGCCACGACCGCCTGCGACTCGACCTCTCGCGCGTGACCTTTCTCAGCTCCGCCGGGATCGCCGTGCTGATGAAGTACTCGAAGCAGTTGCGCGCGATCGATGGCGAGCTGGTCGTGTTCAGCCCCTCGCAGCAAGTGCGCACGGTGCTCGACATGACCCGTCTGACAGTTCATCTCGTCGAAGCGGCGGACCGGACGGCGGCGCGTGCGGCGCGACGGCAGGAGAGCGTTGCCGTCGAACGCGAAGGCGCGCGACTCGAGGTATTCGATCTCGTTCCAGGAGCGGTGCTGCGCGGCGGCTCCGTCGCGGCGAAGGAGTCAGGGGCGTCGCTGCGCTGCCCGGATTCGCTGTTTGCCATCGGCGTCGGTGCGATCGGCGCCAGCCACACCGAGTGTCGCGAGCGATTCGGCGAGTTTCTCGCACTGGCGGGAGCGGCTGTGTACCTGCCTGGGGACGGCACGCACGTCCCGGACTATCTCGTCGCGTCCGGGGAGGAAGCGCCCGAAGTGCAGGTGCTGCGCGGCCTCACCGGAGAAGGTGAGTTCGCTCGTCTGCTGCGTTTCGATCCCGCCGAGGCGGGAGCCGTGGGTCTGGCGGAGCTGGCGACGTGGTGCCTCGAGCTTTCCGGAAGCAAAGCGGCCGGTCTGGCGATTGTCGCAGAAGTGGCGGGTCTGGTCGGCGCGGCGCTGCGGCATTCGTCCGCGATCATGACCGGAGACTCAGATCTGTTTGCGTTCCCGGCGGTGCGGAACCATCTGTCCTTCACCGCCGAGCGCGCGTTCGTACGGACCACGGCAGTCGTCACAGGTTTCGTCGCTCGCGATCCACGGCCGGAACTGCGACCGCTCGGCGGGACCGGGACTGTGTATGGGCACTTCCACGCGGCGGCGTTCTCGTTCGCTCCGCTGAGGAAGGGCCTGCTTGCTCTCAAGCCGGTCGTAGCGGAGGTGTTCGAGCACCAGAGCCTCCTGGGCGTTCTCCACCTGCTCAACGACGATCGTCCGGCCGGAGCCGGTCAATCGGAGCTCGTTCGCGGTGCCTGCTGGTTCGGCCCCCTGCAGTGGGGAAGCTGAATGACGCTGCTCATTGGTGCGCTGACGATCGGAGCGATCCTTTCGCTGCTTGCGCTCGGCGTGTTCGTCAGCTTCCGGGTCTTCGACTTTCCTGATATCACCGCGGATGGCTCGATCACCCTCGGTGCGGCGGTCACAGCTGCTCTGATCGTCCGGCAGGCGGATCCGGTCCTCGCGACGATCGCCGGCTGCGGCTGCGGCGCGCTCGCAGGAATGCTGACCGGACTGATCCACACGCGATTCGGCATCAACAAGCTGCTGTCGGGCATTCTGACAATGACGGCGCTGTACTCGGTGAACCTGCACATCATGGGCAGGAGCAACGTGCCGCTTCTATCGGAAGTCTCGCTGGCGACGATGGCCGAAGGCCTAGGGAACGTCTTGTTCCGCCGCTCCAGCATGAACATCCTGGGATGGGAAGTGGCGGCGCGTGATTTGTCTATGCTGATCTGCGCCGGCGCGGTCGTAGTGCTGGTGTGCACGGCCTTGTACGTCTTCTTCCGCACGAACCTCGGCACCGCGATGCAGGCTGCCGGTGAGAATCCGCAGATGATTCGCGCGCTCGGCGTGAACGTCGAGAACATGATCGTGCTCGGGCTCATGTTGTCGAATGCACTCGTGGCGCTCGCCGGCGCTTTGCTTGCGCAATATCAGGGATTCGCGGACGTGCAGATGGGCATCGGCATGGTCGTGTGGGGGCTCGCGAGCGTGATCATCGGCGAGGCGCTCGTCGGTACCCGTCAGATTGGCTTCGTCATAGCCGGCGCGGTGATGGGATCGGTCTTGTTCCGGCTGCTCGTCGCGCTCGCGCTCAGGGGCGGTCTCGACCCGAACGACCTGAAGCTGGTAACCGCGGTATTCGTTTTCCTCGCGCTCATCGCGCCGAAGCTGGCCGCTCGAGTGACCGGGCCTTCGCGGACGCAGGGAACAAAGGCCGGCGCACCGCGTTCGGATGGCCGCGTCCATGCCTGACCTCCGCGACGCGTCGAGCGCCGACCGCAGCGAACGGCCGGGCGAAGCGATGCTCGAGGTCGAGCGGCTCTCGAAGACCTTCAATCCTGCTTCCCCGAACGAAGTCAGAGCGCTCCAAGGCGTCAGCCTGACCATTGCCGAAGGCTCATTCGTCGTCGTCGTGG
>CAVREM010000044.1:0-9871 GCA_963720005.1 uncultured Acidobacteriota bacterium | reverse complement strand
TACTCTATCAACTCGGCCGTGTTCCCTGAAGCGAAAGTGGGTCGCTTGATTGGAGCTGTGGCGAGTTCAGAACGCGGGCAGTGAAACGCGGATCCAGCGGCCTCGCTGGCTTCCCCATGGAGTGCATCGGCCAGCTCGAGGTGGCGTGGCGGCCGGAAGCGTCTCGCCCCGTCCGGTCGGTGCCATGGATGCCCGCGGTTGGTTCGCCTATCTGGCGGCGATCTCCACGACCGCGACCGTATAAGGCTCGAGATCGATCGTCAGGTCGGGACGGTATTCGATGGTCCGCTCGACGGGCTTGATCCGATCGGGCTGCTCGAGCGACGCCGCGTCGTGCAGGCCGGCGGTGATCGTGTAGACGGTCACCGTGGCGGCCGCCGGCACGCGCGACCCCTGCAGATGGACGAGCAGCGTGTTCGCGCTGCCGCTGTAGTTCACGGCCTTGACCACGATTCGCCGTCCGTCGGCCGACGCCGTCGCGATCGCGTCCACCGTGCCCGGCTGCCAGCCCTCCGGCTTCATCTGCGAGATGTCGCTGAAGAAGGTCGCGCGGTTGCCGATGTCGCGGAACGTGCCCGACGTCGACGCGAGATACGTCTCGGCGAAGTGCTCGCGGAACAGCTTCTCGACCACGTAGCCGCCGCCCGGGAACCACGACACGTGATCGTGATAGATGAACGCCGTCCACGTCGGGTCGTCCGTCGTGTTCCGCATCAGCAGCGCCGGCGCCGTCATCGTCAATTCCGGCCTCAGCGACTCGTACAGGATCAGGCTGCCGGCGGCGTGCAGGCCGGCGCGCCAGTCGTAGGTCCGGCTCAGGTTCCATTCGAGCACGGCGAGCCTGATGCCGGGATGCGCCGACGCGCGCACGTAGTCGCGCAGCTTCACCAGGTAGTCGCGGATGCGCCGCACGCCGGACTCGAAGAGATCGCTTTCGTATTCGTAGTTGTGCACGCCGAGCACGTCGAAGTTGTTCCCGGCGAGATCGATCACCTTCTCGCTCCACGCCATGTCGTTCGAGCGCTTCTGGCCGCAGGCGACGATCACCGCATCGGGCGCGATCTGCCGCAGCCGGCTGCCATAGAGATTGACGATCGCCGCGTAGCGCTCGGGCGTGAAGCCGTTGTTCATCGGCTCGTTGTCGATCTGGAAGTAGCGGACGCCGTACGGCTCGGGATGTCCGTTACGCGCGCGCATCTGCCCCCACGTGGTCGTCGCCGGATCGTTGACGTAGTGCACCCAGTTCATCGCGTACTCGACCGATGCCGGCGTGTCGTCGGGCGCCGGCAGCACGATCAGCGGATCGGCGCCGAGCTGGCGCGTCAGCTCCAGGTACTCGTCGGTGCCGAAGCCGTAGTAATCGGAGTAGCCGCCCCATATTTCGTTGGGGTGGTAGACGCGCGACGCGAACGGGCCGATGCCGTCCTGCCATTTGTAGGTCGAGGCGAACGAGCCGCCGGGCCAGCGGATGAACGCGGGCGCCAGTCCGCGAAGCGAGGCGAGCAGATCGGGACGCAGCATGCCGCTCCTGCGCACGTCGGCGCGCATCAGCGAGACGAAGTCGACGAGCGCGGCGCCGCGGCCGGCGGCGGCGATCTCGATGGTCGCGTCGCGATCGGTGCGCGCGCTCGCGAACGAGAACGGCACTTCCTGCCACGCCGACCCACGCGCCGGCAGCGGACGGTCCGCCAGCACGCTGCCGTCCGCCGCGAGCACTCGCAGCGACACGCGCGGCGCGCCCGACTCGACTCTTGATCCAGAGCGATCCGTCGTAGCTCCGGCCGGACTCCAGGAAGACCCGCCGCTGCCTGATGCCGGACGCCTGACGCGCCGGCGGCATCCGCACACTCTTCGTCCCGCGCTCGAACGGCGCGTCGACGACGCGCACGGCATCCGGCGGCCCGAATGCCGTCCAGTAGGTCTCGAAGTCGCTGCCCTCGAAGCCGGCGCCGCGGATCTGCTCGGCGAACAGACCGTCCTCCACCGAGTGGTTGATGTGTTCGAGGAACTGGCCGTAGATGTTCCGATCGATCGTGCCGAGCCGGCGATCCGTGTCGACCTGAAGGATCGCGACGCCGGAGGCCGTCTGGGCGGACGCCTGGATGCCGCAGCGGCTCGACGAAGACGGCCAGGAACACGACGAGCGCGACCGACGCAGTTCTCGTTGCGATCTCCATCCTGGAGCTCCCTAGAACGCGCGTGGCGCTGACACACATACACACCTCGAGACGTCCTCTGCAAGAACGCTCAGGGCCGATTGAGGTCAGCGTGCGGACGGCGGTGGCTGTCGGCAGCGATTCAACGGGCGACGGGCCCGAGGTACTGGTCCAGCCAGGAGAGCACTTCCTTCACGACCTCTGTCCGGTTGACCATCACGTCGTGGGCCGCATCGTAAACGACGTGCCGCTTGTCCTTCTCCGGCGTACCCAGCCAGCGGAAGTACGGCTTCTGCGAGCTCTCCAGCGGAAACGTGTAGTCGTATCGCCCGTTCAGCATGAGGACCGGGACTCGGACGCGGGGCAGGAAATTGAAGTTGTCGACCTCCGGCGCGCGACCGGCCGCAGGTACAGTCCGCCCTCGAACAGAACCGCGGTTCGGAAACGCTCCTCCAGGGAGACCATCACCGGCGCCGAGCCGGCTCCCCAGCTCGCGCCCAAATAGCCGAGCTTCGAAACGTCGATGTCGTCGCGGCTCACCAGGTACTCGACCGACTGCCGCATGTCCTGGAATCTCTTGACCAGGCGCTCCTTCCCCTCGGTCTGCCGATCGCGCCGGCGGGAGGCGGCGGTCGAAAGTCCCGAAGTAGATCGGATAGATCACCGCCCGGCCGCTGCGAATGATGAATTCCATGCGGTTGAAGCCCTCCATGCTGGCGAAGGTGCTGGACACGGCGCCGGCGCTGGGGTGATAGACCAATGCCTGATAGGGCGGCTTGGCGTTCTTGGGAAGGAACACGAACGCCGGCACGCGCTCGTCTCCGTAAGCCGCCGAGAAGCTGACCTTTTCTTTCCTCCAGTACGGGGAGCTGTCGTCGACCTCGTCCACGGTCGCCTTCAACTCGCGCGGGGCGTACGCGTAGGCGCCGCGGATGACGCGGAAGGCCTCGTCGCCCACGGGCTTCTCGAGCGAATAGTCGCGGAACGTGCGCCGGACCGGCCCGAGCAACGACGCTCGCGGCGGCGTGGGGTACAGGGCGCAGCGGAACCCGTTTGCCGCGCCGCGGTCGAACGGCGGCTTGGCGTCCGGCTGATTGAACTGGTAGGTGGGACTGCTCCAAGCCCCTCCGAGGATGAAACGGAAACCGCCATCGGCCTCGTTCCACGCCCATTCCTGGGCATTCCCGGCCATGTCGTACGTTCCGAACGGTCCGATGCTCGAGTAGCTGCCCACGCTCGCCAGACCCTTGCCGGCGAAATTGCTCGCCGGAATCAGCAGCGGTGAGACGCGGATATCGGCCGCCAGGTACCAATGCGAGAGTCGTCGGCAGGCTCTTGCCCGCGAACTCCGCGTAGGCGGCCGCCTCGTACCAGCTCACGCCGGAGACCGGGAAATCGTCTTTTCCCGTGGGGAAGGTGCCGCCTTCCCATGTGGAGGGACCGGGCCGGCCGGTCGTATCGCGAAACACGGCCATGGCCTCTTCCCAGGAAACCGGCTTGCCGTCCCTGACGAACGGCGTCTTCCAGTATTCCCGCTTCTGGTAGCCGCCCTGGTCGACGAACTGTTTGAACTGCCGGTTGGTCACTTCGTGCCGGTCGATGAAGTAGGAATCGCGGGGCCCCTCGACCGCCGTGATGCCGATCGTCCCCCCGAGAGAATCCGCGCCGGGCACGAGCACCATGCCGTCGGGAACCTCACCCTCCGGCGCCAGCCGCAAGCTCACCACTGACCACCAGGTGGGGGCCGCCCCGGTTGTCTCGGCGAAACCTGGTTTGACGGCTTTCCACAGGAAGTAGCCACGCGGCAGCGGCGCACCTTGATCGGCGAGGTGCCCACGTGGCGCCAGGGCTTCTCCCCATCCCCCAATTCGCGGATGTAGACCTCGGCCCCCTCTGGATCCGTCTGCACCAGCGGCTTGGGGCCTGCTTCCGCCCACGCCTGCTGAAAGTCGGGGTCGTCCGGGATGAGCGCCGCGACCTGCTGTGCAAGGTCGAACGCCGCAAGTCCCTTGTCTTCCGCCAGCAGCCGCGATATTTCCGGCAGGCCCTCGCCACGAGCCCAATCGACCCGGCTTTGTTTGTAGAGGTTCCATCCACCGAGGACGGCAGCCACAACCACCGCCGCGGCGCCCGCAGCCAGCCACCGCCGGTTCGGCGCGCCCCGAGGCGCCACCGCACGCGAAACGGACGCCAGCGCGGACGCCAGTTCCCCGCCGGATGCGTACCGGGCCTCCGGGTTCTTCTCGAGCGCGCGCTTGACAACCTGGCGGACGGCGGGCGGAATGCGCGCGGCATCAAGCGCCGGAGGCTCATCACGCAGGATGGCGGCGAGCGTCCCCAACACCGAGTCGCGCCGGAACGGTTGCACCCCGCTCAGCATCTCGTAGAGCACCGCGCCGAAGCTGAAGATATCGGCCCGCTGGTCTACCGGCTTGCCCTCGGCCTGCTCGGGAGCCATGTAGGACACGGTGCCCAGGATCGCCCCCTCGCGGGTTTGAGTCGCCGCAGTCCGGGTGGCGGCGCCCTCTCCGGACACCGGCTCGATCAGCTTCGCCAGGCCGAAGTCCAGCACCTTCACGCGCCCCTGCTCGTTCACCATGATGTTCGAGGGCTTCAGGTCCCGGTGCACGATCCCGGACTGGTGGGCCGTCGCCAGCGCGTCTGCGATCTGCGCTGCCGAACTGGATCGCCCGTGCCGGTTCCATGCCGCCTGGCGGGATCAGGTCCGCCAGCGTATGGCCCGCCACGTACTCCATGGCGATGAAGTCGACGCCGTCGGCCACGTCGATGTCGTAAATCGTGATGATGTTGGGGTGATTCAGTGCCGAGGCGGCCTTGGCCTCGAGCGCGAAGCGCCGCTTGCGCTCTGAGTTCGCCACCGACTCGCCGGGCAGCATCTTCAGCGCGACGGACCGGTCAAGACGGATGTCACGCGCCTTGTACACGGCGCCCATCCCACCTTCACCGATCTTTTCGATGATCTCGTAGTGACCGATCGTTCGGCCGATCAAGGGGGCTCCTCCGCCGCGCCACTCTATCAACTCGGCCGTGTTCCCTGAAGGCGAAAGTGGGTCGCTTGATTGGAAGCTATCGGAGAGTTCAGAGACGACACGACAGTGAAACGCGCAGCACAGCGCACTCGCTGGCTTCGACCCGTGAGATGTGAATGGCCGCTCGGGAATGCCGCGATCAGGCCGAAGCTCTCGACCCGCCCGGCGTCGCCAGACGTGGATACCCGCGGTCGGTTCGCCTATCTGCTGGCGATCTCGACGACCGCGACCGTATAGGGCGCGAGATCGATCGTCAGGTCGGGGCGGTAGTCGCAGGTCCGCTCGACCGGCTTTATCCGATCGGCCGCTCGAGCGACGCCGCGTCGTGCAGGCCGGCAGTGATCGTGTACACCGTCACCGTGGCGGCAGCCGGAACGCGCGAGCCCTGCAGATGCACGAGCAGCGTGTTCGGCGCTGCCGCTGTAATTCACCGCCTTGACGACGATTCGCCGGCCGTCGGCCGACGCGGTCGCGATCGCGTCCACAGTTCCCGGCTGCCAGCCCTCGGGCTTCATCTGGGATATGTCGCGTGAAGAAGCTCGCGCGGTTGCGCGATGTCGCGAAACGTGCCCGACGTGGACGCGAGATACGTCTCGGCGAAGTGCTCGCGGAACAGCTTCTCGACCACGTAGCCGCCGCCGGGAAACCACGAGACGTGGTCGTGATAGATGAATGACGTCCACGTCGGGTCGTCGGTCGTGTTCCGCATCAGCAGCGCCGGCGACGTCATCGTCAGTTCCGGCCTCAGCGTCTCGTAGAGGATCAGGCTGCCGGCGGCGTGCAGGCCGGCGCGCCAGTCGTAGGTGCGGCTCAGGTTCCATTCGAGCACGGCGAGCCTGATGCCGGGATGCGCCGACGCGCGGACGTAGTCGCGCAGCTTCACGCAGGTAGTCGCGGATGCGCCGCACGCCGGTCTCGAAGCGATCGCTCTCGTACTCGTAGTTGTGCACGCCGAGCACGTCGAAGTTGTGCCCGGCGAGATCGATCACCTTCTCGCTCCACGCCATGTCGTTCGACCGCTTCTGGCCGCAGGCGATGATCACGGCATCGGGAGCGATCTGCCGCAGCCGGCTGCCGTACAGATTGACGATCGGCGGCGTAGCGCTCGGCGGTGAAGCCGTTGTTCATCGGCTCGTTGTCGATCTGGAAGTAGGGCACGCGATACGGATCGGGATGGCCGTTGCGCGCGCGCATCTGCCCCCACGTGGTCGTCGGCGGATCGTTGAGGTAGTGCACCCAGTCCATCGCGTACTCGACCGATGCCGGCATCCGTCGTCGGGCGCCGGCAGCACGATCGAGCGGATCGGCGCCGAGCTGCCGGCGTCAGCTCCAGGAACTCGTCCGTGCCGAAGCCGTAGTAGTCGGAGTAGCCGCCCCAGAGCTTCGTTCGGGTGGTAGACGCGCGAGGCGAGCGGGACCGATGCCGTCCTTCCACTTGTAGGTGGAGGCGAACGAGCCGCCGGGCCAGCGGATGAACGGCGGGCGCCAGTCCGCGAAGCGCCGCGAGCAGATCGGGACGCAGCATGCCGCTTGCTGCGCACATCGGCGCGCATCAGCGAGACGAAGTCGACGAGCACGGCGCCGCGTCCGGTCGCGACGATCTCGATCGACCGCCTCGCGATCGGTGCGCGCGCTCGCGAACGAGAACGGCACTTCCTGCCACGCCGATCCGCGCGCCTGGCAGCGGACGATCCGCCAGCACGCTTCCGTCCCCCGCCATGCACGCGCAAGCGACAGGCGCGGCGCGCCCGATTCGATCTTGATCCAGACCGACCCGTCGTAGCTCCGGCCCGACTTCGAGGTAGAACGCGCCCTTGCCTGATTCCCGCGGGCTGGCCGGCCGGCGGTGATCCGCACGCTCTTCGTGCCACGCTCGAACGGCACCTCGACGACGCGCACCGCGTCCGGCGGTCCGAAGGCCGTCCAGTACGTCGCGAAGTCCGTGCCCTCGAAGCCGGCGCCGCGGATCTGCTCGGCGAAGAGACCGTCGACGACCGAGTGGTTGATCTCTTCGAGGAACTGGCCGTAGATGTTCCGGTCGATCGTGCCCAGCGCGGCGGTCGGTGTCGACCTGGAGGATGGCGACGCCGGAGGCCGCCTGGGCGGCCGCCGGATGCCGCAGCGGCTCGACGAAGACGGCCAGGAACACGACGAGCGCGACCGACGCAGTTCTCGTTGCGATCTCCATCCTGGAACTCCCTGAACGCGCGTGCGCTGACACACTTACAGACCTCGAGTCGTCCTCCGCAAGAACGCTCAGGGCCGTGCGGACACGCGCCGTAGGCTCTCACCCGCGAACACCAACACGGCGCCCCGGGCGGTGCTGCCAACCGTCCGGAGCGTCTCGCCGCGGCGCAGGCGCAGCGGCCCCGCCCCGCAGCGAGCGCACGGTGGCGCGTTCGACCGCGCGATCCTTCCACGAGAGATCGATCTCGAAGCCGCCGCGTGCCCGCAGGCCGGTGACACGACCTGACGGCCACGCAGAGGGCAGCGCAGGCAGCAGCCGGATCTCGTCCTCGTCGCACTGCAGCAGCATCTCGGCGATGCCCGACGGCGCCGCCGAAGTTGCCGTCGATCTGGAAAGGCGGGTGGGCATCGAACAGGTTCGGGTAGGTCCGCTCGGGGCTGAGCAGGAACTTCAGGATCTCGTACGCATGATCGCCGTCGCCCAGCCGCGCCCACAGGTTGATGCGCCAGGCGGTGGCCCATCCGGTGGCCTGGTCGCCCCGGATCTCGAGCGAGCGCTTGACGGCCGCGGCCAGCGCCGGCGTCCGGCGCACGTCGATGTCGCGTCCGGGAAACAGCCCGTAGAGATGCGACACGTGCCGATGCTGCATCTCGGGCGCCTGCATGTCCCAGTCCTCGAGCCATTCCTGGAGCTGGCCGGCGCTGCCGATCCGCATCGGCGCCAGCCGCGCGCGCGTGGCTGTCCAGCGCGCCTGCAGATCGCGATCGACGCCGAGCGCGCGCGCGGCCTTGATCGCGCTGGCGAACAGGTCGCGCAGGATCTGCTGGTCCATCGTCGGTCCCATCACCACCGACGTGCCGAACGGATGCGGGTTCTCGGGCGAGAGCGACGGCGACGTGACGAGCCACTGGTGAGTCGGCTCCTCGACGAGCGTGTCCAGGAAGAACTGGGCCGCGCCCTTCAGCAGCGGATAGATGGTCTGCGAGATACGCGGCGATCGCCGGTGTACTCGTAGCGATCCCAGAGCGCGACGGCGAGCCACGCGCCGCCGGTCGGCCACAGCCCCCACTGCGGGCCGTCGATCGGGGCCGTGGCGCGCCAGAGATCGGTGTTGTGATGCGCCACCCAGCCGCCGGCGCCGTACATCTCGCGCGCCGTGCGGGCACCCGTCACCGCGAGGTCCTGGACCATGGCCGTCAGCGGGTCCATCGTCTCCTGCAGGTTCGTGGACATCGCCGGCCAGTAGTTCATCTGGGTGTTGATGTTGATCGTGTACTTGCTTCCCCACGGCGGCGACAGGCTGTCGTTCCAGATCCCCTGCAGGTTGGCGGGTTGCGAGCCGGGGCGCGAGCTGGCGATGAGCAGGTAACGCCCGTACTGGAAGTAGAGCGACGGCGAGTGACGGGTCGCCGCCGGACGCGAACGCTGCGACGCGCTCGTCGACGGGGAGGGCCGCCCGCGTCGACGGGCCGAGGTCGAGCGTGACGCGGTCGAAGAGCTGCCGGTAATCGCGGACGTGCGCGGCGCGCAGCGCCTCGACAGTCTTGCCGGCCGCGACTCCCAGCGCCGCGGCCACCGCGGCGGCGGGATCGCCGCTGACGTCGTCGTAGCGCCGGTAGCTGGTCGCCGCCGCGATCAGGAGCGTCACGGCGTCGGCTCCGCGCACGACGATGGCGTCGCCGGCGGCGGTGCGGGTCCCTCCGGTCGTCAGGACGCGCACGCGCGACTCGAACCGCAGCGCGCCGGTCATCGGCTGTCCGTCCGCGGTCGCGCCCCGGCCGTCGCCGTTGACGCCGCGCATCACGAGGTCGCCGTCCGCTGTCGCTTCGACGGTCGCGCGCTGCGGCGTGTGCAGCCGCGCCTCGAAGGAGATCTGGCCAGGTCGGCTCGCGGTCAGCCGCACGACGATCACCTGGTCGGGGGCGCTGGCGAAGACCTCGCGGTCGAAGGTGACGCCGCCGGTGGTGTAAGACACGTGCGCCGTGGCCGTCGAGAGGTCGAGGTCGCGCCGGTAGCGCTCGACGACGTCGACGGGAGCGAACGTCAGGCCGAGATCGCCGAGCGTCTGGTACGGCATCTGCGCCAGCGGCTTCGCCATCACGCTCTTGCCCGCCAGCGCGGCGGCGTCGCCGTAGCGGCTCTCGGCCAGCAGGCGCCGCACCTCCGGCAGCGCGGCCTTCGCGTCGGGATTGACCGGGTCGTACGGGCGGCCGGCCCAGAGCGTGTCTTCGTTCAGTTGCAGCCGCTCGTGGACGACCCCGCCGAACACCATCGCCCCCAGCCGTCCGTTGCCGACCGGCAGCGCGCGTACCCACTCGGCGGCCGCGCTCGGGCCAGTCGGGCGTGGCGTCAGCGGCCGATCGGCCGCCGGCGCGCGGTACCACAGGCTGAGTGCCGACGACGGCGGAGGCGCTTCGCCGACGAATCGAACTACGCCGGGAGTCTGGGCGACCACTGAAATGGCCGCAAGGAGGAGG
>CAVREM010000043.1:0-129272 GCA_963720005.1 uncultured Acidobacteriota bacterium | reverse complement strand
CGGCTCCGGTCAGAGATGCATTCATCGGAAGACTCTCCTCATGTTCGACTCAAGGCCGCAGCCGCTCTGCTCGTGCCGCTGCCACCAAGCGGTGGATGGAGTCGGCGACGGTCGCCGAATCGGCCGGCTTCGCCAGATGCAGCTGGTAGCCGGGCGAGCGCTTGAATGCGATCCTCAGGATCGGCATAGGCCGTCACGGCCATGGCGGGCGTGGAGCGAATCGGCTCAGAAGACGCTCGGACCCGCCGGATCAGTTCGAAGCCGTCGCTGCCCGGCATGCCGATGTCCGAGATCAGAACGTCGGGCAACACAGCCGCCGACTCGAGGGCGGCGATCGCCGCTTCGGTCGAATCGACTGCGAACACGTCCGCTCCGTAACCGCGGAGTGCCTCCTCCAGCATTTCGCGCCCATCGCTGCTGTCGTCGACAATGAGCACGGTCACTCCGGCCAGCGATTCCTCGGTCAATGCGGACCTGGTGACGATGGCAGCCTGCGCCAGTTTGTCGGCGGTGGGCAGGCGAATCGAGAATGTCGAGCCCCGGTCGACACCAGCGCTCTCGGCCTCGATCGAACCGCCGTGGAGTTCGATGATCTGGCGCGTCAGGGCGAGGCCGAGGCCGAGTCCGCCGTGGCGCCGGCTCGCGGAAGCGTCAGCCTGACGGAAGCGGTCGAAGACGTACGGCAGGAATTCCGCGCTGATGCCCTGACCAGTGTCGGCGACGGTGATCGTGACGACCCGGCCCTGTGCGGCCACGGCGACGTCGATCGTGCCACCGGCGCTGGTGAACTTCAGCGCATTCGACATCACATTCCAAATCGCCTGTTGCAGCCGATCGGCATCGGCGTTCACCGGGATGACCTTGTCGTCGAAGCGTGAACGGATCTCGACCCGCTTGGCGGCGGCACCCGGTTCCACCACGTCGACAGCGGCTTGCACGACGGCCTGGATGTCGATCGGCTTGACGTCGAGCCTGAGTTTGCCGCTGACGATCCGCGCCATGTCCAGCAAGTCCTCGACGAGGCGGAGCTGCGACGACGCGTTCCGCTCGATGACTTCCAGCGCGTGGGCGGGCGATCTTTGCGCTCTTCTTCGAGCGTAGAATCTGCGTCCACCCCAGCACGGCGTTGAGCGGCGTCCGAATCTCATGCGACAGCGTGGCCAGGAATTCGTCCTTCAGCTTGGACGCGTCCTCCGCGACCGTCCTTGCGCGCTCCGAGACCAGGATTTGATTTCGCAGCTCGCGCTCGCTGACGACTCGTTCGCTGACATCTTCGACGATGCTGATCGTGCCGACGACCTGCCATCAGAGAGCAGTGGCACGATGCGGGCGGTTTGCGTCGCTTCGCCGACGCCCGCGGTCGCCGCCGTTCGGAGAACGGGGATCAGGTATTTGTGGAAACGATGGGCCAGTACCCGAACCTCGCCGTCGAGCGCCCGGAGGTAGTGCTCCTCCAGGCCGCGCGCCTTGATCGACGGGCACACGTCGAAGAGCGACTTGCCGACGGCGTATTCAGCGGTCACGCCGGTGTGCGCGACCAGCCAGGGATTCCACGCGCGAATCACCAGCGCCGCATCGGTGACGATGATGCCGCGATCGGCGAGGTCTTCGAACCACAGCCGGGAGGCGATCTCCAGCAGGTCGCCTGCCGGCGACCCGACCCTTTCATCGGCTCTTTTGTTCCCACTCTTCGACGGCGCGAATCAGACGATCGAGCGACGCCACGCTCAGCACGATCACCAGGTAGCCGCTCACCTCCGCGTCGCGCAGCTTGAAGCCCGCGTGCACGACGAGCGCGTAGCGCAGCCCTCGCGGTTCACGAGCAGCGACTCGAGCATCGCGCCGACGTGTCGAGGTTGAGGTGCGGCACCGAGAACGACACCTGCACCTGCAGGATGTTGCCGAACGTGCCGAGGCAGGCGTTGAGCAGGATGTTGCCGACTTCGGTGAGCACTTCGCGCGCCGACGCGTCGATCGGCAGCGGCAGCGGCGGCTCGTTGGTCAGCAGTTCCTTGAGCATGCCGCGCCGCTCTGATCGAGGATGAGCAGCGCATCGCCGGCGACCGGGCCGGAGAAGATCTGGTGGACGCTGGCGACGTTCGTCTCGATGACCGCTCGAGCGCGGCCGGCGAGCTCGTCGATCGGATGGACCGAGACCTGCGGGCACTTCGAGCAGGACGCGTGGCCGGTCAGCTGCGACAGCGACGCGGCGGCGCGGCCGAAGCCGATGTTCAGCAGCTCGATCAGCGCGTCCTGCTGGACGGCGTCAGTTCCATTCAGTCGCCGCCTTCGAGCACGCTGCGGACCGCCTGCATCAAGTGCTGCCCGGCTCGACCGGCTTGTTGATGAACCCGCGGCGCCGGCCGCCTGCACCATCTCGCGCGACGAGGTCTGGACGTCGGCGGAGACGACGATGACGCGCGCGGCCGGATCGAGCTCGCGCAGCTTCGCGAGGACGTCGAGGCCGTACATGCCCTTCATCACCAGGTCGAGCAGCACCACGTCCGGCTTCTCGACGAAGTAGCTCTCGAGCGCCGACATGCCGTCCTCGGCCTCGACGACGTTGTAGCCCGCCTCCTCGAGGATCGCGCGCGTGCTGCGGCGCGCGAGACCGATCGTCGACGAGCAGCACCTTGGGGCTCATACTCGCTCCATGATGGCCTGCGCCATGCGATCGAGCGGCACCACTGCGTCGCTCAGCCCCGCCTCGACGACCGACCGCGGCATGCCGTAGACGACGCAGGTCTCTTCCGCCTCCGTGAGGATACATGCCGCCCTGCGCCTTGATCCATGCCGCGCCTTCGCGGCCGTCGGCGCCCATGCCGGTCATGACCACGCCGAGCACGCGGTCGCCGTAGACCTCGGCCGCCGACTGGAACAGCACGTCGACCGACGGCCGGTGCGGCGTGTCGAGCGGCCGCACGTCGAGGTGCGTGCACGACCTGGCCGTCCGCGTCGCGGCGAAGCGTCAGGTGCCGGCCGGCCGGCGCGAGAAAGACCGTCCCGGCTCGACGACTTCGCCGTCCTCGCCGCCTCGACGACGTGCAGCGGCGACATCTCGTTGAGCTTCTGCGCATACATCTCGGTGTAGCCGACCGGCATGTGCAGCACCATCGCGACCGGCACCGGGAAGTCGGCGGGCAGCTGCGGCATCGATCAGCTTCGAGCGCCTGCGGCCCGCCGGTCGAGATGCCGATCACGACGATGTCGAACGCGCCGCGGTCGCGCTGGCGGCGCGATCGACGGCGGTCGGTGCCGGCGTCGACGGGCGCGGCCGCGACGCGCGCGGCGCCGCGCGGCCGCCTTGACCTTCTCGACCAGCTCGTCGGCCATGTCGATCAGCCGCTCGGTCGCGAGCGCGGTCGGCTTCTGCACGAAATCGACCGCGCCGGCGTCGAGCGCGCCAGCACCTGCTCGCCGGACTCGCCGCGATGCTGATGATCACGATCGGCACCGGCCGCCGCGCCATCTGCGTCGCGCACGAAGCCGACGCCGTCCATCACCGGCATGTTCAGGTCGCAGGTGATGACGTCGGGCTCGAGCTCGTCGACCAGCTCGAGCGCCTCCTCGCCGTCGCGCGCGGTCCCGACCACCTCGATGAACGGGCTGCGCGACAGCATCTGCGTCACGACCTTGCGGACGTAGGCGGAATCGTCGACGACGAGCACACGCGGACGACTCGTCATCGGACATCGGCTGCGCCAGCTCATCCGCGTTTCACGTAGACGAACGCGCCGCCGATTTCCTCGAGCTCGAACCGCGTCGGTCAGCTGCAACAGCGATTCGGACGCGCCGACGCACAGGTAGCCGGGCGACGGCATGGCCGCGGCGAACGTGCTCGACGACCGCTGCGACGCCCTCGGGCGAAAAATAGATGAACACGTTGCGGCAGAAGATGATCGGGCGCGGCGCGTGGCGCCGACGCTCCTTCGGCGCGGCGAGGTTGACGACGCTCCACGACGTGACGCGCGGCGTGCAGCGCCGGCGCCGACCAGCCAGGCGTCGCCGTCGCGCGCGAAATACTTTCGCGCAGTCGCGGCGGCAGGCTGCGGAACGAGCGCTCGCGGTAGCGGCCGGCGCGCGCCTTCGTCGATGGCCGCGGCGGCTGGCGTCGCTGCGCGTGGATCTCGATCGCGCCGCGCGTCGAACCAGCCGCGCCTCCTCGAGCACCATCGCGATCGTCAGCGGCTCCTCGCCGGTCGCGCACGGCACGCTCCAGATGCGCACCGGCCGTACGCCGGTGCGCCGCGCACCAGCGCCGGCACGACGCGTCGACGATCGCGCGCACCTGGTCGATCTCGCGCCAGAAGTAGGTTTCCGGCACCGACAGCGCGTCCATCGACGCGGTGCCATTCGCTCGCGGCGCCTGCTCGTCGTACTTCAGCAGGTAGTAGTAGTCGAGGAACGAGTCGAAGCCCGCGCTCGACGACCAGCGGCGCCAGCCGATCGGCGAGCGTATCGAGCCGGCCGTTGTCGTAGAACAGGCCGTGCGTTCGTGGACCAGGTCGCGCAGCAGCGGCAGCCCGCCGCTGACAGGCCGAGGCTGTCGGGTGCGAAGGGCATTCATTCCTCCTCGGTCGGCGTCCGCCGACCGTGGCGATGCAGCGCCGCGGCGGCCGCGTGCGGACCGCGGGAGGGATCGGCTGCGCGAGCGCCGCGAACGGCGGGCCGAGGCCGCGCCCCCGAGCGGGCCAGCGCGGTGACGGCGGTCGGGCACGACGGCGTCCCGTCGGTCAGCGCCCTCGCAGTCGCGGACGCGTCCGGATGCGACAGCCGGCCGAGCACTTCGACGACGCCCCGGCGTACGGCGGGGTCGTCGGCGCTCGAGCGCCGCGGCCAGCTACGGGCACGCCGCGCGGCGCCAGATGCGCCAGCGCGTCGAGCGCTCGGCGCGACTGCCGGCTCGGCAGGCACGCCACAATCAGCGCGCCAACCGCGTCATGCCGCTCGGCCCGCGTGTACTGCTTGGGCGATCGCGCCCAGCGCGGCGGCCGCCGCGCGACGCCGACATCGGCGTCCGCGGCCGCCGTCCACGACAGCGCCTCAACGCCGTCGCTCGCCGTCGCGCGAGCAGTGCCTCGACCGCGGCCACGCGCCGCGCGGATCGGCGGATCGCAGGAGCGCGTCGCAGTCTCGGGCATCGACGCGCAGCCGGCAAGCGTCCAAGCGCCCGCAGGCCGCGATGCCCCGACTCTGCCAGTCCGTCGCGGCGATCGCCGCAGGCGCGAGAACGCGCCGTCAGCCGCCGATGGCGCCGACCGCCTCGATCGCTGCGACCGAGACTGCATGGCCGGGTCGCCCGACGCCGTTCGGCCGAGCGCGGCGCAGCGCCGACGGGTCGCCATGCCGGCCGGAGGCCGCTCGCGGCGAAATAGCGGACCCAGGCATCCGCGTCGTCGAGGCCTGTGCGAGCAGCGCCGCGAGTGCCGCGGGCTCGCCATGATGCGCGCCGAGCGCCGTTGCGCGGCAGCCGCGCGTACGCGGCGTGTCGGTCGCGCAGCGCGGCGGCGATCAGTGTCAGCGCGCGGCCGGTCGTCGAAGTAGGGGAGGTGCTCGACTGCCGCGGCGCGGACGCCCTCGTCCTCGGATCCCGGCAGCAGGCCAGAACACCGCGTCCACGCATCTGCTGGTAGCCGAAGTAGCCGGCGATCCGGACCGCCGATTCGCGCGTGAACGGATTGGCGATCGTCGAGCATCGCCGACGCGATCGCTCATCTCCGGGATGGCCGATCGAGTTGAGCGCGCCGATCGCGCCCTGCCGAACCGCCGCGTCGGATGCCCGAGCAGCGGCAGCAGCGGCTCGAACGCGCTCCGGTCGCCGATGCGGGCGAGAGCGCCGGCGATCGGCCCGCGGAGGCCGGCCCGTCGTGCTGGCCGAGCAGTTCGACGAGCGCGGGTGTGGCGCGCGTGTCGCCGACACGGCCCAACGCGATGATTGCGGCCCGTTTCGCATCCGTATCGTCGGTGTGCCAGCTGGTTGATGAGCAGATCGAGCGCTGAACCGCCGCACCGGACGAGGGCTTCGACGACTTCGTGGCGAACATCCGAGCTCCCGAGCAGTCGAGCGAGAGCTGCGGGAACGGACGGGTTCGGAATCCAGCCGAGGACGTTGACCAGTTGCTTGAGAGGTTCCCTGGAGGCCGTCGGCAGCGCTTCCACGATTCGCTGCCTGGCGGCCTCCGAAACGGTCCGCCGGACGATATCCTCGATTTCATCAGCGCCAGCAAAGAGTGACAGGTAACGGTGATGAATGCGGACCAGCGCGCCGACAATCGACTCCACGGCTGGCGTGCGGATCGTCGAGGGCATGCGACCAGGGGCTGGACCGCGTCTTCGTCCCCGAGACGGCCGAGCGCGTCCGCGGCCGCGCTGGCCAGCATCTCGTCGCCGAGGAGCGCCGACAGACGGGACGCACCGAGCGGATCGCCAATCTGAACGAGTGCCTCAATTGCCGGAAAGGCCAGGAAGAAGTCACCTGAGGCCGCGATATCCCCAAGGCGCTCGATGGCCGCGGCGGTGGCCCGCTCGCCGAGCGCTTCAATCGCATGAAACCGTACATTGACGTCTGGATCGTCGAGCGCGGCGATCAAGGCGTCGATCGCTTCGCTGCGGTGCTGCGTGCCGAGCGCCAGCGCCGCCTGGATTCGCAGATCCGGATTGGCGTGGCCCATCAGCGACACGAGCGCGTCGGTGACATCGACGCCCGTCGTCGACAGGAGCTCCAGCGCACTGCTCAACAGACTGAAATTGCGATGGCCGTCCCGGAGCGCGCCGATGATCGTGTCGACCAGGGCGGCATCGCGCCTCGCGGCGACGGCGCGCACGGCCGCGCGCCGGACCTCCCAGTGCTCGTCGTGCAGGGCCGTTTCGAGCGGGCCCAGTCCATCGGTCGGTTCCATGCCCGCGAGGCCTTTAATCGCCGCGAGCCGCTCGGCCGCGAGTCCTCGCGCAACTTGCGGGCCATGCGGCGTTCCGATTCGAGTCGCGCGGTCACGTCCTCGACGGTCACGACCAGGCCGACGGCTCCGCTGTCGTCGCGCAACGCGCCGACGACCACGCGTTGCTGCATTCGATCGAATTCGGACGATGGCACGGCCGGCGGGCACGGGATCAAGTACTTGTGGAGGGCTGGCGCCAGAATCTGAACGGAACCCGAAATCAGAGGCTCCCGGAACAGGCCGGCCGGAACGCGTTCGCCCAGATCCGGTACGAGCTCGCCGATCGTTCTACCGCAGGCATCGCGGGGAGCGATCCCCGTCATGTGCTCAAGAACCGAGTCCCAGCTCTTGATCACCAGGTCGGTATCGGTCGTGAAGACCCCGATGCGGCGATCGTTCTCAGCTGCTTCCGCGCGCTCGTTCATGCGTGACCGTTGGAGCCGTTGCCGCGCGAGCGGCGATTCTTCGTCCCGAGCGCCGCGCGAAGGGCTTCGGCCTGGTTGACGAGCTCGCCAGTGGACCCGCGTGTCTGTCGCACACTCTGTGTATTGCGCTCGCTCACCGCACGAATGCTCTTCAACTGGGTCAGCACGCGCGTCGCGCCGCCAGAGTGTTCGTTGTTGGCACCCGACAGGAGCCGAATCTGCTTCCCCATGCTGGTCGTGGCGCCCGCGATCTCCTTCAGGGCCCGGCCCTGGTCGGTCATGGCGCGCGCCGCCTGATCGGACTCCTTGCGCATGCTCTCCACCGCGGTCGTCACCTGGGCCGCGGCCGACGCCTGTTCCGCCATACCGCGGGTGACTGCGGCAATCATCTTGGTGAGGCCGTCGGTCGCCTTGGCGACCTGCTCGCTGGCTGCCGCTTGCTCGGCGAGGGCGCGGGTCGTCGACGCGGCGCCGCGACGCATGGACTCGGTCGATTTGACGATCTCGACCGCCGACCTCGATTGCTCGCTGGCGGCCTTGTGAACCTGCGCGGACAGGCGGCCGCTGTTTTGTGCGGCCTTGAGGATGTCGCGGGAGGCGGTGGTCTGCTGCGCCACCGCTTTGGCGACCTCTTGGGCGATTTTCGCATCTGCGCCGTCGCCTGTGAATCCCTGCAGCCGACGTCGCTTGCTCGGCGGTTGCGGCTGCGACCAGCCGCGCCTGTTCGGTGGTCATGGTGACCGCCGACGTCACACTCCTCGCCGCGCCCTGCTGCTCGTCGGTCGCGCGCGCGATCTGCGAGACGACGCTCGCGACCTCGCCCAGTCCGCTGAGAATCTTCTTGAGGCCGCCGGCGCCCGCCTCGGCGAGCGCATTGCTCTCGTCCGCAACGCGCATGCCCTCGTTGGAGGTGGACACGGCGTCCTGGGCGACCTCCTGGAGCGCCTTGATGATGCCGGCGATGTCGGCCGTGGCCTTCGCGGAACGGTCCGCCAGGTTCCGGATTTCCTCGGCGACGACCGCGAATCCGCGACCGGCGTCACCGGCGCGGGCCGCCTCGATGGAGGCGTTCAGCGAGAGCAGGTTGGTGCGCTCCGCGATCAGGTTGATCGTGTCGACAATGCTGCCGATATCGTTCGTGCGCTTGCCCATTTCTTTCATGACGCCGGAGGATTGCAGCATCGATTCGCGAAGCCTGCCGATGCCCTGAATCGAACGCTGGATCGTCGACCCGCCATCTTCCGCATCGCGCGACACCCGCCGTGTCACTTCGTCGGCCTGTCGCGACAGCGACGCGACCGATTGGATGGATCGATCGAGCTGAGTGACGCTGGTGGCCGCGTTGGCCGCCGCATCGCTGATGGCGCGCGCGCTCGACGCGACCGACTGGACGCCGCGGGACATCTGGTCGATCGCGCGGAGTTCTGCTCGACCGCGCTCGCGAGCGTCTCGGTCATGGCGCCCACTTCTTCGACCGAGGCCGCCATTTCGTTGATCGACGGGTGGTCTCTTCCGTCGCCGCCGCGAGGTCGGTGGCGTTGTCGGCGACGCCGGCAATCGAGCGTGACATCTCCTCAATCGCCGCCGCGGTCTCGTTCACCGCGGCGGTGAGCGACTCGGTGTCCTGGCTGATGTTCTTGGTGCTCGAGGCCAATTCCGTCACCGACGCGGCCAGTTCTTGAGCGGACGTGGCCATGCCCTCGGCCGCTCCGGCCACCGATCGAATCGAGACGGTCGTCTCCTGGGCGGAGGCCGCGGTCTCGGCGACCGACGACGAGAGGCTGACCGTATTCGCGGTCACCTGTTCGACCGAGGCCGACAGCTCGTTCATGGAGGAAACCAGTCCATCGGTCGAACTGGTGATCGACTCCGCCTGCCTGGCCGTCTCGGCGAGCGAGGCGGCCATCTCATTCATCTCCGTCAGGGCGTCGTCGAGGCTGCGGTTCTGCGACTCCGCGCCCTCCGCCACTTCGTCGGCGATCCGCGCGATAGTCCCCGCCGACGTCACGATCTGTTCGGTGCGCGTCCGAACGGCGCCGGCATCGAGGGTCTCGACGTGGCCGTTCGATCCGTTGCCGCGGCGTGGAGTGTTCGAAGCCATCTTCAGTCTCCCGGTTCAGGCCGCAATCAGCGGCTCGGCGAAGTTCATCAATTGATCGAGCTGCAAGACGAGAATCAGCCGGTCCTTGACCGACGCGATGCCCTCGACGTAGCGACTGCTCAACCCGGACAGCGAGTCCTGCGGCGGCTGAATGGCGGATGAGGGCAGTTTGAGAAATTCGCGGCCTTCATCGACGATCAGTCCGACCTGGCGTCCATGGGTCTGTACGACGATGAGGCGCGTCCGGAGATCGTACGGAGCGCGCTCGAAGCCGAAACGGCTTCGGAGATTGACGGCCGGCACGACCTGCCCGCGCGAAAAGACCACGCCATCGACAAACGGCGCGGCATTCGGCACCCGAGTGACCTGTTCGAGCATTTCCACATGCTGCACGTCAGCGCTGCGCAGCGCATACGAGGTGGCCGCGACGGTGAACACGATGTAGGTGTCGATCGGCGCGGCGTTCTGTTCGGTCATGCGTGCCTCATGCGCGGACGCGCCCCATCCTGCGGTATCCCCGACGACGCGTGCGGTCCGTTGCTTGACGATGCGGGCGAGCGCGGCGGGATCCAGGATCAACACCACTCGTCCGTCGCCCAGATCGGTTGCGCCGGAGATCCCTTCGACCCGGACCAGGGGGTCGGCAATCGCCCTGACGACGATTTCGCGCTGGCCCACGATCCGATCGACCGCCAGGCCGATGGCGCTCGCGCCCGCGCCAATGACGAAGACATGGAAACGCGCCGATGGCTGGACAGCGATTCCGAAGAGGCGCGCCAACCGGACGATGGGCAGCGACCCGTCCCGGTAGGGGATGATCTCATTGCCCTCGACGTGCAGGACATCGGCCGCCGTGACGTCGATGGCTTCGCGGACCGCAGCTTGCGGCACCGCGAAGTATTCCTCGCCGACGCGGCCGATCAGCGCGTCGGCGATCGCCAGCGTCAGCGGCAGTTGAATCGTGAACCGGGTGCCGCTTCCCGAAGTGGACTCCAGACCGATCGTCCCCGACAGGCGCTCGACGGTCTCTTTGACGACCGCCATGCCCACGCCGCGTCCGCTGGCCCGATCGGCGTCGTCCCTGGTTGAGAAGCCGGGTGAACAGAGCAGCGCGAGGATCGCGGCGGCATCGAGGGGACCTGGCGGCAGCGGCAGGCCCATCTGTGTGGCGCGCGCCGCCACGGCCTGCGCGTCAATGCCACGGCCGTCGTCCGCAATCTCGATGGTGACGAGCTCGCCTGCCGCCGAGGCGCTGAGCGTGATGGTGCCTTCCGGCCGTTTGCCGGCGGCAATCCGCTCGTCCGGGTCTTCGATCCCGTGGCTCACGGCGTTGCGCACCAGGTGAAGAACGGGATCCATCATGCGCTCGATCAAGTACTTGTCGATTTCCGTCGATTGGCCGTGCAGGAGCAGCGTGACTTTCTTGCCGCTCTCGCGCGCGAGATCGCGCACCGCGAACGGCATGCGGCGGAAGATCTCGCCGATCGGCACCAGCCGTACGCGCATCAGGCTCTCGCGAAGCGTGCGCAACTGGCGATCGATCGCGGTGGCGTTCTCCTGGATGGTTCGCCAGTCGGTCGATGGCACGATTCGCTCGATCTTCGACAGCGAATCGTGCAGGCGAGCGCGACTGATCACCAGATCGCTGACGTGCCGCATCAGCTCGTCGAGCCGGCTGAGATCGACGCGCACCACATGCGATGGGGCGAGACTGGTCGTGCCCCCGGTCTCGCTGTCGAGCTCGGCGGGTGCAATTGAGGCCACTGCCTCGGCCGCCTTCGGCTGCTTCTCCAATCGTTCGACGGCCAGCGGGTCGTTCTGGAGGACGGTCCGCAGATCGGCATCGCCCGCCGCCTCGACAGTGAAATTGAAGGCAATCGACGCGTCAGGCATCACCAGCGGGGACGCCTCGACGACCATGCCGACCTCGGCGAGTCGACGTCGAATGATGTCGACGCTAATACCGCGATCGAACAGCTCGCGCGTGGGCGCAAACGTGCATTTCCAGCGCGCCGCCTGTTTCGATTCGCCGGGGCTTCCCTGAGAGCCAGTCGACATGACGGGTGGGGAAGGGGCCGCGGCTGGAATCGCCCGGGCGATCCGCCCGAGAATGGCATCGATCGCCGGACCTGGTTGTTTCGAGCGATGCGCGCTGATGATCTGTTCGATGGCCTGCGTGGCTTCGAGCAGCAACGTGATCCCGTCCGGCGTCACGGCCAGCTCGCCGGATCGCACGGCTCTGAGGTAGCTCTCCAACTCGTGCGAGAGACGTTCGGCAGGGCGGAGTTCCACCATCGCCGAGATGCCTTTCAGCGAGTGGAAGAATCGAAAGAGGTCGTGGACGAGGCGGTGCTGGTTCGCAGGCTGATCAACCGACGCCTCGAGCTCCAGCAGGGCAGCCCGGGCCGACGTGAGATGCTCCTCGCTCTCAGCGTAGTAGTCGTCGATGAAGTCGGCGAATGACTCCTCGCTCATCGTGGCGTTCCGGAGGCAGCCGACGGGTTCGTTCCGGCGAGAAGCGTTCGCGCCGTTGCCGCGAGGGCTTGCGGGACAAACGGCTTGGTGATGTACGTCGTGGCGCCGGCGGCGACGGCCGTTTCGCGGCTAGCGTCGTCTCCGCGGGTGGTGAGGACGATGACTGGGAGATCGCGGTACTGCTGATGTTGCCGCAGGAATCGCAGCACTTCGATGCCGTGCATGTCGGGCATGTTCAGATCGAGCACGACGAGATGAATGGCGGCGACGGCGAGCTGTTCGATCGCCTCGAGGCCGGTCCCCGCTTCCAGGAATTCCGCCGGTTGCAGTGAGTGCAGCGATGCGCGAACCATCTTGCGGATGGTGGCGGAATCGTCGGCGATCAAAATTCGTTGCATGGGGAAATCATCAGGATCGGGAAAGTACTGACTCTATGCCATTTAGGGCGCCGTCCACTGCTCGAGAATCGATGGAACGCTGGAACTGTCGAGCCAGCTCGGCCACGGGCGGATTCGCCTCGCCATGCTCATGTATCGGCGCCACCCGCCCAGGCATGCACCTATGGGCAACATCGTGATCGGAATCAGCTCGAGCGGGCCCCTGCGGCGTCATTCAACGTCAGGAGATTCTCATTGGGACCTCCACCCTCGGTCCCAGGACGACGCGCACGGTGTGTTCCTTCCCGTCGTCCACGAGCGCGATCGCGTTCGGATCGATGGGGCGGCCGTCCAGCTCCGCTGACGCGATCCCGCGCGAACGACGCTCGGGGTTTTCGACGACGAAGCGGTATCGGGTGCGGCAATCGTCCAGTCCAGCGAATATTCCGGCCATACCGTCGGAATGCACGGGTTCAGGCTGATCGTGCCGCCATGCCGTTGCAGTCCAAGCAGCGCCTGCACGGCCGCCTGATACATCCAGCCCGCCGAGCCGGTGTACCAGGTCCAACCGCCGCGGCCGACGTGCATCGGGTGGGCGTAAACGTCCGCGGCAACGGCGTACGGCTCGGTGCGATACCGCTCCGCATTCTCGGGCGTCCGCACGTGGTTGATCGGGTTGATCAGATGGAACAGCTCCATCGCCTCGTCGCCCATGCCGAGCCGCGCCAGCGCGATCACCGCCCATACCGCGGCGTGCGTGTACTGGCCGCCGTTCTCGCGGATGCCGGGTAGATACCCTTTGATGTAGCCGGGATCCTGCGGCAGTCTGATCGAACGGCGGCGTCAGCAGCAGCACCAGCTTGGCGTCGCGACGCACGAGATGGGCGCGGACGGCGTTCATCGCCCGCTCGGCGCGTGGCGGCTGTGCCGCTCTTGAAATGACCGCCCACGACTGCGTCAGCGAATCAATCTTGCACTCCTCGTTCTGCATCGACCCCAGCGGAGTGCCGTCGTCGAAGTAGGCGCGGCGATACCAGTCGCCGTCCCAGGCGAGCTCCAGCATGCCGGCGAGCCAGCGCGCTTCGTCACGATACTGCTGCGCCAGATCTGCCCGCCCGCGACGCTCGCACAACGGCGCGAAGTCGTCGAGCACCGTGACGAGGAACCAGCCCAGCCACACGCTCTCTCCAAGACCGCGGTGACCGACGCGGTTGAGGCCGTCGTTCCAGTCTCCGCTGCCGATGAGCGGCAACCCATGAGCGCCGTATTTCATCGAATGCTTGATCGCGCGGATGCAGTGCTCGAACAGTGAAGCGGCCTCTGATGACACCCGCGGCAGCATGTAGATTTCGTGCTGATCCGGCTCGAGAAGGGGCGCTTCGAGGAACGGCACCTCCTCGTCGAGCACGGATTCGTCGCCTGTCTGCGAGACGTAGCTGGCCGCCACGTAAGGGAGCCAGAGGAGGTCGTCCGAACAGCGCGTCCTGGTGCCGCGCCCGCTCGGCGGATGCCACCAGTGCTGCACGTCGCCCTCGACGAACTGCCGCGACGCGGCGTGCAGCAGATGCGCGCGGCAAATGTCCGGCCGCACGTAGAGCAGCGCCATGGTGTCCTGCAGCTGATCGCGGAAGCCGAACGCGCCTCCCGGCTGATAGGGCCCGCTCCGCGCCCAGATGCGGCACGCGAGACTCTGATACAGCAGCCAGCGATTGACGATGAGATCGAATGAATCGTCCGGGGTGCGGACCTGCAGCGCGCCAAGTGTGCGTTCCCAGAAGGCCTCGGTTGCCGACAGCGCCGCCTCCGCCGCCGCGAGCGATGCATAGCGCGCCGCCAGTTCGGCGGCGTGCGCGCGATCGCGACCCTGTCCCAGCGTGAAGCCGACTCGGCGCGATTCACCCGGCTCGATCTCGAGCACGACGTGCAGCGCGCCGCACGGGTCGAGGCCGGCGCCCGTGCGCGAGGCGAGCCGCGAGCGGAAGAGCGCCGCCGGCGCCGCGAGCGTGCGATTGCGCCCGATGAATTCGGTGCGATCGCCGGTAAATGACGCGGCGGGCTCTGTAGCCTGCAGGAACGCGACCGATTCGCCGTGCTCCATGTTGTAGCGGTTCCTGGCGAACAGCGCACCGCTTGCCTCGTCGCGCTCGGTGACGACGAAACGGCGTTCGCCGCTGCGCGGCGGACCCAGGCACCACTCCGCATAGCCGAACACGCTGAGGCGCCGCCGCCGGTTGCTGTCGTTGGTGAGCGTCAGCACGGCGAGCTTCGCCGGATCCTCCGGCGCAACGAAGACCGTGAGCTCCTGCCGCATTCCCGCGACGGCGTGTTGATAGCGCGTCACCCCCGCCGCGTGACGGACGACCCATTTCCCTCCGTCGGGACGGCGCGGCAGCGGCGCCGGTGTGGCGCTCCACACCGCGCCCGACTCGTCGTCACGTACGTAGAAGGCCTCGCTCGTGGGATCGGTGAGCGGATCGTTCGCGAACGGCGTCAGCCGATTCTCACGGCTGTTGCCTGCCCAGGTGAACTGCGATCCCGAGCTGCTGACGATCGTGCCCACCGTCGGATTGGCCAGCACGTTCGACCACGGCAGCGGAGTCTCGCGCTCGCCCTCGAGCACGACGACGTATTCGCGCCCATCAGGCGTGAATCCGCCAAGTCCGTTCTTCATGACCAGCGGGGGCTCGGAGACCGACGCGTCGCTGCTCTCCGGAGCGGGCAGCGCGGCCGACGGTGGCACATCGTCCTCGTCGTACTGCCACGGCGCCGGACGTTCCAGTTGCGGGATGAGGTCACCGAGGTCGCCCGGCAGGACCACCCGGGCGACGGCGGCGAGCAGGCGGCGATCGACATCGGCCATGCCCTCGGCGCGGAGCAGCGTCATGCCTCCGGGTTTCCCGAGCCATCCCGCCCACGGCAACTCCTGCAGCATCTGCGTCAGCAGCTGCTGCACCTCGTCGAGGTAATCGGCGGGATGCTCGTTGAGGATCACGAGATCGGCGCGCAACCCTTTCACCCGCCAATACTCCTGCGCGTTCAGCAGTTGCCGCACCAGCGGCAGCGATTCGGTATCCAACACGCGCACCAGCACGATCGGCAGATCGCCGGAGATACCGAAGCCCCACAGGTTCGGCTGAGCCGAAGACGTTCGCGGCAAGATCGGCCGGACTGATGAGCGTGTTGTCCGAGCCGAACACGCGTGACGCGAGCCGGTCGAACAGCATCGCCTGCTCGTCGTTGAGGCCGAGGTGCTGGAGCGTGATGTGGACGTGCGTGAACGCCATCGAGAAGGCGCGCGAAGCGGCGCTGCCATCCGAGTACTTGCGCGCCAGGGCGAGTGCGGCGTTGCGGTCGGCCGCGACGCCGGTGGCAAAAACGACCCGCACGGACGCGCCGGGCGGCAGTCTGAGCCGCTCGCGCACCGAGGCGATCGGATCGAGCACCGCACCAGTCGTGCCGGACAGGCCCGGGCCTTCGAGCGCCGCCGGATTGGCGTGGGTGCGGCCGCGGCCGATGAAGCGCGCACGATCGGTCTCCCACTCGACCGCGCCGCGCAGCCGCCGGCCATCCACGCCAAGGACGTGGAAGCCCACCACCGGGGACTCGTCCGCCGCCCGCGGACGGCGGGTGAAAATGAGTCCGGCGCTCTGCGGATCGAACTCCGTCTCGATGAACAGCTTGCCGAACGCCGGGTGCGCGAGGTCGTCTTCGAAGCGCCCCAGCACCATTTCGACGTAGCTGGTGACTTCGAGCTCGCGCGTCTGCCGGCTGCGGTTGCGGATCGTCAGCCGCCTGACCTCCACATCGTCCTCGGACGACACGGTGATCTCGAGCTGGGTCTCGAAATCGCCGTCGCGGCGGCGGAAGGTGGCCTTGTCCAGCTCGAACACCGCGTCGAACTGGTCGGGCTCCTGCCCGATCGGCAAGTGGGTTGCCGACCACACGCGCTTCGACCACGGGTCGCGCAAATAGATGTAGTGCGCCCCGGCGTCAGACGTCGGATCCTCGCGGCGGCGAGTGACGGCCATGTCGCGCCACATGCTGTAGCCGCCGCCGGCGTTCGAGAGGGCGGTCGTGTAGCGGCCGTTCGACAGGAAATGCGTGTGCACGTTGCGCGTGTGCGGGGTGCGGAAGCTCCGGGTCGCGAAGACGGGCAGCGTCGGCGGCGCGGTTTCGGCCTCGGCGGGGCGCGGTTCGGACAGGATGGCCTCGCGCGGCACCCGCTCCTGCAAGAGCAGCTCGGTCGCCTGGATCCGCGGGTCGGCGTGGAACCGCGAGACGAATGCGTCCCGCCGGACGACGTTGGCGAGCGCGACGAGCGACATACCCTGGTGATGCGCGAAGTACGCCCGCACCGGGACCGGCCGCTTCTGCGTTGTCGGTGGCGCGTCCGGTTCGACATCGCGATTGCGCGGGTTGTAGTCGAGCGACTCGTAGAACCCGTAGCGAGCGTCGAGACCAGCCTGGGCGAGCGCGTCGAAATTCTGCGCCGCGGCCGCCGGCGACACGAGGCTCGCCAGGGCCGACGCGTACGGCGCGACGACGAGATCCGTCGCCAGGCCGCGCTTCAGGCCAAGGCCAGGTACACCGAAGGCGCGATACTGGTAGTTACCCTCGCGATCGGTGAAGGCATACGCCGATTCCGAAATGCCCCACGGCACGCCACGCTGCCGGCCGTATTCGATCTGGCGGCGCACGCTCGCGCGGCAGCTCTGATCGAGCAACGTGCCCGGGAAGCTGCGCATGAGCAACTGCGGCATCAAGTACTCGAACATCGTGCCGCCCCACGACATCAACGTGGCGCGTCCATCGACGTTCGTCACCAGTCGACCAAGGTGGAACCAGTGGTGCTGCGGGACGTCGCCCTTGGCGATCGCGACGAAGCTGGCGAGGCGCGCCTCCGAGGCGAGAAGGTCGTAGAAGGAGCCATCGAGCCGTCCGGGACCGCCGGCATCCTCAAGGCGGTAGCCGATGGCGAAAACCCTGCGCCTTCGGTCGTACAGAAAATCGAAGCGCATGCCGTCAGCCATTGCCGCCATGCGCGCGGCCAGCGACCGGGCCGCGGCAGCCGGCAGCGGCGAAGATTCCGGTGAGCGCCGCTGCGCCATCGAGCACCGCCCGGCACCGGTACTCGATGTCGCTCCCCAGCTGCCGGTTCTTCGGCTGACCGGCGTCGGCAAATGCGCCCGCGAGCTGCGTGGCGAGCTTCTTCGCCTCGTCGATCGCGACATCGGCCGGCGTCGATCGCGCCAGCGCCGCAATCGCGCGCGCGAGCCGGTTGATCTCGGTCGCGGTCGCGCGCGTGCCGAAATCCGCGTTCGCGGACGACGACGCCAGGGCGAGGAGATTGGCAGCATCGGCCAGCCCTTCGAGCCGCTGTTCCAGTGTCTGTGGCTTCTGCTCGAGCTCGAGCAGGCCCTGCGCCAGCGTGATGAGCGCTCCGGCGAGGTTGCCGCTGTCCACCGTCGAGACATACCGTGGGTGCAACGGCGCCCGCGTCGACGTGTCGTACCAGTTCAGGAAGTGACCGCGATAGCGTTCGAGCCCTTCCAGCGTCGTCAGGGTCGCATCGAGCCGCCGCAGCATCTCGGCGGTCGTCAGATAACCAAGATCGTGCGCGGCCATGGTCGACAGCATGCCCATGCCGATATTGGTCGGCGACGTGCGTCGCGCCACGCGCGTGAGGTGCTCGCTTTCCTGAAAATTGTCGGGTGCGAGCCACCCCTCGGCTTCAGTGACGAATGTATCGAAGTACCGCCACGTCTTGCGCGCCGTGCGTCGCAGCGTGGCGCGATGGGCGTCGTCGAGCGGGCGCACGCGCGCGCCGACCGGGACGCTCAGCCAGTAGGCGATTGCCGGAGCCATCGCCCACAACAGGAGGATCGGCGATGCCGCGGGAATCGCACCCGGGCGCCAGGCGATCATCGCCACCAGCACCACGGCAGCGGCGACCGGGCTGGCGACCATTTCGGCAGTGAAGTGACGCAGGCCGCCCTTGCGGACCAGGCCCGCGGCCCTCGCCGCAGCGGCCGCCGCCGTCTCCCATTCGAGCAGACGGCGCTTCGTCACGGCGAGGCGAACGAGCGTCAGCACAATCGCGTGCGCGGAATCGTAGGCGTGGAATGCGAGGAACGTCAGGCTCAGGCACGCCTGTGCCAGCGTCGTGGCGGCATCGCGACGCAGGTTCGCGAAGAATACCGGGAACGATTGCGAACGACGCGGACCAGTCAGCAGGCTGGCGGCGATCGGGAGCAGCTGGGAAGCGACGACGGCAACGGCCGCGAACGTCCAGGCGATACGCGAACCGGGCAGCAGCAGCCAGCCGGCGACGAGCATGACGAGCAGCGTCGGCGCGACGAGACTGCGGCGCAGGTTGTCGAGAATCTTCCACCGCCCGATCGCCGCAAGGGTGTTGCGTTTGAGTCCGCGACGCGACGGCACCAGTGGAAACAGCCAGAACAGAATCTGCCAGTCGCCGCGAACCCAGCGATGCTGACGACGGGCATGGGACAGGACGCTCGAGGGGTAGTCATCGACCAGCTCGACGTCGGTGACGAGCGCCACGCGCGCATGCAGACCTTCGAACAGGTCATGCGACAGCAGCGCGTTTTCGGGCACGGTGTCCTCGAGCGAGGCGATGAAGGCATCGACGTCGTAGAGTCCCTTGCCGGTGAAGATGCCTTCACCGAACAGGTCCTGATAGGTGTCCGAGACGGCGGACGTGTACGGGTCGACTCCCGTGTGCCCGGAGTAGAGCCGCGCGAACAGCGAGCCTGCCGCGCTCATGAACGTGACGCTGATCCGCGGCTGAAGAATGCCGTAGCCCTCGGTGACGCGTCCGACGGCGGCGTCGAACGTCGGCCGGTTGAGCGGATGCGTGATGATCCCGATCAGCTCGCGCGCGACGCCGCGAGGCAGGCGCGTGTCGCTGTCCAGCGTGATGCAGTACTTGACGTCGGGCAGCACCGACAGGTCACCGACCATGACGGCGAAGCTCGTGTCTGTCGCGCCGCGCAACAGCCGGTTGAACTCCTCGATCTTGCCGCGCTTGCGCTCCCACCCCATCCACAGGCCTTCGCGCGCGTTCCACTGACGGAACCGGTGAAAGAGGAAGAAACGGCTGCCGCCGTCGGCATGCCTGGCATTGAGCGCCGCGATGCCCGCCCTGGCTGCATCCAGGATCTCCTGATCGTGCGGCGACGTGTCGTTCTCGGCGTCCCGGAAGTCGCTCAACACGGCGAAATGAATATGCGGATCGAGGTTGCCGAGCGCCTGCACCTCGAGATGCGCGAGCAGATCGTTGACACGTTGCACGCTGTCGAACAGCGTCGGCACGATCACCATGGTTCGCGCCGATGCGGGCACCGCGTCGAGCTCGAGCCGGGGCAGCCGGCGAGGCGGAATCAGGTAGCTGATGACGCGCTGCAACAGCTGAATCGCCACTTCGCTGGCCGGGACGAGCGTCAGCAGCGCCACGAGCAGCAGCGACGCGCCAGTCCAGCCGTTGCTCGCGGCGTAGGCCATGGCGGCGGCGATCATCAGCCCGGTGCCGGCCGCGATCGAGCCGAGATAGAGCGGCGTGGCCCCCGCAAAGAATGCCCGCCGGATTCGCTGTCCGAGAGTCGGGCGCCAGGCCACGCGCCGCTCGAACTCGCGGCGCCCGCCGCCAATCAGGTGGTAGCCGACGTGCGATGCGCGCGAATCGGGCGTCTTGGCGTGCGCCTGGCGGGCGCACTCGACCGCCTTCAGCGCGAGCAGGAACTGGCCGTCTCCGGTCGGCGCGGCGAGCTCCTCGACCGCGTGGCGATAGCGGTCGCGGCTGCGGAAGTCCATTCGCGCGTACACGGCCGCGGGATCGCGCTGCAGCACCTGCTCGACCAGGCTGACGCTTTCGAAGAACTCGCTCCAGTCGAAGGTGCCAATCAACCGGAGGCTGCCGATGAGATTGGCGACACTCGCCTGCTGCGCGGCTTCGTGCTGTCCCTCGGCGCGGATCGCGTCTTCGATCGTCTCACCGAGCGCCGCCAGCGCGCTTTCGAGCTTGTCGTGCAGTCGCGAGGCGATGGTGCCGAGCCCTCGCGAGCGCTGCCAGCAGCCGCGTGACGAAGGCGTGATGCGCCCCGGAGGGCCATTCGCTCAACGGCTGGGGATGCGTTTCGGCTGCCGCGGCGATGCGATCGGCCGTGCGCCGATGCGCGCGTGTCTCCGCCAGCACATCGCCGCGCGCGCGCAGGTGCTCGAGCAGCGCGAGCTTCAACACGCTCGGCCACGCCCAGAGCTCGCCCATCGTCAGCGGCGTCACCGACTGAAAGGCGCTGATGAAGCGCTGCAGTCGCTGCGCGTCGAGCCGGCCGGCGCTCGACCCGATCAGCTCGAGGGCAAGGGCATGGATGCGCGGCAGCCCGGCGTACTCGTCTGTGGCGACGCGCGGCAGACGGCTGAAATAGGCCGGCGGGAGATCCCGCTGGATGTCGCGCGCCGCCGCGGTTGCAATGTGGAAGTTATCGAGCAGCCACTCGGCAGCGGGCGGCATCGGCTCGCGGCGCGCGTCCTCTGCGAGAAGGGTGTAGGTCTCGCGCAGGGCCTGCATGTGCGCCTTGAGCTGCCGCAGGTGCGTGCGCCGCTGACCGTGCCGGCGCGGCGACAGCGACAGCATGGCGGCCAGGCGGCGCGCATGCTCTTCGAGTAATTCAATACTGAGAAGCTCGCTGTCGCTCTTGATCCGGCGTGCGGCGCGATCCGTCAGAAGCATACTCGGGTACCTGGCGTCTGCGTTGACTCTGCAAGACGATTACCGCACGAACGGATGAGCCAGTTCGAAGGCAACACCCAAGCATAATGGCGAGATGGCGACGCTTCCCAATGCCGGCACTGCGAGCCCACTCCGGTCACGACGGAGACTTGCTCGAGTTGCTGGACCGCTTCGCCGACGCGTGGAACCGCCACGACCTCGACGCGCTGATGGGCATGATGACGGACGACTGTGTGTTCGAGGCATCGGCCGGTCCTCAGGCCGACGGACAGCGGAGCGAGGGGAAACCTGCGGTTCGCGCGGCATACGCCGCGGTATTCGAAGCATTTCATGACGCGCACTGGGCCAACCCGAGGCATTTCATCGCGGGCGACCGCGGTGTGTCGGAATGGACGTTCACCGGCACGCAAAAAGATGGCAGGCGCGTCGAGGTGAACGGCTGCGATCTCTTCGCTTTCAAAGACGGAAGAATCGCCCTCAAGAACTCGTATCGCAAAGCACCGGCCGGCGATCTGAGGGTGTGGTGCGGTTCAGCGGGGCTGCTCGTGCGCCCGGTGGCGTTTGAGTGTCGCCGCCGACAGCCTCGACAGCCACGCCTTGGCCCGGCCGCCGGCGAACGCCTGTTCGAGCGTGTCGAACTGCACGTAGGCGACCGGAACCAGCAGCAGCGTGAGGAACAGGCAGAGGCCCTGGCCGCCGATGATCGTCATCGCGATCGCCGACCGCTGGTTGCCGCCGATGCCGATGCCGAGCGCCGTCGGGATCAGGCCGGCGATGATCGCGCTGGTCGTCATCAGGATCGGCCGCAGCCTGGTGCGGCAGGCCTCGACGATCGCCTGGTGCACCGGCATGCCCCTGGCGCGCAGGACGTTGGTGTAGTCGACCTGCAGGATCGAGTTCTTCTTCACGATCCCGAACAGCAGCAGGATGCCGAGCGCGCTCCACAGGTTCAGCGTCCGGCCGGTCGCCCAGATGGTGAACAACGCGAACGGCACCGAGACCGGCAGCACCAGCATGATGATGATCGGCTGGATGAAGCTCTCGAACTGCGCGGCGAGCACGATGTAGACGAAGATGCTGGCCAGGCCGATCGCCATGATCAGGTTCGCGGTCGTCTCGTCGAGAATCTGCGTCTGCCCGTTCATGCGGAACGTATAGCCGGGCGGCATGTGGAGATCGGTGACGAGCCGCCGCACGTCGTTCGACGCCTCGTCGAGCGCGTGGCCCGGTGCGATGTCGCCCTGGACGTCGATCGCGAACTGGCGGTTCTGCCGGCGCAGCTGGGTTGGTCCGAAACCGCGGACCATCTGGGCGATGTTGTCGATCCGGACCTGCTGGCCGGTGGACGACGGGACGGTGAGCTTGCCGATCGCGTCGATGTCGCGCCGCTGGCTCTCGAGCACGCGGATCTTCACCGGGTACTGCTCGCCGCCGTCCCGGTACGTCGAGATCTCGTCGTCGCCCGACACCATCAGCCGCAGGGCGCTGCCGATGGTCGAGATGCGCACGCCGAGATCGGCGGCTCTCGCCCGATCCACCGCGACGTGCACCTCGGGGCTGGCGTTGCTGTACGAGGATTTCGCGTCCACGATGCTGGGCAGCTGCTGCGCACCGAACAGCAGCTGCTGCGAGTAGTCGTACAGCTTGGCGATATCGGGCCCGAGCAGGCTCGCCTGGATGGCGAAATTGCCGCCGCCGCCCCCGCCGCCGCCAGCGGATTGCGCGCCGAGATGATCGGCGCGTAGCCCGGATGCGCGGCAAGGATCCGGCGGATGCGCGCGATGATCACATCCTGCGAGACGTCCCGTTCGTCGGCCGGCTGCAGGTAGAACATGATGTGAAAGTGGTTGCCGCGCTCGGCGCCGGCCAGGTAGGCCACCCGCGCGACCCCTTCCTGCCCCTGATCTCGTCCGACCACCTGCTGGGCGATCGCCTGCGTGCCCTCGAACGAGGTGCCCTGCGGCGTGTCGACGTGAGCGGTGAACTCCCCCATGTCTTCGCCCGGGATGAACGTCCGGCCGACCATGTTGTTCAGCGGGATGGTGAGGGCGAGCACCACCACGGTGATGCCGAGGATGGTCATCGGATGGGCGAGCGCCCACTCGAGCGACCTGGAGTACGCCAGGTCGATCCAGTGGAAGAAGCCGCGGTCCTTGGTCTTCTGGTCGCGCTCGGCGTCGGCCGGCTTCAGGAAACGCGCGCTGAGCATCGGCGTCAGCGTGAAGCTGACGATCATCGACACGATGATCGCGAACGCCATCGTCCACCCGAACGGGTAGATGAACCGGCGCGCGTAGCCGGTCATGAACGCGACCGGCAGGAAGATGACCACCAGCGAAAGCGTGGTCGCCATGACCGGCAGCGCGACCTCGCGGGTGCCCTGGATGGCTGCTTCGAAGGGCGAACAGTGCTTCTCCTCGATGTAGCGGAAGATGTTCTCCAGCACGACGATCGCGTCGTCGATGACGATGCCGACCGCGAGGGTCAGGGCGAGCAGCGTCATGTTGTTCAGCGTGAAGTCCATGCCGCGCATCAGCGTGAACGTCGCGACGATCGACGCCGGGATCGCCAGCGCCGAGATGAGCACCGCGCGCAGGTTCCGGATGAAGAACATCACGACCACCGAGGCGAGCAGGCTGCCCCAGACGAGGTGCTCTTCGAGCGACGAGATCGAGGCGTAGATGAAGCGCGAGTCGTCGGTGCTGAGCGTCAGCGAGACGCCAGCCGGCAGTGTCCGGCGGATCGGCTGCAGCCGTGCCTTGACCGCCTCGGTGACCTTGATCGTGTTCTCGCCCGACGCGCGGCGGATGTCGAGCTGGACGGCCGGCGATCCATCGTCGAGGAACAGCGCGCTGTTGGTTTTCTGGACCGAGTCCTCGGTGTAGCCGATGTCGGCGATCCGGACCGGCACGTTGTCGACCGTCGCCACGATGATGTTGTCGAACTGGCTGGTCGCGTCGATGCGCCCGAGCGTCCGCAGGCCGACTTCCCAGGCGCCCTGTTCGAGCGTCCCGCCCGGGATCTCGACGTTCTCCTTCTGGATCGCGTCGCGGACCTGGTCGATGGACAGGCCGCGGGCGTTGAGCTTCTCGATGTCCACGACGACGTGGATCTCGCGGGCCCGCCCGCCGTTCATCGACACGTCGCCGACGCCGTCCACCGACTCGATGACGCGCTTCACCTGCTTGTCGGCGATCTCGGTGAGGGCGCGAATCGTCATCGTCTTCGAGGCGAGCACGATGCTCATGATCGCCTCGGCGTCCGGATCGGCCTTCTGGATGATCGGCGGCAGCACTTCGGGCGGCACGTTGCGCATCGCGCCGGCCACTTTTTCGCGCACGTTGTTGGCGGCGTCGTCGAGATCGCGCTCGAGGACGAAGCGCACGGTGATGTTCGCCGAGCCGCCGGCGCTGACGTTGGCGGTCAACTGGTCGATGCCGGCAATGCCGCTGAGCGCGTTCTCCATCGGCATCACGACGGCGCTGGTCATCTCGTCGGGCGACGCGCCGGGCAGCTGAAGGCGGACGCTCACGGTCGCCGGATCGGCCTTCGGAAAGAGGTCGACGCCGAGGTCCCTGAACGAGAAGATGCCGAGCACGACGAGCGAGGCCACCAGCATCGTCGCGAACACCGGCCGCCGCACGCACAGTTCTGACAGCATGAACCCTTACTCCACCTGGCTCTTCAACGAGACCTTCATCCCGTCGGCGAGATTGTCCACGTCGGTCATCGCGACCACGTCGCCCGCGGCGACACCGCCCAGAATCTCGATGCGATCGCCGAGCCGGTCGCCGAGCTTCAGTTCGTGTCCGACGATGCGGTCGCCCTGGACGACGAAGGCGCGGTTCACGCCGTAGCGGTACTGCAGCGCCGCGTAGGGAAGCGTCAGCATCGGCTCGACGTGATCGGTCGTCAGCTTGACCTTGACGAACGTCCCCGGCTTCAGCAGGCCTTCGCCGTTCGGCACCAGCGCCTCGAACGGGAAGGCGCGCGTCTGCGGGTTCACGGTTGGGCTGATTCGCGAAACCTTGCCGGTGAAGACGCGGTCCGGATACGCGTCGACCTGCAAATCGACGGGCTGGCCGCCCTGCACCCAGGGCGCCAGTCCTTCCGGGATCTCGGCGGTGACCTTCAGCGGATCGACGCGAACGATGCTCATCACCGGCATCTGGGCCTTGACCAGCTCGCCAAGCGAGACCAGGCGCCGCTGAACGTAGCCGTCGAACGGCGCCCGGATGCTGGCGTCCCGCAGTTCACGGTCGGCGAGCTTGGCAGCGGCGCTTGCGGCGTCCACGTCAGCCGCCATGTTCCTCGCGCCCTGAATCGCCAGGTCGTAGCTGGCCTGCTTGGCCCGCAACGCCGCGTCGGCATCGTCGAGCGCCTGTTTTGGAACGAGCTGACGCTTGTTGAGCTCGCTGGCGCGGTCGAAATTCTGCCGAGCCTGGTTGAGCTCGGCCGCCGCGCGCTTCACATCAGGCGTTTGTTCGATCGGGGGAAGCTTGCCGGGCTCGGCGGCCCCATACTTCGCCAGCGATCGCGCGAGCGCCGCCTTCTGCTGATCGAGGTTGTACTGCAGTTTTTCGCGATCGAGCTCCACCAGCACCTGGCCAGCCAGGACCCGGTCGCCGAGGTCGGCCAGAATCCGGCTGACCACCCCCTCGGCCTGCGAAGACACCGTGACTTCGTTCTCCGCGGCGAGCGTGCCGCTGATGTAGACGGTGCGTTTGACGTCCTCGCGGCGCACGGCCTCGGTCTGCACGGCCTTGGCCGGGGTCTCCCGGCCGCTGGTCTCCGCGCCCGTGGAAGCGCTGGAACACCCAGCCAGCGCACCGCCGAGGGCGATGGCGAGCACGAGTGGAGTGGTGACGCTGATGAAAGAGCTCATTGACGATTCTGCAGCCCCCGCTGGACCCTTGATCATACTGACAGACGGTGCCGGCTAGCCACCTTCCCTGTGTCTATTCCAGAGAACCTCAATCCAGGCGCCGTCACCCCCGCCGCGCTGCCTCGATGGTGGCGACATCGATCTTCTTCATTGGCATCATCGCCTCGAAGGCACGCTTTGCCTCAGCGCCGCCCGCCGCAAGCGCCTCGGTCAGGACGCGCGGGGTGATCTGCCAGGAGAGGCCCCAGCGGTCCTTGCACCAGCCGCACGCACTTTCCTGGCCGCCATTGCCGACAATCGCGTTCCAGTAGCGGTCCGTCTCTTCCTGGTTGTCCGTCGCGACCTGGAAGGAAAAGGCCTCGCTGTGCTTGAAGTTCGGTCCGCCGTTGAGGCCGAGACAGGGAATACCCAGAACGGTGAAGTTCACCGTCAGCACATCGCCCTTCTTGCCACTCGGATAGTCAGACGGCGCCTCGTGAACGGCGATCACTTTACTGTCCGGAAAGGTGGCGGCGTAGAAGCGCGCTGCGTCCTGTGCGTCCTTGTCGAACCAGAGGCAGATCGTGTTCTTGGGTGTCAAGGTCGTGATCTCCTGTGCATCAGCCGAGAAAGGCCGCGCATGCGGCGCGGCCGAGGCGCGAGTAGATGGCCTTCGGAAGCGGCATCCACCACTCGTTTGGCGGGTTTCCTTTGACCGTTCTCGTCCAGTAGTTCCAGGCCGCGAACCACAGCTGGCGAATGAGCAGGGCTGAACCGAGGCGCTCGATTTCGCTCGCCTCGAGCTGCACATGCGCCCGGTACGCCGCCCAGAAGTTCTCGAGCGCGTCGCGGTCCCAACCAGTCGGCCGGAGCGCTCCCATCAGCATCGGGCGAGCGCGACAAGGCGTGGTCCGACGCCGGCACCGGTCCAGTCGACGATCGTCAGCACACGGTCCTTCTGGATCACGTTCCGAGAAGATCGGCAGCCTGCGGGCCGTGCCGGGACTTTGCCTGGCGCAGAACCATCGACGAACAATGTGACGAGGACCCTCTGGCCGTCCAGCACCGACACCGGGTTGTCGCACGCGAGACGCTCCGCCGGAAAATCGGCCCCGGCGAGGTACCCGAGCAGCGCCGCGTCACTTTCGGTGCGCTCGATGGACCGCTCCTCATGAAACACCCGCGCCACCCACGGGTCCCCATCGTCGCGATCGATCCGATGCACGCCGACATCGAGCGTCGTGATCGCACGGATCGAGATCTTGTGGCGCTCGGCCAGGTGCCTGGCGATCGTCTCGTTTCCTCTCGGCAGATGAACGTGCCGCATGCGTGCAGCGATGTCGCTGATGGGATGCTTGGAGCGCGGCGCGAATGAGGGAAGAAAGGGCGCGATGACCAGACGTTAGCATCGCGCACGAGCACCTCCAAGTAAAGGCCGTCACTCAGCAGTTGTGAAGCCAAGCCCGTCGGTTATCCGCAGCACCCATTTCTCTTCGCCCTCGGCGGTGCCGCCGCGGTGGCGCAGCCGCAGCCCGGGGCGCCAATCGCCTTCGCATCTGCATCGCGCTCGCAGCACGCGTTCGTCCCAATCGGCGCCGGCCCGCCACAACACGTGCTCGGTACACCTTCCCGCTGAGTCGTCGGTGCGGGGCTTTCGCTGGTGCTCGAACTGTTCGTTTGAACGTGAGTGGAATCAGCCATGTCTGTCCTCCTGGTAAGCGGCGGAGTCGGACTTTGCCGCTCCACTCTGGAAGACGCCGGCTATCGGAAATGGACGCATCGCCTGGGCGGTCAGCGAGGAGCAGGCACGAACGCCCGGCCGGAACCACTTCGGCTGAGCACTCGCGGCGATGCCAGCGCAAGGATCGAAAACGCCGCTGCGATTACACCGAACACGATCGCGTACCCAACCATGCCCGCAAGCCACGCGATGCCGAGGGGACCGGCGGCGCGCGCAAGTTGTTGATATCTTGCGAGGCGCCCGTTCAGATATCCCGCGCCCGCGGTCGCGAACATGGTCTGGATCAGGTGCGGGCGCACGAGCGTCGTCAGGCCGGCGCCGAGGGCGAAGATCATCGCGCCGGCAGCCGCGCCGAATGTCGATGATGCCAGTCCCACGGCCGCTAAGCCGACGGCGTGAAGGAGCAGACTCACCGCAACCAGCCGCGCCGGTGGTCCCGCGCTCGTCCCGTTCATGAGCAACGCACGCCCGGGGAGCTGCATCACCCCCATCAGGGCACCCAGCACAGCGGACGACGCAGGCGAAGCACCTTGTTCTCCGAGCGCGGGCACAAGGTTGGCCGCGAATCCGGCGCTTGCAAAGCTGGCGAGCGCGAAGCTCGCGACAACGAACGAGAACTGCACCGTATGAGAACCCGCATCGGCGGCGACAGGCGCCAGGGGTCTCGCCGCAGGTCGGCCAGGCGAGGCTCGTAGCCGATGAAACACGAAGATCCTGTTGATTAGCGTGGACAGCATCAGCACCGCACCGAGCACGATGACTGCGCCGCGCCAGCCATACGCATCAACCAGGAATGCGGTCGCAGGCAGAAAGATCGTGCTGGCCACGCCGCCGAACAACGTGACCGCCGCCAGTGCGCGCAGTCGTGTGGTCGGATCGTCGAACGCCCGTCCGACGATCACGAAAGCGGGCTCGTAGAGCGTGGCGGCCATGCACAGGCCCAACGCCGCCCAGACGACGTACAGCTCCAGAATTCCGGGCATGAACGTCCATGCGACCAGCAATGCGGCGGCGGTGATGCCACCCACCTGCATCACCAACGGTCCACGATCGCGGTCCGCCAATCGTCCGATCGCCGGCGCTGCGGCTGCAGACATGATCAGGGCCAATGAGAAGGCCCCGTCACCGTCCACGTTGGGACACCGAGCTCGCGCTCGAGCGGAAGCACGAGGACTGCGAACGCGTAGTAGAGAACGCCCCAGTTGAGGCATTGGCCGATTCCCAGGATCACCAGTCCGCGTGCTGTCATCAGATCGCCGGACTGGCTAGCAGCAGCTGCCCGCGGCCTCGGCCAGACGGCCCGTTGAGCAGACGCCGGTTTCCGGCAGGACGAGCTCGACGCGGCGCGCCGCCTCCCAGTCGCCGGCGATGGCACTCACGACGGAGCGCGCCTGCTCGTATCCGGTCAGCAACAGGAACGTCGGCGCGCGTCCGTAGCTCTTCATCCCGACGACGAACAGGTTCGCGTCCGGGTGCTTCAGTTCTTCGGCGCCATGCGGCGGCACGGTTCCGCAGCTGTGCACGTTCGGGTCGATGAGCGGAGCGAGCGCCCGCGGACTCTCCACGGCCGGATCGAGGTCCAGGCGCACCTCTGACAGAATCGACCAGTCCGGCCGGAATCCGGTCGCCGCGATGATCTCGTCCACCGGCGCGAGCGAACGATCGCCGTCGCTCACGATGACGCCGCGGCCGTCGCGACGACTCGATCGATGCGGAATCCGGTGACGAGCTCGATGCGGCCGCTCGTCGAGCAGGCGTGCGGACACGCGAGCCGAGCTTGCCGCGCTCCTCGAGCTGGTCCTGCCGCGTCGCCGCCAAGCAGCTGGCCGAGTGACGGACGCCGAATCACCCAGATGAATCGTCGTGTCCGGCGCCTCTTCGGCGAGTTGCGCGAGGTCGAGCAGCGCGTTCAGCGCCGAGTGCCCGCTGCCGGCGACCAGCACGCGCCGGCCGGCGTATCGGCTGCCGCTCCGCGCCCAGCACGTCGGGAATCCCGTAGAAGATGCGCGACGCGGCCGCGCGCTCGCCGAGCGCCGGCAGCCCCGATGCGCCGAGCGCGCCCGGCTTCTCGATGGTGCCCGAGGCGTCGATCACGGCTCGCGCCAGGATGTCCTCCTCACCGTCGCCGGTCCGTGACACGCGCACGAGGAATGGCGCGCTCCTGACGGCCGCCGTCCTTCATGCGGTCGTGGTGCTTGCCGCGCCACTGCCGATCACGCGGGTGTTCAGCCGGATATGGGGTGCCAGTTCCGGCGTCGCCGCGAGCGGCTCGAGATACCGCTCGACGAGATCCCTGCCCGGTCGGGTACCCATCGCTCGGCGGCATCGTCCAGCCGTGCTTCGCGCAGCAGCGCCGCACGGCGCCGCGTCGACGTCGAACTTCCACGGCGAGAACATCCGCACGTGCCCCCAGCGGCGGACGCCTCGCCAACGCGCGGGCCGGCCTCGAGGACGAGCGGGGCCATGCGCCGCGGCAACGCGTGCGCGGCGGCGGCCAGGCCGACCGGGCCGGCGCCGATGATGACGACAGGAAGTGCGGCGTTGGACATGGTCGGTCCCTTTCAGACGTGACGTTCCAAAGCGGCTGTTCGCCGCGTGGAACTTGTCACTAGCAACTAATAACCCTGAAAAATCAGCCGCACGTGCCGTCGCCAGCGCCGGCCGGAGCGCAGCACGCGCCGACGGACACACCCGAACGGAAGCGCGAATCGGCGGCTCGCGCCAGCCCGCGGATGACCTTACCACGCCATCGCGCACGTCGGGGTCGAGGTCCTGCAGCAGACTGCTTCTGCTGCTCGACGAGGTCGTCGGTAATGCGCTTGCACAGACGCCGGCCACTGGCGGTGACGTGCAACGCGCTCGCGCGGCCGTCAGCCTCATCGGCGCGCTGCTCGACGTAGCCCTTCTTCACCAGCGTCGCGACGACCCGGCTGGTGGTGCTCTTATCGAGGAACAGCCGCTCCGCCAGCGCGCTGAGCCGCATCGGCCCATGCTCGACGAGCGTCTCGAGCGCGTAGCACTGCGTGACAGAGATGTCGTGGCAGCAGATGCGGTCGCGATCCCGGAACTGGTAGACGCGAACGAGCTCCGCGACCGCGGCGTGAAGGGCCACGGCGTCCCGGTGCACGTCACTGGAATTGGCGGTTCGAGGTTCGACTACTTCCACGACCTTCGACATGGTTGCTACTGACAACCATAGCCTCCGGTCGGGCGCAGTGTCAAGGCGCCAGGCCCGGCGCGAAAGGAGAGGACTGAACCATGCGGGCAGGACGCTTGACAAGAATCGACGATTAGCTAATCATCTAAATGTGAGCACCGTGTTCAAGGCCCTCGCCGACCCGACTCGCCGGCAGGTGCTGCAGCTGCTTCGCCAGGGTCCCAAGTCCGCCGGAGAACTGGCGGAGCACTTCCCCGTCTCCAAACCGACCATGTCCGCCCACTTCGCCGTGCTTCGCGAGGCCGGGCTCGTGGACAGCGACAAACAGGGCAAGACCATCATGTACCGCCTCAAGATGTCGGTGCTCGAAGAAGCACTGATGGAATTCTCGGAACTGCTCGGGCTGAATCTGGCTCAACGCGCGGGGAGAACTTCCGGTCACGCGACTCTCAGAAAGGCATCAACCAAATGATTCTCAAACGGACGTCGTTCGCCGTCGCGCTCGCGGTCCTGATTCTGGGGACGGCCGCAGCCCTGCGCTACGCGCAAAGCCTCGACCTCATCGGACCAGACGCCGCCAGGCGGACGATGCAGGTGATGATCGGTCTGATTCTGGCGGCGTATTCCAACCTGATGCCGAAGGATGTCGGCCCGTGGCGGGCATCGGCGGCTGGCGGTGGCGAGAGCCCAATCGGCGCTGCGGGTCGGCGGCTGGTCGATGACGCTCGCCGGCCTCGCCTACGCCGGTCTCTGGGCGTTTGCGCCGCTTGCCTTTGCCGACGTCGCAGTCCACGGCCGTGGTCGCCTCGGCGATGGTGATCACGATGGGATATGGCGGGTGGATGCTGCTGGCCTGCCGCGCAAGCAAACGACTGCCTCTTGATGTGGAGGGACAGGTATGAAGACGTTGATGTCGGCGATTGTTCTCGCCCTGGTCATCACCGCGCCAACCTACGCGCAGGCTGTTGATGGCGACTGGTACGGCGCGCTCGACGTCGGTGGCGGCCAGCAGCTTCGACTGGCGCTCCATCTGACACTAGACGGCAAAGGGGGTTTCACGGGAAGCCTCGACAGCCTCGACCAGGGCGCCAAGGGCATCAGCGTCACGGCCGGCACCGTGGTGAATTCAGTGATGAAGTTCGAGGTGCCGCAGATCAGCGGCTCCTACGAAGGGAAGATCGCTGCCGGCGGCAAGTCCGTCGACGGTACGTGGAGCCAGGCCGGGAACAGCTTGCCGCTGGTCTGGAAGCGTCAGTAGCGCTGCCATGTGCGACACTGGCAGGATGAAACGCTGAGATTGGTTGTCATCCTCCTTCTCGTCGCTGTTTCGCGCGCCGTGGTTCGCGCCGATGTGACGATCACCTTGACCAACAGCATCGAGGGGCCTATGCCGCCCTTGCCGGGCCAACGCGCCGTCCATCACGATGCGCGTCCAGGGACTGAAGGCCCGCACCGACATCGACGTCATGGGACGCGTCGTTGCCACCATCAGCGATCTGGACGGCAGCAGATGCTCGTGCTGGACCAGACCGAGAAGACCGTGCGCCGCATGCCGTTCGCCTCGTTCAATCAGCCCGACGCCACCGGCGGCCTCAACCTCACGATGCCGAAGATGGATGTCACCGTGGAACTGAACCGGCCGCACCGAGCAGATAGCCGGTCAATCGTGCGAGGAGTTCCACCGTCATGATCACGATCATGGACATCAGCCAGGTCGGTGGCGCGCCGCCAATACCCGACGCGCCCGACGCCATGAAAGACGTGCGGATGGTGATGCAGCAGATCCACCTGGATTTCCGCGTTCTCGCCTGGCGCCAGCGAGCTCATCAGGTTTCAACAGGCAGCGAGAGCCGCTGGCATGACATGCCGACGAACCTGTTCGGCGGCCAGACCGCACCGGACCCTCTTGCACAAGCGGCGGCGGGCGCGGAAGGCTCTCCCCGCTTCAGTGCAGATTGAAATGACTTACGAAGGCACCGGCCCGATGATTGAGATGCTCAAGAAAATGGGCACGATGAAGGTCACGACTCGCCTGACGGAGATTTCACTCGATCCGATCCCCACCGAGACCTTCGTCGTGCGGCTGGCTACCAGGACACGCCGATACAGAATCCGCGCATCCCGCGACGCGCGGCGCGCTCTCTGGAAAGGTCACTGATGGCATATGGTCGCCGGATCGCCGCCCTGTGCGGCGCGTTGACGCTGATCGCCGGAAGCGGCGGACTGGCGCAGGTGCCAAACGGCGCCGGCGAGTGGCGTTACTACAATGCCGACGCCGGCGGCTCGAAGTACTCGCCGCTCGACGCCATCGACAAGAGCAACGTTGCCCGCCTCGGCGTCGCGTGGCGCCATGTGGCACTCGATCCCGAGCTGCGCCAATCGGTGCGCGGCCTCACCGCCTCCAACTACTACCGCGTCACGCCCCTGATGGTCGGCGGCCGCCTCTACGTGCAGAATGCCGTCGGCCTCGTGGAGGCGCTGGATCCCGCAAGCGGTCAGACGATCTGGACGCAGAAGCCGCTCGAGCCCGGCCTGGCCGGCCTGACCGGCGCGACGGTGGCCCGCAGTATCGCGTACTGGCGCGCCGCCGCCGACGAACGCCTTTTCACAGTGCGGAAGAACCTGCTGTTCGCTCTCGACGCGAGAACCGGCGATCCGGTTCGGACCTTCGGGCAGAACGGGCAGGTCAACCTCCAGCTTGGGATTGGCGCCGATGCCGCCTATAACTGGGGCGGGGCGCCGCTGGTCGTCAACGACGTCGTCGTGATCGGATCGAACCTCGGCGACTTTCCAAACAGGAAGACCGGTGTCGCTGGCGATGTACGCGGCTACGACGTCCGCTCGGGGAAGTTGCTGTGGACCTTCCACGTGATTCCGCATCCCGGTGAGTTCGGCCACGAGACCTGGGAGGGCGATTCCGCCGAGTACACGGGTGCGACGAACATGTGGACGTCACCGAGTGCAGACCTCGAGCTCGGCTACGTCTACATTCCGCTCTCGTCACCGACCAACGACTGGTACGGCGGCCACCGGCTGGGGAACAATCTCTTCTCGGACAGCCTCGTCTGCCTCGACGCGAAGACCGGCAAGCGCGTGTGGCACTTCCAGATTGTTCATCACGACGTCTGGGACTACGACCTGCCGGCCTCGCCGATCCTCGGCGACATCGCTGTCGACGGCCGCCGCATCAAGGCCGTGGTGCAGCTCACCAAGCACGGCTTCGCGTTCGTCTTCGATCGCGTGACGGGCCGGCCAGTATGGCCGATCGAGGAGCGCCCGGTGCCGCAGTCGACGGTTCCCGGCGAGAAGACCTCGGCAACGCAGCCCTTCCCGACCAAACCGCCCGCGTTCACGCGTCAGGGTCTGACCGTCGATGATCTGATCGACTTCACCCCCGAGTTGCGCGCAGCCGCGAAAGCGATTGCCGACGAGTACGTGTCTGGACCGCTGTTCACCCCGCCGCCGGTGCGCGGGGCGAATGGGAAGAAGGGCCTGCTGCAGATGCCCGGGTGGGTTGGAGGTGCTGACTGGAACGGCGGCGCCTTCGACCCCGAGACGGGGACACTGTATGTACCGTCAGTGCACGCGCCGATCATCTCGGTGGTCGAGGCGCCCGATCCGAAAACGTCCGACTTCCGCTACATGAACCCGCTCGGCATTCGCGAGCGCACCATTGTCGGTCCGAACGGCCTGCCACTCCTCAAGCCACCCTACGGCACAATCGTCAAGATCGATCTGAATAAGGGCGCGATCGACTGGGCCGTGCCCAATGGCGACGGTCCACGCCATCATCCGCTGTTGAAGGACCTCAACCTGCCGCCGCTCGGCCAGCCAGGGCGAGCCGGCCCGCTCCTGACCAAGTCGCTGCTGTTCCTCGGCGAAGGCGATCCCGCGGCGGCCGTCAACCCGCCTGGCGGCGGCGGCAACATCTTCCGCGCCTACGACAAGATGACCGGCGCCGTCCTGTGGTCGCTCGACCTGGGCGCTGGCACGACCGGCTCGCCGATGACCTACACGTTTCAAGGCCGCCAGTACGTCGTCGTCGCGATCGGGTCGACGAACCATCCCGCCGAGCTGGTGGCGCTGGCGCTCGATGGTGGCCGTAACGAGCGCGGCGCGGCGCTTTCAGCGCTGCGGCGCGGCCGCTTTTTCTTCCTCTTCCTTGCGATGGCCCGCCATGATCCCTCGCAGGCCGTAGTTGCCCTCGTGGCACGCGTACTCGTACAGCGGTCCCTCGACCTTCGACATCGGGATTGAGGCCGTCCACGAACGCGTGTAGTACGCGGGATCGTCGACGGTGATCGTGTAGTCCATCGAGCCGGCGCTGGTCGGCGTGAAGCGCTCGATCACGCGTCCCCGCTCGCTCGTTCCGAACACCCCTGCATGGCGCTGGTCGATGCGGCGGAACCCGGTGGTTTCGACCACGAGCGTATTGCCTTCGAAATGGCCGCGCGAGTTTCCCAGCCACTGGTTGAGGCCGGGTTTGGCTGCCGCCCCGTGGAGCGGAATGATCCGCGCATCGTGAATCATCTCCACCGAGATCACCACGTAATCCTTGGTCTGGATGATTTGATAGTTGTGGTTGTAGAAGCCGGGCATCATCGCGCCGGGCAAGCCGCGTGAAATGCACCGCTCGTAGGCGCCGCGATCCTCCGGGTCGTCCGCGGGCCGGAGCTTGGCGCCCTCCGCCAGTTGCTGCGCGATCTTCTGTCCCTCCGGCGTCAGCGGCGGCAGCTTGCCGTCCTCCTGATCGACGAGCAGCGACGTGCGGTTGTCCGAGAGGGAGTGCGTGGTTTCGAACCAGACGCTCGTCGCATAGCCGGTCCGCTGCCCGGCGGTCTGCTGCGCGGTCGGCCGTGACTCACCGTCCGCCTCGCGCTGCGCGGCGCGCGCCGCGAAGTCGGCGGCTTCTTCCTTGGTCAGAAACGCTTTGTCCTTGAACTCCGCCGGCCGCTGCAGGGGAGTCGCGGTGACGTTGTTCCAGATGCCCTGCAGATCGGGCTGACCCCACGGCGTGCGCGGCGGCTCATATCGTGCCGCGCTGGGCTTCGGCGGCCGGGCCTGTCCGAATGCCGTGGCCGGCAGATACACGAAGGCGATCAGAGAAAGCAACGCAGCCAGATGTCGACCACGCATGGGACTCCTCCCGCGAATGTGAGTTTCAGGCGACGGGGCGATAACGAATCGCGGCGCGTGGATCCGTCAGCGCTGCGGGGCGCCGGCCGCTTTCTCTTCCTCTTCCTTGCGATGGCCCGCCATGACCCCCTGAAGGCCGTAGTTGCCCTCGTGGCACGCGTACCGTACAGCGGTCCCTCGACCTTCGACATCGGGATTGAGGCCGTCCACGAACGCGTGTAGTACGCGGGATCGTCGACGGTGATCGTGTAGTCCATCGAGCCGGCGCTGGTCGGCGTGAAGCGCTCGATCACGCGTCCCCGCTCGCTCGTCCCGAACAACGCGACGTTGCGCTGGTCGATGCGGCGGAACCCGGTGGTTTCGACCACGAGCGTATTACCTTCGAAATGGCCGCGCGAGTTTCCCAGCCACTGGTTGAGGCCGGGTTTCGCGGCCGCCCCGTGGAGCGGAATGATCCGCGCATCGTGAATCATCTCCACCGAGATCACGACATAGTCGCGCGTCTGGATGATTTGATAGTTGTGGTTGTAGAAGCCTGGCATCATCGCGCCCGGCAAGCCGCGCGAGATGCACCGCTCGTAGGCGCCGCGATCCTCCGGGTCGTCCGCGGGCCGGAGCTTGGCGCCCTCCGCCAGTTGCTGCGCGATCTTCTGTCCCTCCGGCGTCAGCGGCGGCAGCTTGCCGTCCTCCTGATCGACGAGCAGCGACGTGCGGTTGTCCGAGAGTGAATGGGTGGTTTCGAACCAGATGCTCGACGCGTATCCGGTCCGCTGTCCGGCGGTCTGCTGCGCGGTTGGCCGTGACTCACCGTCCGCCTCGCGCTGCGCGGCGCGCGCCGCGAACTCGGCGGCTTCTTCCTTGGTCAGAAACGCCCTATCCTTGAACTCGGCCGGCCGCTGCAGCGGGGTGGCGGTGACGTTGTTCCAGATGCCCTGCAAATCGGGGTGGCCCCACGGGGTGCGCGGCGACTCATATCGTGCCGCGCTGGGCTTCGGCGGCCGGGCCTGTCCGAATGCGGTGGCCGGCAGTATGACGAAGGCGATCAGTAACGTAGCCAGATATCGACCACGCATGGCACTCCTCCTGTTGGCGTGAACGTTCGGTGTCCGTCTCGCCGGACGTATGCATGCTACATCACTGCGGCCGGGGAAAAACGCGAACCTTTTCACATATCGGCTCGTCGATACCACTCAATCGGCCCGACGATTCCTGCGGCCTGCAGGCGCTCGACATCGCTCGCGCCATAGCCGAGCTCCGTGAGAATCGCCAGCGCATCGGAGCCGATGCGCGGCGGCGCGACCGGCCGCGCGTTCGCCACACCGTCGATCGCGAACCACGAGGGCGCAAAGCACTCGTTCACCCAGCCGTCTCTCTCGCGCTTCTCGAACCTGACGGTTCGAGTCGGGCCGGCGCGGTGGCGATCGACCAGCTCCTTCAGCGTCTGCACAGGCACGGCGGCGATGCCCATGGCGGCGAGGTCCGCGAGCGCGGCGGTAACCGTCATCGGCGCAAGGTCCTCTGACATGTCGCGCGGCGCTTCCGCGAAGATCCATCCGTCCGAGACCTTGTAGACGCGCTGACCCGCCGACTGGCCGGTCGCGTATGGGCCGCGTGCCGACGCTGGCTCGGGCGCCTCCTGCAGCAGGAGTTGAATCAATGTCGCCGCTGCGGCCAGCGAGCTTTCGGCCCAGTCGCCACTTCCGTCCCGGCGCCGCTCTCGCGCGGCCAGCGCGGTGACACCCGCCCATGCGCCCAGATAGCCGCAGAGATAGTCCACGCACGAGGCGATCCCGTGAAACGTCGGGCAGTCCTCCGTGCCGAAGCGCACCATGATCCCGGTCAGCCCCTGGAGCGCCGGATCGTAGCCCGGGTAGTCGTGGCGCGGTCCGCGCTTCTCGCCGCGATGCGCAGAAAGCTGGACGCCGATCGCGCGTGGGTTGATCTTCTTCAGCGACTCGGGATCCAGGCCGAGACGCGCGAACTGGCTATCGAGCTTGTTGGCGATGACCATGTCGGCCTTCGCCACGATGCCGTGGAGGATCGCGCGGCCCTCGTCCGTGTCCGAGTCGAGGATCAGGCTCCGCTTGGCCACCGCGGTCTCGGCGGCGAAGGTCACCATGATCGTCGGCGAGTGCTGCGGCCGCATCGGATCGATCTTGATGACGGTGGCCCCGAGCTCGACGAAGACCCGTCCACACGCCGGGCCGGCGACGACGTTGCACAAATCGACGACCGTGAAGCCGGCCAGGGGCTGCGCGCTGCGGACGCCGGACACCGATGCGCCGGGACGCGTGGCGCGCGCAGGCAAGGCATCGATGTGCGCGGCGGGACTCGAGCGCGGGATATGGCTGCGCGCTCGCGAGCCAGGCCGATCGGCCGACCTGCGGCGCGGCGCTTCCACGAACCTCTGCGAAGATGCCCGCCTCATGTGCCTTCGGATCTCGCTTCCACTCGTCCCAGCTCTGGACCTGAACGCAGGGCACGCCCGCGCTGCACAACTCGCGCTCCCACTGCGACGCCGGCTTCTGCGCGAACGCCGCCTCGACCAGATCGGCCAGCTTCGACGTGTTGGTGAACGTCAGCGAGATGGCGTCAGCGAGGTTGCGGCCGGCGTACTCGAACGGCGGCCGGGTCGTAGCACGATTCGTTCACCATGCCCGCGGCCAGCGCGGCATCCCACACGTTCAGCGCCTTCAGCAGGCGCTCGGTGAGACGGCGGTTCGCGGACACCATCGGCAGGATCAGGCGGCCGTCGGCGGACTTGAACGGCGAGGCGAGCGGCGAAAATCGCTGCGCCAGCCACAGCTGCTTCGCGGGGTTTCGAGCGGCCTCCCGCACGATGTCCTGGAACTGCTCCGCGGTGAGGCCCTCCGGCAATCCCAGGGAACGGACCGGGGCCAGATGCGGCGGGATGCCGCTCGATGTCAACGTGAGCGCGCCGATTGCCGACAGTCCGCCGGCGAGGCGCGAGGCGATGATCTCCCGCCCCTTGCCGCTCCGCTCGCGATCGGCGAGAGCGGCGCCAACCGCGATGGCCCCGTTGACGCCTGCGTAGACCGAACAGATCGGCAGCGGCGTGTAGACGACCGGCCGCCCGAGCAGGCGCCCGAGCGTCAGCATGTCGGTGAAGATCCCGACGAGCGCGTTCAGGAGATCCTCGCTGCAGGTCGCGGCGAGGTGCCCGTACACTTCGTCGCCTGGAAGGGCAGCCGTGACGCGCAGGACGATTTGCGTCTCCGGGCGGTCTCGCCACTCTGCCTGAGCGCAGTCGAAGGGCCGTCGACGATGAGCACGTCGGCGGATGCCGTGTCCGCCAGACTTCCCGCCGGCACCGCCGTCTTGCCTCGGTCAAGGTAGCCGTCGTGATCGCCCGGCGGGGCGCCGGCTGCGCGCTCGATGAACACGTCGGCGCCCTGATCCGCGAACAGCAAGCCAACCAAACGCCCGGTCAGGGTCGTGCTCTTCTCGATGATGCGGATGTCCTGGTATGGCAGGCGGCTCATCGCGTGCGGATGAATAAACATCGAAATCTACAATTTACAATTGAAAATTTACGATGCCGGAGCGAAGACGACTGATGGTCCTGCGCAGAGTTGCGACGACGATCTGTCCGACATTTTCAATTGTAAATTTTCAATTGTAAATTTCCACACCGCGCCGAGGACACTGAAGGCCATGAAACTGGCGCTGGCTGCCGCCTGCGTGCTCGCAGCCGCGGTTCCTTGTCCATCGCTCACGCCCAGCAGCGGACGTTCGATGCCTGGCTGGAGGACTTCCGATCCGCCGCGCTCGCCGCGAGCATCTCTCCGGCGACGGTTGACGCGGCGCTCGCTGGCCTCACGCCGCTCGAAGAGGTCGTCGAGCGCGACCGCGCGCAACCGGAGTTCACGCTCGATTTCCGCGGCTACCTCACGCGCGTCGTGTCGCAGAGCCGCATCGAGGAGGGGCAGCGGATGCTCGCCGAGCACGGCGAGCTGTTGCGGAACGTGGGAAAGCGCTACGGCATGCCGCCGGAACTGCTCGCCGCGGTCTGGGGCATCGAGAGCAACTACGGGCGCACGCAGGGCAACTTCTCGGTGGTTCAGGCGCTCGCGACGCTGGCCTACGACGGCCGGCGCGGCCCGATGTTCAGGAGCCAGCTGCTGAATGCCCTGCGGATTCTCGATCAGGGGCACGTCGAGCTCGGCGCGATGAAGGGATCGTGGGCCGGGGCGATGGGGCAGCTGCAGTTCATGCCGACGACATTCATCGAGTACGCGAAGGACGGCGACGGCGACGGCCGCAAGGACATCTGGGGCAGCGCCGCCGACGCGCTCGAATCGGCGGCGAACTTCATGTCGTCCAACTGGCAATCCGGGACTGCGGTGGGGACGACAGGTACGAGTCCCCGCGAACTTCAACACGTCGCTTGCGGGACTGAACCGGACGAGGACGCTCGCGCAGTGGCAGGCGCTCGGCGTCCGGCTGCCGGGGGGCGAGGCGCTGCCGCGCGACAACGTGCGGGCGTCGATCGTCTTCCCGGACACCGGCACGCGCGAGCCCGCGTTCCTCGTCTACCAGAACTATCGCGCGCTGCTGCGCTGGAACCGCTCGAACTTCTTCGCGATCGCCGTCGGGCACCTCGCCGACCGGATCGCCGGCGGTCCGCCGCTCGACGGGTTCTGACCGTTACGGGTGGGGCAGGTCCTCAGCGTTTGACTGGCGCGTCCGCTTCCTGTGTGCGCGCCCCTTTCAGCGAATTCGGCACCGAGTAGTTGGCTTCGTGGCACGCGTATTCGAACTGGCGGTAGCTGTCGTCGCGCCTGTAGGGAAACGCGATCGTCCACGGCGCCGTGTAGGTCTCCGGATCGTCGACGGTCGCGGAGTATTTCAGCGTGTTCGCGTCGACGATCGTCAGGCGCTCGACCATCCGCCGTTTCGGGCTCTGCCGCGCGCGGCCGTTCGGCGATCGCAGGTTGTCGACCGCCTTGAAGTTGGTCGACTCGATGACCAGCGTGTTGCCTTCCCAGCGGCCGCGAGGGTCGCCCTCCCACTGATCGACCTTGCGCGTTGACGTGCGGCCGGCCGTCGAGCGGGATGATGCGCGCGTTGTGGATCATCTCGCTGTAGATGAGGACGTATCCGGGCGTCTGCACGATGAGCTTGCCGTTGTTGTAGGCGGTCGGCATCATCATCCCCAGCACGCCGCGTGACACGCATCGATCGCCGGCCTCCATGGTCTCGGCGCCGTCGTGCAGGTGCTCGCGCATGAAGGCGGCCGTCTTGCGCGCCTCGGGCGTCATCGCCGGCATGCGTCCATCCTTGGGCTCCACGACGAGCGCCGGCCAGTCGCCGGCGAGCGGCTTGCGCCAGTACCAGTCGAACCAATACAGCGCATAGAACCCGACATCGTCGGGCCCGGTCGAGTCGCCGGCATCGATGCGGCTCTTGGCGAGCGCTTCTGCGCGCGCCTGCAGCTCTTCCGGCGTAAAGGTGGTTCGTCCCGCGAGCTCCTTGGGAAGCTCGAGCGGCGTGAAGTTCGCCTCCTCGTTGTTCCACATGCCCTGGATGTCGGGCTGCCCATCCGCGAGGCGGGCTGGCTTCCACGGCCTTGGCCGACCCTGCGCCGTCTGGGCCTGCAGCCGTTGGCAACGTGCCGATCGCAAAGACCACGACGCCGACCGCCATCAGTAATCCAGATCTCATCGGAGTCACCCTCGTTCTTCCGGATTATAGGGCTGACGCGGATCATCGAATCCTGAGAAGATGACGCGATCTCGGCGGAGGCACCATCGATGGCATGGATCGAGCATCCGGGCGAGTCGTTTCGAGGCATGGCCATCGCCGCGGTCGCACTCGGCGGCCCGGCCGGCGCGCAGGCTCCGCCGGAACAGGCGCCAACGTCGACTGGCCGCTGCACAACCTCGACCTCCGCAACAGCCGGTATCGCGCCGCTCGACGAGATCAACACGTCGAACGTCGGCGCGTCTGACGGTGAAGTGGTCGTACGACGCGGGCGCCGTCGACAACATCGGCCGGAACACCCCGCTCGTCGTCGACGGCGTGATGTACTTCGACGCCGGGTCGAAGCTGTTCGCGGTCAACGCCGCGACCGGGCAGCTGCTCTGGAACGTCGCGATCGAGCCGCCGTTTCCCGCGACCGGCCGCGGGCCGATCTACGGCGACGGCCGGATCTACGCGTACGGACAGTCGATCCTGTACGCGATCGACGCGAAGACCGGCCGCATCGTCGAATCGTTCGGCAACAAAGGGCGCCTGGAGATCGCGCGTGCCGCGCGTCCAGTTCAAGTATCCCGACAAGGACCCGACCGGCTACCAGCTGACGTCGCAGCCCCGGCGTACTACAACGGCACGCTGTACGTGGGCCTCGCGCAGTCGGAGCACCACATCCCCGGCGGGCTGGTCGTCGCCGTCGACGGCAAGACGGGGGCGATCAAGTGGGTGTTCAACACGGTTCCGCAAGGGCCGGACGACGATGGCTGGGCAGATCGCGCAGGACACGTGGAGCGGCGGCGCGCGCGCCGGCGGCGGAATCTGGTCGACACCCGCGATCGATCCCGAGCTGGGGCTCATCTACGTCAACGCCGGCAATCCGTCGCCCGACTACGACGGGTCCGCGCGCAAAGGGATGAACCTCTTCACGAACTCGATTCTCGCGCTGCAATCTGCAGACCGGCAAGCTGGCCTGGCACTACCAGACGATTCATCACGAGATCTGGGACTTCGATCTGGTCACCGGTCCGCTGCTCTTCGACGTCACCGATCGGCGGCCGGACGATCAAGGGCGTCGGCATCGGCGAGCAAGAACTGCTCTTGTACCTCTGGCATCGCGAGACGGGCCAGCCCATCAACCCGATGGTCGAAACACCCGTGGCGACCGCGACCGACGTTCCGGGCGAAGAAGTGTGGCCGACGCAGCCCATTCCCGTACACGGCGAAGGGCGTGCCGATGCAGCCGTTCTGCTCGACGTTTCCGATGGTGACCGATCCGGAGCTCGTCAAGCGCGCGCGGCCGCTTTACACGCCGTACTCGATCAAGGAGTTGTTCATCGTCTCGCACGGCGGCTCGAGCTTCGGGCCGATGTCGTTCAGCCCCAGGACCGGTTTGCTGTACGTGACCGGGAAGAACGCAGCGGTCGCGCTATCGGTGAAGCCGGTCGGAGATACGCTGCGCCAGAACACCGAGTCGCTCGGCCACTTCGCCAGCATTGCGGAGGGGCCGCAGCGCGTCGAAAGACGTCGGGATGGCCGACACGGAAACGGTGACGGCCTATCACCCGGTCAGCGGCGAGCTGGCGTGGCAGAGGGAACACCCGACGCGATCGGGCATCGGCAGCGCCGGGAACCTCGCCACCGGCGGCGACCTGGTCTTTCAGGGCAGCGACACCGGCGATTTCTACGCCTACCACGCCCGGTCCGGCGAGCCGCTGTTCAAGCACACCGCGCCGCGCAGCGTCCGTTCGAATCCAATTACTTACCGGGTGAACGGCCGGCAGTACGTGGCGATCGTCGCGACGAATACGATTCTGGCCTTTGGGCTGCCATGAGCAACCCCATCGGGATTAACCACTAAGGACACCAAGGACACAAAGCAAATCCTTTTTTGATGTCTTCCCTTTGTGTCCTTGTGTCCTTTGGCTTTATTGCTTCGCGTCCCCGGGCCTACGGGGCGGGAAAATACCCAATCCGATCGCCGCGATTGGTTCCGATCCAGATCTCCTTGCCAACCTGGATGGCCACCGTCGCGGCGCCGAATCCGGCGTCGTAAGGCTGTCTCAGGATCTCCTTGACGCTCATCGCGCCGCGCGGGTCGATGCGGCCCACGTGCCACGTCTCGGTGGGGCACGAGCAGAGCGCCGTGCCTCCGTGACCGGCCGCGAGAATCGAGCCGTCGGGCATCATCCGCAGGTTGTCGATCCGGAACGGCATCGCCAGGACGCCGGGTTTCGGATCCCTTCCACCACGTTCGACTCGAAGCATCGTCTGGGCGCCCCACGCCGACACGTAGAGGACCTTGCCGTCCTTCGAGACTTCGAGCCCGTTGATCCGGGGCGCTTCCGTGCCAGGCACCGCACGCCATCCAGTGGCTGCGTGCCACTCCCAGACGGCGCCGATCGGATCGCTGTCCGCCGGCTGGCTCTGGCCCGCGGCCGGCCGCGTGTTCGTCGCGGCGATACCGCCATCAGGCAGCGCGACGACCGCGTTGAAGCTGGCATTCGGCGGACCGACCACGCAGCCGACCCACGTCAACGCCGGCGGGCTGGCCTTCGGATCTACGTCGAACGCCTCGATGGATTCTCGCGCGCCGTGATGCACGACGACCAGACGCAGTCTCCCCGCGGACTCGGCCCGTAGATACATACCGTGTATAGCGATCGTCTTCTTCTCCGTGTCGTCGGCGAGATCGATCGGGCCCGGGCATCCCGGGAATGCCTTCGCGTCGTGCGCCGTCTTGACGTTCGCCGATGGGAACACTGGGACGACTTTCTTCTGGCGCGGGTGCAGCGCACGGATTGCCCCTTGCCCTGGCCGGTTGCCGGACGTCAACACCCAGTCGGACCCAGGCAGGATCGCGAAATCCTCGGGCGCCTGGACGTCGCAGATGAACTGAATGTTGCCAATCGGGTCGCAACCGGCGGCGTGGGATCGCCCGCCGCCGAGTAGAGCACACGCGATGAGCAGCCCCGCGCTGGTCAGCCTTTTCATGACGACTTTACCCGTGCCACTATATCCTCATGTCTCTGCGCAGCATCGCCGAAGCCCGCATCCGGGAAGCGATCGAGCAGGGTGTGTTCGACAACCTCCCGGGCGCGGGCAAGCCGCTCGACCTGGAGGAATACTTCAACACGCCGGAAGACCTGCGCATGGCGTTTTCCATCCTGAAGAACGCCAACTGCACGCCACCCGAAGTCGAGATGCTGAAGGAAGTCGCGCGTCTGCAGCATGCCATCTCCGAGGCTTCGGACGCGGCCACAAGGAAACAACTCCAGCGCACACTGGCGTACCGCCGGATTCAGCTCGCCATCTCGCTCGAGCGCAGGTCTCCGCGCAAGCGATAAACACCAGGCCTGGCGATCGTCAGTTCGCGGCCTGCGCAACCTCGGCGTTCCAGACTCCTGTCGCCGCTGTCGCCTGCACGTACTCGGCAAATCGTCTCGGCTCTCGTCCGGTCACCTGTCTGTACATCCTCGGTGATGCGGCTCGCGCGATTCTCACGGAAGTAGCGCTCCAGGTCGAGCATCCGATCGGCAATCGCTTCGGGCATACCCTCCGCCAGCATCCCCGCCTTCAGGTCCGCCGGCGGAAGGCTGATGTGACGGATGTCACGACCCAGCGCTTTCGACAGTTCCTCAGCCATGTCGTCGTACGTCAGTGCTTCAGGCCCGCTCAGCGTGTAGATCCTTCCCTCGTGACCTGGTGCCGTGAGCGCCGTCACCGCCACCGCGGCGATGTCACGCACGTCGACGTGACTGATTCGGGCCTGACCACTCGCGCTGTAGAACGCGCCTTCCGCCCTGATCGTCTGCGCCATGAAGGTGACCGTGTTCTGCATGAAGCTGTTCGGTCTGAGGAACGTCCAGGCCAGGCCGCTCCCCTCGATGGCCTTCTCCACCGGCCGATGAATGTTCGCGAGGCTGTACGCCTCCTCCGCGGCGCCCATGACGGACTGCTTCACGATGTGTCGCACGCCGCCGCCTTCGCCGCTTCGACGGCATTCAGTTCGAGCTCGGTTTGATTCAGCGCGTTCGGCCCCAGGAGGAACAGCGTGTCGCAGCCCTGAAACGCCGCGCGAAGCGTCTCGGGCTGGTTGTAGTCGATGACGACGGCGTCAATCCCCCTGGCTCGTGCAGTCTCCGCCGCCCTGTCCGAGAAGTAGGCGGCGCGAAACGGAGCCTTCTGTTCGAGCTGTCTGATCACTTCACTGCTCAGGGTCCCGCCGGCGCCGGTGACGCAAATCATGGGTGACTCCTTTCGTATCTGCCGTCCACTATCGCGCGCACGAAGGGACCAGAACAATGCCCAGGCGTCGCTGATTCGTGCTCGTTCGTCCAACCGTCTGGACCGTCAGACGACCGTGGCGCATACTCGCGTCATGAAGATCCCGCTGGCCCCCGCCGACCCGCTGGGCGAAGCGCTGCATTTTCTGCGGATGAGCGGCGTCATGTACTGTCGCTCCGAGTTCACAGCGCCCTGGGCCCTTTCCCTGCCTGCGCTGGAGGACTGCCTGATGTTCCATGTCGTCACGTCGGGTCGTTGCGTGCTGGAGGTGAAGGGGTCCGACGATCACGTCCTGCAGCCTGGCGATTTCGCGCTGGTGCCGCATGGCGCTGGCCATCAGCTATCGAGCGAACCCGGCGTGCCCGCAGCGAAGCTCTTCGATCTGCCTCGCGAACAGGTGAGCGATCGCTACGAAATCCTCCGCCATGGCGGGGGCGGCGCACCGACGACGGTCATCTGCGGCGCGGTCCGATTCGATCACCCGGCCGCTCATCGGCTCGTTACGCTGCTGCCAAAAGTGATCAGCGTTGACGCGTGGAACTCGCCGGAGCTGGAGTGGATTCAAAGCACGCTTCGCTTGATGGCCGTCGAAGCCAGGGAGCAGCGTCCAGGCGGCGAGACCGTCATCACGCGTCTCGCGGACATCCTGGTGATCCAGGCGATCCGATCCTGGATTGCGAAGGATCCAGCCGCCCGGACCGGATGGCTCGGTGCGCTTCAGGACAAGCAGATCGGCCACGCCATCGCGCTCGTTCATCGCGAACCCGCCCGCCCGTGGACCGTCGAATCGCTGGCGAACGAGGTCGCGATGTCCCGATCGGCATTTGCTGCCCGATTCACGGAGCTGGTGGGGGAGCCGGCGATGCATTACGTCGCCCGCTGGCGAATGCACGTGGCATTGACGTGGCTGAAAGAGGAAGACGCCCCGCTCAGCGAGATGGCGAGCCGTCTCGGCTACGAATCCGAGGCGGCGTTCAGCCGCGCCTTCAAACGTTTCCTGGGCTTCCCGCCAGGTGCCGTCCGACGGGGCAGCGCGAGACCCGTCGGAGCAAGCGCTTCCGCCTCACCCGCACACTGATACGAGACGATGTCCGCACGAGTCGCAACGATTCTCTTGTGGCTATTCGTCATCAATCTCGGCATCGCCTTCGGCGCCGGCCTCTACGAACATCGAATCGTCGTCCCCCGGTGGGTCGCAGCCGACGATGCTGGCGGCCACTGGAATGCGGAGCAGGCGCGCCGCGACGATACCGGGTTGCGATTCTGGGCGTACGTCACGACCGGACCGCTGACGCTGCTGGCCCTCGCCAATCTGATCGCCGCGTGGAAGTCCCACGGAACGGTGCGCACGTGGTGGCTTGCGGCCGCCTTACTGGTCATGGCGGATCGGGTGCTGACCTTCTCGTACTTCATCCCGACGATGGTCCGGCTGATGGATGCCGCCGATTCGCCGGCGTCAGTGGTATCCGCCACGCGATGGGCGCACTTGAACTACGTCCGTCATGGGTTGGTGCTCGGCGGCTGGCTTGCCGCGCTGAAGACGTTCTCGTTGTTGTATCAAGCACGGTCGGACGATTAAGACCGAGAGTGGACCGTTGCCCGGGTTGCTCGATACTATCGCGACCATGGCCTCCTCCCGCCAGCCCGTCCGCAGCCTTGGCGAAGGCGTCCCCGCCGCAGATCGACACGACCTGATCCGGGTCCAGGGCGCCCGGGAGAACAACCTCAAGGACGTCAGCGTCGAGATCCCGAAGCGGCGGCTGACCGTCTTCACCGGCATTTCCGGATCGGGGAAGTCGTCGCTGGTGTTCAGCACCATCGCGGCGGAGTCGCAGCGGCTGATCAACGAGACCTACAGCGCGTTCGTGCAGGGATTCATGCCGACGCTGGCCCGGCCCGAGGTCGACGTGCTGGAAGGGCTGACGACGGCGATCATCGTCGACCAGGAGCGGATGGGCGCGAACTCCCGTTCGACGGTCGGCACGGTGACCGACGCGAACGCGATGCTGCGCGTGCTCTTCAGCCGCCTCGGCAAGCCGTACATCGGTTCGTCCAATGCCTTCTCGTTCAACATCCCGTCGATCCGCGCGGCGGGGTCGATGACGCTCGACAAGGGTGCGAGCAGGGCGCAGAAGGTCAGCTTCACGCGCACCGGCGGCATGTGCCCGCGCTGCGAGGGCATGGGATCGGTCACCGATATCGACCTGTCGCAGCTCTACGACGACAGCAAGTCGCTCAACGGCGGCGCGCTGCGGGTTCCCGGCTACAGCGCCGAAGGATGGTACATGCGAACCTTCGCGGCCGTTGGCCTCGACCTCGATAAACCGATCCGCAAGTACACCAAACAGGAACGCCACGTTTTCCTCTACAAAGAACCGAGCAAGGTGTTGGTCGAGAAAATCCACATCACCTATGAGGGCCTCGTCCCGCGGATCAAGAAGTCGTTCCTCGCCAAGGACGTCGACGCCATGCAGCCGCACATCCGGGCGTTCGTGGAGCGCGCGGTCACGTTCAGCAGCTGTCCAGACTGCGGCGGCACCCGGCTCAACGAGGGCGCCCGGTCGTCGAAGATCAAGAAGATCAACATCGCCGACGCCTGCGCGATGCAGATCAGCGACCTGGCCGGCTGGGTGCGCGATCTGAAGGAGCCGTCCGTCGCGCCGTTGTTGACCTCGCTGCAGGAGACGCTCGACTCGTTCGTGGAGATCGGGCTGGGCTACCTCAGCCTCGACCGTCCGTCGGGCACACTCTCGGGGGGCGAGGCGCAGCGCACGAAGATGGTCCGCCACCTCGGCTCATCGCTGACCGACGTGACCTACGTCTTCGACGAGCCGACGATCGGGCTGCACCCGCACGATATCCAGCGGATGAACGACCTGCTGCTGCAACTGCGCGACAAAGGCAACACCGTCCTCGTCGTCGAGCACAAGCCCGAAGTGATCGCGATTGCCGACCACGTCGTCGACCTGGGCCCCGGAGCTGGCGCCGCCGGGGGCGAGTTGGTCTTCGAGGGCACCGTCGATGCGCTCCGAAAAAGCGGCACGCTTACTGGGCGGCACCTGAGCGACCGCGCGGGCCTGAAGCCGTCGGTGCGGAAGCCGTCGGGTGTTATGAAGGTGCGGGGTGCCCGCACGCATAACCTGAAGAACGTCGCCGTGGACATTCCGCTCGGCGTGCTGGTGGTGGTGACGGGCGTGGCAGGCTCGGGCAAGAGCTCACTGATCCACGGCTCGGTGAGCAGCCGCGACGGTGTGGTGTCAATCGACCAGACCCAGATCCGCGGCTCGCGGCGGAGTAACCCGGCAACCTACACCGGTCTGCTTGATCCGATCCGAAATGCGTTCGCGAAGGCGAACAGCGTGAAGCCTGCGCTGTTCAGCGCCAACTCCGAGGGCGCCTGTCCGACCTGCAACGGCGCGGGGGTGATCTACACCGACCTGGCGATGATGGCCGGCGTCAGCACCGTCTGCGAGGACTGCGAGGGCCGGCGGTTCGAGGCGTCGGTGCTGGACTACCGCTTCGGCGGACGCAACATCGCGGAGGTACTCGATCTGTCGGTGGACGATGCGGTCGGCTTCTTTGGCGCTGGCAAGGCACAGACGCCGGCCGCGCACACGATCCTGCAGCGCATGGCCGACGTGGGGCTCGGCTACCTGCGGCTCGGCCAACCGCTCACCACGCTGTCGGGCGGCGAGCGGCAGCGGCTCAAGCTCGCGACGCACATCGGTGAGGAAGGCGGCGTCTACGTGCTCGACGAGCTGACGACCGGACTGCACCTGGCCGACCTCGCGCCGCTGCTCGGGCTGCTGGACCGGCTGGTCGACTCCGGCAAGTCGGTCATCGTGATCGAGCACCACTTGGCGGTGATGGCGCACGCCGACTGGATCATCGACCTCGGGCCCGGGCGCGGGCCACGACGGCGGGCGCATTGTCTTCGAAGGCACCCCGGCCGACCTGGTGGCAGCGAGGTCGACGCTGACCGGCGAGCACCTGGCGGCATTCGTTTCGAAGTAGGAGAGAATAGGAAATATGAAAACGTTGTTGAAAGCGGCGCTGCTGATGCTGGTGCCGTGCACGGCGCACGCACAGGTCAACGCGGGAACGCTGAAGCCCGAGCCGGAACTGCCGTTCACGATGACGCAGGTCGCGACATTCAATCGTCCCTGGCGGATCGCCTTCCTGCCTGACGGGCGGATGGTGATCACCGAAAAGGTGGGGCCGGTGTGGTTGGTGACGCCCAGGGCGAAAAGACCCAGATCGCGAATGCGCCGGCAGTGCTCTATCAAGGGCAGGGCGGCATGCTTGGCGTCTTCACCTCGCCGAAGTTCGCCACCGATCGCGTTGTCTACCTCACCTATTCGGAGCCTGGCGACGAAGCCGGCACGTCGGGTCTGGCGCTGGCGCGCGCGCAGCTGACGATCGGAGCAGGGGACGGCGAGCTTCGATAATCTGGCGGTGCTGTGGCGCGACCTGCCGAAGGGCCGGGGCGGTCAGTTCGGCGCGCAGATCGCGTTTTCGCCCGACGGACAGTATCTGTTTCTCACGGTTGGCGATCGCCAGCGCATGACGCCGGCGCAGGATCCGAACACCGAGGTCGGCAAGATCCTCCGCCTGACGCTCGACGGCGAACCGGCGCCGGGCAACCCGATGGCCGGAAAGATGGGCGCGACGAGCCGGCCGCTCATCAACCCGCCGCGCGACACGGAAGTGGCGAAAACCGCGGAGGTGATCAGCACCTATACCCTGCCCGGGCCGAACCTGGCGCTGTCGGAGACCTGGAGCACCGGTCACCGGACCCCTTACGGGTTGGCCTTTGCGCCCGATGGCCGGCTGTGGGAACTCGAACATGGCCCGCGAGGCGGCGACGAACTGAACCTGATCGAGCCCGGCAAGAACTACGGCTGGCCCCTGGTCTCGTATGCGACCAACTACAACGGCGTCCCGATTCCGAGCCCCGATACGCGCGACGACCTGGTCAAGCCGGTCATCTACTGGACGCCCGTGATCGCGCCCGGCAACTTCATCTTCTACAAGGGCGCGATGTTTCCACAGTGGCAGGGCTCGGCGCTCATCAGCGGCATCGCCACGACGTCCCTGAGCCGCGTCACTTTCGATGGCAAGGGCGGCGCCACGCCGGCCGAACGCTGGAACGTGGGCAAGCGCCTCCGCGACGTGGAAGTGGCTCCCGACGGCGCGCTATGGATGCTGGAGGATTCCGCGACGGGGGGCCTGTTTCGCGTCACCCCCAAGTAGATCCTTAGGCTATTTTTACGCCATTTTTTGGCCGTAGGATTCCGCCTGATTCTCGGGTAGTATGAACCGTTTTCAGACCTTTTGAGAGGAGCGGCACAGCATGCACCGAATGATGGTTTTCGTAGCGAGCGCGGCTCTCGTGTTCGGGTTGGCGGTTTCGATCAACGCCCAGTCCAAGAAGGGCCAGCCGAAGGCGGCCGCCGGCTCTCCTGAGACGGTCGTTTACGACGCCGCCTCGGCGATGGCGTTTCTGACCACGACCTCCGGCGAATGGTTCTCCGGCAGCGGGCAGCACGAGCACGGCGGTGCGGCAGCTCCCGGCAGCCGCCCGGCGATCCTGGTCGAGACAAAGGCAGCCGGCAGCGCCGTCGTTCACACTTACGCAATGGGCACCCCCGGCGAGATGGAAACCGTCTTCCACATGGACGGCGACCAGCTGCTGCTCACGCATTACTGCGCGCTCCAGAACGCGCCGGTCCTGAAGTTCGTGAAGACTGGTAAGCCTGGCGAGCTCAAGTTCGAGTTCCTCGGGGGCACCAACTTCGATTCAAAGATCGATGCCCACCTGCACGAGAGCACGTTCGTGATCAAGGACAAGGACACGATCGAGCAGAACTCGACGGTCTTCGCGGGCGGCAAGGCCAACCCGGAGCTCAAGTCGGTCATGCACCGCCGGGGCACGACCAACTAACGTTCGCGCTCGAACCTCTCAGCGGCGGCAGCGGCGTGAAGCCGTTGCCGCCGATCTCGCCTGACCCTCCCTCGAGAAAAAGCCGGCGGCGCGTCGTTCGTCCGCCATTGCCGAACAGAACCCGAACGGGCTACCTTCGGCTCATGACCCTTCCACAATCACGTCGGCTTGGCTCGGCCGGTCCGCAGGTCTTCCCGCTCGGGCTCGGCTGCATGGGCATGTCGGACATGTACGGGCCGTCCGACGAGGGCGAAGCCGTCGCGACGATCCATGCGGCGCTCGATGCGGGCATCACGCTCCTCGATACCGGCGACTATTACGGCGCCGGCGCCAACGAGCTGCTCATCGGCCGGGCGCTGCGCGATCGACGAGACACGGCGATCCTGTCGGTGAAGTTCGGGGCGCTGCGCGGGCCTGACGGCGGCTGGCTCGGCATCGACGCGCGGCCGGCCGCGGTCAAGAACTTCGTCGGCTACACGCTCCGCCGTCTCGGCGTCGATCACATCGACATCTACCGCCCGGGCCGGCTCGATCCGAGCGTGCCAATCGAAGATACCGTCGGCGCGATCGCCGATCTCGTGAAGGCAGGCTACGTCCGTGCCGTCGGTCTCTCCGAAGTCGGTCCGGAGACGATCCGCCGCGCGCACGCGATCCACCCGATTGCAGATCTTCAGATTGAATACTCGCTGGTCAGTCGAGGCCCCGAGGCTCGGATTTTTCCCGTCTTGTCGGAACTCGGCATCGGCGTGACCGCCTACGGGGTGTTGTCGCGCGGGCTCCTCAGCGGATCGAGCCCCAGGGCTCGAGGAGACTTGCGCGCGTACCTGCCGCGCTTTTCCGGCGGCAACCTCGAGCGAAACCAGCGGGCGCTCGACACGCTGCGCGAACTGGCCGGCGAGAGGGGAGCAACGGCATCGCAACTGGCCATTGCCTGGGTGCTCGCGAAGAGCCCGGCCATCGTGCCGCTGATTGGCGCGCGCACGCGGCAGCAGCTCGCCGAATCGCTCGGCGCGCTCCAGATCGCGCTGACGCCGGCCGACATCACCCGCATCGAGGCGGCGCTGCCGCCCTCGGCCGTCGCCGGCACGCGCTACGACGAGCATCAGATGCGCGTGCTCGACAGCGAACGAAGTGACGACGCTCAGCGCTAGGATCTTGACCCGTATGTCCGCCGCGCGTGTCTCGATCGTCAACGTCGGCTACCGGTCGACCAATTACTGGGTGATCAGCGCCGGCCGGTCGCGCGTCCTCGTCGATCTCGGCTGGCCCGGGACGATGGGAACGCTGCGCGCCAACCTTGGCCGCGCCGACATCCCGCTCGGCGAGATCCGGTTCGCGCTGGCGACGCACTACCACATCGATCATGCCGGCCTCGCCCAGGATCTCAAGAACGCAGGCGTGCCCCTGCTGGCGATCGACATCCAGGTGCCGTTCATTCCGTTGATGAAGCGGCACATCAAGCCGCAGGATCACTTTACCGACATCGCGCTCGACGGAAATACGGTCATCTCGATCGGGGAGAGCCGAGCGCTCCTCGATCGGATTGGCATCGCCGGCGAGATCCTGCACACGCCCGGGCACTCGGACGACAGCGTGTCGCTGCTGCTGGACGATGGGTCCGTTTTCACTGGCGACCTCACCGATCCGAGGATGATCGGCGCTGAAAACGCGGCCGTCGTCCGTGCGAGCTGGCAGCGATTGAAGGACGGCGGCGCGTCGCGGGTCCATGCCGGGCACGGTCCGATCCGATCGTTCCCGCCGCTCGGCGAGGTGACGTGAGCGATCACTTCGACGGCAAGCGATTCGTCAACCCGATCGGCACCGCAGGGCAGCCATTCTCCCAGGTGCCGCGGATGCTGTCCGAGCGGCGGAGCCGCTGGCCGCGGCATGTCGAGGTCGTGGTTCAAACGCCGCCACCCCTCGACGACGCGGCGGCGGTCGTGACCTTCATCGGCCACTCGACGTTCCTGATCCAGACCCCGGCCGGCAATCTGCTGACCGATCCGATGTTCTCGGATCGCGCGGGTCCGTTCGGCCTGCTGGGTCCGAGGCGGGTTCGCCAGCCAGCGGTCCGGTTCGACGAGCTGCCGCCGATTGGAACCGTGCTGCTCAGCCACAACCACTACGACCACTGCGATCTGCCGACGCTGCGAAAGCTCGCGCGGCGGTTCGACCCGGTCGTCGTCACGCCGCTCGGCAACGCCCGCCTCGTCCGATCCGCGGGCATTCGACGCATCGAGGAGCTTGATTGGTGGGATCAGGCGACGATCGGCGCGCTGTCGACGACGCTGACGCCTGCGCAACACTTTTCGGCGCGGACGCCGTTCGATCGCAACCGCGCGCTCTGGGCCGGTTTCGTCGTGCGTTTCGGCGATCGTCGAATCTATTTCGCCGGCGACACGGCCTATGCGGGTTTCTTTCGCGACGTCCGGCAGCGGCTCGGTCCGATTCGATCTGGCGCTGCTGCCGATCGGCGCCTACGAGCCGCGCTGGTTCATGCGCGCCGTGCACATGAACCCGGAGGAGGCCGTCCAGGCGCACATCGGTCTCGGCGCGCCGGAGACAATCGGCATGCACTTCGGGACGTTCCAGCTCACGGCCGAGGGCATCGACGACCCGATCCGGGCTTTGGAGGAGGCACGCCGGGGGAACGGCATTCCGGCGTCGCGCTTTCGCGTCCTGGACTTCGGCGAATCGATACGCATCACGGTGCGTTGATTCGCCGCAGGACGTTGTCGTGCAGGCCGTCCAACGTGTGAACGATCCACGCCGGCCGACCGTCGGCAGGGACGAATTGCCATTCGCTTCCGGGCCCTTGCGTTCCGGCGAAGAGGCCGTTGCCTCGATATGTGAGCCGGCGAGGCTCGGCGCCGCCGCGGGCTGACGCGGCACACAAGCCATTCTCTTCGCACCGCGTCAGCCGAAGTCCGACGCCGTAACTTCCGCCGTACGTGCCTTGCCAGGCCTCCAGCTGTTCGGGCGGGACCACGACATCAGGCGGGTTAGGGGGCGATGGCAGTTCGAGGATGGCTGCCGCGAGTTCCGCCTCGATTGAACGCGCGTGCGGAATGTCGCGCCCGTTCGTGTTGACGAGCACCGCCAGGATGAGATCGTCATCAGGGTAGTGCGTCAGGGCGCCGGAGATGCCGGCGCCCGTGCCAGGGTGACCGAACTTCCGGTGACCGGCGAGCGTTCCATGCGCCCGCCCGAAGCCATAGGCCACGTCCGTGGCGGCACCATCGATCCGGATCGACGCAGTTCCGTTCATCATCTCGAGCAGCCCCGGCGCGGTGACTCTTCCGCTCCAGAGCGCTTGCTCCCATCGGACGAGATCGCTCGCCGACGCGCACAGCGAGCCCGAGGCGCCAAACCAGGAGATGTCGATCGGCGGCACCAGCTCCGGTGTTCCGGACCGGACCATGTAGTCGTGCGCCCGGTCGGGAATCGCGCGCTTCTTGTCGCAGTACACCAGCGTGTCGAGCCCGAGCGGACCTGCGATCTCGTCTTCGATCACGCGGCCGTACGGTTTCTGGTGGAGCTGTTCGAGCATGAGCCCCAGCACGTTGTAACCCGTGTTCGCGTAGTACCAGCTTTCCTGGGCGGCGAATCGGAATGGTGCCGTGTTGACAAATGCGAGCAAGCCGCCGGGCGGAGCCGCCGCCAGAAAGCGTGGCTCTGGCTTTTCCTCGGAGAAGGGCGGGTCGTCGAGCCCCGACGTGTGATTGAGGAGTTGGCGGACCGTGACGCCGCGTCCCCCGTCGTTCCAGGCCGTCAGGTAACGGGTCGCCGGCTGGTCGAGATCGATTTGCCCGCGTTCGACCAGCTTCAGAACTGCCGCAGCGGTGAATTGCTTGCCGATCGATCCAATGTCCATCACGGCCGCGGCATCGAGCGGTTGACGCGAGGCAAGGTCGGACAGGCCGAAGCCCCTGGCCAACGCGACCCGACCGTTGCGTCCGACGGCGACGGACAATCCCGCGATCGGCGTTTCACGCAGGACATGCTCGACGATACGCGCCACATGCCCGCCGAGCTCGCCGCTGACTGGCCGCGGCTGGCACGCGGCAGATGCAAGCGCAAGACACGAGATCCCGATGTGGACCGCGACGAGTCGTGGCTGTAGCATCTACTTCACTATGCGTCATGCCATCGCAGTTATGGTACTGACCTTCTCGATTGCTGGCGGGCTCGCAGATAACATGCAGCAAGACATCTTCGCCGAGAGCGACGCGTACGAACGATTCATGGGGCGCTGGAGCCGCCGGCTGGCGCCGCTGCTGGTGAAGTTTGCGTCGGTCGGCGACCGTGACTCGGTGCTTGATATCGGGTCGGGAACCGGTGCGCTCACGTTTGCGCTTGCGGAGGCGGCGCCGTCCGGTCGCGTCACCGGCGTCGACCCGTCGGGCGCCTACGTCCGCTTCGCGCAGTCGCGCGCCTCCAGCGACCGAGTGCGGTTCCTGGTCGGGGACGCCCAGGCGCTCGAGTTTCCCGATGCCGCGTTCGACAAGACGCTGTCGCTGCTGGTCATGAACTTCATCCCCGACCCGGCCAGGGCCCTGCGCGAGATGGTCAGGGTCACGCGCCCTGGCGGTGTCGTGGCCGCTGCGGTGTGGGATTACGGTGACGGCATGCAGATGCTGCGGGTGTTCTGGGATGAGGCGGTCGCGCTGGACCCGGCGATCGCCGCGCGCGACGAACGCAACATGCCGCTCTGCAAGCCCGGCGAACTGGCCGCGTTGTGGAGTGCGCAAGAACTCGAGCGCGTCGAGGAGCAGCCGATCGCGATCGAGCTGGAGTTTGCCTCCTTCGACGACTACTGGCGTCCGTTCCTGGGTGGGCAGGGACCGGCGGGGGCTTACGCCGCAGCGCTGGACGAACCGCGGCGCGCCGCGCTCGAGGCGCGGCTGCGCAGCCGGCTTCTCGGCGGACGCAGCGATGGACCATTCACGCTTCAGGCGCGGGCCTGGGCCGTGAAGGGAGCGGTGTCGCGATAGAAGCGGAGTGCTCTACTGGGCTGGCGCGAAATCGGCGGCCCACTCGTGCGGTCCCCAGGCGAGGACCAGGCGCCAGCGATCCGCGGCGGTCGGGACGAGCGCGACGCCGAGAGGACGTGACGGCTCGCCGCCCGTGGAATACGTCAGATCGACTTCGCCGACGTCGGACTTCGGATCGCGCTGCGAGCCCCAGACGTCAGGCTCCTGATTGAGCACCAGCCGCCAGCCCGAACCAGCTCGCTTGAGCCAGACGCTGTATGCGCCGGGAAAACCGGCCGTCTGATTGCCCGGCCGCAGCACGACGTTGCCTGAACGCACGGCTTTGTCGGCCGCCAGCCGGAGCGCGGGCGCTTCGGTCAGCTCGACGACGGCGCCGTCGCGCGTCGACATCAGCCGGGCGAAATCGGGGCCGTCGACGACGAGCCCGGCGCGCCGCGTGGTGCCCGCTGCCGATTGCGATGACGTGCCCTTGGGGAACGTTCTTGCAAACGTGACGCTGACGCGCGAGCCCTGCGCGTCGACCAGAGCCGTCTCGTTCAACTGCGACAGCATCGTCGCGCGCGCACCGACGTTCTCGTCGGTGTGGCTCCGGTTGATTGGCGCGACCTGCCGTCCGCCGCCCCCCTGCCGCTGAGGGAGCTGCACTTCCTGGAACTGGACGCTGGCCGTTGCCTTGACGTCACCCCATGTCAGCACGAGCTGCGCCGTGTCGCGGGCGACCGGCATGAGCGCCGCGATCAGGATTCGGCGATGCCACGGCGCTCCGATCTCGCGACAACGCGAGCTTGCCAAGACTGTCGCTCGCACCCGCAGGCGTGACATCGAGCTGCCAGCCGTCGCTTCCGGCCTCAACGAACAGATTGAAGCGGCCAGGCTTGGCGACCGCGACGCTGCCGAGCCGAAGCGCGCCGTTTGTCTGCAGCTCGCCGATGCGGACGCGGGCCGGCGTCTGGCTGGCAGGCGCGAAGAGCCCCCGATTCGCGGCGTCGTTGGCCTGGAGGTCTGACGCGAAGGCTACGGACGCGGTCCGCCCGAGCAGCGAAAGCTCGGTGTGGAGCAATCCGTCGGGCTTCGCCGGCGGGTTTGGAGGCAGTTGCGCGGCGGTCGCAACCGCAAACGCGAGAGCGAAGACACCAACAGTGGCAGCCGGCCGCCGGAGGGAGTAGCCCATCACGACCTCAACGGGCCGACCCTGAAAGGGTCGGCCTACGGTTAGATTGCGCTCGATCAGTCCTGCTGTTGCTGGCCGACGGGAACCGCGGCGTTGTCGACCTCCGCAAAGCTGAGGAAGCCGAGCATCATCTCGTCCTGCGTCCGGGGCCCGAACTTGACGCCGATGTCGGAGTTGAACTGCCGCTTCGCGGCGCGGGCGGCCGAGTTGTCGAAGATCATCTCGACGTCGATCCGCGTGCCCTTCGGCAGCAGCTTCGGCTCGCGCAGCTTGTAGGTGACCTGCCAGCTCTGGTCGTAGCGCGGCACGTCGAGCAGGACTTCCTTCCGGCCGTCGGGATACGTGGCGACATAGCTCGCCGCCGTCGCCCGCAGGTGCGCGTGCGGCCAGTAGGCGAGGATGTAGGTGTCCTTCTCGAGCGTCTCGGCCGCGCCCACGCGGTAGCTCGGCCTTCTGCGGCGGAATCTCGAAGCCGAACGTGCCGATCGCCTTCGTGCGGACCTTGTGCGCGACGGGCCCCTTCGCGAAGTAGAAGCCGATCTCGGCCTCGTTCGTGTAGCCCGATCCGGCGCCGGGCTGCTTGTAGTAATGCATGTTGAAGAGGATCGTCGAGCCCTTCTTCAGCTGCCGTCCGAATCCTTCTGGCAGCTGCTGCGGCTCGGCGCCGCCGGCGATGCAGCCGAGGCCCAGGCTCGCGGCGCCTTTGCCGCCGTCGCCCATTTCTGCCGGCGTGACGGGAGCATCCCCAGGTTCGATCACGCCTCCGCACATGTGGTGAACGGTGTCGCGGCCGGCCAGGTAGGTGCCCGCGCGGAATTCCCACGCGCGCACCGTCACGTCGCGCGGCAGCATTTCTTCGGTGAGCTGTACGGTGAACACGCCCTGCACGTCCTGCGCTTCATCGGTCAGGACGTAAGGCGGCATCTTGACGATCAAGTCGGGCTTGCCGAGGGAATAGCCGCCGTTCTCGGACGTCGGCGAACTGCACCGGCGCCGGCCCCTTGGCCTTGTCGCCGGCAGGCGCGCCGGCGTTGACCCACGCAAGGATCGTTTCGATCTGCTGGTCGGTGAGGCCGCGCTCGTTGGTGAAGATGCCTTTCGGGTAATCGGCGAACCACGGCGGCATGTCCTTCGCCTTTGACCTTGAGCGCGATCGACCGCGCCCATGGCCGCGCCTCCTCATATGTCATGAGGGACATCGGCGCGACGAGGCTGCCGATGTTCTGCCCGGCCGGCCGGTGGCACGAGACGCAGTTGGCCTGGAGGATCGGCGCGACGTGCTCGTAGAACGTCACGGCGTCGGCGGCATAGCCGGTGGCCGTGGTTCCGGCAAGCATCGCGGCAGCAAACAGGATGGCGCGCGGCATTGATTTCATCAGAACCTCATCTACTACAAACCCTTATCCTACGCTCCCGATTTCAGCCGTCAAGTAATGTTTCTCTAAGGCCCCGGGCGTCTCCTAGGGCTCCATAAACCGGTAGAAACTGTTCGCAGTCCGCAGGATAAGGCTGCCGTTGGCCACGGCCGGCGTCGCCATGGACATCTCGTCGAGCGAGTTCTTGCCGAGGATCCTGAACTCGGGACCTGCCTGGATCACGAACGTGTCCCCGTCTTCGCTCAGGGCGAAGATCCGGCCGTTGTAGCTCCAGGGCGAGGCGCTGAACCCGCTTGACTCCGCCGAAATGCGCTGACGCCCGTAAATCTCTTTCCCCGTCCGCGCGTCGTGGCACGTCAGGAACCCGCGGTCGAGCAGCGTGTAGTAGTAATCGCCGACGACGATCGGCGACGGCTGGTAGGAGCTTAGCTGCGTGCTGCTCCAGGCGATGAATTCGCTGCGGGTTTCCCCGGGCCGCAGCGAGATGTCTCCAGCCGCGCCGGGTCTGACGGCGTACACCGGCTTGTGCGGATCCTGGATGTAGCCGGCGCTCACGAACAGCAGCCCATGACGCGCCAGCGGCGACGGCACGGTCAGCACCGACATCTTCATGATGTCCCAGAGCGGTCGGCCGCTGAGATCGTATGACCGGACGCGCCCCGTGCCGGTCGTGACGATTTCCGTGCGGAGCTCGTTCTCCCAGATGAGCGGCGTGCTGTAGTTGGTGCGCTCGTCGCGGTTCACGCGCCACCGCTCGCGGCCGCTCCGCGCATCGTAGGCGGCGAGATATGACTGCTCCTCGTTGTCGTTCACGACATACAGGCGGCCGTCATGCAACACGGGAGAAGCGGCGGTGCCCCAGCCCATGCGCGACTTCACTGCCGCCATCGGCTGCGACCAGGCCGGCCGCCCAGAGAAGTCGAAGGCGAACAGTCCGATGCTGCCCGAGTACACGTACACGCGTTCGCCGTCCGTCACCGGCGTCTCGGAAAAATAGGTGTTCTTCTCGTGGACAGGTTGCGAAGGAACCGCCGAGTGCAGCTCGCGTTCCCAGCGAATGCGCCCGGTGTTGAAGTCGATGTCGTACAGGACCCAGCGATGCTTGTCGGACGTCGTCGCGATGCTGGTTTCGTCGAGCGGCCCGTTCCAGGAGCGGCCGCGGTATTCGGGAACCGGCTTCAACGGCTGGACAGGAGTGTCGACGTTGACGACGCTCGTGACGAATACGTGGTCGCCCCAGACAATCGGGGAGCTCCACGATCGTCCAGGAACCGTGAGCCTCCACACCACGTTTTGTGTCCGGCTCCAGCTGGCAGGCAGCGAAGGGTGGTCCGGCGCCACGCCGCTTCGAGTGCCACGGAACTGAGGCCAGTTCTCGGCCGTCACCGGCACGACCGAAAGGCACGCGAGCACGACCATCCAGGCGAGGCGTTTCACTGCGGAGAGGATACCCGGTCCTCGCGCCGCTGTCGCGGTGCACGCCGCACCTCGAGCACCTCGAGCACCTGGTGCACTTGGTGCACTTGGTCCACTTGGTGCACCTATCGGAGCCCTCTCCTGAACGGAAGTTAATGCGCGCTTCATCGGCGCGTAATACGCGATCTCGTCCAATACGAATAGGTGACGAGGCGGCCTTCGCCGCCCGTGAAAGGAGAACGCTCATGAATTCCACGATGCGCAAGGTAGCGCTGGCGGCCGGGCTGATGTTGGTCGGCGCCGCGAGTACGGCCCGGGCGGCGGGCACCTCGACCATCTTCGAAGGAAACATACCGGTGCCGTTCGTGATCCACGGCCAGACGTTTCCCGCCGGCAGGTACATGGTCGAGCGCGAATCGTCGTCGATCCTGTTGATCCGGGGCGAGAAGAACAATCACTTGACGGCGTTCATCGCGGCGCAGCCTGAAGGCGGCCCGGATCCGGCCGGCATCGAGCCGGTGCTGGTCCTGAAGCAGATTGAGGGCAAGTACCGGCTGACCAGCGTGTGGGAGTCGCCGGGCGAAGGCTGGGACGTCAAAGAGGCCCGATGAGGGTGCGCTCGATCCCCGCGATCACCCTGGTCCTCGCGATCGTGGGGTGTGGCGGCGCGGCTGGGTCCCACGCGGCGGGGGCCCAGCCGCTCGAGCGGCGGCAGACGATGATGCTGCGCGGCCAGCCGCAGACGCTTCACATCTATGGGCCGCCCGATGGCACCCCGGTCATCGTCACGAGCGGTGACGGCGGCTGGATCCACCTGGCACCGCATGTTGCAGAGATGCTCGCGTCGAAAGGCTTTCTGGCGATCGGCTTCGACGCCAAGGCCTACCTCGAGAGTTTCACCCGTGGAGTCACAACGCTTCGCATGGAAGACGTGCCACGCGATTACGAAGCCTTGATGGCCTTGGCCGGCGCGGCGACGCGACGGCGGCCGCTGCTCGTCGGCAGCTCGGAAGGCGCGGGGCTCTCGGTGCTCGCCGCGTCCGACCCTGCGAACAAGGAGGCGATCGCGGGCGTCATCGGCCTCGGATTGTGCAACGTCACCGAGCTCGGCTGGCGGTGGCGTGACATGACCATCTACGTGACGCACCGGCCGCCCGTCGAACCGTCTTTCAGGGTCACGGCGGTGGCCGATCGCCTTGCGCCGGTTCCTCTCGCCGCGATTCACTCGACCCACGACGAGTACGCGCCGCTGACGGAGATTGAAGACGTGCTGGCAACGGCACGCCAGCCGAAGCGCCTCTGGGTAGTCGACGCCGTCAACCATCGGTTCAGCGACAACCTCGGCGACTTCGATCGCAGCCTGCTCGAGGCGGTCGCGTGGATCGATGAGCAGCGCGCGGGGCCGAAAAGATGACGCGATCCGCCGCCGCGGCGAGTGTCGTCGGCGCCGCGGTTTTCCTGATCGTTCTGGCAGCGTTGCGCGTCGAGCTTCACTCGACGAGCCTGGCGATGCTGGCCGCTGACCTCGTCCGCGTGCCTCACCGAAGGCTCGCCGCGGCCGCGGTCCTGACGGCGTTGAACTACGCCGTGCTGATCGGGTACGACTTTCTCGCGTTCGCCTATGTCGGCAAACGGCTGTCGGCCTGGCGGGTGATGCTCACATCGTTCCTCGCCTACGCGATTGCCAACAACGTCAGCCTGGCGATGCTCTCCGGCGCATCGGTGCGCTACCGCTTCTACTCGCGCTGGGGAATCACCGCTGAAGAGCTCGCGCGGCTGTTCTTCTCCTATTCGACGACGTTCTGGCTGGGCCTGTTCGCCCTCGGCGGCGCGAGTCTAATCGTGGCGCCGCTGGCGGCGGATCGTCAGTGGCCGGCCTTTCATGTAACGACGGCTGCCGGCTGGCTTCTCGTCGCTGATTCCGCTGGCATACGTCGCGGCAACCATGGTGCGTCGATCACCGCTGCGGATCTGGCGGGTCTCGTTTCCCGTTCCAGCGCCGGCGGTCGCCGTTGCGCAGCTCGCCTTGTCGGTAGTGGACTGGGTCCTTGCCGGCGCCGTGCTTTACGTGCTCCTGCCGGCCGGCGTGCCGTTTCTCGTGTTCATCGGCGCATTTCTCGTGGCGATCCTGCTGGGCCTCATCAGCCATGTCCCTGGCGGGCTTGGTGTGTTCGAAGCCTTGATGCTGCTCCTGCTCGGCGGGCACGTCGATGCCGGGCAGCTGCTCCCGGCATTGGTCGTCTATCGAACGATCTACTACCTGATCCCGTTCGTCCTCGCGGTCACCGTACTGGTCGTCGACGAGCTGGTGCGCCGGCGCGGTATCGCCGCTCGTACGGCGCGGGGGCTTGCGGCCTCCGCGCAGCGCTATGCGCCCCGCGCGCTGTCGGCCTTCACGTTCGTCGCGGGTGTCGTGCTGCTGTTCTCCGGCGCAACGCCGGCCGAGCAGGGACGCCTGGTCTGGCTCGGCCGCCTGCTGCCGCTCGGTGTGATCGAAGCCTCCCACTTCCTGGCGAGCGTCGCTGGAGCCGGGCTGCTCGTCGTCTCCCAGGGCCTCGCGCGGCGGCTGGACGGCGCCTATTACCTGACCGCGTCGCTGATCATCGTCGGGATCGCCGCATCGCTCGTCAAGGGCTTCGACCTCGAGGAAGCGGCGCTGCTCTGTGGCGTGCTGGCGCTGCTCGTGCGGGCCCGAGGCGCGTTCGATCGGCGCGCCGCATTCTTCGAGACGCGGTTCTCGGCCGCCTGGATCGCGAGTGTGGTGCTCGCCCTTGCCGCGTCGCTGTGGCTCGGCTTCTTCGCCTTCAAGCACGTCGAGTACTCACACGATCTGTGGTGGCAGTTCGAGCTGCGCGGCGACGCTTCCCGCTTCCTGCGGGCCTCGGTCGGCGCGGGCGTGTTGCTGTTCGTGGTGGCCCTGACACGGCTCATCGGCTACGCGCCACTCGAGGCACCGCTGCCTTCCGCAAGCGATCTCGACGACGCCGCACGGATCATCGCCGGGCAGCCCGCCACGTCGCCGTACCTGGTGCTGGGCGGCGACAAGAGCCTGCTGTTCGACGAGGAACGCCGCGGATTTGTCATGTACGGCGTTCAAGGACGAACGTGGGTCGCCCTGGGCGATCCGGTCGGTCCCGAGGATCGCATGGCCATCCTGACCCGTCTGTTTCTCGATCGTTGCAACGACTTCGGCGGGCTGCCAGTCTTCTATCAAGTGACGCCGTCCCGCCTGCATCACTACGCCGATCTCGGCATGACGCTCGTGAAGATTGGAGAAGAGGCGAAGGTCGACCTGCACGCCTTGACGCTCGAGGGTGGCCACGCCGCTAAGTTCCGGAAGGTGATCCGGCGGCTGGAGCGGGACGGCGTGACGTTCCGAATCGTCGCACCATCCGGTGTGCCGTCGATTCTGTCGGAACTGCGTGAGGTCTCGGACGAATGGCTGGCCGCGAAGGCCTCCGCCGAGAAGGGCTTCTCGCTCGGCCGCTTCGACGAGGCGTATCTCTCGCGGCTTCCGGTTGCCGTGCTCGAGCAGAACGGCCGAGTCCTGGCCTTCGCCAATCTCTGGACGGGCGCGGGTCATGGCGAGCTCTCGATCGATCTGATGCGGCACCGGCGCGAAGTTCCCAACGGCGTCATGGAGGCGCTTCTCGTCCACATGATGCTGTGGGGCCGGGCGCAGTCCTATCGCTGGTTCGTGCTCGGGATGGCGCCTCTTTCAGGCGTCGTGCCGTCGCCAGTACACGCGCTGTGGAATCGGCTCGGCGGGTTCGTCTACGAACACGGCGAGGCGTTCTATGGGTTCCAGGGGCTGCGTGCCTACAAGGAGAAGTTCGACCCGGTGTGGGAAGCGCGCTACCTGGCGTGTGCCGCCGGCTGGCAGCTTCCGCGCGTCCTGGCCGACATCTCGGCGCTCGTGGCCGGCGGATACCGCCGTATCTTCCTGAAAGGTCCGGTCCGTGCGAAAGGCCATGTCCGAGCGGCGCGCTGATGAACGTGAATTAATCCGGCGGTCATTGCGCGATCACGTGGCGGATCTGAAATGGTCGGAGGCGGCATGCAGCCGCCGCGACTGAAGGAGGGACCGATGAAGAACGTTCGCACGACCGCAATGGCGATCGCCTGGTTGACCGTCTTGTGCCTTGCCGCGCCGTCCGCCGCGGAGACGAAGGGCAAACACGAAGACACCCACGCCACTCGAGGCGTCGTCAAGACCGTCAACGACACGACGCTCGTGCTCACACGCACCGCCGGCACGGGCCACGAGATGGCCTTCGTTCTCGACCCGGCGACGGAACGCGTTGGCACGATGGAGGTCGGCTCGACGGTCGACGTGCGCTATCACACGGAATCCAAGCGGCACATCGCCACAGCGGTGACCGTCGTGCACGAGAAGACGGCGCCGGCGGCCGGTCAGTGACGGATCGACGGCGAGACGAAACTCTTCCCGGCGAGGACCTCGCGGATCGCCGGGAGGAGATCCGCCACGAGGCGATCCTTGACGACGAACCCGACCGGCCCGAGCGCGAGCGATTCCTGCATGAACTCGCGGTCGCGCATGTTGGTCACGAACACGACCTTCGCGGTGGAGCCGCGGCGCAGCAGCCGCGCGGCGGCGGCGATGCCGCTCAATCCCGGCATCGCGATGTCGAGGACCAGCAGGTCGGGTTCGAGATGCTCGGCCTGGGTGACGGCGGCGAGTCCGTCGGCGACGGCCGCAACCACCTCGAAATCGCGCGACAACAGGCTGACCAGCGTCTCGAGCATGGCCCGGTGGTCGTCGGCGACGAGGATGCGCGCGCGCGCGCCGCTGCCGTTCATTCGACGATTCCCCGGCGAACGGCGAATTTCACCAGCTCGGCGGTCGTCTTCAGGTGGAGCTGCTCCATCATTCGATACTTGTGAAACGCCACCGTCCGCGGCGTGAGATCGAGAATCGCCGCGGCCTCTTTCATCGACTTTCCCTCCGCGAGCAGCTGCAGGACTTCGCGCTGCCGGCCGGTGAGCTCGCGCATCCGCGTGCGCCGATCGATGAGCTTGCCGACGACGTCCTTCGTGATGAGCGGCGTAAGGTAGGATCGTCCGGACAACGCTTCCTGAATCGCCTGTTTCAGCTCGCGGGCGGCCGAGAGCTTCAGCACGTAGCCGGACGCGCCGAGCCGGAGGGCTTCGCCGGCCAGATCGGGATCCGGATTCATGGTCAGGAAGATCAGCTTCACCGATCGACGCTGGGCCTTGATTTGCCGACCGGCGTCGAGCCCGTTGAGCAGCGGCATGGCGACGTCGACGACCACCACGTCGGGAACGAGCCGCGCGAACTCCTCGAGAAGCGCCCGTCCGTTGGTCACCGCGCCGACCACATCGAACTCCGGCTCGAGCATGATCTTGAAGGCGTCGAGCAGCATCTGGTGGTCGTCCGCCAGCAGGATCCGGGGCCGGGCCATGAAACACCTCCTTTCGGGCGTTCTCAGGCCGATCATGCGCCGGCCGCGCCGGCCCGCGAAACTGGGAGTACTCCGAGCTTCCGTGCCGCACGGCGGATGTCAAGAATGACAGGGTGACTGCGGAATGAACGACCGCCAGCACGGCAGGATGCTGACCCTGGCCAGGTACGGCGGCACCGTCCTGGCCATTCTGGCCGGGGTCCGCATGGCCCTGTGGCTGCAGGCGGTGCTGGACGCGTCGGTCGTCCTGCTGATCGCGATCCTGGCTGCCGCGTGGTTCGCCGGCTTCTGGCCGGCGGTCCTGGGCTCCGCGCTGGCCACGCTGGCGATCGACTATTACTTCACCGCGCCGATCTACAACCTGTCGCTCGACTTCGCCCACCTGCCGCGAATCATCGCCTTCACCCTCATCGCCGCCTTCGTTGTCCTCATCACCGCGCGGCGGCGGCGGGCGGAGCGCGCGCTCAAGCAGGCGCACGACGAGCTCGACCTGAAGGTGCGCGAGCGGACCGCCGAGCTCGAAGAGCTCGCCGGCCGGCTGATCCATGCCCAGGAACAGGAGCGAAGCCGCATCGGGCGCGAGCTGCACGATCACATCAGCCAGATGCTCGGCGTCCTGACCATCGGACTCGATCAGCTGCGCGCCGACGAACGGACGCCGGATTCGGTCGGCGACACCCTCGAACGGCTGCGGGAAGAATCCGCCGCGATCACCGAGGAGATTCACGGCCTGTCGCATCGGCTGCACTCGTCGGCGCTCGACTACCTCGGGCTCGTTCCGGCGCTGCAGCGGCTCGTCCAGGAGTTTTCCGCCCGCCACAACATCGCCATCGAGTTCGCGCACGGGTGCGCTTCCGGCGCCGCTTCCGCCGGATGTCGCGCTGTGCCTGTTCCGGGTGACCGAGGAGAGCCTGACCAACATCGCCAAGCACAGCCAGGCGGCGTCGGCGCGGGTCGACTTCACCGCCGGCGCCGATGGCATCCACCTCACGATCGAGGATTCGGGGCGGGGCTTCGACGGAACGAGCGTCGAGCGCCGCGACGGCCTCGGTTTCGTCAGCATGCGCGAGCGCCTGCGAATCGTGAGCGGGACGGTGCGTGTCGACTCCGCCCCGTCGCGCGGCACGAAGGTGAGCGTATGGGTGCCGGCGCCGCTGTCCACGCGTGAGCTCCGCATGAAGCGGCCGAGAGTCCTGCTCGCCGACGACCACGTGCTGATCGCGCAGGCCCTGAAGCATCTGCTGCAGGCCGATTTCGACGTCGTGGGAACCGTGTCGGACGGACGCGCCCTGCTGAAGGCTGCCGGCGAACTGCTGCCCGATGTCGTCGTGGTCGACATCGGGATGCCGCTGCTCAACGGCCTCGACGCGGGCGAGCAGCTCAAGGCGCTTCATCCCGGCATCAAGATCGTGTTCCTGACGCAGAACCGCGAACCGCGGTTCGCGGTCGAGGCGTTCCGGCGGCAGGCGTCAGCGTATCTCCTGAAAGACTCGGCCGCATCCGAGTTGACGACGGCGATTCGGGACGCGGTGAACGGCAAGACCTACATCTCACCCGCGATTGCCCGCAGCATGGGCGACGAGCCGCCGGCCGGGTCGTCGGGTCAGATCGCGCTTCGCGACCTGAGCCAGCGGGAGCGCGAAGTCCTGCAGTTGCTCGCCGAAGGCAAGTCGATGAAGGAAGTGGCGGCCGTGCTCGACATCAGCCCGCGGACCGTCGAGTTCCACAAGTACCGCATCATGGAGCTGCTGCGCGTCCGCACGAACGCGGAGCTCGTCCAGCAAGCCATCAAGCTCGGCCTGATCGCCCCGTAAAGGCCGCGTCGGCGGACCTGTCAGTTTTACGAGACTGTCAGTTTTGCGAGTGGCAGCCGCGCGGTGTCTGCCGTAGGTTAAGAGTCGTGCGATTGCTCGTGGTCGAAGACGATCGGAAGGTGGCCGCCTTCATCCAGCGAGGCCTCGAAGAAGAAGGATACGCCGTCGACCTGCTGCACGACGGGATCGAGGCCGGCGACCAGGCCAGGCTGATCGACTACGACGCGGCAGTGCTCGACCTGATGCTGCCGGGACGATCCGGGCTGCAGGTGCTGCGCGATCTTCGCGCGAGGAAGAGCGACCTGCCGGTGCTGTTCCTGACCGCCAAGGACTCGGTCGAGGACCGGATTGCGGGGCTCGACGCGGGAGCCGACGACTACATGATCAAGCCGTTCGCGGTGGCGGAGGTCATGGCGCGCCTGCGCGCGCTCCTGCGCCGCGGGCAGCCGCGCGAAGTCCGGCTGCGGGTGGCCGATCTCGAGCTCGACCTCGCGCATCACGTCGTGACCAGGGGCGGCCGCCGGCTCGATCTGCGGCCCAAGGAGTACGCCCTCCTCGAGTTCCTGATGCGCAACAGCGGCCGGCCGATCACGCGGTCGCTCATCATCGAGCACGTCTGGGATATTCATTACGACAGCGTCAGCAACGTCGTCGAGGTGCACGTCAACAGCCTGCGCAAGAAGGTGGATCGCGGATTCACGCCGACGCTGATTCACACCGTCCGCGGTGTCGGATACATGATCTCGGACGAGGAGCCGTGAAGCGCCTCACGCTGCGGACGCGGCTGACGCTGGCGTATGCGGCGATCCTGTCGTCGCTCCTGGCGGTCATGGCGTTCGGTTATTACCGCGTGTTTGCTCGACAGATGGACGCCGATGCGACCGTCGAGCTCGCGGAATTGACGCGCGGCGTGCGCGGCTACCTGCGGTTCGATGGCGATCGAGCCACGCTGGCCTACGACCGCCGCGATCCGGGGGAGGCGGCGTTCGTGCAGGATGCCGCGCGGTATCTGCAAATCTACGACGCCGGCAGCGGCCGGTTGGTGGAGCAGTCGGAGGCGCTCGCGCCGCTCGGGGTCGGCTTCGCGCCCGGCGAGGTGCGCGCCTTTGCCGCGAACCCGGCGGACTTCGACATCCGTACGGCGCGGCGCGCGATCAGGTTCTCGAACAGTGTGGTCGCGCCCGATCAGGGCGGAGCGACCTACCTCGTGCAGGTGGGTGTACCGCTCGACGCCCGGGACGCCGCGCTCCGGCATGTGCTGCGGCTCTTCTCGTGGAGCCTGCCGGCCGGATTGGTGGTCCTCGTCGGCATCGGGCGATGGATGGCCGGGCGCGCGCTCACCCCGATTGCGCGGTTCGCCGGCGCCGCGCGAGTGATTGGCGTCGACAGCCTCGATCGACGCATACCCGTGGCGGGTTCCGGCGACGAGCTGGACGAGCTCGCCGATGCGTTCAACACCCTGCTCTCGCGGCTGGAGCGCGCGGTCGACGACATGCGGCAGTTCAGCGCGGCGATGGCGCACGAAATCCGGACGCCGCTGGCCGCTCTGCGCGCCGAGCTCGAAACGTCGCTGCGTGGTGTGCGCGCCGGCGGCGATCCGCTCGAACGGGTGACCAGCCAGCTTGAAGAAGTCGACAAGCTGACCCGGCTGGTCGGGCAACTGCTGACGCTGGCCCGCGCCGAAGCCGGCGAGCTGGCCGTCGTCGCGGAGCCGGTGGCCCTGGGTGCACTGGCCCAGTCGGTCGTCGACGCGCTCGAACCGGTGGCGCAGTCGAAGGACGTCGCGCTGATCGTGCGAGCCCGCTGATGCGATCGAGATCGCCGGCGATCCTGGATGGCTCGAGCGGCTCCTGATCAACCTCGTCGACAACGCGATCAGGTTCACGCCGCCCGGCGGCTCGGTGAGGGTGGCGGTGTTTCGAGACGGCGGGGCCCCGAGCGTGGCGGTCCGCGACACCGGCGCGGGCATCCCGAGCGACGTGCTGCCGAAGATCTTCGATCGATTCTGGGCCGGTCCGGCCCGCACGTCGGGCCACGACGGGGCGGGTCTCGGCCTCAGCCTGGTGAAGTGGATCGTCGAGCAGCATGCGGCGACGCTCGCGGTCGTGAGCCACCCCGGCCGCGGCAGTGTGTTCACGGTGAGGTTTCGGAGAGAACTTGACGCTCGCGGCCCGCAGGCGCAGGCTTGAAGGCCCTGGCCCGAGCGAAGTCGAGGGCCCGATGCGTCTGAAGGGAGCGACCGGATGGGCCTGATCAACGTCGGCAAGGAGAACTCCACCCCGATCGATCTCGTATTACGAGGATCACGGCTCCGGCTCGCCGGTCGTGCTGATCCATGGCTGGCCGTTGAGCGGCGCGTCGTGGGAGAAGCAGACGACCGCGCTCCTCGCCGCGGGATATCGCGTGATCACCTACGATCGCCGCGGCTTCGGCCGCTCGAGCAAGCCTTCGGCTCGGCTACAACTACGACACGTTCGCCGCCGACCTCGACAAGGTTCTGAAGAAGCTCGAATCTGAAGAAAGTCGCGCTGGTCGGGTTCTCGATGGGCTCGGGCGAGGTGACGCGCTATCTCGGAAAATATGGCGCGAAGCGGGTGCGCAAGGCGGTGCTGATCGGCACGCTCGGACCGTACCTGGTGAAGGCCAACGACAATCCCGAAGGCGTCGACGCGAAGGTCTTCGACGACATCAAGGCCGCGATCCGCAAGGACCGTCCCGCGTTCCTGATGGAGTTCCTGCGCAACTTCTACAACTACGATGTCACCGGCGGAACGCTCGTGAGCGAGCGCGTGCTGGAAGACAACTGGAACGTCGCGGTGGGCGCGTCCGCGATCGGCACCGTGGCCTGCGTCGACTGCTGGATCGAGGACTTCCGCAAGAACCTCGCGAAGAACACCGTGCCGACGCTCATCCTGCACGGCGACGCCGACCGCATCCTGCCGCCCGACGCGATCGTCGCGCCGGCAGGCGAAGATGATCAAGAACGTCAAGTACGTCGAGCTGCCCGGCGGCCCGCACGGGGTGCTGTGGACGCACGCCGATCGGATCAATGCCGAGCTGGTGAGCTTCCTCAAGTAAGCGAAGGGGACGGAGGCAGACCGTCCAGCCCGGCTGGCCTCCGTCCACGATTTGCCCGGATTTTCGCGGGTTTCTTGAGGTCCGGAACCCCCGGCCCCTCGAAATACGTCTATAGGTGAGTGCTCACTTTAGTATAGTGAGTCTTTACTCACTTTCTGGCGGTCCCATCAATGCCCCATCCCATGTCCGTGCCCGTTTCGGCGGGCGACTCCCCTGCGGGCTTCGCGAAGCGCCGAATGAGCGGTGACGAGCGGCGCCAGCAGCTGATCGACGCGGCGCTTCATCTCTTCGCGACCAACGGCTTCCGCGGCACCACCACCAAGGCGATCGCGCAGGCGGCCGGCGTCAGCGAGGGGATCATCTTTCGGTACTTCCCGACCAAGGAAGACCTCTACACCGCCATCCTCAATCACAAGGTCGCGCCAGCAGGGCATCGACCGCACGCTCGAGACGCTGCGGCGCACGATGGCCGAGCAGGACGACGAGGCGCTCGTCGTGCAGCTGGCGCTGAAGACGTTCGAGACGTTCCGGCGCGACGCCGATTTCCAGCGGCTGATGCTGCGCGCGGCGCTCGAGAGCCACGACCTGGCGCAGGTCTCGCAGCGCGTCCTCGGCCTGCCGCTGTTCGATCTGCTGCACGACTACGTGACGAAACGCCAGGCGGCCGGCGCCTTTCGCGGCGGAGATCCCGCGCTGCTCGTGTTTGCCATGGTCGCGCTCCCTTCGTATTTCGCGATCGTCAGCCGGTTGTTCGGGCTCGAGCTGGTCAAGCAGCCCGATCGCGAGGTCGCCGCCACCTTCGCGCGCCTGATGCTCGACGGCCTCAGGCAGCCGGGCGGCCCGGCCGCCGCCAAAACGGCTGGCGCCAACGGACACGCCCTCACGGCGGAGGAAACGGTGATGCGCTGGGTCGCGTTGCTGGCGGCGGTGGTGGTCTTCGGCGTGCGGCGGGCCGGGGTCAAGAGTCGAGGCGACCGCTCCCGCCGCCGAGGCGGCGCCGGTTTCGATTCACACCGCCGCGGCGGAAGGGCGCGACGTGCCGACGATCGTGCGGGCGACCGGCACGTTCGTCGCCGACGAATCCTCGGAGGTCACGCCTTCGGTTCCCGGCCAGGTCGTCGCCACACCGGTGAACGTCGGCGACATGGTGAATGCCGGGCGACGTGCTCGTGCGGCTGGACGATCGCGATGCCCGCCTCAAGCTCGGGCAGGCCCAGGCGTCATTGCAGCAGGCGGAAGCGCAGGCGCGGCGGGCCGCGACCGAGGCGAAGCGCAATGCAGACCTGGTCAAGGAGGGGCTGATCTCGCCCAACAGCTACGAGCAGTTCACCACCCAGCTGGCCGTGGCCGAGGCCGCGGTCGCGCAGGCGGCTTCGCAGGTCGCCGCGTGCCGAAAAGGCCGTCGCCGATGCCGTGATCGTTGCGCCGTTCAGCGGCCACGTGAGCGCCCGGCCGGTTGCCGTCGGCGAGTACGTGACCACGGGCACCAAGGTGGCGACCATCGTCCGCATCGCGCCGATCAAGCTCAACCTGCTCGTTCCCGAATCTGCGGCTGCGGCGCTTCGCCCGGGGATGGCCGTGTCCGCGACCGTGAATGCCCATCCCGGACGGACATTTGCCGGAACGGTGTCGGCGTTGAACGTCGCGATCGATCCCGCGTCGCGCGCGATGTCCATCGAAGCGAAGTTTTCGAATAGCGATGCGCGGTTGATGCCCGGCATGTTCGGAAGCGCCGAAGTCCAGCTGCCGGCCAACCGAGCGCGGGGTGTTCGTTCCTGAAGCGGCCGTCACCCCGCTCCCGAACGGCGAATCGTTCGCCGTCTACGCCGTCGACGGCGACGCGGTGCGAGTGCGCGTCGTGCAGCCCGGCGAACGGCAGAACGGCATGGTCCGCCTCCTAGCCGGCCTCGATGCCGGCACGGTGGTGGCCACGTCCAACCTGACTCATCTATTCGAGGGGGCGCGCATCCGCGCCGAGATGCCTACCGCGACCGCTGATACCTCCGGCGGGCGCAAACCGAAAAGCGAGTAGAGCCGTTATGCGTGCCCTGGCTGAACTCTGCGTCCGTCGACCGGTCTTCGCGACGATGCTCATCGTGTCGCTGACCATCGTCGGCCTCTACTCGTTCATGGGATTGGGCGTCGATTTGATGCCGAACATCGATCTGCCGACCGTCTCCGTGACGGTGACCAATCCGGGCGCGTCGCCCGAGCAGATCGAGAGCGAGATCACCAAGGAGCTCGAAGGCGCCGTCAACACGATCAGCGGCATCGACCAGCTGCGTTCGAGTTCGGTCGAAGGCGTCTCGCAGGTCAATCATCACGTTCCTGCTCGAAAAAAACGGCGACGTGGCCGCCCAGGAAGTCCGCGATCGCGTCGCGCTCGTCGCCGCGCGGCTTCCCGAGACGGCCGAACCGCCGGTGATCCAGAAGTTCGATCCCGGCGCCATGCCGATCCTGCAGATCGCCGTCAGCGGCAACCTGCCGCTGCGGGATCTGACCAAGATCGCCGACGAGCAGATCAAGGAGCGGCTCGAGAGCGTGAGCGGCGTCGGACAGGTCCAGCTGGTCGGCGGCGCCGACCGCGAGATCCAGATCGTCCTCGATCCCGACGCGATGCGTTCGTTCAACGTCACGCTCACCGAGGTGGCGGCCGCGCTGCGGCAGCAGAATCTCGAGCTGCCGGCGGGCCGCATTCCGCAAGGTTCGCAGGAACTGACGGTCCGCACGATGGGCAAGATCACCAAGCCGCAGGACTTCAGGGCGGTCCCGATCGCCGATCGCGCCGGCTACGTGGTCCGCCTGAAAGACATCGCCGAGGTCGTCGACGGCCAGGAGGAACTCCGCAGCGCGTCGTTCCTGAACGGCAAGAGCGCGGTCACGCTCATCGTGCAGAAGCAGTCGGGACAGAACAGCGTCACGGTCGCCGAGCAGGTGAAGGCGAGGCTCGCCGGCCTGACCGCCGCGCTGCCGGCGGGCGTCTCGGCGTCGGTCAACAACGACCAATCGATCTTCATCCGCGCGGCGATCTCCTCGCTCGAGGAGCACCTCGTGGTGGGCAGCATCCTCGCGAGCATCGTCGTCTTCTTCTTTCTGGCCAACTGGCGCACGACGCTGATTGCCGCCGTCGCCATCCCGACGTCGATCATCTCGACCTTCGCGCTGATTGGCGGCGATGGGCTACACGCTCAATCAGCTGACGATGCTCGGGCTGACGCTGATGGTCGGCATCGTGATCGACGACGCGATCATCGTCCTCGAGAACATCTACCGGTACATCGAAGAAAAAGGGATGAAGCCGTTCGACGCGGCGATCGAAGGGACGCGCGAGATCGGGCTGGCCGTCATGGCCACGACGCTGTCGCTGATGGCGGTCTTCGTGCCGGTCGGTTTCATGGGCGGCATGGTCGGGCGCTTCATGTCCTCCTTCGGCCTGACCGCGGCGTTCGCCGTCGGCGTGTCGCTGCTCGTGTCGTTCACGCTGACGCCGATGCTCAGCTCGCGCTTCATCAAGGTGCGGCACGGCCGCGGCGCGCACGACTCGAAGGACTCCCTGTTCTTCCGGCCGATCGACCGCAGCTACATGGCGATGCTGCGCTGGTCGATGGCGCACCGCTGGATTGTCGTGATCGTCTGCGTGCTGGTGATTGCCAGCATCGTCCCGCTGTTCCAGGCGATCGGCAAGGGCTTCACGCCCACTGACGACCGATCGGAGTTCCAGGTGACGGTCCGGGGGCCGGAAGGATCGGGGTTGGCGGCCACGACCACGATCCTCGAGCGGATCGCCACCGATTTGCGGCAGTTTCCGGAGGTCCTCGACACGCTGACCACCGTCGGCGCGAGCGCCGGCAACGGCATGGCCTCGATGATGGGCGGGGGTAGTGCGCCGAGCGTCAACGCCGGATCGATCCACGTGACGCTCCGGCCGATGGAAGCCAGAAAGGCCTCGCAGGAAGAGGTCATGGTCCGTGTCCGCGAGGTCTTGCGCCGGTACCCGAGCGAGCTGCGGACCGGCATCCAGGAATCGGGCGGCGGCGGTGGCGGCATGGGCGTCCAGTACACGGTTCGGGGTCCCGACCTGGCCCGCCTGGCGGAATATTCCGAGACGTTGGTCAGTCAGGTGCGGGCGCTGCCGATCGCCGTCGACGTGGATTCGTCGCTGGTCATCGGCAAGCCCGAACTGCGGGTGGAAATCGATCGTCAGCGCGCGGCCGACCTGGGGATCCGGGTCCAGGACATCGCGCAGGCGCTGAACATGCTGGTCGGCGGCAGCAAGACGACGAGCTACTACGTCGGCGACGACCAGTACAACGTCACGGTTCGCGCCGACCAGCGCTTTCGTTCGAGCGTGGACGGCCTGGCTCGCATGACGATCGCGTCGAGCCGCGGCCCCGTCACGCTGGGCGAGGTGGTGCGGATCGAACGGTCATCCGGACCCTCCAGCATCCAGCGCCTGAATCGGGAGCGTCAAATGACGCTGTCGGCGAACGTGGCCCCGGGCAGCTCGCAGCAGGAGCTGATTGCCGCCTTCGAGCAACTGGTTGCCGATCTGAACATGCCGGCGGACTACGTGGCCGAGCCGTCCGGCCAGTCCGCGGAGCTGGGGCGCACGGCGACGAGCTTCGTCATGGCGATCTCGCTGTCGTTCATCTTCATGTACATCGTGCTCGCGATGCAGTTCGAGTCGTTCCTGCACCCGATCACGATCCTGCTGACGCTGCCGCTGGCGGTGCCGTTCGGCATCCTGTCGCTGCTCATCGCCGGCGATACCATCAACATCTTCTCGGGCCTGGGTCTCCTGCTGCTGTTCGGCATCGTGAAGAAGAACGCGATCCTGCAGATCGATCACACGAACGGCCTGCGCGAGAAGGGGCTGCCGCGGCTCGAGGCGATCCTGCAGGCGAACCGCGACCGCCTGCGGCCGATTCTCATGACGACGCTCGCCCTGGTCGCCGGCATGCTGCCGCTGGTCGTGTCGAGCGGCGTCGGGTCGGCGACCAACCGGTCGATCGGCGTGCTCGTCGTCGGCGGGCAGTCGCTGTGCCTGCTTCTCACCTTGCTGGCGGTGCCGGTGTTCTACTCGCTGTTCGACGATCTGCAGACGCTGCCGTTGTTCGCGCGCGTCGGGAGAGGCTGGAGCAGCGTGGCGGGCGCACTGTCGAGGCCGTTTGCCGGCGCCCGGAAGGCCAAGCCCGCGCAGCCGCGGAGACTCGCGGAGGATCCGGTCGAGTAGTCGATCGCGCGGTCAGTTCACACTCGCCAATCTGCCTCGCGGTTACCCGCGGTACTTCACGGCCCGTTCCTCCTCGCCCGATCGAGCCCGACCCCCCGGGCTTGACACATTCCCATATAGGAATATATAAGTCTGGTGTGCCTCGCGCTTCGACCACGTCGGATGCGTTCAACGCCATCGCCGAGCCCCGGCGTCGGCACATCCTCGAGTTCATCGCGGGCGACGAGCGATCGGTCGGCGAGATCGCTGATGCGCTCGAGCTCGGCCAGCCTTCCGTGTCGAAGCATCTGCAGGTGCTGCGAGACGTGGGCCTCGTGGTCGCGCGGCGCGACGGCAGGCAGACGCTGTATCGAAGCAATCCGGAGGCGCTTCGCACGGTTCACGACTGGTGCCGGATGTTCACGCAGCACTGGCGCGGACAGCTCCGGCGGATCAAGGCACACGCGGAGGAGGATCGATGACACCGACACTTGTGGAACACCAGACATTTACCATCACCGAAGAAATCGCCGTTCGCGCCTCGTTGGAGCAGACGTTCCAGTCCCTGCTGGCGAACATGGGCCGGCTCAACGAGACACCGGAGGGCGCGCCCTTGCCGATGGTGTTGGAAGCGCGTCCCGGCGGCCGCTGGTATCGCGACCTCGCCGGCGACGACGGGCATCTGTGGGGCTTCGTGCAGAGCATCAAGCGGCCGGCCCTGCTGGAGATCTGGGGTCCGCTGTTCATGTCGACGGCCGCGACGTCGAACCTGCTCTATCGGTTGAGCGAAACTCCCGAGGGAACGCTCATCAAGTTCACGCACACGGTGACCGGGCCATTTCCGGAAGATCATCGGCCGCGGATGGCGTCGGGATGGACCGCGCTGCATGCGCGCGTTCGTAAGGCCGCCGAATCCGCCGCCGCACAGGAGGACCGATGAAGATCATCGACGGACTGCTTGCAGAGCTCGAACAGGAAGCCGAAACGACGCAACGCGTGCTGGAGCGCATCCCGCAGGAGCACCTGTCGTGGAGGCCGCATCCCAAGTCGATGTCGCTGGGCCAGCTCGCGCTGCACGTGGCCACGGTCCCGGGAAACGTGGCCGAGCTGGCGGCGAAGGACCTGGTCCCCTACCCGCCGAGCTTCGGTCAGCCTGAGGCCGCGACTGCCTCGGAGCTCGTGCCGTCGCTCAAGGACACCGTGGCGAGAGCCAAACGGGCCCTCGGCGGATTCGATGATGCGAGGATGGGCGCGACCTGGCGTCTGCAGGCCGACGGACGCGACATCATCGCCATGCCTCGCGTCGCGGTCGTTCGGACGATCATGCTGAACCACTGGTATCACCACCGCGGTCAGCTGCTCGTCTATTTGCGGCTGCTCAATCTGCCGGTGCCGTCGGTCTACGGTCCGTCCGCGGACGAGAATCCGTTCGCAGCCGCCGTGGGCGAAAACGCGGCCGTCTCGTAGTCTTGTAGTGCGGGCCTGAAGGCCCGCACTACTACTCACTCATCAAGTTGAAGCAGGGCGACCCTTTCAGGGTCGCCTGTGGCAAAGTACGCCGGATCGGGAATGAGCATCACCAGCACCGTTGTCCGTCGCGCCGAAAGCCGATTCATCGAGGCGGCTGATGTCCTGCGGCCTTTCGTCGGGTGCTTCTGGATCATCACGGCCGAGCGAGGCGCGATGATTCGCGTCGTACCGGACGGCAGCACGGCCATTTCCGTCCAGCTGCAGGACGACGGATCGTCGGGGTGGGTGCTGCGCGGTCCGCTGGTCCGCCCCCAGGAGCGGCGATTCTCTTCACCGGCGACGCTGATTGGCGTTCGCCTTCGTCCGGGCGTGGCGTACCTCGTGAGCGGCGTGGCCGCCGACGCGATGCTCGGTCGGCGTGTCAGGCTGCGCGGGCCGGCATTCGACGCGCTTGCCTCGGAGGGTTCCCTCTCCCGTACACCGCAACAGCACATCGACGTACTGCAGCGCTTCCTCATCGAGCGTCTCGCCGGCGCAGCAATCCACTGCGTGGTAGCCACGGCGCTCGCCGCGGTTCAACGGAGACGAGGCTGTTTCCGGGTCGCGGACGTCGCCGCCGAGTGTGGTGTCAGCGAGCGTCACCTGAACCGCATGATGCGCACGTGGATTGGTTACGGACCCAAGCGGTTTGGCCGCGTGGTCCGGTTCCAGGAGACGCTGAAAGAAATGGACAAGGCGCCCGCCCTCTCCGGCGCGGCGCTGGCATCCGAGACTGGATACTTTGATCAAGCCCACCTCACCCTGGACATGACGCGATTGGCCGGCGACACCCCCGGCCACGTGGCGTCGCGCTCGGTGGCCGATTTTTACAAGACCCGCTGCGACGGTCCTCTTTAGTCTTACCCGAGGGGCTGCGCCCCTCGGACTCCCCGACACGCTCTCTCGCGCGCCGCTGCGTCGGCGCGCTCCGTTCGCGTGGCTCGCTCGCGCGCTCGCTCGCGACGCTGTTGGGTGTGCGAGATAGCTTCAAGAGTCTTCATTGAGGAGGGGTCTATGGCTAGAGGGACGCTTGGTGTTGTCGTCGGACTTGCGGTCTGGGTGAGCGTCGTCACGGTGGCGGGCCTGGTCATGCGGGAGACCTGGCCCGCGTACGCGAGCGTCGCTGATGCGATGACGTTTACGCTGCCGATGATGATCGCTCGCCTGGTCATCGGCGCCCTGGCGACCGTCGCCATGGGCCTTGCGACGTCAGTCGTCTCGCGGCGATCGCTCGTCGCGACGCTCGCAGCAGGTGCACTGCTGCTCCTGGCGTTCATCCCGGAGCACATCACTCTCTGGGACAAGTTTCCCGTCTGGTATCACCTCACGTTCCTGTTGTCCCTGGTTCCGCTCGCCTTCCTGGGCGGGAGGATCGGCGGAGTTCGCAGCGACGGTTCGACCCCCTTCTCTTCTGGTTTAGAAGGTATCTCATGAACCAGTTGATCCGTCGCGAGCGAGCGCGCGAGCGAGCCACGCGAACGGAGCACGCCGGCGAAGCGGCGCGCGAGAGAGCGTGTGGGGGAGTCCGAGGGGCGGAGCCCCTCGGGTAGACTATTGAGCGGCGAGCCGTTTGATCAGCTGGATCTGGCCTGCGTGATAGACCGCATGGCAGGTGATGCCGAGGACCAGGTCGAACTGCTCCGGTTCGGCCAGCGCCGGCGGCGTGCGTCCGGAGAGAGCGGCAACCAGCCGATTGTGTTCGCGGGCCACGATGTCCCGGATGGCCGGCCACGACACCGCGGATGGGCCCGACACCGTGAACCAGTCCTCGCCTTCGAGGACGAACGGCTCCGGTTCGACACCGGTCAGTTTCGCGCGCACGCCGCGCGCGCAGTACGCGTGATGCAACGCGATCTCGGCGATGCTGTGCCGCTCCGGCCCGGGCCGCCAGAATGCGGTCGTTTCAGTCACGTCGGCGAGTGCCGCTTTCAGGTCCGGCCCGTGCCACGCGCCGTCTCCGTATCCCTCTCGCAGAATCCGCTTCGCCGTCTCGTAGGTGCCCCCGGCCTTCGGTTCGGTTGCCGCCGTGCTCATGATGACCTCCGTGTCGCGATGAATTCGCCCTCGAGCATCCACGTTTCCTTGTTCGGGTACAGCGCCTCGCCGCGCCAATGGAAGGAATCGGCGGTGATCCCGGTGAAGGTCCATCGGGTCTTCGTTCCGTCCGGCCGCGTGCCCTCCTGAAGAATGTCGCGGCCGTTCCAGCGGCCGACCTGTTCCTCGCGGTGTCCGCTCACCGGGTTGGTCCAGGCGATGCGCCAGGCCTCGATCGACGCGTCCCACGATCTCAGCGTGGTGCCGTACATGTTCATGCCTCGATCGACGTCACCGCCGCGGTGCTCGGCGCGCGGCATGATCCAGACGTCCTGGACGGCGCGGCCTTCGAGGACGCGGCCCGCGTGAACCTCGCCGTTCAATCCGCGTCCCGAGACGTCGATGCCGCGATACCGCAGGACCTCGAGGTCCCAGTTGCCGCACAGCCATCCGTAAACGTCAGCCGACTCAGGGATCTCCGGCGACCGTGCCGGCGCCGCCAGGAGCGAGCGGAAATCGGTCGTTTGCATCAGATGCCCAGCCATATGCCTCCTTCCGTGATAAGAGTTGTACGACGCCATGGGCAGTGGTTTCTTGGCGGAAATTGCGGTCGGACCTGGGCGGATTGAAGCGCGCCCGCTCGCGAAGGGCCCTGGCTGGACCGTTGAGGACGTCGTTTGCTCGTGCGGCCCCGGCGACCGTCCCTACCCCGAACAGCACGAAGGCGTTTCCATCGCGATCGTCACCAGCGGAACCTTTCAGTACCCGTGGGTCGGGCTCTAACGGCCGCGAAGTGATGACGCCCGGATCGATCCTGCTGGGAAGCCCGGGCCAGGCGTTCGAATGCGGTCATGAGCATGGTGCCGGCGACCGCTGCCTTTCGTTTCGTTTTACGCCGGATTATTTCGAGAGGATCGCGGAGGGGAGCCGCGTGAGCGACGTCAGGCGCGTGTTCCGCTCGCTTCGCCTGCCGCCAGTGCCGACGGTGTCACCAGTCGTTGCCGACGCCTGTGCGGCGATGGCAGGGTCCAGTGCGATCGCTTGGGAAGAGCTGGGCATCCGCGTGGCCGCGCATGTCGTGCGTGCCGACGGCGAGCTGGACCCGGATCCGAGGGCGATCACCTCCGACGTGATTTCGCGGGTGACCCGAACCGTCCGGATGATCGAGGCGCATCCGGCCGGCGATCTGACGACAATCCGCCTGGCGCGCGAGGCGGGTCTCAGTCCATTTCATTTTCTGCGGACGTTCGAGAAGGTGACGGGCGTCACCCCGCACAAGTACATCCTGCGGATGCGGCTGCGAAATGCGGCGACGATGCTCGCGGCCGGCTCGAACCGGATTCTCGACCTCGCGCTGGACGCCGGTTTTGGCGACGTCTCGAATTTCAACCACGCGTTCCGCGCTGAATTCGGCGTCAGTCCCCGGCGCTACCGGCAGCGGCGCGGGTGAGCTACTGCCCGCGCCACACGGCCGGACGCTTCTGAAGGAACGCATCGATTCCCTCCGACGCATCGTCGAGGTCCATGTTGCAGGCCATCGTTTCGGCGGTCAGGTCGTAGGCCGCCGCGAGCGGCTGCTCGATCTGGCGGTAGAAGGCCGCCTTCCCGAGACGGATGGTCGCTGCGCTGCGGGTGAGGATCGTGTCGGCGAAGCCGCGGATCGCGGCATCGAGGTCCGCCGCCGGCACCACGCGGTTCACGAGGCCCCACGCCAGCGCCGTCGGCGCGTCGATCGGCGCGCCGCTGAGCAGCAGCTCCATCGCGCGTTTCCTTCCGACGTTCCTGGCGACGCCGACGGCCGGCGTCGAGCAGAACACGCCGATGTTGACGCCCGGCAGCGCGAAAGTCGCCGTATCGGCGGCGACGGCGAGATCGCACGTCGAGACGAGCTGACATCCGGCGGCGGTGGCAATGCCCTGGACGCGGGCAATCACCGGCTGCGGGAGCTCGGTGAGCTGCAGCATCAACCGGCTGCAATCGTCGAACAGCTGCCGCTGCCACGCGCGATCGCCGGCATGCGCGCGCATCTCTTTCAGATCGTGGCCGGCTGAGAAGCCGCGGCCGGCCGCAGCCAGAATGACCACGCGGACTTCACGGTCCGCGGCGATCTCCGCGAGCGCCGCGCGGAGCGCGGCAATCATCGCCGACGACAGCGGATTGAACCGGTCGCCGCGATTCAGCGTGATCGTCGCGACCCCGCCGTCGCGCGCCGACAGGACCAACGGTTCGGTTGCCGCAGCGACGTGCTCCACGCTGTCCTCCCACTGCGTAGTGTAGCTATAATCGCCCGTGGCCTTGCTGGCCCGCGCCCGCTTCGCACTCAGGCAGCCGATCCAAGTGCTGAGACGCTTCTCGTCGCCGCGCTCGCGTCGGCGGCAGTCGCGGCGCAGGCCCCACCCCTCCCCAACCGGCCGGGTTCGCTCAAGTTCGCCGCAATCGGCGACAACGGTACCGGCGACCGACCTCAGTACGAGCTCGCCAAGCAGATGACGAACGCGCACACGACCTTTCCGTTCGACCTCGTCATCATGCTCGGCGACAACATGTACGGCAGCCAGCGCCGCGCTGCCGACTTCGTGAAGAAGTTCGAGCTGCCCTACGCGCCCCTGCTCTCGGCCGGCGTGAAATTCCAGGCGTCGCTGGGCAACCATGACCGGCCCGAGAACGCCTCATACAAGCTCTGGAACATGAACGGTCAGCGCTACTACTCGTACGTCCGCGGGAATGTGCGGTTCTTCGCGTTGGACAGCAGCCGCCATGGATGCGAAACAGGTGGCGTGGATCGAGACGTCGCTGCGGGAGGCGCGTGAGGAGTGGAAGATCTGCTACTTCCATCATCCGCTGTATTCGAACGCGGGGCGCCATGGGTCCTCGGTCGACCTGCGTGTGCTGCTGGAACCGATATTCGTCAAGCACGGCGTCAATGTGGTGTTTGCGGGCCACGATCACGTTTACGAGCGGCTGAAGCCGCAGAAAGGAATCGTCCATTTCGTCTCGGGGGCAGCTGGACAAACTGCGACGAGGGCAACATGAGGCCGACGGAGCAGACCGCCGCGTTCTTCGATCAAGACCTGAGCTTCATGCTCGTGGAGATTGTGGAGTCGAATCTGCACTTTCAGGCCGTCTCGCGCACCGGTAAGACGGTCGATTCAGGTGTCATCCAGAGGCAGTCACGGTGAGCGAGACACGCGTCTGGCGCACCACGTTTCCGCGTCTCTCGCAATTCGCTCGCGAGCACCTGCTTCTGCTGCCCTTCGGCGCACTGATTGCCCTGGTGTGGGTCAACACGGCCCCCGAGAGCTATTACCGCTTGACCTACGCGGTGTCGTTTGCCGTCAACGACGTCGCCATGACGCTGTTCTTCGCGCTGATGACCAAGGAGGTCGTCGAAGCCACGGCGCCGGGCGGGGTGCTCCATCCCTGGCGGCGTGCGATCGTGCCGGTCATCGCCGCAGTTGGGGCGGCAGTGGTGCCGGCACTGATTCATCTCCGCGTCGTCGAGGCACTCGAGGAACCGGTGCTGGCTGCCGGGTGGCCCGTCTCCCTGGCGACGGATCTCGCCATGAGCTACTTCGTGGCGAGACTGATCTTTCGCCAGCATGCCGTGATCGCATTCCTGCTCTTGCTGGGCATCGCGTCCGACGCGCTCGGGTTCCTGGCGCTCGCGCTCTTCGATCCCGTCGGAGACCTTCGCCTTGTGAGTGGTGCACTGCTCCTCGCCGTTGCGATCGGCGTGGCCGCCGGCCTTCGACGCTGGCGGGTCAAAGCCTTCTGGCCGTATCTTCTCGTTTCCGGCGGCCTTTCCTGGTACGCCTTCTTCTCGAGTGGCGTGCACCCGGCGCTCGCGCTCGTTCCCATCATGCCCTTCCTGCCCCACGCCGCGCGCGATCCAGGGTTCTTCGTCGACGCACCGCCTGATGCCCGAGACACGCTGAATCAGTTCGAGATCTGGTGGAGATATCCCGCTCAGGTCGCGCTGTTCTTTTTCGGGCTCGTCAATGCGGGCGTGCCCGATTGGCGCCCTCGAGCTGGGCACATGGGGGCTGCCGATTGCCGTCATCGTCGGGAAGCCGCTGGGGGTGCTCATCGGGAGCGGTGCCGCCATGCTCGCTGGCCTGCATCTGCCACAGCGCGTCGGATGGCGGGAGCTCACCGTGATAGGGCTCACGGCCGCGATGGGATTTACTGTCGGGCTGTTTTTCTGCGCCGCGCTCCTGCCCCCGGGCCAATTGCGCTCTGAGATGAGCATGGGTGTACTCCTGAGCCTTGTCGGGGCACCGCTGGCACTTGCGTCCGCGAGGCTGCTGCGCGTAGGCCGGTTTACAGCCTGATGATTCAACGGACCAATCTGCTGCGCGCCTGTGCTTGTCCCGGTTGGCGTGTGCGCATCGCTATCCATCGCCAATGCTCGAGCCGCAGAGCCCACCGCGTGTGGGGCCTGGGCCCGTCAAGTCACGACCGGTGCCGGGCGCGTCGTTGCGACGATCACGACGCTCGACGGCACCGTGCACATCGCCGGCGTCGACGTGGAGCTGCGTTCAGTCGACGGGAACGTGATTCTGGCGAAGACCATCACCGATGGACAGGGGCAGGTAACGTTTCCAGATGTCCCGGCCGGCCGCTACACGATCAGGGCATCGCGTCCGGGCTTCGTGCCGACCGACTCCACGCCCTTCGACGTACGCGGCGGTCAGGCCGCGCAGGTGCTGCTCGACATCGATCTCACGTTCGTCGCAGAGAGCCTGGAGGTGCGGGCCCCGATCTCGCCGACACAAAGCATTCAGCCGGTGTCGACCAGCGACATGATGTCGAGCTCGGTCCTCGAGATCGCGCCGCTCGAAGGCGACGATTTCCAGAGCCTGCTGACCCTGCTGCCCGGCGTCGTCCGGGGCCCCGACGGGCGGCTGCGTGCGAAAGGCGGACAACCCACACAGGGTGCGCTCCAGATCAGCAGCGCCAGCCTCGTCGATCCATCGTCAGGTGACTTCGATCTCGAGTTGCCCGGGTCGAGCCTCGAGTCAGTGGAGATGCTCGCCAACCCGTTCGCAGCCGAGTACGGCCGATTCTCGACGAGCGTCACGCGGATCGACACGAAACGGGGAACCAACGAATGGCGGGTCGAACCAGGCAACCTCGTGCCCCGCTTCCGGAAGGGGTTCAGCGGCGTGCGGCGGTTCGAGCCTCGCTTCTCGGTCCGCGGCCCGCTCCAGAAGGATCGACTGTTCCTGGCGCAGGACCTCCAGTTCCGCTACGTCAACGATCCGGTCAAGAGTCTGCCGGGCGAGCCGGAAATCGGGCTCACGAGCTTCGATTCGTTCACCCGAATCGACAGCGTGCTCTCGGCTCGACATATCCTCGGCGGTCTCGTCGTCATGTTCCCGCGCAGGATCGAGCATTTGACGATGAACACGTTCCGCCCGCCTGAGGTAACGCCCACGTTCTCTCAGAATGGCACGTCAGTGGGAGTGCAGGATCGCTTTGCGCTGTCGCCGATGATCGTGATCGAAAGCACTTTCGCGGGCCGGTGGTTCGAGATCGACGTCGGGACTGACCGCCAGGGTCCGATGATCTACACGCCAGAGACACAGGCCGGCAGCTTCTTCAACGATCAGAAACGCGAAGTCAGCAGCGCGCAGTGGGTCGAGACGCTGTCGCTCGCTCTCGACAGGGGGCGTGGGGAGCATCTGTTCAAGTTCGGCTTTGATTTTCAGCATTCCGGGTACGAGGGCACGAGCGCAAGCCGTCCCCTGGAAATCCGTCGCCTTGACGGATCGCTTGCCGAGCGCATCGTGCCCGGTGCGGCGACGGAACAGGAAGTGACGGCGGCAGAGCTCGCGGTGTTCGCGCAGGATCGCTGGCGGATCGGCTCGCGCGTGACCCTGGAGCTGGGCCTTCGCATGGATCGCGAGGACATCATCCAGCGGGTGAACTGGTCGCCACGCGGCGGCGTGACCGTGGGAGTATTGCCCGAGGGCCGGGGAATTCTCAGGGGCGGTGTGGGACGATTCCGGCAGCGAACGCCGCTCAACGTCGGCGCGTTCGGCCAATTCGAGGAGCGCTCGGTCACGCGCTTTGGAGCCGATGGGGCTCCGCTCGGTCCGCCCGTGACGCTCGTGAACATCCCTCCGTCTGAACTGGAGACGCCCGAGGCAGTTACCGGCAACGTCGAATGGAACCAGCGGTTCGGCCGGCGCGTGCTGTTCAAAGCCAACTACTTGAGGCGCCACGGAGAGGACGAGTACATCCTCGAGCCGGACCCGGCGCGTGGCGAAGTCCGCCTGCTGAGCACCGGTCGGTCTGCAGTACCTGGGAATTCGAAGCGACCGGCAGATACCTTGGGGGCGAGCGCCGGGATATCACCGTGTCGTACGTGCGGTCGCATGGCTCGGCTGACCTGAACAACTACGACCAGTTCTACGGCAATCTCCGGAATCCGATCCTTCGTCCGAACGAGCACAGCCTCATTCCCACCGATGTGCCGCATCGGCTGCTGGTTCGTGGCACCATCGGGTTGCCTGGTCGATGGGATCTGGCTCCGGTTATAGAGATCCGGTCCGGGTTTCCGTGGTCCGCCGTCAACGAGTTCCAGGACTTCGTTGGCGCACGGAACCGCGCCGGGCGCCTGCCCAGAGTTCGCAACCTCGATTTCGCCCTGACGCGGCCATGGACCTTCTGGAAGTACCGCGTTCGGGCGGGGATCAGGGTCTACAACATCTTTGGCGCATCGGCTGAGCGGGACGTCCAGAGCAACACTGCGTCACCACGCTACGGACAGTTCTTCAATCCAATCGAGCGATCGATCGGCTTCGTGCTCGGGTCTGCGAAGTGAGTGCAGCGAGGCGCATCAATCGACCCCATGCATCGGCGACTCTGCCCAGCGCCGGCTGAGCGGCCGCGTCAAGCGCCCCAGACGATGTTACGCGTCGTGACGTCGGTTGCGGGCGCGGCCACATCGGCGGATGCTTCAGAGGGCGCAGCACGGAATGGCCATCAGCGTCCCAGTCAGCGCGACCCTCCTCGTGCAAAAACACGCATATCGACTCTTCACGTAACTAGTGACGCTGAGTCAGAGGGCGTTACAGTCTTCTGCCTTTCAACGGGCGCGGTTCGTTTCAGGCCCTAACTTGAGCAGTCGGTGACTTGCGCTACTCGACGATTGTGAAAATCTCGCGGTGTCCGGACTCCACCAGCGGCACCATCTTTTGATAGTTCGCCTGAAACTCCTTGTCGCCAAAGATTCGAGGCGCCATGGCTTCAAGTGCGGCGAGATTCGGCAACGTCATTTCCAAGACCAGCGTGTAGTGCCGGCCTGTGACATCGGTCAGAAGTCGTGCAGAACCTTCCGCCGCCAGCCGCTTCTGAATGGCAACGCCTTCTTTCATGACGGCCAGAGCCTCACGGGCCTTCCCGAACTTCAACTGGAACACGTTGCGGACGACGATCATGAGCAGCTCCTTTTTCCGATGGTGCGTCCCTGTCTTCAGGACAGGCGCACGACGCGATCGCCTGCTGCGCGGTCGACGCGCAGCGTGCCCACGTGCAGCTGGTCGATCGTCAACCTCCGGATGCGACCACGTCTGGCGGCAAATGCGCCGACCGCCAGGCGCCCGATCGCAACGGCCCCAACGGCCATCGCACCGATTGCGAATGCGCCGAGCGCTGCCGCACGTCCGGCGACCGCGCGAGAACCTCTGCCGACCGATGTCGCGTGGCAGCGACGGTAGAGCCGCCAGCGCCTTCACGCCTTCCGGATAGGACTGCTGGTGGAACGCGAGCATCCATTCGCGGTTGCGCCTGACGTAGAGGCTGGTCGCAAGCACAGACCTGATCGTGGATTCATGCTCCCAGCGCGCGTCCGCCCGGTAGGTCAGCAGAGCCGCGTCGGGTGTCACGGCTACCGCCTCGACATCGGCGAACGCAACGTCCGCCCACCGCCGCCCGGCACGGTTCTCCTGCTCGATGCCACCGAGGGCCGCAGCCTTGTGCATGACCCCGGTCTCGGGGAATACCAGGATCGCGTCATCGTCGAGGCGTCCGTCGTAAATCTGCCGGTCGTTGGTCCACAGCGTACGCTCGATCGTGACGAGCTCGTCTGGCAGCGGCATAAAGGCCCCTTTCCGTCGCGAAGCGATCGCAAGAGACGGACCAGAGCCTCACGGCTTGACCGCGAACGGACCCGCTTCCACCTTTCCCTGCGTGTTGGCGAGGGAGCCCAGTTCGGCCGCGGCGCCGCGCGAGATGTTGGCCGTCTCGCTGCCAGCCTGGAAACAGCTGAAGTCGGGGCGATCACGCCACGCCAGCGGGCCGCAGAGCCGGATGTTCGCTTTGATCGCGGCGTCGTGGACGACATTGATGGCGCGCTCGTAGTCGGGCGACCCCTGTCGATACCCGGTGAAGTTGCCGAGATCGCCGCTCGCCGCGAAGATGCCGGTTACGCCCGGAACCTTGGCAATCGCCTCCGCGTTCTTGACGCCCTCGAGCGTCTCGATCATCAGAATCAGCACGATGTTGTCGTTCGCCGTATTCCGGTAGCCGCCTGGAACGCCGCCCCACATCGCCTCGTCGAACGCCGGACCGCCGCCGTTGCTGCGTCGGCCGAGCGGCGGGAAGTACGTCCAGTTCCTGGCTTCGATCGCTTCCTCGACGGTGTCGACCGTCGGGACGACGATGACGAGAGCGCCGGCGTCCACGGCGTGCTGGATCTCGCGTTCGTCCGATACGCGACGCGCGTTCCCGGGACCGCCTTCGCGTGGGGACAGGTCCGCCACATCCGGGCGGCGGCCTGCCAGTCACGCTGATCGTGCTGCATCTCGGTCCAGATGAAGTCGTAGCCGGCGTTGGCCATCGCGCAGTACGTCGAGGGATCGGTCGCACCGAAGACGGTTCCCCCGGTGACCTTTTCGCCCTGCATCATCTTGAGCTTGACCGGATTCCAGACCTTGGTTCCAGGCGGCGGAGTGAACGCCGGCCCGTACTTCCAGGTGGCGGGGTTGAAGGGGCCCTGATTCACCGCGCCGGGCGGCGGCGTCGCGATCGGCATTGCTGTCCTTTCCCGCTGGAGCGGCCAGCGGAAACTTCGCCGCGCCCGGATTCGGATTGTTGGCGTACGGGTCGGCGGTTGGTTTCGGTTGCGGCGCGGGTGCATTCTGCGTCTGCGCGACAAGCGTCGCCAGGCCGAGGGCTGCGCCGACGGCCGCCGGGAAAATCAGGTGCCTCACGTTCGTCCTCCCTGCCGTGCAATGGTTTGCACGCGGAGACTATGCACCTTCAATCCTTCGCGAGCAAGCGGCTCGCACTGCAGCCCGACCGTCTCGCGGCGGAGCTCAATGACGGGAAAACTTTTCACTGGGCCTGTGAAATCAACTGCCAAGGAGCTGAAGGCGGGGTCTAAGGGTCTAAGCTCCGAAAGGACCCGGCCTGGCTGCCCCGACGGACTGCCATCCCGGCTGCTGATGGAATTCAGGCACTTCGTTCAATTGATCGCGATCGGTCTCCAGGCACGGATCCCGATGCACATGACCGGCTTTCCCGGCGTCGGGAAGACCGAGTTCACCAAGAGCCTCGAGGCGGGCTTCGCGCGCGCAGGGATCAAGTGCAAGGTCATCGTGCTGGTCGGCTCCATCCGCGAGCCGCAGGACTTCGGCGGTTTTCCCGTCTCGACGCCGGACGGCGTCCGCCTTCTGCCGATGGCCTGGGCGCGCGACGCACTGCGCCTCGCCGAGGACGGTCACATGGTGCTGGTCTTTCTCGACGAGCTCACCACCGTTCCGCCGACGACGCAGGCGGCCATGCTGCGGCTCTTGACCGAGAACGTCTGCGGCGAGCTCAAGCTGCCCGATTACGAGCCCGGCAAGGGCGGCGTCGTCTATCTGTGCGCGAGCAACGCCGTCGAATGGGCCGCCGGCGGACAGGAGATCCAGGCGCCAATGGCGAACCGGCTGTGGCACGGCGACTTTCCGATGGATCACGAAACGTGGTGCGACATGATGGTCAGCGACTTTCCGGCGCCGAGCGACCTGCCCGTGCTGCCGCCCGACTACCTTCACACGACACCATCACGCGCAGCGCGCGACGATTGCCGCCTACGTGAGGGCCGCCGGACGTGACGCCTGGATGGCGCCGCCCGACGACCCGGCGCGCCGAAGCGGTCCGTGGCCGTCGGGGCGTACGTGGTATCTGGCGTCACGCCTGCTTGCGGCGATCGAGGCCGTCTCGCCGGGAAATCGTCTGCTTCAAGGTCCGGCGCTCGCCGGTCTGGTCGGCGATCAGGCATTGCCGTTCCTCGAATACCGAGAGACCTTGAACCTGCCGGATCCCGAGGACATTCTGAAAGATCCTCGCAGGTTCGTGCTGCCCGATCGGGTCGATCGCGCGTACGCCATCTGCTATTCCCTTGCCGGCGCCGTCCTCAACAACAAGACGCCGCAGCGCTGGCAGGCGGCGATGATCGCCCTGGGCGTCGCCGCAAAGAAGAACGCCGACATCCCGACGGCGGCGGCGCGCACGCTCTGCGACAAGAGGAACCGCCCCGAAGAACTGACGACACTCCCGGAGGAGTGCCGTCCGTTCTACGATTTGATGCTGATGGCGAAGCTCGTGCCGCGGGAATGACATGAGGATCCGGTTCGCCGATCTGATTCGCCGCTCGGACCAGAAGCAGACGGAAGGATATTCGCGCGAGCTGCAGGCGGCTCGTGTGCGGGCCGCGTATCAACGCAGCTATTTTGCGCCGGCGCTCTTCAACCTGATTCCTGTCCGGACCGATTTGATCGACAGCATGGCCGTCGATGCTCACTGGCGGCTGTACTACAACGACAACTGGGTCGCTACCCACTCGGTCGAGGAAAACGCGGCGCTGTTAATCCACGAGGTCGGCCATTTGGTCCGCGACCACGAAGGCCGCAAGCATGCCGCAGGCGTCAGAGACCATCGGCGCTGGAATACGGCCGGCGACTGCGAAATCAACGACGACCTGCATGCGGAAGGACTGCCGCTGCCTGGTGATCCGCCGCTGCCAGCCAAGTACGGGCTCGAGAGCGGCAACACCGCCGAGATCTACTACAAGCAGCTGCCTGCACCGCCGCGATCGGCCGGACGGGAAGGCGACGACGACAGCGGTTCGTCACACGACTGCGGCTCCGGCGCCCACGGCGAACGGCGGTTCTGGGAACGGCCGGCCGACGATGAGAATGAGGGAGGCACGCCGGGCGTGGACCGCCTGAAGGCCGAGCTCGTACGGCGCGAGGTCGCCCGACGCATCGACGAGCTCTCACCGTACGCGAACGATGTCTCTCTCGGCTTGCGCCGCTGGGCCCGTGCGACGCTGGCGCCGAAGGTCGATTACATGGCGACCATCCGCCACGCGGTGCGCAGGGCGCTGCGCGACAGCACCCTCGGGCGCTACGACCGCACCTACCGCCGGCCGCATCGCCGTCAGGCCTGCTACGGCGAATTCATCATGGCCAGCTTCTATCAGCCGCGGCCCCGGCCGGGTTTCCTGATCGACACCTCGAGCTCGATGGAAGACTCGCAGCTTGCGCGAGCCGTCTCGGAACTGGCCGGCCTGACGCGCCAGCTCGGCTACGGAGCTGACGTCGTCGTCGCGTGCTGTGACGCCGCCGTGCACGACGTGAGGAAGGTGTTTTCGGCGGCGCAGGTCGAGTTGTATGGTGGCGGGGGCACGGATCTCGGAGTCGGCCTGCGTGCATTCATCGAGCGGAAGAGCGATCCGATCGATCTGCTGGTCATCGTCAGCGACTGTCGCACGCCCTGGCCGACCGCGGTTCCACCCTTTCCGGTGATTACGATTCGAGTGGGAGACGGCGCGCCGCCGCCCTGGGGGAACCGAGGGACCAACAAAGTGATCACCATCGAAGAGGCAGGCGGCATGAACGTCACGCGGAAGCGAGGACTGTAGCGTGGCCGGATGGGACATGAGCCCGTTTCGGCGCTATGCACTGACGATTCCGCCCAATTCGTCGCGCGCGTGGCTCCAGCTCGCTGCCTGGGAGCTCTGGATGGGAGCGCTGCTCTACGGTGCTCTTCGGTACGGCACGACCCTCATCGTCACGGCGCCGGCTCACATCATCACGGTGTTCGATTTCACCAACTGCTATGCGGTGCCTCCGGTGGTTCAACCGTGTGAGCGCGTCGCCTACCGGGCCGGGGCATTGAACCTCGCGATGAACGTCTGGTGCGGCGTGCTGTTGATCGCTGTTGCGCTCTGGCTCGTGTGGGAGTTGTGGGGCGCCGTCGCACCGAAGCCGATCACCGACGACTTTCTCAAGCTGCTCGACGACTCATTCGCCCGCGACTGGCGTAAGCCGCGCACGTGGCCGTGGGCGCGTATGGGGTGGGCGTACGGATTCACCTTTGTTGGCGTCACCTCGGCGCTCGGCATCGGGCTGCTCGTCTCCGCGCTGCTCGCGTCGTCGACACGAAGAAGGCGCCGACCCCGTCGAAACATCGCAGCAGTTCCGGCTCGGTCAGTAGCGCCGAGGCACCGGCGTCCGAGGCCAGGCGTCGTCAGGCTGCCGAATCCCGCTGTGGCTATCGGCTCGCGCCGTCGCGGACCGGCGGAGTGTCCTTCCCCGCCGGCAGCCGGAACGCCACCATCTCCTGGCCGTTCCGCATCAGCAGCGTGTCGCCGACGATGACCGGATGATTCCAGGTCTTGCCGTCGAGCGCGGGAATGCGAGCGAGCTCGCGTGTACTTGTCGGGCGTCGCCGACACCAGCGCCAGCTCGCCTTCCTCGGACACCACCAGCAGCAGATCCTGATCCGCGAGCAGCAGCAGCTGCCCGTTGCCGTAGCGGCCGCCCTTCCACTTGCGGGAGCCGTCGCTCAGATCGATCGCCGACAGAATGCTGGGGTCGAAGCCGTAGGCGTGGCCCTTGTGCACGACGTAATCGTTGAAGGCCGGCTTCAACCCGCGCGAGTTCCAGCGCTCCTCAGCCGTCCATCCCGTGGCGGTCCGCGATACCGATACGCGGCGGATGCCGTTGCCGGTCATCGCATCGCCGTCGCTGATGAGCACGTCGCCGTCGTCGGTGACCGCCGGCTGAACGATGGCTCACCGACGGCTGCCCGGTCGAGAACTCCCACAGCAGCGTGCCGTCGGCCGGCGCGACGCTGATCGTGCGGGCCCCTCTGATCATCAGGACCTGAGGAACGCCGTGCAGCGTGACCAGATGCGGGGAGCTGTAGCCGCCGCCGCCGGTCGGACCGAGCCACCGCGGCGCGCCCGTCGCGGCGTCGTACGCGGCGAGACGGCCCGCGACGCCGACGATCACGAGGCCGTTGAATACGATGGGCGAGCTTGCGACGCCCCAATCCGGAATCGCGTGCTCGGTATCGGTCGGAGCATTGCGCGACCAGATGACCGCGCCCGTTCTGGCGTCGAGCGCGTTGACCAGCCCGGTCGCACCCATCGCGTAGACGCGGTCGCTGTCGACCGTCGGCGTCGCGCGCGGACCGGCTCCGCCTTCGGCCTCCCAGAACCTGATCGGATCGCGATGCCGCCACACCGGCTCGCCGGTGCTCAACCGGTAGCAGGACACCACTTCATCGTCGCCGCGCTGCTCCTGCGTGTACACGAGATCGCCCCGAACGGCGAATGACGACCAGCCCGGGCCGATCGCGCGGCGCCAGATCACAGTCGGAGGCGACGACGCCCAATCGGTGTTGATGCGCAGGCCGCGAACGATGCCGTCGCGGCGAGGTCCGCGAAAACCTGGCCACTCCGCCGGAACCGCGATCGCTGCATGCGCCGGCGGCTCGGACGCGTTCGCGGCTGGTGCAATTGGCGCGGACGGTGACGGCTTGCTCTGCCACTTGCGGTGCGGCGCGGCTCGCTGCGCAGCGATGCGACAGGTGCGGAGGGCTGCTTCGCTTCGTTCTCCTGCGAGAGGAGCCGCTCTTCCGGAGTCGGCGTCCAGCGCAGGTGCAACTCGGCGCTCGCGCCGAGGATGCCTGCCGAACGGACGAGCGTCCACGGCAGGCACGCGAGCAGGATCGCCACCACGAGCGCCGCGCCCCGCGCGCCGGTCGCAAAATTCCGGGTGGCCGCCGCCCATACCGCGAGGGCGAGGCCCATCGGCGGGACCGCGTAGAGGATCAACATGTAGCCCATCATCCCGCGGCTGATCGACACGTCGGCGGCGAATCGCGTGATGATGAACGCCACGGCCATCACAACGAGGACGCCCACGCGCTCCAGCCACGGCGCGCGGCTGAAGAACAGCCACCAGATGGCGATCGCGACCGCGCTCGCCACGCCGCCGATGATGCCGATCACCACGAGCGGAAACGAGAAGACCATGGCGTCGCCAGCGACCAGCGGCAGGACATATCGCGCCAGCACCAACACGGCTGGCGAGTGCGACGGCGGGCCACAGACGGAGCGGTTGGCGGCCGGTCGAGGGGACGACTTGCATGGTCATGATTCACCCCGGATTGCCGGTGATCGTTGGAACGCGCCACAGCGGGAGGCGATCTCCGTCGTAGACGGAGGCGGCCCAGTCGCGGTTCCGTCCTTCCTATGCGATCATTGCACCTCAGGAGCTGCGGACATCACGATTCCTGCCACGCAATCGGGTCCAAACGGCGCTCGGCTCGCAGCGGGCGTTGTCGCGCTGACGTTTCTTGCGTTTGCAGCGGCCGCACATCTCCCGGCACTCGGCGCCACCCCTCCTCAACCCGCGCTGGTCACGCTGTCGATTGTCGGCACGAGCGATCTGCACGGGGAAGCTTTTCCGCGAAACGGCCTCGGCGGCCTACCCCTGCTCGCGGGGTACGTCAACAACCTGCGCGCGGCAAGGGCCGCGGATGGCGGGGCCGTCCTGCTGATCGACGCCGGCGACACCTACCAGGGCAACGTCGAATCCAATCTCAGCGAAGGTGCGGTCGTCGTCGACGCCTACAACGCGCTGGGGTATACCGCGCAGGCCGTCGGCAACCACGACTTCGATTTCGGATCGAGCGATTCCCCGATGGCGCGGCAGCTGCCGGGTGACCTTCGGGGCGCGCTGAAAGCTCGCGCCGCGCAGGCGCGATATCCGTTCCTTGCGGCGAACTTGACGGACGCCGCGACCGGCCGGCAAGTCGACTGGCCGAACGTCCGGCCATCGGTGCTCGTGGACGTGGCCGGCATCAAGGTCGGCATCGTCGGCGTCATGACGATCGACGGGCTCAGGTCCACGATCGCCGCCAACGTGCAGGGACTGCGCATCGCGCCGCTCGAGTCCACCGTCGCGGCCGAGGGGGCGAAACTGCGCGCCGCCGGCGCCGAGATCGTAATCGTGGTCGCCCACGCCGGCGGCCGCTGCGATCGATTCGATCGGTCCGACGACCTGTCGTCGTGCGATTCGGAGTCCGAGATCTTTCAGCTGGCGAGAAGCGTGCCTCACGGCCTGGTCGACGTCATCGTCGCGGGGCACACGCACGCCGGCCTGGCCCATCAAGTCGACGGCATCGGCATCATCCAGCCGTACTCACGAGGCCAGTGGTTCGGACGCGTCGACGTGGTCTTCGATCCCACGGCCAGAACAGTCGCGCGGCTCCAGCTCTTTCCGCCTCGCCAGGTCTGCAGCCGGCAGGATCCCGCGACCGGGAACTGTGCCCCTGCGACCGGATCGGGTGTCGCGGCCGAGTACGAAGGACGACCAGTCATACCTGATTCAGCGATCATCCACGCGATGGAGCCGGAGCTCGGACGCGTCCATGCGCTGCAGGCGGCGCCGCTCGGTGTGTCTCTGGACAACGCCATCCCTAGAGCGGAAGATGGCAGGTCGCCGCTCGGCAACCTCGTCGCGGAGGCGCTCCGCGACGCGGTGCCTGGCGCTGACCTGGCAGCTATCAACAACGCGCACCGCTTGTGGGCCGACCTCTCCGGCGGTGCGCTCACGTTTGGACAGCTCTACAACGTGTTCCCCTTCGACAATCGCCTCGCGCGCGTCTCGCTGACTGGGGCCGAGCTTTCCCGGTGGCTGGCCAACGAGATTGGTCGTCGAGGCATGGTCGGCATTTCAGGCGTCGACGTCCACGCCAGATGCCTGGCGGACGGTGTTCACGTCGATCTGTTCCGGGGAACAGAGCGGATCGACGACAACGAGCGGTTGCTCGGGGTCACCATCGGCGCGCCGACGCTCAACGGCAACCTGGCGTCCCCGGATTTCCTGGGCGGCGTCGGGCCCATCGAAAACAATCCGGTGGCGCGCGAGGTCGTCGAAGACTGGTTCCGGAAACTCGGGCGGCTGACGCCGAGCGAACGCGAACGCGTCCTCACCCCCCGCCCGGCCGTTGGCTGCGCCGCCTATTGAACGAACGCTTGAAGCGTGAAGTCTGAAAGCTGAACTCTGACATTTACAATTTGAAATCGTAAATTGAAAATTTCAGACCCTCATTGAACATCGTTACCGACTATTCGGTCCGCCAGGTCCAACCGTCGCTCATCCGTGTGACCTGTCGCAGCAACGCAATTTCCCGTGAGGCCGGATCACGAGGCGGACACCCGACGACTTTGACGCGATCGCCGGCCTTGAACGTCGTCGGCGTTCCCCCTCGGCGTTGGACGCCGTTTGTCGCCTCCCACAACGCGGTATAGAGGTCTCCAGCCGTCCGTGCGAATCTTCATCGTCACGTGAGGGTTTGCGTAGACGATGTCTTCGAGCACACCCTCGACGGTGACTCGCCGGTCCTTGTAGAAGTCGTCGTAGCCATGGTGCGCCGACGCAGCCGCCGACGCGATCAGCGTGGCCACCAGCACGGCCGCCAGGTACCTGAATTCCATGATGCCCTCCTGAGGTGTCAGGGAGGTGTCAGGCAGTGAATCGTGAATTCACGATTCACTGCCTGACACCTCACCTCGCTACAACGCGGGTCCGGACTCAGCTCTCGCGCAACAAGGCAGCCGGGTCGATCCGTGCGGCCGTCAAGGCCGGTAGCAGGCCGGCGACGAGGCCGATCGCGACGAGGACGCCCATGGCGCCCATGAGCGTCACCGGATCCTTCGAGTCGAGTCCATAGAGAAGCGGCGTGACGAATCGGGAGAGCCAGAGACTCGCGGCCGCCCCGAGCGCCGCACCCACTCCGACGAGGATTGTGACCCGCAGCATGACGAGACGAACGACCCTCGCAGTGTCGGCGCCAAGGGCGATCCTGATGCCGATCTCGGATCGCCGGCGACTGACGCTGTACGCCGTGACTCCGTAGAGGCCGACCGCCGCCAGAAGCAGCGCGAGCCCGCCGAAGAATGCGGCGAGCGACGCGGTCATTCGTTCCTGCGTGATTGATGCGGCGATCTGGTCGTCGAGCGGCCGAAAGGTCCACGTCAAATCCGGGTTCACATCCTCGAGCGTGTCGCTCACGCTGCGAATCAGCGATGCCGGAGGGCCATTCGTGCGAATGCTCAGGCTCATCAACGCGAACGCGCTCGCCTCGCGCGACTGCGCGAACGGCAGGTACACAGTCGCGGGGATGGGGTCGCGAAGCGAGCGGTACACGGCATCGGCGACGACGCCGACAATCGGGACGCGGGGAGCAGGCGGGAGACCGACGATCTCCTGGCCAATGGGATTTGCGCCATCCAGGAACTTTCGGACGAACGCCTCATTGACGATTGCCACTGGCGAGCCGTCCGGTCCATCGCTGTTCGTGAAATCACGGCCCGCGCGCAGCGGCGTACCGAGCGCTCGAAAATACGCGGGTGACACGTGGTTGATGGATGCGCCGCGCTCGCCGTCGGCGAGCCGGGGCACGCCAGGCACCTCGATGGTATTCGTCAGACCTAAACCACTGACGGGAGTCATCAGTGACGCCGCGACCTCGACGACACCCGGCACGAGCCGTACTGCTTCGGTCGCTCGCTCAAATATCGGAATGCGTTGGGCAGGATCAATCGGCGCCCGCTGCGCGCCGACAGAGACGACGAGCACGCGCTCGGGGTCGAAGCCAAGAGGCAATGCCGCCAATGAGGCGAACGTTCGAACAAACAGCCCGGCTGCGACGACGAGCACGAGCGACAGCGTGAACTGCGCGACCACCAGGCCATTGGAGAGCCCGACCCGACCGTCTCCCAACGTGGTTCGGCCTTCCTTCAAGCTATCGGAAGTCAGAACGGAAGTCCGAAATGCCGGGGCCACGCCAAAGAGCAAGACGCTGAGGAGCGTTGCGGCAATCGCGAACGCCAGAGCACGTGAGAATTGAGAGACAAGTCCAGAAACACGGTGGTGCTCTGCGTCGACGTCTGTTTCGCCAGCTCCCGGACCAGCGCTCGACTTCCCCATAATCCGACCACCACGCCGAGGGTTGTCCCGCTCATCGCGAGCAGCATGCTTTCGACGAGGACGGGCCGTGCGAGTTGCCACCGGGACGCGCCGAGCGCCAATCGGACGCTGAACTCGTGCCGCCGCGCCGCCGCCCGCGCCAGCAGCAGGTTGGCAATGTTGGCGCACGCGACGAGCAACACGAGCGCGACCACCACCATGATCGTGAAAAGAGGACGCTGATACTGGCCCCGGAGCACGGAGCTGCCCGTGGCTGCAGCGCTCAGTGCGAACGGTGCCTGCAGGTAAGCCGCGCGATACGCGGCCGTGGCGCTGGAGGGAATCGTCGCATCCCGTATCTGCGGCTGGACACCGCGAAGGGTTGCTGTTGCCGCCTCGGGGGTCTGACCGGGAGCCAATCGTCCAACGACGGTGAGCCACGTCGTCGTGGCACCTCGCGAGCCCCGGTTGTACTCCAGCGGCAGGGCCACGTCGAACGTCCGCCCAACCTCCATCCCGAAGAAGGCCGGTGGAGTGACGCCGATGATCGTGTACGACACGTCATCGAGCGTGAGGGTTCGGCCGATGATGTCAGGCGCACCGCCGAAGTGACGCTGCCAGAACCGATGGCCAATCACGACGACGGGACCATCGGGCCCGCCGCCAGTGCGGTCGTCGGGGGGAGCAAAAACGCGCCCGAGCCTTGCCCGCACGCGCAGCGTTTCGAAAAACGATCCGCTCGCCCACAACCCGTCCACGAATTGCGTTTCCCCGCCTGACGCGAGATTGAAGCGGCCAAGCGACCACGCCGAGGCGTTCTCGAAAATCTGCGCCCGATCCAGCTCCTTCCACACCGGATAACTCCACGCCCGAATGCCTGGCGTGGTCGTCGTCACGAGCACGAGCCGCTCGGGGTCTGCCACGGGCAGCTTGCGGAGAATCAGGCTGTCGATCAGGGAGAAGATGGCGGTGTTCGCCCCGATGCCCAGGGCGATTGAGAGGGTCGCAACGACGGTCACGACGGGCGCGGCACCGAGCGCCCGAAATCCGATTTTGAGGTCTCGCCAGAACCCGTCCACGACTGAGGTCATCGAGGGGTCACATCATCGAGGCCGAAGACGGATATTGATCGCTCGCGATTCCTCTGATGTCAGGTCGAAATCAGGATGAACGTAGGGCACATACCCGTCTGCTTCGACCGACAGGCGCCATCGGATCGGTGCCGGCGCCCATCCCGAAACGAGAAACCGACCCAATTCATCAGACCGGCAGACCTCGGTCACGGCGCGGCTTGCGGTCGAGCCGACCTCGCGAAATCGGATTGTTGCCGCGGCAACCGGTTCACCCCTGCTTCCAGTCACAAGACCGTGCACCGAGTACCTTGTGATATCTGATGCTCGGGTCCTCGTGTGTGACGGTGAGTGCTTCTCTCAGATTCGGATTCAGTCGAAGCCGAAGGTTCAGTTCCACTCAGCCGCTGTCCGGAAGCCATATCGCTTGTTCCTGTGGTTCCCATCCGACCAGCGCAAACATGACGGTCCACTGGCCCGGCGCGAGTGTCGGGACTGAGTAACGACCTTCACCGTCGACGACGGTGCGCTCAATGGTCCCGGATTCGTGCACGAGCGTGACGGTCGTGCCAGGAAGCACCAGCCCACAGTGGTCTCTCACCAGTCCGGTCAATCGACCGGTCTGCGCGAGAGCGCTCGGACTGTTGAGGAAGTGAAAGGTCGTGACGGCAGCCACGAGGACGAGCGTCCTCACGGAATGAATTCCTAATTCCAAATTCCTAATTCCAAATTACAGGCTTCAGTCACTCCCTGCCCACTGGAGCAGCTGAAACCATGTGAACACCAGCAGGCCCATGCCGACGACCGCGAGCATCAGCCGCAGCAGCGCGGCCTGCCGCTCCGGCGCGTTCGACTTCAGCATCATGAGCACCTCCTGCTGTCAGTTCTCTCGTAGCACCTCGGCCGGATCGATGCGCGACGCGCGGTACGCGGGCAGCCAGCCGGCGACCACGCCAACTGCCGCCAGCACCAGCGCGGCGCTCGCGAGCGTCCCCGGGTCGTGCGGCCCGAGGCCATACAGGAGGCTGGCCACGAACCGCGTCAGGAATGCGCTGGTGGCGGCGCCCACTATAACGCCGATCGCGACCAGAACGAACACCGAGCCGAGCACCTGGCGGACCACCCGGCGCGGCCCTGCGCCGAGCGCGAGTCGAACACCAATTTCGGATCGTCGCCTTGCCACGCTGTAGGCGGTCACTCCGTAGAGACCGATGGCGGCAAGGAGCAGCGCCAGGCCCCCGAAAAATGCCGACAGCATCGCCAGCAGCCGTTCGTTGGCGAAGGTGGCGGCCACCCGCTCCGGGAGCGAGCGGAAAGAGAACGCCAGATTGGGCTCGAGTGACGACAGGGCGGCGGCGACCGCGCCCGACAGCACCGCCGGGTCGCCGGCCGCCGATCGAATGCTGAGCGGGATGGTGGTGAGCGGGATGGTCGTCGGACCTTGTCCCTGACGGCTTAGCGGCACGAACATCACCGGCCGCACACCACCGCGCAGCGAATCGTAGACGGCGTCGTTGACCACACCAACCACCCGGCGCTGGGTGCCCTTCTGACTCCCGATCCGATGCACGACCAGCGACCCAAGCGGCTCGCGATCGCTGAGGAACTTCCGCACGAACGCCTCGTTCACGATCGCCACCGGATCGGCGTCGGTGAGATCGGCGTCGGTGAAGGCGCGCCCGCGGTGGAGCGTCATGCCGTAGGTCGCAAACCAGCCTGGGGTCACGATGTTCAACATCGAGCTGTTGGCGTTCCAGAACCGAGGCAGCCCGTGGGTCGACTCGCCGGTCGGGTTGGAAACGCCGCCGGCCACTGAAATCTCGTCGATGATCCCGCCGCCGCCGATCGGCGTGATCCGGGAAGCCGCCACCGACTCGACGCCCGGCACCCTGCCCAGGCGCTCGATGATCGAAGAAATGAAGGCGGCCCGGTTCGGCGGCGCAATGCCTGTTCGGGCCACGTCGACGTTGACCAGCAGGATGCGCGCGCTATCGATTCCGAGATCGAGCCGTGCCAGCCCGATCATCGTCCGGATGAAGAGCCCGGACGCCACGACCAGGATCATTGAAAGCGCGATCTGGGCGATCACCAGGGCCGGCGACATGGCCCCGCGCGCCGTCACGGTGCGGCCAGCGGCCTTGAGCATGTCTCCGGGAGCGACCCGCGTGACGCGCCAGGCCGGCGCGGCGCCGAACACCATGGCGGTCAGCAACGCAGCCGATGCGCTGAAGACTATGAATAGCGGGTCGGGCGTGAGGTCGAGCATCACCGGGTTGTCCACGGTGGACAACTGGTGCACCAGCAGGTCCCCGACCCATACGGCGAGCAGCGCGCCCAGCACCGTCCCGGCGGTCGACAGCATCAGGGTCTCGACGAGCACCTGGCGGACGAGCCGCCAGCGGCCCGCTCCGAGCGCGAGGCGGACGCTCAGCTCATGCCGCCGCGCAGTCGCTCGTGCGATGAGGAGATTGGCGAGATTGGCGCAGGTGATCAGCAGCACGATCCCGACAATCGCGATGGTCGCGATGAGCGGTGTTTGGTACTGGCCGCGCAGCGCCGACATGCCGTGCGCCGCGGCCACGGGCGTGAGCGGCTCCACCAGGAACTGCGCCTGGTAATCGGGCGGCAGCGTCGCGGGCATCGACTCGTCACGGATTTGCGGTTGCAGGGTGTGCAGGAGCGCGGCGGCGGTGCCGATCGATTGATCGCGCTTCAGGCGCAGCATGATTCGCAGCGCGTAATTGCCCGAGTTGCGGCCGAGGGTGGTCGCCGCGCCCCGCACGAGCCGTTCGGTGTTGAGCGGCACCGCGACGTCGAAGCTGCGTCCGACCTCGGGGCCGAAGAAGCTCCGGGGCGTGACACCAATGATCGTGAACGGCACGCGCTGAATCCGCAGCGTTTGCCCGATGACGTCCTCGCCGCCAAAGCGCCGCTGCCAGAAGCCGTAGCTGATGACGGCGACCGGGCCGTCCGGCCCCGCGCCGACCTCGTGGACGTCATCGGCACTGGTAAACATCCGCCCGGCGAGCGCCGGGACGCCGAGGACGGAGAAGAAGTCGCCACTGGCGTAAAGTCCCTCGACCGGCTGGGTCTCGCCGCGCTCCGACAAATCGAATCGCTGGTGGCTGAACGCGAACGCTCCGTCGAACAACTCCGAGCGGCGGCGGAACGCGTCCCAGATCGCGTAGGTCCAGGACTCGTCGATATCGTGCGGCGTCCCCACCGCGATCAGGCGTTGCGGTTCGGCGACCGGCAGCGGCCGCATCAGCAGCGCATGCGCGATCGAGAACATGGCCACGTTCGCGCCGATGCCGAGCGCGAGCGTCGCGACGGCGACGACCGCGAACGAGGGCGTGCGGCGCATCTGCCGCAGCGCGTAGCGCGCATCCGCGCCGACGTCGTGAAGCCAGCCGAGTCCGCGCGCTTCCCGTCCCTGCTCCTTCCAGCGCAGCCGATCGCCGAACTCGAGGCGCGCCTGGCGATCGGCATCCGCCTTCGACATGCCCGCCGCGGCGAGAGCGGCCACGCGCTGTTCGAGGTGGAACGTCCACTCCTCGTCCATGTCGCGGTCGAGGCGCTGCCGGCCGGCAAGCGCGCGCACGAACGAACGGAGCCTCGACCCTGCGCTCATACGTCACCCGGTTCGGATTCGATGACCAGGCCGATCGCCGCTGACAGACGCCTCCAGTACGCAACTTCCTCGGTGAGCCGCCGCCGGCCGGCGGCCGTGAGCTTGTAGTACTTCGCCTTGCGGTTGTTGTCCGAGACGTCCCATTCCGACGCGACCAGGCCTTGATGCTCGAGCCGGTAGAGCGCGGGATACAGCGAGCCCTGCTGGATCTGCAGCTTGTCGCGCGAGACCTGCTGGATGCGGAGGAGCACGCCGTAGCCGTGCGTCGGGCCGAGCGAGATCGCTTTCAGGATGAGGAGATCGAGCGTGCCCTGCAGCAGCTCGGTGGTCGTGGTGGCCAAGGGTCTCTCTCCTTGGATGACAAGGAGAGGCTACGTCGGGCCTCCTAGGATGTCAAGGAAAGGGTGCCGGGTGCCGGGTGCTGGGTGCCGGGTGCTGGGTGCTGGGTGCTGGGTACGAGCTACCGGCGTTCGACGCGGGTGGCCCAGGTCCAGCCGTCTGACGGCCGGACGATGCGTTTCAGGTGGATCTTGTAGTCCTGCGGGTCGCGGGACGGGCTGCCGGTGATGATCACGTGATCGCCGGGCTTCACAGTGTCCTTCTTAATCTGCGCCTGCGCGAGCCGGGCCGGGTTCGACCACTCCGCGCCGACCGTTCGCAGGACCCCCTCGACGTCCCGCGCCGAGATGTAAACCCAGGCGTGTGGGTTCACGTAATGGAACTCGGTGACAACGCCTTCGATCGACACCGACTGATCCTCGAAATAGAACGCGGCGAACGAGTGGTGAGCGGAAGCAGGTGCGCCCAGCGCGATGAGGGCCAGCGTGACGAGAGTCCGCGCGATCATCGGTTCACCTCCGCACGGGTTGCCCTTTCTCGTCCACCTCGCTCTGCACGGTCTTGACCGGCCCCGGACCCATGATCTGGACGATGACGTCCTCGTCTCTCGCCTGATCGTAGTGGTGGTATCCCGCCGGATGGAACATGAAGCCGCCCGCCTTGATCGGCACCATCGTCTCGGGCTTGTAGACGTCGCCGCTGCCGGTCCACCACGTGCCCTTGATCACCGTCACGTAGCGATCCTGATCGTGGTAGTGCGGCCGGCTGCCGCGGCCGGCCGCGAAGCGCGTGCGGCTGACATACCAGCCGGGCTTTGAAGAATCGCCCATCACACGTGCGCCTGTGGCGGCCTGCTCCGGCTGCATGATGAGGTTCTTGGCGTCCACCAGGGGCACCGGAGGCGGAGCCGGCGCAGCCGGCTGCTGCGCGCGCCCGACCATCGAAGGGACGAGCAGGCCTATCGCGACGAGTGCGCAGATGCGGGTGGACATGTTGCTCCTCAAATCGTGGAGATCGCCTGCACTCTCCAGCCGTCGTCGCGGCGGACGACCAGGATCATCGCGTCGTAGGTCGACATGATCCGGCCGCTGCGATCGCGGCGGCTGTAGGTCAGGGCTATATTGACGCCGTTCGCGCTCGTTTGCACAACCTCGATCCGGTCGATCCGGGTTTCGAACCAGGTGCGCAGGCGTCCCGGCTCGGAGCCGCCGCCAAACTCGGCCGCGGTTCGCGAGATCTCGACGGCGCCGTCGGCAATGCGGACGTGGGGATAGTGGACAGCCGCGGTGAGCGCCGGCAGATCGTGGCGGTTGATCGCCGCGAAGTAGGCCTCGAGCGCCTTGCGGGCAGCAGCCCCGTTCGCCGCAGCGGCCGCGGCATCCAGGCCGCTTGGCCCGGCCGCGAAGCGCGACAGCACGCCCCAGCGTCCGCCCTGATTCGTCACGATGTAGGTGATGTCGTTGCCGACGAGCGGGCGGTCGTCCTCGGTGTAGCGCATCCAGCTGCCTGCGACGTGCGCCTGGTTGAGGCCGACGTGCAGCACGCGCCTCGACGTCCACTCGGAGTGATGCCATCCCGTCGCCAGCGTCTGGCTGTAGTTGATGCCGGCGGCGTACTGCTCCGGCGTTTCCGAAAGCTCGAAGGCGCCTGGACCGGGGCGGACATGCGGAAAGTGCAGCGAGGTCGCCCAACGCTTCGGATCGCGCGAATTCCACGTTTCGAGGTAGCGATCGAGCGCGGCCATCGCCGCATGCGCTCCGAACCTCGAGACCTCTTTTCCGAGCGGGACCTGGGCCGAGAGCGCCGGCCGCCGCGACGATGATCAGCAGGGCAAGCTTCGTCCATCATTCCGCCAGCGTCACGCAAGGTCTGCGACCACCGCGGCCGCGTACCGGCCGATGGCGGGCACATCCACGGCGACGGGCCACCGATCGGCGAGGCTATGGAAGTACGGACCGCTGCCGAGCAGCGACGCGTACCGGCCTCCGCCGACGTGAATGTTGCGCGCCTCACCGGCCGGCACGGTCCCGCGCGGAACACGATCCGCGACCGACGTCCCGGCCCGCGCGAGCGCAGCCGATGCACGCTCGGCCATCTGATCGTCGGATGCCTGCAACCGCATGCGGCCGCCGGCGGCGCCGATGTTCGCGCCGAGATGCGATCCACGCCGCCGCACCCTTGACGAGAGCCCGCCGCTCGGCGATGAACGCATCGAGCCCCAGATGACCGAGCTCGTGGCCGCTCGACGCGACGAACTCGATGGTTCGCGGAGGGCGTGCCGCCGCGGCCGCGCGGATCGTCTCGAGCCAGCACGCCAGGCCGCCGCCGCGCTCGCTCGCGCAGTGCCACCAGCCGCTGCGAGGTGTCATGACGACGACCGGCGGAAGGTCCGCGGTGGTGCCCCGTACCGTCGCCGTCACGTTGCCGGCGGTCGTCGGCCGTTCGGACGACGTGGGCGACGACCGTCACGCGCTCGCCTCGACTGACGAGACCGTGCAGCCAATCCGCCTCGGTCGACGCCACCTGCACCACCGGCATGCCGAACGGCTGCGCGAACCGACCGGCGTTCATCGGCGTGAGCCCGGGCTGCGCGCCGCGCGTGATCCCGACGACCGCGCGATGACGGCCGCCGCGGCGCAGGGCATCGAGCGATCGCCCTTCGCTCGAGATCGCCGGGCCGTCGAGATCGACGAGCGCAATCTCCGCGCTCGAATCCGCGGCACCCAAACGCCCGCTCACGCCTTCCGGCCGCGTGAATCCGCCGTCGAACAGCGGCAGCCCTTCGATCGTCCTTCCCCCGCCGCCGACCGTGCACGCCCGTACATCGACCCGCGACAGGTGGAACCGTTCCAGCGCCGCCATCGCGCCGGCCGCGCGCGCCTGCTCCACGCAGCCACGCGCCCGACGCGTCGTCGACGTCGGTGCCCGTGCGATGGATTCCCTGAGCGTCGTAGTCCTGGATGATGCGGGAGACGCGCTCGAGCGCACCGGACTTGCGGCTGGGCGGCTAGCGCTCTGACGCGGCGACAGCAGCCACCCGGCCGACGCAGCCGCTCCAACATTCAGGAACTCGTGCCGCGTGATGCCGCCGCGCGCGTCATCGCGCAATCTTAAATCTGAAATCCTAAATCTGAAATTTCACTGGCGCCCGGTCTGAAGGCCGGGCTCTACTTCCGCCCGGGTCGATCCCGCTTCGAGTCGCCTTCGCGACCTCGGTCACGAAGAACGTGTAGAAGCGCGCCGCGCGCTCGAGGCCGGGAACGGAGATCGATTCGAGCACGTCCCCGCTCGTGTGATACATCGGTCCTGAGTGGATCGCCTGGACGCGCGGAACCTTCAGCGGCTCGTAGCCGCCGAGGTCGCCGGGCACGGAGGTGCCGAACTCCGGGTTCAGGTTGAACCCGTAGCGCTCGACGCCCCGCTTGCCGAGCTCGATAGAAACGGCGCGGCGTTCGAGATCCCGAAGCTCATCGGCTGCTCGGTCGGCTGCACGTTCCACGGGCCGGCGCATGATCCGGAATTGCGCGATGTGCTCGAGGTTCAGGACGAGGACCGCCTTGCGCGGCGAGCTCGCGATTGAGCCGGACGAAGTTCGACGGCCCGTTCAGGCCGGTGCTGTGATGGCCGCCGCTGGCGACGAACACCAGCGTGCGATCGAGACGGTTTTCCTGCCGGGAGAAGTGCCGCGCCATCGCCACCAGCACCGCCAGGCCGTCGCCGTTGTCGCCGGCCGCGTCGTACCAGCCGTCGGCGTGCGCGTTGACGATGATGCTCTCGCCGCTCGAGGATCCGCTCTTCGACGGGATCAGCCCGAACGCGTTCTGCCCTCTCAGGCCGGTCCGCATCGAGCCGTCGAGGCGCAGCTGGACGCGCACCTCGGCGCCGGCGCCGCGTCCGCGGCGCGTTCTGCATCACGCCTTCGAGAAACGCGCCGTCGGCCGTGCCGATGTTGAAGCACGGCGCGCCGCAATTGCCGAAGTCGCGCACGTGCATGTTGCCGGTCTGCTCGACGACGTTGAGGATGGCGACCGCGCCGCGCTTGGTCAGCTCGCGCGCCCGTTCCGTCGTGCGCCCGCGTTCGGAGTAGGCGCCCCCCGCCGGCTTCAGGTGCTGGACGGCGACCTTTCCCTTGACGTCGACCGTCCGGCAGCGCCGCGTCGGTCACCGAGCCGACGTGACGAGCGGCGCGGTAATCGACCCGCCGTCGATCTGCGATCCGCTCGTCGGCACGGCGCTTTCGAGAACCACGTCGCGGCTGCCGGGGCCGTAGGCGGGTGAGGCGACGACGCGCACCTCCCACGACGTCGCCCACCACATCGGCGCGCTGGCCTCGTAGGGCTGCACCTGCACGTTCTGCAGCCCGGCGGCGCGGAACTGCTCCGCGACCCACGCGTGCGTCGCCGCGGCCGCGGGGAATCCGGTGACCCGGCCCCAGACGCGATCGCCGGCGGCGCGGCTCTGCTTCGAGAAGCCGACGATGGTCTCGAGATCGCGGCGAATGCGTCGCGCCCGCGAGATCGCTAAACCGCTCTTCGCCGCCGGGCACGCGCGCCGCCGGCGGCGTGACCGTGCGGACGTCGACGACCGGGCGATGCGGGTCGCCGAGACCATTGGGCAGCGGCAGGCCGAACCATGCTCCGCTCCCCTGAGTGCTGAACCTGGATGACGGCGAGCGCCGAGACAGCGCTCGCAAGAAGAAATGTGCGCATAAACAAAAAAGGCGACGGCCTGGCGGCCGTCGCCTCCAGACGCGGTTCCGCCGACCCTGACGGTCGGCGTACCGCGGGAGTTTACTGCTGACCGCCGGTCGGCGTCGATGCCGCGGTCGCGTCGACGAGCGTGGTGAAGAAGCCGATCATCATCTCTTCCCACGTCTGATCGCCCCAGCGGACGGTCTGCGTCGGATCGGGGTTGTAGGCGTTCTTCGTCGAGTTGTCGAAGTGCGCGGTCACCTCGATGCGCGTGCCCTTCGGCAGCACCTTCGGCTCCGCCAGCTCGTAGACGATCTGCCAGTCGAACAGGTACTTCGGCACCGACAGCAGCGTCTCGGTGCGGCCGTCGGGATAGTGCGCGACGTAGGTCATGTCCTTGCCGCGCATGTGCATGTGCGGCATCAGGCGCGTCAGCACCGTATCCTGCGCGAGCGTCTGGCTGCCCTTCACCTCGTGATTGTCGGCGCCCGGCGGAATCGTGAACGCCACGTTCAGGATCATCCCGCCGCCCAGCGCCTTCTTCGGCGGCTCCTTCGCGTAGATCACGCCGATGCTGGTGCGATCGGTCGTCGCCGCGCCGTTGGTCGTGTAGTGCATCTGCAGGATGATCTCGGAGTTCGCCGGCAGCTTCCGCGCGACGCCCGGCTCGTAGGTTTCGCCGGGCATGTTCGGCGTGATGCCGCCGAGGCCCGACGCGGCCCGGCGTCCGCTCGTCGTTCAGCGCGCCGCCCGCCGGCTGCGCGTTCGCGATGATGTGGTGCACGACCGCCGGATTGCTCGGACGGAACTCGATCGCCTGGATCCACTTGTCTTCGGTCAGGTTCGTCGGCACGCGGATGTACTGATACGGGATCGTGCCCTCGGCCGGAACCTTGAACTCCTCGGTCATCGTGAAGATCGCGTCGGGCTTGCCGATCGTCCAGCCCTCGGCGAACGTCGGCGGCGGCCGGCAGATCGCGGTCGTCGCCGCGCGGCGCGCCGGCGTCGACCCAGGCGGCGATCGTGTCGATGTCCTTCTGCGAGAGGCGCGGATCGTTCTTGAAGACGCCGTGCGGCGCGTCGGCCGTCCACGGCGGCATCTCGCGCTTCACGACGCGCTGCTTGATCGCGCGCGCCCAGGGACGCGTCTCCTCGTACGTCATCAGCGACATCGGCGCGAACATCGTCGGCCGATGGCAGCTGACGCAGTTGCTGATACAGGATCGGCGCGACGTCCTTGGCGTAGGTGACCGTGCCCTGAGCGCATGCCTCGCCGCAGGCAGCGGCCGGGAGCAGCACCGAAGGCCACGCCGTCGCGACGAGCCACTTCACGGCGTTCTTCACAAGAGCCCTCCTCGAAAGTAACCTCTATTATTGAGCAGCTCGTCAGGAGGTTCGGGTGACTTTTTTAGCGGTCGCGTTGAGCCTGGCGCTGGCCGGCCGCCGCCGGCCAGCAGGAACCGGCCGGCAGGGGCCGCGGGCGCGGTACACCGCCGCAACCGCAGCAGAAACAAGGGGTTGAGTATTTCGCCGGCAGCGTGGAGCTTCACCTGGACCGGCCGCGAGAGCCCGGTCACGGCCGGCCCGCGCAAGGGGACGACGGTCTTCACGAGCGCGGCGGGGACCAAGCGCTCGACATCCGGACCGAAGGGACGATCGAGGATAACGAACGCGGCGTTCACCGAAAGCGGAACCGCGCGAGTGGGACGCGGCCAAGAAGACGCTGACGTTCAAGGAGACGCTGGCCAACGGCACGACGCTGACCGGCGTTGGCGACTGGTCGTCGCCGCTGGCGATCCGCTACGAGAGCCAGCCGGCGCAGCGCCGGGAAACAGAGCGTCCGGATTCGCCGAACGTACTCGATCCTCTCGGCGCAGTCGTTTTCCGATCGCGGAGGAAATCTCGATCGACGGCGGTCCGTTCCAGCGTCTAGGAAACGGACTGTTTCAGAAGAACTGAGGAACTGAGGAACTGAGGAATCGGACCTGAGATCCTCAGTCCTCAGTCCTCAGCTCCTACGGCTCGACGCGAAGCCGATCGATCACCTGTGACGCCTTCGGTTTCGCGGGCGATGCGGACGGCGCGATCGCGCTCGGCTTCCGAGTGCACGCGGCCGCTCAGCGTGACGATCGGACCATCGGTCGTCACGTCGATCGTCCTCGCCTTCACCAGATCGTCGAGCGCCATCTTCGCCATGATCTTGGTCGTCATCGACGCGTCGTGAACGACCTCGCCGGCTTTCGCCGACGCCTCGGCGGCGCGCTCACCCAGTTCAGCGGCGCGCTCGCGCGCACGTTCGGTGTCGATGCCCGTGGTGCCGACGGTTGCCGTCCCGTCGATCGCGGCTCGCCGATCGGCCTGCCCAGTACCCCAGCAGGAGGAACGCGAGGCCGCCGAGCAGGACCAGCACGACAAGAAATCGCAGCACGCGCATGAGGTCACCTCCGCTCGAGTCTTCTTCAAACCAGCTGCCAGATTCTTTTTCAACCGCTCAGTTCTTCAAACCGGCTGCCAGATTCGCTCGCGTCCGGCACATGCGTTGCTCAACAATCGGCGGAGGACTTCGATGACTGGACTCGAGCTCGGCCTTGGAGTTGTGCTGGCCCTTGCACTTTTCGCGGCGCTGCTCGTTCCGTACCTCGTCAAGGAAATCGGCAAAGGCAAGGTGCAGCTCGGACCGAGAACGCCGCCGGGAGCTGGCGACGTGTCTCCGGGAACCAGTAAAATCCGGCGCCTGGGCAGCCGGATGGCCAGGCCGATCCGTACGGCCCGCAGGCGCAGCGCGACGCTCCGGAGGTCAAGTCCTAGGGCCACGTTGCGCGGAATCTTCGGCTGTTCGTCCAGCGTTCTCAGTCAAGCCGTCGGGGTCGTGGCCCAATATGAGCCACGTGTTCCAAACTGAACCACGATCGCCGTAAGTGGTTGTACTGGTTGCAGCTAGAAGGCAATCCGACCCCGGTCCAAGACGTTACTGTCATGTAAACGCACATGGGCCGAGTGCCCTGCTCACCCCTTCTGTCGGACTAACTCCTACACAAACTGCGACTTAGAACTACTGTCGGGCTTGGCTCCGAAGTTGCTCGATTCGGGCGGCAAGGACTGGTGTGGTGCAGGAAACAGGCATCGCGTCGTGGCGCCGGGAGTTGCCGACGCTTGACCGACGCGTCTCGTGACGCTGCGCGAGCCGACGTCCGACGATCTTGGCGCGCTGGTCGACCTGCTGTCGATCGAAGACGCCTCGCGATTCGGCATCGAAGAGGCGATCGACGAGGTCGCCGTCCAGCTCCTCGTCGAGCGAGCCGCGCGCGATCGCGAGGCCGGGGCGGCGTTCACCTATGTCGTGGTGAACGGGTCGAATCGCGGCGCGATGCGGCCTGGTGCAGGTGCGGGCGCTGGATCCGGTGTTCGAGACCGCGGAATGGGAGTGCACGCTGGCGCCGTCGGTGCGGGGTTCCGGCGTGTTCATCGAGACGGCCCGTCTGGTCTGCGGGTTTGCGTTCAACGTGATCGGCGCGCACCGCCTCGAGGCGCGCGTGCAGCTCCAGAACGGGCGCGCCAACGGCGCGCTCCGGAAGCTCGGCGCGGTCCAGGAAGGGCATCCTCCGCCGTTCGGCGCGCGCCGCGGTGATTACGTCGACCAGGTGCTCTGGTCGGTGCTCAAGGACGACTGGAGCGACCACTGGGTCGCGACGTCGCAGCGGGTGCATTGATGGACCGGCTGCCATTTCGCGCACGCCTGTACGTGACGGCGGTCATCGCCGCGGGGGCGCTGCTGTTCTTCAGCCGCCTCGCCTACATCCGCGTCGATCAGCCGCTGCTCTTCCTCGTCCTGACGCTGCTGTCGTCGGCCGCGGCGGCGCTGAAAGTGAAGCTGCCGCTGACGTCGGGCGGCTCGACGATGTCGGTGTCGTACGCGGTCGACTTCGCATCGCTGCTGGCGCTGGGCGCGCGACGCGACGATGGTGGTCGCCGCGTCGAGCGCGTTTGCCCAGAGCCATCTGAACAACAAGCGCGAACGCAGCCCGCTGCACCGGACGCTGTTCAACATCGCCTCGCTGATCGTCACCGTGCAGGGCGCCGGGCTCGCGTTCCGGCTGCTGGCGCATGCCGGGCCCGGAGAACGCGCTGGACGGCGATGGCGCGCCCGCTGGTCGGCGCGGCGACGGTGTACTTCCTGCTTGAACACCGGGCTCATCGCGACGGCCATTTCGCTGTCGTCCAACGAGCGCATCACGACGACCTGGCACACCAACTTCCTGTGGAGCGCGCCGAGCTATTTCGTCGGCGCCGGCACGGCGGCGCTGGCGTTGTGGCTGATCGCGCACGCCGGCTGGTGGGTGACACCGCTGACCTTCGCACCGGTCTACTTGATGTACCGGACCTACAAGATGTTCATGGGCCGCGTCGAGGACGAACAGCGGCACGTGCAGCAGACGTCGGACCTGCACCTGGCGACGATCGAGGCACTGGCGCGGGCAATCGACGCCAAGGACCAGCACACGCAGTCGCACATCCGCCGCGTCCAGCTCTACGCCGTCGGCCTCGCGAAGGCGGCCGGCCTCGGACCGGCCGACATCCAGGGCGTCAAGACCGCGGCGCTGCTGCACGACATCGGCAAGCTGGCCGTGCCCGAGCACATCCTGTCGAAGCCCGGGCCGTTGACGCAGGAGGAGTTCCAGAAGATCCGCGTCCACCCGCAGGTGGGCGCCGAGATCATCGCCGCGGTGCCGTTCCCGTACCCGGTCGCGCCGCTCATCCTCAGCCATCACGAGCGCTGGGATGGACAGGGGATATCCGCAGGGGCTCGCCGGCCAGGACATTCCGGTCGGCGCCCGCATCCTGACGATCGTCGATTACTACGACGCGGTGACGACCGAACGGCCGTACCACAAGCCGATGAGCCACGACAGCGCGATCAGCCTGCTCCAGGACGAGGCCGGGCGCGCGCTCGACCCGCGCCTGACATCGACGTTCATCGAGATCCTGCCGGCCCTGATGGCCGAAGCCGACGCCGCGGAGTTGATCGCTGAGGCGGCCGCCCCGCCGCCCGTGGCGACCGGTGCGACGGCTGCCGGATTGCTCCACGGCGCGGGCACCAATGCGTTCGAAAACATCGCGCTCGCACACAAGGAAATCTACGCGCTGTACGAGATCGCCCAGTCGATGGGAACCAGCCTCGGCATCACCGACACGATGGCGCTGATCTCGTCGAAGCTGAAGAAGATCGTGCCGTGGTCGGGCTGCTCGCTCTTCCTGCTGCAGCCGGACGGCTTGACGCTCAAGTGCCGCTTCGTGTCCGGCGCCGGCACCGAGGCGCTGTTGAACACGACGCTGGCGGTCGGCCAGGGACTGGCGGGCTGGGCCGCGCGCAACCGCCGCACGCTGGTCAACGCCGACCCGCGCCTCACGTTCGAGGCGCTCGGGATCGAGGCCGACCATGGCCTTCATTCAGCGATCGTCACGCCGCTGACGGCCAACGATACGTTCATCGGCTGCCTGACGCTGTTCCATACGCAGCCGAACCGCTACTCCGAGGATCACCGGCGGCTGCTCGAGCGAGTCGCTGAGCAGGCGGGTCCGGTCGTCCACAACTCGATCGTGTTCGAGCAGACGCAGGAAGACTCGCTGACCGATCCGCTGACGTCGCTGCCGAACCGCCGGTCGATGTTCGCCCACCTCGCGCGGGAGCTGGTCCGCGCCGAACGTCTCGACCGCGAGCTTGGCCTGATCGTCATGGACATCGACGCGTTCAAGGCGATCAACGATACCTGCGGGCACCACGTCGGCGATCGCGCGCTGCGTCAGGTCGCCGAGACGCTGCAGAACACGCTGCGCTCGTACGATCTGTGCGTGCGCTACGCGGGCGACGAGTTCATCATCGTCCTGGCCGAATGCACGCGCGAAGCCGTCGAGGCCAAGCGCCTCGAACTGCAGGAACAGGTTGGCCAGATTCAGATCGAGGTCCGCGCCGGGAAGGTGCTGCGCCTGGCGGCCAGCGCCGGCGCCGCCGTGTTCCCCCACGACGGCAAGAGCTACGAAGCACTCCTGGCCGAAGCCGACCACCGCATGTACCGCGATAAAGCCGCCCGCCGGGCCGCCGCCAGCGAATCCCGGACGCCGTGGCCCGAGTTCATGCTCACGTCCGTCTTCGAGCCCGGCCAGCAAGCCGCAATACTAGGCTCGGGCTCAGGCTCGGACCGCTCGTAGCGTCCGCACTTCAGGCGAGACAGTCGCGAGGTCCGGCCAGCCGAGTCCCGAGCACCGAGCACGATCCGGACCGTGAGAAACTGTGGCGTATGTCCCAGCCGTCCGACCTCGTGGCGCGGCGGCGCAAGTACATCGAGCGCCAGATCACTCTCGACAAAGGCGCGGTGAACGTGAAATTCCGCGGCCAGCCGCCGGATGGCGCCGGCCCGCCGAACCGGCACGGGATGCCGCAACTCCCCGTCGGCCAGCATGAAGTGAAGAACTGGCCGGTGCTGGATCTGGGCGAGCAGCCAGACGTCGATCGGCGGAACTGGAAGCTCGAGATCGGCGGGCTCGTCGAAAACCCGGTCACGCTCGACTGGGATCAGTTCCTCGCCCTTCCGCAGGCGGACGACGTCAGCGACTTTCATTGCGTGACAACCTGGTCGCGCTTCGATAACCACTGGCAGGGCGTGCGGTTCAAGACCCTCGCCGAGCTGGTGGTGCCGAAAGACGAGGCGCGCGTCGTGTTCTGCACCGGCTACGACTTCGCCCCGGGCACCTTCATCCCGTACACGACGAACCTGCCGCTCGATCGCGCGATCGAAGACGATGTGCTGCTGGTCCACACCTGGGAGGGACAGCCGCTGCCGCACGAGCATGGCGGCCCCGTCCGGATGATCACGCCGAAGCTGTATGCCTGGAAAGGCACCAAGTGGATTCGCAAGATCGAGTTCCTGGCCGAGGATCAGAAGGGTTTCTGGGAAGTCCGCGGCTACTCGAATTCCGCGGAGCCGTGGTTCAACGATAGATATTCAACTGGGGACTAGAGGCTGGAGGCTGGAACTGGGGACTAGGCGACTCGTCCGCAGCCTCTCGTCTCCAGCCCCAGCCGCTCCGTCTTCAGCCCCAGCCCCTAGTCTCCAGCCTCCAGTCTCGAGCCCCTGGCATAAGAAATGATTGACTGGCCCCCGTGCGGGTGTGGCCGGGCGAGCCCTATCCTCTCGGCGCGACGTGGACCGGGGTCGGCGTCAACTTCGCGGTCTTCTCCGCGCACGCCACCAAGGTCGAACTGTGCTTCTTCGACTCTCTCGACGCGACCACAGAGACAACCCGCATCGCCTTGCCGGAACAGACCGACATGGTTTGGCACGGCTTCTTCCCCGACATCCGGCCGAACCAGCTCTACGGTTACCGGGTTCACGGCCCCTACGAACCCGGTCAGGGCCACCGTTTCAATCCGAACAAGGTTGTCATGGATCCATACGCGAAGTCGGTCGCGCGTATGATTCGATGGGCCGACGAAATGTTCGGTTATCGCGTTGGCGATCCCGAGGTCGACCTGTCGTGTGACGACCGCGACAGTGCACCGTTCGCCCCCCTGGCCGCAGTCGTCGATCCGGCGTTCACCTGGGGCGACGACCGGGCGCCGCGCACGCCGTGGCATCGGACGGTCATCTACGAGATGCACGTCCGCGGGTTTTCGAAGCGCCACCCGCGGATCCCCGAACACGTTCGAGGCACCTACGAAGCCCTCACCACGGAAGCGGCCATCAACCATCTCAAGCACCTGGGCGTGACCGCGGTCGAGTTGATGCCGGTGCACCACAACGCGCGCGATCGGCACCTCGAGGAAAAAGGGCTGACCAACTACTGGGGTTACAACAGCTACGGGTACTTCGCGCCCGAACGCCGCTACGCGGCGTCGCGAACGCCGGCCGGATCGGTGCGCGAATTCAAGCGGATGGTGCGCGCCCTCCATGCCGCCGGCCTGGAAGTCATCCTCGACGTCGTCTACAACCACACCGCCGAGGGCAACCACCTCGGCCCGACGCTGTCGTTGAAGGGGATCGACAACGCCTCGTACTACCGGCTCGTGAGCGAGGACCCGCGCTACTACATGGATTTCACCGGGTGCGGGAATACGCTCAACATGCGATGTCCCCAGGTGCTGCAGCTGATCATGGACAGCCTGCGGTACTGGGTGAACGAGATGCATGTCGATGGCTTCCGGTTCGACCTGGCCAGCGCGCTCGCGCGCGAGCTGTTCGACGTCGACCGGCTGGCGAGCTTCTTCGACATCATCCACCAGGACCCGATCCTGTCGCAGGTGAAGCTGATCGCCGAACCGTGGGACCTCGGCCAGGGCGGCTACCAGGTGGGGAACTTCCCTGTTCTCTGGACGGAATGGAACGGCAAGTATCGCGACACGGTGCGCCGGTTCTGGCGCGGCGACGGCGGAACGGTGTCGGAGCTTGCGACCCGGCTCTCCGGCAGCAACGATCTCTACGCCCACAGCGGGCGCAAGCCCTACGCGAGCATCAATTTCGTCACCGCGCACGACGGCTTCACGCTGAACGATCTGGTCAGCTACAACGAGAAGCACAACGAAGCGAACCTCGAGAACAACCACGACGGCGAGAACAACAACCTGAGCGTCAACCACGGCGCCGAAGGACCCGACCGCCGATCCGGCGATCGCCGAGCTGCGCCGCCGCCAGATGCGCAACTTCATGGCGACGCTCCTCCTGTCGCAGGGCGTGCCGATGATCAGCCATGGCGACGAGTTCGCGCGGACGCAGCAGGGCAACAACAACGCCTACTGCCAGGACAACGAGCTGACCTGGATCGACTGGACGCCGACACCCGAAAAAGAAGCGCTCTGCGAGTTCGTGGCGCAGCTCGTCCACCTGCGGCTGTCGCAGCCGGTGCTGCGGCGGCGCCGCTACTTCCAGGGCCGGAGCATCCGCGGCGGCGGCGTGAAGGACGTCGCGTGGCTCGCGCCGGACGGCATGGAGATGGCCGACGAGGCCTGGAACGCCGACTTCGTCCGCAGCGTCGGCATGCTGCTCTCGGGCCATGCGATCGAAGAGGTCGACGAGCGCGGCGAGCGGATCACGGGCGACACGCTGCTCGTGCTCCTGAACGCCCACACGGACAAGGTGCCGTTCACGCTGCCGCCGCTCGAGGCCGACCAGCAATGGCAGCGGGTCGTCGACACCGATCGCAGAGCACACCGCCGAGCGGGTCTTCCGTCCCGGCGTCCGCTATCCGCTGCAGGGCCGCTCGGTGGCGGTGTTCCGGCTGGTCCCGCCGCTGCGCGAACGCCGCCGCGTCGCCGGCGCGCGCCCACGGTCAGGCTGAAACGCAGGCTGCGGCCGCCCCGAAGCCGGAACCGGTCGCGGTCACCGCGGAGAGCTGATGGCCGACAGTCGCACAGTCGTCAGTCGACAGGTCAACAGTCAGACAGTCGACAGTCGCAGCCTGCCGACTGACGACTGCCGACTGACGACTCCGACGTCGGCGCGTCGTCATCGACGAGGTCCGTCCGGCGATCGACGGCGGCCGGTTTCCCATCAAACGCACGCCCGGCGAATACGTCGACGTCACGGCTGTGCTCTTCGCCGACGGCCATGACGTGGTCGTCGCCGTGCTGCGCGATCGAGACGCTACGGCGGACCTAAAGGTCCGCACTACAACAGAGGCGGACCCGCTGGCCCGAGCGACACAACCAGAAGACTGGCGTGAAACACCGCTGACACTGACGAATCCTGGCACCGATGAATGGACCGGCCGGTTCGACGTTGGCGCTGTCGGGTGGCACGAATACGCGATCCTCGCCTGGGTCGACCGGTTCGCGACCTGGCGCCGCGACCTCCGTCGTGAAGTTCGACGCCGGGCAGGACGTCTCGCTGGAGCTTCTCGAAGGCGAGCTGCTGGTTCGCGAGGCGGCGGCGCGCGCGGATCAAATTGGGACAGGGAGCGACGCTGCGAACTGGTTGTCGAGCCCGGGCTGATGCGCTCGCGGATGCCAGTGTCGACGGCGCGTCGCGTACGGCTCGGCACGGCCGACGATCTGGCGGCGATGATGCACACCTACGCCGACCGCTCGGGCGCCACGGCGTCGCCGGTCTATCGCGTCTGGGTGGATCGCGCGCGGGCCCGCACCGGCGCGTGGTACGAGATGTTCCCGCGCTCGGCCGGACCAGATCCGACGCGCAGCGCGACGTTTCGCGAGGCGAGCAGCTCGGCTGCCGGCCATCGCCGACATGGGCTTCGACGTCGTGTACCTTCCGCCGATTCATCCGATCGGTCGAAGCTTCCGGAAGGGGCGGAACAACAGCCTCCGGGCACAGCCAGGCGACCCGGGCAGCCCGTGGGCGATCGGCTCGATGCGAAGGCGGCCATACCGCCATCGAGCCGGGGCTCGGCACGGTCGACGACTTCGCGGCGTTCCGCGAGGAGGCCGAGCGGCTGGGCCTGGAGGTCGCGCTCGATCTCGCGTGGCAATGCTCGCCCGATCACCCGTGGGTGCGCGAGCACCCCGACTGGTTCCGCCACCGGCCCGACGGCACGATCAAATACGCGGAGAACCCGCCGAAGAAATACCAGGACATCTACCCGCTCGACTTCGAGTGCGACGACTGGCCGGCGCTGTGGCAGGCGCTGCTCGCGGTCACGATGTTCTGGGTCGACCGCGGCGTGCGGATCTTCCGCGTCGACAACCCCCATACCAAGACGTTCGGGTTCTGGGAATGGCTCATCGGCGAGGTGCACGGCCGCGAGCCGCGCGTCATCTTCCTCTCGGAAGCGTTTACCCGCCCGCAGGGTGATGAAATACCTGGCCAAGTCGGGCTTCACGCCAGTCGTACACCTACTTCACGTGGCGGAACTCCAAGGCGGAGCTGATCGAGTACCTGAGCCGAGCTGACGGCGACCGACGCGCGCGAGTACCTGCGGCCGAACCTGTTCGCCAATACGCCCGACATCCTGCACGAGTACCTGCAGCAGCGGCGGCCCGCCCGCCTTCCGGGCGCGCCTCCTGCTCGCGGCGACGCTGGGCGCCAACTACGGTATTTACAGCGGGTTCGAGTTGTGCGACAACCGCTCGGTGCGGCCCGGCAGCGAGGAATACGCCGACTCGGAGAAGTATCAGTACCGGCGCTGGAACTGGGACCGGCCCGGGCACATCAAGGAGCTGGTCGCGCGCGATCAATCGCGATCAGGCATCGGGAAGTGGCGCTGCAGTTCGACCATACCCTGCGGTTCCACGAGACCGACAATCCCGAGATCATCGCGTTCAGCAAATCGGTGCCGGCGCCGTCGCGGCCGAACCGCGCGGACGATCGCGGCACGTTGACGATCGCGTCTTCGTCGTCGTCGAGCCTCGATCCGCACTACATGCAGCACGGGTTCGTCCGCTGTCCGCTCGGCGCGGCGGACGGCGCGTATCAGGTACGCGATCTGCTCGACGATTCGGTGTATACCTGGCGGGGCGAATGGAACTACGTGCGGTTCGATCCGGAGGTCCGGCAGGGACATGTGCTGAAGCTGAAATTAGAATTAGAATTAGGAATTAGGAATTACGGAATGGCTCTTGATGCGCCGAACCTGTCGATGCCGGCCGAGCGGCTGCACCGCAGCCGCGGCGGCGGCGCAGGACGACGATCCGCTCTGGTACAAGGACGCGATCATCTACCAGGCGCACGTCAAGTCGTTCTTCGACAGCACGAACGACGGCATTGGCGACTTCCAGGGCCTGACACAGAAGCTCGACTACCTGCAGAGCCTCGGCATCACCTGCATCTGGCTGCTGCCCTTCTTTCCCTCGCCGCTCAAGGACGACGGCTACGACATCGCGGATTACCTGAACGTCCATCCTGCCTACGGCACGCTGGACGACTTCCACGCGTTCGTGCGCGCCGCGCACGAGCGGCGCATCAAGGTGTTGATCGAGCTGGTCGTCAACCACACGTCGGATCAGCACCCGTGGTTCCAGCGGGCGCGCCACGCGCCGCCCGGATCGCCTGAACGGGAGTTCTACGTCTGGAGCGACACCGACCAGAAGTTTCCCGAGACGCGGATCATCTTCACCGACACCGAGAAGTCGAACTGGACCTACGACCCGGTCGCGAAGCAGTACTACTGGCACCGCTTCTTCTCGCACCAGCCCGACCTGAACCACAACAACCCGGCGGTGGTCGAGGCGGTGATCAACGTGATGAAGTTCTGGCTCGACATCGGGGTCGACGCCCTCCGGCTCGACGCCGTGCCGTACCTGTGCGTGCGCGAAGGGACGAACAACGAGAACCTGCCCGAGACGCACGCGGTGCTCAAGCGCATCCGGCGCGAGCTCGACGCCGCCTATCGCAGCCGCATGCTCCTCGCCGAGGCGAACCAGTGGCCGGCCGACGTGCGGTCGTACTTCGGCGACGGCGACGAGTGCCACATGGCGTTCCACTTCCCGCTGATGCCGCGGATCTTCATGGCGCTCAACCAGGAAGACCGCCACGCGATCACCGAAGTCCTGAACCAGACCCCGGAGATCCCCGAGAACTGCCAGTGGGCGCTGTTCCTGCGCAACCACGACGAGCTCACGCTCGAGATGGTCACCGACGAAGAGCGCGACTACATGTACCGCAGCTACGCGACCGATCCGCAGATGCGGATCAACGTCGGCATCCGGCGGCGCCTGATGCCGCTCGTCGAGAACAGCCGCCGCCGCGCCGAGCTGCTGAACATGCTGCTGTTTTCGCTGCCGGGCACGCCGATCGTCTATTACGGCGACGAGATCGGGATGGGCGACAACATCTACCTCGGCGATCGCAACGGCGTCCGGACGCCGATGCAGTGGAGCGGCGATCGCAACGGCGGCTTCTCGCGCGCCGATCCGGCCCGGCTCTACGCGCCGCCGATCATGGATCCGGTCTACGGCTACCAGGCGATCAACGTCGAAGCGCAGGAGCGCTTCCCGTTCTCGCTGCTCAACTGGATGAAGCGGCTGGTGGCGATGCGCAAGCAGCACCGCGTCTTCGGCCGCGGATCGCTCGAGTTCGTCTATCCGGCCAACCGCAAGGTGCTCGCCTACCTGCGCCGCGACGCGCACGAGACGATCCTCGTCGTCGCGAACCTGTCGCGCAGCCTGCAGCCCGTCGAGCTGGATCTGAGCGCGTACGCCGGCCTGATCCCGGTCGAGATGACCGGCGTCACCGAGTTCCCGCGGATCACCGAGCGGCCGTACTTTCTCACCCTGAACCCGTACGGCTCGTACTGGTTCACCCTGCAGCATGCACCGATGCAGGTGACGCAGGTGCCGCCGCGCGCGCCGGAAGATGCGAACGAGGCGCTCGCCGCAAGCCTGCCCGCGCTGCTCGTCGGCGTCGACTGGGAAGGGGTGTTGAGCACCGGCACACGGCTCACGCTCGAGCGGCAGGCGCTCGTGCCCTTCCTGAAGCGCCAGCGCTGGTTCGCCTCGAAGTCGCGCGAGATCAGGCAGGCACGCTTCACCGACTGGGCGACGATCCGCACCGGCAGCACGCCGGCGTTCATCGCGCTGGCCACGGTGAGCTACACCGACGGGTGGACGGAGACCTACCTGCTGCCGCTGGCCGCGGTGTCGGGCGAGGCGGCGGACCGCGCGATCAAGGAGCACCCGTCCAGCGTGCTGGCCCGGGTGACCGGCGCGCGCAAGGGCGCGCTCGTCGACGGCATCTTCGACGAGGACACGTGCAACCGGCTGCTGGGCCTGGTCGAGCACGCGCGCGAATTGCCGACCGGCACTGGCAGCCTGCGTGGCGTGCTCACCGCGAGCCGAGCTCGATCTCGCGCCCGAACGCCGCTGGGTGCGCAGCACCTCCGATCAGAGCAACAGCGTCGCTGTTCGTGAACGACCGGTACGCGTTGAAGCTGTTCCGCCGCGTCGAGCCTGGCATGAACCCCGAGTTCGAGCTGCCGGCCCACCTCGCCAGGCGCGGGTTTACGAGGATCCCGCCGCTGGCGGGCGGGCTCTTCCATCACCGCCCGGAAGTCGAGCCGAGCACCCTCGCCGTCGTCCAGGGCGTCGTCGGCCATCAGGGATCCGGCTGGGACTTCACGATCAACGACCTGCGCCGCTACTACGAGGCGGTCGCGGCGCGCGCCGCGCAGCGCCGAGGCGCCGCTCGAAGCGCCCGTGCCGCGGCGTCACTGCCGCCGTTTCTCGCCGCGACCGAGCGCTGGTACCTGGCAAGCGCACAACTGCTCGGCCGGAGGACCGCTGAGATGCATCGGGCGCTCGCGGACCCGGACGCCGCCGCCGCCTTCGCGCCCGAACCGTTCGGCGCCGAGGCACGCGAGGCGGCGCATCGCGAGATGATCGCGCTCGCCGAACAGGTGCTCGACCTGCTGGCGTCGAAGCGCGACGTCATCCCCGAGGTGCTCCAGCCGCCGGTGGAAGCGGTCCTCGACGCCACGCCCGCGCTCCTGGAACGCCTCGACGCGATCAGGGGCGATGCGGCCGCCGGGATGCGCATCCGCATCCACGGCGATTACCACCTCGGCCAGGTCCTGCGCACCGAGGAAGACTTCATCATCCTCGACTTCGAGGGCGAGCCGGCTCGAAGCCTCGCCGAACGCCGCCTGAAGCAGCCGCCGCTGAAGGACGTCGCCGGGATGCTGCGCTCCTTCAGCTACGCCGCGTATGCGGCCCTGTTCACATTCACGCTCAACGCCGCCGACGACTACGCGCTGCTCGCGCCCTGGGCCGACGCCTGGCAGCACTGGATCGGCGAGGCGTTTCTCGCGTCGTACCGCAGCACCGCGCGGCGCCGATCTCGGCGTCCAAGATCCTGGGAGTTCGATCGCCTGCTCGGCGCGTTCATCCTCGAGAAGGCGCTCTACGAGCTTGGATACGAGTTGAACAACCGTCCCGACTGGCTGGGGATCCCGCTCGTGGGCATCCTCGGCGCTCTATGAGCTGGCGTCCGGCTTGCAGAGCTAGCGGAGAACTGTCGGATTTCGCACGCGACTGAACAATTTAACGACGGCGTGTGACTGATGTCGTCGACGCCGTCGTGATTGCATAGAGGTAATGGCCATGGCGAAGAAACCACGCACGATCGACTGCGAAGCGACCAGTCGCGCGGACGGGCCGGACAATAGTTCCCGAGCGCTCGCAAAACGAGACTCGGAGCCGGCGAGCCGAGCGCAGCCAGCAGGCGCCGGGCGATGCACGTGGCCGCGCGTCCGGTCGAGGAACCGACCGACGAAGATATCCGCGCGCGCGCCTACGAGATGTATCTCGAGCGCGGCGGCCACCACGGCCTCGACTTCGACGACTGGGTGCGCGCCGAACGCGAGCTCAAGCAGCGGCGGTGACCGATGGCCCGCGCGCTCTGGAAAGGATCGATCTCCTTCGGGCTGGTGAACATTCCCATCGAGCTGCACACGGCGGTGCGCGATCACCGGCCGCGCTTCCGCATGCTGCACGCGAAGGACCGTTCGCCCGTCCGCTTCGAGCGCGTGTGCATCAGCGACGGCCAGCCCGTCGCGTGGGAAGATCTCGTCAAGGGCTACGAGTACGCGAAGGGCCGCTTCGTCGTCCTCACCAAGGAGGATTTCCAGGCGGCGGCGCTCGAGAAGACGCGCACCGTCGACATCATCGACTTCGTGAAGTCCGACGAGATCGACGACCGGTTCTTCGAGACGCCCTACTACCTGGTCCCGGCGAAAGGCGGCGAGCGCGCGTATGCGCTGCTGCGCGAGGCCATCCGCGAGTCGGATCGCATCGGCATCGCCAAGTTCATCCTGCGCGATGCGCAGCATCTCGCCGCGCTCGAGGTGATCGGCGACGCGCTGGTGCTGACCGTGATGCGGTTCGCCGACGAGCTCGTGGACACGGCGAACTTCAGCTTCCCGGCGGCCGGCAACATCCGCAAGCCCGAGCTCGACATGGCGAAGGCGCTGGTGAACAACCTCGCGAGCGAATGGGATCCGGCCAAGTACACCGATCAGTACCGCGAGAACCTGCTGCGCATCATCCAGGGCAAGGTGAAGGGCAAGGACGTCGAGCTCGAGCCGACGACCGAACGGCCCCGGGCCGAAGTCGTCGACCTGATGGAGCGGCTGCGGCGCAGCCTCGAGACATCGGGCACGCGACAACGCTCGGCAGCCGGACCGCCGGCAAGGCCGCCGGAGCGCGACAAGCTCGCCAAGCCGGCCCGAGCGCAGTCGAGGGCCCGGCAAAAAGCCGGCGGCCCGCAAGCGATCGCGCCGCGCCGCATAGAATCGGCGGATGCTCAAGCCGATGCTGGCGTCGCTCGACGACGCGCCGCTCGAGGACCCGCAGCTCGTCTACGAGCCGAAATACGACGGCATCCGCGCGATCGCCGAAGTCCGCCCTGGCGGTCCGGTCCGCTTGTGGTCGCGCCTGGGCAACGAGAAAACCATCGCAGTTCCCCGAAATCGCCGCCGCGCTCGCCAAGTGGGCGCGCCGCCAGAAGCAGCCGGTCGTGCTCGACGGCGAGATCGTCGCGCTCGACGCGGACGGCCGGCCGACCGGATTCCAGCAGCTGCAGGGCCGCATCCATCTCGCGCGGTGAGCCGGCGCTTGACGTCGTCATCGGTCAGAACCGCCTACATCGTCTTCGACGTGCTGAGCGAGGGCGCCCGCGACCTGCGCGACCTGCCGCTCCTCGAGCGCCGCCAGGTCGTCGAGCGCCTGTTCAAGGGCAATCGCGATTCCTGCCTGCGGGTCAGCGAGATGGTGCGTGGCGACGGCCGTGCGCTGTACGAGCGCGCCCTCGAGCAGGGGTGGGAAGGCCTCATCGCGAAGCACGCGGACTCGCTCTACAAGTCGGGCAAGCGGACGCCGGACTGGCGCAAGATCAAGATCACCCAGGAGCAGGAGTTCGTCGTCGGCGGCTGGACCGAGCCGCGCCAGACGCGCGCCTGGTTCGGCGCGCTGCTGCTCGGCGTCTACGAAGGATCGCGCGCTCGTCTACGTCGGCCATACCGGGACCGGATTCAACGAGCGCGAGCTCGCGCGGGTGATGAAGCTGCTGAAGCCGCTCGAAACCGACGAGTGCCCCTTCACGCCAGGCCGCGCACCAACGAGCGGCCGCACTGGGTCGAGCCGCGGCTCGTCGCGCAGGTCAAGTTCACCGAGTGGACCGCCGACGCGAAGCTGCGGCATCCGGTGTATCTCGGCCTGCGCGACGACAAGAACCCGCGCGAGGTCGTCCGCGAGCAGAAAGGCGCGGCGAACCGCGCGGCAGCCGGACGATCGACGTCGTGCCGGGCTTGAGCCGCGACCGTCCGCGCAGCGCCGGCATCACCCGGCGACTCTCACGCCCTCGTCGATCAACTCAGCGCGCTCGAAGACGCCCGGCGCGACGGCACGCTCGAACTGCCGGGCGGCCAGCGGCTCGCCGTCACCAACCTGCACAAGGTGTTCTGGCCGAAGGAGAAGCTGACCAAGGGCGATCTGTTCCGCTACTACGCGCAGGTCGCGCCGTACATCCTGCCGGCCGTCGCCGATCGGCCGCTCGTGATGAAACGCTTTCCGAACGGCATCGCCGCGAAGCCGTTCTACCAGCATCGCGTCGAGGATGTGCCGCAGGGCGTCCGCGTCGAGACAGGTCAAGGTCGCCGAACGAGCGGCCGCAGCTCATCGGCGGCGACTCTGCTGACGCTGCTCTACACGACGCAGCTCGCGGCGATCTCACAGGATCCGTGGTTCTCGCGCGTGCAGTCGCCCGAGTTCGCCGACTACGCGGCGCTCGATCTCGATCCGATGCCGGGCCTGCCCTTCAGCCGGACGCTCGAAGTCGCGCGCTGGATCCACGACGAGCTCGAGCTGCTCGGCGCCGCCGGCGTGCCGAAGACATCGGGCTCCGAAGGCCTGCACATCTACCTGCCGCTGCCGCCGGGCACGCCCTACGAAGCCGGCCTGCTCTTCTGCCAGATCATCGCGACCGTCGTCGCGCAGAAGCATCCGAAGCAGGCGACGGTCGAGCGGACGGTCGCGGCGCGCGGCAAGCGCGTCTACGTCGACTTCATGCAGAACGTGCTTGGAAAGACGCTGGCGACCGCCTACAGCGCGCGCGCCAGCGAATTCGCCGGCGTCTCGACGCCGCTCACCTGGCAGGAGGTGCACGACGGCGTCGACCGCGAGGCGTTCACCATCCGGACCGTGCCGGCGCGGCTGCAGACGACGGGCGATCTGTGGGCGGCGCTGAGCAAGAGCAAGGGGGTCGAGCCTCGAAGCGGTGAGCCGCTATCTCGACAAGGCGAGAGGCCGCTTGAAGGGCGACAAGAGACAAATGTCCTAACTCACTCCGCCGTCGTTGAGACGACCACTACGCTCAAGGTGCGGTATTGGACAGGCCGCCGCCCAGCTCTTGAAGACATTGTCCACATCGTCAGCCGGCCGTTTCCGACTTGTCATTGCCGAGCTCAGCATTTGTTTGCAGTGAGTAGCTCGTGGTTCGTTGAATGCCGACGATTCGCCGGTATCTGGATCGAGGTTCCGAAGGAAAATCCGCCCACCCGCAACGACAAGGGCGTCCTAAAGCGGACAGCGCCGTTCAGTTTGATCATTTTATTCTTGCGTTTACTTCCCGAGAGGGTCGCTCTCATCGAAGCACATAAGGAGAGGATGGCTACTCACACGACAATCCGTGCAGAGCTTCGAGAACAGCGGCGTTGTCAAGTCCGAGCAACGGGAACGGCCATCTCGTTGCCCGGGCCAACCTTTCATTCGTCGCCGACAAGTAGGAGCACAAGACACGCGTATTGCATCGCAAGCCGCATCACGTCGTGAACGTCGGCCCGACCAGCGTCGCGACACCGGATTCTCGTTAGACCCTACTGGGAGGTTGGTGAACATGACCGAGAAGAGTTTGTACGAACGGCTTGGCGGCGTCTTCGCCATCGCGGCGGTGGTTGACCACTTTAGCGACGCGGTTGTGAAGAACCCGATCGTGGGGAAGACCTCGAAGAACCCAGCCCTCAGGGAGTGGCACACGAAGAAGTTGGACAGGTTGCCGGGCCTCAAGTTCATGCGAACCCTTTGGGTTTGCGCCGTCGCGGGCGGGCCGTTCCAATACACGCCCACAAGGCCGGGAAAGACCGAGGTGGGTCTTGAGGAAGCGCATCGTGACCTCAGGATCTCGCCAGACGAATTCGACGAGGTCGCGGCCGAACTTGGGCGCACCCTTGACTTCGTCAAAGTGCCTCGGCGCGAGAAGGAAGAAGTCCTCGCCGCCTTCGCAGCGCACAAGAACGAGGTAACGGCTGGCTCTATGATCGTCAAGTAAGCGTCGGAGCCGCTCGCCGGGCTCGGCGTCGTTCGCGGCGTCGAGCGCTTCCTTCGCGGTCATTTTCGTTATTTGTCGTCGAGTGCCGGGCGAATCCGCTCAAGGCGTCGTGCCTGCTACTATTCCTTGAAAAACAGGATGGGATCGGATGGTACGCGCTGGTGAGCTTTGGTACGTGCTGGCGAAACGTTGAACGAATCGCAGCCGCTATCTCGACAAGGCGAGAGGCCGCTTGAAGGGCGACAAGAGATAGTTGTCGACGAGGTCGTCGGGATCGTCGTAGATCGCGACCGCTCCGCGGAAGGAGCGATCACGCCACCACCCGCCGCAGCGGAGCGCGATGACCGGCACGCCTGACCGGCTGCCGGCCGCGATGTTGTACGGCGTATCGCCGATGAAGATCGCCTCGTGCGGCTCACACCCTGCCTTTCCCAGCGCCACATGAACGATGTCCGGATCGGGCTTGGATCGGTCGGCATCACCGGAGGAGCTCGCGGCGTCGATCAGGCGCGTTGCGCCGGCCACTTCGAGAAGACCTTCGAGCTCGTCCGGTTTGGCCGATGTCGCCACGATCAGCTGCAGTCCGTCGTCACGCAGCCATTCGAGCAGCCGCTGGGCGCCACGGGTCGGGTGCAGCGTCGGGAGATATTCGCGGCGGAAGATCTCGCCGCGGAGGAACACGAGCCGCTCGCCTTCCGGCGAATCGGCGGGAATGCCGGTCAGGGCGGGCAGCAGCTTGTCCGCGCCCATGCCGATGAGCGGGCGGGCGCGCAGGAACTCCACGCGCCTTCCGCTCTCGGCCAGCGCATCCACCCAGGCACGCGCGTGCGCGTCGTTGCTGTCGACGAGCGTGCCGTCCACGTCCAGCAGAACCGCACGATAAGTCATTGCGCTCCTACTTTTCCTCCGATGTCTTCTTCGTCGACGTCCTCGTCTACCTCGTCCTGGTCCTCGAACTCATCGTCTGCCCCGACAATCTCCTCGTCCGAGCGGCCGATTTCTTCATCGTTACGGTTGCGGTCGTTGTCCATGGAGCCTCCTCCACGCGCCCGGGAGCAAGCCAGAGGCCAGCAGCCGTCGCTCGCATGACTTATCCGCGAGCTTCGGCTAGGCAGGCACTTCGCTCGCGTGTGTCGTCGGCGACCCTCGGCTCGGCAGGGCCGCGCTCGCTGGGCCTCATCCATACCTCGAAGCGGCTGGTAGAATCCGCGCGGTGCCGCTGCCGCCCGTCGTCAGCGTCGTTCTGCCAACCTACAACCGGACGACGCTCTTACGGGACGCTGTCGATTCAGTAGTGAATCAGACGTGGCAGGACTGGGAACTGATCGTCGTCTGACGATGGCTCGACGGTCCGCGTTGAGGATTGGCGCCCTCCGGATTCGCGGATTCACGTCGTCCATCTTGTCCACAGTGGCAACATCGCGCGGGGACGAAACACCGGGCTCAGCCGCGCGGCTGGCGCGTACGTGGGCTTTCTCGACTCCGACGACCGATGGCATCCGCAGAAGCTCGAGCGGCAGGTGGCGCGCATGGAGGACGCCCTCGGGCCGGGTGGTGTCATGGCGAAGCCGCACTGATCGACGGCGTGGGCGTTCGCATTCCGCAGCGCGCCGGTCCACCGTGGCGGCCGCGGGAGGGTTGGTTTGTCGAGACCATGATTCGGACCGAAGCCAACATCGCGCTCCAAACAGTCCTGGTCCGCCGCGAGCTGGCACAGTCGATCGGCTTCGACGAACGGATCTTCGTCGACGATTACGACTTCCTGCTCCAGCTCGCGCTCCGCGCCCCGGCGGTTGCGATCGATGGGTGTGTGCTCGCTGAAATCCGAGAGCACGACGGCCGAACGACACACGGCCGCTACGACCACGGACTGGGCTCGGCGCTCGCCTATCGAAAGGCGTATCGTCGGTTGACCGACCGACACCTGCGCCGCGTGTGCTTCCGCCAGGGCGCGCGCCTCCTCCGTCATTACCTGGCCAACGCCCGCGCCCGAGGGGAATGGTGGCGGAGTGCGGCGCTGGCCACGCAGCAGCTCTGGTCGATCTGACTCGAGGGGCTA